>NZ_AUMN01000017.1 GCF_000430705.1 Arthrobacter castelli DSM 16402
CAAACCACCACCACCGGCGGGACGAAGCTGGATGTCGGTGCGATGAATACCGAAACGGCCACCAGCCACCGGTATACCGAAACCGGTGACTATAACGTGTCGCTGGTGACGTATTTCGCCGGCGATTATTCGGTCGACGGTGGCCCTTGGCGGCCGGTTGCGGGCGAGGCGGCGGTGCCCTCAGACCCGCACTTGATGAGTATCTGGACCTCCGAGACATCCCTCTACGCCGACAACTGCATCGAAAACCCCAACGGCGCCGGCTGCTAAGGACCAGTTCCTCCTACCGTTGGAATCTGACCAGCCGGTTCCGCAACAAGCATGGACGTCTGCCCTTGGCACATCACCGATCCAGGCAGGTGCACACGCAGGCTTTGTTGCCATCCGGATCAGCCAGCACGGTAAACGAAGGTGCATTGCCGTCGTCGACCACGCGTCCTCCCGCCTCCACAGCGGCGGCAATGCGTTCGTCGGCAGCGTCGTGCGGCACCCACAGATCAATGTGGAAGCGCTGCCGGGGAGTCTCATGCTCGTCCGTGTGCTGGAACCACAGCACGGGCACCCGTCCGCTGCGGTCGACGACGTCCACCCCGTGCTGCGAGTCTGTACGTCCGGTGAGCAGTGCGGCCCAGAACGGCCCGACGACGGCAGGATCGGAGGTGTCCAGCGCGAGTTCCAGTTCGGTCGGGGCACTCGGTTTCGCTTTGATCTCTTGCTCGCGCGCGATCCCGCTAATCGTCCGCGCCAGATCGATGTCACGGTCGGTGATCGCAGAAACGTCGTGGCTCATCAGTTTGACCTCCACGAACGGGTACTTCAGCGTGACATCGGGATGGTGGTTTGCCGCCTCTGCGGCGTCGCCCACCGCGGTGACGAACTTGACTCCATTGGCAAAGTTTTTCGTGATGAATCGGGCGTGTAGCCCCTGGGCGAGGAGCCGCCAATCGTCGATGCCCGACTCCAGAATCTGATTAACATTGAACTGTCCCATTCCCTCAGTATGGTGCTTGAACCCGGCTAAGTGAATAGAGTGGATATATGGCTAACAAGGAACTTCTTGTCGAGCTCCTCGAAATTGAACACCGCGGCTGGAGTTCGCTCTGCGACGGCACGGGAGCCGATTTCTATGGCTCCATCATGATCGACGACGGCGTGATGGTTCTGGCTCACGGGGTGGTGATGGACCGGGATGCGGTCATCGCCTCCCTCAATGAAGCCCCGCCATGGCGGACCTATGAAATCAGCGACGCGCGGCTGGTCAACACCGGTGACGATGCCGCCGTCGTCGTCTATACCGGTCGCGCGTATCGGGACGGCGTGGAGCCGGCGTTCGTGGGACTGATGTCCAGCGTCTATGTCCGCAAGAGTGGCGGCTGGAGGCTGGCGCTGTATCAACAGACTGTCGTCCCCGCTGCGGAAGGCTGACCTGTGTTTGATGCACAATGGCCCGCGCCGGTGACCGCGTGCGGTTGCCGGTCCGAGCGTTGCAAAAGGCCGTGATCAGCCCGAGGCACGTCACCAGGTGTTACAGATCCAAGGTCACCGCAGGACGTGGTGTCATTGCAATTCTTGTTGCAGTGTCGGTCGTCGTCTTCATCTCATTGGCTGCCAATCTCATCGATGGCGGGATCACCACGGGGACGCTGTGGGAAACCGCCATTGGGCTGCTCGTCCTTAGTGTGATCATCGTCCTCGGCCGCACTGTGGGGGTCGTGGTTCAGATTGACCAAGGCATAGTGAGCTTGAAGTGTACGCGCTTCTTCCGGGCAACGTTCCCGGTGCATGACGTTGTTGCCATCACGAATGGATCGCCCGTCTTCACCGGCGGCTATGGCTACCGCATCCTGGGCAAGAACCATCGGGGCTTCATCGTGGGAGGACCGCAAGTGACATTGGAGCTGGCTGATGGCCGGGTTTATACCGCTAGCGTGCCCTCAGTGGAAGAGTTCCGCACGGCCATGATGGAGAGCCGCTGAACGGGACTTGACCGGCAATCACCGCTCATATCATTTCCACAACGACGGATGTCAGCCCGGCGCCACGTGCCGCCTGTCACTAAGGTGGATGGTGGTCCGCACAGCGGCGGGCCCCTACCGCCGCAGGAGGACGCGCGTTGGCATTGCTGTTCCTATCAACCAAGCGGGCTGGCTCGCGCCATGGCCTGCTCGGGCTGATTTTCCTGGCAATTGCCTGCATCACCGCGATCCTCGCCGGCACGCTCGGCTACACGCAGCTGGCGGCCACGAATGCTCTGCGCCAGTCGATACCGGCTGCTTCCGGTCTTGAAGCATTCCACCGGTTGCACGCCAGCCAGCCGGACGCTGCGCAGGACCGCCAGGCCCAGACGAAGGCGTTCGAGCAGCTCTTCGACGAGGCCGGCGTCGACAGAGCCACGAACATTTTCAACTCGATCTATACCTCGCCGGTTGGCGATGTACCATCCTCCGGAACAGTGGCGAACATCCCGGCGGAGGCGGAATTCAGCCTCACTTGGTGGCCACAGGCGGGTCAGCATGTCACGGTCGCTGAGGGTGAACTGCCACAGTTCCTGAAGACCGCTGGCAGCGGCGGGAACGACGGCGGCAGGCCAGGCGGCGGGAACGACGGCGGCGGATCCGGCGGCGGGCCCGCCCCGGCGGCGGTGACGTCCGAAACTGCCGAGGCGCTCGGCCTGCAGGTTGGCGACATCCTGCGCCTGGCGAGCGAACCCCGGGTCCGTGCCGAAGTCGCTGCGGTCGTCGACCCGGATCGTCAGGCATCTGTCGTGTTGAGCGCAGCGGACCGGGACTACGAGGATCAGCGGGTCCATTCCCTGTTGGTGTCCGGACAGGCCGTCCACTCGGGGGCAGGTTTATCCAAAACGGCGTGGACCATCATGCCCGACCCCCAACGCATGAGGGCTGCAGCGCTTCCCGGCTTGATCGACGGCCTGGAATCACTCGAAGACCGGGCTATTTCCACCGACGTCATCAATGTCAGTGGCGTCGTGGCCAGTGGTGCACTGACCGACGATTTGCGGACGGCGCTGTCGGCGACCCGGGCGGTGCAGGCGGTGGTGCCCATGGTGCTGACTCTGTTGGTACTGATCAGCTTCATCGCAATCTTCCAGCTGGCCCGGCTGCTGGCCGGGACCAGGTCGGAAGAGACGGCTTTGCTCGGGGCCCGGGGACTCGCCCCGACCCAACATCTCGGGATCGGTCTCCTGGAAAGCGCCGCGATCGTCGTGGCAGGCACTGCCGTCGGATATGTACTTGCCTCAACCATCACCCCGTTGATCACATCCGTGACGGCCGGCACCGCAGACTGGACCACCGCCGTCGGTGAAACCCTTGCCGCGACCTGGCCGGTCCCGATCCTCACCGCTGCCGCCGCCGTCGTCATCCTGACGGGAACTGCCATAGCCGAAGGAATCCGACCGGCCGAATCACTGCGTCAAGGCGCGTCAGGACGGCGGACCACTGCCGGCTGGTATGGACTGGTCGTTCTGCTCCTCGGCGCGGCGGCGCTGGCGCTGTGGCAGTTCCGGCGTTACGGCTCCCCGCTCTCCCCTGGCTCGGGCGGGACCCTGGTAATCAATCCCGCCGCCGTTGCCGCCCCTGCCTTGACCGTTGCGGCGCTCGCCGTCGTCGCCGTTCCCGCCCTGGCGCTGCTCATTTCTGCCGTCAGGCGGGCAGCGGCGGCCAGTCGAGGGCTGGCTTTCCCACTGGCTGCCAGCCAGGTCTCCCGCAGCATTGGTGCATACGCGCTTCCGATCGTGTTGATCACGCTCACCATCGGGTCCGGCACCCTTGCCGCCGCGTACACCCAGACGTCCCGGACGGCCCAATCCGCAGCCGCGCATCTGGCCAATGGTTCGGATGTCCGGATCCGTTTGCCCAGTCCCACGGTGATTTCAGGCCCGGACGACGCGATGCAGCTGCAGCAGTACAACGACGTTCCGGGGGCCAGTGAGCTATCCCCGGCGATCACCGGCCAGGCGAAAATCGGCGAGGCCGACGTCGAACTGGCCGCAGTGCAGCCCGAAGCCTTGGGCGGTTTGTTGCACGGTGCCGGCAAAGTCACCGATGCGAAGGGCCTGACTCGGGCGTTAACCGGCGACGACGACGGCAGGGCAGTGCCGCTGCCGCCCGGCACCGCTCGATTGCGGCTGCAGTTGAACAGCTCGGCCGAAGACGTGCCGGGCGGCCCCGGGCAGCCCCCGGCATCCGGTGGAGACGAGCAGCTCCGCGTGAGCTTCTCCGCCTGGCTGGAGTCCGGCCACGGGCACGTCGTCCCCGTGCCGCTGGGCACCATCGTGTTGCACGACAGTACCCGCCCGCAGTCCCACTCTTTCGCCGCAAACCTGCCGGAAGGACTGGACGCGGAAAGCGTCCGCGCGATCGATTACACCTCATCGAACACCTCCAGCGGGCTCGAATACACCGTTTCAATTGATGCGATGTCTGCCATCGACGGCGCCGGAACGGTCAGGGCTGTCGAAATGCCGGACGGGGTCGAGTTCCACCCGGTCCGCGGGGTGTTTCCCGCCGGGACCGGCTCCCCCGACGGCGGCGGCTTCGTGCTGGCGGCCTTCGCCCCTGGTTCGACGGTGCAGGGACGGCTGCTGCCCACCCCGCCGGGCGGGGCTGCGGAGGCTGCGGTTCCGGTGGTGGTTACCGAGGAAGTGTTGCAGCAGCTGGACCTGAGCGTGGGGGAAAAACTGACGCTGCTGCCGCCCGGCACGCAGATCCCTGCCCGGATCACGGCCGCGGTCCCCGTGTTGCCGTCAGTGTCCGGCGGCCTGGGGGCGATGATCGACATCACCGCGTACCAGAGCACGGCTCTGGCTTCGGCGAAAGACGTGCCGCAGATCGGAGAACTCTGGTTCGCCTCTTCGGATCCGGACCGGACAGCCGCCAAGCTGCAGGCGATGGCCGGCCCGGAGGCGGATATTACGACGGCGGCCACCGACTATGCGGATCTGTTCCTCGCTCCTGCAGTGCATACATTATGGATCGGCACGGCCGGAGCCTTGGTGGTCTCGATGATCGCCCTGGCCGCGGGCGTTCACTCGCTGTCCCGACAGCGGGAAACCCAGGTGCACATCCTCGGCGCACTCGGCCAGTCACCGAAGATGCAGGCCTTCGGGCGCCGCTGGGAACTTCTCACTGTCGGTCTCTTCGCGGTGGCGGCCGGGCTGGCTACGGGCTGGATCTGCGCTGTATTGACGGTGCAGGGCCTCGCCGGAACCGCTGTCCTGGAGGGCCCGGCCGGGATACCTGTTCCGCTGGGCATGGCATGGCCGGGGTGGATCGCCGTCGTCGTCATCCAGCTGCTTGTGCTCGTTGCGGGGGCGTGGCTGTACGGGGCACATGTCCGGCGCCAGTTCAGCAACGTCAACAAGTCCAACAACGCTGACGCGCGGGTGAGATTATGACCGCGCGGAAGAACTTCGGGCCCCTGCTGCGGCGCCAGTTCGCTTCGTCCCGCGGCGCCTCGGTACTGCTGGTGGTGATCGTGCTGGTCACCTGCACGTTGCTCGCCGTGTGGCCGCGGGCGGTGTCCGCGATGTTCACCCAGGACGTGCAACGAACCATCCGCAACGCACCGGCGACCTTGCGCAGTCTGGTGGCACTGGAACCTACTGCCCCTGTCACCGGGCCGTCAGGGGCCGAAGGTGACTACGGGCTCGCTCCGGACGAGGCCGGGACGTGGGGCGCCATGGAGGAGGCCACGCGTGGTCTGCGACAGTCCATTGACCAGCCATTGCGTTCTGTGCTCGCCAATGGCCGGTATTTCGCCGGCACGGGCAACATCAAGGTGCTGCTGGACGAATCTGTGCCGCGGATCAGCGAAATGACTCTGGGACTGAACTTCAATCCCCATCTGGATGAGCACATCACCATGGTTGAAGGCCGCTCCCCCAGGCCGCCGACCGAAGACGTGGTCCAACCCGATGCCGGCGGGCAGACGGCGGATCAGCCGCTGGAAATCACGATGTCACGGGCCACTGCCAAGGAATCCCGCTGGGAAGTCGGAGAAGTGCGGCGCCTGCAGGTGCACGGCACGAACAACAGCGTACAGTCCAAGCTGGTGGGCATTTTCGAGCCACAGGATCCCGCGGCCGGATTCTGGAAAATCAACCGCAGCAGCCTGCATCCTGCCGTGTCCACCAGCCCCGGTGGCGACGGATTGACCGTCGCCGCTGACGTCTACGCGGCCGCGGGCGGATACAGTCACGTATCCCGCATTGGCAGGGGCGTCGGCACGAAGGTGTGGTTTCCACTCGATATTGCAGCGTTGAATGCCTCAAATGCTGCAGAAGTTGCGAAGCAGGTGCGGGCTTTCGCGGGGTCAGTACAGGAATTCGCCCCTCCAGCGGAGGCCGGCATCGGCGTTCGCCCCACCATCGAGACCGTCCAATTCACCTCTGAGTCCCCGCAGTACCTGGCCGAATCCGTCGCCCGTGCCGGCGCCACCCATCAGATCCTGGCGATGATGGCGGCCGGGCCGTTGGGAGTCTGCCTGGCAGCCCTGGCACTGGGCTGTCGAATGGTGTTGGACAGGCGCCGACCCACGCTGGTGCTGGCGGCCGCCCGCGGTGCGTCCCGCAGACAGCTGCACGGGTCGATGGCGGTGGAAGGGCTCTTGCTCGGAGTACCGGCCGCCGCGGCCGGCATCGTCGTGGCGGTCCTGGCCTTCCCCGGTCCGCTGACGCCGGCAACGTGGGCACTGCCGCTGCTGATGGGACTGGCCCCGGCGCTGTTCCTGGGCCTTGGCCCGGTGCAGGGGGCGCTGCAGGGGCGCCGCCGGGACCTCAATCCGAAGGCACGCGGACGGTTCCGATTGACGGTGGAGGCCGCGGTGCTGGCCTTGGCGGTCATCTCGGTGTATCTGGTGTTCCGGCGGGGGCCCGCGTCTCCGGCCGGCAGCGCTGACGCTTCGATCGACCTGCTGCTCGCTTCCGCGCCGCTGCTGCTTGCGCTGGCTGCCTGCGTAATGGTGATGCGTCTATACCCGCTCCCGCTGCGGGCTCTGGCGCGCGCCCAGGCGCCGAAGGCTCCGCTGGTGGGATTCCTCGGCTCCGTCCGGTCATTACGCGCTCCGGGCGGCGGGCTGGTGCCGGTGCTGTCGATCGTGGTGGGGCTGGCCGTCGTCGTCTTCTCCGCCGTGCTGCTGCAGACGCTGCGCGCCGGAGTCTCAACCACCGCACAGACCGAAACCGCAGCCGAGCTGCGTATCACCGGAGCCGGGTTCACGCCGCAGGAGCGCACCAGGATTTCGCGGCTTGCGGGGATCGACACCTCCGTCGGGGTCACGGTTCGCAGCGGGGTGGCCCTGAGGCTGGGCGGCAGCGAGGACCCTGAAGACCGGTTTCCAATGCGCATGGTGGTGGCTGACCTGGGCGACCTGGCCGCGGTCCAGGCCGGCATCCCGGGCTCCGTCCCGCCCGAAGCGCTGAACCAGGCGCTCAAACCTGCCGGGGATACCCTGCCGGTCATCCTCTCCCAGGCCGTGCAAGGCAGCGAAGGAGACTCCGCCGTGCTGGAATTGTTCAACGACGTCGATATCACCGTCGCAGCCACCGCCGGGGCGGAAACCAACCTGTCCACCAGCGACGAGTGGGTGCTGGTGGATGAGCAAATGCTGTCTGAGCTGGCCGGTGTTGACGTCGAGCCGGATGTCATCCTCGCGTCGCTGTCCGCCGGCGCAGACCCATCAGCCGTGCTGGCTGAACTGGAATCAATGGACGGGCAAATCGATGCAACGACCGTCGCCACCCGTACGGCTGAACTCACTGATGCACCGCTGACCGGCGGGCTGCAGACCGGGCTGCTCACCGTCATGGTCTTCATCGGCGGACTCTGCGCCACGATCGTGGTCATGACCTCGGTGATCAGCGCGCCGGCGCGCAATAAACTGCTGGGACTGCTGCGCACCCTGGGCTTCCCCCGCCGCAACGACCCGGCCCTGTTGCTGTGGGAAATCGGCCCCATGGCCGCAGCGGGAGCGATAGCCGGCGTCGTGCTTGGTCTGCTGCTGCCGCTGTTGGTGGTTGCCGGCGTCGACCTGCGGATCTTCACAGGGGGTGGCGGGCAGCCGCCTGTGACATACGATCCACTGTTGTTGACCGCCTTGGTCGCTGGTTTCATCCTGATAGTGTTGCTCGCCGTCGTCGCCGCGATAGCTGCGGGCCGGCGCCAACGCCTCTCTTCTGTGCTAAGGATCGGTGAGGAAGCATGAGTACCACCACGACGCCCGTCACGGCTGACGCCGAACCGCATATTCATTGCGAAGACATGGTCCGGATCTTCTCCACCGAAGGCGTTGAAGTCCAGGCACTGCAGGGGTTGAACCTGAGGGTCGACGCCGGGGAAATGGTCGCCCTGATCGGAGCTTCCGGATCCGGCAAGTCGACGCTGCTGACCATCCTGTCCGGCCTCGACACCCCCACCGCCGGCTCCGTCCGCGTGGCGGGGCACGACCTGCTGGCCATGAAACGGGCCGAACGCGTCCAGTACCAACGGCACACGGTCGGTTTCGTCTGGCAGCAGGCGTCGAGCAACCTGCTGCCCTATCTGAGCGCAGTCGAGAATGTCTGCCTGCCCATGGCGATCACCGGCCGCGCCGGCCGGCTGGAGCGGGCGGACCAGCTGCTGCGCGTGCTGGATATCGAGCACTGCCGGGACCGCACGCCGGCGCAGATGTCCGGCGGCGAGCAGCAACGGGCCGCGATCGCCGTCGCCATCGCCAACTCCCCGACGGTGATACTGGCAGACGAACCCACCGGCGAGCTGGATGAGGCGACGTCGGCGGATGTGCTCGAGGCGATGCGCTCGGTGAACGAAGAGCTGGGCATCACCACCCTGATCGTCACCCACGACCCGTCGGTCTCTGAGCATGTTCGACGTGCTGTGCAGATGCGTGACGGGCGGTGCTCCACGGAAGTGCTGCGGCGGACGGAGACAGACGAGGCCGGCGAGGAGAGCCATATTGCCGAGGAGTTCGCGGTGATCGACCGGGTGGGACGGATGCAGCTGCCCCAGGATTTCATGAGCACATTGGGGCTGCGGGAACGGGTCCGGCTGGGACTCGAACCGGACCATGTGCGCGTCTCCCCCGCCACCCCGGCGGCTGATGCCAAAGCAGGCGCCGAAGCCGCTGACTCCGCCGACGACAAAGACGCCGCACCGAACAATCAGGAGGACCGGAAGTGACGGATACGACGCCGACCCTGCTGGCCGAAGGAATCAGCCGCACCTACGGTTCAGGGGACGCTGCGGTGCGCGCCTGCCGTGATGTGGCCGTCCAGGTGTTTCCCGGACAGCTGGTGGTCGTGCGCGGACCGTCCGGTTCCGGCAAAACCACGCTGCTCAACTGCCTCGGCGGGCTCGACCGCCCTGATTCCGGACAGGTGTGGCTGGACGGGCGGGAATTGACTGCGTTGCGCGAGGATGATCGGATCCAGCTGCGCCAGACCGAAATCGGCTTCATCTTCCAGTCCTTCGGACTCATACCGGTGTTGTCCGCTGCCGAGAACGTGGAGGTCCCGCTCCGGCTGGTCAAGACCGCTGGCAGCGAACGGGCGGAACGCGTCGCCGAACTGCTCGGAACAGTCGGGCTGGAGCGCCATCACCATCAACGCCCTGCCGAATTGTCCGGAGGGCAGCAGCAGCGCGTTGGCGTCGCCAGGGCGCTGGCCAACCGGCCGAAGCTGCTGATCGCGGACGAGCCGACCGGTCAGCTGGATAGCGGCACCGCAGCCAGCGTGATGGACTTGATCAGCGGGCTTGTCCGTCAATCGAATGTGGCCGCGGTCGTCTCCACTCACGATCCGCTGCTGGTGGCCCGCGCCGATGTCGTGCTGGAGCTGCACGACGGTGCCGTGGTGGAACGCCTCACCGGGCAGCAGTCCCTGGCGGAGCACGGTGATGCCGGCAGCGTTATCGGTGCCGCCGATGTGCCGCCGGCCCGATGAGTGAACGGCAACCCGGCGCCGACGGCCCCACGGCGATGAACGACGACGGCCCCTCGCCGGCGGTGGCCCCGATTGGCGTCCCGCTGCAGGTCCTCGGAGCGGTTCTCGGCGCTAGCCTGGCCGTGATGATGCTGCTGCGCTTTGGCATTAGCTGGGAGTTGCCCGCCTACGCTTACATGGCGGCGCTGGCCGTCGCCCTGGGCATCATCGACTTTAAGTTTCAATTGTTACCAAACCGTTATGTTTACCCGGGCATGTTGCTTGCGCCACTTTTAGTGGGTCTGGCGGCGGTCGGAAACGGCACCTGGAACGCCTTTTTCACGGCCCTGCTCGGGGGGGCCGCGATGTTCGTTTTGTACCTGGTGATGGCGCTGATCAGCCCCGCCGGAATCGGCATGGGGGACGTCAAACTGGCGCTTGTTCTAGGGGTCCTTCTCGGTTTTCACGGTTGGGGAACCTGGTTTATCGGGCTCTTCGCGGCCTTCCTTATTGGCGGCCTCGCCGGCGTCGTTTTACTTGCCACCGGGAAGGCGAAACGGGGCTCAGCCATCCCGTTTGGCCCGCCGATGCTTGCTGGAGCCCTGATTGCAGTTTTGTGGGGCGAATCGTTGTCCCGCGCGCTTTTCCCCTACACGTCTTGAGGCTTAAGCGTCTCACCGGGAACCTACGGCGATCAGTTCCGCCGTGCCCGTGTCGCCTCGGCGCGGACGGCCACGTCGTCAGGATAGCGGACCTCTTCAAGCACCAGCGGGTGGGCCGGCGCCATCTTCACGGGCGAGCGCGTTCCGTCCTCGAGACGGTCAAGCATCCAGTGGGTTGAGCGGTCTCCGGCTCCCACCAGCAATGCGCCTCCGACCAGGCAGCGGACCATGTTGTGGCAGAACGCGTCGGCCTGCACGGTGGCCGTGACCACCGCGTCGCTGCCCCGGCTGAATTCGAACCGTTGCAGTTCACGGATGGTGGTGGCACCCTCACGAGGCTTGCAGAAGGCGCGGAAATCCTTCAGTCCCAGCAACTGCTGCGCCGCAGTGTTCATCCGGTCGACATCGACAGCGTCGCGGCGCCACAGCGTCAGATGACGGGTCAGCGGGTCCCAGCTGCCGGCATCGTCGGCTATCCGGTAGCTGTACCGGCGCCACAGCGCAGAGAACCGGGCATCAAACCCATGCGGTGCCAGTTCCGCAGCGTGAATCTCGATGGCACCCACGCTGCCCGCGGCGCGCTTGCTGTCCGTCCGGGCCGGGACGGCGGAGGATGCCTGGTGCAGCAGCTTGTTCATGATCCCGCGGAGCCGGCGCCGCAGGGAGTCGCCGGGCAGGATGTCCTTTCCCCGGCTCAGTCCTTCCCATTCGGCCCTTGTCAGGTCGAAGTGCGCGACCTGGCCGCGGGCATGGACCCCGGCGTCCGTCCGGCCGGCCACCGTGATGCGAACCGGCCGCCGGGCGAGCGTGGCCAGGGCTTCTTCGAGCACCCCTTGGACAGTGAGGAGTCCGGGCTGGCTGGCCCATCCGGAAAACGGCGCCCCATCGTAGGACAGCAGCATCCGCACGCGCAAGAGCCCGCCGCTTCCATCAGGGGAAACGGCGGGCTCGTGCAGTGTCATAGCGTGATCCACGCGGCGCGCAGGCTAACGAGTTACCTAGGCTTTGCCGTCGGACTCGTCTTCCTTGGCCTCCGGAGCCTGGGCGTCCGCAGCCTCGGCCTCGGTCGCTTCAGCATCGGCAGTCTCGGCAGTCTCGGCAGCCGGAGCTTCTGCGGCGTCGGCGGCTTCGCTCTGCTCGTCCTTGGTCTCGTCGGCGGACTCGGCCGAAGGCGCGCTGTCGGCCGAGTCAGCCGATTCGCCTGAATCGGCGGACTCCGGCGAGTCAGCGCTCTCGGCGACGGGTGCCGGGGCGGCGCTCTTGGCGGCGGCCTCGGCCTCGGCGACCGTGGCCTGCTTGGGGCTGACCGGATCCATGATCAATTCGATGACGGCCATCGGGGCGTTGTCGCCCTTCCGGTTGCCGATCTTGGTGATCCGGGTGTAGCCGCCCTCGCGGTTCTCTACAGCAGTGGCGATGTCGGTGAACAGCTCGTGCACCACGGACTTGTCGCGGATCTGGGCCAGCACGCGACGGCGGCTGGACAGGTCGCCGCGCTTGGCGAAGGTGACCATCCGCTCGGCGAACGGACGGAGCCGCTTCGCCTTGGTGACTGTGGTCGTGATGCGCTTGTGCTCGAACAGCGATGCGGAGAGGTTCGCGAGCATCAGTCGCTCGTGAGCCGGACCGCCTCCGAGGCGCGGACCCTTGGGGGGCGTTGGCATTGTAAATTCTCCTCAAATGGTGCTCTGCGCGGACCATTCCGGCAGAGCGTCTGACGCGATTTAGAGTTGGTCGTCTTCTTCGCTGTAGTCGGCCTCGTCGTCCTTTTCCTCGGCGGCGCGGGCCAGATCGAACCCTGGGGGCGAATCCTTCAGCGACAGGCCAAGCTCAACCAGCTTCGCCTTGACCTCGTCAATGGACTTGGCACCGAAGTTGCGAATGTCCATCAGGTCTGCCTCGGAACGGGCCACGAGTTCACCCACGGTGTGGATGCCCTCGCGCTTGAGGCAGTTGTAGGAACGGACGGTGAGGTCCAGGTCCTCGATCGGCAGGGCCATGTCCGCAGCCAGTGCGGCGTCGGTCGGTGACGGGCCGATCTCGATGCCTTCGGCGGTGGTGTTCAGCTCACGGGCCAGCCCGAAGAGCTCGACCAGGGTGCCGCCGGCGGACGCGACGGCGTCGCGCGGTGCGATGGCTTCCTTGGTTTCGACGTCGACCACCAGGCGGTCAAAGTCGGTGCGCTGCTCAACACGGGTTGCTTCCACGCGGAAGGTCACCTTCAGCACCGGCGAGTAGATGGAGTCGATCGGGATGCGGCCGATCTCGGCGTCGCCGGACTTGTTCTGCGCGGCCGAGACGTAGCCGCGGCCACGCTCGATGGTCAGCTCAAGCTCGAACTTGCCGCTCTCGTTGAGGGTGGCAATGTGCTGGTCCGGGTTGTGGAATTCCACACCGGCCGGCGGCGCGATGTCGGCGGCGGTCACGACGCCGGGTCCCTGCTTGCGCAGGTAGGCAACCACAGGCTCGTCATGCTCAGAGGAGACGGCCAGGGTTTTGATGTTCAGGATGATCTCGGTGACATCTTCCTTCACACCGGGAACGGTGGTGAACTCGTGCAGCACACCATCGATCCGGATGCTGGTGACAGCGGCTCCGGGGATGGAGGACAGCAAGGTTCGGCGAAGCGAGTTCCCCAGGGTGTAGCCAAAGCCGGGCTCCAGCGGTTCGATGACGAAGCGCGACCGGTTATCGGCGACTACTTCTTCGGATAGGGTGGGGCGCTGTGCAATGAGCACTTAGGTTTCCTTTCGGCGAGCATCCGCTATATGACGCAACACAGTGTTTGAAAACGAACGTCCGGACTTTAAGCGGCCAATAGCCCGGCCGCCTGCCATGCAGGCCACGACAAATGCGTCGGCTGGCGGCCGGCGGAGTACCGCCAACCACCAGCTGAGCATGCGTGGCCGTTGTGGCTGAAGTCTTAGACGCGACGGCGCTTGGGAGGCCGGCAGCCGTTGTGGGCGCTGGGGGTCACATCGGAAATCGAGCCAACCTCGACGCCGGTGGCCTGCAGCGAACGGATCGCGGTCTCCCGTCCCGAGCCCGGGCCCTTCACGAAGACGTCGACCTTCTTGACGCCATGTTCCTGGGCGCGCTTGGCAGCTGCTTCGGCAGCTGTCTGGGCGGCGTACGGGGTGGACTTGCGTGAGCCCTTGAAGCCAACCTCACCGGCCGAAGCCCAGGAGATGACCGCACCGGTCGGGTCCGTGATGGACACGATGGTGTTGTTGAAGGTGCTCTTGATATGGGCCTGACCGACCGCTACGTTCTTTTTATCCTTGCGACGCGGCTTGCGGACCGCTCCACGAGTCTTGGGGGGCATTGTTTCTCCTACGAAAGGTCATCGGATCCCGTTGGGACTAACGGGCCCATGGGATCTACTTCTTCTTGCCCGCTACAGTGCGCTTGGGTCCCTTGCGGGTGCGGGCGTTGGTCTTGGTGCGCTGGCCGCGCACCGGCAGGCCGCGGCGGTGGCGGATGCCCTGGTAGCTGCCAATCTCAACCTTGCGGCGGATGTCGGCGGCCACCTCACGGCGGAGGTCACCCTCCACCTGGAACGTTGCCTCGATGTAGTCGCGCAGCAGTACGAGCTGATCGTCTGTCAGGTCCTTGACCCGGACATCGGCGCTGATGCCGGTGTCGTCGAGCGTCTTGATTGCACGGGTCCTGCCCACGCCGTAAATGTAAGTAAGCGCTACTTCCAACCGCTTTTCACGGGGAAGGTCTACGCCAGCGAGACGAGCCATGACGGCTTCACTCCTTTGGTAAACCGGAGGTCCTAAGCAAATCACATCCCTGTGTCCAGGGCCCCGGCCTCCGACCAGGGGTTGCCAGCTGCTGCTGGTGTGTTGCCTCGTTATTGAATTACTGCACAAACTTCCATCGTGCCGCCCTGCTCCGCTGTGCCCTTCCGATTCGAACTGGTGAATCCAAGGAGCGGAAACGGATCAGCCCTGGCGTTGTTTGTGGCGCACGTTGTCGCAGATCACCATGACCCGCCCGCTGCGGCGAATCACCTTGCACTTTTCGCAGATCGGCTTAACGCTCGGCTGTACCTTCATGGGGTTTCCTTTGCGTTCTTGCAGGTGTGCTTGGTTAAAGCATTACTTGTAGCGGTAAACGATCCGGCCACGGGTCAGGTCGTAAGGGCTCAGCTCAACAACCACCCGGTCCTCGGGAAGGATCCGGATGTAGTGCTGCCGCATTTTGCCAGAGATATGTGCCAGCACAACGTGACCGTTGCTCAGCTCAACACGAAACATCGCATTGGGCAGAGCCTCATTGACCGTGCCTTCAATCTCGATGACCCCGTCTTTCTTGGCCATATCCTCCGCTAACTTTGTTGTTGCCTTCGCTCGCGCGAAGAGCGTCTTTACTACTGTTTGGGTGTAAATACTTGCCTGTTTCGCGCCGCCGGATTGGGCACAAGAGCATAGACAACCAACAGACAACTCTACTTTAACGGTGCCGATTAGTGAAATCGCCTGTACACTGCCGCCCCGGCGGGGTCTATGGGAGGGCTATGTGCCCCAGCGCGGCAGGTCGACAGTCGGATTGCGCACCGCTGCGGCCTGTTCGACGCCGTCGGCCACGGCCAGTTCGATGGCGGTGGCCGCGGCTGACTGCAACTGAATCATCGACTGCACGACGCCGGCACCTTCCCCTGCCAGTGTACGGGCACGGGTGGACAGCGCGAAGATGGTGTCGCCGTCGGCCATGGTGTGGGAGGGGTTCAGCGCCCGCGCGATGCCGGCCTGGGCTGCGATTGCCGTCCGCTTGCACTGCGCGGGATCGAGGTCGGCATTGGTGGCGACGACGGCGAGGGTGGTGTTGCGGGGGGTCTCCGCGCGGCGGGTCTCCGCGCGGCGGGTCTCCGCGCGGCGCGGAGCGCCTTGGTCGGCCACCGTGGGGGTGCCGAAGGCGTTGACGATGACGATGGCGCCGACAACGAGTCCGGAGTTCTCTCCGTCGAGCTCCACCGAGGCGGTACCTGCCCCGCCCTTGTACTGTCCCATTCCGATGACCGCTCCGGTGCCGGCACCGACATTGCCGCGGCCGACGTCGTGCCGGTCCTGTTCGGCGGCAGCGGCGAGTGCAGCACTGTAGCCCATGCCGGTGTCGGGGCGGTTGCCGAATTGTCCGCCGCGGCCGATGTCGAAGATGGCAGCAGCGGGGACAATCGGCACTACTCCCCCGGCGACAGCGAAGCCACGACCCTGCTCCTCGCACCAGCGCTGCACCCCGTGCGCCGCCGACAGCCCGTAAGCGCTGCCGCCACAGAGCGCGACGGCATCAACGGTCGGCACCAACGCAGTGGGGTCGAGGGCGTCGGTCTCATGAGTGGCCGGTCCGCCACCACGTACATCGACCGACCCGACTGTCCCCTGCGGGGGCAGCACGACCGTCACTCCGGTCAGCCAGCCCTCGTCGGTGCGCTGGGCATGACCGATGCGGATGCCTGCGACGTCAGTGATTGATGTCCCCATGTGCTCGATTCTCCGCCAGGTGATCCGGTTTCGCCAGCTACTGCCGTTCCAGCAATTCACCGACGTCGATATTGTCAGGGCGCATGCCGACCGTCGGGCAGAATTCCTTGCTAGTGGTTTCTTCGCCCGGGGCGCGGAAGACTGCGTAGCGCCAGTCGTCGCGGATGCAGGTGACCATCGGCGGAGCGGGATCGACCGGTGGCAACAGTTCGCCCGGATTCTGCGGGTCGTCGAAGCCGGCCCGCCACACGGCGGCGCAGAGTTCCTGGGGGTCGATGGACTCGATGTTGGAGCCTTCGTAGGTCAGGTTGCCTTCGGCATCGCGTCCGGTGGTTTCGCCCTTGTGCAGGCCGTAGACCTCGGCGCGTGGAGAGTCCTGCGTGGATCCGTGATAGCAGTACGTCGAGAAGTTGGCTTGTTCTTCGGTGACGTTCAATAGGGCGAATCCCGCGGTGGCGGTGGCGACGGCGAGGGGCGCGGCCACGAACGCGCCGATCTTCCGGCGCCGCTTGCGTCGCCGGTTGTCCTCGTTAATGCGCGAGCGCAGCCGGTTGCGCACCCGGTCCTTGCTGGCGGATATCTCGTCCATGTCGCCTCACCCCCTCCCCTTCTCATCGATGAATGCCGTCTGCAGTTTGGACCGCAGACGGAAAATGCGGCTCTTCGCCGCGGATCGGCTGATGCCGAGTTCCTTGGCAATCTGTGCGTGGGAGCCGCCTTCGACGAAATGCACCAGGAAGATGTGGTGATCCTCGACAGGCATAGTGCGCACGGTGTCCAGCACCCGGTTGACTACATCCCGGGTGGCGACCGTGTCCTCCACCGGACTGTGCGCCAGGTAGCGTTCGACCTCGTGTTCTTCGATATCGACAGCCGGCTGGTTTCCCAGCTTCCGATGGTGGTTGTACGACAAGTACTTCGCCGTCGTCACCAGCCAGGGCCACACCGTGCCGTCCGCGAGCGTTACCTTCTTGGCCTTGGCCCATAAGGTGAAAAACGCGTCCTGGGCGATATCTTCGGCCACCGTCAAATCGCCGGTCATCCGACGGCAGGCGCGCAGCAGACGGTCGGCGTGACGTTCGTACAGAACCTCGAAGGCATCCTGATCGCGTTTGGCACAGCGACCGAGCAGGTGTCCGTCGGTGGGAGCGTTGCCCGGACCGGCGCCATCCGGCGCCATCAGTCAGCGACGAATTGTGCCGACGACGCCCGGTCGTTGAGGGGCGTGGCATAAGCGTCGCTGCGGTAGTTACCGTAGAAGTCTCCACTCAAATTTGAGTTGTCAAAGATCCCGATCCGGCAGCCGGATCCGGCAACAAACGATGAGACGGAGTCGTTCCACCCGGGGTAGGCACTGAGGTCGGCGGAATGGTATCCGCTGCCGCACCCGCCACTGCGGGAGATCACCAAGTAACCACCGTGGAAGTTAATGTCACGGTAGAATCGCCCTACCACCCGTTGCTTCGACTGCTCGCTGCCGCTTTGCAACATCGGTGCCGCGCGCTGCTCAGCCGAGCCTTCGGGAGCGACCTGTCCGGTCCCCGTTCCCTGCTGCATTGCCTGGGTCATCGCCGCTTCTGTTTCGAAACACTGCATGTTGTCCGTATCGGCGTTCAGCCAGCAAAAACGCTGATCACCGGCCGGTTTCGTGGACGCCGGGCTCTGGGCAGCCATGGCCGGCGCTGCACCTGCCGTTAACGCGGCAACGAGTGCAGCGGCGGTCGCGACCGTACGTCCCGGACTTGATGGTTTACGCATACCGAGCATTCCACCACCATAACCAACTCCTCACTCAGAGCGCATGCACCCGACTGTGGGTGCATGCGCCCTGCTTCCATCGCAATCCGTCCGGAATACGCTGGATAGACGTTTCCAGACCACTTTGGCGATGGCCCCACAGGGGCTCCCAAACCGGACCGCGGGAGCCGTTCGCTCCCCCGCCGCCCGGAACCTGTGGGAGGCCATCTACTTGGTTAATGTCGCGGCAAGGGAAAAGGTTGCGCCGGTTTCCCAAGTTTTTTCCTCCGGTTGCTCGATGGCTACGCATCCAAGGGAACCTGGGCCACGATCGGCATCGTCGGGGTCGCCGAGCCGCCCTCCGGCTCAACGGTGATCGCCAGCGCGGCGAAGGGTTCAATACCCCGCACGACCGTTGTTTTGCCCCCGGCAAGGTCCTCGCCGGACATGACGCCCACGGATTCGGGAGCCGACCCGTCTTCGGGAACCCGCCACATTTGATATACCTTGCCGGTCGAGGGCGGGGATACATCGCGCAAGGTGACGACGGCGGCATTGAGACTATCCGAGCGCTGGATTTCCACGGTTCCGCCCGCCGGGATTTCCACCGTGGCGCGTGAAACATCCGAAGCTTCGATGACCTGTTCCTGCAGGGATGGGTCAGGCAGGGTCTGCGCGACGACGATCGAGCCGACACCGAGGACGGCGGCCGCGGCAGCCCCGATCATCCAGCGGCGGGCAGGCGAAACCCGGCCCTGTTTCCGGTGCCGGCGCCTGGCCAGCTGATCGTCCGCACCGCTGCCCCGGGACTCCCCGGAGGGCGCAGCGGCATCCTCTGCAGGCAAGCCGCTGATAATCCTGGCAAGCAGGTCCGTCGGCGGCTCCTCCTCGTGGGTGGCGTACGCCATCGTGATCGTCTCGCGTGCCTGGCGGACGTTGGCGTCGAACTCGTTGCGGACGTCTTCACTGGCGGCCGACACATGCTCGTCAATGATGGACCGTTCAGCCTCGCTGACCGCGTCCAGGGCGTAGAGCTCGGCCCATGGGGAGGTCCTGCCGGCGGCAATATCCGTGTGGAGGTCCGCTGCGAAACGCTTCAGCTCGTCATTCATCTCAGCTCACCCCCCAGACACTGTTTTAACCGGATCAATCCATCCCGGATGCGGGATTTGATGGTGGGAACGGCGACGCCAAGCCTTTCGGCCACTTCGCGATAGGTCAGGCCACCGTAGTACGCCAGTTCCACCGACTCGTGCTGGGTTCCGGTCAGCGTCTTCAGGCAGTTGACCACTGCTTCGGCTTCGCCTTGTTCGGTGACGGTATCGACGACGTCGTCGCGCTCGACCATTTGGACAGTTGCCCCGTACTGGGCCTCCCGGTCAGCGGACCGTTGCTCGGAACGGACTTTGTCGACAGCCCGGCGGTGGGCAATGGTGAGCAGCCACGCCAATGGACTCCCGCCGTCTGCGCTGTACCGGTCGGCGGTCTTCCAGATCTGCAGATAAACCTCTTGGGCGGTATCTTCACTCAGCTGCGCGTCGACAAGAATCCGCTTGCACATGCCAAATACGCGGCGGGCGGTCTGGTGATACAGCTGGACAAAGGCATCCCGGTCCCCGTGCCCGACTTCCTGCAGCAAGCGCTGAAGGTCCCCGTGCCCGGACGCAGGGCCCGAAGGCCCGCTCTCCCATTCCGGGACGCCGGCCCGGCCAGGCCGGCGGGCATTAGGGGTGTCCATGACGTATCACTCTACGGAATATCCCGCTTCGATGCGGTCCAGCGGCGTTCAACCTGCGCCGGTGAACTGTGCGTAAACCACCAGATTCTTCTCAAATTCGCCGCTGGATTGAGTGAAACCGTCACAGGTAATGAGCCTGAGCTCCGGACCTTCCGTGGGCGAGTAGACGGCCTTGGTGGGGAACTCGTCCTTGGGATAAAGCTCGGTCTTGTAGACCGCGAAATTGGCAACCGTTCCGTCCTGACGGGTCACCGAGATGCTGTCGCCCTGCTCGAGTTCGTCCAGGTTATAAAACACCCCGCTTTCGTCTTCGAGCGAGTTCACATGACCGAGCAGGACAGACGCGCCTCGTTCACCAGGTGTCGGTGAGCCGTTGAACCAACTGGCAGGAGCGCCCTCGCCTTCGGGCGGGACCTCGAGGGTGCGGTCCTCGCGCAGACCGGTTTCAATGATGGCCGAATGCCGGCCGAGTGCTTCGATCGTCAGGCTGACGGGTTGCGATGATTCCATACCGTCCTGGATCGGTGTGCCGGCAGGTGGCGTGGCTGCCGCATTCGCTGCGCTCCCCGACGAGGACGGCGTGGGCTCCGCGCCGGTAGCCGGAGCCCTGGCATCCGCCGCCGGGCCGCTACCGGCCGGTGACGGGCCGCTGCTGGCCGATGCCGGGCCGCTGCCGGAAGGGGCGGTCGCCTCCGTGGCAGTAGCCGAAGCATTGGGGGTTCCCGACCCGTCGTCGCCGGCGGCGCCGCCGCACCCGGCGAGCAACAGCAGCAGCACCGCCGCCTCCGCCGTGCGGCGGAAGCGGCGGCTTGTTTCGCTGCGGGGCATGATGATCATGAGACCCTTACTTGCGTCCCGCAACCACGCTGCGGCGCACGACGTAGCCCGCGCCCGCGGCGGCAACCAGCCCGCCGCCGAGTGCGATCATGCCGAACTCGCTGGCATCGTTGCCGGCACTGGACGCTCCGGCGGAGGTGACACCGGTGTCGGCACCTCCGGCCGGCATCATCTGCAGCGGACCGCATAGCGCCGGGGCTGTGGCAGCCAAGGGAAGCTCAGGGGCCAGCTCACTCATGGTCTCTGTTGCAGCTGCCGGCTGGTTCGCCGGGTTCAAGCCGTGAACCACCGCCACAGCGGTGCCATTGGCCAGCGCATCCTGGGTTTTCTCGTTCAATTCGAAGGTGCGCTTGTAGGTGTACGAACCGCCGGACGGAGCCACCGTGACGTCTGTGGCCGCGGCCGGACCGGTGCCGCCCTTCAGCGACAACGTGGTCCCGACCGAACCGTAGGCAGGGGCGCCCTCAGGGGTGCTGATGATCCCATCGCCGTTGGCGTCATCGGCCATAGTGGGACAGGTGCCCTGCGCACCGATGTGTACGTGCTGCACGTGCGGGTACGGCCCATCCTTGAACGTCTCCGCCAAGCCGGAGGTCTTGATCGTCACAGTGGCTTCGCTGCCATTGACGTCGACCCAGGCTTCACCGCTGGCACCGCTGTTGTTGACCTCTTCCAACATGGTGGAGTACGAACCTTCAGCATGGTCTGCCATGGCCGGCGCTGCGGCCATTGCGGTCAGTCCCAAGGCCACGGCGGGAGCTAGCAGAAATGCTTTCTTCTTCATAACAGTCTCCTCATGAATTGCGTGCGCCCAACTCTTGGATGCGCATACCAGCAATTCGGCGCCGCCGTACCCGTGGATGGGTCCGACTCGGAGACTTTTTTCGGGACGGTCCGATCCGCCCGTGGGTCAGGTGTCAGGCGATGGGTTGTGGAGTGATTCCCAACGGTGCCAGTTCTGCGGCTCCGCCGTCGGGGGCAGTGAGGACCCAAATGCCGTCGCGATGCACGGCGACCGAATGTTCCCAGTGTGCCGCCCGGGCGCCGTCGGAGGTGACGACCGTCCAATCGTCGTCGAGCACCTTGGTCTCCGTGCCGCCGCGGACCAGCATAGGTTCGATGGCCAGGCACATGCCCGGCTTCACCTTGGGTCCGAGGTTCCTGCTGCGGAAATTCACCACATCGGGTGCCTGGTGCATCTGGCTTCCGATGCCATGACCCACGTATTCGGCGAGGATACCGAACTTGTTGCCGGCTTCATGGACGTAGTCATCGATGGCGCCGCCGATCTCGCCGACCCGGCTGGCCTGCGCCAGCGCGGCAATTCCGTGCCAGAGCGAGGCCCGGGTGACTTCCGACAGTTCGACGTCGGCCGGGTCTTCGGTGCCGACGATGACGGTGCGGGCGGAGTCGCCGTGCCAGCCGTTGACGATCGCTCCGCCGTCGATGGAGACGACGTCGCCATCTTCGAGGGTGTAGCCGCCGGGGATCCCGTGGACGACCTGCTCATTGACCGAGGTGCATATCGTTGCCGGGAATCCGTAGTAGCCGAGGAAATTGGACGTCGCCCCGGCCCGCTTCAGCACCGCGGCCGCAGCCTCATTGAGGTCGGATGTGGTGGCACCGGCGACGGCGCCGGCCACGGCTGCGTCAAGCGCCTCGCTGGTGACGCGTCCGGCGTCGACCATGTACCGCATCTGCTCTGCGGTCTTGTATTCAATGGAGCGGCCAAACATGAGTTGTTACTGCACATCCTTCAGCGCACTCATGACTCGGTCGGTGACGTCATCGATGGGACCGATGCCGTCCACCTTGGTGACGATCCCGCGTTCGGCGTATTTGGCAACGACGACTTCGGTCTTCTCGTAGTACAGATTCAGCCGGTGACGGATCACCTCTTCGGTGTCGTCCGTGCGGCCGTCCTCAGCGGCGCGGCCGAGGAGCCGGCTGACCAGTTCCTCGTCGTCGGCGGTCAACTGCAGCACCGCGTCCAACTGCTCGTTGTTGGACGAGAGGATGTCGTCCAGCTCTTCGACCTGGGCGGTGGTGCGTGGATAGCCGTCCAGTAGGAAACCGGAGTTGGTATCCGGTTCGCTCAACCGGCCACGGACCATCCGGTTGGTCACGCTGTCCGGCACGTAGTCGCCGGCGTCGATGTACTGCTTTGCCTCGACGCCCAGCGGCGTTTCAGCCTTCACATTGGCGCGGAAGATATCGCCGGTGGAGATCGCCACGATGCCAAGCCGCTCCGAAATCCGCGCTGCCTGGGTTCCCTTACCGGATCCTGGAGGACCCACGATCAGCATTCTCGTCATCGCAATAACCCTTCGTAGTGGCGTTGTTGTAGCTGTGCGTCGATCTGCTTGACCGTTTCAAGACCAACACCGACGATAATCAGGATCGCTGCCCCGCCGAAGGGGAAGTTCGCGTTGGCACCCAGCGTGACCAGCGCGATCAGCGGAATCAGGGCAATCACACCGAGATACAACGCGCCGGCAGTCGTGATCCGGCTGATGACGTACTGCAGGTACTCCGACGTCGGGCGGCCGGCCCGGATACCCGGGATGAACCCACCGTATTTCTTCATGTTGTCCGAAACCTCTTCCGGATTGAACGTGATTGACACGTAGAAATAGGTGAAGAATACGATCAGCGCGAAGTAAATGGCCATGTACAGCGGGGACTCCCGTGCGGCGAAGGTATTGCTGACCCACTGCACCCACTCCGGGGCCTCGCCTTGTGCCGGGGTGTTGAACTGCGCAATCAGGGCCGGCAGGGACAACATCGCTGATGCGAAGATGACCGGGATCACGCCGGCCATGTTGACCTTGATCGGGATGTAGGTGCTGGACCCGCCCATGGTCCGCCGGCCCACCATCCGCTTGGCGTACTGGACCGGGATACGGCGCTGCGACTGCTCCACGAAGACCACCAGGGCAACAACGACCAGCCCGAGCAGGAGCACCCCGAGGAAGATGGTCCAGCCCTGAGTGGTGAGGATCTGGCCCAGCGACGTCGGGAACCCTGAGGCGATCGAGATGAAGATCAGCAGGGACATGCCGTTGCCGACACCCTTTTCGGTGATCAGCTCGCCCATCCACATGATCAGGCCGGTGCCCGCCGTCATCGTAATGATGATCAGCAGCACGGTGATGATCGTGTCGTTGGGGATGATCGGGACCGGACACTGGCCCAGCAATTGCCCGGAACGGGCCAGCGATACCAGCGTCGTCGCCTGCAGCAGTCCAAGGGCGATGGTCAGGTAACGGGTGTACTGGGTCAGCTTCGCCTGGCCCTGTTGCCCTTCCTTGTGCAGCTCCTCGAACCGGGGAATAACCACCCTCAGCAGCTGGGTGATAATGCTGGCCGTAATGTACGGCATGATGCCCAAGGCAAAGATGGATACTTGCAGCAGCGCACCGCCACTGAACAGGTTCACCAGCTCGTAAACGCCACCGGTGGTATTGCCGAGGGCAAGACACTGCTGAACGTTGCCGTAGTCGACACCTGGGGACGGTATGAACGTTCCGAGCCTGTAGATAACGATGATTCCGAGCGTGAACAACAACTTGCGTCGCAGGTCAGGCGTGCGGAAGGCTCGGGCAAATGCGCTCAGCAATTGTCCTCCTGAAGGTCCTGAGTCGATGATGGGCATCGGCGATTCTCAACAACCGATTCTAGCTGGTAGTCATGCGACTGCTTCACCGTCGTCGTGCCCTGCTTTAAGTTAAAGGAACTCTTGGCGGGCCGGTTATCCGACCCACCAAGAGTTCACTCTATATGCTGTGGCTGATCACGGGGTGGTGGCGCTTCCACCAGCCGCTGCGATCTTCTGGGCCGCACTGGTCGAGAAGGCATCGGCGGTGACGTCGACTTTCACGTCGATATCGCCGCTGCCGAGGACTTTCACCGGCTGGTTCTTCCGAACCGCTCCGTTGGCCACGAGCGATTCAACGCTCACCTCGCCGCCGTCAGGGTACAACTCGGAAATCTTGTCCAGGTTCACGACCTGGAACTCCACCCGGAACGGGTTCTTGAAGCCGCGCAGCTTCGGCAGCCGCATGTGCAGCGGCAGCTGGCCACCTTCGAAGCCCGGCCGCACCTGGTAACGGGCCTTGGTGCCCTTGGTGCCGCGACCCGCGGTCTTGCCCTTGGATGCCTCGCCGCGACCCACACGGGTCTTGGCAGTCTTCGATCCCGGGGCGGGACGCAGGTGGTGGACCTTGAGCGCGTGCTCCTTGTTCTCTTCCGCCATCTTTACTTCGCCTCCTCAACCTTCACGAGGTGAGAAACAACGTTGATCATCCCGAGGGTGGTGTCCGTCGCGTCCCGGACCACTGAATGGCCGATCCGCTTCAGACCCAGGGACCGCAGGCTATCGCGCTGGTTCTGCTTGCCGCCAATGACGGACTTGGTCTGGGTAATTTTCAGCTGGCCCAACTGGGACGTGCTCTGTGCCATTATGCACCTGCCTTCTGCATGTTGCGCAGCAGGGGCGCCGGAACAACCTCATCCAGCGGCAATCCGCGGCGGGCAGCCACGGCCTGCGGCTCCTCGATCAAACGCAGCGCCTCCACCGTGGCGTGCACGATGTTGATGGCGTTGGCCGAACCGAGGGACTTGGACAGCACGTCATGGACACCGGCGCAGTCGAGGACGGCGCGGACAGGACCACCGGCGATCACACCGGTACCCGGCGAAGCGGGACGCAGCAGCACAACGCCTGCCGCGGCTTCACCCTGAACCTGGTGCGGGATGGTGCCCTGGACCCGGGGGACCTTGAAGAAGTTCTTCTTGGCTTCCTCGACGCCCTTGGAGATGGCGGCGGGAACTTCCTTGGCCTTGCCATAGCCCACACCAACCATGCCGTTGCCGTCGCCGACAACCACCAAGGCGGTGAAGCTGAACCGGCGGCCGCCCTTGACGACCTTGGCAACGCGGTTAATGGAGACCACACGCTCGACGAACTTCTCCTTCTCGGAGTCACGTCCGCCGTCACGTCCGCCACGGCCACCGCGCTCGCCCCGGCCGCCACGTTCTCCGCGGCCACCACGCTCGCCCCGGCCACCGCGCTCACCGCGGCGGCCAGTGTTGCGGTCCTCGCTGCTGCCGGCTGCCGTTTCAGTGCTCTTGTCGGCCTCAGAGGCGGCGCCGGTCGCTTCAGCGGCACCACCTTCGGCCGCAGTCTGTTCAGGCTCCTGCTTCAAATCAGCTTCCTTTGCGTTATTTGCTTCAGTCACAGCGACAACCCACCTTCACGAGCGCCTTCTGCGATAGCCGCAACGCGGCCGTGGTACTTGTTGCCACCGCGGTCGAAAACCACCGACTCAACGCCGGCGTCCTTCGCCCGCTGAGCTACAAGCTCACCGACGCGCTTCGACTTAGCCGTCTTGTCGCCGTCGAACGAGCGCAGCTCCGCCTCCATCGTCGAGCCTGACACCAGGGTCTGACCCTTGGCGTCGTCGACGAGCTGGACGAACACGTGCCGTGCCGAGCGGTTCACCACCAGACGCGGCCGAACGGCCGACCCGCTGATCCGCTTGCGCACCCGCAGGTGACGGCGTCCGCGTGCTGCGGACTTGCTCTTTCCTTTGATTGCCAAAGCCATTCTACTTACCAGCCTTTCCGACCTTGCGGCGGACCTGCTCGCCTGCATAGCGAATGCCCTTGCCCTTATATGGGTCGGGGCGGCGCAGCTTGCGGATTTTGGAGGCAACCTCACCGACGCGCTGCTTGGAGATCCCGGACACCGAGAGCTTGGTGGGGCTCTCCACGGTCAGGGTGATGTCCTCCGGCGCCTTGATGGACACCGGGTGGCTGAAGCCGAGGGCGAACTCGAGGTCGGAGCCTTTGGCCTGGACACGGTAACCGGTACCGACGATTTCCAGGTCCTTCTTGTAGCCTTCGGTCACACCGGTGATCAGGTTGGAGATCAGGGTGCGGCTCAGACCGTGCCGTGCCCGCGATTCGCGCTCGTCGTCGGGACGAGTGACGGTGATGACGCCGTCGTCGAGCGTGGCGGTAATCGGGCTGGGAACGGTAAGACTCAATTCGCCCTTGGGTCCCTTGACGGAAACATCGCTTCCGTCAATATTGACCTCAACGCCGGAAGGTACCGAGATAGGATGACGTCCAATACGTGACATGTCTTCTCTTCCTTCCTTCTACCAGACGTAGGCGAGGACTTCCCCACCCACGCCCTTCTTTGCGGCCTGACGATCGGTCAGCAGACCCGACGACGTCGACAAAATCGCAATGCCCAGACCACCCAGCACGTGCGGCAGGTTGGTTGACTTGGCGTAAACGCGCAAGCCGGGCTTGGAGATGCGACGGACGCCGGCGATGGAACGCTCGCGGCTCGGACCGAATTTCAGCTCAATCATCAGCTTCTTGCTGACATCTTCGCCTTCAGCCCTCCAGGAGGAGATGTAGCCTTCGGCCTTGAGGATGTCGGCAATGTGTGCCTTGAGCTTGCTGTATGGCATGGCCACTGACTCGTGGTATGCCGAGTTGGCGTTGCGCAGACGCGTGAGCATGTCTGCGACAGGATCTGTCATTGTCATTGGGCTTCAGCCCTTCCTCGTAACGGTTTCCAGTCCCGGTGCTCGGACTTCTCGACTCGGTGGTCGAGCTTGCCGAGACCCGGGCCGGACCTGCAACGTAGTTATTAGTCGGTCTTGAACGGGAAGCCGAGCGCCTTGAGCAGCGCGCGTCCTTCGTCGTCGGTCTTGGCGGTGGTCACTACCGTGATGTCCATGCCACGCACACGGTCGATCTTGTCCTGGTCGATTTCGTGGAACATCGACTGCTCGGTCAGGCCAAACGTGTAGTTTCCGTTTCCGTCGAACTGGCGACCGCTGAGGCCGCGGAAGTCACGGATACGGGGCAGCGCCAGTGAGATCAGGCGGTCGAGGAACTCCCACATACGCTGGTTGCGCAGTGTGGTGTGAGCACCAATCGGCATGCCTTCACGCACCTTGAACTGGGCGATGGACTTGCGGGCCCGGGTCACCTGAGGCTTCTGGCCGGTGATCTGGGTCAGGTCGCGGACAGCGCCGTCGATCAGCTTGGAATCTTTGGCAGCGTCGCCGACACCCATATTCACGACGACCTTGACCAGGCCGGGGACCTGATGCGGGTTGTCGAAATTGAATTCCTGCTGCAGCGAGGGCTTGATCTCCTCGTTGTACCGGGTCTTCAGGCGCGGAGCCACTCTTGCCGGGGCTTCAACTGTTTCAGTCATTAGATGTCCTTCCCGGAGCTGTTCTTGCCTCGGGTCACGCGGATCCGGACCGTACGCTGACGGCCATCGCGCTCGACAGTCTCCGTGCGGTAGCCGACGCGGGTCGGCTTTTTGGTCTCGGGATCGACGATGGCGACGTTGCTGACGTGGACCGGTGCCTCAACGGTCTCGATGCCGCCGGTCTTGGCGCCGCTCTGCGACTGGCCGGAGCGGACGTGCTTGGTCACCCGGTTGATGCCTTCAACGAGCACCCGGTTGGACTCCGGGAGCACCTGGAGCACCTTGCCTTGCTTGCCACGGTCGCCGCCGCGTTCCTGCTTGGCGCCGGTAATGACCTGGACGAGGTCACCCTTCTTGATCTTTGCCATGGCTACAGCACCTCCGGAGCCAACGAGATGATCTTCATGAACCTCTTGTCGCGAAGTTCCCTGCCTACAGGGCCGAATATGCGCGTGCCACGCGGATCGCCGTCACTGCGCAGGATCACTGCCGCGTTCTCGTCGAACTTAATGTAGGAACCATCCGCGCGGCGGCGTTCCTTCTTCGTACGGACGATCACAGCCTTGACCACGTCGCCCTTCCTTACGTTGCCGCCGGGAATTGCATCCTTGACGGTGGCAACAATGGTGTCGCCAATACCTGCGTAGCGACGGGCAGAACCGCCGAGAACACGGATGGTGAGAATTTCCTTCGCACCCGTGTTGTCAGCGATCTTCAGTCGCGACTCCTGCTGAATCACTTATTTCTCCTGTCGTCGCGCCGGTTCTCCCCCACCGGGGAGCCTTGCCGAACGGATATGTACTGGATCCGCCCCTGGGCGGGACGGGCTCACAATGCGGTCCGGGAACCGCAATCATGTCCTGCCCCGGCCCCCTCGTTCCGCACGGGCGGAATGAGGGGACGGGCGTAAGGATGTGGCCACTGGTGCCGGGCCGGAGCATTTCCTTACCCGAGAGGACCACAGCCGCTACTTGGCCTTTTCGAGAATCTCGACGAGGCGCCACCGCTTGGCAGCGGAGAGCGGGCGGGTCTCGCTGATCTCGACGAGATCGCCAACGCCCGCACTATCCTGCTCGTCGTGCACCTTGACACGCTCCGAGCGGCGCAGCACCTTGCCGTAGAGCGCGTGCTTGACGCGGTCTTCGACCTTGACCACTACGGTCTTTTGCATCTTGTCGGAGACGACGTAGCCGCGGCGCGTCTTGCGGTAGTTACGGCCGTGGCCGGCGCTGTTTTCAACCTTCACAGTTTCTTCCTTGATGTTGTCGCTCATTTGGCATCATCCTCGGAAGCTTCAGCCTTCTCAGACGTGTCCTCCGCAGCGGTGGTGCCGGCGGCCGTGTCCTGCTCAGCCGCATCGGCCGTGCCCGGTTCGGTCGTGTCCTGCACGGCTGCCTCCGGCTCGGCCTTCTTTTTGGACTTCTTCGCTGCCTTGCCGTCCTTGGCCTCTTTGACCTCAGCAACGACGTCGGGGCGGATGCCCAGCTCACGCTCCCGCAGGATCGTGTAGATGCGGGCAATGTCGCGCTTGACGGCCTTCAGGCGGCCGTGGTTGTCCAACTGCCCGGTGGCGGACTGGAAACGGAGGTTGAACAATTCCTCCTTGGACTTGCGCAACTCCTCGACCAGGCGGTCCCGGTCGAATCCATCCAGCTGATCAGGTGCCAGTTCCTTGGTTCCAACAGCCATCTCTATTCACCACCTTCGCGCCGCACGATGCGCGCCTTCAACGGGAGCTTGTGAACGGCCAGGCGCAGTGCCTCCTTGGCGACCTCGTCATTCACGCCGGACAGTTCGAAAAGAACACGGCCGGGCTTGACGTTGGCCACCCACCATTCGGGCGAGCCTTTACCGGAACCCATGCGGGTTTCGGCAGGCTTCTTGGTCAACGGACGGTCCGGATAAATATTGATCCAGACCTTGCCGCCACGCTTGATGTGGCGGGTCATGGCAATACGTGCCGACTCGATCTGGCGGTTGGTCACGTATGCCGGAGTCAGCGCCTGGATTCCCCATTCACCGAAACTGACTGTGGTGCCGCCCGAAGCCTGGCCACCCCTCCTGGGGTGATGCTGCTTGCGGTACTTCACTCGACGTGGGATAAGCATTACTTCTCTGACCCTTCTGCTGAAGCACCAGTGGCTGCCGCCGTCGGCTCTGCGGCCGGGGCCTCAGATGCGTCGCGGCCGGCGTTGCCCCTGGCTGGGCGGTCATTGCGACGACGTCCGCGGTCACCACCGCCGCCACCGCGGCCCGGACGGTCGGAACCGCGTCCGCGGGACGGAGCTGCCGCTGCCTGAGCGGCCAGTTCCTTGGAGGTCACATCGCCCTTGTAGATCCAGACCTTCACGCCGATGCGGCCAAAGGTGGTCTTGGCTTCAAAGAAGCCGTAATCGATGTTCGCACGCAGGGTGTGCAGTGGCACACGGCCTTCGCGGTAGAACTCCGAACGGCTCATCTCGGCGCCGCCGAGACGGCCGGAACACTGGATGCGGATACCCTTGGCGCCGCCGCGCTGCGCGGACTGGATGGCTTTCTTCATGGCGCGGCGGAATGCCACGCGCGAAGAGAGCTGCTCCGCAACGCCCTGGGCGACCAGCTGGGCCTCGACCTCGGGGCTCTTCACCTCGAGGATGTTCAGCTGGACCTGCTTGCCGGTGAGCTTCTCGAGCTCGCCGCGGATGCGGTCTGCTTCGGCTCCACGACGTCCGATCACAATCCCCGGACGCGCAGTGTGGATGTCGACGCGGACACGGTCACGGGTGCGCTCGATCTCCACCTTGGCGATGCCGGCACGGTCCATGCCGGTGGACATCAGCTGACGGATCTTGATGTCCTCGCGGACAAAGTCCTTGTAGCGCTGTCCCGGCTTGTTGCCGTCAGTGAACCAGTGCGAAACGTAGTCGGTGGTGATGCCGAGTCGGAACCCGTGCGGGTTAATCTTCTGTCCCACTATCGGTTCCCGCCTTTCTTGTTGGCCGAAGCGCCCGCCAGCGGTGCGTCTTCCTCGGGGGTAGCGAGCACAACCGTAATGTGGCTGGTCCGCTTGTTGATGCGGTAGGCGCGGCCCTGGGCACGCGGCTGGAACCGCTTCATCGTCGGGCCCTCGTCAACGAATATTTCGCTGACAAACAGGTCGTCTTCGTCGAAGGCGACGCCGTCACGGTCGGCCAGGACGCGGGCGTTGGCCGCCGCCGACTGGACTACCTTCAAAACCGGCTCCGAAGCGCCCTGCGGGGCGAACTTCAAGATCGCCAGAGCCTCATTCGCCTGCTTGCCACGAATCAGGTCGACGACGCGCCGGGCCTTCATAGGCGTTACGCGGACGTAGCGCGCAATAGCCTTGGCTTCCATTGCTTTCCTTCTCTCGTCTTCTATGCCGTAAGTACGTACACCGGGGAGCTGTCAGCTCAGCGGCGCTTGCCCTTACGGTCGTCCTTCACATGGCCGCGGAATAACCGCGTCTGGGCGAATTCGCCGAGCTTGTGCCCGACCATCGACTCGGTGATGAACACCGGAATGTGCTTGCGTCCGTCGTGCACGGCGATCGTGTGCCCGAGCATGTCGGGGATGATCATCGAGCGGCGGGACCAAGTCTTGATGACGCTCTTGTTCTTCGAGGCCTTTTCGTTTTCCTTGCCGACCTTCACAAAGAGGTGCTGGTCAACGAAGGGACCTTTCTTCAGGCTGCGTGGCATGTTGCGCCGCTCCTATCGCTTGTTCTTGCCAGTACGACGGCGGCGCACAATGAGCGCGTCGCTCTCTTTGTTCGGACGGCGGGTACGGCCTTCGGGCTGGCCGTTCGGGTTGACCGGGTGGCGTCCGCCGGAGCTCTTGCCCTCGCCGCCACCGTGCGGGTGGTCGATCGGGTTCATCACCACACCGCGTACGGTCGGGCGGTTGCCCTTCCAGCGGTTGCGGCCGGCCTTGCCCCAGTTGATGTTGGTCTGTTCGGCGTTGCCGACCTCGCCGATAGTGGCGCGGCAGCGCACGTCGACGTTGCGGATCTCGCCGGAGGGCAGCCGCAGCTGACCGAACCGGCCCTCCTTGGCCACCAGCTGCACCGAGGCGCCCGCGGAACGGGCCATCTTGGCGCCGCCGCCGGGACGAAGCTCGACGCCGTGCAGCACGGTGCCAACCGGGATGTTGCGCAGCGCCAGGTTGTTGCCCGCCTTGATGTCGGCCCCGGGGCCGGATTCGACGACGTCGCCCTGCTTCAGCCGGCTCGGGGCCAGGATGTAGCGCTTGGTGCCGTCCACGTAGTGCAGCAGTGCAATGCGCGCGGTGCGGTTTGGATCGTATTCGATCTCCGCAACGCGGGCGTTGACGCCGTCCTTGTCGTGGCGGCGGAAGTCAACCAGCCGGTACTGGCGCTTGTGTCCGCCGCCCTTGTGCCGGGTGGTGATCTTGCCGGAGTTGTTGCGGCCGCCCTTCTTGGGCAGCGGACGCACCAACGACTTCTCCGGCGTCGACCGTGTGATTTCTGCGAAGTCGGCACCGCTGGAGCCACGGCGGCCCGGCGTTGTCGGCTTGTGTTTACGGATTCCCATAATTCATTTCCTCGTTAAAGTGGTCTCCGCCCTAGCTGAGCGGACCGCCGAAGATGTCGATTGTGCCTTCCTTCAGGGTCACGATGGCACGCTTGGTGTCCTTCCGCTGACCCCAGCCAAAGCGGGTGCGCTTACGCTTTCCGGCACGGTTGTTGGTGTTGACCGAGTCGACCCTGACCGAGAAGATCTTCTCGACCGCCAACTTGATCTCTGTCTTGTTCGAGCGGGGATCGACCATGAAGGTGTACTTACCTTCGTCGATCAAGCCGTAGCTCTTCTCCGACACGACCGGCGCTAGCACCACGTCGCGGGGATCCTTTGAGGCAATGGCGCTCACTTTGCGGTCTCCTCTTCATCAGTCGTCGAGGCTGCATCGACCTGGGCTGCGGCCCGGCCGGAGACGAAGGCCTCGTAAGCGGCGTTGGTGAAGATGACGTCGTCGGCAACCAACACATCGTAGGTGTTGAGCTGATCCACATACAGCACGTGGACCTCGGCCAGATTCCGCAGCGACAGGGCGGCAACATCGTTTGCGCGCTCAATCACGACGAGCAGGTTCTTCCGGTCCGACACGCCGGCCAGCACTTCCCGGGCCTCCTTGGTGGACGGCTTGGTGCCGGCAACCAGTTCGGAGAGCACGTGAATGCGGTTGTTGCGTGCCCGGTCGGACAGGGCACCACGCAGCGCGGCGGCCTTCATCTTCTTCGGGGTGCGCTTGGAATAGTCGCGCGGAACCGGGCCATGCACGATCGCGCCACCAGTCATCTGGGGTGCACGGTTCGAACCCTGGCGGGCGCGGCCCGTGCCCTTCTGCTTGAATGGCTTGGCGCCCGAGCCGCTGACCTCTGAACGGGTTTTGGTCTTGTGCGTGCCCTGCCGGGAAGCAGCGAGCTGCGCGACGACGACTTGGTGCAACAGCGGCACATTGGTCTGGACGTCAAAAATCTCGGCAGGCAGGTCGACGCTGACAGTCTTAGTAGCCATGAGCTTATGCTCCCTGCGTTGTTGGTGCCTGGACGGCACTGCGGACGAGGACGACCGAGCCGCGGGGACCGGGGACGGCACCCTTGATCAGGAGCAGGCCCTTGTCGGCGTCCACGGCATGGACGGTCAGGTTCAGCGTGGTCTGACGGACGGCGCCCATCCGGCCAGCCATCTTGACACCCTTGAAGACACGGCCCGGAGTGGCAGCACCACCGATCGCACCGGGCTTGCGGTGGTTCTTGTGCTGGCCGTGGGAGGCACCAACACCAGCGAACCCGTGGCGCTTCATGACGCCGGCGAGTCCCTTGCCCTTGGTGGTGCCAACGACGTCGACAACTTGACCGTTCTCGAACATCTCAACGGAGAGTTCCTGACCAAGTTCGTAGCTGTCGGCGTCAGCGGTGCGCAGTTCAACCACGTGGCGGCGGGGCGTGACCCCGGCCTTCTGAAAGTGACCAGCCAGCGGCTTGGTGACCTTCCGCGGGTCGATCGCACCGTAGCCGATCTGGACGGCGGAATAGCCGTCGGTATCCTGTGCGCGCAGCTGGGTGATGACATTGGAGTCTGCCTGGACGACGGTCACCGGGATAAAGCGGTTGTTCTCGTCCCAGACCTGGGTCATGCCGAGCTTCTTGCCCAGCAGGCCCTTCACCTGGCGCGTAGTTAAGGTAGACATGACGATGCGATCCTTCTACAGCTTGATTTCGATATTCACGTCGGCGGGCAGATCGAGCCGCATCAGCGAGTCAACAGCCTTGGGCGTGGGGTCGATAATGTCGAGCAGACGCTTGTGAGTACGCATTTCGAAGTGCTCGCGGCTGTCCTTGTACTTGTGCGGCGAACGGATGACGCAGTAGACGTTCTTCTCCGTCGGCAGCGGCACCGGGCCAACAACCGTAGCGCCTGCGCGCGTCACCGTCTCAACGATCTTCCGCGCTGAAGAATCAATGACCTCATGGTCATATGACTTCAGCCGGATGCGGATTTTCTGTCCCGCCATGGCGTCGTGACTCTCTTTCTGAAGTACGGCTTCTCTATGGAACTACATCCCTTGTGCGCGGCCCTGGGCGAGCAGCGGCCATCCCAGTCCGGCTACATCTTCCAACAGGCTGAATCCGGAATCCTCCGGGTTCCTCACCCTGCCGAAGCTCCGACCCCCGAAGTCGGGCGTGTCGTATCTTCCAACAGAAAAGTACACACACATTCTCAAGGAGGTGGGTCATATTTGGGCTTCGCCGGCGGACCCTGCACCAAGCATTATCTTGATCGGGACACGGCGCATCGAAGCGCTTGAACAACTCCACTAGTCTGCCATGGCCGACCAGCGAACGCAAATTGAGCCGATTGAGCCACTTCGGCCGGAGCCGGGCGGGACCACCAATGGACAGAGCAACCCTGCCCGCCTCACATACGAGTATGCCATAGCCTGGTCACTGCGTGCACGCAGCCGAAACGGCAGGGGCCAAAGGGGCACGCATTTTAACCGCAAATATGCCCCGCTGCCGGAGCAGCGGGGCATATTGCGTTCAGTTCCGCGTGGGTCGACTCAGTGTCCTGTGCCAACCCGGGGAAACCGGAGAAAACCAGTAGCCGCCACAGGCTACTTAGTGATCTTGGTGACCCGGCCCGAGCCAACGGTGCGGCCACCCTCGCGGACGGCGAAGCCGAGGCCCTCTTCCATGGCGATGGGCTGGATCAGCTCAACGCTCATTTCCGTGTTGTCGCCGGGCATAACCATCTCGGTGCCTTCCGGCAACGTGATGACGCCGGTGACGTCGGTGGTGCGGAAGTAGAACTGCGGACGGTAGTTCGAGTAGAACGGGTTGTGGCGTCCACCCTCGTCCTTGGAGAGGATGTAGACGTTCGCCTCGAAGTCCGTGTGCGGGGTGATGGACTTCGGCTTCACCACGACCTGGCCACGCTCGACGTCCTCACGCTTGATGCCACGCAGCAGCAGGCCACAGTTCTCACCGGCCCATGCCTCGTCGAGCTGCTTGTGGAACATCTCGATACCGGTCACCGTGGTCTTCTGCAGCTCGCGGATGCCCACGATCTCGACCTCGGAGTTGATCGCGAGGGTGCCCCGCTCGGCCCGGCCCGTCACAACGGTTCCGCGGCCGGTAATGGTGAACACGTCCTCGATCGGCATCAGGAACGGCTTGTCCTTGTCGCGGACCGGATCCGGGATGCTGTCGTCAATGGCGTGGACGAGCTCGACGATGGAGTCAACCCACTTCTCGTCGCCCTCCAGCGCCTTCAGTGCCGACACGCGCACCACCGGAGCGTTGTCGCCGTCGAACTCCTGCGAGCTGAGCAGCTCACGAACTTCCATTTCGACCAGGTCGAGGAGCTCTTCGTCCTCAACCATGTCGGCCTTGTTCAGCGCGACCAGCAGGTACGGCACGCCGACCTGCTTGGCCAGCAGCACGTGCTCGCGGGTCTGGGCCATCGGGCCGTCACTGGCGGCCACAACCAGGATCGCGCCGTCCATCTGGGCCGCACCGGTGATCATGTTCTTGATGTAGTCAGCGTGGCCCGGAGCATCGACGTGCGCGTAGTGACGCGCCTCGGTCTGGTACTCGATGTGGGCGATGTTAATGGTGATGCCGCGCTGCTTCTCTTCCGGAGCCGCGTCGATCGTGTCGAATGCCGAGGCATCGTTGAGGTGCGGGTACCTCTCGGCGAGCACCTTGGAAATGGCAGTGGTCAACGTGGTCTTGCCATGGTCGACGTGACCGATGGTTCCGATGTTGACGTGCGGCTTAGTCCGCTCGAACTTTGCCTTCGCCACTGGTTCCTCCTAGAACGTTTGGTAGTAAGACTTACTTTTCAGTGGCGCTTTTCGTCACTGAAACCCATGCAAGTCTACTTGGGGCTGGTTTATTTGTTGAAATTCGTCCGTGGACGGGCCGTCCGGCATTGCGCCGATGACCCTGCAGCAGCGGTTGGCACCCGCGTGGCGGATGCCAACCAGCGAAGCTGCTACTCACCGCGGACTTTCTGAATGATCTCGTCGGCCACCGCTTTGGGGACCTCAGAGTAGCTATCAAACTGCATGGAGTACACAGCGCGGCCCTGGGTCTTCGACCGAAGGTCACCAATGTATCCAAACATACCGGAGAGGGGAACATGCGCGCGAATAACCTTCACACCGCTTGCATCCTCCATGGACTGCATCTGGCCGCGCCGGGAGTTCAGATCACCAATCACATCACCCATGTATTCCTCAGGTGTGCGGACCTCAACATCCATCAGCGGTTCGAGCAGAACCGGCTTCGCCATCCGGGCAACTTCCTTGAAAGCCATCCGGCCGGCAATCTTGAACGCCATTTCCGAAGAGTCGACGTCATGGTAGGCACCATCGACGAGGGTCGCCTTGATGCCGACAACCGGGTAGCCGGCGAGCACACCATCATTGAGCGCATCCTGGATACCAGCGTCAACACTGGGGATGTACTCGCGCGGCACACGGCCACCGGTGATCTGGTTGTCAAACTCGTACATCTCACCTTCGGACGTATCCAGTGGTTCGATGCGGAGCTGGATCTTCGCGAACTGGCCGGAACCGCCAGTCTGCTTCTTGTGGGTGTAGTCGTACTTCTCGACCGTGCCCTTAATAGTTTCCCGGTAGGCCACCTGGGGCTTGCCGACGTTGGCGTCAACCTTGAATTCACGCCGCATCCGGTCCACCATGATGTCCAGCTGCAGCTCACCCATACCGCCGATGATCGTCTGCCCGGTGTCCTCGTTCAGGGAGACCCGGAAAGTCGGGTCTTCCTCGGCCAGCTTCTGGATGGCCACACCCAGTTTCTCCTGGTCGCCCTTGGTCTTGGGCTCAATTGCCACGTCGATGACCGGCCGCGGGAAGCTCATCGCCTCAAGGATGATCTGGTCGTTGGAGTCACACAGGGTGTCACCTGTGGTGGTGTCCTTCAGGCCGATGGCGGCATAGATGTGACCAGTCGTCACTTCCTCCACCGGGTTCTCCTTGTTGGCGTGCATCTGGAACAGCTTCCCGATGCGCTCGCGCCTGCCCTTGGTCGAGTTGACCACCTGGGCGCCGGTCTTCGCCTTGCCGGAGTAGACGCGCAGGTACGTCAAACGCCCGAAGAACGGGTGCGTCACCACCTTGAACGCCAGCGCCGAGAACGGCGCCGTCGAATCCGCCGGACGGGTGATGATCTCTTCGAGATCATTGACCGGGTGGCCCTGGATGCTTGGCACATCCAGCGGGGACGGCAGGTAGTCGATGACCGCGTCCAGCATCGGCTGCACGCCGCGGTTCTTGAACGCGGAACCACACAGCACCGGGTATGCCTCGGAATTGGTGGTCAGGTGGCGGATGCCGGCAACGATCTCTTCGGTGGTCAGCTCTTCACCCTCGAGGTACTTCTCCATCAACGCTTCGTCGGTTTCGGCGACATTCTCGATCAGGGCAGTGCGGTATTCCTGCGCCTTCTCTTTCAGGTCTTCGGGGATCTCCTCGATCTCGTACTTGGCACCCAGGGTGACGTCGCCCTTGGAGTCGCCGCGCCAGGTCAGCGCGCGCATGTGGATCAAGTCCACGACCCCTTCGAAGTTGCTCTCCGCACCGATCGGCAGCTGCAGGACCAACGGCTTGGCCTTCAGCCGGTTGACGATCGTGTCGACGGTGAAGTAGAAGTCGGCACCGAGCTTGTCCATCTTGTTGACAAAGCAGATGCGCGGCACGTTGTACTTATCGGCCTGCCGCCAGACCGTCTCGGACTGCGGCTCCACACCTTCCTTGCCGTCGAAGACTGCGACGGCGCCGTCGAGCACACGCAGTGAACGCTCCACCTCAACGGTGAAGTCCACGTGGCCCGGGGTGTCGATGATGTTGATCTGGTTGTCTTCCCAGAAACATGTGGTCGCGGCGGAGGTGATGGTAATACCACGCTCCTGCTCCTGTGACATCCAGTCCATCGTCGACGCCCCGTCATGGGTCTCGCCGAGCTTGTGGTTGATACCGGTGTAGTACAGGATGCGCTCGGTAGTGGTGGTCTTACCGGCATCGATGTGGGCCATGATGCCGATATTGCGGACCTTTTTCAGGTCGGTAAGCACGTCAAGTGCCACGGTGTCTGCCTTTCAGGTTTGGCCTGGGTACGACGCCGGCGTAACTGATGGGTGCCGCCGGCACCTGGCGCTGGCCGCCGTCGTACTTCGGTTTTACCAGCGGTAGTGGGCGAAGGCCTTGTTGGACTCGGCCATCTTGTGGGTGTCTTCGCGACGCTTCACAGCGGCACCGAGACCATTGGACGCATCCAGAATCTCGTTCTGCAGGCGTTCCGTCATGCTCTTCTCGCGACGGGCCTTGGAGTATCCAACCAGCCAGCGCAGGGCGAGGGCCGTGGCGCGGCCTGGCTTGACCTCGACGGGCACCTGGTAGGTGGCACCGCCGACGCGGCGGGACTTCACCTCCAGGGCGGGCTTCACGTTGTCCATGGCCTTCTTCAGCGCGGCCACAGGGTCGCCGCCGGTCTTGGCCTGAACGCCGTTGAGTGCACCGTAGACGATGCGCTCGGCGGTTGACTTCTTACCGTCGACCAGCACCTTGTTGATCAACTGGGTGACCAAGGGTGATCCGTGGACGGGATCTACAACTAGGGGGCGCTTCGGCGCCGGTCCCTTACGAGGCATTACTTCTTCTCCTTCTTGGCGCCGTAGAGGCTGCGGGACTGCTGGCGGTTCTTCACGCCCTGGGTATCGAGAGCACCGCGGACGATCTTGTAGCGGACACCAGGCAGGTCCTTCACACGGCCGCCGCGCACCAGCACGATGGAGTGTTCCTGCAGGTTATGCCCGACGCCGGGGATGTAAGCAGTGACCTCCATGCCGCTGTTGAGCCGCACACGGGCGACCTTGCGCAACGCGGAGTTCGGCTTCTTCGGAGTGGTGGTGTAGACACGCGTGCAGACGCCACGGCGCATCGGGTTGCCCTGAAGCGCAGGAGCATCATACTTCGGGAGCTTCGGGGAGCGGCCCTTCCGGACCAGCTGATTAATTGTTGGCACTTATTGGTTCTCCATACATTCTCGAGAAGTTCTCATTCACTCAGCCCCGCTGCCCGGTCCCTGCCCCGCCCGCGTCCAGCCGGGCGGTATCGGGTAAGGTGCCGAAGCGAAGCACTGTCGGCTCGTTCTGCACACTTCGCTTGATCCGAACCGGAACGTGCCTAGGCATGCAAAAACGTGGCATTCGTTGCACAAGGACCCTGCAACCCGGAAACAGGCCCCAGCTTCTTCGCAGTTCGAAATCCTGCTCAGGAACCGGCCTTCATCCACTGCCACACAAACAATTGACTCCTATAGTAGCAGACAAGCAGCAGACATCGCGCACCGGAATCACGCGGATCTCCGCGCGGCGCGGAGCGCCTTGGTCGATCACTGAGGCGGTGGTCGAGTAGGGCGCTCAGCGCCCGTATCGAGACCTAGCCGAGCGCTGCGGCCGCCGCCCGTCCGGCTTGCCGGCCGGAGAACAGACAGCCACCGAGGAAAGTCCCTTCCAAGGAGTTATAGCCGTGCATCCCGCCGCCGCCGAAACCGCTGGCCTCCCCTGCCGCATATAGGCCCGGCAGCGGGTCCCCGCCGGGCTGCAGCACCCGGCCCTGAAGATCTGTCTCCAGGCCGCCCAGGGTCTTGCGGGTCAGGATGTTCAAGCGGACGGCGATGAGCGGGCCGGCTTTGGGGTCGAGCAAACGATGCGGTGATGCGACGCGGATCAACTTGTCGCCACGGTACCGGCGCGCTCCACGCACCGCCGTCACCTGCGCGTCCTTGCTGAAGGAATTGCCGATCTCACGATCGCGGGCAACGACGGTCTGTTCCAGGTCCCGTTCACTGATCAGCCCGTCCCCACTGAGCGCGTTCATACCAGACGCCAACTCGCTGATTGTGCCGGCCACGATGAAGTCCCGGCCGTGTTTCTTGAACGCTTCCACCGGCGGCGGCGCACCTGGTTTCACCCTGGCCAGCACGTCACGGATACTCCTGCCGGTCAGGTCCGGGTTCTGCTCCGAACCGGATAGTGCGAATTCCTTCTCGATGATCTTCTGAGTGAGGATAAACCAGCTGTAGTCGAATCCAGTCCCGGCGATGTGTTTCAGCGTTCCCAGGGTGTCGAATCCCGGAAACAGCGGGGCCGGCAAGCGTTGCCCGGTGGCATCGAGCCATAGCGACGACGGCCCGGGCAGGATACGGATGCCGTGGTTCTGCCAGACCGGATCCCAGTTGTGCACGCCTTCCACGTAGTGCCACATGCGGTCCGGATTGATCACCCGCCCGCCGGCCTCCTCCGTAATCCCGAGCATCCGCCCGTCCACGTAGGCCGGAACCCCCGAAATCATCCGCCGCGGCACCGGACCAAGCCGTGCCGGCCACGCTCTCCGGACCAGGTCGTGGTTGCCGCCGATGCCTCCCGAAGCGACAATCACGGCCTGAGCATGCAATTCGAACTGGTCCACTTCGCTACTGCCGCCGGCCACTGCCCGGCCGGCGTCGTTCGGTTCCAGTACGCTGCCCCGGACGCCGTCGACGGCGCCGTCATGCCGGATCAGCCCGTCGACGCGGTGCCGGAACCGCAATGAGACGAGACCGGCGTCGACCGCCGTGCGGACTCGCCGGACGAAAGGTTCCATGACTGCCGGGCCGGTGCCCCACGTCAGGTGGAACCGCGGCACCGAATTGCCGTGCCCGTTCGCACGTCCATCGCCCCGCTCCGCCCAGCCGATCACCGGGAAGATCCGATGCCCCATGCCGTGCAGCCAGGTTCGCTTCTCGCCGGAGGCAAAATCCACATACGCTTCGGCCCATTTGCGTGGCCAGTAGTCCTCATCCCGGTCGAATGCGGCGCTGCCCATCCAGTCCTGCAGTGCCAGTTCGTGGGAGTCGTTGATGCCCATCCGGCGCTGCTCGGGCGTATCGACCATGAACAGCCCGCCCAGCGACCAGAACGCCTGTCCGCCCAGGTTCGCTTCGGATTCCTGGTCGAGCAGGATCACTTTCCTGCCGGCGTCGGCCAGTTCCGCGGTGGCAGTCAGTCCGGCAAGGCCGGCACCGACCACGATGACGTCTGCGTCCATAGTGACGATACTAACCGCACTTGGACGGTCCTGTACCTGTACGGCCCAGAGCCTCTGGACGCCCACTCCCTGGACGCCCCCTTTCCTGGACGCCCTCCCCTGGTTCGGCCGGAACCTTCCCCTGTTAAACAGAAATGCTCCGGTATGGGACAACTGACCGGCGGCGCCGGTGGCAATATGTCCCATACCGGAGCTAAATCCGGCCAGGGCTCCAGTACTAAGGCTGGTCGATTTTCTGCGCGTCGGCCGCTGCCTTCCGCCGCGCCTTGTTCGACCGCCACAGCGAGAAGAACAGCGACGCCGCAGAGAGCACGAGCAGCACGAACGGCAGCGGATCGAGCATCCAGCTGAAGCTGCCGCCGTACTGGATCATGGCCAGACGGAAATTGTCTTCGGCCAGCGGCCCGACAATGACGCCGATCAGCAGTGGTGCAATCGGGAAGCCGCCCTTGAGCATGAAGTAGCCAAGCACGCCGGCGGCCAGCATCACCACGACGTCGAACGGATTGGTCCGCACGGCGTACGAACCCACGATGGACAGGATCAGCACGATCGGCCACAGCAGCGCCGGTGGTATCCGGATGACCTGTGCCCAGGCCCTGATTCCCAGCGAACCGACAAACAATAGCACGACGAATCCGGCCAGAATCGCGATAAAGGATCCGTAGACCAGCTCGGGATTCGACGCGAACAACTGGGGCCCGGGCCGCAGCCCCTGGACCAGCAGCGCCCCGATCAAAACCGCAGCAGCAGTGTTGCCGGGAATGCCCAGCGTCAACGTGGGGACCAGGCCACCGACCTGCGCCGAGTTGTTGGCCGACTCCGCTGCTGCCACGCCGCGGGAATCGCCGTGACCGAACTTCTCCCGGTCGTGCCGCGCGAACCGGCGGGTCTCGTTATAGGCAACGTAGCCGCCAATATCCCCGCCGACGCCGGGAAGCGCGCCTATAAAGAAGCCCAGCACTCCGGAACCGACAGTGGTAGGTGACATGCGACGCAGGTCTTTGCCCTTCAGTCGGAAACTGCCCATACTGGCGGCCTTGCTCTCCTTGTGCATGTGTTCAATCTGGAACAAGGCCTCGGCCGCGCCAAACAAACCGACCAGCAAGGCGATGAGTTCAATACCACCGCTCAACTGCTGGATGCCGAAGGTGAACCGCTGGGCACCGGATATTCCATCCAGGCCGACCATGGCAATCAACACCCCGAGGGCGGCGCTGATCACGCCCTTGGCCAGGGCGCCCTCCCCCAGAGAGGCGATGATGGTCAGCGCGAGCACCGCCAAGGCAAAGTACTCGGCCGGCCCGAATTGCAACGCAACTTCGGCGACGGCGGGAGCCGAAACGATCAGCATCACCGTCGCCAGCAGGCCGCCGACAACGGAAGCCACGAGGGACACGCTGAGCGCCTTGCCCGCCTGCCCGTTCCGCGTCATTGGATACCCGTCCAGCACCGTCGCCGCCGAGGCCGGAGTACCGGGCGTTCTCAGCAGGATGGCCGGAATGGACCCTGCGTAGCACGCCCCGTTGTAAATCCCCAACAGCAGCACCAGGCCGGGCAGCGGATCCAGCGTGAATGTGAAAGGCAGGAAGACCGCGATCCCCACCGTTGCCGACAAACCGGGCATTGCTCCGATGACAACTCCGAGCAATATCCCCAGCACGGTCAGAATCAGGACCGAAGGGTCCAACACGGCTTCAGCGCCTGCAAGCCAATTGCTCATATCGGCAGACCTCCCAGTCCGCTGGTGGGCAACGCCACGCCGAGGAGTGTCCTAAACACATAGAACAACCCCAGCCCGACGCCGAGCGGCATGACGATCAGCGTCACCGGACGGCGGATTCCCAGCAGGAAAAGCTCCGCGAGAGTAAATGCCACGGTGGTGATGACAAACCCGATGATGTCCAAAACCATCGCATATCCGGCCAACAGCGCCACCGTGCCAATCACCCGGCCCGCGTAGAGTCCGCGGGGCAGTGCTTCTCCCGGCTGCGGACGGAAGAGCGGCACCAGTGCGAGCACGCCGATAAGCACCGCCAGCCCCCGCGGGAAGGCTGCAACTCCGGGATCGAGTTCCTGTACGGGATCCGGCATGGTGAAACTGTAGGCGAAGACGAATACCGCCAACGCCAGCAGGATCACCGCCGCGACCCGGTCGCCTGGATTCCTGGTCATCGCCGGACTAACCTGCCTTGATTCCGACTTCTTCAATAACCTTGCCGTACTGCTTGGACAGATCCTGCAGGTAGGCCTCGAACTCCTTCGGCGGCAGGTAGTCGAGGGTCAGGTTCTGTTCCTTCATCGACTGCTGGAACTCGTCGGACTGGATTGCCTCGTGCAGGCACTTGTCGAGCTTCTCCACCCGCTTCTTCGGGGTCTCATCCGGAACCGCCAGGCCCAAGTGCGACGCCGAGGTCCAGTCGATTCCGATCTCCTTCAAGGTCGGCGTATCGGGGATGGCATCGAGGCGCTCGTCACCGGCGACAGCGAGCGGACGCAGCCGTCCGGATTCCACCTGCCCGATCGCTTCACTGAGTACGACGGAGACCAGGTCGGCCTGTCCGCCGATCGTCGCCTGCACCGCCGAGGCACCGCCGTCGAACGGCAGGTAGCGGAACTGGTCCTTCACCCCGGCCTCCAACGCCAAGCCGGCCGCTGCAAGGTGGTAGACCGACCCGGTTCCGCTGGTGGCGGCGTTGATCGTTTTGCCGTTCTCAGCGGCCTTAATCAGGTCTTCCATCGACTTGTACGGCGAATCGGCCGGGACGAAGAAGACGTGGGGGTTGAGCGCGTACCGCATCACACCCTTGAAGTCATTGGGCCGCACATCCGTGATGCCCAGCTTGTAAAGATAGGCCAGCTCGGTGGCGGTGGCACCGACGGTGTATCCATTGGGCTCAGCATTCGCTGTGGCGCTGAAGCCAACGGCGCCCGCGCTGCCGGTCTGGTTGCTGGCGATGATGTTGGTGCCGCAGGTTTCCTCGGCGATGGCCGCCATGCCGCGGACGCTGACATCGGTGCTGCCGCCGGCAGCATAGGGAATGATCATTTCGATGGTTTCGGAGGGGAAGTCGCTACCGCCCCCACTGTCGCCACCACCGCACGCGGTGGTGGCAAGGAGAGCCGCGGTGGCGGCCACAGCGCCGGAAGTCCTCACCACGTTCTTCGGCCACTTGCCTCGTTGCTGCGGCGCAGTGGACGCGCCGCCCTTCTTAAGTAACTGCATGGTCAGCTCCTTTTTCGTTCAACGGTTTGCTGTTGTGCCGTCCGCCGGTCGCCCCCACGCCGACCCCGCCACCGGCTGGTAAAACCAAACCTGAACGGTGTGCGCACACACGTACGAATAGCGAACATCAGTAGTCTAGCTCACAGTCTGTGACGTGTGCAACGGAGTGCGGCGATTGCGTTACACATTGTTATCCCGCCGTGAATCGAGGGGCTGCTTCTCCACCAACAGCGCCGCCCCACGACGAAGCAGCTGCCCTGGATCGCTCCCGTTTGGGACATATTGCCGCCGGCGCCGCCGGTCGATTGTCCCAAGGCGGAGCGGAAGTCGCCGTAAACGCCGGCGCGACTCGATAGGGGCGCCTGCCCGACATCCGATTCCGGCCGGTTGCCGGACATGCGAAAGGCCCCGCACCGAAATGGTGCGGGGCCCTCACATCAGGTCGTGCTGGGTCTCCACGGGTCTCCACGCGGCGCGGAGCGCCTTGGTCGACCACCGATTGCGGAGCGCCTTGGTCGACCACCGCCGCGCGGAGCGCCTTGGTCGAGTGAGGCGCCCGCGCCGCATCGAGACCTAGCGGTATTCAGCTCCCATGTCGTAGTCATCCAGCGGGATGGCGTGGAACTCGGGGGTCGCGTCCTGTCCCACCGACGAGTAGTCGACGTCGCTGAAGGCGCTCGGGCCGGTGTAGAGATTGGCCTTTGCTTCCTCCGTCGGCTCGACCTTGATGTCGTTGTAGCGGGCCAGGCCGGTACCGGCCGGGATCAGCTTACCGATGATCACGTTCTCCTTCAGACCCAGCAGCGGATCCGACTTGCCTTCCATGGCCGCCTGGGTGAGCACCCGGGTGGTTTCCTGGAAGGAGGCTGCGGACAGCCAGGAGTCGGTCGCCAGCGAAGCCTTGGTGATCCCCATCAGCTCCGGACGGCCCGATGCCGGGGTTTTGCCCTCGGACACCACGCGCCGGTTCTCCTCTTCGAACCGTCCCCGCTCGGACAGTTCGCCGGGGAGCAACTCGGAGTCGCCGGACTCGATGATGGTGATACGGCGCAGCATCTGCCGCACGATGACCTCGACGTGCTTGTCGTGGATACCAACACCCTGGCTGCGGTACACGCCCTGGACCTCGTCCACGAGATGCTTCTGTGCGGCACGCGGGCCGAGAATACGCAGCACCTGCTTCGGGTCCACCGCGCCAACCACCATCTGCTGGCCGACGTCGACATGCTGACCATCTTCGATCAGCAGACGGGCACGGCGCAGCACCGGGTAGGTCTGGTCGTCCGAGCCGTCGTCCGGGGTGACGATGAGCCGCATCTGACGCTCGGTCTCCTCGATGGTGACCCGTCCGGCGGACTCCGCGATCGGTGCGACACCCTTGGGGGTGCGCGCCTCGAAGAGCTCCTGGATGCGCGGCAGACCCTGGGTAATGTCGTCACCGCGGGAAGCGGAGACGGCACCACCGGTGTGGAAGGTACGCATGGTCAGCTGGGTACCGGGCTCACCGATGGACTGCGCGGCGATAATGCCCACGGCCTCGCCGATGTCCACGGTCTTGCCCGTGGCCAGCGACCGGCCGTAGCACTGGGCGCAGGTTCCCACCCGTGATTCACAGGTCAGCACCGAACGGATCTTGATGTCCGTGACGCCTGCCTTGAACAACCGGTCGATCAGCACGTCGCCGACGTCGCTTCCCGCTTCGGCGAGGACCTCGCCGTCGGAGTTGACGACGTCGGTGGCCAGGGTGCGGGCGTAAACGCTGGAGGCGGCATCCTCGTGCAGCATCATCTCGCCCCCGACCTCGACGGCAATCGGCAGGTTCAGGCCGCGTTCGGTGCCGCAGTCCTCTTCGCGGACGATGACGTCCTGGGACACGTCGACCAGACGACGGGTCAGGTAACCCGAGTTGGCGGTACGCAGCGCGGTATCGGCAAGACCCTTACGTGCACCGTGGGTGGCGATGAAGTATTCCAGCACCGACAGGCCCTCGCGGTAGGAGGACTTGATCGGACGCGGGATGATTTCGCCCTTCGGGTTGGCCACCAGACCACGGATACCGGCGATCTGACGGACCTGCATCCAGTTGCCACGGGCACCCGAGGAGACCATCCGGTTGATGGTGTTCGACGGCGACAGATTCTTCTGCATCACGTCGGCGACCTCGTTGGTGGCCTTGTTCCAGATGTCGATCAGTTCCTGGCGCCGCTCGTCGTCGGCGATCAGGCCCTTGTCGTACTGGCTTTCCACCTTGGACGCCTGGCCTTCGTAGTCCTCCAGGATCGCCGGCTTCTCGGCAGGCTTGGCAATATCGGAGATCGCCACAGTCACGCCCGAGCGGGTCGCCCAGTAGAAGCCTGCGTCCTTGAGGCTGTCCAGCGCCTGGGCCACGATAACCTTCTCGTACCGCTCAGCCAGGTCATTGACGATGGCGGAGAGCTGGCCCTTGTCCGCAACGGTCTCCACCCACGGGTAATCGTCGGGCAGCGTCTCGTTGAACAGCACCTGGCCCAGCGAGGTTTCCACCACGGTGGGCTGGCCCGGCTCCCAACCCTCGGGCGCTTGCCAGCCCTCGGGCGGAACAAAGTCCTCCAAGCGGATCTTGACCTTGGAGTTCAAGTGCAGGGACCCGGCGTCGTTCGCCATGATGGCCTCAGCCAGCGACGCGAACTCGCGGCCTTCGCCGGCGGAACCGGCTCGCTTGGTGGTCAGGTGGTACAGGCCGATGATCATGTCCTGCGAGGGCAGGGTCACCGGACGGCCATCGGACGGCTTCAGGATGTTGTTCGAGGACAGCATCAGGATGCGGGCCTCGGCCTGCGCCTCCGGGGAGAGCGGCAGGTGCACAGCCATCTGGTCACCGTCGAAGTCTGCGTTGAACGCGCCACAGACCAGCGGGTGGAGCTGGACGGCCTTGCCTTCAACCAGCTGCGGCTCGAAGGCCTGGATACCGAGGCGGTGCAGGGTTGGTGCACGGTTGAGCAGCACCGGGTGTTCGGTGATGATCTCTTCGAGCACGTCCCACACCTGCGGGCGGTAGCGCTCGACCATCCGCTTGGCGCTCTTGATGTTCTGTGCATGGTTGAGGTCAACCAGGCGTTTCATCACGAACGGCTTGAACAGCTCCAGAGCCATCTGCTTGGGCAGACCGCACTGGTGCAGTTTCAGCTGCGGGCCAACCACAATGACCGAACGGCCGGAGTAGTCAACACGCTTGCCCAGCAGGTTCTGGCGGAACCGCCCCTGCTTGCCCTTGAGCATGTCGGACAGCGACTTCAGCGGACGGTTGCCCGGTCCGGTGACCGGACGACCGCGGCGGCCATTGTCGAACAGGCTGTCGACCGCTTCCTGCAGCATCCGCTTCTCGTTGTTCACGATAATCTCGGGGGCGCCGAGATCCAGCAGCCGCTTGAGGCGGTTGTTGCGGTTGATGACACGGCGGTACAGGTCGTTCAGGTCCGACGTCGCGAAACGGCCGCCGTCGAGCTGGACCATCGGGCGCAGCTCCGGCGGGATCACCGGAACGGCATCCAGCACCATGCCCAGCGGGCTGTTGGTGGTGGTCAGGAAAGCATTGACAACCTTCAGCCGCTTCAGGGCACGGGTCTTCCGCTGGCCCTTGCCGTTCTGGATGATGTCGCGCAGGTGCTCCGCCTCGGCTTCCATGTCGAAGTCCTCGAGGCGGGCCTTGATCGCGTCGGCACCCATGGCGCCTTCGAAGTACAGGCCGTAGCGGTCGCGCAGTTCGCGGTAGAGTCCCTCGTCACCTTCCAGGTCTCCGACCTTGAGGTTCTTGAAGCGGTCCCAGACCTGCTCGAGCCGCTCGATCTCGGCGTCGGCGCGCTTGCGCACGTTGGCCATCTGGCGGTCGGCGGCGTCGCGGGCCTTCTTCTTCTCGGCAGCCTTGGCGCCCTCTGACTCCATGGTGGCGAGGTCATCCTCGAGCTGGCGGGCGATCGCCGCGATATCGGAGTCGCGGGTGTCGACCTTGTTCTTCGCCTCAATGTCATGCTCGGTCTGCAGGTTCGGCAGTTCCGCATGGCGGGATTCCTCGTCCACGCTGGTGATCATGTAGGCAGCGAAGTAGATGATCTTCTCAAGATCCTTCGGTGCCAGATCCAGCAGGTAGCCCAGACGGGAGGGAACACCCTTGAAGTACCAGATGTGGGTGACCGGGGCGGCGAGCTCGATGTGGCCCATCCGCTCACGGCGCACCTTGGCGCGGGTGACCTCTACGCCACAACGTTCACAAATGATGCCCTTGAACCGGACACGCTTGTACTTGCCGCAGTAGCATTCCCAGTCGCGGGAAGGTCCGAAGATCTTCTCGCAGAAGAGGCCGTCTTTCTCAGGCTTGAGAGTACGGTAATTGATGGTTTCGGGCTTCTTGACCTCGCCATAAGACCATTCGCGGATTTCTTCCGCAGTGGCAAGGCCGATTCGCATTACGCCGAAGGAGGATTCTGTGGACATTTGGTCCCTGTTCTCTCTTTGTTCTCGTATTTGAAAGTCGATTCGGGGTACGGAAAGAGGGGTTAGACCTCTTCGACGGAACTGGGTTCGGCCCTGGACAGGTCGATACCGAGTTCCTCCGCGGCCCGGAAGACTTCTTCATCCGAGTCACGCATATCCAGCGAGTTACCGTCCTGGGACAGCACCTCGACATTCAAGCAGAGCGACTGCATTTCCTTGATCAGCACCTTGAAGGACTCCGGGATGCCGGGCTCGGGAATGTTCTCGCCCTTGACGATGGCTTCATAGACCTTCACACGCCCGTGGATGTCATCGGACTTGATCGTCAGCAGTTCCTGCAGGGTGTAAGCGGAGCCGTAGGCTTCCAGGGCCCAGACCTCCATCTCACCGAAGCGCTGGCCGCCGAACTGCGCCTTACCACCAAGCGGCTGCTGGGTGATCATCGAGTACGGGCCTGTGGAACGTGCGTGGATCTTGTCGTCCACCAGGTGGTGAAGCTTCAGGATGTACATGTAGCCGACCGAGATCGGATCCGGGAACGGTTCGCCGGAGCGACCGTCGTACACCAAGGCCTTGCCGGAGGATCCGACCAGACGGTCACCGTCACGGGTGGGGTTGGTCGATTCCAGCAGTCCGCTGATTTCCTCTTCCCGGGCACCGTCGAAGACCGGGGTCGCGACGTTGGTCGGACCGGTCTCGCGCGGCATGTCCTGCAGCGCCTGCACCCAGTCGGGCTCGCCCTCAATGGTCCAGCCCTGCTTGGCCACCCAGCCAAGGTGTGTCTCCAGCACCTGGCCGATGTTCATACGTCCGGGCACGCCCAGCGGGTTGAGCACGATGTCGACCGGGGTTCCGTCGGCCAGGAACGGCATGTCCTCGACCGGCAGGATCTTGGAGATGACGCCCTTGTTACCGTGGCGGCCGGCGAGCTTGTCGCCGTCGGTGATCTTGCGCTTGTTTGCCACGTAGACGCGGACCAGCTGGTTCACCCCAGGGGGCAGCTCGTCGTCGTTGTCGCGGTCGAAGACGCGGACGCCGATGACGGTGCCGGATTCGCCGTGCGGCACCTTCAAGGAGGTGTCGCGGACCTCGCGGGACTTCTCGCCGAAGATCGCGCGCAACAGCCGCTCTTCGGGCGTCAGCTCGGTTTCGCCCTTCGGGGTGACCTTGCCGACCAGGATGTCGCCGGCTTCGACCTCGGCACCGATGTGGATGATGCCGCGCTCGTCCAGCCCGGACAGGATCTCCTCGGAGACATTCGGGATGTCCCGGGTAATCTCCTCGGCGCCGAGCTTGGTGTCACGGGCATCGATCTCATGCTCTTCGATGTGGATCGAAGACATCACGTCGTCCTGGACCAGCCGCTGGGACAGGATGATTGCGTCTTCGAAGTTGTGGCCCTCCCAGGACATGAATGCCACCAGCAGGTTCTTGCCGATCGCGAGCTCGCCGTGGTCCGTCGACGGACCATCGGCGATGATGCCGCCGACTTCCAGGCGCTGGCCCTCGGTGACGAGCACGCGCTGGTTGTAGGCGGTGCCCTGGTTGGAACGGTCAAACTTGGCGATCCGGTAGTTGGTTTCGGTGCCGTCGTCGTTCAGCATCACGACGACGTCGGCCGAGACCTCGGAGACCACGCCGGCCTTGGAGGCGATGATGACGTCGCCGGCGTCGACGGCTGCCGACCGCTCCATGCCGGTGCCCACGACCGGGGACTCGGACTGGATCAGCGGGACGGCCTGACGCTGCATGTTCGCACCCATCAGTGCGCGGTTGGCGTCGTCGTGCTCGAGGAACGGAATCAAGGCCGTTGCCACCGACACCATCTGGCGCGGGGAAACGTCCATGAAGTCCACCTCGGTGGCCGGAACCAGCACCGGCTCGCCGCCGCCGCCGCGTTCGCGCACGAGGACCATGTCCTCGGAGAAGCGCTCGTCGTCGTTCAGCGGAGCGTTGGCCTGGGCAATGACGACGTCGATCTCGTCATCGGCGGTCAGGTAGACGACCTCGTCGGTCACCTGGCCTTCCTTGACCCTGCGGTACGGGGTCTCGATAAAGCCGAACGCATTAATCCGCCCGTAGGACGCCAGCGAACCGATCAGGCCAATGTTCGGGCCTTCAGGGGTTTCAATGGGGCACATGCGGCCGTAGTGCGACGGGTGGACGTCGCGGACCTCCATGCCGGCACGGTCGCGGGACAGACCGCCCGGGCCCAGCGCGGACAGACGCCGCTTGTGCGTCAGACCGGCCAGCGGGTTGTTCTGGTCCATGAACTGCGAGAGCTGCGAAGTTCCGAAGAACTCCTTGATCGCGGCCACAACAGGGCGGATGTTGATCAGCGTCTGCGGCGTGATGGCCTCGACGTCCTGGGTGGTCATCCGCTCGCGGACCACGCGCTCCATCCGGGACAGGCCGGTGCGGACCTGGTTCTCGATCAGCTCGCCGACGGCGCGGATGCGGCGATTGCCGAAGTGGTCGATGTCGTCGACCTCGACGCGAACCTCGTGGTCCTCGCCGTCGCGCTTGCCTTCGATGGAGTCGCCACCGGCGTGCAGCGTGACCAGGAACTTGATCATCGCCACGATGTCTTCGGTGTTCAGCACCGATGAGTTCCGCTGTCCCAGCGGGATGTCAGTGCCCAGCTTGCGGTTGACCTTATAGCGGCCGACCTTGGCCAGGTCATAGCGCTTCGGGTTGAAGTAGAGATTTTCCAGCAGCGACTGCGCCGCTTCGACCGTCGGCGGCTCGCCCGGACGCAGCTTGCGGTAGATGTCCAGCAGCGCTTCTTCCTTGGACTCCGTGGCGTCCTTCTCCAGGGTGGCACGGATGGAATCGAATTCGCCGAATTCTTCGAGGATCTGGGATTCGGTCCAGCCCAGCGCCTTCAGCAAGACGGTAACGGACTGCTTGCGCTTGCGGTCCAGGCGGACACCGACCTGATCGCGCTTGTCGACCTCCAGCTCGAACCAGGCTCCCCTCGACGGGATGATCTTGGCGGTGAAGATGTCTTTATCGCTGGTCTTGTCAGCGGCGCGCTCGAAGTAGGCGCCCGGAGAACGCACCAGCTGGGAAACGACGACGCGTTCGGTGCCGTTGATCACGAACGTGCCGTTCCGCGTCATCAGCGGGAAATCGCCCATGAACACGGTCTGCTGCTTAATTTCGCCCGTGTTGTTGTTCATGAACTCCGCCTTGACATACAGCGGAGCCGAATAGGTGGCGTCCCGGTCCTTGCACTCCTCCATGGTGTACTTCGGATCGGCGAACTCCGGCTCGGAGAAACTCAGGGACATAGTGCCCTGGAAATCCTCGATCGGGGAGATTTCCTCAAAGATGTCTGAGAGCCCGGACGTGACGGGGAGATCCCGGCGGCCCTGTTCCAGGGCTTGCTCGATCCGTTCCTGCCAGCGCTCGTTACCGACCAGCCAATCGAAGCTGTCGGTCTGCAGGCCGAGCAGGTTCGGCACGTCCAGCGGTTCGTGGATCTTTGCGAATGAAAGCCGGCGTGACGCGCCATCTGTTGCCAGAGGCGAATTGTCTGCCGTGCTGTTAGCGGTTTCGTTGTTTGGGGTGCTCGAGGCGACCAAGAGTGATCCTTCCACAGACCTTCAGGCGTTTGTCGCGCTTCCCGATGATTCTTCGGCAGTCTCGACGTACTACCTTGCCGGATCCGCTATATGATCCTGCGGCCCGGCTGCCGGATTTGCCCATGCGGACCGTCCGACAGCGTGCCGTGGCGAAGCCCACCGCTATATGAAGGCTTTGAAGGTTAAGAGGGAAGACGCAAATATCCACTGTACGCCACCGGGCGTCCAGAAGTCCAGTGCTCAACGCACGACCCTACCCGGCCTGCGGGGCCGGGATCCGAATGCGGAGCATTTCTCAGCAGTAACTGTACATCACGGATGCCGCTAAACTTATTAAATGCGGCACAGAATCTGCAGATTGACGCCGCTGCACACCCTTCAGCGGGCCTCGCACCGCCGAAGCAACAGAGACGAAAGAGGGCCTACCCACCATGACAGCCAACCCCAACGATGTGGTCATCCTGTCCGCCTCGCGCACCCCGCAGGGACGACTCAACGGCCAGCTGGCCGGCTTCTCCGCCGTCGAGCTGGGCGCAAAGGCTGCTGCCTCCGCCCTGGAGAAGTCCGGTGCAGGTGCCGATAGCGTCGATGCGGTGATCATGGGCCAGGTGGTTCAGGCCGGTGCCGGACAGAACCCGGCCCGCCAGACCGCCATCGCCGCCGGAATCGGCTGGAACGTGCCAACCGTGACCATCAACAAGGTCTGCCTCTCTGGCCTGGCTGCGGTGACCGACGCGGCCCGGTTGATCCGCAGCGGTGAGGCTTCCGTCGTCGTCGCCGGCGGCCAGGAGTCCATGTCCCAGGGCCCGCACCTGCTGCCCGGATCACGGCAGGGATGGACCTACGGAAACATCACTGCCGTGGATTCGGTGGCCAACGACGGACTCACCGATGCTTTCGACGGCGAATCCATGGGCGCCTCGACCGAACGCCGGAACGCTGAACTCGGTATCGATCGCACTGCCCAGGACGAAGTCGCGGCCGCCTCACACGAGCGCGCAGCCAAGGCCGCCAAGGACGGCGTGTTCGACGACGAGATCGTGACCGTCAGCGTGCCGCAGCGCAAGAGCGACCCGATTGAGATCAACACCGATGAGGGCGTGCGCCCCAACACCACCGTCGATTCGCTGGGCAAGCTCCGCCCGGCCTTCGCCAAGGACGGGTCCATCACCGCCGGAAACTCCTCCCCGCTCAGTGACGGTGCGGCGGCGCTGGTGCTGACCAGCCGGCAAAACGCCGAAGCACTCGGCCTGGACTACCTCGCTGTCGTCGGCGCCCCCGGACAGGTCGCGGGCCCGGACACGTCGTTGCATTCACAGCCATCCAACGCCATTATGTCCGCGTTGCGGAAGGCGGGCTGGAGCAAGGACGACCTGGACTTCATCGAGATCAACGAGGCCTTCGGGTCGGTTGCCGTGCAGTCGCTCAAGGACCTCGACATCAGCCTCGACAAGTGCAACCTGCATGGCGGAGCTATCGCGGTGGGACACCCGATTGGCGCCTCCGGTGCGCGGCTGGCCGGGCACGCCGCCTGGGAGCTGAGCCGTCGCGGGACGGGCAAGGCGGCTGTTTCGCTGTGCGGAGGCGGCGGCCAGGGCGAGGCCGTGCTGCTCTACCGGGACTAACCAGCCGTGGTTCGGCCGGTAAATCCCCTTCTCCTGGTGCCCCAACCCGTGAGGTAGCGCCCTGCCCGCCAGGTAGCGGGTTGCAACCCGCTGTCTCGGCGGCACGGTGCTACCTCGGCAGGACTCCGCATCGATAGGGCGCCGCATCGGCAGGGCGCCGCATCGGCAGTTTTCGCCTCCGAGACGGTAGGGCCCCGCCACGGCAGGTCCGACGTCGAGCGGGGTCGAGCGGGCCGGAGCCTGGACGCGAAGCAGCCCGCGTGAATCATCACGCGGGCTGTTCGCTGTGCCGCACAGAGCGGCGCGGTTCTGAAGAAGACTACTTCAGGGAAACCTCGGCACCGGCACCCTCGAGGGCTTCCTTGGCCTTGTCGGCGTTTTCCTTGCTGACGCCTTCGACAACCGGCTTCGGCGCGCCATCGACCAGGTCCTTGGCTTCCTTCAGGCCGAGGGAGGTCAGGGCACGCACCTCCTTGATGACCTGGATCTTCTTGTCACCGGCGGAGTCGAGGATGACGTCGAACTCAGTCTGCTCCTCGACCTCTTCTTCGGCTCCACCGGCGGCGGCGCCGGCAGCGGCGACCGGAGCAGCAGCTGTAACGTCGAAGGTCTCCTCGAACTGCTTAACGAAGTCAGAGAGTTCGACGATGGACAATTCCTTGAAAGCTTCGATGAGCTCGTCAGTGGTGAGCTTAGCCATGAGTGGCGCTCCTTTTCTTATGTGGTGGCCGCTGTACGGCCGGGTCATGGATCCTGCTTCCTAGCTGGAAGCGGAGATGGTGGCTATTCCTTGGCGGCGTCCGTATCCGCTTCGGGGGCAGCTTCAGCAGCTGGTGCTTCCTCCGCCGGCGCTTCAGCAGCAGGTGCTTCCTCCGCGTCAGCTGCTGGAGTTTCGGCAGGAGCCTCCGTGGCCGGCGCGCCCTCTTCCAGCTTCTCGCGCAGCGCGTCCACCGTGCGGACGAGCTGGCCCATCGGGGCCTTCAGCACACCGGCAACCTTGGACAGCTGGTGCTCACGCGACACGAGGTCCGCCAGAGCAATGACGCCCTGGGCATCCATTGCCTCGCCCTCGAAGTAGCCGGACTTGATAACAAGCTGTGGGTTCGCCTTGGCGAAATCCGTCAGCCCCTTTGCAGCCTTCACCGCGTCGCCCTTGATGAAGGCGATGGCGGTCGGTCCAACGAGCTGGTCGTCGAATGCTTCGACGCCGGCTTCCTTGGCCGCGATGGCAGTCAGGGTGTTCTTCACGACCGAGTAGTTTGCGTCCTCGCCCAGTGAACGGCGCAGCTGTTGGAGCTGTGCCACGGAAAGCCCACGATATTCGGTTAGGACAGCAGCGTTTGAGGAACGGAAATTCTCCGTCAACTCTTCGACTGCGGACACCTTGGTTGGCGTTGCCATAACCCTCCTTCCTTCGAATCATGCCGGTCTTCGTCAGGACCCTGGCCCGGGAGTGCAGTACGCACAAAAACGCCCCGCGCAGATGCACGGGGCCAGCCCTCAACCTGACCGTGACAGGCCAGGGAGGATTCGCTTCGTTCACCTGCGCAGGCCGCCCCGTTTGGGGACCTTCAACCAGGAGCAATCATTCGCAATAGAAGGATGGAACCTGATGACCGACGGTCTTTGGTGGTTAAAGTCTACGCGACGGCGTCCGGGCCAACAAATCACGCAAATCACGGCCGCCCCATCCCGAAGCGGCCGATCGGCCCCACCAACCAGCCGGTCCCGCCAGCCAATTCCCCGGCCATACCCGCCGGGGTGCCCGCTTAGAGCTGCTTCCGCCACTCACCGGTGCACCCGGCCGTGCGGAACCCCAGGTCCCGATTGACCGAGACCATGTATTCCTTTTCGCTGGCGTCCCACGTATAGATTCTCCGCACGGCACGTCTCTCCCGCTCCAGCCGTTCCAAATTGCTGGTCCGGATCAACATGCCGAGCTTGCGTCCGAGGTGCTCCTGCAGCACCACGGTCTCGTCATGGAACACAATGTCGTCGCGGTGGCGCACAATGCTGATCGCGGTAAATCCCACCAGCCGGCGGCCAGGCTGATGTTCCACTGCGCAGATCATTGTCTGGCGCCCGCCGGCCTGGGCCAGCGCTTCCGCTTCGCGAACCCGGGCGTCGTCCCATCGCTGCTGCCCGTCCGCTTCATCGGCACTCGCCGGTTCGTCACCGTCCAACAAGCCCTCCAGCACAGCCATATCCCTCACCCACTCCGCCGGGCAATTGTCCGTCCAGGTGTGGACCGCGTAGTCGGGACCGGCGGCCTCCGCGGCATGGGACTTCAGCCGGTCCAACGCCTCCTGGCCCACCGGAAACGGACAGGAACTGAACCGCTCCACGCGTTGCAGTTCATAACCTGCCTGGGAAGCGAAAACCACCTCCCTGCTCGACGACGGCAGCGCGCGGCCGTCGTCGGCGCCCTTGACGACAGATCCGCCATCGGAATCCAAGGCAGCCGCCGGGTGATGCGTTTCGACAATCAGGCTCCGGCGCATCTCACCGGTGGCGAATTGCTCAGCTGCCTCCAGCAGTTCGCGGCCGACTCCTTGGCCTCGGCATTCGGGAAGAATCTCCAGCGAGATAATCGCGTCATCCGTATTGTCCAGCAATGGCATCGAGATACCCACGCGCCCGACTATGCGGGACTCGATCCTGGCAATCAATACCACCAGGCGTTCGTATGGATCACCGAACGCCTCAAGGAACTCCTCCGGAGAGAAGGCCAGATCGGCATTGCCCCACGTGGCAATCCGCACCTGCCGGGCCACGTCGACAACCGCCAGAAAATCGGCTGAATCCCCGCCATCGAGCGAGTCGGGCACCCACAGTTGTTCGACCTGAACGGTCCGCGTTGTCATCAAACCCCACTTGGCTGGTCAGCCGCCTGCTTCTCATATGTACCGTCCCAGCCTAGTGCCCATAGCTGACAGTTTGCGTAACGGATGGATCAAGATGACTGCCGTGCCGATAACTTCTTCTGCCAGGCTCCGACATACCCCCGGGCCACGAATCCCAGCTCAATATTGATGCCCAGCATGTGCGAATTTTCCGCAGCGTTCCACGTGTACAGGCGCCGCGCCTGCGGGCACAGTTCCTGCAGCCGGAGCAGGTTGGCGACCTTGAGCAGCATCCCCAGCCGGTGTCCGCGGTGGGGATGCAGCACCAGCGTATTCTCCTGGTAGACCACCTCCGGCCTGTCTGGAAAGTATTCGAGAACGGTATTACCCACCAGTTGGCCCGTTGTCACATCCCGTACAACGGCCACCAGACTGCGCCCACCTTGGCCACGGAGCCTCGCTTCGGCGGTGCGCACTCTGGCCGCGCTCCACTCCTCGGCTTCACTTTCCATCTCCCCCATCGGCACGTCCACGCTCATCCGCTGGCAGAGGTGGCCGTATTGGTCGACGACGTCGTCCGGGCAGCTATCCTGCCAGCTCACCACGTCATAATCCCGGCCTGCGGCTGACTGCGTGGCCTCCATCATCGGCGCAGGGACTTCACGATCAAGCGGCAACTGCAGCAGGCTGAACCGCTCAATCTGCTCCAGCCTGTATCCAAGTCCCAGGCAATAACGCGCGACGCCGTCGTCCTGCCGCAGGCTTCCAGGGCCACTGGCGGGCCGCAGACCGTCGGCCGCGTCGGCGTCACCGGCGTCGGCGTCGGCGTCGAGATCTGCCGGATGGTCGCTCCAGGCCATCACAATACGGCGGTCCTTGCCGCGCAGGTGGTCCTCCAACACGGCATACAGTTGAGATCCCAGCCCGCGGCGCTGGTATTCGGGGTGGACAATCACATGGACGTATCCGCAACCCGTGTTGTCGGTCAGCGGGGCTTCGACAACCGCACGTCCGACGACGCGATCATCAACAGTGGCGATGAAACCCTGCCGGGCCGTGTAACGGCTGGACTGCGCCCCGGCCAGGGCGTTTTCCGCGCTGACCCAATGATCGTTATTGCCCCACCGCAGTCCCTCAGTCAGATTGCTGAGGTCATTGGCCGCGATGAAATCCGCCGCATCGGGGCTGTCCAGTGACTCTGGAAGATGGAGCGGCTCGATGGCCCACGGGGCACGATCCGGGGACACCCCGGACGATTCAAGGTTCATGGATAAGAGTGCATCTTCTACTGATTGGCAGTCGTCAATCAGTACGTTTGTGGTGCGGTCCTTAACGGGAAAAGGGACCCGGAACAGCTGTGACTGCTCCGGGTCCCTTTTAAAGGTTCGGGTCGTGCCCGACGGCGGCGCTTGCTTAAGCCTCTGCCAGCACCTTTGTCACGTTCGGGTCCACTTCGATACCCGGGCCGAACGTGGTGGTGATGTTCGCCTTCGAGAGGTAACGGCCCTTCGCCGCCGAAGGCTTCAAACGCAGCACCTCGTCGAGAGCGGCGGCGTAATTCTCCGCCAGCTTGTCGGTGTCGAATGAAACCTTGCCGATAATGAAGTGCAGGTTTGAGTGCTTGTCGACGCGGAAGTCGATCTTGCCGCCCTTGATGTCGCCAACAGCCTTGGTGACATCCGGGGTCACCGTTCCGGTCTTCGGGTTCGGCATCAGGTTACGGGGGCCGAGGACCTTACCGAGACGTCCGACCTTGCCCATCATGTCCGGAGTGGCCACGGCGGCGTCGAAGTCGGTCCAGCCGTCCGCCACCTTCGCGATCAAGTCGTCGGCACCGACGTGGTCCGCACCGGCGGCAACGGCGGCTTCTGCCTTGTCACCGGTGGCGAACACCAGCACCCGTGCCGTTTTACCGGTGCCGTGCGGCAGGTTGACCGTACCGCGGACCATCTGATCCGCCTTACGGGGATCCACGCCCAGGCGGAATGCCACCTCAACGGTGGCATCCGTCTTCGACGGGTTCGTATCCTTCGCCAGGTTGATCGCTTCTACGGGCGAATACTGCTTGTCAGCCTCAACCTTGGCCTCGGCTGCCCGGTATGCTTTGCTGCGCTTTGCCATCTGCTTTGTTCTCCTTATGCAGTTGTGGTTTGCGGACCGCGCCCGGCCCTACCACCCGCCGTCGTGCCTTGTCGCCGACAGCGCTGATTGTTTGAAAGTTATTTTCCCTCGACCGTGACGCCCATGGAGCGAGCGGTTCCGGTGACGATCTTCGTGGCGGACTCAAGGTCGTCGGCGTTGAGGTCTTCCAGCTTGGTCTGGGCGATCTCTTCGGCCTGTGCCTTGGACAGGTTGCCTACCTTGACGGAGTGCGGAGTCGCCGAAGCCGTCTGCACACCGGCAGCCTTCTTGATCAACTCAGCGGCCGGCGGAGTCTTGGTGATAAAGGTGAAGGAACGGTCCTCGTAGACCGTGATCTCCACCGGGATGACATTTCCACGCTGGGATTCCGTCGCGGCGTTGTACGCCTTGCAGAATTCCATGATGTTTACGCCGTGCTGGCCAAGGGCAGGACCAATCGGCGGTGCCGGGTTAGCGGCACCTGCCTGGATCTGCAGCTTGATGAGGCCGGCGACCTTCTTTTTGGGAGCCAATGTAAGGATCCTTCTGTTCTCGTCGTTCCTCGGGCACAGGAGTGTGCCTGAGGTTGGATGACCACCCATGGCCAGGTGGCCGCCGCACTGCCCGGCAAAGCTGGCCGGACGGGTGCGAAGTTATAGGTCGAGGCTAGATCTTGGTGACCTGCCCGAACGAGAGCGAGACCGGAGTTTCGCGCTCGAAGATGGAGACCAGCACCACCAGAGTCTGCGACTCCGGCTTGATCTCCGAAATGGTGGCCGGCAGCGTCTCGAAGGGGCCCTCCTTGACGATGACGGATTCGCCGACCTCGTAGTCGACGGTGATCGGGGCTGCCGGAGCCGCAGCTTCCTTGCCGGCGGCTGCCTCGGGGGCCTTCTCGAAAACCGGGGCCAGCATGGAGAAAACCTCGTCCAGCCGCAGCGGCACCGGGTTGTGCGCATTGCCCACGAATCCGGTCACGCCCGGCGTGTGGCGGACGGCGCCCCAGGACTCGTCGGTCAGCTCCATCCGGACAAGCACGTAACTGGGGATCCGAACGCGGTTAACGATCTTCCGCTGCGCGTTCTTGACCTCGACCACTTCTTCCATGGGCACCTGAATCTCGAAGATTTCCTCTTCCATGTTCAGGGACTGGATACGGTTTTCGAGGTTGGTCTTCACCCGGTTCTCATATCCGGCGTAGGAGTGGATGACGTACCAGTCACCCTCTTGCCGGCGCAGTTTGGCTTTGTATTCCTCTTCGGGATCGACTTCGTCGTCAGCCGCTTCCTCGGCGTTCTCCGATCCGGCCTCGGAAGCATCAGTGTCTTCGGTGGCCGGGTCCCCGGTTGAGCCGCCGGCAACCGACGCATCCGCGTCCGCTGAACCGGCGTCGTCGGCCGCCACCTGCGCGTCGGCGGGATCAACCTCGGGTTCAGCTGCCTGATCTGAGGTGTTCAGATCCTGGCTCTGATTATCGAGCTCTTGCTCGGACACTTGGCTTCCTGCTTTCCTAATGGGATCTTAAATGACTCAACGCCCGGCACCATACGGCTGCTGCCCGGCGCCAAACGCTCTCGCTACTGGTCTGGCGGTCCGCCTGAAAAGAGCCAAATTGCGGCATTTCCAAAGGCGAAGTCCAGAATCGTCACGATAATCATCATGATGATCACGAAGACCAGAACCACCAGCGTGTAGTTGACCAACTCCTTGCGGGTCGGCGTCACTACCTTCTTCAGTTCGGCGATGACCTGGCGGATAAACAAAATGATGCGGCCAAAGAACCCCCGCTTCCCGGAGTTTTTGTCACCGGACGGGCGTCCCTTGGAGCTGCTGGCAGCCGTTTCGGTCACCTATGCCTCGCTTGCCTATCGCTGTCGTGACAGTGTCACCTGCCACATGGATTTGCTGACCTTACAGTCATGCGCAGGGCAGACAGGACTCGAACCTGCAACCTGCGGTTTTGGAGACCGCTGCGCTGCCAATTGCGCCACTGCCCTTTGATGCAAGCCCCCGGTTCCGGCCGCAGATCGAAATCGGCTTTCGGTTCATGGGCGCACTCCATCATGGTGATTTCAACACCCGATATAGTCTACGCATTCGTCTGCCCCACGTCGAACCAGCAACCAGTTCACCGCCGCGTAAAAACGCAAGGCCAAACTCAACACAAAACGCATAGAGTAGGTCCTAAGCATACCGGTCCTGACTACACCGACGAACGGGGTACCCATGTCTGCAGACGCCACTGAAGCACGCACCAGCCGCATCTCCCGCCGGGTGGGCGCGATCGCCGAGTCCGCCACGCTGGCAGTCGATGCCAAGGCGAAGGCGCTCAAGGCGGCCGGGCGGCCGGTGATCGGCTTCGGTGCCGGAGAACCTGATTTCCCCAGCCCGGACTATGTCGTCGAAGCGGCCATCAAGGCTGCAGCCGACCCGAAGAGCCACCACTACTCCCCCGCCGGCGGACTGCCGGAACTGAAGTCCGCCATCGCTGAAAAAACGCTGCGGGACTCCGGCTATGAAGTGGACCCGTCCCGGATTATCGTCACCAACGGCGGCAAACAAGCGGTCTACGAGTCCTTCGCGACGCTGCTGAACCCTGGCGATGAAGTACTCGTCCCTTCGCCCTACTGGACCACCTACCCCGAGGCCATCCGGCTGGCAGGGGGCGTCCCGGTGGAGGTGTTCGCCGGCCCCGAGCAGGGCTACCTGGTCACCACCGAACAGCTGGAGGCGGCCGTCACATCCCGCACGCGAGTGCTCGTGTTCGTCTCGCCGTCCAACCCGACCGGCGCGATCTACAGTGCGGAGCAGACCCGCCAAATCGGCCAGTGGGCCGCTTCCAAGGGGCTGTGGGTGGTCACCGATGAGATCTATGAGCATCTGACGTACGACGACGTCCCCTTCACCTCGATTGCCACCGCAGTTCCGGAGCTGGACGATTCCGTACTGATTCTCAATGGTGTGGCCAAAACCTATGCGATGACCGGGTGGCGGGTCGGCTGGATGATCGGCCCCCAGGATGTCATCGCCGGTGCCACCAACCTGCAGTCACACATGACCTCCAACGTCTCGAACGTGTCCCAACGCGCTGCCCTGGCGGCAGTGTCCGGGCCGCTGACCGCCGTCGAAAAGATGAAGGAATCCTTCGACCGGCGCCGCAAGGCAATGGTGGACGGGCTCAACGCCATCGAGGGGGTGGAATGCCCCACCCCGCATGGGGCCTTCTACGCCTACGCCGATGTGCGCGGGCTGCTCGGCAAGGACATTGCCGGCTCCCGTCCGGAGACGTCGGCCGAACTGGCCACGCTGATCCTGGAACAGGCCGAAGTGGCTGTCGTCCCGGGCGAAGCCTTTGGGCCCAGTGGCTTCCTGCGCCTGTCGTACGCGCTGGGCGACGAGGACCTGGCCGAAGGAGTGTCCCGCTTGCAGAATTTCCTCGGCCAGGCCCGGTAATACGCCCTGTCCGCACCGCAGTCCGGTCGGTGGCGGCAAGGGACTGCAATCCTGCCGCATCTGGCCGGAGCAGGGCAGCGATCCTGTGCACGCATGAACACCAACACCCCCATTCGGCGTCAGAATATGCGAAGACCGGACGATTTTGGCCGTTCTCCGCACCCTTGGTGTTTATCCGTGCGCAAAGGGCCGCCCAATTGCGGGACTCCTCCTGCCTTGGCTCTATTAGTGCCTCACTCGTGGGCTCTGTTCCACCACTACATGATTCAATGACTCATATTTGCGAGCATGGTCAATACTTGGTTCAGCATTCGAGCCGGGGCGAACATTACGTCCTCATAGGTGAATCGCAGCGTCGGATATCCACTGAGGGTGAGGGCGTTCCACCGTTTGCGATCCTGGCGATAGCTGGTGCGGTCGGAGTGGAATTCCGCTCCATCCAGTTCCACGACCAGCTTGCCCTCAATGAGCAGATCCACGTGGCCCACTCCTGCGAATCTTGCCTGGGTGACGACCTCCAGCCCTGCCTCCATAAAAATTCTGCGGCCTAACGTCTCCAATAACGATTGCGAACGGGAATCGATCATTTCGAAAACTTCGCGCATGTCCAGACTGCCTGGACCAGTGGCAGCAGCCTGGAGGTCTTCGAAGGACACCAGTCCTTTGACTATGGCGGATTCGGCAATCAGCAGGGCGGCTTCGTCGGGGAGGCATTTCGCGCTGTGCAGCACGCATTCACGAGGGGAAACAACTGGTGCCATGTCTGGACTGGCCAAGACCTTCGCGCGATGGATGACCGTTCCCGGCACAGATCGCACCTGGGTACTCACAAGATGCAACTTCCGGGATGGATTCCGCATCCAAAGTCCGTAATGTTCGGCGGCCGAGGTACATGTCAGGAGTGTTGACGTCGCCGCCGCCGTCACATACTTCGGCTCCGCATCGGGGAACGCGTAGACACCTTTGGCGGGGCGTACGAGGTGTCCGGCGGTCACGCTCTTTTCCAGCTCCCTGCGGCTGACGCCCAAAGCGCGCAATCGGTTATAGCGGGCGACTCCACAGCACATTGTCAGGGCGGTATAAGAATCCACACGGTGATGATTTCCGTGCACAGCGCCAACGACAAGGACTCATTGGGGATATGTGGACCAAGCTGGTCCTTCTGGAGCTGTGGAGGACAATAGGGAGCCGATGCGCTGGGAGGCAGGGCAGGTGCACGAAGAACAAGGCGAGGCGTGCACGGATAAACACCAAGGGGCGAGAATCAGGCAATTGCACGCGATTTCGATGGCGATACGTCGCCCGATCTAAAGGTTGGTGTTTAGGCGTGCCGGCGCCCACTGGTGTCAGTCCTGATCGGTGGATGGCGCCTGGGCGGAGTATTCAGCCCCCCATTCATCCAGGCTGGTGACGATGCCTTGCAGGCTGCGGCCGAGTTCGGTGAGCGAATACTCCACTTTGGGAGGAACCTGCGCGTAGACCGTCCGCTCAACGACGCCGTCTTCCTCCAACTCGCGCAACTGCCGGGTGAGTGTGCGTGCGCCGGCCAGCGGCAAGAGCCTGCCCAGCTCGCCGAATCGCAGTGTGCCATCCAGCAGATGCTTGACGATGGTGAGTTTCCAGGTTCCGCCCAGGACTGCGACCGCCACCTCGACGGGACACACCTGGCTTGCTGTCTCGACCGGTTTTCTCATCCCCCTCCTTAGTGACATTTTTGTACGTACTGGCGATTAAAGACCGTACTGTTGCAACCCTGTATTAGTTCCTACCGTAGTTGGTATGACGACGAAACACACCATCCTCTGGGTCAGCGCCCACCCGGAGGCGGAGTCCTTGAACGGTTCCCTCCGGGCGGATGGGATACGGCACCTGCTCCAGGCGGGGCACGAGATCATCGAGTCCGACCTGTACGGCATGGGCTGGGATCCGGTGCTGTCCGGCGACGGGATTGTTCCGCCCGGAGACCATTTCCGCGTCACCGACGACACACGCCGGGCCTACATTGAAGCCAAGCTGCCGGCCGACGTCGAACGCGAACAGCAGAAGATCCTGGCCGCGGACGCCGTCGTCGTCCAATTTCCGCTGTGGTGGTACGGAATGCCGGCCATCCTCAAAGGCTGGTTCGACAGAGTGTTCCTCAGCGGATTCGCATTCGGCAAGGACCCTCATGATGGCCGGAGGCTGCGGTTCGAGAACGGGCCCTTTGCGGGTAAACGCGCCCTGGTCGTGACAACCCTGGGTGACCGCCCGGCCTCGATCGGCCCCCGGGGCAAGAGCGGGGAACTCACAGAGCTGCTGTTCGGGCTGCTGCACGGCACCTTCGCCTACACCGGGATGAGCGCCCTGGAGCCCTTCGCTGTGCCCAGCGCCGACTTCACAGACGCGGAATCCTATGGAGATCACCAGCAGCAACTCCTGCGCCGGCTCGATGGACTGTTCGCGGAACCGGCAATACCCTACCGCCCGCAATTCCAAGGGGACTATACCGACCAGTGGGAGCTGGAACCGTCGGTCTGCCCGGGCGAATCCGGGCTGTCCATCCACAGAACTGCAACGGCTACAACAGGCGGCGGTCGGCCGCCCAACGGGTCAGCTCGTGGCGCGAGGACAGCTGCAGCTTGCGCAGCACCGCCGAAACGTGCGACTCAACGGTCTTGACGGAGATGAACAGCTCCTTGGCGACTTCCTTGTAGCTGTATCCGCGGGCGATCAGGCGCATTACCTCCAACTCGCGGGACGAGAGCCGGTCGAGTTCGTCATCGACATTGGCCACCGCGGCGGTGCCAAAGGCGTCGAGCACGAATCCCGCCAGCCGCGGCGAAAAAACGGCGTCGCCGTCGGCCACGCGCCCCACGGCGTCGGATATCTCTGCCCCTGAAATGGTCTTGGTGACGTAGCCGCGCGCGCCGGCCCGAATGACGCTGACTACGTCTTCGGCGGCGTCGGAAACGCTCAACGCCAGGAAACGGGTGGACTCCAACCCCCCGCTGGCCGCGATCACCTCGGCACCGCCACCGCCGCGGCCGCCGGGAAGATGCACGTCGAGCAGCACCACGTCGGGACGGTGCCCAACGATGGCCGCCACTGCCTGCTCCACGGTGGCCGCCTCGGCCAGCACGGTGATGTCCTCGTCCAAGTCGGCCCGCAATCCGGAGCGGAAGATGGCATGGTCATCGACGACGACGATGCTCACCGGTCTTTGGCTGTTCACTGTCTCTCCTCCGGTTCAGTCTGCAGCGACAGGCACACTTCGGTGCCGTCCGCCGTGCTGTTAATGGTCGCTGATCCCCCGTTGCGTTGCATCCGGCCCACGATGGATTCACGCACGCCCAGCCTGTCTGCGGGGATGTCGTCAACCACGAACCCGTCGCCGCGGTCCCGGACGAACACCTCCACCTTGTCCGCGCCAGCCTCGACATAGACGGAGACTGGCCCGGCATGCCGTGCCGCGTTCACTATTGCCTCCCGCGCCGCCTGCACCAAGGCATCCTGGCGCGTCGACATCGGAGCATCGCCGACGGCGACGACGTCGACAGCGCTCCCGTAATCATCTTCCACCTCGGCTGCCACAGCCTTAATCCGGGCGACAACATTGCCGGGATCACGGCCGGCGTCCTGGTAGAGCCACTGACGCAGCTCCCGCTCCTGGGCCCTCGCGAGGCGGGTGACGTCCTGCTCGTGGCCGGCCCGGTTCTGGATCAGCGCCAGGGTCTGCAGCACTGAGTCATGCAGGTGGGCCGCGATCTCCGCCCGCTCGCTCTCCCGGATCCGCCCGGAGCGCTCTGCTTCCAGATCACGCCAGAACTTCAGCCCCCATGGGGCCAGCACCAGCGCGACGCCGGCAAGCACCGCCAGCGAGGCCAGCACGGAGGACCACATCACCTCCCAGCGTCCCGCCCCGGAAACCATCACCAGCACTCCAACGATCACCAGCACCAGCCCGGCCCCGATGCGGACAATGCCACCGGCTTGGTTCGCGCCGGCGCGATTGACCAGTCCGGCCCTCCGTGTCCTGTCCAGCTGCATCCACACCAGCACTGCGCCGAGCAGCACGACCACCACCGGCAGCATGCTCTCCCAGCGGATGTTTGCACCGATTTGCTCCGCGACAAGGACCGCCGCGGCGAACAGCAGCGCCAGGCCGATCACGACTTCCCTGCCCCCGAGGGACATCACATCCCGTTGCGCCCCGGACCGGAGGCTTTTCATGAAGGCCGCCGGCCCATGCCGGGCGGTGCGCCCAGGCCCCGGGCGCTCCCCGGCGCGGTCCTCGATGGTGGCTGCGGCTCCTTCATCAATGGGCACCATCACCCAGAGCCAGGCGTAGAGCAGCAGCCCCGCTCCCCCGGCCAACGTCAGAGCGGCCATCACGGCACGGACAACAACCCGGTTCACTCCCAGGTGCTCAGCCAGCCCGGCGCAAACACCGGCAATAATGCCGTTGCTCGAGCGGGTCATGATGCGTGCCACAAGACAATCCAAACACGTCCCGGACCTCTGCGGTCCACTGTTCGGGGACAAGTCAGGGGATGTTCAGGGTTGCCCCTTATAGATTCGCAGTACCGACATTGGCAAGATCGAAGTATGAACTCACACCACGACCCGCAGGACGACCAGAACCGTCCCGGATCAGATGCAGAAGATCGGCGGGGGCTGCCTGCCGGCGGGGACGATGACGCATCATCGGCAACCGGAAGCAGCGATGAGACGGGCCCCCCTGGCTTTGGGGAACCGGCGGGAACGGCGGGAACACCGCCTGAGCAGCAACCGCCGGAGGCACACCGTTTCTTTGTCTGGCTGCGCGGCTTGAACATCCGCCGCGGAGAGGACCGCTGGATCGGCGGCGTAGCGAGCGGGATCGCTGCCCGGATCGGCATCGACCCGGTGATTATCCGGGGCCTGTTCGTCCTGTTCGTGATCTTCGGTGGAATCGGTGTGCTGCTCTACGGCCTCGCATGGGCGCTGTTGCCCGAGCCCGACGGCCGCATCCATTTGGAAGGCGCCACCCGCGGCTACTGGTCAGACGGGATGACTGGAGCAATGACCGTTACCATCGTTGGCTTGGTCCGCCCGTTTGGCAGTTGGTGGGACGGCGGCTGGGGCTTCGGCGATGCATTGTGGACCTTGATCTGGGTCGGCGGTTTGATCGCCCTGTGCGTGTGGCTGGTTAATTCCGTCCGTGACCGGAAGCAAAAAAGGACGACGGCGGGATCCGGGCCAGGTGCCGGGGCAACGACTGCCGCCTACACACCCGGAACCGGACCGCAGGAAGGATACGAGCCTCCCGGTCCCACCGAAGAACACGCATGGCCGAAAGCTCCCGCAGGCACTGATACATCAGCACCTGGCACATCGGAATCCCGCAATGCGGGACCCGCTCCAAGCCGGGCCTCGCGTCCGCTATCCGATGTCCATCACGACACACTGGGTCTGGCCGGAGCGAGCCACTATCCTGGCGATATTCCCGGCTACGGACCCGCCAGCGGATATGTCCCGGCTCCCGTACCAGGAGCACAGTACGCCGCGCGGACGAAAAATCGCCGACGCACCCCGAGTGCCGCGATGGTGGCGATTTCGACCGGTCTGGCACTGCTCGTCGGCGGTGGTCTGCTGGCCCTGCACTATATCGAGGCCATTGATCTCGGCACCCACGCCAACGCGGTGGTGGCGGCCGCTGCCGCCGTCGTACTTGGCCTGAGCGTTGTGGTTTCGGGACTGCGCGGACGTAGCTCCGGCACTATGGGGTTCCTCGCCGTCGTCGCGCTGTTGGCAGCCGGAGTGTTCGGGCTGGCCCCGGCCTCTAATAACTACGTGATATGGAGCAGCGCCACCTGGCACCCGTCCACTATCGAGGCCGCGGAGACGGGATATACCACCCTGATGGCCGACGGGACGCTCGGGTTGGAGGGATTCGAGGATCAGGCGCCGCTGGATGAGGAAGCGGTCATTCCAGTCAATGTCGCGATGGGCAGCACCACGGTCGTCGTGCCGGACGATGTCCCCGTCGAGGTTCGCTCTAATCTGCTCATGGGCTCCGTCGATTTCGAATCCGCAGGCGCCGAAGAAGGCGACGGCATTTGGAACCCGACACAGCAAACGTTCAACGCCGGCGCTCCGGGCGAAAAAATCATCATCGAAGTACGTGGCTTCTTCAGTTCAGCCACAATCGCCGAGTCAGGAAACGGATTGTCACAATGAGCACTAACTATGGACGCGGCGACGAGCCGGACACGCACCAGACGGAACCGATCGGGAGCTCATTCCCGACGAAACCGATCCGCGGAACGGAACCCGGGGAACCGAGCGGCGCAGAGCACAAGCCGGACTCGGCCGCAAGCAGCCCGGGTGTTCCCCGCCCGGACATCCCCCGCCACGGACCTGCAGCCCCCGGTGGAACCACCGCAGCGCCCCAAGCCGGGGACCTGCCGGCCCACGAGCCGACCGGCAAGCGGCAGCGTCCACGGGCCGGGACCGTTGTCTGGGGGTTGATCATCATCGCCCTCGCGGTGCTGCTCATCCTCGGGCAAGTCGCATCAATCAGCCTGAACATGGGGCAGGTGGTGATCGGGTTGCTCCTTGGAGCCGGCCTGGCACTCGTGATCGGCGGGATCATCTCGGCCGGCAACCGGGAAAAAGATGACAAGCGCGCTTAGCAGACGGGACACTACAAGCATGGACAAATTCTTCAAAGTCATTCGTGGAATGAATCTCAAACGCGGACCGGAACGGTGGGTAGGCGGCGTCTGTGGCGGGCTCGCCGCCAAGTTCCGGGTCGACGTCGCATACGTGCGCATCGGCTTCCTGCTCTTCGGGCTGTTGCCGGGCCCGGCCTTCGTGGTCTACATACTGGCGTGGTTGCTGCTTCCGGCGCAGAATGGCAGGATCCCGCTGCAAGGCATGCTGGAGAACCGCGGTGACAACACCCGCTGATGGGTGCCGGCCGGTCATCCTTCTGGAAGCAGCACCATTGTGCGGTTAGAGTGAACAACTGAGCTCAGCGTGGCGCTCGCACGCACCTGTCCTCCACCAGATAAGGATGAGCCCTGAGTATGAAGAAGATCGGAATCCTGACCAGCGGCGGCGACTGCCCCGGACTCAACGCGGTAATCCGTGGTGCCGTGCTGAAGGGCATCAAGGTCCACGGCCAGGAATTCGTCGGGTTCCGCGATGGATGGCGCGGCGTGGTCGAAGGCGACATTATGGAGCTGCCGCGCCACAGCGTACGAGGGATCTCCAAGCAGGGCGGCACCATTCTGGGCACGTCGCGGACCAACCCTTTCGAGGGCGACGGCGGCCCGGAACGCGTCGGGGAAAACATGGACCGGCTGGGCATTGACGCCATCATCGCCATCGGTGGTGAAGGCACGCTGGCAGCGGCGAAGCGGCTGACCGATGCCGGGTTGAACATTGTGGGCGTGCCGAAGACTGTCGATAACGACCTCGACGCCACCGACTACACCTTCGGATTCGACACGGCCGTGCAGATCGCGACCGAAGCCATCGACCGGCTGCGCACCACGGGCGAATCCCACCACCGCTGCATGATTGCCGAAGTGATGGGCCGCAATGTCGGCTGGATCGCCCTGCACGCCGGCATGGCCTCCGGGGCACATGCCATCCTGATGCCGGAACAACAGGTGAGCATTGAACAGGTCTCCGAGTGGGTCGCCGAAGCCCACGAACGTGGCCGCGCACCGTTGGTGGTGGTGGCCGAGGGGTTCGTGCCCGAGCACCTGGAGTCACCGCATTCGGTCCGCGGACTCGATACCTTCGGCAGGCCCCGGCTGGGCGGTATTGGCGAGCAACTCGAACCGGAGCTGGAACAGCGCACCGGACTGGAGACCCGCGCGACAACGCTCGGGCACATCCAGCGCGGCGGCGTGCCCTCGGCATTCGACCGGGTGCTGGCCACCCGGCTGGGTATGGCAGCAATCGACTCGGTCGTCGAAGAGCGCTGGGGCACCATGGTCTCGCTGACCGGCACCGATATTGAACATGTGGACTTCGACCATGCACTGGGAAAGGTCAAGGCCGTTCCACAGCACCGCTATGATGAGGCGGCCATCCTCTTTGGTTGATCGGTTCGTGCCGTACGCGATCGCCAAACGATAGGCTGGCCGTATGACCCTCGAGCCGACGACCATTGCCATCATCGAGCTTGCGTGGGCCCGTCTACTGGGCTTGGCCGACGACGCATTCCCCAACGCCCGCAAGGACGGGCTGGAGCGGATCACCAGGGTGGATGACGACGCCCGCACCGTCACCTTCGTGAAAATCTTCGACGTCGGCGTGCTGGTTGGTCCGCAATGGGCACTTGATGCGGCGGCCGGCATCGACGACGAGTCGCTTGCCCGGCACTCCACGATGTTGGACCTGACACGTGACCATGCCGGTCATGGACTGGGTGCGGCGGCCTTGTACTACTCGGATGTGCTGCTGGAGATCGATCCTTCGGAAGTGGCCGCCGTGTCCCGCGATCCTGGCCATTGTGCCGAGGTGGAGGGCCAATGCCCTCCCGACGACGTCAACGAAGTCGGGCTGACCGCCTTCGACGAACAGTTCGCCCTGGTCACGGACTCCGGGCAGGCCATCGCCGGCTCCGGATACAACGTCTGGGAGGGGATCATCGCCCATCTGGGCTCTCTGGTGACTCCCGACCTGCGCCGCCAAGGGCTGGCCACCTACGTCACGGCCGTGGCGGTGGAAGAAGCCATGGCTTCGGGGCTGATTCCACAGTGGCGCGCCCGGCTGGACAATCAGGCCTCACGTTCGACGGCGGCAAAGCTCGGTTTTGAACAGGCCGGGACCCAGACGACGGTGCTGCTGGCTTAACGGCCGGATGAGCGGCCGGATGACGGTGCCGGCACGGCATCATCCGTGTCTCGTGGGGCCAACTATGCCCTTTCCTAAAGAATCGCCGGTTGCAATCGGCGATTCTTTAGGTAAACGGCGCAGCTGTTCAGGCGAACGGCGAACCCTTAGGTAATCACCACTTCTGCTTGGGGCGGACGCGAATCGCCCGGTCATCCAGGCGAGGTGGCAGCCACACGCAGCGGCAGCCACGCGCAGTGGCAGCCACACGCAGCGGCAGCCACACGCAGCGGCCCCGCACTTGTCTACCGCGGTGGCCGGATGAAACCCTTCTGGCGGCCAACCACCTGGCCGGCGTCGGGCGCGACGATGAGTTCCTGCACCGCAGGGTACTGTTCGCCGTCGTCGTCGACCATCAGCTCAGCCTCGGGATCGGCGTTCCGCTTGACGACAGCCAGCGCCACAGGCCCCATCTCGTAGTGCTGGGCGACCGATGTCACCTTGCCGACAGTCCGCTCCCCTGCAATCACGGAGCTGCCGGGAGCCGGGATCGTATGCTGTGAGCCATCCAGCTGCAGGAATACCAGCCGCCGTGGCGGGTGCCCGAGATTGTGCACGCGGGCGATGGTCTCCTGCCCCTTGTAGCAGCCCTTGGACAGGTGCACGGCGGTGCGGATAAGGTCGAGTTCGTGCGGGATGGATTTCTCGTCGGTGTCGGTGCCAAACCGGGGACGCCACGCCGCGATGCGAAGTGCTTCGGCTGCCCAGGTCCCGGCCAGCTGGCGGTCGGAGACCGCCGTCGTCAATTCGCCGGCAGGGACCAGATACTCAAACCAGTCCCGTTCGTAGCCGGGGTGGGACGCTTCATCGGCTGCGGTGTAGGCGTAGCCACCCTCGCCCGGCTGCGGCCAGGGGTCCTGCCAGACGGTGTGTTCAGCCAGCGCGCTCAATTCACCGGTCGACCCGATCACGGCCCAGTCGGCCGAGACATCCGCGACCTCGACGCGGAGGGCGAATTGCATCTTGGTCAGCCAGTCGGCCAGACCGGGTGCCTCGTCGGCTTCGACAATCAGCCACGTGGTGGTCCCGTCGTCGACCACGCGGGGGTTGAATTCAATCCGTCCCTGGATGGACAGCAGCAGCGCTTCACTGCTGACCCCGGGTGCCAGGCTCGTCAGCGCCTGGGAGGAAAGCGTGGTCAGCCAGCTCAGCCGATCCGCTCCGGTAACGGTTACTACTCCCCGGTGGGAAAGGTCGACGACGGCGTCACCGGCGGCCAGGTGCTTTTGTTCGGCGAGCGGCTGGCCGTAATGAGCGGCGACGCCGGCGTCCGGCCCTCCCGCTTCCACGGCGCCTTCGGTGTCCAACAGTGGGCTGCGATAGGTCATGCCTGCTCAACGCCCTTCCCCCGGCGCACTATTCCGCCGGTGATCTCAAGCGGATTTCTTCAGCCGAGCCGAAGCGTGCGACTCGAGCTCGCGTCCCATGGCCGCGATGTCCCAGGCCCACAGCAGATCGCCGTCGACCAGACCGTACATCCGGGTGGCCGCCCGGTAGTCCTTGGATCCGGGTGCCCGCATCACTGCATCGGTGGACAAATCGATGCGGGGCCCCTTCACCTGGCCGACGTAGAGTTCGCTGATCCCGCCGGGGTGGAGCACATTGGCGATGATGTTGAAGCCATCGTCCTTGTTCCGGTACTTCTCCACGTCTTCGGCCGAGGTCAGGGCGGGGACGATTTCGGACGGAATCATGCCGGGCCCGCCATCGGCCTCGTACAGTTCGCGGTCCAGCTGCCAGACACCCGACTCCCAGCTGAGCGGCCGCACCTTGTTGCCGTCGTCGTCGATCAGCCAGCTTTGCGCGTCATACTTCAGGTACGGCATGCCGTCGTGGGTGAAGTTCACTTCCTGGGCGAATTGCTGTTGTTCAACGTCGCCATATCCAAGGACGCCGACGCCTTCCCACCGGCCCAGCAGCCAGTACAGCGGGACAAGTTCAGGAGTCAGATCCGCGGGAAGCTCAATAGGCATAAGCGCCCCTTTACTTTTGTCCCTTGTACATGCGCCAGACGACCAGCCCGGCGAACCAGGCCATGGCACCGCCGGCGATGACCAGCAAGGTGATGTAGAAGATCTCCAAAGCAAGCAAGTTCATGTGCTCAAGGCTACCCCAAACAACTGGTGAGATTGGTGTCCCGTGGCGGAAGCCGCCAGGACAGGTTCACACCAGCAGCAGCTTCTCCAGGAAGTAGACGATGGTGCCGACGGCGGCGATAGGTGCGGTCCCGATCGCGAGCGCACCGGGTAGCGAACCGGGTCCCCGCCCGGCCACGACGAGTCGGCGGAAACTGGCGATGACGGCCCCGCACACGGCGCCAACTATGGCAGCAGCGAGCGGGGCAATATTGGTGAACAGGAGTGCGCCCATCGTCCCGGTCAGGGCCGCCAGAACCACGGCGAGCGGAGCAACAATCCGGTCCGGCCAAGGCAGCAGAGCCGCCGCCAGCGCGAAGAACAGGCTGGTCCCTGTGAGCAGCATCATGGATGAATCGGAGGCATTGGTCGCCAAACGTTCGGCCGCTGCCCACCCGCCGGCCATGGTGGCGAGCAGGATTCCCGCCGCCCCGCCGATGGTGGACTCCAGTCGCAGGCTTTGCCCTGTGCCGCGCAATAGTTGGACCATGAAGATCAGGCCGGTGCCCACGGCGGCAATCGGGGCGAACCACAACAGCATCCGCGGCCCGTCGAGCATGGCTGCGGTCAGCACCGAGGCGATGCCGGCGCCGGCAATGACGGCGCCCATGGTTTTCTTCGCGGGAACGTCAAGCAGGTGGGGCCAGCCGAATCCGGTCACCAGCGATGCGAGGATCAGCACCACCACGACGGCGGGCAGCGAAAGATACGCGGTGGCAGCGATAGCGCATAGGCTCACCGCCGCAGCAGCGGCAACACTGACTGACTTCACCCTGCCATCCTGCCTTATTGGGCGGCAGCGGTGCGAAGTAACACGAACGCCGCCGTCGCCCAAGGTATAGTACTGGCAAGAAACCGCACACGGCAATGAAGCTGGCGCTACCCGCAGCGACTACGCACCGTGGAGGGAAATCGTGTCGCACATCCTGCTGCTGACCAACGGCCAAGGGTCATCCGTTGATGTCCTGCCAGCACTCGAACTGCTTGACCACAAAATTCAGATACTGCCGCCCGAGCCCACCGCCCTGCTGGAGTCCGCGCCGTCGGATGTGGTGATGATCGATGCGCGCAAGGAGCTGGCAGCTGCCCGTTCCCTGGCCCAGCTGATCAAGACCACCGGCGTCAGCGCGCCCTTGATGCTGGTGCTGACCGAGGGCGGCATGGCCGCCGTCGCTGCCAACTGGATGGCCGACGACGTCGTGCTCGACACCGCGGGGCCCGCGGAGGTGGAGGCGCGGCTGCGGCTGATTGTGGTTCGCGGTAACGACGACGAACCCGAGAACTCCGAAATCCGGGTTGCCGGCGTGGTGATCGACGAATCGAGCTACACGGTCAAGGTCGGCGGCAGACTGTTGAACCTGACGTTCAAGGAATTCGAGTTGCTCAAGCACCTGGCCCAGCACCCCGGTCGCGTCTTCAGCCGGGACCAGCTGCTCCATGAAGTGTGGGGCTACGACTACTACGGGGGCACCCGCACGGTGGACGTGCATGTGCGCCGGCTGCGCGCCAAGCTGGGGGCGGATCACGAGAACCTGATTGGCACGGTGCGCAATGTCGGCTATCACTTCACCCGCCCCAGAAGCGGCAGTACAGCACCCGCAGGCGGTGACGCATGAAGGCGCCGCGCCAACGGACCCACGGCGCCCCGTACACCAGTGAGCCAGCAGGGGCGGCAAACAGCTACCCTTGATAAGCAGGGCCTGAGGCGGCCGGCACCCGACTGAAGGAGTTCACCACCATGAGTCAGACCACCTCCGGCACGTGGCCGGTCCACGCGATTAAGGGCCGCCCGGATCCGGAACTGCTGCAGGACATCACCGCCTTGGCCACTGCGGCCAACGAGTCCGATGGCAATCCCCCACTGTCCGAGCAGACCCTGGTGAATCTCCGCGCCGCTGACAGCGACGAAACCACCATGCTCGGCTTTGCCACCTATATTCCCGAGGAAGAATCCGGACCGGCGGGCGACGGTTCGCTGGCGGGCATCGCCGTGGTCAGCCTGGACCGCCGGGCGCAACGGGAGGATTCCCGCCCCCACGGCGTACTGGAACTGGTGGTCCACCCCAACTACCGCAACCAGGGCATCGGCACCGCACTGGTCGCCCGGCTGCAGCAGACCACGGACTTGGCCGGCTTGCAGGCCTGGTCCCACGGCGGCCACGAGGCCGCGGCAAAGCTGGCGGAAAGGTACCGGTTCACCCCGGTGCGCGAACTGTGGCGGATGCGCCTGACTCGTGATGCGCAGCCCCGGGAGCTGCACTATGAACTGCCCGACGGCGTCGAGCTGCGTCCGTTCGTTCCCGGACAGGACGAGCAGGCATGGCTCGAGGTGAACGCGGCGGCATTCGTCGACCATCCGGAGCAGGGCGCGACCACGCTCAATGACCTCAAGGCCCGGATGGATGAGGACTGGTTCGACCCGCAGGGATTCCTGCTGGCAGTCCGGGACGGCGAATTGCTCGGATTCCACTGGACCAAGGTCCATCCCCGCAGCGGCAGCCACCCCGCCCTGGGCGAGGTCTACGTCGTCGGCGTCGCCCCGCAGGCGCAAGGACTGGGCCTGGGGAAGGCACTGACCGTGGCAGGCATCGAATACCTGCACCAACAGGGACTGAACGCGATTATGTTGTACGTCGAGGCCGACAATGAAGCCGCGGTGGCCCTCTACCGGGGACTCGGGTTCACCCGTTGGGACGTGGACGTCATGTACGGTCCGCAGGAAAAAGACGCCTAAAGTTGGAACAGCGCGTATCGAGCCCTCCAGGAGGACGCATGGAACCGGAGACAGCGGCCATCCCCGCCACCCGCTTCGGCTCGTCAGAGGTGGCCCCGCCGCGGGCCACCCAGGACCGTATCGAAATTCCGGACTTCGAACCCAACCCGGCCCCGTCCGGGGACATCGGTCCGGAACGGTTCCTGGACCGGGAGGTGAGCTGGCTGGACTTCAACGGCAGGGTGCTGGACCTGGCCGAGGACCCGGATCTGTACCTGCTGGAGCGGGTGAATTTCCTGTCCATCTTCGCGTCCAATCTTGACGAGTTCTTCATGGTCCGGGTTGCCGGGCTGAAACGCCGCATCGCAGCCGGTCTCGCCGTGCCCTCTCCTGCCGGCCTCAGCCCGGTGGAACAGTTGGAATCGATCGGCGAAGAAGCCCATGAGCTGGCCAGGCGGCACGCGAGGGTCTTCGAGGAGCAGATCCGCCCGGCGCTGGAAGACGAGTCGATCTACCTCACGTCGTGGAATGAACTGGATGAGTCTTCCAAGACCGAACTGCGGACCCTGTTCATGGAAAAGGTCTTCCCGATCCTCACCCCGCTGGCGGTGGATCCTGCCCATCCGTTCCCTTACATCTCCGGGCTCTCCCTGAACCTTGCCGTCGTCGTCCGGAATCCAATCAGCGGCAAGGAACTGTTCGCACGGCTCAAGGTGCCCGCGCAACTGCCCCGGCTGATATCAGTCGACGGGCCGCGTGCCGGACGTGTGGCCGGCCGCAAGGCCCGGTTCATCCCTCTCGAAGACGTCATCGCCGAGCACCTGGACCAGCTCTTCCCCGGGATGGAGGTGCGTGAGCACCACACCTTCCGGGTCACCCGCAATGAAGACCTGGAAGTGGAAGAAGACGACGCCGAGAATCTGCTGCAGGCGCTGGAAAAGGAGCTGCTGCGGCGCCGGTTCGGCCCCCCGGTGCGACTGGAAGTCGCCCACGACATTAATCCGAGCATCAGGTCGTTGCTGATCCGCGAGCTCGGCGTCGATGAGGACGAAGTATATGAGGCGCCCGCCCCGTTGGACCTGCGCGGGCTGGATGTGATCGGCAAGATTGAACGCACGGATTTGCGCTACCCGCGGCGGGTGGCGCACACCAGCCGGTTCCTGAACGAAAGCGAGACCTCCAACGCAGCAAATGTGTTCGCCGCCATGCGGCGGCGGGACATTCTGCTGCACCACCCCTACGACTCCTTTTCCACATCCGTGCAGGCCTTCCTGGAGCAAGCCGCCGGGGATCCGAAGGTGCAGGCCATCAAGCAGACCTTGTACCGGACATCGGGCGATTCGCCAATTGTGGATGCGCTCGTCGATGCGGCCGAGGCCGGCAAGCAGGTGCTGGCGCTGGTGGAGATCAAGGCCCGTTTCGACGAGCAGGCCAACATCACCTGGGCCCGGAAGCTGGAACAGGCCGGCGTCCACGTGGTCTACGGCATTGTCGGACTGAAAACCCATTGCAAGCTGTCGCTGGTGGTCCGCCAGGAAATGGAGGGGCTGCGCCGCTATTGCCACGTAGGCACCGGCAACTACCACCCCAGCACGGCACGCCACTACGAAGATCTTGGCCTGCTGACAACCAACCAGGAGGTCGGCGAGGATTTGTCCCGGCTGTTCAACCAGCTCTCCGGCTACGCCCCCAGGGCGACGTTCAAGCGGCTGCTGGTCGCCCCGCGGTCGGTCCGCTCCGGGCTGATCGACCGCATCGAGAAGGAAATCTCGAATAAGAAGGCCGGGCTGCCGGCCAGGGTGCAGATCAAGGTCAACAACATGGTCGACGAGGCCATCATCGATGCCCTGTACCGTGCCTCGCAGGCCGGCGTGAGCGTGGACATCGTGGTGCGGGGCATCTGTTCCCTCCGCCCCGGACTTGCCGGCTTGAGCGAGAACATCCGGGTGCGCTCCATCCTGGGCCGGTTCCTTGAGCATTCGCGTATCTTCGCCTTCGCCAATGGCGGCGACCAGGTGGTCTATATCGGCTCGGCGGACATGATGCACCGCAATCTGGACCGCCGGGTGGAGGCCCTGGTGCAGCTCAACTCCGCTGAAGACATTGCATCAATGGTGGACCTGTTGAATCTCTATATGGATGAGAAGACGTCCAGTTGGCACCTTGCTGCGGACGGCTCATGGGACCGGCACCATGTGGACGCCGATGGCAACCCGCTCCGGGATGTGCAGTCCTGGCTGCTGGCCTCCCGCGCCCGGCAACGTTCGGCGGCCCACCCTTGATGCCGGCCACAGCCGGAGAAGCCGCCCCGGAGCATCTCGCAGTACGGGCTGCCGGGGCACTGTGCTGGCGCACCGTCAATGGCTCGCTGGAAGTGCTGATTATCCACCGGCCGCGGTATCAGGACTGGTCGTGGCCCAAGGGAAAGCTCGACGACGGCGAGACCCTCCCCGAGGCCGCCGTGCGGGAGGTCGAAGAGGAGGTCGGGCTCACCGTTAAGCTCGGCCTGCCGCTGCCTTCCATCCATTACAGGGTGAATTCCGGGTTGAAGGAAGTCCAGTACTGGGCTGCCCAGGTCAACGGCGCCGATGCCGTCCCCGACGGCGATGAGGTGGACCGCGCCGAATGGGTCGCGCCTGACAAGGCCCGCGGGATGCTGTCCAACCCGTCGGACATCGGCCCGCTTGATGCCCTGGAGTATTGGCACGACCACGGCGACCTGCCCACATGGCCCATCATCCTGCTGCGCCATGCCAAGGCCAAGCCCCGCTCAACGTGGACCCTGGCCGAAGGAGACCGCACGCTCGTCGCCTCCGGCCACCGCCAGGCCAAAGCCGTAGGGCGATTGCTGAGCGCCTGGCGGCCAAAGCGGGTGCTCACTAGTCCCTGGGTGCGCTGCGTACAGACGGTGAAGCCGTATGCCAAGATGGCCGATCCCAAGGTCAAGCAAATCGATGCGTTGACCGAGGCGGCGCACAAGCGCCAGCCGAAAAAGGCGCGGGCGGTGGCCGAGGGCGTGTTCGACAAGCGCAAGCCAGTGATCATCTGCTCTCACAGGCCGGTGCTCCCCACCCTGCTCACAGTCTTCGCAGAGCGGATGAGCGATGTGGAGGCCGCCAAACTTCCGGTCTCGGACCCCTATCTCACTCCGGGCGAAGTGTTGATCCTGCATGTGAGCGCCCAGGACAACCAGCGCATCGTCGCCGTCGAGCAGATCAAACCCTACGACGACTGAGACGACTGAGACGACTGAGCGGGCGGCTTACGCCGTCCGCCCAGTCGTGCGTCCCAGTGGCATGCGAAGCCGCCTGCCTGGTCTCGTGCTACGGCGTCGCTTTCCGCAGGGTCAGGTACGACCCGCCAGCCAGCACCACGCAGGTCAGGGCCGCCCATCCACTGACGGTCAGCGGAGTTTGTTGGGTGAACCAGAGCCCGACCGACGGCCAGGACTCTGTCCAGGTGGCCAGCGCGACCAACGCCAGCACGACCGCCGCAACGGAGATCCAGAGGATCACCATTCCGGTAACGGTCCACCGCTTGTAGATGGTGGCCGCCCAGAATCCGATCATGAACAACAACACCATGGCCATGAAGTAGACGATGAACGCCTCAAACCATGGGCCATCGGAAATCCACGGGAACGAGAACATGATCCCGTTCACGCCCCACCCGTTGGTGGCCTGTTCGACGGCACCGAGCACAACATACAGTCCCGAGATCACCAGTGCGACGAGGGCAAACAGCCCCACAGTTCCAAAGTAGAAATTCCGTCGGCTCACACTCATCGCCTGTGAAAACGGAAACGTCAGAGTGAGCGACTGAATGCCCAGGACGAGGAAGTACCACATGACGGCCTGGCCGGCACCGGAATACATTTGGGTCTCAACTGAATCCGGAATCAGCGCCCAGATGGCCCAGCTGACGGCGAAGGCACCGGCGATCACGATCGCAGGCACGCCCAGGAAGGTCCATTTATTGATCAGTTGCATGCGTGCAACGTTCACGGCGCGGTTCATTTCGATACCTCCAATGTTTCAGCGGACCGGTCCGTGCCGCCAAAGTCTGATTCGGTGGCTGCCATGGTCGTGCGCACCACCAACTGCTGCAGCGAGACCGGGGCCAGTTCCAGCCCGAGGGCCATCGCCTCATCCCGTTGCGCGTCAGTCAGCACACCGGAGACGGTGACCGAGGCGAAGGAACCCATCCGCTCGGTATGGAGAACCTCGCGCCGGGCAACGAACTGGTCCACCTTTGCCGCTGGACCAACCACGGTGTGGGCCGTGCCCCGGATGTCCTCGGCGTCGTCGTCCATCAGGATCCTGCCCTGATCGATGACGATCACGTGCTCAAGCAGGTTGGCGACCTCGTCGATGAGATGCGACGAGAGGATCACGGTGCGGGGGAACTCCGCGTAGTCTTCGATCAGGTGGTCGTAGAAGAGCTGGCGGGCCACCGCGTCGAGCCCCAGATAGGGTTCGTCGAAAAAGGTGATATCGGCCCTGGATGCCAGTCCGATGATGACTCCCACCGCTGAAAGCTGTCCCCGGGAGAGCTTCTTGATGCGGCGCTTGACCGGCAGCTGAAAATCCTGCACCAGCCGGTCGGCGAACGCCTGGTCCCAATTCGCGAAGAACAAGCTCGCCGACCGGAACGCGTGCTGCGGAGTGAAATCGTCCGGATACTTTTGGGATTCGCGGATAAAGCAGATCCGGGGCAGCACTTTCTCGTTCTCGTACGGTGACTGGCCAAAGACACTGACGTGTCCGGACGTCTTGAAGTTCTGCGCCGTCAGGATCGACATCAGCGTCGTCTTCCCGGCCCCGTTGCGCCCCAGCAGGCCGTAGATTTTATTGGCCGCAATGCTGAAGCTGACATCGTCCAGCGCTTTTTCTGACCTGTACCGCTTGGTGAGATTCCGGACCTCAATCACGGCATTGTTCGAGTCGCTCACGCAGATCCGCTCCTTTCCATTGCCGGATTGTCCGGCAGCTCCGCCAGGCCGCGGGAGACCATGGCTGTCAGTTGTTCGGGCGATATGTCCAGCTTTTGCGCTTCCACAGTCATTGGCTTGACGTACTCCTTAAAGAATTCCTCTTTGCGCTGGCTTGTCAGGGTGGCCCTGGAGCCGGCGGCGACGAACATCCCGACGCCGCGCCGCTTGTACAGGATCCCGTCGTCGACCAAACGGTTGACCCCCTTGGCCGCCGTCGCAGGGTTGATCCGGTAGAAGGCGGCGAACTCCGTAGTCGATGGCACCTGGGACTCCTCCGGGAGGTTTCCATCGATAATGTCGTTCTCGATCAGTTCCGCAATCTGCAGGAAGATCGGCCGGCCCTCTTCAATCACCGCTGCTCCGTCGTGATCGTCATGCATGTTGGTTCATTACTCATGTAGCTAACCATATAACCAATGGACGAAGAATCGCAAGGGCCCGCCCCACGCCCTCCTCAGGTAGGGGTCCCGGTCTATTCCATGGCGGGACGAACGCGGTCCGGTGCGGTTCCTACGCTTCAGGGAAATCCCCGTCAAGGAGCAGCCATGCCAGCGACCATCCCCACGCAGGGACCCGTAAATCGGGCGCCCGCAGCTCAGGCATCCGCCGGGCCACACCAGCATCCAACCGGGAGGGACCCGGTCGTGGACTTGATCCGTGCGGCCTGCCTGTGCGTCGTCGTCGTGATGCATACCATGATGGCCGGCGTTACTGTCGAAGACGACGGGCTCCACGTTTTCAAAGCCCTTCAGGACCAGTCATGGTTCGTCCCGGTCAGCTGGGTGGTGCAGGTGATGCCGCTGTTCTTTTTGGCCGGAGGGGTCGCCTCGGTCACGCAGTGGCAGCGGGCGCGGTCAATAGGTGCGAAGCCGGGCGATTATGTGCGATCCCGGTTGCACCGTCTCGTTTTCCCCGCACTGGTTGCCTTTCTGGCCCTCGGGGCTGGTCAGTGTGCAGCGACATTGGCCGGGGCGCCTGTCGAAACGCTGGCCGAGGTGGGCCGGTTGATGGGCCTGCCCCTGTGGTTCCTGGGCGTCTACCTTGGCACCTCGGTGCTGGTGCCGGTCATGGTCAGGGCGCACGAGGCGGCACCGGCACGCACGATGCTGCTTCTGGTATCGGCGGCCGCGGCCGTCGACCTGGTATCGGCAACGTACCAAGTTCCCGCCCTCGGCTTCGCCAACCTCGCCTTCGTCTGGCTGGCCATGCAACAGGCCGGCTTCTGGTACGCGGATGGCTGGTTCCAGTCACGGACCGCGGCCCAGCTGCGGTTTGGTGCCGCCGCGTCAATCGCCGCGCTGCTGTTCGTCACCGTCACGGGAACCTATTCGGCCGACATGCTCGCCAATCTGAACCCGCCGAATATCACCCTGCTGCTGGTCGGCGCCGCACAAACGTTCCTGCTCGCGGCCGCCGGGCCGAAGCTGCGTGCGGTTTCACGCAACCGGTACGTCAGGACAGCAGTCACTGCGATCGGCGGACGGGCCATGACCATCTACCTCTGGCACATACCCGTTCTGGTCATCATCTCCGCGCTCGGTCTGGCCGCTGGGCTCGCCTGGCCGGAACCGCACAGCGTCCTCTGGTGGTTCACGCGCATATTCTGGATCGCCGCCGTAGCGGCAGCGCTGCTGCCCGTGGCGGGCTGGTTCGGCCGCTACGAATGACTACCCCGGAAGGCGATGGTCACGGCCAGGCCCGAGCCGATGACGACCCTTCGCACCGTCATCGTCACCGTGGCAGCCATTGGCGGAATCACGGTGGTGCTGATCGATGGGTACAGCCTCGGCTCAACTGCCATAGGTGCGACAGCCTTGGCATTGGCGCTGGCGGCGAGCGGTTTCCGCTTCAGGCGCCAGTACTCGTGAGCCCGGATTCGTACGCGAAGACCACAATCTGCGCGCGGTCACGCAACCCCAGCTTGCCCAGGGTGCGGCTGACATGGCTCTTCACGGTTTGTTCGGTGACGAACAGATCGACGGCGATCTCGGCGTTGGACATGCCGCGGGCCACCAGTTGGACCACTTCCCGCTCCCGGTCGGTCAGCTCCCTCACCTGCGGTGATTTCGGCGTCGATCTGGCCGGTTGGCGGATATATTCGGCAATCAGGGTCTTCGTGATGGAAGGGGCCAGCAGGGCATCACCGCGGGAGACAATCCGCACGGCCTCGATCAGATCATCCGCCGGTGCATCCTTGAGCAGGAAACCACTGGCACCGGCCCGCAAGGCCTCAAAGACGTAGTCGTCCAAATCGAACGTGGTCAGCATGATGACACTCGGGCTGTTCCCCGGCATCGCGAAGATCTGCCGGGTGGCATCGAGCCCGTTCACCTGCGGCATCCGGATGTCCATCAGCACAATGTCCGGTTGGTGCATTTTGACAGCGCCGACGGCGTCACGTCCGTCCGGTACGCTGGCAACCACTTTCAGGTCCGGCTGCGCGTCCAGCAGCGCGCTGAAGCCGGCCCGGACCATCTCTTGATCATCAACGATCAGTATTCGGATTTGCTCCTCTGTCACGGCACACTCCTGTTCGACGACGCAGTGAGTCTACAACAGGTCCAGCACTGGCCCGGCGTCCCTCCGCGGTAGGGCATTCGATTGCATCCTGCAGAGGGATGCGCGGGCTGACCGCCGGCTTCTAGGCTTTCACTATCCGCACCATCCACCGCGAAAGACGATCGATGACCTATCAGCCAGCCGGACGGCCAACATGGCGGTCCCTGCCGCGCGACCTTGCCTACGTGGTTTCAGGGTTCTTCATCACGCTGATTGGCTTCATCATGCTGGTACCGCTGACAGTGCTGGGCATCGCCACGGCTGTGATCTGGATCGGAGTCCCGATCCTCGGGTTCGCCTTGCTGCTGGCCGGGGCGCTGGCACGCGAAAACCGGGCCCTGCTGGCCCGGCAGGGGCTGCCTGTGGCCGATCCGGCATATCGCAGGGCCAGGAGCCGACTGAAGCAGATAGTTGGAGCCATTTCTGATCCGCAGCTCTGGAAAGACCTGCTGCATGGAACACTGGTGACGTTCCCGCTGCGGATCACAACGTTCGTCCTGAGCCTCACGTGGCTCGCGGCCGGAGCCGGAGGTGTCACGTTTTTCCTGTGGGCCGGGTTCCTGCCCGACGACGGCGATGGTTTAGGCTCCCTGTTGTTTGGCCTGGCCGGTATTGGCGCTGGCTTGGATCCGTACTTGTTGGATGCTGCGGTCAATTTCGTGATTGGCATCTTGTGCCTGGTAACAGCGCCATGGGTCATTCGCTTGTGCACCATGGTCGATGGCTCTATCGCCCGAGTGTTCCTGACCGGCTCGTGGCTGCCCGACCTCGAGCCCGGCGACGGCGGCGACGACGTCGGTGGTCACGATGACCGCCGCCGGGACGGGATATCGACTTCGCCTTCACCTCGACAGTCCGGTGGCCCACAAGAGATCATCACCCGCCAGGCATGGATGTGGTCGATCACCGGTTTCGCATCGATTGCCCTGCTGGCAGTCGGGATTCCGGTGATGAGCGTGCTCTACGGATTGTTCGTCCCGTTCTCCTTCCTGCTGATCGGCCTGCACTGCATCGCGTTGGCTGCATCGGTCAAATGGCCGCACGCCGCCATCGCACTGTCGGCTGCCGTGCTGGTGGCCCTTGCACTGTCCACCGACACGGCAGAGGGCCTTCCGTACCCCGTGCCAGTCACCGTGCTGATCACCCAGACCTTGCTGTGCCTGCTGATTGCAGCACGGAACGGCTGGGCAACAACGCTGGTGGCGGCTCTGGCCAGTCTGGTGGCGCCCTTTGGCGAACTCCTGCTGACCTCAACCCCCGACGGCGAGTTCTCGTCGGGGGCAGTGGCCAACCTCATCGCCTATGCCTCGATCCTCGCGCTGGCCGTGATCATCGGAATCATCATCCGCCAGTGGCTGCTCGGCCGCCGGGAACTGCTGGTGCAGCGTGAACGAACGGCAGAGGTTGAGGCACGGCAGGCCGTGATGGATGAGCGGCACCGGATCGCCCGGGAGCTGCACGACGTCGTCGCCCACAGCTTGTCTGTCATATCCATCCAGGCCTCCACGGCGCGGTTCCGGCTCGACGGGGTGACGACAGAAGTTGCCGATGAACTCGACGACATTACAGCCTCCGCCCGACGGTCGTTGACGGAAATGCGTGGCCTGCTTGCCGTACTCCGCGACGACGACGGGGAAACGAAGCTCGCTCCCTCCCCGGACCTGGCGCAGATTCCGGAGCTGATCGACACGTACCGGCGCGGCGGGGCCTCCATTGAACTATCGATCGAGCCAGACGTCGAAACCACAGAAGTGCCGGCTTCCACGGCGTTGTCCACCTATCGCATCATCCAGGAAGCCGTAACCAATGCGGTCCGGCACGCGCCAGGATCAGGCGTTCAGGTTCAGCTGATGCTGGAAGAAGCCGATATTTACATGTCAGTCACCAACAGCGCTGGCATTTCCGCTTCTCCTCCGGCATCCGGACACGAGCCAAAGCACGGTCTCATCGGTATGCGCGAGCGGGCACAAGCGGCCGGCGGCAACATCAACTATGGTTTCCTGCCCGACGGCGGCTACCAAGTGAGTGCGCGGCTTCCCCGGAGCCTGGATCCCCATACTCCGGTAGGGGCCCAAAACCACTCTGTGGACGGACGCGACGTCTAAGATGTGATTGGCAGCGTGATGGGCATGGAAGCAATCACGGACGCCATCACCTCGCTCGATCCGATCTGGATGTACCTGGCAACGCTGGTCTGCGTCGCGGTCGACGGCGTCCTGCCGCCCGTACCAGGCGAGACCGTCGTCGTCGCCGTGGCAGCCCTGGCGATGGCCGGTGGTTCGAGCAATCCTTTGCTGTTGATCCTCACCGCAACCGTTGGGGCGGTGATCGGCGACAACCTCGCCTACAGCCTGGGGCAGCGGTTACCGCACGGCGGATTCCAATGGATGCACACGCTGCGGATCACGGCGGCGCTGGAGTGGGCCGGCAGCCGTCTGCGCCATCGACCGGCCTCCTTCCTGCTCGCCGCGCGCTTCATCCCGGTCGCCCGGGTCGCCGTTAACCTCGCCGCCGGAGCAACGGGCGTGCCGCGCGGCAAGTTCGTGTGCCTGGACCTCGTTGCCTGCATAGCATGGGCGACCTACACCGTGCTCATCGGAACCATCGCCGGTTCCTGGCTCAGCGGCAATCCGCTGCTGGCCGCCCTGGCTGCCGTCCTCGCAGCTCTGATCCTGGGGTGGTTGATCGATGTGATTTTCAATCGGGCCTCCCGGCGCCAGCGACAGAGCGCCTCCACGAAACACCGGTCCCCGGCTATCCATCCTCCTTCGGAGCCAGTCCGCCACACCACATTTTCGGGTGTCGGGCGGTGATCGGGACGCGCGCCCCATAGGATGGAAACCGTGAGCATCGAAACCCCTTACGAAGACCTCCTGGCCGACGTGCTGAACAACGGCACCCCCAAATCCGACCGCACCGGGACCGGCACGCGCAGCGTGTTTGGCCGCCAGCTGCGGTTCGATCTGGACGGCAGCTTCCCGCTCATCACCACCAAACGGGTGCACTTCAAGTCGCTGGCCCTGGAACTGCTCTGGTTCCTGCGCGGCGATTCCAATGCGAAGTGGCTGCAGGAGCGCGGGGTGAAAATCTGGAATGAATGGGCCGGCGACGACGGCGATCTCGGCCCGGTCTACGGCGTGCAGTGGCGGTCCTGGCCGACACCGGACGGACGGCACATCGACCAAATTGCCGACGTCGTCGAAAACCTGAAGACCAATCCGGATTCCCGCCGCCACCTCGTCTCCGCCTGGAATGTCGGCGAGCTGGAGAACATGGCCCTGCCGCCCTGCCATGCGATGTTCCAGTTCTACGTGGCCGACGGCAAGCTCTCCTGCCAGCTCTACCAGCGCAGCGCCGACATGTTCCTCGGTGTTCCCTTCAATATCGCCAGCTACGCACTGCTGACCATGATGGTCGCTCAGCAGACCGGGCTGGAGCCGGGCGAATTCATCTGGACCGGCGGCGACTGCCACATCTACGACTTCCACGTCGACGCGGTCACGGAGCAGCTTACCCGCGACCCATACCCCTACCCGCAACTGCAGCTGGCACGGAAGCCGGACTCGATTTTCGACTACGAGTACGAGGACTTCGAAGTGGTCGATTACCAGCACCACCCCACTATCAAGGCCCCGGTGGCCGTATGAGTCCTGAAGCGACTCCCGCCGGCGGCAGAGTGGTCGGGATGATCTGGGCCCAGACTCCCGACGGGATTATCGGCCGTGACGGAACCATGCCGTGGGACGTGCCTGAAGATATGGCCCATTTCAAGGCGACGACGGCGGGTCATCCGGTCATCATGGGACGCCGGACCTGGGAATCATTTCCACCGCAGTTCCGGCCACTACCCGGCAGGACCAACATCGTCATCTCCCGGCAGGCTGATCAGCAGCGGCAACTGACCGACGCTGGTGCCACCGCCGTCGACAGCGTCGGCGCCGCGCTGGCCGCGGCAGCCGGAAGCCCGGGCAGCGAAGAGATCTGGATACTCGGAGGCGGCCAGGTCTATGAAGCGGCCATCGCCAACACGAGCCGGGCTGCGGTGACCATCATCGACGTCGACGAAGACGGTGACACCCGCGCTCCTGTCCTCGATGATTCCTGGACGCTCAGCTCCACGGACCCTGCCGAAGGCTGGCACCAGTCGCGCAAGGGCGCCCGCTACCGCATCGAAGTCTGGAACCGCTGAAGTTATCCACATCCTGGCGTTCGAGCGCTCCTCCCAGTGCCGTCACCCCCGTTTGTCATCAGGAAGTGATAGATGTACCGATAAATATTGGATGGTGGTGATGGGCCGTTCTGTCGGTAATGGAGCATAAGTGCTGATTCTCTTGGTTTGTGTCGAATTGGCAATCGCGATAATCTGCGTCGCGGTTCCGATTCGACGCGCCTTGACAGCTCTCTCACTGGTTTTCAGTATCGTTATCATCGGATTATTAGGAGTGCATGCTCTGCCCGGTGCAGCTGAAGAGCAATCGCTGATAACAAGTACGCTGACTCTAACTTTGGTGGCAGGGCTCGGCTCGCGATGGAGAATCAAACGCCAGCGAAGCATACGGCAACGAGATTGCAAGTATGCGGACAGATATCACGACGATCCTGCGTAGACCCGTAGCCGAGAGCTTCTAAGGACGGTGCCGTACAGGGCGGTAGCTCTTGGCTTATGGAATGGAACCTTTCCTATGAGCACATTTGAGAGGCCTTGGATATTGGCCGGAAACTTACACTGCAGAGGTTGACCAACTAGAGTTGGTCAACATGGGACAACATAACGTGCAGGACGCCAAGACACGTTTCTCGGAACTGCTCCAACTCGTGGAACGCGGGGATGAGGTCGTTATTGCCCGCGCCGGCCATCCTGTTGCAAAGCTGGTGAAGGTCGAACGTCCCGCCAAGCGCCCGCTCGGTTTCCTGGGGCCCCTCGACGTCGCGGATGAGGCGTTCGAACCAATGTCCCGAGAGGAGTTGTCGGCATGGGAAACGCCAATTATCTAATCGACTCCCAAGTCTTGCTCTTCGCCATGCCCGGCGCATTGCACCGTGGACCATCAGCATCACCAGCGAACATGCGCTCACCGCGGCGGAACTGGACTGGGACCACGGCGATCCGTTCGACCGGCTAATCGCCGCGCAAGCCCTGATTGAAGGGGCCACGTTGATTACCGCTGACACAACAATGCAACAGTTCGAGCCATTGAACACCCTTTGGTGACATTTCACGGCATGTAGAGTGGTTTACAGGAAGTGGGTGAGATCACGTGGATTTTGGTAATGCGACCATATTCGGACGGGCGAACACAGAAGCAGGGGCGAAAGCCTACATTTCCGAACTGGCCTCTGAAACCGAACGCGAACGGGAGAGCCGGGAGCGGTCCCAAGCCATCCGGCGCAGGCTGCTCAAGTCGGCCAAGAGCGGGGTCCGTAAACTGCTCCGACGCTGAACGACAGAGCCAACGGCGTGGAGCCGAACGAACCCCATAGTCAGCATGTTGGGCGTTCGTAGGTAGAGGAGAAGATCAGATGGCAGGAAACGCACCTTTCGGGCGGTCGACCACGGAAAGCGGAGCGAAGGCCTACATTTCCGAACTGGCCATGGAATCGGAGCGCGAGCGGGAAAACCGGGAGCGGTCCCTGGCTATTCGTCGCCGGCTGCTGAAATCGATTAAGAAGGGGATCCGCAAACTGCTCCGACGCTGAGCTCCTGCGGCCTTTCTGCTGCCCGTCGGAATCATTGATCAGCGTCATGCGGCGGGGCCAACGTCATATCAATTAGCCATCGACCCCCGCGTCCCGGGACAATAGGACCATGACTTCTATTGGCTTAGACTCGTCCACCCCGTCCGTTGGCCTGATCGGCTGGCGCGGTATGGTCGGCTCCGTCCTGATGCAGCGCATGCAGGATGAGGGCGACTTCGCGCACATAAATCCTGTCTTCTTCTCCACCTCCAACGCCGGTGGCAATGCCCCGGACTTTGCCGCCGGTGCCGGCAAACTTCAGGACGCCTACGACGTCGAGTCGCTGGCCAAGTTGCCAATTATCGTCACCGCCCAGGGTGGCGGCTACACCTCCGAGGTATACCCCAAGCTGCGCGATGCGGGCTGGGACGGGATTTGGATCGACGCAGCCTCCACGCTGCGCATGGACGACGAATCCATCATCATGCTTGATCCGGTCAACCGCGACGTCGTCGACGCGGGGCTGTCCCGGGGCGTGAAAAACTTCATCGGCGGCAATTGCACTGTGTCCTGCATGCTGATGGGGCTCGGTGGCCTATTCCGGAACGGCTTGGTCGAGTGGAGCACCGCCATGACCTACCAGGCGGCATCCGGTGGCGGCGCCAAGCACATGCGTGAGCTGCTCACCCAGTTCGGCTCCATTCATGGTGCGGTTTCACATGAACTGCAGGACCCCGCCTCAGCCATCCTGGACATCGACCGCGGCGTCTCGGCCCAGCAGCGGAACCCGGACATGGACGCCTCGCAATTCGGTGTTCCGCTGGCCGGGTCCGTCATCCCGTGGATTGACGCCGATCTGGGCAATGGCCAGTCCAAGGAAGAGTGGAAAGGCGGAGCCGAGACCAACAAGATCCTGGGACTCAACGCGACCGACGGGACGAAGATTCCGTTCGACGGTCTCTGCGTGCGGATCGGAGCCATGCGTTCACACTCGCAGGCGCTGACCCTCAAACTCACCGAAGACATCCCGCTGTCCGAGATCGAGCAGATCATCGCCCGGGACAATGAATGGGCCAAGGTGGTGCCCAACACCAAGGAAGCCACCATGGAACAGCTGACTCCCGTGGCCGTCACGGGCACCATGGATGTTCCGGTCGGCCGACTGCGGAAGATGGAAATGGGGCCGCAGTACCTCAGCGCCTTCACCATCGGCGACCAGCTGCTGTGGGGCGCAGCGGAGCCACTGCGCCGCATGCTGCGCATTGCCACCGGGAACTTGTAAGCAGCCGCAGAAACAGACGGGCCGAAGCGCCCCGACAGGTCCGTCTGCCGGGGCGCTTCTCATTTTGTCGGTGCAGGGTGGCACGCTGAGGCCATGATGATTCCAAACGTGGACGAGATACTCGCCGGATTCCTGAAGGCCAGCTGCAACGGCAGACAGCTGGCCACGTCACGCCGCTATCAGCACGTCGACGCGCAACTGCGAAAATATCTGGAAGCGGCCGGCCACCGGTTCCTCAATGATGACAAGGTCGAACTGCTCGGCCTGGAGCAGGCGTATCAGCTCGATGGGGCATGTTCGAGGATTATGGATGCCGAGGATCTGCTGTATTCGCTGCCCGATTTCCTGCGGGATCCGTGGCTGATGACAAACAACTGGCACAGGCGTTCCCAAATCGCCCAGACATCCCGGCTGGCCCAATGGTTGTGCAGCCAACGGTTGGTGGACAGCGCCTTGGCCGGCTGCGCCATGATTGAGACCCGGCTGGCGGTCGATTATGCCCGCCGCGGCCCGGATCCGCGGCCATCGTAGGGAAGCAGGGGCTGTCCCTGGACTCACCGGTCGAGACTGCAGCCAATCAGCAACGGCTCGGGAGCCAACCGGATTCCGAACTTCGCCTCCGTCCCGTCGCGGACGGCGCGTGCGAGCTCGAGCAGGTCGCGGGCCTTCGCATTGCCACGGTTCGTGACAGCCAAGGTGTGCTTGGTGGACAAGGAGGCACGACCGTTGCCGAGCCCGTATCCCTTGGGAAAGCCTGCCTGGTCAATGAGCCAGGCCGCGCTGAGTTTGGTGCCTGAGTCCTTGGCCGGAAAGCGTGGCGCTTCCGCGGGGAGGCGGTCGGCCGTGCTTTGGTCGACGACCGGGTTGGTGAAGAAGGACCCGGTGCTGAAGGTGTCATGGTCGTCCGGATCCAACACCATGCCCTTCGATGCCCGCAGTTCGAGCACCGCTTTGCGGGTCTGCAACGCCTTGGCCCGCTCCCCTGGTTCGACCTCCAGCCGCCGCGCCAGCTCAGCGTACTGGATGGGTAAGCTCATCCGGCTCAGCCCCAACTGGAACTGCACCGTGAGGACCACGTAGCGGGGAGAACCGTCAACGGTGGTGCGCTTGAGCATCGAATCACGGTACGCGAATTGCAGGTCGGCATTGGCAAACGTCCGGACGGCATTACGCTCCCTGTCCCAGGTGCGGATGCTGGCCAGAGTCTGCGACACCTCAGCCCCGTAGGCTCCAACGTTCTGCACCGGAGTGGCGCCCGTCAGCCCGGGAATGCCGGAGAGGGATTCGAGACCGGACCAGGCATGCAGTATTGCCGTGCGGACAAAGTCGTCCCAGTTGTGCCCGGCCTGGACCTCGACCATGGCCCCGGCCATGGTGTCCTGGGACCTGACGCGGTAACCTTCGGACGCAATATGCACAACGGTGCCGTCGAAACCGTCGTCGGAGACCAGCAGGTTGGATCCGCCACCGACAATCAGTAGCGGTTCACCAGCTTCATCGGCCGCCTGGACCGTGTCAATGATTTCGGCTTCGGTCCCGGCCTTGATATATCGGGCGGCAGGTCCGCCGACCGCCGTCGTCGTCAAGTCCGCCAGCGAGACGGGCGCGGCCGTCACAGCCGCACGACTGCCTGCGCCTTGACCAGCACCTTCTGCCCGCCCGAGGTGACAGTGAGATCCACCCGTGCCGTCGAGTTGTCGTGGTCGACCGCCCCGATGATTCCAGTGACCTCTATCTCGGCGCCCGGACCTTCATCGGTGTCTTCAACCGGAACCGGCTTGGTGAAACGGGTCTGATAGTCGACGACGGCGGCAGGGTCGCCTGCCCAATCCACCACCAGTTGGACGGCCGCGCCCATGGTGAACATGCCATGGGCAATCACGCCCGGCAGTTCCACCGATTCCGCGAACCGTTCGTTCCAGTGGATGGGATTGAAATCGCCGGAGGCGCCTGCGTATTTGACCAGGTCGGCGCGGGTCACCTCGATGGTCACCTCGCCAATTTGCCGGCCGACCTCGAGCTCTTCGAGTGAAACGCTCACTATTCCTCCCCCCGCACGATGATGGATGACTTGGTTGTGGCTACTTCTTCGCCGTCGGTAGTGGAGATTTCCGCCCGCGTGGTGATCATGGCGCCGGCGCCCATGCCGCGGACCGAATCCACATGCAGTTCCGCAATGAGTTCATCGCCGGCGACAATGGGCCGATGGTGCGTGAAGCGCTGGTCAGCGTGCACCACCCGGGTGAAATCGATTCCCGCATCCTCATCGGCGATCAGCCGGGCATCCGCACGCTGGGCCACGATGATCGCGAAGGTCGGCGGGGCCACCACCTCCCGGTAGCCGAGTTCGCCGGCAGCTTCGAGGTCGTAATGGGCGGCGTTGGATGCCTTCACGGCGCGGGCAAACTCCCGCACCTTCTCCCGGCCCACCAGGTATGGTTCTGCCGCCGGATAACTGCGCCCGGCCAGGTCAGGATTGATCGCCATCGGACTCCTCATTGATGCGGAAATGATTCATTCCCAGCATACAAGTGCGCCGGACTCATTTTCCTCTGGGCGGGCGGCGGAAGAAGATACTGACCACGTAGCAGGCCAGCCCAATGCCGAGCAGCGGCAATGCCATCCACGTCAGCACATCGTTGCCGGTATTGATCCCAATCAACGAACAAACAATCCCCAGCCCCGTAATGATCAGTCCGGCGACGACAAACAGGCGGTATTTGGGCGAACCGGTCTCCCAGGGATTATTGAGCATGGTTCCATGCTAAGCGCTCAGAAGAGAGACTCCTGAACCGGCGGGACCTCGGATTGGTGCCGGCCGAATTCAATCCATTTGCCCTTCAGTCGTCCCAAATCAACCAGGAAGGCGACGTCCGAATGGTCGATGCCGGCCCGGGCGAAACTTCCGTGCACCGCCTGTAGTTTCAGTCCGTGGGCGCCGGCAGCCGGATCGTGGGGATATGCGACGGCGGTCCGGTTCTCGCATACGGCCGCGGTTCCGGCCGGCCGTGGCCACTGCTCATCCACCGTATGGGCGGCAGTCGGTGACTCGCCGGCGCCCGGGATGCTGTATTCCCCTGGCCCGCCACCGCCGTCGAGCATCTGCCGCACCCGGGCTGCTTCGGCGGCATTGATGCTGTCCACTTCATCGGCCGGCAAGGGATTGGCCAGCGCCGCGAATTTCGACACCGACCGGACAGCCTGCACGAGGCCGAGATGATCGGTGACAGCGTCTTCGAGATGGCGGACGATCCGCCCGTCCTGCGCCCATGCCACGTAGCGTGCAGCGACGGCTCCCTGTTCGGCCAGCCGGCTGAACTTGCTCCGGTGAGAGGCTGTGCCCACCTTGCAGGTGCCATCGGCGAAAGTTGCAACGTACAGCCAATGCTGCTGGTCAACGTAGGCTCGCATCCCGGCAGGGGCGATCCCGCTGCGGTGGATGTCGTGCAGGTGGCGGAAGTCGTCACGGGCAAAGCAAGGTCCGCAGAAGAAGCCACGTTCGGCATGAGCGCGATCCGGACACTCGACGAGTTCGCGCTCTTGTGGACCGTGAACCCTGCTGTATCCCAGGCAATGCCGGATCGATGGAAGGGTCAGCACTATGAACCGCACGTCAGCGCCCGGCTGCAGCGACAGCCGCTGGTGAGCGCCCTCGGCGGTGGACAGTGCCAGCCCGGCCCCACACTCATCCCATGTGACACCGCGGACCAGGAACCGGCCGGCCTTCATCTCGGTCTCCTCTGAGCATCGGAACATCGATTGCACGGCAGTAGCGGTTTAACGAAGAATCGCCGGCAACACTTCAAGGTTACCGGCGGTTCCGTGGTCCTCCGGCATAGACGAGCCGGAGTGTGCCGTTTTTAGACCGTTTGTTTGGAGTGCCGGCCTTCCGCAACTTCCTCCACGAGTTTCGAGCAGAACGCAGGAAGGTCCTTCGGGCTGCGGCTGCTCACCAGGCCGGCGTCGACGACGACCTCTTCATCCACCCAGGTTGCGCCTGCGTTCTTCAGATCGGTCGCCACTGAGTGGTATGAGGTCAGCTTGCGACCGTCAACAACTCCGGCCTCGATCATGATCCAAGGCCCGTGGCAGATAACCGCTACAGGCTTCTGGCTGGAGAAGAACGAGCGGGTGAATTCCTGTGAGTCTTTGTCCGTGCGGAGCTGGTCCGCGTTGAAGACACCACCCGGAAGCACCAAGGCATCGTAGTCGTCTGCCTTGGCATCGGACGCGCTCACATCGACGTGGAACTCATCCCCCGGGTCGGCGTGGTGGAAACCCTTGATGCTGCCGTCCTTCGGGGAGACAAGTACGGGTTCTCCGCCTGCCTGCTTCACGGCGTCCCACGGGTCAGTCAGTTCGACCTGCTCCACACCATCGGTCATCAAGAATGCGACCTTCTTACCTGAAATATCCTTGCCAGACATGCTTCCTCCTTGTCTTGGGGCGGTCTTAGAGCCGTTTTAGAGCGTGGATGTCAGAGGATGAACCCTCACGTGCCATCCTAGGAAGACCCACGATACTAAGCAAGCTGAGTGCTGGAGTGCAGACAGCGGCCGTCACTTACGCTGGTCGCTCCCCTGCCGGCCCGCACCCTCGGACCAGGGCATCGCTGCGCCGTGTCGATAGGCGCGGAGCAGCGTCACAACCGCTTCGCCTGCAAGCCCGATACCAACGCTGAAAGTCATCGGTCTCGCGCCATCATGCATCCCCAAATGATGCGCAACCCACCCCAGGCAGGCCCCGGCAACCAACGAACCGACCATCCATGCCAAGGTCCTCCACCGGTAGAGCTGAAAAAGCCTCCCCTGCCGGTGCTCGAAGACAGTTGTGGTCGATCGAATGGCGCCAAACAGCACCGACACGACCGAGAGGCCCACGATCCAACCCAGATCGACGGCCGTCAGATTGGCATCCGCCATGTCCCGCACGCCCAGGAACAGCAGGATGGCAGGCGAGGCGACGACATCCTTCAGATCCACCGGCTCGCCAGTCATCCGGCGCACCAGCACAACAACGATTACCCCCGCCACAAGGAACGGTCCGGCTTGATTTAGCATGTTCACGCTAAATAATATAGCACAGTGATGCTATAAAAGTACTATGCCGAAAGTAGTGGACTTTGACGAACGCCGCGAGGAGATCGCGGACGCCCTCTTCAACGTTGTTCGCAGAGGTGGCTTCGACGAGGTGTCCCTCCGGAGCGTGGCAGCGGAGGCCGCGCTCACGATCGGCTCCGTGCGCCATTTCCTGGGCACCAGGGACGAGCTCATCGGATTTGCGTTCGACACCATGGCCGAACGCGTCCAGGGACGGGTCCTTGAGCGCACGAAAGAACTGCAATCGGCGCTCGATGAAGATATCCTCTCCGGTGATGAGCGTATAGCTGCTCTCGTTGAGCTGTTCTGCGAACTGTTGCCGCTGGATGAAGAGCGAAAAGCTGAAGCAATCGTCTGGGTCGAGTTCGAAGCAGCCGCCCGGACGAACCACAGCCTGGCCGAACGCTCAAGCAATATCAGCGCCGGCACAACACGCTTGGTCAAGTCGGTCCTTGCCGCCGCGATGCGCAGTGGCGCATTCGATAAATCGCTCAGCGTCGACGTCGAAACGGCCCGGCTGGCGGCGCTGGTGGACGGTCTGACGCTCAGGGCTGTCCTGCATCCGGGAAGTATTGATCCGGACACGGCACGCGCCGTGCTGGGAACTCATCTGACGAGTCTGCGTCCGCGCCGCTGCCGTCCTTTGGACCACAGCCATTCGTAGTTGTATTGGTAGCGGTGGCGGGGCTCGATCCCGCGACCTCACGATTATGAGTCGTGCGCTCTAACCAACTGAGCTACACCGCCATGAATGGAAAGCCCGCGCAGACCGGTCACAAACCGTCTGGACGCGGGCCCCATCAAGAGCCCCGACCGGGAATCGATCCCGGGACCTCCATCTTACCAAGATGGCGCTCTACCGCTGAGCTATCGGGGCAACGAGGAAAAACTTTACCAGCTAATCCCCAGAGAAACGAAATCGACCGATCCGCGCATTGACGCGGATCACGGCCCGATTTCGAAGTGTTTAGTACTTCTTTCCGTGGCGGGGTTTACGGTCCCCTTTGCCGGCCGTAGCGAACTGCCCGGAACCGCCGTCTTCGTGCTTCTTCCGGAACGGACGCTCGCCGTCGTGCTTGTTGAAGTCCTTCTTGAAGCCGGAGCCGTGGTTCCTGGAGAAGTCGCCGTCGTGGTTCTTCTTGAAGTCCTTCTTGGGACGACGTCCCTTGTCGAGCTCCAGGTTGATCAGCTCGCCGCCGATACGGGTCTTGGACAGCGAGCGCCACTGGTCCTTGGACAGGTCGGCTGGAAGCTCCACCAGGCTGTGGTCGGACCGGATGTCGATCCCGCCGATCTGTCCGGCGGTCAGCCCGCCTTCATTGGCGATGGCGCCGACGATGGAGCCGGGCATCACCCGCTGGCGGCGTCCGACGGCGATGCGGTACGTGGCGTTGCCTTCGGTCACCGTCCGGGTCGGGCCGCGTGAGCCGAAGCCGTCCTTGGAACGATCCTTCTTCTGGTGGTCAGGAGCCTTCGGCAGTTCCTTCACCAGCAGCGGCTGGTCGCCCTGGGTCATGAACGCAAGCGCGGCGGCAATCTCCGCGGCGGGCACGTCATGCTCGTCCTCGTAGCTGGAGATCAGGTCCCGGAAGACGCTGATGTCCTCGGTGGCCAGGGTCTCGGTGATGCGCTCGGCGAATTTACCCAGGCGCAGCTCGTTGACCTTGTCTGCGCTGGGCAGGTGCATCTGCTCGACCGGCTGGCGCGTGGCCTTCTCGATGGCGCGCAGCAGGTACTTCTCCCGCGGCGTCATGAACAGGATTGCGTCGCCATCGCGGCCGGCACGACCGGTGCGGCCGATGCGGTGCACGTAGGACTCGGTGTCATGGGGAATGTCGTAGTTGACGACCAGCGAGATGCGCTCCACATCGAGGCCACGTGCGGCGACGTCGGTGGCGACCAGAATGTCGATCTTGCCGTTGCGGAGGGCTTCAATGGTTTTTTCGCGCTGCTGCTGGGGAACGTCACCGTTGATCGCCGCTGCACGGTGACCGCGGGACTTGAGCTTGTCGGCCAGGTCCTCGGTGGCGACCTTGGTGCGCACGAAGGTCAGCACGCCGCCGTATTCCTCCACCTCAAGGATGCGGGTCAGGGCATCGAGCTTGTGCGGGCCCATCACCTGCAGGTAGCGCTGCCGGGTGTTGGCCGCCGTCGTCGTCTTGGCCTTGACCGTGATTTCAGCCGGGTTGTTCAGGTACTTCTTGGAGATGCGGCGGATCTGCGACGGCATCGTGGCCGAGAACAGGGCGACCTGCTTCTCGTCGGGGGTGCTGGACAGGATCTGCTCGACGTCCTCGGCGAAGCCCATGCGCAGCATTTCGTCGGCCTCATCGAGGACCAGGTACTGCAGCTCGGACAGGTCGAGCGAGCCCTTGTTGATGTGGTCGATCACGCGGCCCGGGGTGCCAACGACCACTTGCGCGCCTCGGCGCAGTCCGGCCAGCTGGGGCCCGTACGCGGAGCCGCCGTAGACCGGCAGCACGCTGAAGTCTTCCAGATGGGACGCGTAGGAGGAGAAGGCCTCGGAGACCTGCAGTGCCAGTTCGCGGGTGGGCGCGAGGACCAGGATCTGCGTGGCCTTCGACGGCGGCAGGTCGGCCATCTGCGACAGCGCGGGGATGGCGAAGGCCGCGGTCTTGCCGGTACCGGTCTGGGCGAGGCCGACGACGTCGCGCCCCTCGAGCAGGGTCGGGATAGTGGCGGCCTGGATGGGGGAAGGCTTCTCGTAGCCGAGGTCCGTTACGGCTGCGAGGACACGACCGTCGATCCCCAGGTCGGAGAACATGACCTCGTGATCTTCACTGTTGGCCTCATTGTTGACCGGCTCTGCTGCGGGCTCGACGTCGTTGTAATTGCTGGACAAGATATACCTCATTCATATGGGTAGGCGGATACGCGGCATGGATTGCCGCAGTACGTAGAAACCCGGCGCTGTTTCAATCCCATGGCAGGGCCTCGCGTCACACTTTGGGCTGCACTCTCTGCAGGCACGTGTGACGTTTTGTCAGCCGGCGCTCCCATATGAAAATGCCCGTCTTGGCGGGCCCCAACACAACGAATCTGTCATCACGACGAATAATGTGGACAGAGTAAAAAGGGAATACCGGTGTGGGGGATGTGTCCACTATACCTTACGGGCTTGCGGCGCTGAAATGCTGGTGGGGCGGAACGGAGCGTGAGGTTGGGCACAGGCTGCCCGACGACGGGGCGGTCATGTCGATGTGGGTCCCGCCGGGGCATGTCGGCTGGGTCCCGCCGGGCCATGTTCGGCCGCGTCCCGCCGGGCCATGTTCGGCCGCGTCCCGCCGGGCCATGTTCGGCCGCGTCCCGCCGGGCCATGTTCGGCCGAGGAGTATGAAATCGCGAATTCGGCCGGTTTGTCCGCTGCGGACCGCTGTTCTCCTCCCCGCCCGAACGGCGACCAGCCCACCGCCGCGCCACAATCAACCGCGCGCCGACTCTACCGTGACTCAACTCCACGGACGGCGGCACGGCCGGCAACACGGCGCAGCGCCTTGTCCACGTAAGAACGCAGCGAAGCCGCCATGGTGAACTCGCCCGCCGCATCGGCATCGATCAACGACTGCGCATCCGCCGGATCCGAGCCGGCGAACCAGCGGCCCACGGTGATCCCGTGCTCGGGGCGATGGATCACTTCAATGTCGTCCCCGGCTTCCAGGGCACCGGTGGCCACCACCCTGAGATAGGCACCCACCAGCGCCTCTTCGGTAAACCGCTTCACCCACCGCGCCTCGCCCGTGTGGGTGGCGAAGTTGGCGCAGGGTATGCGCGGCATCGTCACCTCCACTTCGACGCCTTGCCCGATGCGCCATCGTTCGCCAATGACAGCACCGGTGGTTTCGACGCCCCGGGTCCTCAGGTTCTCCCCGAAATACCCTGGCGGCACTCCCCGGCCAAGCTTCGCTTCCCAGTGGGCAGCCTCTTCTGCGGAATATGCGTAGAGCGCCTTGTCCTCGCCGCCATGGTGCTTCCGATCCGCCTGTACGTCCCCATAGAGACCCAACTTGTGCACCTTGACCGGACCTTCTGCGGGCCGCTTGTCGATGGCGGTGACGCCGGGTGCGCCCGAGACGGGCTGGAGCTGGTGGACGCGGCAAATCGTAACCAGACGAGGAGCGGAATCGGGCATTTCCCTATTCTTACACCGGTCGACGACCCGTGCCCCATCGATATCGCGCATAACGGGAACGGGCAAGGTCGGGAGACCGGGGAATTTGCGGTCCAGAACGCTTGAAACATTCCATCGCCGGGAGCATGCTGAAGTTATCGTTGCCCGGATGCGACGGTGCGGTCGGTGGAGGGGTCACGATGAGCGACGACGTAGTGATTATTGGCGCCGGCGCTTCCGGCATGACTTGCGCCGCAATGTTGCAACGCCATGGACTCAGTTCGACGATTCTGGAGCGGTCGGATTCCGTGGCTTCGGCATGGCGCACCCGTCCTGATAACCTCCGGCTCACTGGCGGACGGCGCACATCGACGCTGTCTTGGTCAAAATTTCCGCACACGGCCGGCATCTTCCCCACCCGGAGCGAGCTCATCGAATATCTCGAGCACTATGCCGCATCCAAACACCTGACGATACGGACCGGCGTACTGGCCCACAGAATCGAACGCGACGACGACCAATGGCGTATCGACACGACCACCGGACCGGTGTCCGCCAGGTACGTGATTGTTGCAACAGGTGTGTTCGCTGTCCCCCACGTCCCGGATTGGCCCGGCGCCGATCTGGCTGCCTCCCGAATGATTCACTCGTCCGGCTATCGCAATCCCGCGCCGTTTGCCGGTCGGGATGTCCTGATCATCGGTGCCGGAACGACGGCGATGGAGATTGCCGGGGAGCTCGAGGCGGCAGGGGCCAGAAGCGTTCAGATGGCAGTGCGAACGCCTCCGAACATTGTCCCCCGCATTATCGGAGCCCTGCCCGGGGTGAAACTGTTGCTGCGGCTCCCGGCTCGTATTGGAGACGCACAGATGCGCGTGATCCGGCGGATCAGCATCGGAGACCTGACGGAGTTTGGGCTGCCGGTTCCTCCTGACGGGCCCTTCAGCCTGTTGAAGCAACGGCACACGGACCCCGGGATCATTGACACTGCGACGCTCCGCGGCATTCGGTCCAGGCGAATAGTCATAGTTCCGACTGTTGAGCGGCTGGACGAGGCCGGCGCTTACCTCATTGACGGCTCGTACATTCAAGTGGACAACATTATTGCCGCCACCGGATTCCGGCCGGGACTCGAGCCGCTGGTCGGCCATTTAGGCATCCTGGATCGGCGCGGAGTCCCTTCGCCCGATGCGCTCCGGCAGTACCCGGGGCTGCATTTCACCGGGTTTGAGAGCGTTCCCGGCCAGCTCGCATTCTGCGCTGATTCCGCCGGCCGGATCACGAAGGCCATTACGGCTGACCTCAAAAGGAGCCATGCCGCGTGAGTGCGCCGCTGAACGCGGTTTCCACGACTGCCTGGCCGGCACGGACTAAACCGAGAAACCACCGTCGCTCTTGATCAACTGCCCGGAGATCCACTTTCCCTCCGGTGACAGCAGGAAACCGACCAGAGCCGCCGTATCGACCGGGGTTCCGAGCCGGCCGGTCGGCTGGTGCTGCGTGAGTTGGTCGCGGAGTTCGTCGTCCATCCACCCGGTGTCGTTGGGGCCTGGATTGACCGCGTTGGACGAGATACCCAGATGGCCAAGTTCCCTCGCCGCCGCGATGACGATCCGGTCCAACGCGCCCTTGCTGGAGCCGTAGGGCAGATTATGGGCCGTGTGATCGCTGGTCAGCGCGACGATACGGCCATCCTCGCCCGGCAACTGCCGGGCAAATTCCGCGATGAGCTGCCAGCTCGCCCTGACGTTGACCGCGAAATGGCGGTCGAAGCTTTCCAACGTGGTGTCCAGGATGCCGGAGTCAACGCTTTCACAATGCGACAGCACGATCGCGTCGAAGCGCCCGATCCCGGCGTGAACCGCCTCGACCAGCCGTGGCACCGCGTCGGTCTGTTCAAAATCCGCCTGAACCGAAAACATACCGGCGCCGGTGGCTTCCAGTTCCGACGCCAGCGCGGCAGTTTCGGGGATCCCTGCCGGTCCGGAGCCTGGCGCGCCACCCAAGTGCACGCGTTCGTCGTATCCGGACCAGTACGTCAGCGCGAGGTCCCAGCCTTCGGCGGCCAATTTACGGGCGATGCCGGCACCGATGCCGGCGGCACGTCCGACGCCGGTGATCAGCGCTATGGGTCTGGTCATGGAGCCTCCTGCTGTCGGCCGTCCCGCGGCGAAATATGGTGCCCCAACCATACCGGCACGGAGACCTCGGTCACACGGGGTATGTTGGACTCGAACCTGAACCCCATCCGCGAAAGGCACATTCCCATGACCACCGCTATCACCAATGCCCACGTCGTCCCGATCGAAGGCGAGCCATTCGACGGCACGGTGGTGGTCGCCAAGGGCAGGATCTCGGCGATGGGCCCTAAGGCGAAGATCCCCCGCCAGGCGGAAGTGATCGACGCCGGCGGCCAGTGGCTGCTTCCCGGTTTTGTCGACGCGCACACCCACCTCGGCGTCCACGAAGAGTCCGAGGGCAAAGAAGGCGACGACACCAATGAGATGACGGACCCGATCATGGCCGCGGTCCGGGCACTGGATGGCATCAATCCGCACGAGATGGGCTTCGACGACGCGCTGACCGGCGGCGTCACCACAGTGAACGTAAACCCCGGCTCGGGCAATCCGGTCGGAGGCCTGTGCGTTGCCCTGCACACCCACGGCCGGTACATCGACGAAATGGTGCTCCGCTCCCCCAGCGGCCTCAAGGCAGCACTCGGCGAGAACCCGAAGCGGGTCTACGGCGAACAAAAGAAGACACCGTCCACCCGGTTGGGCACCGCCATGGTGATGCGCCAGGCCTTCGTGGACGCGCAGAACTACATCGGCAAGGCCGACGCTAACGCCCGCGATCTGAAGCTGGAAGCGTTGGCCATGGTGCTGAACAAGGAAATCCCCTGGCGCCAGCACGCCCACCGAGCGGACGACATCGCCACGGCCCTGCGGATGGCCGAGGAGTTCGGCTACGATCTGGTGCTCGACCATGGCACCGAGGCCCATATCCTCGCCGACGTCATCGCCGAAAAGGGCATCCCGGTGCTGATCGGCCCGCTATTCACCGCGCGGTCGAAGGTGGAACTGCGCCAGCGGTCCCTGGCGAACCCGGGCAAGCTGGCCGCTGCCGGCGTCGACATTTCCATCATCACCGACCACCCGGTCATCCCGATCCATTACCTGGTCCACCAGGCCACGCTGTCGGTGAAAGAGGGTCTGGACAGGCAGCAGGCGTTAGAGTCAATCACCATCAATCCGGCCAAGGTGATGGGCGTGGCCGACCGCGTGGGGTCGCTGGAAGTGGGCAAGGACGCCGACCTGGTGCTGTGGACCGGCGATCCGCTTGACGTGATGCAGCGGGCGACACAGGTCTTCATCGGCGGCAGGCAGGTTTTCGAGTACGACGACGACACCCGCGAGGGGGTCGTCGCGCCGAGAACATAGGCTCACCGGCGGTCACCGGGAGACGTCGAGCTGCCCCAGATAGTAGTCGAGCAGGCGCCAGCGGATACGCCGGGGCAGCCGGGGATACACCGCCGAGCAGCAGCGCATGACGGCGTCGAAACGCCGTTGCCGCCGGGCGTTCCAGGCGAAACCAAATGACTCCCGGACGCTTTCCGGCAGCAGACCGGCGGTGATCAGCCTCGCCAGCGGCATCCCTGCCCGCAGCCAGAGCGGCACCGTGTCCGGATGCAGCAGATCGTGCGCCACCCGCCGGGTCACGTCGTCCGCTTCCAGATTGTGCAGCTGATCGCCCCAGTACGCTTCGAACGCGGCCCGCCCGGCCGGCCACAGGTCCGCCGGAACCTGCAGCGCCGAGCCGAGCGCCGCATAGTCATGGTAAATCCGGTCGGCGGTCGCATCGTCGAGCGCGCCGAAGATCCGCTCATACACGGTCACCGCGGTGTCATACAGCGTCGCCACCACCCACAGTTGCAGTTGCGGGTCGAAGGCCGAGTAGCCGTGGCTCCGGCCGCCGGCCTTTTGCCGCACCGGAGCGTGGGCCTTGTTCACCCGCCTCCGCACGGCCGCCAGCTGCTCCGGACTTCCGTACACCACCGCGTACACGTAGGTCATGGTGTTCTGCAGCCGGTCCAGCGGCCGGGCGGCGAAATCGCTGTGTGCTGCGACGCCGTGGCCGACGGAAGGATTGGCGATCTGCAGCAGGATCGCCCGGCCGGCGCCGAGCAGCAGGATGCCCTCGCCTGCGATATCGGCCAGGCCGCGGACCTCGCGGTTACAGCGCGGAGAGCGCCTGGTCCAGATCGGCAATCTGGTCCTCAACATCTTCGATTCCCACCGACAGCCGCACCAGGTTCTCCGGGACGGCCAGTTCGGTGCCTTTCACCGAGGCATGCGTCATTTCCGCCGGGTAGTTCATCAGGGACTCGATCCCGCCGAGGCTTTCGGCCAGCGTGAAGACCTTGGTGGTCTCAGCGACCTTGCGGGCGGCCGGTTCGCCACCGACGAACGTCACGGAGATCATCCCGCCGAAGGCCTTCATCTGCCGCTTGGCCAGCTCGTGGCCGGGATGGCCAGGCAGTCCCGGGTAATAGACGTTCTCCACCGCGTCCTGCTTCAGCAGCCATTCGGCGATGGCCTGCGCGTTGGCGCTGTGCCGGTCCATCCGCACGCCCAGCGTCTTCAACCCGCGGGTGGTCAGCCACCCATCCATCGGAGCTGACACGGCGCCCACGGCGAACTGGATGAAGCCCACCTTCTGCACGATTTCGTCGTCGTTCATCACCAACGCGCCACCGACAACGTCGGAGTGGCCGCCGATGTACTTGGTGGTGGAGTGGACGACGACGTCGGCGCCCAGCGCGAGCGGCGTCTGCAGGTACGGGGAGGCGAAGGTGTTGTCCACCACCAGCCAGGCGCCGATGGATTTCGCCTTCTCAGCCAGCTTGGCGATGTCGGTGATCTTCATCATCGGGTTGGACGGGGTCTCCACCCAGATCATCCTGGTGCGGCCCTTGGCGATCGCCGCGTCCACGGAGGCGTCGTCGGCCATGTCCGCCGTCGCGTTGGACACGCCCCATGCGGCCAGCACCTGGTCGATCAGGCGGTGGGTTCCGCCGTAGGCATCATTGCCCAGCACGATGTGGTCGCCGGGTTTCAGCAGTCCGCGGATCAATGCGTCCTCGGCCGCCAGGCCGGAGGCGAACGAGAGACCGTGCTTGCCGCCTTCCAGCGCCGCGAGCTGTTCCTGCAGCGAGTCGCGGGTGGGGTTGGTGCCGCGTCCGTATTCGTAGCCGTCGCGGAGCTTGCCGATACCGTCCTGGGCGAAAGTGGAGGTCTGGTAGACCGGCGGCACGACCGCCCCGGTGCGCTTTTCCGGTTCCTGCCCGGCGTGGATCGCGCGGGTGTTGAATCCAGAGGTGTTGGGCTGGTTCATGAGCAAAGCTCCTATCGGTGGTCGAGCCTGTCGAGACGGTGGTCGAGTAGCGAGCGCCAGCGAGTGTATCGAGACCCGCGTGGAGACCTAGCGGTTCATATACGACAGTAGATCCCCGCGGGTGACTATGCCTACGGGGGCACCATCGGCGGTAACCATCAGTGCGTCGTCGTGCTGCAAACGTTCACGGGCCGAGGCGGCGGGCTCCCGGAGGCCGATCACCGGCAACGGCGCCATCATGTGCTCGCCCACGGTGTCCGTTGGCTTGACCTCGCCGGTGAAAAGCGCATCGGTCAATGCCAGTTCGTTGACGGATCCGGCCACTTCGTTGATCACGGCGGGCATCTCGTGGGTCAGCACCGGCAGCCGGGACAGTCCGTGGCCGGTCATCAGCTCAATGGCTTCGCCAATGGTCTGGTCCGGTCCGGCATAAACCAGCTCAGCCCTCCGGCCCGACTTGAGGACATCGCCCACAGAGTCGACCTGAGGATCGATGGCAGAGCCGTCGTCGAACCCGTATGACCGCATCCACCGGTCGTTGAAGATCTTGCCCAGGTAGCCCCGGCCGCTGTCGGGCAGGATGATGACGACGACGTCGTCGGCCGACAATGTGCGAGCCGTCCGCAGGGCTGCAGCGACCGCCATGCCGCTGGAGCCACCCACGAGCATGCCCTCTTCACGCGCCAGTCGGCGGGTCATGGCGAAGCTCTCGGCGTCGTTGATGGCAATCACCTCATCGGGCACGGAGGGGTCGTATGCCTCCGGCCACATGTCCTCGCCCACGCCCTCGACGAAATAGGGGCGGCCGGCTCCACCGGAGTAGAACGAGCCTTCCGGGTCGGCACCCACAATCCGGACGCGGCCGCCGTCGCGCCCGTCCGAAATTTCCTTGAGGTAGCGTCCTGTGCCGGTAATGGTCCCGCCGGTGCCGACGCCGGCGACCAGGTGGGTGATTTTCCCGTCGGTGTCCCTCCAGATCTCCGGACCGGTGGACTCATAGTGGCTGAGCGGTCCGTTCTGGTTCGAGAACTGGTCCGGCTTGAAGGCGCCGTCGATCTCGCGGACCAGCCGGTCCGACACCCCGTAATAGGATTCGGGGCTCTCCGGCGGGACGGAGGACTTGGTGACGACGACCTCGGCACCGTAGGCGGCCAGCACATTCCGCTTGTCTTCGCCGACCTTGTCCGGGCAGACAAAGATGCACCTGTAGCCGCGCTGCTGGGCCACCATGGCGAGCCCGACACCGGTATTGCCCGACGTCGGCTCGACGATCGTCCCGCCCGGGCCGAGTTTGCCCTCAGCCTCGGCGGCGTCGATGATTTTTTCGGAGATCCGGTCCTTAATGGATCCGCCGGGGTTGATGTACTCCAACTTCACCAGGACGGTGGCGGCTATACCTTCGGTCACTTTATTGAGCTTGACCAGTGGCGTATTCCCCACCAGTTGCACTACAGAGTCGGCGTACTTCATGCCTCTAAAGTTACGGCACGGTCCAGCAGCAGTTCGAATTCCACGTCACACGTGACAAGAGCAGCACCCTGGCTCGTGGCACGATGGGATCATGACCATGACTGCCGGGCGCACCGACGAAGGCGCGTCGAGCACGGTATGGCGGCCTGAAGGTCCCTACGACATGGCGGCCACTCTCGGCATCCTGCAACGCGGCACCTGGGACCCGTCGGTGAGCATTAACCACCGCGTGGCCTGGCTGACCTTCCCGACTCCCGCCGGACCCGCATCGCTGCGGCTGGTGCAAGCCCCCCGTGAGGCGGACGCCGGCCCCCGCACCCGCCACGCACCCGGTGGGCCCGTCACGGCGAGCGCCTGGGGCCCAGGAGCCCAACGTGCCTTGGACTCCGTCCCGGCCCTGCTCGGCGCTGACGATGACTGGACCGAGTTTGATGATCCCGCGTTCCTGGCCGGCCTGCCCCGGCTGATCCGTGAACCTCGACGGCGTCACCCCGGCCTCCGGCTGCCCAGCACCGGCCGGATGATGGATGCGCTGGTGCCGGTCATCCTGGAACAGAAAATCACCACCATCGAGGCCCGCCGCGCCTGGCGCTATCTGGCCGGTCGCTACGGAGACCCGGCGCCCGGACCTGCCCCGGAGCATATGCGAGTCACCCCCACTCCCGAACAGTTCAGGCGGATTCCCTCGTGGGAATGGCACCGCGCCGGCGTCGATTCGAAACGGTCCGCGGCGATCCTGCGTGCCTGCGCCTCCGCACGTGGCCTGGAACGGTTGAGCGGGATGCCCGCCGGGGCCGGGGTGGCCGACAAGCTGTGCTCCATTCCCGGCCTCGGCCCGTGGACGGCGGCCGAAACCACCCAACGCACCCACGGCTGTCCCGACTCTATCTCGGTGGGCGACTATCATCTGGCGGCCTATGTCGGCTGGGCATTGGCGGGCAAACCGGTCGACGACGACGGCATGCTGGAGCTGCTCGAACCGTGGCGCGGACACCGCCAACGCGTGGTCCGGATGCTGGGGCTCAGCGGGTTCCGCAAACCCTCATTTGGCCCGCGCCTGGCGCCGGCCGATCACCGCTTCCGATAGCGGCCACGCGGGGTCCTGAGACGAAAGTGGCCGGCCTCCGGACGTTTGACTGCTCAAGACCTCGGATCCGGCTATGGGCCGGGTGGCAGGTACCCTCGGAGCACATCCGCCTCGGCCCTGAGCTTGTCGCCGGCGTCGCTGTGGCCGGCCTGCTCGTACTCGCCGGCAACGGCGGTTCGGTCATTGACCTCTGCCTCGACAATCGCGCGCATATCCTCCGCGTCAAGGTCACGTCGATCGGCTTCCGCGGCTCCGATGCCGACCGCCGATGCTGCCACCTCGGCGGTCCCGTTCTCCGCCACGGACCGCTCGACGGGGATGGCCTCGGCGTTGTCGATGGCCGCCAAGGCGGACCGGATCGCGGTTACAGCGACCCGGTCACGGGCTTTCATCGCCGTCTTCAAATCGCGGCGCATAGTGTCACGCATTCCTGAATCCTATCGGAGTAGGAAGCAGACGCGCTCTCTGCCCGCGCGCCCACGCCCGAAGCGGCTCGAGTTCGGACATGCCCGCTGCCAGCGCGGTCGCTGTTCAACTACTCCCGTCGACACCACTCTCAATTCGGGGTTTCCTCGAATGCATAATTATTCGGTCCGTGCTCTTGGGCTGGAAGGGCGGGCAGCCGCAATTTTTGCCCGCCCTCCACATCTGCGCCCGACTGCCCTGCCCGACTGACAAGGTGTCCCGGTTAAGGATCCGCTTGTGGGGCTGTGTTTACGCCTCTTATGTATTCGTACAGAGTAGGGAAGGATGAGGCATATGCCGGCTTCATCCAATCAGTGGTTTGAGCATCCCTTTCAGATTTGGTGTGGGTTGATTGTTGGCGTGTGCGTTGTCATTCCTCCGGTCCTGCGCTTGGAGGAGGAGGGATGGACAGGCTTGAACATTTTCTTAGTGATCGCGGGCTCAGCTCTCACTATTTTTTGGGCAGCGCAGGGTCTTCGGCGGATGAGGAAGTCAAGAAGGCGTTCAATGAACACAAATGATTCGACCGCCAGGGACGATGGTTCCTCCAGCTAACGTCCGCTGAAGGATCCTCAAATGGCGCATTGTTCAATGTGATTTTTTGGTCACGTTCTGAATCGTTTGGTCAATCTCACCGCGAGGACACTTGCAGCTAACGCGCTCACCCACCAGGGCCAGGCGTCCAACAGGGTCAGGGCCGTCCGGGGGCCTAAGAGCAGGCACGCTGGAAGGAACACACCGACGATAGCCCCAAGGGCTGCCGACGGTGCCCGCAGCAGGGGCGATATTCGCCCGATCAGTACATGGAGCCCCAAAGCACATGCAGCAGAGAAACCGGCAACAACCCCACCGATGAAGGATCCGAATATCACCGCCACGATGTAGGTGCCGAAGTCCGGTTGCCAAGCTGGGCTCGGAGAAGGATCAATCATCGAAAGCGGCATCAGGACGGCACCGAAGAGAGACCCGATGAAGACGCCTTTGAATAATGCCGACGCATAAGGTGTTTCTCTCCGGCTCCGGTGAGCTATGTCGTCCACTGTTGCCGGTGCACCATGAGCACTTTCATCCGTATTCCCCATAATCGAAGACTACTTCTCGTACA
>NZ_KE387201.1:0-2086 GCF_000430705.1 Arthrobacter castelli DSM 16402
GACCGAGACCGCCCAGTCAATCAAACCGAGCTGGTCAGCATCTCCCAGCAGCGAACCCAGCACGCGGTCCCACGTGCCATCACCGCTGTAGCGTCGATGACGCTTCCACACCGTCTGCCACGGTCCGAACTCCGCTGGCAGATCCCGCCAGGCAATACCGCACCGAAACCGGTAAATAATGCCCTCCACCACCTTCCGGTCATCACCAAACGGACGACCCGGCCGCCCATCAGAAGAAGGCAACAACGGCTGAATCAACGACCACTGATCATCACTGAGAACACTACGAGAAGCCATACTCCCAGCCTGCCCGCCAAAGCCACATCAGTTTAGGAGACACGCCCTAGTTCCATGACACTGGAACACTCCCCCGACAACCGGCGCTCATACTTCACGTCCTGGACACTGACCGGAACCCAGGGCGGACAAATTCTCGCCGCCCTGGTTTTCATCCCGGTCGTGTCGCTGCCCGATGAGATCAAGTACAGCATTGGGTGGCGCATCCCCTTCTGGCTGAGCGCCGTCGTCGTCATTGTCACGTTCTTCATCCGCCGCTCGCTTCACGAGACGCCCACGTTCGAGGAAGCCAAGGCGAACAACCGCATTTCCAAGCTGCCGGTCAAAGACCTGCTGAGGAACAATTGGACCGATGTGCTGCGCGTCGTCTGCTGCGCCTTCATCGCCGCAGTCAGCACTGTCTTCGGCACGTTGGCCATCAAGTACGGCACAGAAGTGGGCGACGTCGAACCCGGAATCACCCTGTGGCTGGTCGTCGCTGCCAACTTCGCGGCGCTGTTCACCCAGCCACAATTCGGCAAACTGGCGGACAAAATCGGGCGGAAGCCAGTCTTCGTGTACGGCGCACTGGCCAGCGCCTTGATGATGCCGATCTATCTGCTGTCGCTTGAATCCGGAAACATGATCCTGCAATTTGCGATGTCTGTGGTGGTGTTTTCGTGCGCCTATGCTGCCGCTAACGCCGTGTGGCCATCCTTCTATGGCGAAATGTTCAGTGCCCGCGTGCGCTTCTCCGGCCTGGCTATCGGCACCCAGCTCGGCTTCCTGATGGCCGGGTTCGCGCCATCGATCGTCGCGGCAATGGGCGGCATCGCCGAAGGTGGCTGGGTCGTCATCAGCATGTTCAACGGAGCCATCTGCGTCATCGCGGCCGTGGCTGCACTGACCGCAAAGGAGAGCTTCCGGACACCGACTGCTGAACTCGGGACTAAGTAGCCAACCCGGCAGCTGACCTCTGCGTGGCGTAACAGTCCGGCCGGAGCAGCAGCAGACCCACAGCGCCCCGACGATCCCGGCCCCTTTAAAAGGGTGCTGGGTCGTCGGGGTCGTTGGTTGGTTTCCGTGATGGTTTCCGTTCCGCGTCGCCGGCAGCCTTGTCCTTCTTGGCATTAGGCACATGCCACGGATCTTTCGGGGGCGATTTGGGCCCGGTGCCGCGCTTTCCGTTGCCGGCGCCGCGTCGGCTTGAGCCGTTGGCCTGCTTCGCCGGTTTTGCCGGTGTCTTTTCCGCCCTGCCGCAGTTGTCTGCCTGATGTTTGGCTGTCTCGAGCAGGGTGGCGATGTCGGGGGCGGGTCGCATCTCCGGTAGTGGACCTTCGGGGGTATTCGAATATTTCCGGCCGGCCGGTGAGGTCCAGTCCACTCTGCCGTCGCGGTGCTGGATATCCCGCCAGAGTTTCGCGGTCTTGAGGGCATGGCCGGGTTTGCACAGTGGTTTCAGATTCGTCAGTTCGGTCTGCCCTGTCGGGTAGGGGACAGTGTGGTCGAGGTCGCAGTGACGGGCGGCTTTATTGCACCCGTACCCGCGACACGTCCGGTCGCGCAACCGCACCATTTTTTGCAAGTCCTTCGGCACCGCATAGCTGTCCCGCCCGTACGACAGCGGCGCCCCCGTCTCCAGATGAATCAACAACCGCTTGAACGACGGGGCATTGGCCGACAGTTGTCGTGCGGTGTCCTCATCGATGGGACCGTACCCTTCCAGATCGGCCGGCTCATCCGATAACCCCATCAACGTCAACACCGGCACCACCACCAGCACCTCAGCCTTAATCCCGGCATAATTCGG
>NZ_KE387201.1:3921-107738 GCF_000430705.1 Arthrobacter castelli DSM 16402
GTCATAAAAATAGTCAACCATCGAGCACCGACAGTTTTAGAAGAATCAGGCCCGAAAAAATAGCAAGCAGATAACGAAACAATAACGAAGGTGGGATTGAGGCCAAGGCGACCAGGGCGGCCAGGGCATCCAAGGCGGCCGTGGCAGCCCAGGCGGCCGTAGCGCCCAGGCGGCCGTAGCGCCCAGGCGGCCACCAATCGCGCGTCGGCAGGAACGCCACAGACAATGCAGCCGTGGCCGAGCCGTTTCGTCAGCCGACCGGATTTCGTCGCTCTCTGGTCTGGCCGGGGTCTCGCGGACACTTCCGCCTCATGGAGACCGTGGCGGGCCGCCGCGCGGCGGGCCCCGTGCCGGCTCGCTGTCCTCGGCCACGTTCTTGAGCCCGTCCAGCATCCACTGCCAGTTCTGCGAGAACTGCTCCGCCTGCTCCCGATTCTCACACCCGTCCTGAGTGAGCGAGACGACTGTGCCGGCGCCGGCAGGAGACAGCTCGTAGTGAAGGGTGTGGTAGTTCTCGGGTACGTCCTCAGCGCCGGTCAGGGGACTGTAGTGGGTGACCTCCAGGAGGCGCCCCGGCTCGGCAGTGAGCACGTGGCCCTTGTCCTGATAGGGCTTACCGTCCCACTCCCCCGACCAGGTGATTGAGCTGCCTGGCTGCCAATCGCTTTCAACACGCGAGCCCATCATGTAGCGGGCGACTTGATCAGGGTCGGTCATCGCTGCCCATACCCGCTCCGGCGGTGCGTTCACCTCTGCACGGGCGGTGGCTTCGAAACCCGCCATTGCGCCTCCTCGAGCGCGGGATAGCCCCGTAACTGTGAGACAGACCCTAGCACCGCCTCTGTCCCCGCGTGAACCCGCTGCTCCGGTGGGGAGTGGTGGGCAGGGGCGGTGCGTGTCCGACCGACTGGTTGGATGGCGTAGCCAGCGCAGCGCGTTTCAGCCCGACCTCGACTGGACCACACTCGGTGGTAACGCCGAGACTCGAAGGGCGAACAAGATGGAGGTACACCGTGAAAGGACGGACGTTGCAGGACGTGGCCCGCGAGGTGGCCGAGCAATTGCCAGCATCGACGAGGGGGCATCCCTTCGGGCCTGAGTACGAGGTCTTCAAGGTCAAGGGCAAAGTCTTCATGCTGCTGACCGAGGTCCCCGGCGATCCCATCGTGGTCCTCAAGGCCGACCCGGAGGAATCCGAAGCGTTACGCCAGTCGCACGACGACATCACGCCCGGCTACCACATGAACAAGAAGCACTGGATCACGCTCGAACCCGGGGAGACCGTCGACAGGAGCATGGTCCGGGAGCTGGTGAGCGAGTCGTACCGGCTCGTTGTCACCGGGCTGCCCCAGGCAGAGCAACCCGTTGACCCCGACAGCTTCGGAAAGGCGAATGGGGTGGCCGGGTGACGCTCTCCGGCGAACCGCTGGAGCCGATTATCCCGCGGCCCGGCGCAGCGTCTGTTCGGCGTGCCGCAGGAGGGGGCCGTCGACCATCCGGCCCCGGAATTCGAAGACGCCGCCTTCGGTCTTGGCCGCTTCCAACACCTCGCGCGCATACGCCACCTCATCCTCGGTGGGCAGGAACGCTTCCCGGATGACCGGCACCTGCGAGGGGTGAATGCAGGCGGTTGCGGCAAAGCCGGAGGCCACGGCGTCCTGTGCCTCGGCGGCGAGCCCGTCCAGGTCACCGATGTTGATGTAGACCGCGTCGATTGCGGCCTTGCCGTACGCACCGGCGGCCAGCAGGACCGAGGACCGGGCGTGCGAGGCGACGGACCGGTAGCGGCCGTCGTCGTGCCGGCTGCCGGTTCCGCCCAGCGAGGCGACCAGGTCCTCGGCGCCCCACATCAGGGCCACTGCATTAGGCTCAGCGGCTATGTCGGCGGCATGGACGACGCCGGCGGCCGTCTCGCACAGCGCCAGCACGTCGTAGGCAGGCAGTTGGCGCATGTGCTGGACGGATTCGGTCTTGGCCAGCATCACGGTGCCATAATCCGTCCGGGTCAGGGCCTTCAGGTCACGGTCGAAGTCGTTGGTGTCGACCGGGTTGACCCGCACAACGGTGCGTTCCGGGTCGAGCGGCGTGTCGATCATCGCCTCGCGCGCGGTCACCTTGTCGGCCGGGGCCACCGCATCTTCCAAGTCGATAATGACGGCGTCGGCCCGCTCGGCGGCCTTGGCATAGCGCTCGGGCCGGTCGGCCGGGCAGAACAGCAGGGACGGGCCCATCAGGAAGGTCACGAGCTCTCCTGGTCTCCACGCGTTCGCTGGCGCTCACTTGGTCGACCACCGGCGTGGGCATCCTTGGTCCACATCAGCACGGACCGGGTAGCCACTGCGACTACGTCGCCGTGCTGATTGTGGGCGGTATGTTCCATTGTCACGATCCCATGCCCCGGGCGAGACGACGAGAGCCGCTTGTCGGTAACGACAGTCTGGGAGTACATCGTGTCACCGTGGTACAGCGGGTTCGGGAACTTCACATCCTTGAACCCGAGATTCGCCACGATGGTGCCCTGGGTCAACTGGGCGACACCGGCACCCACCAGCGTGGCAAGGGTGAACATGGAATTCATCAGTCGCTCGCCGAAGGGCTGTTGTTCGGCCCAGGCCGCGTCCAGATGCAGCGACTGGGTGTTCATGGTCGCCGTCGTGAACAGCACGTTGTCTGTTTCTGTCACGGTCCGCCCCGGGCGGTGTTCATACACCGCGTCCAAGTCGAATTCCTCGTAGTACAGCCCACGCTGGGTAATGCGGCGCCGTTCGGTCACTGTGCCGCAACCGCCGAGACATCCAGCTTGGCACCGGTGGCCGAGACCACCTCGTCCACGCTCACCCCGGGTGCAGTCTCGGCCAGCACCAGGCCGTCTTCGGTGATGTCAATAACGGCCAGGTCGGTGATGATCCGGTTGACGCACCCCTTGCCGGTCAGCGGCAGCGTGCATTCCTCCAGGATCTTCGGGCCGCCGTCGCGGTTCACGTGTTCCATCATGATGAGCACGCGTTCGGCGCCGTGCACCAAGTCCATGGCGCCGCCCATGCCCTTGACCATCTTGCCCGGAATCATCCAGTTGGCCAGGTCGCCATTGGCGGCGACCTCCATCGCGCCGAGCACCGCGACATTGACGTGCCGGCCGCGGATCATTCCGAACGAGGCGGCGGAGTCGAAGAGCGCCGCGCCGGGGTTGAGCGTGACGGTCTCCTTGCCCGCGTTGATCAGGTCCGGATCCAGCTCGTCTTCGGTGGGATAGGGGCCGACGCCGAGGATTCCGTTTTCCGAATGCAGCACCACTTCGATGCCGGACGGGATGAAATTGGGAATCAGCGTCGGCATCCCGATGCCCAGATTGACGTATTGTCCGTTCTCCAGCTCCCGGGCCACCCGGGCTGCCAGTTCGTTGCGGGTCAGGCTCATGCCGTCGCTCCTGTCTGTACGCTCCGGGCCGCTTGCTCTTCCTTGCTCGCCGACACCGTCCGCTTCTCGATCCGCTTCTCCACGTCCGGCGTCACCACGATGCGCTGGACAAAGATGCCGGGAGTGTGGATCTCGGCCGGATCGAGTTCACCTGGTTCAACCAGCTCTTCGACCTCGGCGATGGTGATCTTCCCGGCCATCGCACACGGCGGATTAAAGTTCATTGCCGTGGCGTGATAGACGAGGTTGCCGTGACGATCGCCCTTGGCAGCGTGCACCAAGGCAAAGTCCGGGGTGACCGAGTGCTCCATGATGTAGTGCCGGCCGTCGAATTCCCGTCTTTCCTTGGGCTCGGAGGCCTTGGCCACTCCCCCGTCGCCGTCGTACCGCTGCGGCAGCCCGCCGTCGCCAATCTGCGTGCCGTAACCGGCGGGCGTGTAGAAGGCCGGAATGCCGGCACCGCCGGCGCGCAGCTTCTCGGACAGGGTCCCCTGCGGGGTCAGCTCCACTTCCAGCTCCCCATTGAGGAACTGCCGGGCGAATTCCTTGTTCTCGCCCACGTAGGAACTGATGGTCCGGCGGATGCGGCCGTCCTTGAGCAGCACGCCCAGGCCCCAGTCGTCCACGCCGCAGTTGTTGCTGATCGTTTCCAAATTGCCGGTTCCCTGATCGTGCAGGGCGTCAATCAACGCGACGGGGATGCCGCACAGTCCGAAGCCCCCGACGGCCAGCGACGCCCCGTCCGCGATGTCAGCCACCGCTTCTGCCGCATTCGCGACCACTTTGTCGATCAATGTTCCTCCTCGTCGAGTTGATGCTGCACCCGTGCGCTATATTACAGACCCATGTCCCGGGCAATCAGCATCAACTGGACTTCCGTGGTCCCTTCGCCGACTTCCAGGATCTTCGAATCGCGGTAGTGCCGCGCCACCCGGAACTCGTTGATGAAACCATAGCCACCGAAAATCTGGGTGGCGTCGCGGGAGTTGTCCATGGCTGCATCCGAACCAACCATTTTGGCGATCGAGGCCTCGGTCTTGAAGGGTTTACCGGCCAGCATCCTGGAGGCGGCGTCGTAGTAGGCCAGCCGGGCGGTGTGCGCGCGGGACTGCATCCGGGCAATCTTGAACGAAATCGACTGGAATTCGCCGATGGTCTGGCCGAAGGCCTTCCGCTCCTTGGCGTAGCGCAGTGCTTCGTCGACGCAGCCTTGGGCCGCCCCGACAGCCATGGCGGCCACCGCAATGCGCCCCTCGTCGAGGATCTGCACGAAGTTAGCGTAGCCGCGGCCGCGCTCCCCCAGCAGGTTCTCCTCAGGAACCCGTACGTCTTTCAGGGTCAGCGGGTGGGTGTCCGATGCGTTCCAGCCGACCTTGTTGTAGGGCTTCTCCGCCGTGAAACCGGGGGTGTCAGTGGGGACCAGGAAGGTGGAGATTTCCTTCTTCACCGTCCCGTCGTCGCGCGTGGTGGTGTCAGTGACGGCGGTGACCGTGACGAGTTTGGTGATGTCGGTGCCGGAGTTGGTGATGAACTCCTTGGTCCCGTTGATCACCCACTCGCCGTTCTCCAGCTTCGCGGTGGTCTTGGTGCCCGAGGCGTCCGAACCGGCTTCCGATTCGGTCAGGCCGAAGGAGGCCAAGGACTGTCCGCTGGCCAGCTCGGGAAGCCAGCGCTTCTTCTGCTCTTCGGTGCCGAACCGGTAGACCGGCATCGCGCCGAGCGAGACTCCCGCCTCCAGGGTGATGGCCAGCGACTGGTCCACCCGGGCGATCTGCTCGATGGCCAGGCACAGCGCGAAATAGTCGCCGCCCATGCCCCCATATTCTTCTTCGAAGGGCAGGCCGAACAGGCCCATTTCCGCCATCTGCGCCACGACGTCGTACGGGAAGCTGTGTTCCTCGTCGTGCTTGGCCGATACCGGTGCAATCACCTCGTCGGCGAATTCGCGGACGGTGTCGACGAGGTCCTGATAGTCCTCGCTGAGGGCAAAGTCGGGCATGGTTACGCTCCTTCGGTTTCGATACTGGCAACCACCTGGTCCGCCTTGACCAGGTCGCCGGTCTTGACGTTGATGGTGACGGTGCCGTCGACCATCGCCGTCAATTGGTGCTCCATTTTCATTGCTTCCACGGTCAGGAGCGTCTGGCCGGCGGCCACGGTGTCACCATTGGTCGCGCTCACCCCGATCACCGTTCCCGGCATCGGGGATCTGACTTCGGGGTGGGCAGGGCCGTCTTGGGCGCTGATTTTCGCCAGTTCTTCGGCCAACTGTTCTTCCCGGGTGCGCACGCCGATCTCGCAGCTGAAACCGGCCTCTGCGATGAAGAGCCGGTTGCCCTGCTGTGCCATGTGCAGCTGCGAGGTGATGCCGTTATAGGAAATCGCCACGGCACCCGGCACAGCATGGTTGGCATGCAGTGCGGCGTCAGCCGGTTCTGAACCGTCGACGACGACGGTGGCCGCCGTGGGTGGTCCGCTCACCTGCACTTCGACGGACTCCGTGGCCGAAACGGCGAGGCTGAAACGGGTCGGACGCCATTGTCCGATCCGCCAGCCGCTTGGTTGCGCCCACGGTGAGTGCGCTTCAGCTCCGCGGAACCGATGTGCACCCCCATACCGTTGCGCCTGGATGAAGAGCGCCGCTGCCGCCAGCAGCCGCTCGTCGATGCGCCGGAACTGCAGCTGGCCCAGTTTGCGCTCGATCATGGTGGTGTCGAGCCGGCCGGCCTGCACATCGTCGTCGTTGATCAGCAGCCGCAGGTACTCAATATTGGTCTGCAGTCCCATCACGGTGGTCTCGGCGAGCGCCGTATCGAGCCTGGCCAGTGCCTGCGCCCGGTCGTGCCCGGCGGCGATCACCTTGGACAGCATCGGGTCGTAGTCGGCGCCCACGTCCAGGCCCTCCAGCAGGGAGCTGTCGACCCGCACTCCTTCGCCTGCCGGTTCGTTCAGCGACAGCACCGAGCCTGTGGTCGGCAGAAACCCCCGTTCGGGGTTCTCGGCATAGACCCGGGCTTCGATGGCGTGGCCGGTCAGCTGCACATCTTCCTGCTTGACGGTCAGTTCCGCTCCGGCCGCAATCCGCACTTGCCATTCCACCAGGTCCATCCCGGTGACCATTTCGGTGACGGGGTGTTCGACCTGCAGCCGGGTGTTCATCTCCATGAAGAAGAACTCGTCCGGCGATGCGTCGGAGACCAGGAATTCGACGGTGCCGGCTCCGGAGTAGTCGACGCTGCGGGCCGCGTTGCAGGCGGCCTCGCCGATCCGGGCCCGGGTGGCGGCATCAAGCAGCGGGGATGGCGCTTCCTCGATGACCTTCTGGTGCCGACGCTGCAGCGAGCATTCGCGTTCGCCGAGATGGATGACGTTGCCGTGGTGATCGGCCAGCACCTGCACTTCGATGTGCCGCGGCTGGCGGACCAGCCGTTCCAGGAACAACGTGTCGTCGCCGAAGGCCGCGGCGGCCACCCGGCGGGCGGTGGTCAGGGTCTCCGGCAATCCGCCTGCCTCTTCCACGACGTGCATGCCCTTGCCCCCGCCGCCGGCGGAGGGCTTGATGAGCAGCGGGAAGCCGACGTTTTGTGCCGCCTCGACCAGCTGTTCGTCGGTCAGCGACGGCTCGGTGATGCCCGGAACCACAGGAACATCATTGGCGCTGACGTGGTTCTTGGAGCGGATCTTGTCGCCCATCACGTTCAGCGCGTGGACGCTGGGGCCGATGAAGACGATACCGGCGTCGGACAGTGCCCGGGCGAAGGCCTGGTTCTCGCTCAGGAAGCCGTACCCGGGGTGCACCGCTTCGGCTCCGCTGATCTTGACGGCGTTGAGGATGGCGTCGATATTCAGGTAGCTGTGCTGCGGTGCGGCCGGGCCGATCTCGACGGCGGTGTCGGCCAGTGACACGTGCTTGGCGCCGGCGTCGGCCGCGCTGTAGACGGCGACCGAGTGGATCCCCATGGACCGCAGGGTGCGAATAATGCGGCAGGCGATTTCGCCGCGGTTGGCGACCAGCACTGTCGAAAAAGTGCGCTGGTCGTGGGCTGACCGGGCGGTATGGCCGGCGGTCTCAGTTACTGTCATGGTTCCCATCACATCCGGAAGAGGCCGAAGGCCGTGTCGTTCATCGGGGCGTTGGCGCAGACGTCGAGAGCCAGTCCCAGCACCGTGCGGGTATCTGCCGGGTCGATGACGCCGTCGTCCCACAGTCTGGCGGTGGAGTAGTACGGGTTGCCCTGCGACTCGTACTGGTCGCGGATCGGCGCCTTGAAGGATTCCTCGTCCTCGGCCGACCACTCCTGTCCGCGGCCTTCGATCTGTTCACGGCGTACTGTGGCCAGCACCGAGGAGGCCTGTTGCCCTCCCATCACTGAGATCCGGCTGGCGGGCCAGGTGAAGAGGAAGCGCGGAGAGTAGGCACGCCCGCACATCGAATAGTTGCCGGCGCCGAAGGATCCGCCGATGATGACGGTCAGCTTGGGCACCCGGGTGCTGGCGACAGCGGTGACCATTTTGGCGCCGTTCTTGGCGATGCCGCCGGCTTCGTAGTCGCGGCCGACCATGAAGCCGGAGATGTTCTGCAGGAACACCAGCGGAATGCCGCGCTGGTCGCAGAGCTCGATGAAGTGGGCTCCCTTGAGCGCGGATTCGCTGAACAGCACCCCGTTGTTGGCCACGATACCCACCGGATGCCCATGGATTCGCCCGAACCCGGTCACCAGGGTTGTCCCGTACCCGGACTTGAATTCGTGGAATTCGCTGCCGTCGACCACGCGGGCAATGACCTCATGGACGTCGTACTGCCCCTGCACGTCGGTGGGCACGGCACCGTACATTTCGGCGACGTCGGCCTCGGGGGCGCGGCTGTCGAGCACGTCCCAGGGAGCATCGGGCGGTGCGGGAAGGGTTGCCACAATATCGCGGACGACCTGCAGCGCGTGCTGGTCGTTCTCGGCCAGATGATCGGTGACACCCGAGACGTGGGAGTGCACCTCGCCGCCGCCGAGGTCTTCGGCGCTGACCACCTCGCCGATGGCCGCCTTCACCAGCGGGGGCCCGCCGAGGAAGATGGTGCCCTGGTTGCGCACGATGACCGTTTCATCGCTCATCGCCGGCACGTACGCGCCGCCGGCGGTGCAGGAGCCCATCACCGAGGCGATCTGCGGAATTTTCGCCGCCGACAGGTTGGCCTGGTTGTAGAAGATCCGGCCGAAATGCTCCTTGTCCGGAAACACCTCGTCCTGTTTGGGCAGGAAGGCGCCACCGGAGTCCACCAGGTAGACGCAGGGCAGCTTGTTGTCGAAGGCGATCTCCTGGGCCCGCAGGTGCTTCTTCACCGTCATCGGGTAGTAGGTGCCGCCCTTGACCGTGGCGTCGTTGGAGATCACCAGCACGTGGCGGCCGTGGACCAGCCCGATGCCGGCGATCAGCCCTGCGCCGGGGCACTCGTCGTCGTACATCCCGTTGGCCGCCAGGGCGCCGATTTCCAGAAACGGGCTGCCGTCGTCGAGTAATTGGTCAATGCGCTCGCGGGGCAGCAGTTTGCCGCGGTCGATATGGCGCTGCCGGGACCGTTCCGGCCCGCCTTTCGCCGCCTCGGCCAGGCGTTGCCGCAGCTCGTCAGCCAGCGCCGTTTGTGCCTGGTGGTTCTGCGCATACGTGGTGCTGGAAGAATCCACCCGGCTGGTCAAAGTCTCCATCGACGCTTTCTCTCCATGACTGTCGTAGCCGGCAAAACTGCCTATGCTGTAAAAGTTAGATCCCGCTAACTGAATTTAGGTTAGTATCTATTAACCGGCTTGTCCACAGCACATTGTGGCAGGCTTCACAGGAGGTGCGGTATGAGCGTTGACCAGACAGCCGACGATTCGCTGCTGACAGTGCGCGGCCGGGCCAAGGCATCCCGGCGGCGCGCGCTGCTGGCGGCCGCCGCGGACCTCTTCGCCGCCCGGGGCTTCAACGGAGTTTCGATCGAGGATCTGGGTGCCGCGGCCGGCGTCAGTGGACCGGCCGTCTACCGCCACTTCACGGGCAAGCACGCTGTGCTGGCATCGCTGCTGGTCGGCGTGAGCCAGGACCTGTACGACGGCGGGCAGGCAGTCGTTGCCGCGGCAAAAGACGACCAGGCAGCCTTACGTGGGCTGATCGAATTCCAGGTCGATTTCGCGCTCACCCATGCCGACGTCATCCGGGTCCAGGACCGGGAGCTGGAGACACTCTCCGACGACGCGGGCCACCATGTCCGCACCCTGCAGCGGCAATACGTGGAAGCCTGGGTCGACGTACTCGCGAGGGTGCAGCCGGACACTGGCCGGGAACTGCTGCGCATGCGCGCCCACGCGGCCTTCGGCCTGATTAACTCCACCCCCCACTCCAACCATCGCGGGCGCACCACGAAGGATGTGGATGCACTGCGGGGCATCCTGGAGCAAATGGCCTGGGCGGCGCTGAACTGCTGACCCCGGGACCGTTTGATAGCTCCCTTATTGCCCGGGTTTCCAACTGTCGTTTAACCATAAAGGTGCTGCCGGCCCGGCCGGCAGCCAGTGCTTCGCGCAGACCAGGATGGTTCTTGTTCCTGCCGGTGGTTCCGCGACCCACATATATCCGCTTGGGGTTGATCCCCAACGCTTCCAGTGCATCTATTTGGGCGGTAATGTCCTGCTCATCGGTGGAGCAACGGCAATTAGCCAATTGGTAATTCGGACATGCCAAGCATGTGTCTCATATAAGGCCCGCGGGATTCTATACGGGACACCTCTTACGGGACGATCTCCGGGCTGCAACTACCGTTGTAGCCCGGAGATGAGGTTGTTGAGTCCTGCTTTGATTCGGTCGCGGCTCATCTGATCGTGGTGGCGTTGGTGAGTGTAGAGGCCGGCGGCGAGTGGAGCCAAGAGCGCGTCGGCGAGGTAGGTGGCGTCTGCCTCGGGTCGGGCCTGTGCGATCAAATCTCTGAGGTGTCGGTGGTGTACGGCGTAGGGGCCGCTGCGATATCGGCGCGGAGAGGGCATCATCGCCTCGGCGGGGGCCATGAGGGAGCCGTACTCTTCGAGGACGTCGGCATAGGAATGCAGGAAAGCACGGATGCGTTCGACCGGGTCAGCCCCCGGACCAAGTGGCGGAGGGCCAGCGGTGATGGCTCGCTGCAACTGGTGCTCGCGTTGGTTCATCATCGCCTCAACGAGACCGCCGTGGTCACCGAAGCGCCGGTAGACAGTGCCCACACCCACACCTGCAACCCGAGCAACTTCATTCATCGTCAGCGAATCGACCCCACGCGACGAGACCAGGTCCTGTGCGGCGGACAGGATCCTGGCTCTGTTCCGCGCGGCGTCTGCACGCTCATGCGCCTTCTCGGACCGCGCTTCGAGTGATGAGTCCGCCTGCAGCTGGTCCATGACATCTCCCTTTCATCGCCGGCCCCTTGCAGCATCTTATCCGATCAACCTTGACAACCGGATAGCGATCCGATTCCATATTATAAACGGATAGTTATCCGGTAGTTCCGATTTTGGGAGGTAGGCATGTTCGATGTTGGTTTAGTGTTGGTGCGCGCTCCGGTCGGGGCGTTGTTGGTCGGTCATGGTGTGCAGAAGCTGTCGCGGCGCCTCGGAGGCCCTGTCCGAACCGGGGAGGCGTTCGAGGCGATGGGGTATCGGCGGGGGCCGGCGATGGCGGTGCTGGCCGGTGTCACTGAGATCGCCGCCGGTGTGGGGTTGGCGGCCGGTGCGGCCACGCCCTTGGCCGCGGCCGGTGCCGTTGGTGTCATGACGAATGCGGCCGCCACCGCACACCGACACCGCGGGCTGTGGGCCGATAACGGAGGGTTCGAATACCCGCTTGTAGTAGCGACCGTGGCATCCGGCATCGCCATCCATGGACCCGGTGCCGTTTCGGTCGATGCCGCTTCCGGGTTGGAGCGCTCTGGCCTTGGCTGGGGAGGCGCATCAATGAGCATGGGCTTGGGCGGTGCCTTGGCGCTATTGGCTGCCGCGTACCGGCCATCGGATACCCGAGATCCGGATGCAGATCAAACGGTCGGCAATGGTGTGGCCCATGGCTAAGAGCACGGTCCGGTCGTATCCTCGGCGACAGGGTCGGTCATGGCTGGTGCTGGGGCTGTTGTGCCTGGCCCAGTTCATGGTGATCCTGGATACCACCATCGTGAACGTGGCACTGCCATCGATCCGCTCCGACCTCGGCTTCGAGTCCGGGGCCGGGTTGCAGTACGTGATCTCGCTGTATGCGCTAACTTTTGGCGGCTGCCTGATCTTGGCCGGGCGGGCCGCCGACTTGTTCGGGCGCCGCCGCATCTTCGTAACTGGGCTGGTCGTCTTCGCATTATCTTCCATAGTCTGCGGACTCGCGCCGACGCCATCGGCGTTGCTGATTGCCCGGATGGTGCAGGGGCTGGGTAGCGCTATGACGTCCGCGGCTGCCTTGGCGCTATTGCTTGCCACGTTCCAAGAGGGACCGGATCGAAACCGTGCTCTCGGGGCGTGGGGCGCGGTCGGCGGCGCGGCCGGTGCGTGCGGACTTGTCCTCGGCGGCTTGCTGACGGCAGTGGCCTGGCCGTGGGTGTTCTTCATCAACGTCCCGGTCGCAATCATCGCCGCGATCGGATCGGTCCGGCTGCTGCCGGGTCCGGTTAGTCATACGCAGGCCCGTCGACTGGATCTGCCCGGGGCCGGCGCGGTCACGGCCGGACTTGGCCTGTTGATCCTCGGCCTTACCCGGATCGACCGCAACGGGTTCACCGCCGTCACCGTCACGTCACTGGCCGGCTCGCTTGTGCTGCTGGCCGTCTTTGTGTGGATCGAACGACAGGCCTCAGATCCATTGGTCCGATTCAGTCTGTTCCGCACCCCCGGAGTGGCTGGAGCGAACCTCGTGCTCGTTATCGTGACCGCGATCGTCGCCTCAAACCTGTTCTTCACAACACTGTACGTCCAACGGATCATAGGCTACGATCCGGTGTTGACGGGGCTGGCCTTCCTGCCGAACAGTCTGCTCGTGGTACTCGGCTCCACCGGCGCATCGCATCTTCTGGGGCGCGCCAGTGCACGCGCCATACTCACCACCGGCCTGACTATCCTGGCCGCAGGTTCATTACTGCTGTCGCTGATTCCCACCAAGCACCCCAGCTACATGACCGATGTACTGCCCGGATTCGCCCTGACCGGGCTGGGACTCGGACTCGCCATCGTAGCCACCACCACCGCCGCGACTCGCGGCATCAACCACCACGATCAAGGACTGGCCTCCGGGCTGGTCAACACCGCCCAACAAGTCGGATTCGCCGTCGGCATCGCAGCCATCGTCGCAGTCGCCACCGCCGTCACCAACACCGCCAGCGGCCAAACCACCGAACGGCTCATCACCGGCTACACTGCCGGATACCTCACCGGCGCCGCCCTCGCCGCCCTCGCAGCGCTAATCACACTAGTGACCCTACCCGGCCGCGAACCACACAAAGTTCCCAACAACCACTCCTGACAGTCCACCTCGATAGACCATCCCGCTGCGGGCCGGTGTCCATGCATTGTTCAGCGGCAGGTCTCTCGACGGATTCCTTGACATAGACCATCGTGGTGTTACCGTTTATATGAGATAACCAGTAACCCGTAGGGAGAGATGATGGTTGAGTGGACGTTGCCTGAGCGGTGGGATGCAGGAGACGGAGAAGTCCATTGGGGCGCATTCGGGGAAGGTCCCGCGATGGTCCTCCTCCATGGCACGCCGTTCTCGTCGTTCATCTGGAGGGACATCGTCCCCGTGCTCGCTCGCGATCACACGGTATATGTTTGGGACATGCTCGGCTTCGGCGCATCCGGCAAGGACTCTCTGGATGTGAGTCTTCGACGGCAGGCGACGATCTTTGTCGATCTTCTCCAGCACTGGGGCATCGAAACCCCTCGCGTGGTCGCCCATGATGTGGGAGGAGTGGTCGCATTGCGTACCACGCTGCTGCACGAGATGACATTCCGTTCGCTCACGCTCATCGATGCGGCCAGCGTGACAGGGTGGGGTTCGGGCGGATTCTTCCAGGCCGTGCACGCGCATCCGGGTGCTTTCAGCGAGCTGCCCGATTGGGCGAGCGACGCCCTAGTCGACGCCAAGATCCGGTCGGGAAGCCACATGGGGCTGCGGGCGGACGCACGGCAGGCCTATGTTGATCAATGGGCGACACCAGAGGCCAGGCTAGCGTTCTACCGGCAGTATGCGCAGGGCGGCGAAGAGCACACCGGGGAGTTGCAGGACCTGTTGGGGTCGCTGACCGTTCCACTGCATGTTATCTGGGGTGCTCAGGACCGGTGGCTCGACCTGGACTACGCGCGTCGTCTCGTGGAGGCGCTTCCCCGGCAGACAAGGTTCTCGGTGATCGAAGGTGCCGGACATATGGTGCCGGAGGATCAACCCGGGGCGCTACTCCAACTGCTGAGCGAATGACCGCGTTCTCCTCCGGTGCTCCCGAGGAACTGCGAGTCATCGAGGACTTCTGCAACACCGCGATCCTGCTTCATGACATCGATGAGCTGCGGACCGTGCCCGACGCTCGCGACTGGCTCAACCGGGCCGGATGGGATCCGATTGCGAGCGACCGAGAGCTGTCCCGCCTGCGTGACGAGCGGGAGACGATCCGCACCTTCCTCGTCGACCGGTCCGATCCGAGCGCCCGCCATAGTCTGAATGAGCTGGGGCAACGGCATTGGGCCGGTGCACGCGTGGATGACGATGGCTGGCTGGCCCTCGTTCCTGCCGCTGGCTCGATCTCACCAGCCGGCTCAGCCGTCGAAGCCCTCTTGCTCAACGGCCTGACCGCATCGGGGCGGCGGCTCAAAGCCTGCGCATCGGACACGTGCCGGTACGTGTTCTACGACGCTTCGCGACCTCGCACGCGAGTCTGGTGCGATATGAAAGTCTGCGGGGCCAGAAGCAAGATGCGCGACTACCGGATCCGGCTCGATTCATAATGGACTAACCGCCGACCTTAGCCAAGATTCCCGTCGCCGGAACGGGTCTCCAGTGAAGGATCGGTTTACGGGCCGGCACCCCGTTACCGATCGGAGCTCGACTCAAAGTGCGCGAGCAGCATCCGCAGGGAAAGATCCACGTGCTGACCTTGCCATGCTGCGATATATCCCTCCCGTGGTGTGCCGGCGTCCCCAGACCCCGGTCCATTTGAAGGCTGAGGAATTGTGTCAGCATCCTTCCATCGGTAGTGAACAAATCTAAAGGGAAGCCTTACGGGTAAGACAGCCCCAGGGCGCTCTGTCGTCGTCTGCACGAGGTCGTGAGTGGTTCGATTCCGCGCATAGCGCAGACCCTCGAGAAGTTGGGCTTTGCTCTCAAGGACTCCTTCTCGTGGTCGACCTGCAATATCATCGAGGCAGGCCGCCCAGAACAGAGCCTCACCGACGGCCCCAAATCGCAATGCTTCCTCTGAGACCTGGAGTTCCCCTGACAGGGCTGTTGCTCGTTCCCATCGATCTACAGCCATCCTTAGCGCTTCAAAACACAGATGCCGTTCTGAGGTTGGGTTAGCAGTATTCACGTTCTCAGACTAGAACGCGACGACGTAGAGACAATGCCTGGCCGTTCCTGAGCGGGCAGCGTGGCGGCGCGCCCCGTATGCCGATGGCGAAGTGGGACACCTCGTAGGATGGCACGGTGAAACCAAACGACACCGAACGCTTGCGCTTTCGCGCTATGGCCGCGGACGACCTCGACAAGATAGCTGCTCTGCTTGGTGATCCCGTCGTGATGACCTACTATCCTGAACCCAAGACGAGGGATCACGCTCGTGCATGGATCGACTGGAATCAGCAAAACTATGCACAACACGGGCATGGCCTCTGGATGGTGGAAACACACAATGGTGGTTTCCTCGGGGATTGTGGGCTGACTTGGCAGGAGGTAAACGGCCGGCCGATGCCGGAAGTTGGCTATCACATGCGAGCCGATGTGCAGGGGCATGGCTACGCGACGGAGGCGGCAGCGGCGTGCCGGGACTTCGCGCGAGAATCGCTGGGAGTAACCGAACTTGTTGCGATCACTCATCCGGAAAACGTCGCGTCCCAAAGGGTAGCGGAGAAGATCGGCATGCGATTCATCGAAGATGACCATGGAGGCGCATTCCCTGTTCGAACCGTCCTCGGAATGACCTTCCCGACGACTCATTAGCCGATCCGCAACCGGGGTGCTGTCTCCGGGTAGTCTCCCCTATATGGCGTACAAGATCGTTGATCCGGCGACGGTGGCCACGGGGCCGGGCCTCCATCCCGCCGCGAGCCCGTTCGACAAGCGTGTAAGCGAAGCCCTCGGCATCAGCGCTTTCGAGGTCTACAAGGTCGAGTTGCCGCCGGAAGCCGAAACCGTGCGTCACGATCACCTCGACGACGGAGTCGAGGATCTTTACTTCATCGTCTCCGGCGATGGCTGGGCGTTCGTTGACGACGAACCCGTCCCGCTTCAGCCAGGGCTCTTCGTAGGAGTAACCGTCGAGTCAGCGCGGCAACTTCGAGCGGGCAGCGGCGGGCTAAGCTTCGTCGCGATTTGCGGCAAACCGCACTGAGCGGATGGTGCAGCTTCAATCACGCGAGCTACGGAGTCGACTCCGCTTCCGGTCGCCATCGGTGGCTGACACACGTCAAGGCACTGTTCGGTGCGTACGGTTGTCATTCGGTTGCGTCGACGTGGCTGGAGTTCCTTCGAAGGCTGGTCCGGGTCGGCTGCATGGGTGTGAGACGCTGCAAGGGTGGATCAACGTACCGCGATCGTGGTCGGAGGAGGAATTGCCGGTCTAGCCGCCGCTGCCGGCCTGGTGCGGGCCGGTTGGCGGGTCACCGTCCTAGAGCAACGCCAGGATCATGTGGAAGTGGGCGCCGGCCTGGCAATCACCCGCAATGGCATGGCGGCACTGGAGGGCATCTGCGCCGGTACGACGGTGCATGCGGCGGGGTACCAGGCCTTTGTTGCCGGCACCCGGAACTATCGCGGCCGCTGGCTGCTGAGGATCCCCGATACCCGCGGCGACCCTGACTCGATGAACTGGGTCTGCGGGGTGCACCGCCGACGGCTGCACCAAGCGTTGGCAACCGCGGCGGGAGAAGCCGAACTGCTGACGGGGGCGCAAGTTCGCGCCGTCGAGGCCGGCGACCCCGCGGGCGCGGCGGCGCGAGTCACCTGGCGTAAGGACGGGAGCGAGCACGCCGCCTGGGCCGATCTCGTGGTGGCCGCAGACGGCATCGGCAGCACCGTCCGCACCCAGCTGTTTCCGGACTGCCGGCTTGCCTACAGCGGCAAGACCAGCTGGCGCGCAGTTATCAGCGCCACCAATGACGTGGACGAACGCTTCACCATCACCTGGGGACCGGGCACCGAGTTCGGCGCCGTGCGGATCAGTCACCGGGAGGTCTACTGGTACGGCTACTTCCACTATCCTGCCGACACCGCGATCCACGACGAGCTCGCAGCCGCGCGCCGGCACTTCGCCCGCTGGCCCCTCGACGTCCAGCGCGTCGTCGGTGCAACGGAACCCGAACAGCTCATACGGCAAGACGTGTACCACCTGACTGTCCCGCTCCCTACCTACACACACGGACGGGTCGTGGTCATTGGCGACGCGGCGCACGCCATGCTACCCACGATGGGCCAAGGCGCCAACACCGCGCTAGAGGACGCCGTCTGCGTTGGTCGCATGATCGCCGCACCTGTCCACGTCGGCGCTGACCTGAGCGACGCCATGGCCCGCTTCGACCAGGCCCGCCGGCCACGTACACAGGCAATCGCCCAGCGCTCACGACTAACCGAGCGGGTCGGCGCCGACCTCCGAACGCGCTGGTCACAAGCCTTACGCGATGCCGCCATGCGGATAATGCCGCCAGCGGCGACCGCCAAAGCCGGCAGCCAGGTGCTGCGATGGCGCCCACCCCCAAACCCACACTGACACCGACCGAACTACTGCCGGATCTGCCCAGCGGAGTGTCCGCTGAGCCATCCCTCAGCGGGCACCATCTATGACTACCTGGGTGGGCTAACGTCCTGGACTCCGAGGTAGTGGGCCAGCGCGAACTCGACCTCTGCAAGTTGATCCCGGATGAGGTAGTCGACGGGGTCACCGACGACGTAATCCACGTCGATCGAGCGGATCTGGTCGACCAGCATGCGCGTCAATCGACCAGCGACTTCGAGCTCGGGACGATGGACGGATGAGCCGGCCGAGGTGGACGTAGGAACCACGGTGACAACAGACAGTGGCGAGTCCGACGGGGATAGGACCAGACCTAATCGCTTGCCGCCCTGCTTGTGGCTCCGCGGGCGACCAAGGTCGACCCGGTACACGGCCCCGCGGATCACCAGGCCTCTGGCTCCGTGTTAACGTCCTCGCCCTTTAGTGCATCAGCGTCTGCGCGGAACTCAGCCAGCCAGCGTTCGTGATCCAGCAGCCGTAGCGCGCGGCGGAGCGTGTCCGAGGTACTCTCGCCGGGCTGCCCGGCCTCGCGCAGGATGCGCTCGTCGTCCGGCGTCGGACGGAAACCGATCGATGTAGACATGGCACCCATCTTAGCCACGTTTGACAAATGTTGAACACCGGTAGCCCACATGAGCCCGTCAGCGAATCGGCACCTGAGACGTATCGGCCCCTGGGAAGGGCTGCTTGGAGGTCATGCTGACATTGGCCAACTTCGCTGTCATAGGTTCTTCGCGAGCTCAGCTGCCGCGGCGATCTCGTCGGATACCGCATCTTTCTCCGATTCGGTTAGGTCAAGGCTTTGGAGTTCTGAGAGGACTTCGTTGGCGCGGCGGGTCTGGCCGTTCCGAATCAGCAGTTCCGCGAGGTATGAAAGGACGGGTGCACACTCGACCGGTCGGGCGTCAGCATGTCGGTGAAGACCAGTTTCAAGGACAGAGATGGCGGTAGCAGTATCCCCACGAGCATCGCCTTGACGCGCCGCATTCAACATGACCCGCTTGAAGACACCTGTCGCTTCGTCCTGCTCGTCATTACTTGAACTGATGCGAATCCAGTTCCCACCCGGGTCGATAACGCTGAACCCACCCGCAGTTCCTTGCTTCCGACGCGGGCGAGTGATCCGGGGGATCCCAGCCACCGGCAGCTTCCCGAAACGCTCCTTCAAGCCTGCAGCGAATTCGTCGAAAAGGCGTCCGGTATCGGACGTCAAGAGGATAATGCTCCCGAGCGAGTCCTCCGGCTCGAAGGCAGCGACAGACGCGAAATGAATGTCGATATCGCCCCGCTGTAAACACAGGTAGGGGTTCGGCCGTTCTTGCCGGAACGTCACCACAAAACCAAGCGCCTCGTAGAACGGGAGGACGTCGTCAAGGTTGCGGCACGTCAAAATCGGGATCGTTCGTTCACTCATTGAGACAACGTACCAACCCGGACACTCGCCCCCGGAAGCGGATCCCTGAACGAGGCATTGGCCGCGCTCCTATCCTCGGTTTCCCACCTCGCGCTAAAGTTCCGGTATGGATCGCTGTGGGGAATGCGGCTTCGAGTATGACTTGCCCAACGCGCCGAATGCCCCTGCGTTGATCACGAAGGGCGCCGCCGAGTTCGACGCCATTCTCCAGGACAGTGGCACCGATATGCGGAGCAGGCGAGAGCCCACTCAATGGTCCCCGCTGGAATACGGCTGCCATGTCCGCGACATGCTACTGGTGCAACGCGAGAGAGTGCTTGCCGCCCGCCGCCGACACCGACCGTCCTTCGACCCGATGGGCCGCGACGAACGCGTGGACCACGATGGCTATGCAGAGCAGCAACCGGTTGACGTAGCCGGCCAGCTCACGATGGCAGCGCAGCTGTTCGTTAACGTCCTCACGCGGCTCAGTCCTGAGGACTGGGACCGACGGGTCGTGTACAACTACCCACGGCAAGCTCAACGGTCACTGCGCTGGGTCGCCATACACACCGTGCACGAGGTCAACCACCATCTGCTCGACGTCCGACGTCAGTTGGCCTGACGATGAGCCCCGCTGCGGCCGCGCCGAAAAATTGAACGTCTCTGCGCTGACACAAGCAGCCGTTGCTGCTGAGCTGGAACGCCATGCAACCGACGCCTGGCTCTCCAGTCTGCCCCGTCGTCAACGCACCGTTTCGCATGAGAGCGCCCTTGATGCCCTCGATGCCGCGCGGGCCGAGATGGAGGCGCGTGCCTGAGCCCGTCGAGAACGTCGTCGTCGACGCTTCCGTTCTCGTGAACCTGCTGGCAGCAGCTTGGGATCTTCGGGACAAAGTACGCCTTGTCGACGCCCTCTATGTCACTCTGGCCACACGTCTGGACGCACCGCTGCTGACCACAGACCTCCGGCTCGCCCGTGTGTGCACAGTTGCAGAGCCGATCACCACTGCCCGGTAAGCTGTCCGGCCTCGCCCGGGCCGGCGCTGTCCCCGGCTTGGCAACGATGGCGCCAGCATCGTCGGGGCTGGCGGACTTGGCGCTCAGGGACGAATGGAGTGCATGGGTGAAACACCGGCACGATGGACCCGGGCCACTGTCTATCCCGACATGTGGGCGGATCCGGCGGACGATCCACGCAACAGCGAAGGGGTCAGCCCGGACGGCGAACTTGAGACGCTGCAGGACTACCTGACGAGCTATCGCTTCACCCTTCGGATGAAATGTGAAGGGCTCGATGCCGAACAGCTGGCCCGTCGGTCGGTTCCGCCGTCGACGATGTCGCTGCTCGGCCTGATCAGGCACCTCGCCGAGGTGGAACGGGACTGGCGTAACTGGATCAGTGGTGCCGACTCGGTGCCGAAGCTGTACGGCCCCGGAGACGCGGACTTCGACGGAGCCGTCGCGGGGCAGGACGAAGTGGACGCGGCGTACGCTGATCTGGCACGCGAGCAGGCCTCGACCGACGACGCATTGGCCGGGCACGACCTGGGTGAGCGCCTCGGACAGGCCGGGATCGCTGTCCGGGAACTGAACGTGCACAGGGCCGAGGAGTATGCCCGCCACTGCGGGCACGCCGACCTGTTGCGCGAGTGTATTGACGGCCGGGTGGGCCAGTAGCGAAGCAGCCGAGGGACAGAAACTCCCGGGATCCTCCAGAAGCCGCTACACCATGGTCAGCACCATGCCCGGCTCGGCGAGGATGGCGCCGACGTCGGCCAGGAACTTCGAGCCCTGCTCGCCGTCGACCAGCCGGTGGTCGAACGACAGGCTCAGCGTCATCATCTGCCGCAACGCGATTTCGCCCTGGTACTCCCAGGGCTGCTTCCGGACCGCCCCCATGGCCAGGATCGCAGCCTCGCCCGGATTGAGGATGGGCGTACCGGCGTCGATACCGAAGACGCCGATATTGGTAATGGAGATGGTGCCGCCCGAGAGGTTCTCCGGGCTCGTCTTCCCGGCCCGGGCGGTTTCCGTCAGGTCGGTCAGGGCGGTGGACAGCCCGGTCAGGCTCAGCTGTTCGGCGTCCTTGATGTTCGGAACCACCAGTCCCCGCGGGGTGGCCGCCGCGATGCCCAGGTTGACGTAGTTCATCTGAACGATCTCGCCGTTTTCTTCATCCCATCGTGAATTCAGCGACGGGTTGCGGGCCAGGGCGACCATCAGTGCCTTCGACACAATGGTCAGCGGGGTCAACCGGTATCCGGCGAAGGCGGAAGAATCCTTCAGCTTTGCCAGCAGTTCCATAGTCGGGGTGACGTCGACGGTGAGGAACTCGGAGACATGCGGAGCGGTGAATGCGCTCCTCACCATGGCAGCGGCGGTGTGCTTGCGGACGCCCTTAATCGGGATCCGCACCTCGCGCTCGGCAGTTCCGGAGCGCGGGGCCTGCGCGCCGGGCGTTTCCGGCGCAGCTGCGGTGTCAGCGAAGGCCTGCACATCGGCCCGGGTAATCAGCCTGTCCCGGCCGGTTCCGGTGACCCGAGTCAGGTCCACGCCCAGGTCCTTGGCCATTTTGCGCACCGGCGGGGTGGAGCGGGGACGTTCCGCGGGCTTGGATGCGGCTGAGTTCGACGACGCTGCGGCCGGCGCAGCCTGGGCCGGCGACGCAGCGGCCGGTGTTGCCTCCGCCGGGTCTTCGGGGGCGGACTCAGGTGTGGGCTTGGTGGCGGACTCAGGCGTCGGCTCAGCCGTGGCCTGAGGTGCGACTCCGGCGGACCCGGCGCCACCGCCGTTCCCGGAACGACGACGCCGCTTGGGACGGCCATCGCTCTCCGCGGCGGGGCCGTACCCGACCAGCACGGACTGGCGCTCGGGCTTGGCTTCGGGCGTCCCGCCTTCGCTATCCGCACCGCTGCCGGCAGCTGTGCCGTCGCCGGAGTCATCGGCGCCTGCCTCGGCCGGGACGTCGAAGCTGACAATGGGGGCACCCACCTGCACGGTTGCCCCCGCGGCCTCGTGCAGGGCCGTGACTTTGCCGGCGAATGGCGAGGGCAGGTCGACCACTGCCTTGGCGGTCTCCACTTCAGCAATCACCTGGTTCAGTTCGACGGTGTCCCCCACCGCAATCTGCCACTTGACGATTTCCGACTCGGTCAGCCCTTCGCCCAGGTCCGGAAGCTTGAAGTCCTTAATCATGGGGTTCAGCCCTCCCGGCCGCTCAACGAATTGTGCCTGTCCATCACGCGGTCGACGGCGTCGAGCATTCGGTCGAGATCCGGAAGGTGGTGATCTTCGAGCTCGGCGGCCGGATACGGCACGTCAAAGCCGGTCACGCGCTCCGGGGCAGCTTCCAGGTAGTAGAAGCAGCGCCGGGTGATGCTGGCGGCTATCTCGGCGCCGATGCCGCCAAACTGCGATGCCTCGTGGGTGACGACCAGCCGGCCGGTCTTGCGGACGGAGGCCTCCACGGTGGCGAAGTCGATCGGCGACAGCGACCGCAGGTCGATCACTTCCACCGAGACGCCCTCGTCCGAGGCGGCGATGGCGGCGTCCCGGGCGGTGGCCACCAGCGGGCCATAGGTGACAAGGGTGACGTCGTCGCCGGCGGCCACGATGGCGGCACTGTCTATCGAGGGGGTCTGGCCGGTGATTTCCTCATCGACCTCGCCCTTGGTCCAGTAGCGACGCTTGGGCTCGAAGAACATCACCGGGTCGTCGCAGGCAACGGCCTGGCGGATCATGGTGTGGGCATCCTGCGGATTGGAACAGCTGACCACCCGCAGGCCGGCGGTGTGCGCAAAGTAAGCCTCGGGCGATTCGGAGTGGTGTTCGACCGCGCCGATGCCGCCGCCGAAGGGAACCCGGATGGTCAGCGGCATCTTCACCGCGCCGCCGGTGCGGTAGTGCAGCTTCGCCACTTGGGTGATGATCTGGTCGAAGCCGGGGTAGATGAATCCGTCGAACTGGATTTCGCACACCGGCCGGTAGCCACGGTAGGCCAGTCCGACGGCGGTGCCGATAATGCCGGCCTCGGCCAGCGGAGTGTCCATCACCCGGTGCGCGCCAAAGTCTTTCTGCAGCCCATCGGTCACCCGGAAGACACCGCCGAGCGTGCCGATGTCCTCGCCCATCAGCAGCACCTTGGGATCGTCCTCCAGGGCCCTGCGGAGCCCACTGTTGATGGCCCGCGACAATGTCATCGACGACATTATTGCCCTCCTTCGAATGTCTGCAGGTACTGCACGTACTCGTCCTTCTGCCGCTCAAGCCACGACGTCGGCTCGGAGTAGACATGGTCGAAGACGCTGAGTGGCTCCGGGGGTTCAAGTCCCAGGCAGCCTTCGCGGACCTTGGCGGCCACGTCATCGGCCGTGGCGTTGACCCGACCGGTGAACTCATCGGTGAGGAGGCCCCGGCTCTGCAAGTATGCCTCCAACCGGCTGATTGGATCCTTCGCCTGCCAGCCTTCGCGCTCCAGCACGTCGACGTACCGGGACGGATCGTCGGACGTGGTATGCGGCCCCATCCGGTAGGTGACCGCTTCGATATAGGTGGGTCCGTTGCCGCTGCGGGCCCGGTCCAGGGCAATGCGAGTGGCAGCCATCACGGCCAGGACATCGTTGCCATCGACCCGCATGCTTGGGATGCCGAAGCCCGGCGCGCGCGAGGCGATCGGAGCCCGCGCCTGCAGCCCCACCGGTTCGGAGATGGCCCATTGGTTGTTCTGGCAGAAGAAAATCACCGGGGCCTGGAAGCTGGCGGCGAACACCATTGCCTCGTTGGGGTCGCCCTGGCTGGTCGCGCCGTCCCCAAAGTATGAGATGGCGACGGTGTCGACGCCGTCCTGCTGGCAACCAAGCGCGTAGCCGGTGGCGTGCAGCGTCTGCGAGCCGATAATCACTTGGGACGGCGCCATATTGATGTCGTAGGGATTCCAGCCGGAATGGGTATGCCCGCGCCAAACCCTCAGCAGGTCCGTGTACTCCACCCCCCGGCAGTAGGCCACCCCGTTCTCGCGGTAGCTGGCAAAAACGAAATCGTCCTGGCGCAGGGTCCTTCCCGAACCGATCTGGGCTGCCTCCTGGCCGATTAATGGCGGCCACAGTCCCAGTTCACCCTGGCGCTGCAGGGCGGTGGCCTCGGTATCGATCCTGCGGACCACGACCATGTCCTCGTACAGGGATTTCAACTGGTCGTCGTCGACGTCGGCAACCCACTTGTCGTAGCCGGCATCGGCAATGCGTTCGCCGTCCGGCAATAACAACTGGACAAGCCCGCCGTCGTCGGCAGAACTGCTGTCATGTGTGGACACAGTGCACGCAACCTTCATCCGTCGTCTTGGGCGCTGCAGTCACTTCCGCAGCCATGCTGACTCCATCGTCAAAGTACGTGTGACGATACTCACGGGACTCAATGAGTACAACGTGCCGACGAAAAACTGAGCATATTGCCCAGTTTTATCACGCCTTGGCGTGCTACCGTTGCGCACTATGCATGCCATAGATGGTACCGACACCCGTCTGTTGACCGCCCTCGCCAAGGACCCGCGCCGCACCGTCGTGGCACTGGCCCAGAAGCTCGGCCTCTCCCGCAACACTGTACAGGCACGGATGGCCCAGCTTGAAAGAATGTCGGTGTTCCTGTCCTTCGAACGGCGGATCAATCCGGCCGCGCTCGGATACCCGCTGATGGCGTTTATATCCGTCCACGTGCAGCAGCAAAAACTGCAGCAGGTGGCCGATGAATTGTCCGGGATTCCGGAGGTGATCGAAGCCTACGGGCTGGCCGGGCAGGCCGATTTGCTGATGCGGGTGGTCGCCGTCGACGCCGAAGACCTGTTCCGCATTAATGGCAAGATCCTCGGCATCGACGGGGTGGAACGGACAGACACCTCTCTAGCGATGGGCGAACTCGTCCCGTTCCGCGTCGAGCCGCTGCTGGCCAGGGGACCACGCACACCATAGCGGCTGTTCCGCAACGGCGGCCCTGCCGGGTTATGCTCGACGGACTAGGTAAATGCTTGCCCGCAATGACGCCCAAGCGCCCGCCATATGCGTATGGTGACGCCTGCTGCGTACTGCGGGTCGTTAGAAAGAGTGTGCGATGCGTATTGGTGTTCCACGCGAGGTCAAGAACAATGAGTTCCGGGTGGCCATCACCCCGGCCGGCGTCAAGGATCTGGTCACCGAAGGCCACGAGGTGTATGTCGAAACCGATGCCGGGGCCGGCTCGTCCATCAGTAATGAGGACTATGAGGGCGCCGGGGCGACCATTCTGCCGACTGCCGACGAAACATGGGAGCGGGCCGGGATCGTGTTGAAGGTCAAGGAACCGGTCGCCGAGGAATTCCACCGGTTCCGCGAGGACCTGACGTTGTTCACCTACCTGCATTTGGCCGCCAACCGGGACCTGACCGAGGAATTGTGCAAGCGCAATGTCACCTCGATCGCCTACGAAACCGTACAACTGCCGAATGGTTCGCTGCCCCTGCTGGCTCCGATGAGTGAAGTCGCCGGACGGCTGGCACCGTTGGCCGGCGCTTCAACGCTGCTCAAGCCCAATGGCGGCCGCGGTGTACTGATGGGCGGTGTCCCCGGCACCCACGCGGCCGACGTCGTCGTCATTGGCGGCGGGGTGGCAGGTGCCAACGCCATCGCCATGGCGGTGGGTATGCACGCCAACGTCACGGTGCTGGACACCAACCTGAACCGGCTGCGGGAGATTGACGAGCTCTACGCCGGCAGGGTGCGCACCGTGGCCAGCAATGTGCTCGAGGTGGAGCAGGCCGTCACCAATGCGGACCTGGTCATCGGCGCGGTGCTGGTACCCGGCGCGAAGGCGCCGACTCTGGTGTCCAACGATCTGGTCTCGAAAATGCGTCCCGGCGCGGTGCTGGTCGATATTTCCGTCGACCAGGGCGGCTGCTTCGAGGATTCACGCCCGACCACCCATGCCGACCCGACGTTCCTGGTCCATGACGCGGTGTTCTACTGTGTCTCCAACATGCCGGGTGCCGTGCCGCGCACCTCCACGTTCGCGCTGACCAACGCCACCCTGCCCTACATTAAGGCGGTGGCTGCGGCCGGTTTCGACGCCGCGGTCGAGCGGCTGCCCCAGCTCTCGTCCGGTTTGAACACCCGGGACGGCAAGGTCACCTACGAACCGGTGCGCACCGCCCACGGCCTGTAGCAGGGCAGCAAACACGCCGGACGGCCCTGCCGGTGGCTTCGAGTGAAGCTGCCGACAGGGCCGTCATTGCGTCCGGCGCGGTCTTGTCCGGCGCGGTCCGATGCGTCAGTGGTCGGTGGCTTTTTCGGCCCCGACGCCGGTCAGCGAGCGCACCTCCATTTCGGCCTGCTTGACCACGTCCTCCTTGTTGGGATCGGTAATGGTTCCCAGCCAGCCCAGCACGAACGCCAGCGGGATGGACACCAGGCCGGGATTGCTCAGCGGGAACCAGGCGAAGTCCACCGCAGAGATCATCGACGTCTCGGTTCCTGAGACCACCGGCGAGAAGGCGATCAGGATGATCGCCGCGGACAGTCCGCCATACATGGACCACACCGCTCCCCTGGTGGTGAACCGGCGCCAGAACAGCGAGTACAGGATAGTGGGCAGGTTCGCGCTGGCGGCGACCGCGAAAGCAAGCGCCACCAGGAAGGCCACGTTCTGCCCCTGGGCCCCGATGCCGCCGAGGATGGACAGGATGCCGATGACGACGACGGTGCGCCGCGCGACCTTCACCTCGCCATCGGGCGAGACCTTGCCCTTGCGGACCACATTGGCGTAGATGTCATGGGCGAAGGACGCCGCCGCGGTAATGGTCAGCCCGGCAACCACCGCCAGGATGGTTGCGAAGGCCACCGCTGAAATAAAGCCAAGCAGCAACGGGCCGCCGAGTTCGAAGGCGAGCAGCGGCGCCGCCGAGTTCACCCCGCCGGGCGCGTTGGCGATCCGCTCCGGGCCGATCATGGCACCGGCGCCGTACCCGAGCACCAGGGTGAAGAGGTAGAACAGTCCGATCAGCCAGATGGCCCAGACCACCGAGCGGCGGGCTTCCTTCGCCGTCGGCACCGTGTAGAAGCGCATCAGCACGTGGGGCAGCGCCGCTGTGCCGAGCACCAAGGCCAACGCCAGCGAGATGAAGTCCAGCTTGGTGGTCGCGTTCTCGCCGTAGGCACCGCCGGGGTTGAGGATCTCCGACGTTCCGGCCGTCTCGACGGCGTGGGCGAGCAGCTCGGACAGGTTGAAACCATGGATGGCCAGCACCCAGACGGTCATCGCGGCCGCACCGGCGATCAGCAGGCAGGCCTTGATGATCTGCACCCAGGTGGTGCCTTTCATGCCTCCCACCAGTACGTAGAGGATCATCAGCGCGCCGACGACGGTGATCACCAGCGACTGGCCGATCTCCTCGGTGATGCCCAGCAGCAGCGAGACCAGCGCACCGGCGCCTGCCATTTGGGCCAGCAGGTAGAAGAAGCACACCGCCAGCGTGGTGATGGCGGCGGCGATCCGCAGCGGACGCTGCTTGAGCCGGAAGGAGAGCACATCGGCCATGGTGAACTTGCCGGTGTTGCGCATCATCTCGGCGACCAGCAGCAGTGCCACCAGCCAAGCCACCAGGAAGCCGATCGAGTACAGGAAGCCGTCATAGCCATTGATGGCAATGGCGCCGCAGATCCCCAGGAACGAGGCTGCCGACAGGTAGTCGCCGGCGATGGCAGTGCCGTTCTGCGGGCCGGTGAAGGAACGTCCGGCAGCGTAGTAGTCGGCCGCTGTCTTATTGTTCTTGCTGGCCCGCAGCACCACCACCAGGGTGATACCCACGAAGACAGCGAAAATGGTGATGTTCACCCACGGGGAGCCGACAGTTTCGGACTGCGCCGTCTGTGTGGCGATATTGATCATTTGTTTTCCTCCGTGATCTGCTCCAGGTCGCGGCGAATGTCGGCTGCCACCGGATCAAGGCGCTTGTTGGCGTAGCTGACATACCACATGGTGATCCCGAAGGTGGTAGCGATCTGCAGCAGCCCAAGGATCAGCCCGATGTTGATGTTGCCAATCACCGGGGTCGACATGAAGTCGTGGGCGTAGTCGGCGAGCAGCACATACAGGAAGTACCAGAGCAGGAACGCAACCGCCATCGGAATCACAAAACTCCGGTGCCGCTTGCGCAAGGTCTGGAACTGTTCGCTGCGTTGTACTTCACGAAAGTCGACCGCGGCTTCCATCTCTTCTTCTGTGGGCGGGGTGTCTTGCCCCATGGGTTCCTCCTTCGAAGGTGGGCACGTGCGCCACGGGGAACGCGGCATCTGCCGCCGTGGACGCTGCTGTGACTGCCATCACTCTCCTTGATCGAATACCCGGGTGCCACCACCTGCGTCGACTGCATCGGTGGACGGACGGACCATTGCGCCGAACGGTCGGCTGACACGATGAACGGCAGCCGCAGGCGCGGCACCCGGCCGTGCCGTTATGGTGGCTGTCATGCCCATATCCGCGCTCGAGCTGGTGGCCATCGCCGTCATCGTTCTGGCCGCCGCGTTGCTGGTGGCCGTCGTCGGCTTCCGGTTATCCCGTTCCAGGGACCTGGGCAGCGACGCGGACCGGGCCACCTACGCCACGTTGCACACCGCGGCGCTGGCCTCGAAGTACCTGCGCCGCGGCCTGGATCCGGAAGGGGCGCAAAAGGCCAGCAGGCACCTGCGGTCGCTGCTCGAATGCGGCGCGCTCACCTTGACCGACGAATCGACGCAATTGGCCTGGGACGGGCCCGGCGACGCCGATCAGGCATTCGTCATGCGCCCGGCCAACAAGGTGCTGGCCAGCGGCCGCACCCAGGTCTTCCGTTGCCGGGATCTTGGCACCGGGGACGGCGACCCTTCCCTGCCCGCGCTGCGCGAGGCGGTATTCGCGCCGGTGTGCGTGGGAGCCCGCGTGGTGGGAACGGTTGGCGTGTTTGCCCCGCATGTGAGGGCGGGACTGGTCCGTGCCACCAACGAAGTGGCCGCCTGGGTGTCGACCCAGGTCGAGTTGGCAGACCTGGACTCGTCGAAGAACCAGTTGATGGAGGCCGAGGTCCGTGCGCTGCGGGCCCAGATCAGCCCGCACTTCATTTACAATTCGCTGAACGCCATCGCGTCCTTCATCCACACGGATCCGGCCAGAGCGCGTGAACTGGTGGTCGAGTTCGCCGATTTCACCCGGTATTCCTTCCGCCGGCACGGTGATTTCACCACCCTGTCCGAGGAGCTCCAAGCCATCGACCGGTATCTGCTGCTCGAACGAGCCCGGTTTGGCGAGCGCTTGCAGGTCAGCCTGCAGATCGGTCCGGAAGTGCTCGGCACGGTGGTCCCCTACCTGTCCCTGCAACCGCTGGTGGAGAACGCCGTCAGGCACGGTCTGCAGCAAAAGGACGGCACCGGGCATATCGAGATCAAGGCCCAGGATGCCGGCCCGTACGCGCAGGTGACCATCGAGGACGACGGCGTGGGGATCGATCCGGCGCATCTGCGGTCGGTGCTGGGCGGCCACGCGACCGGCGATAATGTGGGGCTGCGGAATGTCGACGCCCGGCTGCGGCAGGTGTACGGAGACGACAACGGCCTGGTGATCGACACCGCGCCCGGAGCCGGAACTCTCATCACCCTGAGGGTGCCGAAATTCCAACCGGAGAACCAGCCGTGAGAGAAGTAAGATATAAGCCATGCTGAACGTCGTTGTCGCGGACGATGAAGTCCCCGCCGTGGAGGAACTTGCCTACCTGCTCTGTCAGGACGAGCGGATCGGCACTATCCACCGCGCCACCAGCGGAGCCGAAGCGCTGCGCGCCCTGGAGGAAAACGACGTCGACGCACTGTTCCTCGATATCCATATGCCCACCTTGTCGGGGCTCGACATTGCCCGGGTGATATCGCGCTTCACCCATCCGCCCGCCGTCGTCTTCGTCACCGCTGACGAAGACCTGGCGCTGGAAGCGTTCGACCTGGCCGCAGTCGATTACCTGCTCAAGCCGTTGCGTCCGGCACGGCTGACCGAGACCGTGCGCCGGGTGACGCAGCTGAGCGAGGACGACGACGAAGCGGGCCGCAACTCGATGATCACCGTCGACCAGGGCGGAACGAGCCGGATGATCCGGCTCGACGACGTGCGCTACGTGCAGGCCCAGGGGGACTACGCACGGCTGCACACCGCCGACGCGAGCTATCTGGTCCGGGTTCCGTTGACCGACCTGCAGCAGCAGTGGGCAGAGCTGGACTTCGTCCGCATCCACCGTTCCTACCTGGTGTCGATGAACTACGTGACCGCGGTGAAGCTCACCGCGCCCCAGGGCAGCGTCACGGTCGACGGCACCCAGCTGCCCGTCAGCCGACGCCACCTGCCACAGCTGCGCGCCATGCTCGAAACCACCCGGGTCAGGCCGCACACGTGAGCGATGCCGACAAGCCGGCCCGGGTGCGCGTCACCGCCCCTCGGTCCAAGGCAACAGTTGCCCCGGCCCGGTTCCCGGTGGCCCGGGAAGTCGCCGAGCACAGCGCCGTCGGCGACGTTTTCGTCCGTTCGCTGATGCGGGCGCAGTTGCGCCTGGCCCTGGTGGTCGCCGGCGGATTCGTGCTGGTGCTGCTGTCCGTGCCGCTGCTGCTGGCGGTCTTCCCCGTGCTGGCGGACCTGTCGGTGCTGACCATCCCGGTGTCCTGGCTGATTCTTGGCGCATTGATCTACCCGTTCATGTGCCTGTGCGCGTGGTTGTTCATCCGCAACGCCGGCCGGAACGAGTCGCGGTACCGGGACCTGGTGGACGGACGGTAGCAATGAACCCATGGGTGGGATTTGCCGCCGTCGCCGCGGTCTCGGTGATGACAGTGGTGATCAGTGTCTTCGGGCTGCGCATCTCACGGACCACCGGCGACTTCTACGTCGCGTCCCGGACGGTGCGGCCGTGGTGGAATGCCTCGGCCATCGGCGGGGAGTACCTGTCGGCGGCCAGCTTCCTCGGGGTGGCAGGGCTGGTGCTGGTGTCCGGGGTGGACGGGCTCTGGTTTCCCATCGGCTATACCGCCGGATACCTGATGCTGCTGCTCTTTGTCGCCGCCCCGATGCGCCGGTCCGGCGCCTACACGGTCCCCGACTTTGCCGAAGCCAGGCTCGCCTCCCGCCCCGCGCGTGGTGCCACAAGCGTGCTGGTGATAGTTGTCAGCTGGCTCTACATTGTGCCGCAACTGCATGGAGCCTCGTTGACCCTGCGGATCGCCACCGGCCTGCCGTCCTGGGTGGGCGCCGCCGTCGTCACGCTCGTCGTCTGCATCTCCGTGGTGGCCGGCGGGATGCGGTCAATTACATTCGCCCAGGCCTTCCAGTTCTGGCTGAAGCTGACCGCCATCGCCGTGCCGGTCGTCTTCGCGCTGCTGGTCCTGGGCAATACGGGCCAGCCGATCACCGCCGGCGGCAGTGTCTTCGAGCAGGCCATGAATACTGCCGAAGACCCGTCCACCTACCGCAATGTGTCGCTGACCTTCTCGCTGCTGCTGGGCACCCTCGGGCTGCCGCATGTGCTGGTCCGCTTCTACACCAACCCCGACGGCGGCTCGGCCCGCCGGACCACCTTGATCGTGCTGGCACTGCTGGGCCTGTTCTACCTCTTCCCCACCATCTATGGCGTATTGGGCCGGCTCTATGTGCCCCAATTGGCTGCCTCCGGCGCCTCGGATGCGACAGTGCTGCTGCTGCCGGGTGCCCTGGTGGACGGGGCAGCCGGAACGCTGCTGTCCGCGTTGGTCATCGCCGGCGCCTTCGCCGCCTTCCTGTCGACGACGTCGGGCTTGCTGGTCTCTTCGGCCGGTGTGATCAGCCAGGATGTGTTCGACGGCGGTGTGCTGGGCTTCCGCACCGGCGCCCTGGTCTCGGCCGTCATCCCGTTTGCGCTGGCGCTGATGACCGAGTCGCTGGGCCTGGCCGGCAGCGTGGGCCTGGTCTTTGCCTTCACCGCGTCCACGATCGCGCCGCTGCTGTTGCTGGGCATTTGGTGGCGGGGCTTGACGGACGCCGGCGCTGTGGCGGGCATGGCCGCCGGCGGAACGCTGTGCGGCGCCGCTGTGCTCTCCGCTGCGGTGCTGGACCTGCCGGCCGGGCCGGCAGCTGAACTGTTGGCCCAGCCGGCGGCGTGGACTGTTCCAGTGGCGTTCTCGGTGATGATTATCGTGTCCCGGCTGACACCGCGGCGCAAACCGGCCGCGGTCTCAGCGATACTCGTCCGGCTTCACATGCCGGAGCGTTCCGGGCGCTCCGGGCGCTCCGGGCGCTCCGACCGCTCGACCTCGTCCAGGCGGAACGGCGGGTAGCTGTCGGTCATCAAGGCCGCATAGGCCACGACGCGCAGCACCCAGCGGTTCATCCCGATCACCAGGTCGAACAAACTCCCGCCCCAGTGCAGCTAGCGGCCGGTGAAGAGCAACGCCACCGCCGCGAACAGCACGCTCACTGCGATGAGTCCCCACCACCCCGTCGACATGCAGGCTGAACGGTGGGTAGCGATCGGTTCCCAAGGCCCCGTATCCGTAGTAGGAGACCCGCCAGGTCCAGCGCAACACGCCTTGGTTGAATTCGAACAATGGCCGGGGGTAGCGGCCAGTGCAGAGGATGGCGACGAACGCGGCAACTGTGACCGCGGCGAACGCCACCCACAGGAACACCAGGACTATGTAGTGCGGGATCAACAGCAGCCACTTCACCAGCGGCAGCCAGCGGCGCAGCTCAGGGTCGAAATCAGCACGGACAACCAGCGGATACGTCATGATGCGCTCCCTGCGCCGTTGATGATGCTGCTGGTTTGGCGTGGCTCAGACATGGATTGCCACCTTCCCCCGGGCCTTTCCGTCCGCCAGGTAGCCGATCGCCTGGGGCACCTCGGCCAGGGAGTACACCCGGTCAATGGCGGGCATCATCTTTCCCTCGCTCATGAGGGAGGCAAGTCCGGCCATGTCCGTGTGGTTCTCCCGCGGGACGCGGATCCTCAGTTTCTGGCTCACGAACGGAGACATCAGCGGTGCCACCAGCGATCTGCCGGTCGTCCCGAACCAGCGGCCGCCGCCCTCTCCCCCGACGAGGACAAGCGTCCCGGCCCGGGTGAGGGCCCGCCGCAGCCAGCCCAACGGCGAGCTTCCACCGATATCGACCACGACGTCGTACTGCCGTCTCCCGTCGGCGAAGTCCTGCTGACAATAGTCGATCACGCGGTCGGCGCCGAGGGACCGCACGAAATCCAGCTTCGGCGTGCTGCACACACCTGTGACGTCGGCCCCATACGCCTTGGCGATCTGCACCGCGTAGCTGCCCACTCCACCGGAGGCGCCGACGACCAGCACGGTCTGCCCCGCCGTCACATGCGCGCAGTCCCGCAGACTATGCAGGGCGGTCAGCCCGGAGATCGGAACCACTGCCATTTGCTCGAATGACATGGCGTCCGGCTTGTGCGCAAGCTTATCCTCGCGGGCAGGCGCGTATTCCGCGCAGGTCCCCGTGCCGATGCCGAATACCGCGTCGCCGGGCCGGAACCGCGTCACCTTGCCGCCCACTTCGGCCACGACTCCCGCCAGGTCGCCTCCCGGTACGGGGTTCCTGGGGGCACGCACCCCGAAGCCCGCGAAGCGCAGCAGGTAGGGCAAGCCGGTCATCAAATGCCATACCGAGGGGTCGACGCCGGCAGCATGCACCCGGACCAATACTTGACCGGCGGCCGGCACCGGCGCCTCAATCTGGCGCTCCTTGAGGACTTCGGCCGTGCCGTATACGTCCTGCACGATGGCTTTCATGGTTTCTCTCCTGCCGCAGTGAAGATAGTGAAGATTACGCTGCTGCTGTTCAGTGGACAACGGACACCTCCGGCGTCTCCGCGGCGGTATCCGCCGCTGGTGCGGGCCGGCCAATGGGGAATCCCCTGATGACCAGCAACAGTCCCAGGCTGACCTCGAACAGGCCGCCGGGAGCATAGTGGAACATGCCGACGTCGTACCCCAGCAGTGCGAGCGTCTCTCCCGCCGCGAGGGTGGCGTATCCGACCAGGCCCCAGACGGCCATGAACCCGGGCACCAACCCCGTACGGAGCAGCGCACGGCAGAACAGCAGGCTGCCCAGGCCGAGCCCGATCATGCCGATATGGAGCGCGTACTGGTTTCCTTGCTGTGCAACATCAGCCAGCGAGGTGAGTACCTCAGCTTCGGCGCCCGAAGCAGAGCTGTAGGCGTGAGCCAGCGGTATCAGCAGCAGCAGGCACAGCACCCCCACTGCCAGCAGCACTGCCTCGAACATCCGGGTCGCCAGATAGGCGCAGGCGGTGATCTCATGGCGCTGCCTCAGGACCGGAAACATCAGCACTCCGATGGCGGCGACGATGGCCGAATTGGCCAGCATCAGCACCGCCCCGGTGGCGATCAGGGTTGTGCTGCTGCCGGCCTGCTCCAGTTCTGGCGGTCTGCCCGCAGCGCCATCGACCAGCGCACCACCTGCCATGTAGACGACGAAGGCAAGCAGGAAGAGTGCTCCCACGATTCGTCCGAGGGTTCTTGTAGACATTGCTTTCTTTCCTTTTCTTTAGGCGGAGATCTTTAGTGAGACACACGGCGGCTGCGGAATACCAGCCACAGGGCCAGCAGCAACTCGCCAAGGAACGTCACGTAGGTCAAGGTGATCGAGGGGCTTGCCGAGACCACGGCGATGACGCTGTCGAACGCATACCCGGCGCCGGCGATGACGAGCAGGATGCCAATCACCGTGGGGACCGACCCGGACCGGCAGGCGAGATAACCGATGACGAGCAGGTGCAGGCCAAACAGGATGAGGCCGGCATCCCGGATATCGGTGAAGGTCTCGACCCTCAACAGCGCCTGCTCCTGCCGCTGCGCTGCACCCCTTCCGACAAGGTTGCCGTTACCCACAAGCGGCGGCACTGCCATCAAGTGGCTGATGGCAACCATGAAGACCCCGGAGTACAGCAGCCTGAACCAGGCCGCGAGCAGCGACAGGGCCTCGCTGACGGGACGGAACACGTAATAGAGGGACCATGCGACGACCACATCAAGCGCTACGACCACCAGCAGGCTGAGCACCCCGAGGCGGAACAGCTGAGCGGGAGCGGCGATATCTGCGGCCGTTTGTGCCGCATCGCCCGGTGTCACGAGGGATTCGAACACGATGAGCTCGGGGAACACCGACAACGGAATCATCAACAGCATTCCGGCCCCTGCGGTGAGCCATGCGTTGCGCATCCACCGGTCCCCGGCGGTGCGGATCGTGATGGTGGAATTCATAATTGCTCCTTGGGCTGCAGCCGCGGCTGGCAGCCGCGCTGTTACCTACAGTGCGCGCCGGCAGTGGAGTTCCGGTGGGGCTTCGGTGGAGCCCTGGTGGAACAGCGCCGGAACAGAGCTGGAACCAGTGCTGGAACTGTGCTGGATCTGTGCAGGACCCACGCTGTTCTGCGAAACTGACTGTGGGGTAAGGAGCAGCCATGGTGCAGATCCGTCTTTTGGCGGGTGTCACGGCTGCCAGCGACGATGGAACGCCGGTGGACGTGGGGCCGCAAAAATGCCGCGCCGTGCTGGCTGCGCTGGCCCTGTCAGCCGGAGAGGTTGTGCCGGTGTCCCGGCTGATTGGTGCGGTGTGGGGCACCGATCCACCGCGCACGGCGGAGAAGACCCTGCAGGGCTACGTGGCCGCGCTGCGCAGGAACCTTGGCCCGGAATGTATCCGGCGAATCGGCGCAGCCTACCGCCTCGAACTTGGCCCCGAATCGGTCGACGTGAACCGGTTCCGTGAATTCATCGCCGCGGGCGAGGCCGACAAGGCTCTGGCAGAGTGGACTGGAACGCCGCTGGCCGGGGTTGATGCGCCAGGCCTGCAGTCAACGGTGGACGGGCTGACCGAGCAGTGGCTCGGCACGATAGAGCTGGATTTGGAGCGCCGCATCGATACCGATCCGGCAACCACAGTCCCCACGTTGACGCAATTGACGGCAGACCACCCGTTCCGCGAAGGTCTCTGGGCGCAGCTGATGACCGCCTTGTACCGGGCCGGACGTCAGGCGGATGCCTTGACCACATACCAGCGTGCGCGTCACTACCTGGTCGAAGAACTCGGGGTCGAACCGGGACGGCGGCTGCGGGAACTGGAACGGCTGATCCTGGACCACGACGAACGTTTACAGACGGCCACTGACCGGCCGGGACAGGATTCGGGCCCGCCCGCGACGGCGACCCCCGGCGGGAATCTGCCCCAACGCTCCCCACGGCTCTTCGGCCGGAAAATCGAATGTGACACGGTCCTTGAGATGCTGGAGGCACAGCCTGTGGTGACACTGGTTGGCCCGGGTGGAATCGGCAAGACCGCCCTCGGCCTGACGGCGTCACGCCGGTGGCAGGACGACGGCGACCGTCCGGTCTGGTACGTGGAACTGGCCGAGATCTCATCGGCGGCCGACGTGCCCCGGGCGGTATCGACGGCACTCGGCGTCATCGAACGTTCGGAAACGACGCTGACGGAGTCGGTCATAGCGGTACTGCGCTCCCGCCCGGCCCTGCTGATCCTCGACAATTGCGAGCACGTGCTTGACGGGGCAGCGTCACTGGCCAGGGCGGTCGCCGGTCACGCGCCGGACAGCCGGGTGCTGGCTACGTCCCGGGAGGGGTTGTCGATCACTGACGAACAGCAAGTCATCCTCGGCCCGCTGGATCCTGCCGGAGCGGCGGCGGAACTGTTTGCGGAACGGGCGCGGGCCGTGTCGGGCGAATCTGTGGCGGAACACCGGCCCGATGTCATTCAGATATGCCGGCGCCTCGATGGTATGCCGCTGGCTATCGAACTGGCGGCAGCGCGCTGCCGCAGCATGACTCCGCACCAGTTGCTGGCCCGGCTCGACGACCGCTTCCGCCTGCTGACCAGCGGAAACCGATCCGGCACCGACCGGCACCGGACCTTGCGCGCCACCGTCCAGTGGTCGTACGACCTGCTCTCGACCGGACAACGAAGCCTGTTCGAACGGCTGGCAGTCTTCGTCGGTCCCTTCGACCTCGAAGCTGCCGAGTCGGTGGCCGCCAGCGCGGACGTGGACGCCGTCGACGTCGACCGCTTGCTCGGTGACCTGGTGGAAAGATCAATGGTGATGCGTGAGCCTGGACCTTTCGGCCCGCGGTTCCGGCTGCTGGAGACGTTGCGCCACTTTGCCGGCGGTCTTTTGGCCGCGCGTGCCGACACCGACGTCGTCAAGCGGCGGCACGGGCGGTGGTGCCGCAACCAGACCGCCGCCATTCACTCAATGCTGATGGGACAAGCAGAGGTGGAGGGCGTCGCCCGGCTCGCCGCGCTGTGGCCAAACCTCCGTGCGGCCGTCGAATGGGCCTGCACGAAGGGGAACCTGGAACTGGCCGATGCGCTGGTGCGGCCTATTGTTCCCGAGGTGAACCTGCGGCGGCAGGCGGAAATCGGAGACTGGGCGGAGCGGATCCTGGCGCTGACACCTTCGGCCGACGACACCAGAGTCGTGTTCTGGCTGACCTGGGCGGCCGAGCGGCACACCCAGGCCGGCGACCGTGCCGGCTACGAGCAGGTGGTGCACCGACACGGCAGGAATCCGGCCCACCCCTTGGCCCGGTACGCGCATGCGTCCCAGTACGAGGACCAGGATGAACTGGACGCGGCCTCTCCGGCAGCGGTGGCCTGGTTGCATCAGCAGGGCGAAGACCATGCTGCCCGCCTCATCGAACTGACGGGGGTCGCTTCGAGCTTGATGGGACTCGGACGATTCGCGGAACTCGACGACGTGGCATTGGCCATGAAGGAGCGCTATCGGCAAGGCCCGCCGACCCTGCTGTATTTCTCCTGGGGCCTGCTCGGCTACTCAGCACAATTCCAAGGCAGGCGTGACGAGGCCAACCGCTTCTTTGCCGAGGCGTCCGTCATCGACGTTCCACCCGGGACGTATCTGGTGAACCGTACAGTTGAAGCGCGGGCTGTATTCGACCAGGGTGACCGGCAACGCGCGTTCCGGATGCTGCGTGACCACGTCGATACGGTGCTCGCCACCGACTACGTCGATGTCGCCCGGATGATCGCCGTCGAGTTTGTCAACATGACAGCTGCCGCGGACCGGCTCGCCGAGGCTGCCCGGGTGGTGGCGTATCTGGACACAACCGGGGGCTTTGGACAGCAGGTCCGCGAAACCCTGATCTCCGAGGCAGTGCGCCGGATCGCCGCTGATCCCGCGCCGCAGGACGACGGCGAGCCGCTGGACGGCCGTCAAGCGCTGGCCTATATGCACCGGGTCCTGGACGACCTCGCCGCTGACACATAATCGCAGGCACCGCGCGTGGACCGGATTCGTGCGGTCGCATTGAGAGCCGCAGTCAGTCGATGGCCGCCATCAGTTCGACCACCCGGTCCATGAAGGCGTCCACCTGCGTCTCCTCGTAGCCGTCCCGGCCGTCAGCCGAGCGGAAGACGGCCCGGCGGACGACGTCGACGCTCAGCGCTTCGTCCTCCTCGAAGTAGCCCAGCAGCTGGCCGCAGAGCTCATCGACGTCGCCGACGTCGTAGCTGCGCGCGCCCCTTTTCTTCGGTCGTCGGAAGCGTTCCCCATCCGGCCGGTGCAGCCGTTGGCGCAGCACGGCAGAGACACTGCCAATCTGAGCCAGCCAGGCTTCTTCGCCCTCCTCGTCAATCAGCTGATCGCGCTCCCGCTGGGCGAAGGCATCCTCCAGCCGGTCCAGTGCTGCATCCACTGCCTGGGCCTCATACCCGCCGCGGGCCGGGTCGAATGCCACTGCCCGTACGTCCCGGCTGGTGACGGGCCGGGCCTCGCTGTCTTCATAGAAGTGCCGTGCACTGGCCAGGAACCGGTCCACTTGTTTGACCTTGTAGCCGTACTCCCCCGGTGCCACACGCTCGAAGGGTGTGGCTGTACTGCGTGTCTCCTCCACTGTCACCGTGTTCCTTCGTGGTTTTTCGACATTGCGCCGCTGGTTTGATTCAAGAATGAGTCGGAACCATCATACTGAGTGCACCGCTCGTTGCCCGGCAGGCACAGCAGGCGCGGCCGGCGCAGGCCTATACCTGCCCGGGCAGCAGCAGCGACATGAGCACGAAGGCCGCCGGAGCGGCGAACACTATCGAATCCAGCCGGTCCATCACTCCACCGTGTCCGGGCAGTATATTGCTCATGTCCTTGATGCCCAGTTCCCGTTTGACCATTGATTCGGCCAGGTCGCCCATGGTGGCCGCCGATACCAGGCTCACGGCCAGCACAGCGCCGATCCACCACGGCTCCTCCAGCAGCAGGATAGTGCCGGCTATGCCCACCACGGCAGCTCCCGCGACGGATCCGGCGAAGCCTTCCCAGGATTTCTTGGGGCTGATCTTCGGTGCCATAGGGTGGCGGCCGAAGAACACGCCCACCAGATAACCGAACGTGTCGTTGGCCACCACCAGCAACAACACGGTGGCGATCTTCAATGAACCATCCTGCTCGTGCAGCAGCAATACCGCAAAGCTGCTCAGGAAGGGCACCCAGGTCAGGGTGAAAACCCCGCCGAGGATGCTCCCGGCAGCGCCTTCGCTGTCATCGAGTGCCCGCCAAATGAGAACGGCTGCGGCGCTTGCCACCACGGCGAATCCGAGGCTTTCGGGACCTCCATAAAAGGCGGCGAAGGGCATGGCAATGGTGCCGGCCATAACGGGCACCAATGGCAGGTGGATGTTGCGGAAGGCCAGCGCCCGCGACACTTCCCACACCCCGACGACCGTGACCAGCGCGACCAGGATGACGAATGCTTCGGGCCGGATCAGCAGCCCCACCAGCACCAGGACGATCAGCGCCAGCCCGACGGCGATGGCGGCGGGCAAGTTCCGTCCGGCCTTCGGCGGCGAGACCTTGGCCCGCAGCGCCCGCCGTCCGGTCGCCTGTGACCTGCGGTCCGCCCGCACCGCAGCACCGTCGTCGTCTGATCCGTCCTCGCCAGGGCCGTTGACCGGGGATGAGCCAGGCGGCTCGGGCCCCTGCTGTGCCATTAGACCTCGAGCAGTTCGGATTCTTTGCGCTTGAGCAGGTCGTCCACGTTGTCGGTATGCGAACGGGTCAGCGATTCCAATTCCTTCTCGGCCCGATTCCCCTCGTCCTCGCCGGCGTCGCCGTCCTTGACGATTTTGTCGAGGGTTTCCTTGGCCTTGCGCCGCACGCTGCGGATGGAGACCTTGGCGTCCTCGGCCTTCGAGCGGACCACCTTGACGTATTCCCTGCGCCGTTCCTCGGTCAGTTCGGGCATCACCACCCTGATGATGTTTCCGTCGTTTGAGGGGTTCGCCCCCAGATTCGAGTCCCGCAGGGCCTTCTCAATGGCGCCCAGCGAGCTCTTGTCGTACGGGCTGACCAGCAGGGTGCGGGCCTCGGGATTCTGGAACGAGGCCAACTGCTGCAACGGAGTCGGGGCGCCGTAGTAATCAACGACAACTTTGGCGAAGAGAGCCGGATTCGCCCGGCCGGTCCGCACCGATCCGAAGTCATCCTTGGCGACCTCTACGGCCTTATCCATTTTTTCGGCGGCCTCAAGCAAGGTCTCTTCGATCATCGCTTCTCCTCGGTAGTTCTTACGCCACGTGGGCGCCACTGGGTCTTCGACCATCCTATGTCACACAGCCGACGCTGTTCCGAAGACGCTACGCAGTCACCATGGTGCCGATAGCGTCCCCCCGAATGGCACGGGTGACGTTGCCGTCACCCTGCATCCCGAAGACCAGCATGGGCAGTTTATTATCCCGGCAGAGGCTGAATGCCGTCTGGTCCAGTACCCGGATATTGCGGAGCATCGCGTCGTCGTAGGTCAGCGTTTCAAGCTTCTCGGCCGACGGGTCCTGGTGGGGATCGGCCGTATACACGCCGTCGACCCCGTTCTTGGCCATCAGCACCAGGTCGGCGTGGATCTCCAGTGCCCGTTGGGCCGCGACGGTGTCGGTGGAAAAATAGGGCAGCCCGGCACCGGCGCCGAAGATCACCACGCGGCTCTTCTCCATGTGCCGGATGGCGCGCCGGGGAATGTAGGCCTCGGCCACCTGCCCCATGGTGATGGCACTCTGCACCCGGGTGTCGACTCCGGCCTGCTCCAGGAAGTCCTGCAGGGCCAGGCAGTTCATCATTGTGCCCAGCATGCCCATGTAATCGGCCCGGGAGCGGTCCATCCCATGGTTGGACAGTTCGGTGCCGCGGAAAAAGTTGCCACCGCCGACGACGACGGCCACCTCCACGGTGTCCACTGCGGCGGCGATTTGTCCGGCGATGCCGCGGACCGTGGCCGGGTCCACGCCCAGCCCGCCTCCGCCGAACACCTCGCCGGACAGCTTGAGCAATACCCTGCGGCGGGTGGGCTTACCCGGTGCGTTACGATTCAGGTTCTCCATGGGGCCTCCCGGTTGATTTGAGGGACGAGTTCACTGACGGCATGGAAAGGGGGCGGCCACCTGATGGCAACCACCCCCTCTCGTCATGAGCGATCCTGTAATCGCTGCTTGGCTAGGAGCCTACGCGGAAACGGGCCAGCCCGGTCGCTGACACACCCGCTTCGGACAGCACCTGGGCCACGCTCATTTTCGGATCCTTGGCGAAGGCCTGGTCCAGCAGCACGCCTTCCTTGAAGAAGCCGGTCAGCCGGCCTTCCACGATCTTGGGCAGTGCCTGCTCCGGCTTGCCCTCGGCACGCGCGGTCTCGTCCGCGATCCGCCGCTCGTTTTCCACCAGCTCCTCCGGGACCTCGTCACGGGTGATGTAGGTGGGGTTGTACGCTGCGGCGTGCACCGCGACGTCGTGCGCTGCCTCGGAGGCCTCGGCTCCTTCGCCGTCCACGGCGAACAGCACACCGACCTGTGCAGGCAGGTCCTTGGCCGTCTTGTGCAGGTAGGCGTCAACTGTCTTGCCCTCGACACGGGCGATCCGGCGCACGGCGACCTTCTCGCCCAGCAACGCGCCGGTCTCGATGACGTGCTCGGAGAGCGGCTTGCCGTCCACTTCGTGGGCCAGCAGCGCGTCGACGTCGCTGATGCCGGAATCGATCGCGGCCGCGAGCACCTTGTCACCGAATTCGACGAACGGAGCAGCCTTGGCCACGAAATCCGTTTCGCTGTTGATTTCGACCATCACGCCGACGCCGCCGTCCACCTTGGCGGCCACCAGGCCCTCGGCCGTGGAACGTCCTTCGCGCTTGGTGGCGCCCTTCAGCCCCTTGATCCGGATGGCTTCCATGGCCTTCTCGGCATCGCCGTCGGTCTCGTCGAGAGCCTTCTTGACATCCATCATGCCGGCGCCCGTGCGTTCCCGCAGAGCCTTGATATCAGCGGCGGTGTAGTTCGCCATATGAAACTCCTTAGTTGTATATGTCAGCGGCGTGCGGGGGCCATGTTCCAAGCCCCCGCACGCCGGCCACCGGCATCCGTGAGCCGGGCCGGTGATGAGTCTTACTTGTCGGCGTCGGGACCTTGCACAGCGTCGGCGACAGTCTCGTTGTCTGCGGGGGCAGTGCCGGAGGCCTCCACGGGGGTGGCCTCCTCCGGGGCGGCGCCTTCGGCCTCGTCCTGGGCCGCACCTTCGACCATTTCAGCGGTCTGGTGATCCGGCGCAGCGGGAGTCCCCTCGACGGCATCCTGCGCCGGCGTCTCGGACTTATTCTCGAGCAGCTCCCGCTCCCATTCGGCCATCGGCTCTTCGGCGGACTCTTCGCCTCCGCCGGCACGCTGGTTCCGCGCCAGCAGCCCCTCGGCCACGGCGTCGGCCACGACGCGGGTCAGCAGATTTACGGACCGGATAGCGTCGTCGTTGCCCGGAATCGGGAAGTCGACTTCGTCCGGGTCGCAGTTGGTATCGAGAATCGCGACGATCGGGATGTTGAGCTTCTTGGCTTCGTCGACGGCGAGGTGTTCCTTCTTGGTGTCCACAACCCACAGCACCGAAGGAGCCTTGGTCAGATTGCGGATGCCGCCGAGGTTGCCCTGCAGCTTGGTCAGCTCGCGCTGCATCAGCAGCAGTTCCTTCTTGGTGTGTCCGGAACCGGCGACGTCGTCGTAGTCGATCTCTTCCAGTTCCTTCATCCGCTGGATCCGGCGGGACACGGTCTGGAAGTTGGTGAGCATGCCGCCCAGCCAGCGGTGGTTGACGTACGGCTGCCCCACGCGGGTGGCCTGCTCGGCGATGGCTTCCTGCCCCTGCTTCTTCGTTCCGACAAAGAGCACGGTGCCGCCGTGGGCGACCGTGGCCTTGACGAACTCGAAGGCGCGGTCGATGTAGGACAGCGACTGCTGCAGGTCGATGATGTAAATGCCGTTGCGCTCGGTGAAGATGAAGCGCTTCATCTTCGGGTTCCAACGGCGGGTCTGGTGACCAAAATGCACGCCGCTGTCGAGCAGCTGACGCATGGTAACGACTGGCATGTCGTCACTCCTTCCGGCAGAAATTCCATGGCACCGGCCTGCGACCAGTTATGGTTCTACCAATTGACGGTTCTTAGCTTGTACACCCGGCGGGTGTTGCTCCTGGTGCCCGTCAGCCCGGCCGTGTCGACCGGACGTGTTCCCCACCGGACAGTGTCCGGACCGAAGGGGCGCACTCCACTACCATTAGAGGTGTGGAATTAGGGCACGCGTAGTCAGCGGCCATCAGGCCCGCCGGCGAATACCGGCGCACGGAAGACAGCACACTGCTGCACCCAGTGTACTACAGCGCCGCCAATCCCCCATCTCCTCCCTGCTGCTTCGCCCGCGTGATGTCCTCCACAGGAGCCGGACCCCAGTGAAGGCTTCCACAACCGCCCCCGACACCCTTGAGCCGATGAGGCGGTGGTGGTGACGTTGAGGCATGCCTACCCAGCCCAGAGGACGAATCCTGTCGCGCACCCCGGCCAGTACCCGCGCCCCGGCGGGCACGCGGATGCCGGCCGGTTCGCGGATGCCGGCCATCTCCGCGATGCCGGGGTGGGTGCGTCAGTGCCTGAGTGTGCTGGCCGCAGCCCTGGCGGTGACCGCCATTTCAATTCACCTTGGGCCGCTTCCGGCTGCAGGTACGGGCACCTCTGAACGATGGCAATGGCCGGTGGGGAACAACCCCGAGGTGCTGCGGGAGTTCGATAAACCACCTGAACCATGGCTCAGCGGACACCGGGGTGTGGATCTGGCCGCCACAGGCGCCGGGCCCATCCGCGCCCCGGCAGACGGGCAGGTGTCTTACGCCGGCTGGGTAGTGGACAGACCAGTGCTGACGATTGAGCACCGCTCCGGTCTGCGGAGCAGTTTCGAATCAGTGGAGACCGACCTGTCCGAAGGCGATACCGTCTCGGCAGGCGAGGTGATCGGCCACATCAGCAAACCATGGCATTGCGGCAGCCGCGCGTGCCTGCACTGGGGAGTGCGCCGGGGAGAGGAATACGTCAATCCGCTGCAGTTCGTCACCGACCTGCGTCCCTCGGTGCTGCTCCCCCTGCCGCCGCACTGACGGCCGGCCACGGTGACTTAGTGGAACGCAGCGACTCCGGTGACCGCACGTCCGGTGACCAAGGTATTGATTTCTGCCGTCCCCTCATAGGAGTAGACAGCTTCGGCGTCGGCGAAGATCCGGGCCATCCCGTAGTCCGTGACAATTCCGTTGCCGCCCAGGATGCTGCGGCCCTTGGCTACGCTTTCACGCATCCGCTCCGTGGTGAAGGCCTTGGCCAATGCCGAATGCTCGTCCCTGGCCTCTCCGGCGTCCTCGAGCTGGGCCAGGCGCACCATCATGGACATGGAGCTCATGGCGTTACCCAGGATGGTCACCAGCTGCTCCTGCACCAACTGGAACGCGGCAATCGGCTTGCCGAACTGATGCCGCTGAACCGCATAGCGCCTGGCCACGTCGAAGGCGGCCAGCTGCTGGCCTACAGCCTGCCAGGCCACTCCGGAACGGGTGGTCTTCAACACCTTGTTTGTATCGGCGAAGCTATTGGCCCCGGCCAGTCGGAAGTCATCGGAAATACGGACATTCTTCAACGTGATGTCTGCATTTTCGACACTGCGCAGGGAAATCTTGTTTTCGATCTTGCTCGCGGAGTAGCCCTCTGTTGCGGTCTCGACCAGGAAGCCCTTGACCTGGTTGTCGGCCACGTCTTTGGCCCAGATAAGAACATAGTCCGAAAAGGTGGCGTTACCAATCCACCGTTTGGCGCCGTTGATAACCCAGTGGTCGCCGTCGCGTTCGGCGATCGTTCGCGTTCCACCGGCGACGTCGGACCCGCCCAACGGTTCGGTCAGGCCGAAGGCCCCGATCTTCTTGAGCGAGTAGATGTCGGGCAGCCATCGCGCCTTCTGCTCCTCGGAGGCCAGTACTTCGATGCTGCCCGTGAAAAGCCCGTCGTGCACGCCCAGGAACGTGGCGAACGAGGTATCAGCCCGCGTCAATTCGGCGTGCATCATGCCGGCAAAAAGATGCGAGTGCCCTTGCCGCCGCACCGGGCTGATGATGTCGAGTCCGGCCAGCTTTTCAATGATCTGCCGGGGAAATTCTCCGCGGTTCCAGTACTCGCCGGCAATCGGGGTTACTTCTTTGCTGAGCCAGTCCCGGATCTCCTGCAACCGCTCGCGCTCCGCGGCCGTCAGCAGCTGTTCAAAGGCGAAGAAGTCCCCGTCGGGGTACGGAAGGTTGTTGATATCGGGAAGTGAGGCCATGGAAGTGTCCTTTGCTGAAGCTCCCGTTACACCTGGGGACCGAGGCGCCGGGACCACTAAGTTACCGATCAGTAACTTACCAAACAACGCAGCCATAGCAAAAAGCCCCGGCGCACCGTGGCGCGCCGGGGCGTTGTAGGGCAGGTGGGGCTTGAACCCACGACGTACGGATTATGAGTCCGGTGTTCTAACCAGCTGAACTACTGCCCCGTGTCGGCCAATATGGCCAGTGGCCCGCCATCATTAATTTGCCGACCATGACATCCTAATGTGTCGGGACACGCTGCGGCACATCAGACCGGCTGCTGCTCGGTCCCTTCCGCCGCCCGATCGCCGCGGTACAACAATTCGAACGTCGACAACGTCCCCTCCATGCTGTGTTTATTCACCATTTCGCGGCTGGCCTTGCCCATCGTCTGGCGCTGGTCACCGGACAATGTCAGGATAGTCGTCAATTTTTCGGCCAGTGCATCGGAGTCGCCGGGCTCGAAGAGATAACCGTTGATCCCGTCATCAACCAGATGCGGCAGCGCCATCGCGTCAGCCAATACAACGGGTTTGGAAGCCGACATGGCTTCCAACGTCACCAGCGACTGCAGTTCCGCCGTTCCCGGCATGCAGAAGATGGTGCTGCGGATATAGGCCAGGCGCAGCTCTTCATCGCTGATGGCGCCATGGAAGGTCACCCGGTCGGTCATACCCAATTGTGCTGCCCGCTCTTCAAGCGCTTCGCGCACCTCGCCACTGCCGACCACTTCGACCTGCAGGTTGATCTCAGGCGGAGTTTTGGCCGCTGCCTCAATCAGTATGTCGACATGTTTCTCCTCGGCCAGCCGGCCGACGAACAACACCATCGGGTTTTCAGGCATCTGAACATCTTCGCCCGGGCGCAGTTCGTAGGCAGCGGCATCGATGCCGTTGGAAACGGGCAGCACTTCGGCCAAAAATGCGTGGTTGCGCATCGCCTTGGCGGCCAGTGGGGTTGGCGTCGTGACGGCGGCCGCACTCCGGAAGACCCTGCCCATGTCACGCCACGAATTCTTCGCGACAATCCGCTTGAACCATTTTGGAAACGGCAGGAACGGGTCGAGGTTTTCGGGCATGAAGTGGTTAGTGGCCACGGCGCGGATACCCCGCCGGTCCGCCTCTTCGATGACGGCCTTGCCCACCATGTAGTGGCATTGGACGTGAACCACATCCGGGCGGACCTCGTCGAATATCCGGCCAATGTCCTTCTTGATCTCCCAGGGAAGGCAGATCCTCCAGTACTCGTGGGTCGGGACGGAATGTGAGCGCAGCCGATGGACCATCGTGCCGTCCTCCGGCCCCGAAGCACTGGGGCCCGCCGAGTCGCGGAACGTCACCACGTGGACGTCGTGCCCACGATTGAGCATCCCCTGCGACAGCCGGTAACCGAATTGGGCGGCCCCATTGATGTGTGGCGCGAAGGTGTCCGCGGCGATCATGATGGTCATCGGCTTGGCGCCGGTCGGATCCGTCACTGGTGTGCCACTCCTGGGTGCTTGAGGTCAGCGTTCGGGATTCTTGATAACTGCGACCCTCTTCCGCTGCCGCGATCCGCTGGTGCTTTTCACAACATCGGGGTGGTGCCTTGCGAGGGCGGTGACTCCCACAATAGCAAGCACGGCGGCCGCACCCATGGCAATTATCATCACCGCGGGCACGTCGTCGCGTGCTTCGCCCAGAATTGCGATTCCGATAGTTATGCCAACGATCGGATCAATCACCGTCAGTCCGGCAATGACCAGGTCTGGAGGTCCGCTGGAATAAGCGTTCTGCACAAACCAGGCACCCAGACCGCCCGCCGCTGCAATCCCCAAAACCGTGTACCACTGCACGTTGCCAAGGGCCAACCCGTCCCCAGCCAGCAATTGGCTGGCTATAACCCGGGTGAGCACGGCCACGAATCCGAAGAGGATCCCTGCGCCGAGGATATAGGCGAACGCACGCATGCGGTGGCCGAATGCCACCGCGAGGAATCCGAACACAGCGACCACGACCGCAAGCAGCAATACCGTGGTCAGTTCGTCGCTGGCACTGACGGTGTGGGACTCACGGGTGACCTGTACGGCCATCACGACAAACAGCGCGCTGCCCGCAACACACAGGGCAATGGCCACTACCGTCATCCGGTTCAGCCGGATGCCCTGATCGCGTGAATTAACGATCGTCGTGATCACCAGCGCGATCGCTCCGATGGGCTGGACGACCATCAGCGGCGCCATGGCCAGCGCCGTGACATTCATCGCCATTCCGGAGCCGAGCAACAGCAGCCCGAACATCCACCGCCTATTACCCAGCAACCGCATGAAGCCGGAGGAATTCAGCGACAAGCCGCCGGTGTCGGCGCGCACGGCGCTGCCCTGCCGTTGCGCACCATAGGCAAGGCACACCGCTGACAGTAGTGCCAGCAGTATTGCCAGCCACTCCATCAGCGGTTGCCTTTCAGCGCCCGAGCAAGGGGGCTCATATTGAGATGGCGGTCTGCAGTGGGGGTTCCGTTGCGCCGGCGCGCAATATCCTCACTCGCCACCCCTTTCGTCGCCCGGGCACGGTCGTAGTCTGCTGTGCAGGGCAGCGGTCAGCGGCGAATGAGCTTGCGCGCGAAGACTGCCAGAGCCACACCGGAGACGGCGAGCACCGCCAACGGCTGCCAGCGGCTCTTGAGCGCGTTCACTGTGTCCTGCGGGGAGCGGTTCGCGTAGCTGCTTGCCTTGATCTTCGCTTCGTCGCTGGCCTCCCGCATCCGGGCTTTGAGGTCCAGCTTCTCCTCGAGCGAATCCCGTATTGCCGCCAGCCGGTCCCGGCGCAGCTGCGAGCGGTGCTTCAGTTCGCCAATACTCGGCGGCGGCGGCTGCTTAGCCTTGGCCTTGGCCTCCGCCTCCTTCTTAGCCGCCTTCTCCTGCTTCGCACGCGCCTTCTTTTCCTCAATCGACTTCGGGTCGAACGAGGAACCTTCTTTGAGCACGCCGATGTCGTATTGGACACCGCGGATAGCGCTTTCGGGTGCGGGCGGCATGACCTTCTTGAACCGGCTGAGCCCAATCAGCGCCGCGATGGCCGCAATGACCAGGAACGCTGCGGCAACGATCAGTGCCGCCAGCCACGCGGGCATCACGGTGGCCAGTCCGAGAATCGCGGCAGCAATGAGGGCAATGACCAGGAATGCGCCAAATATCAGTGCGACCACAAAAAACGCCGAGGCGAACGCAGCCTGCTTTCCCTTACGTTTGAGCTCGTCCATGGCGATGGCAAGCTCGTCTTTAAACTGTTGGGGTGTCAGCCGTCCGGCGAGCTTAGCCAGGGCTGTCACCGATGAATTCCGGTTCACACCGCTGCTGTGAGAGCCATTGGATTCAACCATGAACTCCGCCTCCATCCATTCTCGCTGCTCCTACGGTCCATCGCTGAGCCGGCACCTGCCAGGCAGCTGGTTGACAGGGCGCTTACCGTCCAAAATTACCATTTAGTAGCCAGAACTGAACCCGGCGCCTCTACGCGCTAATTTCTCATTGTTTATTGGCCGTCCACAAATTCCTATTTTCCCGGCTCGGGCCCCACCCCAATTGTTGACATATCAGGACAAACGCACCGAAGAATGAGAGTCGCGTGAACGTCATAACCACCCTGTCATTTGAAACGCGCATTGATGGGGCAGGTCAAAGGGAAAACAAAGGTAGAGTGATACCGACGCGACGGCTTTGCGAGGGAATTCTTGACCACCATGACCCATCCCGGGGACGCGCTGACCCGTCGGCAAAAGCTCGTTTACGTTGTCATTCTCGGCGCACTCACCGCGCTCGGCCCCTTCACCATCGACCTGTACCTGCCTGCTCTCCCGGCCATCGAGGGGGACCTGAAGGTCAGCGAGGCGGCGGTGCAACTGACGCTGGCCGGCACTACTGTCGGTTTTGGCCTTGGGCAACTACTGGTCGGACCATTCAGTGACAAGGTCGGCCGCCGCACACCCCTGATCATGGCCACCAGCGTGCATGTCCTCGCTTCGATGGGCGCCGCCTTGTCCACCGATATCACCGTGCTGATGATCTTCCGCGTCTTGCAGGGAGTCGGTGCGGCAGGCGGCGGTGTGGTGGCGATGGCCACGATTCGTGACTTGTTTGGCGGCTATCCCCTCGTCCGCATGCTGTCCAGAATGGCCTTGGTCAACGGGCTGGCACCAATTTTCGCACCAGTGATCGGTTCGCAATTGCTGCTGGTGCTGGACTGGCCCGGCATCTTCTGGTTCCTGGCGGTATACGGAATGCTGGTCCTCACCGCGGCTGCCTTGTTCATCGTAGAGACTCTTCCCCGGCAACAACGGCGTGCCTCGACCACCACCACACGACAGCGCTATCAGGCTGTGCTCAGCGACAGGATCTTCATCGGCATGCTGCTGATGGGCGGGCTGAACTTCGCTGGACTGTTTACCTATTTGTCAGCCTCCCCGTTCCTCTTCCAGGACCTGTACGGGCTGTCGGCTCAGGGGTACGGATTGCTATTCGGCATTAACTCACTGGGCGTCGTCTCCGGTGTGCAGGCCAGCGCGAGGATCATGCGCAGAATCGGGCCGCAATGGGTTATGGCCTGTTCGACGGCGTCAATGTTCACCATGGGATGGCTGATCGCCATCTTCGATTGGGCCGGCTTCGGCTTTTGGGGCACGGCAGTACCGCTGTGGTTCTACATTATGTCCTTCGGCTTCACCATTCCCTGTATTCAGGCGTTGGCCCTGGGCCGCCACGGCAGCCAGCCAGGTACGGCGGCTTCGCTGCTGGGCGCGGCCACCTTCGGCTTCGCCGGGGCGATGACGCCGGTGGTCGGACTGTTCGACGGTGCCGCCGCCCCAATGGGACTGTTGATGTCGGCGTGCATCGGACTCGCCATCATCGTGCTGTGGACGATAGTGCGCCCACGTACCGTACCGCCACTGTAAGACCGAGAACCATCCGCCCTTGGATTCACCAGCACAGCGTGCACCGGGGCTGGAACGCTAAGCTGGGACTATGCCCAAACAACCGTCGAACCGCAATGGCAGAGGGCTCTTTGTCGGCCTGATTCTCGGCGCCATACTCGGATTGTTCATCGGACGCTTTACCGGCAGCCTGCTCTTTTCCGCCATCCTCTGTGCCGTCGTCGTCGGGCTGTTGATGTACCGGGTTAACCCTGGCCACAAGCGACGGTAACCGGCCGTGTGAAAGCGCGGCCTATAGCCCGGCCAGGTCCGCCAGTTCCGCATCCGTCCATTGTGACGCCAAGTGCGGAAAGCATGTCCTAAGTGTCCTGGTCACGATGGTGGCCGGCGGAGCGTCGCCGCCCAGAGCCTTGAAGGTGCCGACGAGGTACGCGGAGGTGGCCCCGTGCAACGCCGCCCAGGCCGCGAATGAGACCTCCATGACGTCGCCGGCCGGCATTGCCCCTGAACGCATGGCGTCCTCGACCGCGGCGACGAAAGGCCCGAAGGACTTCAGCCCGACGTCATTCGGACCGGCCGGCAGATGTTCCTGGAACATGGTGCCGTACAGGGCCGGGTTGGCCGCGGCGAACCCGAGATAGCGAACACACAGCAGCAGCAGCCGGTCCGCGGGGCCGGCCCCCTCCGGGAAAGGCAGCGCAGCAGCCTCGCCCAGCAACAGATATCCGCGCCTCGCGACTGCCGCCAGCAGTGCGTCTTTGTTGGCGAAGTGCCGGTAGGGCGCCGCCGAACTGACTCCGGCGCGGCGGGCCACTTCATTGAGGCTGAATGCGGCCGTGCGGTCCGCGAGCAGCGCCGCCGCACCGTCAATGAGCGCCTCACGCAGCGCACCGTGATGATACCGGCGCGTCGACGATTTGCTCCCACCTCTAGCGGACCCGGCTGTCATAGATTTAGACTACACAATGTAAGAACCATTCACATTGAACGGCGGGGGCGCAGTATGCCGATCATCCAACCACGTGTCCGGGTTCTGTACGGGCTCGTCCTGATTCCCAGCCTCACGGTCGCTGTACTGATGGCGACCCTGTACTTCGTCGTGCTGCCGCTCGCCCCGTGGGTGCAGCAGTACTACTTCACCCAGCAGGCGCAGACCTTCGCGACCTACCAGGTCCCGTTGCTCGGGCACATCGGGTTCGGCGCGATCGCCCTCGCACTGGGGTCCATCAACCTGATTCACGCGTTGCGGCAGCGGGCGGTGCGCGCGCATCCCGTCGTCGGACGATGCTACGCCGTGGCGGTGGCCATCTCCGCGCCATGTGCGGTGTTCATGGCCTTCCACGCCTATCCGGGCACGGTTCCCGGCGGGCAAATAATCGTGACAAGTGGCCTGTGCACCCTCGCGTTGCTCTGGCTGGCCACGCTGGCCATGGCCATCCGCGCCATCGCACTCAACCACGACGTCGCCGGGCACCGGTTCTGGATCATCGTCAATTTTTCACTCACCTTCGCCGCCGTGGTGTTCCGGGTGGAGAATTCCCTGATCCTTGCCACAGGCACCTTCGATACGCTCTATCCGTTTCTCGGATGGGCATCCTGGGTGCCGAACATCATGGTCGGGGTATGGCTCGCACGGCGGCTCAACCGCGCACGGGTGCCGAAGGCGCTTTCCGGGCCCAGACCCGCGACTGTCCAGTAGATACGAAAAAGCCCCGCACTCACGTGGAGCACGGGACCGGATCGCTCCCCCAGCTGGATTCGAACCAGCAACCCTTCGATTAACATGCGCTTTCTACATGAATGCAGTGTGATTCCTGCATTTTCGCAGGTCAGAGGGCATAAAATCAGTATCCGGTTTTGACTTGGCTGTGCTGGAATTGACCAGATAATGCTGATCTAGCCCGGTGCTTAGGCCGGTGCATAAACGGGCAACTGCAATCGGTGCTTACGACGGGTGTGTCTTCCTGAAGGCCTTCAAGAGATCACCCATGTCGATCCCTTCGGTGTAGTGCTGCTTGTTAGTCGAGGGGTCATGTCCCCACAACGGGGCATAGACCTCACGCGGGATCCCCGCCTCTTCGCAACGACTGCTCATCGTGGTTCGCCACAGATGCGTGCGCAGGTACTGTAGCTTCGGAATATCGAGTTCCTCGGCCATTTGCCGGTAGAGCTGGGCGGCGTAGATTCCTGCTCCGGTCGACCCTGTGGCCAGCCATTGCTTCATGGGGTCGGCCGGCGAGCCGAAGAGGTACTGCTCATCGCTGGCAGCGGCGTCGACCAGATTTTGTATGTAGTCCTGGATTTGCCCGATCAACACTGGAGTGAGCCGGGCCGTTCTGGTCTTCGATGCCCCCTCGGTCACGTTGACCTGCATGAGACCGTCTGCGTCGACGACGATGTCCCTCGGGGTGACTTGTAGAGCTTCGGAGATGCGCAACGCTGTACCGGCCTGGAACAGCGTGAGGTTAATGATGTTCTTGTTTCGGTTAATGCGGTGCTCGATGGTCCACTGGCCACGCTTGGGCGGGGTCACGCCCTCGGCCGGATCGAGGTTTAGAAGGTACTTAATGACCCGTTCCTGCTCTTCGGCCGTCAGTCCTTGCCCACCACGCTTGGGCCTGTCGGTCTTGGCAGGGTACTTATGCAGTTCGAGCTTGTGGTTTTCCAGAGGATTGAAGCTGACGAGCCGGTGGCGCATCATCGGTTGAGTGATATATCTGCCGAGCACTGTTTTAGCCGTGCGGGCGGCCCCCCGGCCGTGATCGTAACCAATGGCGTCAAGAGCATCGATGAGGATGTCGTAGTGCATCGTGGCGGAGATCGAGCGGCCGGCCAGCTGCTCACGCAGCAGTGCGACAAGGTCCCGGTAGCGGCGAACTGAGGCAGGCCGAAGATCAGCAGACTCGACTTCGGCGGTCGCGATCTTATCGATGTACTTCTCAACCTTGTCGGTGGGTTTCCAGCGTGAAATCCGGCCACCGGCGGTCAGCAGCATTTCGGCTTGCTGACGGGCTCTGTTGCGCACTTCGGTCTTGCTTGTACCCTCGGTGCGCTTGTTGGGTATTAGAAGACCGTCATGCAAGCGTACAGACCAATCGAGAACGACGCGCTTCTTGCCTTTGCGGATACGTTCGGTCGGAGTATTCCGGTCAACACTGTGTTGACCAGGCTGGAGACGGCTACTGGCTGCTTTACGGTTCTGGGCTGTCATACATGACACAGTAACAACTCGGATAATCATTCGATAGATATTCGAGTTATCATTGGTTATTCAGTGAGTACGCTGGTAATGTTACTTCCAGATCAATCCATGAAGAGACAGGGAAGGTATTCCGATGTCGATGATGACCTCCGACTGGCAGGGCGCGGTTTCGCCGAAACGAGCCGCTGAGTACATTGATACCACCGAGGGCACACTGGCCAAGTGGCGACATCAGAGGGTTGGCCCGCCGTACCTGAAGATCGGTGGCAAGGTCCTCTATCGGACCGAAAGCGTTGAAAATTATCTCCGGGGGCTCGAAGAGCAACAGATGAATGCAGTCTGATTCAGGATTCGTCTAACTCATTGCGAGGACGAGTGAAACCGCCATCAATGGCGTACGGGGACGAAGCACGCCGGGAGCTCCTGGCCGCGGGCATAAGAGAAACGAGCATGGGATCTGACGGTCCGTGATGCGAATATCGACGTCAAGAGGGAAGCTCCGGCGGTTAGCGCGGGGGCTTCTTCATGTTCGATGCCGAACACCTCGTGTGCTGGCGTCGATGATGCTCAAGCACGCGATCAGCTCTGTTCGAAGGGTAAGACGACCGGGTTATCATTGCATTCGACGAGCGCACCCGAAGATGTAGCTCTCGGGCGGTCCCGTTGAGGGGCAGAACGACCGTCCAAGCGTGGCGATCAAAGGGTTGAAGCGATGACAGTTCAGTCCCTCAGGCGATGCGACCAGTAGCCGGGGCGGCGCGCCTCATGAGCGTAGGCGAGGACAAAAGTCTCTTCTTCATGGACAACGTAGACGAGCTGGTAGGGGAACTTGCCGAGATGCCTTGTACGGATTATTGGTTCACGCTGTCGGCCGCGGTACGGGGGCGGTGCGTCCGGCCATTGGAGGATCAGTTCCGCTGCGGATTCGGCCGCGTCGGCAAACTCATCACCAAGCCTGCCGTCCTCGATCCCCAGATAGCGTTCGTGGGCGTCCAAGAACTCCTCACGAGCCTCAGGGTGTTCGTTCCAGTCGAGGGTCACTTGCGTCGGGCGGCCGACCGCGCCCGTGCGATGGCGATGGTCTCACGGCCGCTGACCGGCGTGACTGTGCCACTCTTCAGCTCGTCGAGCCGACGATCAATTGTCTCGGCCCAAGCGGCATCGATCTCCGCCTGCTCCGTCTCGTCGACCTGTTGGAGCGCGAGCGCGGCGATCTCGCGCTCGTCGGCGTCGAGGGCCTTGCCTGCCTCGATGTAGTCAGCCAGCTTCGATGTCATGCATCCAGTATACGGCCAGCGCACGGACGTCGGCCATGGGATCGGCAGTGAATTACGGTGCAGGGCGGTTGCGTTTGCGCGTTCGCCACCGGGAATCCGTGCCGGTGAGAGGTGCAGCGCTTGTAGGGTGACGCGGCGGCGTTACTTGGGTGTTCAGATCCCATCGAAGGGGAGGCTACCTTTGTCGTCGCCCGGATCGACCGGTGTCCCGGGCGGCACGGATCGCGGGTGGCCTGATAGAGAGCATCGGAGGCTTGTTCGTCGTAGGAGTCTGCGAGGTCGACGCCACCGGTCCCGATGACCTGTTCCCAATTGAATCCCATGGTTACGACCCTGTCCGCACTCTCCGCGTAAGCTTGAGTTGTGGACTATGAGCGTATCGACGGACCGGACGGCCTCGAGATACGTGTGCCCCGGAACGAGGACTACCGGACCTGCTCCGTCTGCAGGGGCGACTGCGAACCCGAGTCAGAAGCCGTCGACGGCATCGGCGTCCGGATCATGTTCGTCTGCCCCGAGCACGGCGCGCAGTCGATCGTGGACCCCTTCAGCGACCTGCGGTGAACTGTCGCCCGAGTATTGCCGGGTTACCGACAGGAAGGATAGTTCAATGGAGCTCCCCGAGATCGAGGATGTGATCTGGCAAAAGGAAGAGGACCTCAAGCGGTGGTGCGCATCGAGTGGCGAGGACGTCGGTCGAATGATCGAGATCCCCGGCTCCGGCGACTGGAAGGTCGAGTGCCCGAAGTGCGGCAGGTGGTGGCATGGCGGCAGCACCGTGCTCGACGATCACGACCGGCCGGGGTCATGACCGAGGCCGACTGGCCCGACACGGCTCGGCAGCCGCGGTGCCCCGGCCGCAAGGAGCTGATGCGGGCGGTCGACGGCTCCGACGGGTGACAGGAGACCATGGGTGGTGAATTGGACCTGTCCGCGGCGACGGGTAAACAGGGCCTGAGCCAGAGCATCGATAACCAACGATGATTCCTTGGACATGGAGGCCTTCCAGCCCAGAATCATCCGGGAAGCCACATCGGTGATGAAGGAGACGTAGCAAAATCCTGCATAGGTCCATACGTAGGTGAAGTCCGCCACCCACACAGTGTTCGGGGCAATGATGTCCCAGCCACGGTTGGCCCGGTCCGGGTGCCGGGATGCTTCTCTGTCCTGCCTGGTCGTAATCGTGCGGTGCCGGCCCCTCATCGCGCCGGCCAGACCGGCCTGGCGCATCAATCTGCCCACCCGGTCCCGGCCAATCCGGTAGCCCTGCCGCTTCAACTCGTGCCACATTTTCAGCACCCCGTAGCAGCTGAAGTTCTTCTCATGCACTCCCTTAATGACCTCGATCAGCAACAGATCAGAGGCTGCCCGGGCAGAAAGCGGGCGGGTTTTATGCGCGTAATAGGTGCATGGGGCGATCTTGATTCCGGCTTCATCGGTCAGAATGCGGCAGATCGGCTCGACCCCGAAACGGTGCCTGAAGGCATCGATATAATCAACAATTACGGCCGTGGGCGGTCGAGCTCTGCTGCGAGGACTGTGTCTCCGGGTGCCACGCGCAGGGTCGGTCCGGGCAGGGAGCCGTTGAAGGCCAGGACGGATGCCTGCCGCCCGCCGACCTGAATACGTGCCGGGGCGGCGGCCAGGTCCAGTTCCAGCACGCCGTTGCGGCTGGCCAGCACCTGCGGTTCGACGAGTTCCTGACCACCTGTGTATCCGCGGCCGCCGGTGGCGGTCCACCACAGCCCGGTCCCGCCAACGACGGTGGCGCCGGCCCCTGCCGCCCCGAGCGCCAGCAGCTGCCGGCGGGTCAGCGGGCTCACTGGCCGTCACCTTCGAGGGTCCGCAGCCGTTCCCGGTACTCCTCGGTGCTCAGCTCGCCGCGGGCGTAGCGTTCTTCGAGGATGTCCCGCGCCCGATCAGAACCTACGCCGCGTCCAGTACTGTGACCGGATGCGCCGGTGTTCGAGGTCGTGCCGGTGAAGGTCTTCACCAGCACGACCACCAGCGCGATCACCCCCACGAGCGCCAACAGCCCGAAGATCCACATCAATCCCATACCGCCCATACCGCCGCCGTTCATCATGATCGTGCTCCTTCTCCCTCGTTACATGGTCGAATCTTCAGTCGTACGTCTCTCTCACGGATGCGTTGTTAGCCCGGTCTTGACCTCTCATGGTCGTGGACTAGAGCGTGTCTCTTAAATTGGTTTGGCGTGCAGAATTGTGGCGGCGATTATGACGCCTCCGCGGTAGGTGAGGGCGTATTTGTCGTATCTGGTGGCGATGCCACGCCATTGTTTGAATCGGCCGAAGCCTCGTTCGACGGTGTTGCGCTTTTTGTAGAGTTCGGTGTCGAACGCCGGCGACCGGCCACCCTTGCGGCCCTTGTTCTTGCGGTTTTGCCGCTGATCACGGCGTTCGGGGATCGCGTGTTTGATCCGTCTGGCACGCAATTTCTTCCGGGTCGAGGGGTGGGAGTAGGCCTTATCGGCCAGCAGCGTGAACTTCGGCCGTGAGTGCTTCTGGTCCCGATAGGTATCCAGCAACGGCTCGAGTTGCGGATTGTCGCCGCCCTGACCGGGCCCGAGCAGTAATGAGACCGGCCTTACCAGCCCATCGGTGAAGGCGTGTATTTTTGTCGTCAGTCCTCCGCGGGAACGGCCGATCGCATGATCGGTCGGCTCGCCGGCCAAGAATTTCATGTAATTCGACTCAGCCCCCTGTGTCCCCGCTGCGCACCGCGCCGGCCGCATGCTGATTGGCCCTCACACTGGTCGAGTCGACAGCGAGCAACTGTGCCAATTCGGCGTCCACATCAGCATCGGCGCCCCGTACCGCCTCAAACATCCGGTCATAGGTGCCATCGGTCGACCACCGGAAATGCCGCTTCCACGCGGTCTGCCACGGCCCGAATTCGGCCGGAAGATCCCGCCAGGGCGCGCCCACCCTGAACCGCCAACAGATCGCTTCCAAAATGCTGCGGTGATTGCGCCACGGACGGCCACGGCGCCCCTCCTCCGGCAACACCGGTTCAATCGAGGACCACAATTCATCGGAAATCACATTCGAACGAGCCATAAAATCAGCTTCTCAAGACGAACCCCACAAATTTAAGAGACACGCTCTAAGCGCATCTCCTACTCACCACCATCGGCACAAAGCACGCGGGCTGCGGGCATCCCGCCGATGGATGCGGCGGCGATCCCGACTTTGGAGGCTTCTTCAATCTCGGTTACCAACCGCGCTGTGGCCACCGGATCCGTCTCCGAAGGCGGGAAACCTGTGGTTGACAAACAATACGGACGTTGGTGGTGGAGGGCTCGGCCAGCACGCCGGCAATGCCGGGATCCGCAACCCCGGGGGCCTCCGGAACGGGCTGGCCCGAAACGCAGCGGCTGCTCAGCCAACGCGAATGCTGTCACCGCAAGGAGCCGGTTACGATTCGGCCATGGGCAGTCCGACCGCTTCCGCGTCGTCGTATCTGGCGTCGATGTGGACGACGTCCTTGCCGGCGCGTTGGAGCAGGCTGGCCGCGATACCGGAGCGGTAGCCGGAGGCACAGTGGACCCATAGTCTGCCGGAGGGGACGGCTTCCATACGGGACAACAGATCATGGACCGGGATGTTCACGGCTCCTCGAATGTGGGACGCTTCGAACTCGTCGGTGCCCCGCACGTCCAGGATGACCTCTTCACCGGTGGTGTCGCGGGGAACCTCATCCCAGCCGACCCGTGGATACTTCGCGACCGGTGCTCCGGCGGCCCACTCGTCCGGGCCGCTGCCGGTGGCTGCATCAGGTGATTCGATACCGATCCGGGACAGGTCGCGGATCGCGTTCTCCACCTCTTCGTGCGTTCCGGCCAGGGTCAGTTTGTCATTCCAGGGCAGCACCCAGCCCAAGTATCCGGTGAAGCTGGAGCCGCCGCCGTATTCGAAACTGACCGAGCCTTCGAGGTGGTTGCTGGCGAAAGCGACCCTGTTCCGCAGATCGACGACCCACTCGCCCTCGCGGAGCCGGCGGCCGATTTCACCGGCGTCGACCGACTCTGGCACCGTCAGGTCCACCGGGCCGGGGCCTTCCCTGTTCAAGGGGCTCATGTGCGCGTAGTAAGCAGGGTAGGCGCTGAGATTTGCGATTAGTTCCGAAACGAAGTGGTCCTCATCCGGATCCGTTAAGGCATGATTGTTCCGCGCCTGCTCACCAATTGTCGACGCGTCCACCCGCGCGGCGGGTCCACTGGAGCAGAAAGAACCAAAACCATGGGTTGGATACAACGGGGCGTTCTGGGCGGCTTCTTCAACGAGCCGCCGGGCCGATGCATACTGATCCCGGGTGAGGGCTTCAGTGTCGTCGTCACTGACCAGGTCTGTGCGTCCAACTGATCCGTACAGCAGGCTTCCGCCGGAGAAAACCGCTTGTTGTTGGTCGTCGCTGACGATGTAGGACAGATGCGTGTGTGTATGCCCGGGTGTGGCAACGGCTCTGACCGACAGCCCGCCAACCTGGAAGACGTCGCCGTCGGAAACCGGGGTCCGTTCATAGTCGACGGGATCGGCGGCGTTGACCAGATACTTCGCCCCATGCGCCTGGGCCAGTATCAGCCCGCCGGTGAGGTAGTCGTTGTGGATGTGGGTTTCGGCAACGTGGGTGATCTTCACCCCCGCGTCGCGCACGACGGCTTCGAGCCGGTCCGTATCGCGCTGCGGATCGATCACCAGCGCATGGGTGCCATCGTGGACCACGTAACTGCGGTCCCCCAGTTGCGGGGTATCAATCGTGACGACATCCATGGAATGCTCCTTCGCTGCGCGGTGTTGTTCAGCGGTGCGGATTATGCCGGTTCCTACGCTTCGGCGGCGGTCGGCAACTGGGCCAATGCGGCGCGCAGTCGGGTGTCGGCGTCGTTGGCCACTTCACGGACAGCGTCGGTGCCGCTGAGTTCGACCATGGTTTGCGGGTCTATGGCTTGGACCACGGTGGTGCCGGAGGAAGGGTCGTGGCGTACGACGACGTTGCAGGGCAGCAGTGCCCCCAGGTCAGGTTCGGCGGTGAGGCCGCGCTGGGCCAGCCCGGGGTTGCAGGCACCCAGGATGACGTAGTCGCCGAGCTCGTCTCCGGCCTCGGCACCCAGCTTCTTTTCAAAGGTGGAGCGGACGTCGATTTCAGAGAGAATGCCGAACCCCTGTTCAGACAGAGCCTGCTTCGTCTGTTCCACGGCGTCGGTGTAGGACAGGTCGACGGTGTTCGTGTGGGTGTAGCTCATCTTTTACTCCTTGCTGGTTGTTCCTGCGGTGCTGTCTGGCGATTCTTCCAGCGGGCGGTGGGTGCTGTTAGGCGAGGGAAAGAAAGAGTTTTTCCAGGTCCTTCTTATCGAGACTGGGGTCCTCCTGGCTCATGCACTGCTCCAGCCCGCTGGCGATGATGGCAAAACCGGCCTTATCCAACGCACGCGAGACAGCGGCAAGCTGAGTTACCACATCCTTGCAGTCGCTGCCTTCTTCGAGCATGCGTGTGACGGCGCCGAGTTGGCCTTGGGCGCGCTTGAGCCGGTTCACCACCGGCCCCAGGTCTGTTGTATCGAGTTGCATAATTCCTCCATAGTCCTTCGACTTGCGCATTCAGTATATACCCCCTGGGGTGTCTTGCATACCCCCAGGGGTATCTGTAATACTGGCTTCGTTCCCACCGGGGAACGACTTTTGGAGGATAAAAATGATCTTGAAGCAGTACTACCTCGGATGCCTGTCCCACGGCTCATACCTCATCGGTGACGAGAAAAGCGGCCAGGCCGTCGTCGTCGACCCCCGCCGTGACATCGCCGAATACCTCGCCGATGCGGAGGCGAACAACCTGGGCATCATCGGCGTGATCAACACCCACTTCCACGCCGACTTCGTTGCCGGCCACCTCGAACTGGCCGAGGCCACCGGCGCCTGGATCGGCTACGGCCGGCGGGCGGAAACCGAATACGGGATCCGCACCTTCGCCCACGGCGACAAGATCTCCCTCGGCGAGGTAGAGCTCGAAATCCTGGAGACTCCCGGACACACGTGGGAGTCGATCAGCGTGGTGGTTCGCGAACAGCCCGGCGGGAGCCCGAACGCTGTACTCACCGGTGATGCGCTGTTTATTGGCGACGTCGGACGCCCCGACCTGGCTGCCGCCGTCGGCACCGATCCAGACGAGTTGGCGCGTGCTCTCTACGCATCGATCCACGATGTGCTGATGAAGCTGCCCGACGACGTCCGCCTCCTGCCGGCCCACGGTGCCGGTTCTGCCTGCGGCAAAAACCTCTCGAACGAACTCGAGTCCACCATCGGCGCCCAACAAATGATGAACCTTTCCGTCCAGCCAATGGGCGAAGGCGAATTCGTTGCCATGATCCGCGGCGGGCAGCCGGCCATTCCGGAATACTTTGCGGTCGATGCAGTGCTGAATCGCAAGAACCGCCCGTTGATTGGTTCCGCCGGAGACCTCCGGGGGTTGTCTGTGCGCAACTTGCAGGATGCCGCCGCCCGCGGCGCACGCATCCTCGACACCCGCTCACCTGAGGACTTCGCCGAAGGCCACCTCGCCGGTTCCCTCAATGTTGGCATCGACGGGCGTTTTGCCGAGACGGCCGGAATGGTCATCCGGGCCAACGACGAGATCGTCATCATCGCGGACCCGGGGCGTGAAGAAGAAGCCGCAATGCGGCTGGGACGGATTGGCTTCGACCGGGTGATCGGCTATCTCGACACACCGGCCCGTGCCTTTGCTGAATTGGGCGACATCGTCCAGCAAGGAGAACGTGTCGACGTTGAAACCTTCGATAAGGAACGCCGCGAAAAGAAAGCCACGGTTCTCGACGTCCGCAACCCCGGTGAAATCGAAGACGGCGCCATCCCAGATTCCGTGCGCATCCCGCTGGCGGAACTCGCCCAGCGCCACAACGAAGTCTCCACAGAAGAGCCCGTGCTGGTGCACTGCGCCGGAGGGTGGCGCTCCAGCGTCGGCGCCAGCACCCTGCGCGCCCTCGGCCACACCAACGTCCGGGACCTGACAGGCGGCTACAACGCTTGGGCAGCGGCCAACGAACCATCCAACGCCTAGAACACCGGCTAACGCTTGAGAAGAGCACTGTCATGTCTGAAATCACCACCGCCGAAGCCGACCAGCGCCGCGGCTCCGTAGTGCGGCCAGTCCACCGCGGGGCCGGTCACCGCCCGCCGCTGCAGGCGAAGCCGCGGCTGCCTTGTTGGCAGCTGAGGCGGAGGGCCGTTCCATCAGGGCGGGCTGCTTTAGAGGTGCATCAGTTCGTGCGCGGCGATCTCCAGTGCTCCGGGCACCAGCGAGTAGTACGCCCAGGTGCCGCGGCGCTGGCGGCTGAGCAGGCCGGCGTCGACCAGGATCTTCAGGTGATGCGAGACAGTGGGCTGGCCCAAACCCAGGGGCTCGGTCATATCGCACACACACGTCTCGCCACCGTCGCCGGCCTTGATGATCGAAAGCAGTTGCAGACGCTTCGGATCGGCGAACGCCTTGAGAATCCGCGCCTTACGCTGCGCCTCCTGTTCATCAATAACCGCGACCGGAGCCGAAGTGCAACAGGCCGGGGTGTCCGTGTGTGATTGTGCAGTTTGGAGAGTGTCCATCCCTCCATTATGCACTCAATTGACAACCGTCGATATAGGCATCAGTATGGTCGCTGTATCGACATCCATCAATCTTGAAGGCTGGCAAGGGAGATTTGTGAGTACCCATACCGGTGAGAGTCCCACCGACACTGCTGACGCCGCCGTCGCCGGCAAGCTTTCCACCCTGGACCGTTTCCTGCCGGTGTGGATTGTCGCGGCGATGGCGGTGGGGCTGTTGCTTGGACGGTTCGTTCCAGGCATCGGCCCGGCGTTGGAATCGGTCGAGGTGGCGAATGTGTCACTGCCGATTGCCATTGGCCTGCTGGTGATGATGTATCCGGTGCTGGCCAAGGTCCGCTATAACGAGACCGGCCATGTTATCCGCGACAAGAGGTTGATGGTCACCTCGCTGGTGCTGAACTGGCTGGCGGCGCCGGCGTTCATGTTTGCCTTGGCGTGGATTTTCCTGCCGGACCTGCCCGAGTACCGGACGGGGCTGATCATTGTGGGTTTGGCGCGGTGTATTGCCATGGTGTTGATCTGGAATGACCTGGCCTGTGGTGACCGGGAAGCGGGCGCGGTGCTGGTGGCGATTAACTCGGTCTTCCAGGTCATTGCCTTTGGTGCGTTGGGCTGGTTCTATCTGCAGGTGCTTCCCGGCTGGCTGGGCCTGCCGACCACCAGCGCCGAATTCTCGTTCTGGGCGATCACGGCCAGCGTGCTGGTGTTCCTGGGCATCCCGCTGGTCGCCGGGTTCCTCACCCGCACCTTCGGCGAACGTGCCAAGGGCCGGGCCTGGTACGAGGAGAAGTTCCTGCCGAAGATTGGGCCGCTGGCGTTGTATGGGTTGTTGTTCACGATCGTGCTGCTGTTCGCGCTGCAGGGTGATGAAATCACGTCCAATCCGCTCGACGTGGCCCGCATCGCGGTCCCGCTGCTGATCTATTTCACCGTTGTCTTCTTCGCCGGAATGCTCATCGGCAAGCTCCTCAACATGGGATACGAGCGGACCACCACTCTGGCCTTCACCGCTGCCGGCAACAACTTCGAGTTGGCGATTGCAGTGGCAATCGGCACCTATGGGGTGACTTCGGGCCAGGCGTTGGCCGGCGTCGTCGGTCCGCTCATCGAAGTCCCCGTACTGGTCGCCCTGGTTTACGTGGCGCTGTGGGCGCGTAAGCGTTTCTTTGATGCCCCGTCCGCCGGCCTAAGCCCTGCACCCCAGGTTTCCACTTCAACTTTCAGGAAGTGATCATGTCCGCTCAGCCCTCTGTCCTCTTTGTTTGTGTCCACAATGCCGGCCGTTCCCAGATGGCCGCCGCCTATCTGACCCACCTTTCCGCCGGTGCTATCGAGGTGCGCTCGGCTGGTTCCCAGCCGGCGGAGCAGATCAACCCGGCCGCGGTGGAAGCGATGGCCGAGGAGGGCATCGACATTTCGTCCGAGCTGCCCAAGGTGCTGACCACCGAGGCGGTGGCCGACTCCGACGTCGTGGTGACCATGGGGTGCGGCGACGAGTGCCCGTTCTTCCCGGGTAAACGGTACGAGGACTGGGTGCTGGAGGATCCGGCGGGCAAGGGCGTCGAAGCGGTCCGCCCGATCCGCGACGGGATCAAGTCGCGCATCGAAGCACTGATCACCGACCTGCTGCCCGCCCAGTCCGGCACCAGCTAATCCCGATGAAGGCGGCAAGCATGAGTGAAGAGAAGATCATTATCGTCGGCTCCGGCCCGGCCGGTTACACGGCTGCGTTGTATGCGGCCAGGGCCGGGCTGGCCCCGCGCGTGATCGCCGGGTCAGTGACCGCCGGCGGGGCGTTGATGAACACTACCGACGTCGAAAATTTCCCCGGCTTTGTCGAAGGCGTCCAGGGCCCGGAGCTGATGGAACAGATGCGGGCCCAGGCCGAACGGTTCGGCGCCATCATTGAGAATGACGACGTCGCCTCGGTCGAGCTGGGAGGCCATCTCAAACAGGTGGTGACCCTGGGCGGGGTCACCTACACCGCCCCGGTGGTGATCTTCGCGACCGGGTCGGCCTACAAGGAACTGGGATTGGCCGAAGAGAAGAAACTGTCGGGTCATGGGGTCTCATGGTGTGCCACCTGTGACGGGTTCTTCTTCCGGGACCAGGACATTATCGTCGTCGGTGGCGGCGACTCGGCCATGGAAGAAGCGCTCTTTCTGGCCAGGTTCGGCAAAACGGTGACCGTCGTGGTCCGCCGCGACACGCTGCGGGCCTCGGCCATTATGGCCCAACGCGCCCGGGACAACGCGAAGATCCGGTTCGAGTACAACAGCGCGGTGACCGCGATCCATGGAGAATCCAAGGTCATCGGGGTGACCTTGACCGATACCGTGACCGGCGGCACCCGCGAACTTGCCGCTACCGGGCTGTTTGTCGCGATCGGCCACCTGCCCCGGACTGAACTGGTCAAAGACCAGATCAGCCTCGACAGCGAGGGCTACATCAAGGTCGATGCGCCAACGACCGTGACCAACATCGATGGTGTCTTCGCCTGCGGCGACGCCGTCGACCACCGCTACCGGCAGGCCATCACCGCAGCCGGCACCGGCTGCGCGGCCGCCCTGGACGCCGAACGCTACCTTGCCGCACTCGACGACGCCGACAGCATCGCCACCGCACTCGTAGAGGAGAGCACCCATGCCTGAGAACACCGAAACCACTGAACTGCCGGTGGCGGTTATCGGGGCCGGACCCATTGGGCTGGCCGCAGCCGCGCACCTGATCGAGCAGGGCCTTCGGCCGGTCATTTTCGAAGCCGGAGACACCGCCGGCGCCGCCGTCGGCAAGTGGGGCCACATCCGGCTCTTCTCACCCTGGCGCTACAACATCGACTCCGCCAGCCGCCGGTTGCTGGAGGCCGAGGGCTGGGAAGAACCCCGCCTGACCTCGCTGCCGTACGGATCGGAGCTGGTCGAACGCTACATCGAGCCGTTGGCCGCCGTGCCGGCCATCCGCCACGTGCTGCACACTGGCACACGGGTGATCTCGGTCAGCCGGGCAGGGATGGATAAAACCCGCTCCCATAACCGGGAACAGGCACCGTTTTTGGTCCGCGTCCAGAATGCCGCCGGGGCCACCGCCGACCATCAGGTCCGGGCCGTCATTGATACCTCCGGCACCTGGGATAAGCCCAACCCGCTGGGCCAATCCGGCCTGCCGGCACCGGGGGAATACGAGGCCGTCGAAGCCGGTTTCATCACCGCACCGCTGCCCGACGTCGTTGGCCGGGCACGGGCCCGGTTCGCCGGCAAACACGTGCTGGTGGTTGGCGCCGGCCATTCGGCGGCGAACACGCTGATCAGCCTGGGCCAGCTGGCCAAGAACGAACCCGGCACGAGGATCAGCTGGGCTGTCCGCAGCGCGGATGTCACCCGGCTCTACGGCGGTGGCGACCTGGACGGGCTGCCCGCCCGTGGTCAGCTCGGCACCCGGTTGCGGCAACTGGTCGAAGACGGCCACATCGACCTGCATACCTCCTTCACCATCACCGGCTTCAAGACAGCCGACACCCTCGCCGTCCACGCCACCACCGGCGATAGTGAGGCGCAATTGGAGGTCGATCTGCTGATCCCCGCCACCGGATTCCGCCCGGACCTGGACATACTCAATGAAATCCGCCTCGAGTTCGACCCCGCCGTCGACGCTCCCCGCGACCTGGGCCCCTTGATCGATCCGGAATTCCACAGTTGCGGCACCGTCCCCGCCCATGGGGCGAAACTGCTGGCACACCCCGACCGGGACTTCTACATCGCCGGGATGAAAAGCTACGGCCGGGCCCCGACCTTCCTGCTCGCCACCGGCTACGAACAGGTCCGCTCCATCGCAGCAGCCCTGGCCGGCGACCAGCAGGGGGCCGACAACCTGGAACTGTCCCTGCCCGAGACAGGCGTCTGCTCCACCGATCTCGGTGGCAGCTGCGATGCTCCCGCCACCGACGAGGCACCGGCGGAAGCCGCGTGCTGCGGCCCCGTACCGGCCGAGCCGACGCTGCTCGGCATCCCCACCGGCCTCGCGCACGGCCGCCAGACAGAGAACGCATAAAAGGGGACCGGCATAAACGAAAAGCCACAAGTATCAGTCGGGCTCTCCGATGACACCAAGGTGCTGCACCGCATCAGTGAAGAACCGGCCACGCTCGGGATATTGCTTCCTCCGGTGGTTGCCGGAACCTCCACAGCGCTCTCAAGCATCAGTGTGGTGCTCAACTGCACCCGCCTGAACACTTTCAAGGCTCCGGCCGGGTCATCCGATACCACTTCAGAAGAGCATGACGGGGTGCGCCGGACCGGGGATCCATAGGGTCAAATGAGAATGCGTCAGCCGGCCAGGCACTATTGATCATTGAGATTTGATAGCCGGCAAGGTCGTCCCCATTACGCGTCTCTCCGAGTCTGCCCTATGCGTCTCCATAGAAAGTCTGGCTCGCCGCGATCCCGGGCAGCAGCACGACAACCGGCCCACCCTGCCCAAAAACCCTTACACCAACACGTCCGCTGCATTCGACGACACCGGCGCCCGGCCCCCTTTGCATCCGTTTCGACGTATGGTGCCGCCAAGGCCACGCTGAGGCGACGAACAGGAAAATGCCACCGGCTCCACGGCGCCACCAAACGGGACCGATCCACATCGCAGCTCCTGCTTCCATTGATCAGGAAACCAAGCCTATTGCCCACAGCAGCCTCTGGATATGATCACTGGGCCGGGCACGACAGATGCAGTTTCGCCTGCCTTAACCCACACCTTTGCGACGCAGAAGCAACAGTGACTACTATGGTCCATAGTAGATAGAGGAGGAGGCGTTCATGCGCTCTCGCAAGTGGACCTTGATAACAGCCGCCGCCGGATTGATCGTTGCCGGTGTTGCCGCCCCGGCGATCGCTGCGGGGGACGCAAATGCTGATGTCGACACCGTCGCTTCAGTATCTGAGCACCATGAAACGAACGGGCCGGAACGTATGCCTGGGATGGCGGGTATGCATCAGCAGATGATGCGGCAGATGCCACAGATGGCCGATATGCACAAGAAAATGATGCAGCAGGTCCCGCAGATGGCTCAGATGCATGAGCACATGATGGCAAACCAGACAGCCGGTCCTGCAGCACCGTCCCGGACAACCGGCCAGGGAGAACAACCGTGATCGACGTGCTCTATATTCTTGCCCTGCTGGCCTGCCCTGTTGGTATGGGCCTGATGATGTGGTTCATGATGCGGGGCAACAAGAACAATCCCGCTTCGTCTCCATCGCCCGCCACTGAGACGGAGCTGATCCGGTTACGTGCCGAAGTGGAGCAATTGAAGACCGGCGAACGGGACACCGGCAACCTCCCGGCGGCACCGCCTGCCGTGGATGTGCGGCACCATGAGTGAATGGATGTCGGCGGCGCTGATTCTTGTGCTCTCGGTGGTCTTGACATACTTTTTCTGTCTGCGTCCAATGAAACAGGGCTGGTGTGCTGCGGTGAAGACAGACCCGGTGATCACGGCCCAGTCCGGGCCGGACGCGGATGCCGAAATCAGACGGCTGCGTGATGAGATCTCAGCCCTGCGGGCGGCAGAATCAGGATCCGCCAACCTTCCCGGTGCCCGGCAAACGTATCCGGGCGGCCATTAAAGGCCCACCAGGCACCAAAACGGTATTCATATTGGAAACCCTCTCCTGATGCTATGAGTTCCAAAATCGCTGAACGGATGATGTACAACCACATGCATTTGCAGCTCTCTCCGTGATCGGTCATTTCCCGGCGGTCGCCGGCCCGGCAGTGACCGTATTAGTGCCCCTGCACGGTGGCTCTGAAACACTCACAGATACGAACCAGTTTGTGGTCTGGGCGCTGCCGGCGGCAAAGTTCGTATTCAATATCTCGGCCGCAGCCGTCATTGGCTCCTTGATACTGGCCTGCGCGGCAATGAACCCGCGCAGCCGTGCATATCTCAGGGCGCTGAACTTCGCCGGGGCATCAGCCGTGGTGTGGACGATCGCTTCCATAGTCACTGCTGTTCTGGCTTATCTGGATGCAGCGGATGAGATGTTTGCATTCGATAGGTTCTTCGGCCAGAAGCTCGCCCTGTTTTTTAGCAGTATCGGCCTCGGGCAGACCTGGCTGGTCACCACGGTGCTCGCCGCTGTTGTCACGATGCTCTGTTTCGCCGTCCGCGGCGTTGGAGCCGTGGCACTCGTCGCAGCGGTCGCCGTCATGGGATTAGTGCCACTGACCTTGAACGTGCACCCGAATTACGGCGAGGGGCACGAAGCCGGCATGGCCGCTCTGGGTTTCCATACAATTTCAGCCGCTGTCTGGCTCGGCGGCCTCATGACCCTTGTCGTACTGCGCCCGGTACTGGACACTAAGCAACTGAGCGTTATTGTCAGGCGCTACTCGACCCTGGCGCTGATCGCCTTCGTCCTGCTGGCCGGTTCCGGCTTCCTCCGGGCACAGGCCACCGTTGGCACACTGGAAAACCTGTTGTCACCCTTCGGAATCCTGATACTGGTCAAGGTCTTCGCGGCAATTGCACTGGGCATCATGGGGCTGCTCCAGCGGCGCTGGTTCATCGCACGGATGGAGCGCAGCACACCAAGCGGGTCCCGCTATTTTTGGGCACTGGTGGCCGCCGAACTCCTCCTTATGGGTCTGGCCTCCGCCGTAGCCGTCACACTGGTCCAGGTTGACACACCGGTGCCCGATACCCCGGTCAACTTCGGCACCCTCGCTGAAGGCATGGCGGGGCAACAACTGCCTGCCGAGCCCGGCATTTCCGGGTTCCTCTCGGAATTTGGATTTGATCCTGTTTGGGCCGTCCTGTGTGCTGCCGGGATGTTCTTCTACCTGGCAGCCCTGAGGCGCCTGCGCGGGCCGGTTGTGAACTGGCCGGCGCAGCGCACAGTCTGCTGGACCGCAGGGTTGTTATTGCTGTTCTACGTCACCAACGGCGGCTTGAACGTTTACCAGAATTTTCTCTTCAGCGCAGAAGTGCTCCTCCAGATGAGCCTTACGGCGATCATTCCGCTGCTGCTGATTGCAGGACGGCCTGTATCCCTGGCATTACGGGCAGCCAACCGGCGAAGCGACGGCAGCCGGGGCGTACGGGAATGGATTGATGCTGTGGCTGGCTCGCCGCTTTCCACGGTGGCCACAAACCCTCATCTGGCCGCCGGCATCCTGGGCTTCTCGTCCCTCATCTTCTACTACTCGCCACTGCACCAATGGGCCGCCGCCGACCCCATTGGCCACCAGTGGATGCTTGCGTACTTCCTCTTCATCGGCTGTGCTTTTGCGAACTCGATTATGCGCACGGTATGGAGCCGTGTGGAACGGCCGTGGCGACCTTGGTATGCCGTCCCGGCAGTGATGATGATCCACGTCTTTCTCGGCCTGGCGATGGTCGGCGGCTCCCGCCTTTTTTCACCTGGCTGGTACGCGGCGATGGATGAACCATGGGGTATCGAACCAATGGCAGATCAGCAGCTTGGGGGGTGGTATCTGCTCATTCTGGGAACCGTTCAGGCATCCGTGCTCGCTCTTCTGCTGGTTAAACGGAGCCGTCCGGTGAACGCACCCGGGTTTGACCCTGGTCTGCCGGCGTCGTCAAAGACACGACCGTGAGCCGACCGGCAACGGAAAACACAGCCTGATGTCCTCCTTGGCCGGAAGAGCCGGTCCGCTCTTCCGTCTTTAGAAGCAGGGACCGGTTGGGCAGGGAAGCCCGGCGCCCATCGCGGGAACAGCGAGGACCGCAACAGGCACGGCAATCAGGGCGAACAAGGCCGCGGTGGCGGCAGTGGCACGCGCCGGACCCAGCGGGTCGGCGGGAGCCGAAAGCCGTTGCACCCGCATCAATACTGTTTCACCACCGGCGGCCAGAGTGGCGGCAGGGGCAGCACTCCGTTCAGCCAGGCGGACCAGAGCGGCAGCAACGGTCAGCCGGGGGCTGTTCCGGACCGCCTGATCATCGGCCAGCATCTCAACAAGACGGAAAATTTCCGCCCGCGCGGTACGGAAAACACTTACCCGGGGAGAAGCGTGCTGCAGGGCTTCTGCTCCTGCCAGGATCAGGTGGTGTCGCCCCCGCAGGTGCGCGCGTTCATGGGCCAGCACTGCGGCGAACTGGGCATCATCGAGCGCATCTAGGGCGGCGGTGGTGAAGACGATCCTCTGGTGACGCCCCGGCAGGCAATATGCGGCCGCCGCGGAGTGCTCCACGACCAGAGCCTCGCCACTTTGATGACGGCGGGCCACCATGCCCAGTGCATCCAACTGCTGGCCACGGGTCTTGCGGGCGGCAAGCAGCCTGCGGATAAGACAATACCCAATCCGCATGATCACCGTAATGGCCAATACCGCCCCCGTGGCGCTTACCGCAGCGCCGCCCGGAGTCGCATACCGGGCCTGCAGGGCCATGGCACAGGCTTCAAGCAGCGAGGCTACATCCGTAGTCCAGGGAATCGTCGGAACCGCGAGTGAGAAACCCGCCAAGACTGCTGCGAGCACCAGCGAAGCTGTCAAAGACTGCCACGCCAGAATACCCAGAAGCGGAGAGCGGTCCAACCAGCCACAGCGGCGCAGCAGCGTCGGACCCAACACTGCCATGGCGAGGATGAAGGCAAGGAGCGCGACAGATGCTGTCATGACCGGTCCGTCTCATCGCCGGGAACCTGCTCACCCAACGCCTGCCTCAATAATGCAACGTTCTCTGAGGGAATCGTCTCCAAAAAGTGCAGGAGTGCCGCCGAGGGATCATCGCTGGAGGCCAGCACCTGCCCCATCATGGCGGCCGTGTACTGGTCCCGGGGCTGCGCCGCCCGGTAGCGGTATGCCCTGCCGTCCTTTTCCCTGACAAGCAGCCCCTTTCGGCGCAAATTGTCCATCACTGTCATCACAGTGGTGTAAGCCAGCGGACGCCCCTCATGGAGGTCTTCAAGAACCTCGCGAACAGCCACTGCACGATCCAGCGACCATATGTGTTCCATCACCACCGCCTCCAGCTCTCCAAGCTGAACCAATTCCCCCACCTCTCTAAACCACCGGTCACGGCCTCACAACCGTCTTCTTCCATCTTCCATAGTAGCCGCCGGAACCGGGGAACAGCCCAGGATGGATTCCCATCCATAGACGTTACCCGGCTTATCTACTATTGGCGATAGTAGTAATTCCTGGAAAGAATTTGATGCTGGCATGTGAGGAGTGATGGACATGGGAGGCATGATGGGCGGCGCCATGATTTGGGCGGTCCTGGTGTTGCTGTTGCTGGCCGCAGGCGCGGTGGCCGTGATCGTCCTGGCCATTCGGGCCGGCCGGCAGGGAACGCCCCGGCCTGGTGGAACTTCCGGCTCTGATGAGGCGCATAACGACCTGCGGCGCCGTTATGCCGCCGGAGAGATTGATGACGAAGAGTACCAACACCGTCGGGAAGCGCTGGGCAGCGACTGATGAAGGGCGCCGCTGCCCTCGCAGATCCGGTTAGCCGTCCACGCCGCCCGAGCATGCCGCTCCGGGTTCGGGGGTTTGTGGGCCCTGCGCATAGGCGGCAATAAATGGTTCCAAACGTTGGTCGCCGGCACCGTCCAGGGAGACCTGAGTGCCCCAGGCCGTGGCCTTCAACGGAGCCTGCTGTCCCGGATACGGGCTCAGGAGGACGTAACTTCTGGACTCCGTCAGGTCGGCGAGCTGCTCCACCTGCGCCTCGGGCAGGTCTTGACTGTAGGTGAGCCAGACGGCTCCATGTTCGAGGGAGTGTATGGCCCGTTTTTCATCAACCGGTGAGGTATAGGTGCCGCAATTGGTCCACACGGGTGCATGATCGCCGCCGGCACCGGGGGTCTGCTCGTAGTTGACGGACTCCCGGACATGGGTGCGCGACAAGTCATCGAAGGTTCGGACACCTTCGATCGGTTTACCCGCCGCTTCCTCAACAGCGGCCTGCCGCTGCGCCTCTCCGACGAGGACGAAGGCCACCGCGCCGATCAGCGCCGCAACGACCAGCGACGAGATGCCGTAGACGAGGAATTTTTGGCGCCGTTCGGCAGCCTGCTGACGGGCCCGGATTGCAGCTGATTTGGCCCGTCGTCCCTCGCTGGTTTGTCGCTTTGTGTTTGCCACTTGACCTATTCCTACTCTCTTGTCGATAAAAGCGCTGTCCGGCTATGGGAGGCCGGCCGGAGAATTGTCGGCATGCTTTTCGGGGGTTCGCTCCGGATGTGCACGGGACCGTTCGCGGGATCTGCGATGGAAGAACACCGCCAGCGCGGCCACAAAGACCAGGCCGGATACCCAGGTGTTGACGCGCGCTCCGAGGATGAGGTTCGCCGGATCCGTTCGCATCAGTTCGATGAAGAACCGTCCGGCGGTGTACAGGACGGCATAGAGCGCCAACACCGCACCGGCTCCAATATGCCGCTTCCGGTCGATCAGCAGCAGGATAAGGCCGGCAGCCAAGGTCCACAGCGATTCGTAGAGGAAGGCTGGGTGGAAGTAGCCCAGCACGACGGGATTGCCGGCAGCATCCAGGACGGCGCGGCCGGCGGCCATCTCGTGGATCTCCAGCTTCCAGGGAAGGTCGGTTGGTTCACCGTAGAGTTCGTTGTTGAACCAGTTTCCCCACCGGCCCAGCGACTGGGCAAACAGTAAACCGGGCGCGGCTGAGTCGGCGAAGGCAAGAAACGATACGTTGTTCCGCCGGCAGCCGATCCACGCGCCCAGTGCCCCCAAGGCAACTGCGCCCCAGATGCCGAGGCCGCCTTCCCAGATTTTCAGCGCATCCCAAGGGTTTCGGCCGGGTGCGAAGTACAGCTGCGGGTCCGTCATGACGTGGTAGATCCGTCCGCCCACAATTCCGAAGGGTACAGCCCAGACGATGATGTCGAATGTCGTGCCGGCAGCGGCTCCGCGGGCCACAAACCTGCGCTCGGTCAGGTAGGCGCCCAGCACAATCCCTGCAAGAATGCACAGTGCATAGAAATGGATCATCACCGGGCCCAGGTTGAAAGCACTCAGAGTTGGCGAAGGTATATAGGTTTCTGTTCCGGAGAGAACAGCAGCAGTTATCACAGGTATGCTCCGCTAATCATCGGTATCTATTGCGGCGAAGGTATTCCCGTCGCCGGAGACCTGCACTTTCTCGGGCGTGGCTATCCACACCTTTAAGCCGCCGGTGTCGTTCTTCCTTGCCGCGATCGCGGCCGGCTGCGCCCGGATCGAACCGGTGCTGGTCCAGCTAAGACCTGCATCGCGGCTGAGGTGCACCTGCCCGTCGGGGGTGACGCCGACGACTGTTTCGGCGTTGGCGAACGCGGTGAACATCAAAAGAGGTGCCTCCGGCACGGCGGACCAGCTCTCCCAGGCGTCGGTGGAGCGCTGCAGACCCTGCTCTGTCGTTGCCAGGATCACCTCCGACCGTGGAGTTCCTGCCAGGTGGAAAGGTCGGACGTCTGTCGCCGACGGCTGCCAGTTTTCGCCCGCCTGGCTGGTCCGCAAGGTCCCGTCGAAGGCGACAATGCTGCCATTGGAGGTGGTGAGAGCATGGAAGTCGGAGTCGCCCTCCCGCGAGAGGACCGTCCAGGTTTGGCCGCCGTCGGTCGATTCGATCAACCCGACCGGGTTGGGCATATCGGTGCCCGGTCCCGGATGTCCGGAGGCGTAGTACTTTCCGGAGGCCGTGGCGGTGAAACCCATCAGGTCGATAGTGGGACCGATCTTATTCACCGGCCGGGCCGATACGTTAAACAGGCCGTCATGCGTGGCCAGCAGCACGTCCTCTGTTTCGGGATTTACGGTCATACCGTGGATATGGCCGCCGGGATAACCGTCCGCGTCAGCGGTGGAATGGGAATTTTCGGAGCCGGAACGGCTGTATCCGGAGGGGTCACGCCCCCGCTGGATGAGCCTGCGCACCCGGTCAGGAGTACCGCCGCGCCGAGCACGAGAGACAGGGACTTTGCTGCACGCCGCTGCCGCGATGGAGATGAAGGCATTTCTCACTTTCGGAACTACTGATAAACGAAGACGAGAACACCCGCCCTCAACTACTATAATGCATAGTAGATGAAGCGGGAACCGCCCGCTGCGCCCCACAGCCCATGACGCGCGGCCGGGGATATGCCGCTTTAAGCGACGGAATTTCGCATTACTCTATCTACTAACATGCATAGTAGTATGGCCGGAGCCTTTCCTCCTTCGCCCAACGAGACGTTGGCAGCCCTGATTTTGCCGCGAAGCGGAAGGGGTGTAAAAGTTGTACTACACGCTGTAGAAATGTTGCGTGCCGATGGTTGGAGAGTATGTGAAAGCCCCTGTTGTGATCAGGCCCGCCGGAGGCAGACTAAAGGGTTTGCTGGTTACTGTCGTGATGGTTCTGGCGTTGACGCTGACGGCGTGCACTGCCAGTGATCCACTGGCCAAGCAGGCAGCAGCCGGGGGGAACAAAAACTACATTGCCGGCGATGGCTCGGTGTCGGAGTATGCGGAGGAGAACCGGGGCGAGCCGGTGGAGTTTTCCTCGAAGCTCTATGACGGGACGGTGGTGGATTCGTCTGATTGGGCCGGGCAGGTGACGGTGCTGAATTTCTGGTATGCGGCGTGTCCGCCGTGCCGTGCCGAAGCGCCGGAGCTGCAGGCGCTGTATGAGAAGTACAAAGACGAGGGAGTCATGTTCTATGGCGTCAATGTCCGGGACCCGGAACCCACCGCCGCGGCGTTCGAGCGTAATTTTGGGGTCACGTATCCCAGTTTTGATGACCGGGACGGTGAGGTGTTGTTTGCCATGACGCAGTATGTGCCGCCGCAGGCGGTGCCGACCACCATTGTGCTGGACAAGCAGGGCCGTGTAGCTGCACGCATTATTGGGTTGGCGGAAAAGAGCACTCTGGATGCATTAATTTCCGACGCCGTGGCCGGGTAACCCATGGGAGTCTTCGTTGGTGCATCGGCGTCCGCTATGATGCCGGCCGTCGCTGGCAATCCTTTTGCCGAAACGGTGCTCACCGGATCACTGGTGCTGGCTGTTCCGGTGGCTGTGCTGGCCGGGCTGGTCTCGTTCGCTTCACCGTGCGTGCTGCCGCTGGTGCCGGGATACCTGGGGTACGTCAGTGGGCTGAGCGGGGTGGATCTGCAGCAGCGCAAACGCGGGCGGATGCTGGCTGGCGTTGGCCTGTTCGTGCTCGGGTTTTCGGTGGTTTTCATGCTCATTGGTGCTGTCTTCGGCCGCCTCGGCGCCTGGTTGCAGCAGGAGGAGCAGGCGTGGGTCACCCAGGTTTCAGGCGCAGTGGTTCTCCTGATGGGTATCGTCTTTTTGGGTGGGTTCTCCTGGTTCCAACGCGAGGCGAAGATCCATGCGAAGCCGCCGGCCGGGCTGTGGGGAGCGCCGGTGCTCGGGGTAACGTTCGGGCTGGGGTGGGCCCCGTGTATTGGCCCGACATTATCGGCGATACAGTTGCTGGCATTCTCAAGTGGTGCGGGAGCGGCCAAGGGAGCAGCGTTAACACTCTTTTATAGTCTGGGCCTGGGTGTGCCGTTCCTGCTGATCGCCCTCGGTGCCCGCCGCGGCATGGGAGCCCTGGACTTCTTCCGCCGGCACCGGCTGGCGCTGCAGCGTTTCGGCGGTGCAGTGCTGATCCTGCTGGGCCTGCTGATGGTCTCCGGCCTGTGGGGATTCTGGGTCGGGCAACTGCAGGACTGGTTCGCCAACGAGATAAGGATGCCAATCTGATGGGCAACACCGTCAAAGACCGCACCGGTCAGGAACAGGACAGTAGCAAGCCAAGCGACGATGTCACTTTGCCCTCCCTCGGGTTCGTCGGAACGCTGCGCTTTGTCTGGCGGCAGCTGACGAGCATGCGCACGGCGCTGTTCCTGCTGCTGCTGTTGGCCGTGGCCTCAGTTCCGGGATCGCTCTTTCCGCAGCGTCCGAAGAATCCGGCCACCGTGGACCAGTACATCGAAGACCATCCGGTCGCCGGTCCCTGGCTGGACCGGCTCCAGTTTTTCGACGTCTACTCGTCGGTCTGGTTCTCGGCCATCTACCTGCTGTTGTTCATCTCCCTGGTGGGTTGTGTCATTCCCCGCGCCGCCCAGCATGCCAAGGCGATGCGGTCGAAACCGCCGCGCACCCCGCGCCGGCTCTCCCGCCTGCCCGAATACGGGGCCATGGCCATCCCGGCAACTGCCGGGATGACGCCGTCGTCGGCCATTGAAGATGCCGCCGCCTTGTTGAAGAAGCGCGGCTACCGCGTGCAGGTGCGGGACCGGGACACAGCGCGGCCCTCGGTGGGGGCCGAGCGTGGATTCCTCAAGGAAGTGGGCAACCTGCTCTTCCACTTCGCGCTGATCGGAGTATTGATCTCGTTCGCGGTCAGCGGGATGTTCGGCTACCGGGGCCAGAAAATCCTGGTCGAAGGCGGCACGTTCGTCAACAACCTGGTTAGCTACGATTCCTTCACCCCCGGCACCAACTTCGTCACTGAATGGATGGACCCGTTTTCGATCCGGCTCGATGACTTCAGCGTCACCTTCGAGCGGCAATCCAAGTCCAACTACGGTCAGCCGTTGGATTTCACCGCCGAGGTGACCACTAAAACCGCACCCGATGCACAGCCACGGCAGCAGGTGCTGGAAGTCAATGATCCGCTCTCCTTCAATGCCACGAATGTCTATTTGGTCGGCAACGGGTACGCACCGGTGGTCACCGTCCGCGACGGCCAGGGTAACGTCGCCTTGAGCGAACCCGTCGTCGCCCAGGTCCAGGACGCCTCCTACACCTCCACCATCGTGATCAAGGCCCCCGACGCGCAGCCATCCCAGCTAAGCTTCGTGGGCCTGTTCATCCCCACCGCCGTCACAGGCCCGGACGGCCAAACAGTGGCCAGCGACCCCGATCCGCTGAACCCGCAACTGCTGCTGGACTCCTACTACGGCGACCTCGGACTCGATAAAGGGGTGCCGACCAATGTCTATACCCTTGACACCACCGGCCTGACACAGCTGAACGGGCGGAAACTCGATACCGGCGGGATCGTGCTGCAGGCCAACGAAACCTACCAGTTGCCCGAGGGTAAGGGGTCCATCACCTTTGAGGGCCTTAAACGCTATATCGGCGTCGACATCACCCATGATCCGGGAAAATACGGTGCACTCGTCTTTTCATCGTTGGCGGTGTTGGGGCTGCTGATGTCCCTGTTCATCGGGCGGCGCCGGGTCTGGATCCGCGCCGGAGCCCATGAAGACGGACGCACCATGGTCGAATACGGGCTGCTCGCCCGCGGCGAGGACTACCGGCTCAAGGGCGAAGGCAAAGCTCTCCGCTCCCTGTTCGACAAGAAATGGCTGACCACAAACCCTCATAAGGAACAGTAATGGGAATCAACGAAGCCCTGGGCGAATACAGTGAGCTGTTCATGCTGCTGGCGGCCCTGACCTATCTGATCGCCTTTGGCGCCTTCGGCTGGGACATGGCCGCCAGCAACAGAAAACTGGCAGCTGTCAACCGCCGTGCCGGACAGCAGAACGGCACCACACATCCTGGACCCCGCTCCGGTTCCGCCGGCACCGTTACCGCGGACATGGCCGATCCGGTGAGGGCAAAAGCTCCGGCGATGGCCGCCCGGACCAGCCACGAAGGGCTCACCGGTCCCGGAGACCGGGTCGCCCGCGTCTCCGGAGGTGGCGGCAACGCCTCGGATTCTGTAGCCGACGAGTCCCTGCTCTATACCGCGGAGCGGCGTACCGCCGCCCGGATCGGTGTCAGCGTCACCGCGTTGGCCTTTACCGTGCACCTGGCCGCCGTACTGTCCCGCGGCATCGCCGCGGGCCGGGTCCCCTGGGGCAACATGTATGAATTCGCCACCACCGGTGCGCTGGTTGTGGCCGGAGTTTTCCTGCTGGTGTTGACCCGCCGGGACCTGCGCTTCCTCGGCACCTTCGTCATAGGCCTGGTCTTAATCATGCTCATGGCGGCCACCATCGGCATGCCAACCCCGGTGGGCAACCTGGTTCCGGCCCTGCAGAGCTATTGGCTGATCATCCATGTCTCGGTCGCCGTGATCGCCTCGGCGCTGTTCACCCTGACCTTCGCGATGTCCGTGCTCCAACTCATCCAGACACGGCGCGAAGCGGCCCTGGCGGCGGGACAGGCACCGGGCATGGCTTTCATGCGGCGCGTCCCGGCCGCCCTGAGCCTGGAAAACCTGGCCTACCGCATCAACGCCGTCGCCTTCGTACTATGGACCTTCACCCTGATGGCCGGAGCCATCTGGGCCGAAGAAGCCTGGGGACGGTACTGGGGCTGGGACACCAAAGAAGTCTGGACCTTCGTCATCTGGGTCGTCTTCGCCGGCTACCTGCACGCCCGCGCCACCCGCGGCTGGACCGGAACCCGGGCAGCCTGGCTGTGCATCACCGGCTACCTGTGCATCATCTTCAACTTCGCCGTCGTCAACACTTTATTCACCGGGCTGCACTCCTACTCCGGACTATGAAGGCCAAGAATCCGGCAGAAAGCCGCCGCAACGTGAACCAGCCATTCAGATGCCCGGTCCCGGGTCTCACGGCGCCTGTTTCCGGTCAGGGACCAGGCATATTCTGAGGAAAGGGGTAGAATGGTCACCCGTATCCGGCCATGGCAGATCGCGATCGCCGCCATAATGCTGATAACACTGCTGCTGGGGGCTTTTGCGCTGGGCCGCACCACAACACAATCACCAGCACCGGCTGGAAACAGTATCGACGCCGGTTTCGCCAGGGACATGCAACGCCACCATGCACAAGCGGTGGAAATGTCCATGATCATCAGAGAGCAGTCCACCGACCCCCAAGTCCGCACCATGGCATACGACATCGCGCTGACCCAGCAACACCAGATCGGACAAATGTTCACCTGGCTGCGTGACTGGAACCTGCCCCAGACCGCCGCATTGGAACCGATGTCCTGGATGTCCGGCAGTCACACCGGCATGGCAAATAACGGGCGCATGCCCGGTATGGCCTCCCCTGAAGACCTGGAACAGCTGCGAAATCTCACCGGAGACGAAGCCGACCGGCTCTATCTGAACCTCATGATCGAACACCATCAAGCGGGAAAGGAAATGGCACAAGCGGCCCTGGACGCCTCAACAGCGACAGTACGCTCATTCGCACAGAAAAGCGCTGCACCGCAGGAAGCCGAGATAAAAGTGATGCAGCAGATGCTCACTGAACAGTAGCGAGGGGGAACAATAGCCCGCCCCATCCGCCAAACGACAACCAGCCGGGCCGAGGAGGCCGGCACGGATATAACCGGCCGAAAATCCAGTTCCCCAGATACTCTGTAAGCTGGCGGCTTTACGAATCTAAGTAGACGGAGATGAGGGCGAACAGCGCGAAGCCGGTGGTGAGGAAGATGGGTCCGAGGCGGCTGGTTTTTCCTTCGTGGGCTTCGCCGATCATTTCTTCGACAACGACGCTGGTCAATGCGCCGCCGGTGAGCGCCAGCACCGACAGGGTAAGCACTTCCGGGGCATGGCGCAGGGCGAAGAAGCCGATTGTTGCCCCCAGGAGGATGGGAATGGTGAAGCTCAGCGCCATGAGGATCCGGGTGCGTCGGCGGATATCCGCTTGGCGCAGGGTGGCGACGGCGGCGAAGCCTTCAGGAATGTCGGCGGGAACCTGCCCCCAGAGCCAGCAGGAATCCGAGCCCGGGGTTAAGGACGGCGGCGGTGCCGATCATGACCCCGTCACTGAACAGGTCCAAAGACACGCCGGAGAAGATCGCCAACGGGCCGGAAGTGTCCTTGTTCGACGGGAGCCTGCCCTGTACAAAGCCGATGACCTTTTCAATGCCAATGAAAGACGCCCCGCCGGCGATGAAGGCGAGAATAGGGATCCACGGTGGTACCGCCTTCAACGCTTCGGGCATGAGCTCCAAGCCGACCACGGCCAGGACAATGCCCGCGGCCAGATGCAGGGCCAGACTCAATACCCGCTCGGAGACCTTGAACATTTCCGAGGCCAGCCCGCCGAGGAAGTTCCCGGCCGCCGGCAACGCGGCCAGAGCCAGCACAAGCGTAAACCCCTGCATTCAATTACTTCCTTACTGCCCTGTCAGGAAGCTGCGGGCTATGGTCTTCGCGGCCAGCGGCGAGGGTACCGATGGCGAAAATAACGGCCCCGGTGGTGATGAAGACATCTGCGAGGTTGAACGTCGGAAACCAGCCCGTGTGCAGGTAGTCCACCACACCCCGTCCTTCAATGCGGTCGATGAGGTTTCCCAATGCTCCTGCCATGACCATTACCCCGCCGACACGTGCAATCCACGGCAGCCGCGGGGCTGCCGCCAGGATGTGGGAGCCAACGAGTACTGTGATCAGACCGGTCACCACCACGATGACCCAGTCAGGCAGGGAGGCGCCCATGCTGAATGCAACTCCGGTGTTGCAGTGGAGGCTGACGCTTATAAAACCCATGTCGATGGCTTCTCCGCCGGCCAGCTGCGCTACCGCCGCAGCTTTGACGAGCAGATCCAGTACGGCAAGGACGGCGGCGGAAGCCAATAACAGGATCCTCAACTTCCAGCGGGATCTGGTTTCAGTCCTCATCAGCGCCGCTGTTTTCGACCAGTTCGCCTTCCCAGGCCTCTTTTCCTTCATGGATAGCGAAGAGAGCAATGATGAATCCGGCGACCGGGTCGAGCCAGGCCGCTCCGGTCAACATATAGAGCCCTACTCCCAGCAGCGTGGAAATGCTCAGCAGCACGCAGATTCTGGTCTCGGCGGCGTCGGCCAGAATCAGATTGTCTGCAAGCCGTGTCCCGACCCGTTTCTTCATGGCCGCAAGAACCGGCATCACGATCAGTGAGAGCACCAACAGGATAATCGCCACCGGTGAGGACTCCGGCGCTGCACCTTCAATCAGGCTCCGGACACCTTCAAAGGTCACATATGCGGCCAGGATGAAGAAGGTCACGGCGACCAGCTTCAGAACCAGCCGCTCTTTATGTTCATCCGCACGCCCATGACGGAGGCGCCCGGCGAGCCGGAGACCGACGAGCACGGCGGCGATGGATTCAATACCGGAATCAATCCCAAAGCCGATGACCGAAACGAGTCCGGCCATGATGCCGACCGTGATCGCGACCGCACCCTCGATCACGTTGTAGGCGACGGTGAACTGGGCAAGCCGCAGCCCCTGACGCGTCAGTCGTTCGACTTCCTCGGTTTTCAGCGGCGTGGAGGTCATGAACCGGCATCCTTCGCCGTTCCGTAGTGTGGACAGAGCGCCACTTTGTACCCGGTGGCAGCCAGCAGTCCTTCAGCGGCAGCCAACGTCTCCATCAGCTCTGGGCGGCTCAACGAATAAAACGTCTGCCGCCCCACGGCCCGGCCTTCAATCAATTTGCAATCACGCAGGCAAGCGACATGTGCTGAAACCGTCGACTGCGCCAGGGACAGCTGCTCGACAAGATCCCGCACCCTGGCCCCTCCCGAAGCCAGCACCTGCACAATCGCCAAGCGGGTCGGATCAGCCAGAGAATGGAATAATGCCACGGCGGGGCTGGTATCCACCTGAGTATTATTGATCGTCATAACCCGATATTATCGCGGCGAGACGGTCATGCCAATCCCCGAGAACTTGCCCATCCGTTTCAAACATCCGCTTGTGTCGCAAAGGTCCTCTCATAAGGGAGGCCGGGGGCCCCGGGGCCGGTTCCGGGCCCCAAGTATGGCTTCCCTGCAGGTGTCAGATCATGGATCCTAAATCTGAGCCGGTTGATGGGTAGGTGGCGGTTGTTGATTTGATTTGTCGGGTGGTCAGGCCGTGTTTTATGGCCATGCTGATGGTGTTTGCGAGTTCGGCGTATTCGGCTCCGAACAGGTGTGCGCCGACTATGCGGTCGTTTGATTTATCCACCAGGATTTTGGTCGCCCCGGCGGTTTCGCCGATCCGGTAGTTCGAGTACCAGCCGCTGGTATTGGTGTAACGGACATCCACATTCAGGCCACTGTCCCGTGCCTCGTGTTCAAGCATGCCGATCCGGACGAGTTCAGGGATCGTGAAGACTGCCGTCGGAATGGCCGCGTAGTCCGGAACCGTGGAGCCGGATTTGAGCATGTTGGAAGCGGCGACTTTCGCTTCGATCACGGCCACCGGGGTCAGCGGCATGCCAGCGGTGTCCGTGGAGTCACCCGCTGCGTAGACGTTAGGGTTCGTCTTGCTTTGAAGATGGCCGGCGACCTCGACACCGTGTTTGCCGTAGGCCACCTGGCCGGCTTCAAGGTTCAAGCGGGACAGGTCCGGTACCCGCCCTGCACCGTGGACGACGAGATCCGCATCAATGGTTGCCGGGGTGCCGGACCTATCGATGTGGACCCGGTACCCGTCGTTGGTCTGTTCGACGCCGGTGATGTTCGTGCTGGGCTGCACTTCGACTCCGGCCTCGGAACCTCGGTCAATCAGCAGTTCGACAAGGTCCGCGTCAAAAGCCTTCAGTGGCCGCGCACCACGGTCGACGATGACCGGGGAACTTCCCGCGCGGGCGGCGATGTGGGCGAACTCGAAGGAGACGAAGCCACCACCAACGAATACGATCCGGGGCGGAAGTGCATCAAGGTTCAAGAACTCGGTGCTGTCGATCAGGTGTTCCTGGCCTGGGAAGTCCAGGGGCCGAGGCGTGGCGCCGGTTGCGATAAGGACCTTCGAGACGTCATAGGTATCCCCGGAGACGTCGATGCTTGTGGGTCCGGTGAAAGTTGCCGTCCCGTGGAGTGTGTGCACGCCGTGCGCCCGCAGGTCCTCTTCCATACTCTGCGGTACGGGATCGGTGAACCCGTGTTTGTGGTTCATCAGCTCACCCCAGTTGATGGACAGGTCCCCGTTATCGATACCTTTACCGCGCATGAGGCGGGCGCTCTCCATCACCTCGGCGGCGCGCCGGAGGATCTTCTTCGGGTCGCATCCGCGCAGAGCGCACGTGCCACCGTAGGGAAGTTCGTCAACGATCGCGACACGCCACCCCTGGGAGGAGCATTTCGTTGCCGCAGCGATGCCGGCCATCCCGGCCCCGATCACCAGCAGGTCATAATCATCACTCATCTGGATTTCGCTCTCCTCATCAAAACCATTGGGTTGCTCGTGGCGTGAATTCAATATCGACGTAACCGTCCGCGGTTCGCGCTTGGGTGCTCAACGGACGGGCAGCGCTGCCCTGACCTGCTCGAGGGTGGGCGCGCCGGCAGGCCCTTTATCAGTCATGTATCGGCGGCACGCCAACCCGACCGGGGTGGAGGCATCAGCGAACACATCAACCCCATCGATCAGAATGCTCGGGGAGCCGTGGAAGCCAACCTGTTCGGCCTCTTCCACCGTGTCGACCGTCTGCCGCTTCACAACAATCTCTGGCCGTTCCGCGGCGAGCAGCATCAGCCGCTCGTCTGCGATTTTCCAGTTTGGGCAGTCGTCGAAGTACTGCAACGTGATCTCCATGCTTTGACCCTAAACCTTGCAGCACCGTAGAAGGTCAAGGGATAGGATGAGACCGTGCTCATTGGGGAAGTCGCCGCTATCACCGGCGTAGACAGTCAAACCATCCGGTTCTACGAACGTCAGGGTCTGCTGCCCGCGCCTCGTCGCGAACCCAATGGCTACCGCAGCTACGACGACGCCGCGATCGGCCGGCTGCAATTCATCCGGGCCGCCCAGGCCGCCGGCCTCACTTTGACCGAAATCGCCAGCATCGTCCACCTTCGCGATGCCGGTCAGACCCCATGCACCCATGTCTCGCTGCTCCTGGACCGGAAACTCGATGACGTTCGCACCCGTCAGAGGGAACTCTCCATCCTGGCTACGGAACTGGAGCAACTAATCGAGGCCAGTCACGACCTCGACCCACGCAACTGCGCCGACGCAGACATCTGCCACATCATCGGCCGCGCCGGGAAGGGCCGAACAAATTCCGTGACTGGATTGTCTTCCTGATTCTGATTCGGGCTGAAATCAACCTGACTGTCGAAAGCATGATCATCCGGTGACATCTTCATCGCGTTCGTCCTTTTATGGAAGTTTCTCAGTTGGCAACCGAACCACTCGCGGCAATAGGACCGCTCGGAAAGATGCTTCCGCTGGGCACAGCACAGCGATGTTGGAAGTGTCGATTGTTATTCCGCGATCGGTCTCTGATCGGTATACAGAATCAGATTATTGTCACTGACAGCGGCTGGGAAAACCTTGCACACCACAATGTCCAAACCGGCCGACGCTGCCAATGCCGCTGCCACTCTGCGCCCGTCCGCGTGAGAGCATCTAGGTATGCCAAGCGCCGGCGCCATTGCGCTCTCTCACCGCCTGACTGGGATCGACGCTGCCCGTGGATTGGCGCTGCTTGGGATGATGGCGACCCATATCATTCCGTTGTACGACGGCGGAAATCCCACCCTCGTGGGAACGACCTTCTCAGGTAAATCCTCCGCGCTCTTCGCCGTCCTGGCAGGTGTCTCGATAGCTCTCTACACCGGCCGTGGCCGTCCGCACCGCGGTGAGCCATTGACGGCGGACCGACGTGGGCTAGCCGTCCGGGCGTTGGTGGTCGCGGTATTCGGCTTTGGCGCCGGGATCGTCCAAACGTCGATCGCGATCATCCTGGTCCACTATGCGTTCCTGTTCCTAATGGCGTTGCCTTTCGCCGGGCTGCGCGTGCGGCCGTTAATCGTGTGGGCTGCGGGGTGGTTGTTGTTTTCACCTGTCGTCGCCTACCGTGTCCGCCCGTTGCTGCGTGATTCGCTGGCTGAGGCCGAGCTGGGACATAACCCGGTCTGGTCGGACCTGCTGAATCCGGCGACGTTCGCAACCGATATCTTTTTCACCGGCTATTATCCGGTGGCGCAATGGCTTGGTTACCTTCTGGTCGGCATGGTGATCGGAAGGTTGGATCTGGACAGTGTCCCCACCCAGACATGGCTGATCGTTGGGGGGATTGGTGTCGCCGCATCCGCCAAGCGGCTGGCCGGCTTCTTCATGTATGACCTTGGCGGGCTGCCTGCGCTGCTGTCGACAGAGCAAGGCCGGCAAGTTCCACTGGAAGCCGCCATGCAGGTGAGCCTGTCTCCAGTCGAGCAGTCCGGATCCTGGTGGTGGCTGGCCAGCGCGGCACCTCATTCCGGAACCACGCTCGATTTACTGCACACCAGTGCCACCACCGCCGCCGTGATCGGTCTGTGCCTGCTCGCAACGCATTGGAACCGGAACCTGCTGCTGCCGCTGTCCGAGGCAGGCGCCATAACGCTGACCCTGTACACAGCCCACATCATCGCGCTCTCGATAGGACCGGCGGATGATTCCCCACCGGGGCAGGTCGTCCTGTTCTGGATTTACGCTGCGTCCGCCCTCGTGCTCGGAGCAGTGTTCGCGCTGCTCAAATGGCGCGGACCACTGGAATCGATGACATCCACGATGACCGCCACTGCGCGGGGAAATTTTTCGCAGCGGGTTTAAACGCTCAACCGGCTGCTGTGCTGAATCCCAATCCCATAGCCCATGGGGTTGCGCATGCAGCTGCATTCCCACCCCATTCCCGGCTCGCCTTGGTCCTGATGGGAGTTTTTGGCGGGCATCCACCGACCAGCTGAGGACCTTGCCCAGCCCGGCATTGAAGCCCACCTGCTCACATACTACTATGTCGCATAGTAGATAATAAGGCGGCGTTCACGTGCACACGTCCATGGATCTTCTCCCTTGCCGACACCCGGCCCCTTGCCTGGGATCGGTCGTGCCCGCTGACGCCAACGCTGGACATGCCGGCGATAGTGCGTTTTTCCCTCCGAGCAGCTCCGAATGGACAGCCACCGAGGAAGGCCTTGACCCTGAATCTTCCCGTCGCTTTATCCCTTGCCGAGCGGATGGTTGACGCCCCGCTGCCCCCAGTCCATGGGCTTTGGAGTTATTCCACCGGGATGGGGGTCAATCCAATATGGTTTCTGCTCTCCAGTTCGGGGGTTTTCTTTTACCTGGCCGGTATCTGGCGGCTGCATCGATGGGGCGGCCGATGGCCTCTCCGGCGCACTGCTTTCTGGCTGGCGGGCTTGGCGACGCTGCTCTACACCACCAGTGGCGGCATCAACGCCTACCGGGAATTTCTCCTCAGTACACACGTATTAATGCAGATGCTCCTTATCACAGTGGTTCCAATGCTGCTTGCGGCCGGGCGCCCCGTTGCCCTGGTACTGCAAACCATAGAAACCCGCACTGACGGCAGGTGGCAACCGCAGGAATGGATGAGAGCAGTCACTGCGTCATTGATGCTGCGTACTCTCTTGAATCCTTACGCGGCAATGGTCCTTCTGAACGCCTCGCTTCTCATCTTCTATAACTCACCGCTGCTTGAATGGGCCGTTCAGGATCCCCTCGGACACCAATGGATGACCGTGTCCTTTCTGGCCGTCGGTGCCCTGTTTGTTAACTCGCTTAGAAGATCAGCCCCCGGGCCGGGTAACCGGCCGCCGGACTCGGTCTATGCAGTGCTGATGGCAACACTGTCCTACATCGCGATGGGCCTCTTTATGCTCAGTAGCCCGAATCTCCTACTACCCGACTGGTACGGAGCCTTGGAGAGCCCCTGGGCGATCGACCCGGTAAATGACCAACGTCTGGCCAGCGTCTACGTGCTGGTTCTCGGGATAGTACAAGGTGGATTATTGAGTTTCGCGCTACTCAAACGTCCATTCGATGATGGTCCGGGCACCTGCACTTCAGTAACTGAAGCGACTGTCGCCGCATCGAGACCGCTTACTGCAGCAAAACGATACAACTAATCCGGCCTAATCCGTGCCCGGGCTGATTTCCTGGTATGTCTCAGGCGGACAGAGAAGATGCTGCGTCGTTGTGGCTGCCGGTGCCGCCAGAATAAACAGGGGGAGCACGAGGGCCGCTGCGGCGGCCATCCCGGCAACTGCAGTCCGGGCCGGCCCCAGGGGATTGGCTGGAGCGACAAGGCGGCGGACCCGCGTCACTGCGGTGCCACCGCCGGCCGCCAGTGCCGTGAGTGGAGTGTTGGACTGTTCTGCCAGACGCACCAGGGCGGTGGCGACGGTAAGCCGGGGACTGCTGCGGACCGCGTCGTCGTCGGCGGCCATTTCAACGAGAGCGCTCATTTCAGTGTAAGCGATCCGGAAAGCGCTCAATCGAGGGACGGCACGTTGGAGGGCATCTGCTGCTGCCAGAATCAGGTGATGGCGCCCTCGCAAGTGGGCACGCTCGTGTGCGAGGACGGCGGCAAACTGTTCCTCATCCAGAGCCTGAAGGGCGGCAGTGGTGAACACAACGGTACCCCGGCGGCCGGGAAGGCAATAAGCGGCAGCGGAAGGGTGATCGACGACCAGAGCTTCTGTATCCCGGTGGCGTCGCGCCACGGCGATCAAGGCATGCAGCTGTGCCTTCTTCATCCGATGGCTGATGTGAAGCCCGCGCAGCAAACAGTATCCGATGCGGCCGAGCACCGAGAGGGCAAGCACCGCCCCCGAAGCGCTCACCGCCGCTCCCCCGGGAGTTGAATATTGTGCCCGTAGAGCCATAGTGCACGATTCAATCAGCGCCGCTACGTCTGTGGTCCACGGAATAGCAGGAAGAGCCAGGGAAAGGCCAGCAAGCACAACCGTGAGCACCACTAAGGCACTTAGTGCCTGCCACACGAGGATCCCCAGCCGTGGTGCGCGGCGCAGCCATCCCAGACGCCGCAACAGACATGGACCCAGTGCAGCTGTAGAGACGCCAAAAATGAGCAGAACGATTGGCGCTGTCATGAGTGGCTGTCTTCGTCACTGGTGTTGCGCCCGCCCAGTGCTTCGCGCAGCAGCACGATGTTGTCGGAAGGGATAGTCTCCAGAAAGTGCAGCAAAGCCGCCGAGGGATTACTGCTGGAGGCTAAGGCCTGTCCCATAATGTCCGCCGTGTACTCGTCGCGCGGCCGTGCAGCGCGGTATCGGTAAGCCCGGCCATCTTTCTCGCGGACCAGCATGCCTTTGCGCCGCAAGTTATCCATCACAGTCATTACTGTGGTGTAGGCAAGGGTACGTTCACTCTGCAGGTCTTCGAGCACATCCCTGACGGCAACCGGATGCTCCAACACCCACAGCCGCTCCATCACAACCGCTTCCAATTCACCGAGTCTCTGCACTATCTATCCCACCTCTTCCACCACTTGCCGTCAGCCCTGCTCCCGACTTTTCTAATGGTCATAGTCGACCATCGGCGGGAGTGCCAACTCACTGCTCCCATACCGGCTGCGGTTCACACCTTTCCCTCAGGCTTGTTGTTGATGACGTGAGAGCCGGCTTCGACGACTGCCTCATTCACCTTATCCGGATCCAGTTCCCGGGACGCCGTAATGGTCGCCGCGGAAACTCCACCTTTGTTGAGGACAACATCAATGTTACCGACGCCCTCGAGCGTGGACAGTTCTTCTGTGACCGAGGCAATGCAGTGGCCGCAGGCCATCCCTGAAATGTCGACTTTTCTTGTGCTCATGCTTCCTCCCACTGATTTTGGCCTTCGACCCATCCGGCCACCGCACCTACGCGTGTTTTATCTGTCAAGCCGCAATTGGCAGTCTCCCAACCCCGATCATTTCCTCACTCATTTTCCCAATTTCAGGCTCCGCACAGGTCGGGAATGTTGGTGGAGAACGCAGCAAAACATCATGCAATCCCCCATCTTGATCCGGGCCGGCGCCAAGCCGTCAATTACCACTGTCATATACTATGCAATATAGTAGATAGCCAAGACTCCTACATATTCGGAAGTAAGCCTTGCCCTCGATTCGAATCGCCCTGCCCGCGTGCACCAGTTTCGGGCCTCCGCTTCACGTTCGGTCCGGGTGTGCCCTTGAGCTGAGCCTGAGGCGCCGGACGAGTGACCGTGCGAATATCCGGCGCTTCGTGGAAGCTGCACTCCTACTCCGGGTCAACTAGAAATTTTCGACTGAACCGACAGGTCCACCAGACAATACGAAAGATGAAGCGTGCGCCACATCCTGATGCATCCGGGTCGAACCCGACCTGCATGGGCGGCAGTCCTGGTCGGGCTGTTGTTCCTCATTGTCGGCGTTCTGGCCATGCACATCCTGCCGGGCGCGCACAATACACCCGCCCGTGCCGGGAGTCCGGTCCCTGTCATGGCCGCCCAGGCGGCCCAACCGTTCCCGGCCTCCTCACCGGCGACCGACAGAGATTCTGCGATGAGCCAGGAAGTTGCGCCGGGACCATCTGCCGCTCAGCCGGCCGATGGAGGAGCTGCTGGTGCCATGATGACGGTGTGCCAGCCCGCGGTCGCTGATCCCGACTGGCTTATCCCGCCCGATGTGCTTGCCACCACTGCGCCCCCGATTGGCGGCGCTTTATCCCATGCGAACAGCCTCACCACGCAACTGATACGCTCCCCATCATTCATACAGCTCTCCATCATCCGCACGTAGACAATACCGGCCCCCATATCTGCATCCCGGTATCCAGGAGGAACCGCGCGTTCCTCCCTGAAAAGAGAGTTTTGTTCATGAACCATCCCACAACACGCCGCACTTTCCTCGGGGCATCGGCCGCGACAGCGGCCATGGCCGCTCTGGCATCCTGCACCAACCCAACTACAAGCACGCAGCCGGGCTCGGCAACAACACGCATCATGCCCACTGATCCCATCATCGCCGAATTCGAAAAACGCCGCCCCACCAGCGGTGCACCCGTGGCACAACGGCTGACGCCGGCACCATTCGACACGGAAATCACCGGAAAGTCCCTCACCACCTGGGGCTACAACGACTCCCTGAACGCCCCGCTGATCCGGGCCAGCACCGGGGATACGCTCGACGCCACGGTCGCCAACCGGCTGGGCCAAGGCACCAGCGTGCACTGGCACGGCCTGGCCCTGCGCAACAACGCCGACGGCGTCCAGGGTCTGACCCAGAAAGCAATAGCCCCCGACACGAACTATGGCTACAACTTCCGCCTGGCCCACCCGGGGACCTACTGGTACCACTCCCATTTTGATATGCAGCGCGAACGCGCGCTTTACGGGCCGCTGATTATCGAGGACCCCCGGGAGCCACTGGCCTACGACCAGGAATGGGTGGTCCTCCTCGATGACTGGTTGGACGGCATCACCGGCACACCTGAAGAAGTCGCCAAAGAACTGTCCAGGGGCATGAACATGTCCGGGTCAAGCATGCAGGACATGAACCAAGGGAACATGAGCGGTATGGATGGCATGGACGTGGGGATGAAGCACATGCTCATGGGCGCCAAAAGCGAATACCTGGGCGGGGACGCAGGGGATGTGAAAATCCCGGTACACCTTTTCAACGGCAAGGCACCCATGAACCCCGAAACCCTGGAGAGCAAACCGGGCAACCGTATCCGGTTACGGATCATCAACGCCTCCGGCGACACCGCATACCGTGTCGGTGTCCCCGGCCAGAAACTCACGCTCACACATACCGACGGTTTCCCGGTACAACACGAGGATGCAGACGCCGTCGTGCTCGGCATGGGTGAACGCATCGACGCCATCCTGACCGTCCGGGATGGCTACACGCCCGTACTGGCACTTCCTGAAGGCAAGAAGGGAAACGCCTACGGCTTGATCCGCACCGGCATCGGCACGGCGCCCGGGGCTGATGCACTGCCGACGTCCCTGACCGGAAAGGTCGTCGACGGCAGCAGGCTGAAGGCAGACGAGTCCGTGTTGCTCGGGTCCAAGGCGCCGGACCGGGTTCACGAAATGCGGTTGACCGGTTCCATGGAAAAATACGACTGGGGCATCAACGGTCAACGCTTCGACATGTCCAACCCATTCCAGGGGGCCTTCGACCTCCGGCTGGACGAGCGGGTGCAGGTCAGGGTCATCAACGACACCCACATGTGGCACCCCATCCATCTGCACGGCCACACCTTCCAACTGGCCGGCAACGGCGCCCGCAAGGACACCGTCATCGTCAAGCCCGAACAAACAGTCGTGTTCAACTTCGACGCGGACAACCCCGGCCAGTGGCTGACACACTGCCACAATGCCTACCACGCCGAAGCCGGCATGATGGGCGTCTTCTCCTACATCAAATAGCCTTCCATGCCCGACCCCAAGGAAACGCAATGAACTCCAGTAACCAAGACAATGACGCTATGAAAAGCTATCGCCGTTCCCGGCGGCTGGTCCGGATCGGCCAAGCCCTGATGGCCGCAGGCTGCCTCGTAATCCTCTCCCACTGGATAGCACACATCGTCATCGAGGGCGGGCCGCCTGGAATCCAGGATCTACTGATCGGCTACCCCACCGGCTTCGCCGTGATCGTCATCGGAGCAATCATGGCCGGACAATCCCAAACCAAAAAGCGATAGCCACCGGCGGTTGGCAGCGGCCCCGGGGCACTGCCAACCGCCGGTCCGGCCGCAATTAGTAGTGCACTGGCGGCGGCACCTATGCGAGGACGGCGAGCCTATCTACCTGGCCGCGTATGCCGTCACGAATCTGGGGCCTTTACTCAATGCGGGCACGGCGTAAACGCTGTGCCCGGCGACGACCATGAACATGTAGCCGACCTGGCTGACTGTGGAGTAGGCCAGCAACCGCAGCACTTCGGTTTGTTGGAAGGCGGCCAAGTTACCCAGGGTCATGCTGGCGGCAGCGATGACGACCACCAGCAGCGGAACATCAAGAGAGACCCGGGTGAAAGGTTCGGCCACCAGCCGGAACGCGGCGGCCACGGCCCCAAGTTTGGGGATGGTGCTGATGAACGCCGCCATGACGGGGTTGGTTCCGGCTGTGACGTCGGGGACCCAGAAATGTCCCGGCACGGCTCCGGCTTTGAAGGCCATGCCTGCCAGCAGGCCGATAATTCCCAGAGCCACGAGCGGTGTTGGCGCTTGTGGCAGTGTCGAGGCGAGTTCACGGTAGTTGCCGGTGCCGGCTGCCAGCAACAGTGTTGCGATGCCTACCAGCATGAGTACTCCGACCAGGGCGCCCATGAGGTAATGCTTCAGGCTCGCCTCCACTGCCCTGCTGTCCTTGGCAAAACCGGCAAGGGCATAGAGCGGGATGCTGGCCAGCAAGTAGGACGCTGCCAGCATCAGCAGGTCATTGCTGGCGGCCAGGGCGATGGCGCCCAGCGCTGCGAGCATCATCAGCACGTAGGTTTCTGTTTCACGCGGGTGGCCGGCAAGCCGGGATGAGGCCAGCAGCGCGGCCGCGGCGGTGGAGAGGGCGATGGTGATGCGGACGACGCCGGTGGTGGTGTCGATCATCCAGCTGTCGCCGAAGACAGCTTTGTCCGGCTCAGTCAGGTCAATAGCGGCGGCGACGGCGCTGGCCAGGGCCGCCACCACGATCACGGCACGGACCTTGGCCTGCCGATGCTGTGCCCATAGGCCCAGCAACAGTCCTGCAACGGCGCCGAAGAGAAGCAGGATTTCCGGCAGCAGGTCCAAGGGGTTGGCCGACATTGCCTCCATACCTGTCATCGGTCCTCTGCCGGGTTGGGCACTTGGGTCTTTCCGGTGAGCAGCCGTTGCAGCGCCAGAAGGAACAAGCCGACGGTGACGACGATACCGGTGACCGCGATGACGGTGGGCACCGGCGCAGCCTGCAGCGAACCGGTGAAGATCTGGAACTCTGCAATGAAGGCTGACAGGCCGGGCAGGCCGAGCGAACCGAACGCGGCAACACCGAGGGCGGCAGCGAAGATTGGTGCAGGGCGGGCCAACCCGCCCCATCGGTTGAAGGCGTGCGTGCCGCCGCGGGAGAAAGGCACACCGGTGAATAGAAACAAGCTTCCGGTGAGCAGGGCGTGGCTGACAATTTGCACCATGGCACCGGTGACGGCGATCGTCCTGGCTTGTTCGTCGGCCTGGGCCACGAGGCCGGCCGCGCCGAGGCCGAGCAGAATTTATCCCATGTGGTTGACCGAGGTATAGGCGGATCATCCGTTTGAGTTCTGTTTGGGCCAGGGTGGTGAAGGCGCTCCAGAGCACGCTGATCACTCCGACGACCATGATGGTCATGGTCCGCCGTTGCCAGGCATCGGGCAGCATTGACATCGCGATACGGATAAAATCGTAGGTGCCCAGTTTCGGCAGCCCCCGGCGGGGACGGCTGGCCCGGCGGCCGGCGCGTCGGTGTGGGCAGGGCAGCCAGTGTGGAACGGGAACAGTGGCGTCTTCACCGCCAAGCCAATGCTGATGGCCAGCATGACCAGTCCCGCGGCTATCTAGCGGTGAATGGGTCAGCGGCGGGTTGGCCGCGAGGGTCGCCATGTCGAAAGTGGGGTTCTCGATGCCCAGGAAGAGTCCGATGAATCCCACCAGCAGGGCCAAGGAGCCGACGAACGTATAGATGCAGAATTTGAGTGCACTGCGGCGCCGGTTCCCGTGTCCACACCCGGCGATGACAAAGTACATGCCCACGATCGACAGATCGAAGAAGACGAAGAACAGGATCAAGTCCAATGCAGCGAAAGTACCGATCGAGGCCGTCTGCAGGAAGGTCCGGCCGGCCGGTTGGAGGCGAATCCGGCGCACATGCCCACCGTATGGTCCAGCAGTTATAGCACCTACCTACATGGCACCAAGCTCACCATCGTAGGAACGGTCTCGGGCAGTGCGAGGGAGCAACTCTTTCTGGGAAAGGTGGGCGCTCCACGCTTCGCGGTGTCTTTCTTCGATGCCGAAGACCGGATCACCGACGCAGTTGGGGTAGGTGGGGCCCGTGCCGTCAACCAGCAGCGTCCCTTCATTGCACGCAGCGCCACCTCCTCGCAGATTTGGCGCGCCGACGATACGGCAACGGCCGCGCAGTCACGTGAACGCCACGTTGAAAGCAGTGATACAACCGGCAGATCGGACGATGGTTCGTGGTGCTGGCGACTATCACCGGACTCCGCTTGTACGCCCAGCTCTGGCAGAGACAACGTTTGCCTTTTGAAGTCGGCGGCCGGGGCGTGGCTCCACCCAGGCAGCCATTACCGGCGACGATATCGAGTAATACTGTTATGCAGGAACTGTCCCGGGCAGCTGCCTGGAGATGTGGCAGAACCCGGTGTGGACCATCGATACAATGGAATTGCAGTCCCCCTTGCGGCAGGGGGTGCTGGCTTTGATCGGTATCGTCCTGTCTCCGCGCTGCCGGCGATCCCGATATCGGCATCAAACGTCGTCCTGGCGCTGAACGTCCAGTTGCTGCGGCGTCCGAATCTCAATCCTGGAAGGGTGCCAATGCGTAACAGGCGCTTCCCGCGCGTTGATGGTCAGCGGTTGCCTCCGGCGCCGCTGATCATCCTGTTGCCTGCACTGATTATCGGGATTCTGGCCATGCACATTTGGATCGGTGGCCACGGAACCATTGCCACCCATAGCGCTGCCGGACACTCCGCCGCGGTAGAGTCGATCGGTCAAGGGACGGCAGATGGCCATCCCGGCCATCCCGGCCATTCCGAACCCGAACAGTATTTTTCCCCGGACGCGGCTGGACCGGTGCCCGGCCAGGGCATGGATTCCGGGTGCGGCCACGGGTGCGGCTCAATGGATATGGCTATGGCCACTTGCGTGCTCGCCCTCGTGCTGCTCACCCTGACGCTGCTGCTTCCACCTGCTGCCGTGTCGCTGCACCGTCACCTCCTCGGATGGAGGCCACAACCCGTCCTGCCCAGGACCAGCGCCACCGCCAGGACTCCTTCCCTGGTGCAACTGTCGATCAGCCGAACCTAAAGACGGCTGAATGTCCTGCCCAGGGCTCAACCGCACCAGGCAGGACGAGAAGACAGGGCTGTCGGAAATTAATCTGCGGCCTTTGACGCCGTCACGCGTCATCGACAATGGACCACTATTTTGATGAAGGACGTCTTTATCATGAAGAAAATCTTCCCCTTAAGCGCCGCAGCGCTGGCTACGGCCATCGTCCTGGCTGGTTGCGGAGCTGATGAATCAGGACAAATGCCGAGTATGGATCACAGCACCATGGGCACCGAACAATCCACAGGAGCAAGCAACAGCGCATCCACCGAAGGTGGAAGCACGGATGTATCGGCCGAGCACAACAAGGCCGATGTGATGTTCGCGAAGATGATGTCGGTGCATCACAACCAGGCTGTGACGATGAGCAACATCATCCTGGACAAAGAGAACATTGATCCACAGGTCACCAAACTGGCCCGGCAGATCAAGGAAGCCCAGGGCCCCGAAATCCAAACCATGCACAGCTGGCTGAAAGCCTGGGGCGAGCCGGTGCCCGTCGGCGATCATCGGATGGGCGGCATGGATTCCATGAAGGGAATGTCCACCGGCGAGATGGAGGGCATGATGTCCGGGGAGCAGATGCAACAGCTCAAGACTGCTGATGGCGAAAAAACAGCGACGTTGTTCCTGTCCCACATGATCGAACATCACAAGGGCGCAGTCACGATGGCGCAGCAAGAGGTCAAGAACGGAACCAGTCCCGAGGCCATCGCCCTGGCCAAACAGATGCTCAAGGCGCAAAAGGCCGAAATCGAAACGATGAACGAACTGCTCGGAACCCTCTAACCCAGCTCCGACGCCCACGCCGACGACGGGGCTGCCACGATGGCTTTTTCGCGGCAGCCTCTCAAAACTGACCGGAGACAGATTCTTGACCGAGCACCGACACGCCTTCATTACACGCCGCAAAATTGCCACCGCCGCTGCCGCCGCCACGCTGCTGCTGGCAACAGGATGCAGCACCGGATCATCGACCCCCTCATACCCGCAGGCCCACATCCACGGTATGGCCGTCCAGGACGGTGGAGACACCGTCCTGTTGGCCACCCATGCCGGCCTGTACGACATGAGCACGGACCCCATCGAAGTCATTAGCCCGGCCATCGACCTGATGGGCTTCACGACCACCGGCGAACCGGGCCACTTCTACGCTTCGGGACACCCCGGCGAAGGTGCGCAGCTGCCCAACCCGGTGGGGCTGATCGAATCCACCGATGGCGGCCAAAACTGGCAACCCATCTCCCGGCAGGGCCAGTCCGACTTCCACTCACTGACCTACACCGAAGCCGGCGTCATCGGCTTCGACGGCGCAATCCGCACCAGCAACAACGGACAAAGCTGGTCCACACCCGACACCAGCATTGAACCAGCCGACCTGTCCGGCACAGCCGAGGGCCGGATGGTCCTTGCCGCCACGGAAGAAGGACTCAAACGGTCCCCCGACGGCGGAACCACCTGGAGCAAAGTTCCCGATGCACCCTTGCTGTATGTCACTGACTTCGCCTCCGCACAAGAGGTGGCCGGCATCAGCACCGATGGCTCTGTTTACACCAGCGAGGACGCCGGACTGACCTGGCGCCGGAGCGGCACCATCGACACCGAAGCCCACGCCATGGCAACCACCACGGGCAACGATGGGCAACTGCAGATCTGGATCGCCACAGAGCAAGACATCCTCGTTTCCAAGGATGGCGGCAGCACCTTTTCACCCTGGATGAGTCAGTAAAACCAGCACATAGCCCGGGAACATTGTTCCCGGGCTACTGACTCCTGCCTCCGGCGGGCTTATGTTCAGTACACCGGAACAGGCGGAAGGGGTCCTCTCATTCGCATCCGGTTTTCCGGTTCTACTCACTGTGCCGGTTCGTTGTGCCCCGCAGCATGTTCAACACGGCGTGTTGGCCGCTCATCTCACTACACAGTAATGCCCAGAATGATAATGCGTCAGTTCACTCCGGCAGCGGTGACGACTCATGGCTAAAGTCCTCGAGTTTGTCGCGGTACGGTTGCGGGCAGCGTCCCTCTTACTGACCATGCTGGCACTCATTGCCGGCATCCTGGCTTTGCATATTCTGGCCGGTGGCCACGGCACCGGAGACCATGGTTCGTCTTCCGGTCATTCAGCGGCGGCCCTGCCTACCGCCGGTGACGCTTCTGCTCTGCCACAGGGGGCCGCTTCCAACCACCAAACCCACCACGGTGTTGACCCGGCAGGCAGTAATGCACTGATGACGGCGAACCTGCCAGAGCATGAAACCGGGCCGGCCGCGGCGCAGGGTACCCTGCCATCACATACCGAATGCCATGAGAGCTGCCCCGAAGTGTTCGTGCTCAGTTGCGTGCTGGCACTGACGCTCCTTGGACTGGCAGTCCTGCCGCGCCGCACTTTTGCCTTCGACTACCGGTGCCGCGCATTTCCATGGATTCGTTGTTGTTCCTGCACAAGAGCATCACCCCCAGCAGCCTCTCGCCTGTTCAACTCTCCATCAGCCGCACCTGAACGGGTCAGTTCCACCTGCCACCATTCGGAGCAGGTTAATGGCTCTGACCGAGGAGCATGTGCTCCTCGTCGCTCCGGACCAACGGTCCTCTGCTGGCAGGCCAGTTCCAACGCCTGGCCTATGCCATGAAACTTCTGACCCCTTTTCATCACTAGCAGCCGAACATTCCCGGCGAACCGTTCCCTGACCGTCGCTACATGACGGATCAGGGTCATGTCCGGGACGGTGAGCGCCTGTTTGGCGCCTCGGCTCCGGCATCCCATGGAGATAGCTATGGAACCCCCGGATCACAGTCGTCATGCCCATCTATAACGGCCGCGAATTCGTCGCCCGGGCTCTCAGGTCGGTATTGGACCAAGACTACAAAAACTTTGAACTGCTGGTGATCGACGACGGGTCGACCGACGACTCCGTGAATACCATTATCGATACCCTCGCAGCTTCACCGCGACCCGGATCAGTCTCCGCCCGGCTTATCCAGCACTCGGAGAATCTTGGCTATGGCGCCGCCACCAACACCGGTTTACGCGAAGCCCGTGGAGATTGGATCCCGTTCGTGGAGGGACTGTAAGTTTAACGGTGTAACTCCAGAGGTTGAGAAGGAACCTGTGACAGACCCTCCTTACTCCTTACTGGCCGGACGTTCGTCGTTGTCTCCAAAGACGTAGTCAGCATCGTGATAGAGAGCAGGGCCGGCATCCTGGATCTGGCCATAGCAGATATTTCCGTCCTTGCGCAGCCGCACCCATCTGTTTTTCATCAGACTGAACATCGGATCATCCAGGCGTTGGTTGTACGGCGGCTCATCCGCCCACGGGATCACCTCTCCGCGTTGCTGGAAGGCGACCGGTCATTGACGTCGTCGAAAGGTAAATCCAGATAGAAGGGGTTCTGTTTCGGCGTCATTTCAGTCGGCATATATCCATTGTCTGTGGTTCGCGGTTCGGCCCGGCATTCCCCGTCCCGGACGATGCCATCACAACCGCCATAGTTTTCCAGCCAATTCACGTCGTAGGCTGACCTGACCCGGGAGCCGTCTGGGGCGTTCGGATCGTGAATCTCTCCGACCCAGAATGTTGTGGCGACAATGTTGGTACGCCACGGGTATTTCTCAGTACTCTGCTCTTCACTCCGTGTTGCACTTTGCCCCGGTGGCGAAGTACAAGCCGTACACGTCAGGGCAGCTGTCATGGTCCCTGCAATCGACGTCCATCGGTTCGGCGGCCGGAGTCCCGGTCTGCGGCGCGGGCTCATGATGTCCCGCGTTGCGCCACAGCGGGAGCGCCGCGCTTGTCATACATCGCGTAGTCATCGGTAATCAGTTCACCCGGCTCGCCTAAGCCTCGATCCACCGATGAGGTTTGGGGTGAGCTCTTGATTTGATTTCGGCTGTGTTGGGGACTTCCGGGCAGCGGTGATCGCCGGGCCTCGCTGCCCGGTATGTTCCACTGTTGAGTCCTCGTCTCGGGCCGGTCTCGGCTGATCGGTCAGGCTGATGCGTGCCGTGGTGGCGCGTTGATGCTGGTGAACAGGTTCGTCCAGGGCCTCTCCCATGGCCAATCCTGGGGTAGATGCAGGATGACTTGGCGGGCTGAGGTCGCGGCCCTGACCGGGACGCTGATCAGTTTGCGCCGGATCGTGCCCGTTGTCGCGTTGGCCAGGCCAGCACCGGCGATCGTTGCCGCTGCCCGGGTGAGGTTGAACGCGATGACGGCCAGCACCAGCCAGGCAGCGTTGGCATTGAATTTCCCGGAGGGCAGATGTGCCAGGGCGCTGTCCTTCAGATCGGCGTTGACCTGCTCGATCACCGCATGAGCCCGATGGGTCTTGTCGGCGGTGACGGTGTCGAGATTACTGGTGGTGAAGAACGCGTGGAAGCGGTGGGTGTCGAACAGTGTCGGCTGATCAACGTCCTTGGGAATCAGCTCGGGAATGCGGCGCCTGGCGCCATCACAGAGGCAGCCGGTGTCAGCGCTTGCATCGAAGCCGCGACGTTGAGGATGATGTCGTCCAAAGAGGTCACGGGCTTGAACCCAACCAATGAGTAGGCGCGGCTGTTATCCGGAACGCGCCGGCGCATATCCTCGAATCCTGCTGCGTACGCCGCTTCATACGGCACCAATACAATTTCGTTTTGGCTGTCCAGCAGCTGCTTGATCCGCTTGGCAAGATTCAGGATGGAAACTTCTTGTGCACTGCCCAGATTGATAGCCTGACCGTAGGCATCCGGATGTTCTGCAATGGCAATGATGGCCGGCACCACATCTGTGACATAGGAGAAACAGCGGGTTTGTGCACCATCGCCGAAGACGGTCATTGGCGCTCCGCGCAGTGCCTGCCCGATCAAGTTTGGCACCACCATGCCATAACGTCCGGTCTGCCTCGGACCCACGGTGTTGAACAGCCGCACAATGGTCACTTCCAGACCGAATTGCTGCCAGTAGGCATGGGCGAACGCCTTATCGATGCCTTTGGCCGCCGCATATGTCCAGCGGGATTTGAGCGGCGAACCCAGAATCCGGTCAGAGTCTTCCGCCAACGCATCAGCGGTGTTCTTGCCGTATACCTCGCTGGTGGAGGTCAACAGCAGCTTCGCCCCGCCACCCGTGCAGCCTCCATAACGGTTTAGTTCCATGGATATTGGTGCGCATGCTGTCGAGAGGATGGTCCACAATGACATTCACTCCGACGGCGGCGGCCAAGTGGAAGATTTGGTCAGCACCATCACAGGCGTCCGCTACAGCTGCGGCATCGAGTATGTCACCCCGGCGAAGTGTAAGACGCGGATGGTCTACGATAGGTTCGAGATTCCGGCTGGCACCGGTGGAAAGATTATCAAGGACGACGCCGCCATCCCCAGCATCGAGCAAACGCTCCGTCAAGTGGCTGCCGATAAATCCGGCGCCCCCGGTCACTACAGATTTCATGGCATTCCCCCGCCTCGTTCAATTCCCCTTGAATGAGTACGAGCTTAGGAACCATTCATAGGCCGGGGCACGAGTACTGGCTACTCCGTCTTCGGCTTCCCCCGTTACCTAATGGGAGTGGAGGGAGTCAGCAAGGCCTTCCCGTTACCCGGACCCGGAGTCCTCAAAAAAGATGGATCTTTGGCTCCCTCCCCGCTTGGCCCCTACCGTGACCAACAGGAACCATGTCGCCGGATCAGATCCCGCCCGACACCGCGAACCGGAGAGTTCTTTGGCAAGACCAGATCCCGGCAGCATCAACGGGCAAAGAACTGCTTATCAGATGCCGAGCCGATGAGCTCTTCCATTAGGTCGCTGCTTTGCACGTACGCGTTCCCGGAGAGGGGTACCACCGTCGATGGAAAGGAAAGGCGCGAATGAACGCATATTGCGGCATTGATTGGGCCGAGAGCCACCACGACATCGCTGTTGTTGACGACGCTGGGAATCTGTTGGCCTCCCGACGGATTGGCGACGATCTGACCGGGTTGCATAAGCTCCTGGATGTCCTTGCCGAACACGGTGATACCGTCACGGACCCAATTCCGATAGCCATCGAGACTCCCCGTGGGCTACTCGTGGCGAGCCTGCTGGGTACCGGCCATGAGGTGTATGCCATCAACCCCATGGCCGCGGCCCGCTACCGCGACCGGCATACCGTATCCCGCAAGAAATCCGATGCCCAGGATGCGTCCGTTCTCGCGAATATCCTGCGCACCGACAGACACGAACACCGGCCCCTACCCAATGACTCGGAGCTGGCCCGGGCCATCGCCGTGCTCGCCCGCGCCCAGCAGGACGCGGTCTGGAACCAGCTGGATCAGACCAACAAGGTTCGCGCCGTGCTGCGCGAGTATTATCCTGCAGCCCTGCTGGCCTTTCCCGAAACCAAGGCTCTGAACTCCGCGACCGCACGGATCCTGCTGCGGGCGGCGCCCACACCGGCGAAAGCGGCCAGCCTGACCCCGCGCCGGATCGAGCAGTTGCTGCGCAAAGCCGGCAGGACCCGGAATCTGGACGCCGAGGTCCGGCGCCTGCACCGGCGGCTACACAGCAACGAAATGCGCATGCCCCGGGCCGTTGAAGGCGCCTACGGCACCCAGCTGACAGCTATGCTCTCACAGCTCGATGCCGCCAGCTCGGCCGTGGATCAGCTCACCCAAGAATCCGAGGATCTCTTTGCCACTCATCCCGACGCGGCCATTATCACCAGCATGCCCGGTCTGGCGAAGACCACCGGGGCCCGGGTGTTGGCCCGAGATCGGCGACGACCGCTCGCGTTTCGCCACCGCCGGATCCTTGAAGGCCTATGCCGGTGCCGCGCCCGTCACCCGGGCCAGCGGCCGAAGCCACACCGTCATTGCCCGACGCGTCAAGAACAACCGGCTGGCCGCCGCAGGCTATGTATGGGCCTTTTCCGCCTTGACCGGATCGCCCGGGGCCCGGGCCACTATGACCGACGCAAAGCCGCCGGCGACCGGCACAGCGCCGCCCAACGCAACCTCTTCAACCGCCTGTTGAGTTGTCTGCACCACTGCCTGCAACATCGGGTCACCTATGACGAGACGACGGCCTTCGGCCAACACGAATTAGCCTCCGCCGCTTGACTTGTTAGGACCATCAGATGTCTTTTTAGTAGCCCCGAATTGAGGAAGAGTTGGGGTTGCTGGCCTGTCGGTCTCGGCATGACTCTGTCCCCCCAGTCGCACGTATGATCCGGGCGGTGTCGTCACCGGGATTCGATAGGCACCAGGGGATCGCTAATGGGAACCAGACCAGCCGCAGACACCACCGGGGCAAGGTCGGACCGTAACGTGGATGTCGAACTCTGGAGCCGCAGGACAGGGCCAGCCGTGTCTCACTGGGTCTACATTCTGGAGGTAGCGTGATCGACGATCACCAACACGTTGACGTGTTCATCGGCGTCGATGTCGGCAAAACAGAGCACCACGCCGTCGCTCTGAACCGGGACGGCAAGAAACTACTCGATAAGGCACTGCCGCAGGACGAGACGAAGCTGCGGGCCATCATCGACAAACTCACCACACACGGCACCGTGCTGCTGGTGGTTGATCAGCCCGCGACGATCGGTGCCCTGCCGGTCGCGGTCGCCGAAGCCGCCGGCATCGTGGTCGGCTACCTGCCCGGGCTGGCGATGCGCCGGATCGCGGACCTGCATCCCGGTGAGTCCAAAACGGACGCCCGAGATGCCTACATCATCGCTGAAGCCGCCCGCACCATGCCGCACACGCTGCGCTCCATCAAGGTCGCCGACGAGCAGTCCGCGGAGCTGTCGATGCTGTGTGGTTTCGACGATGATCTGGCCAAGCAGGCCACCGCCGCCTCGAACCGGATCCGTGGGCTGCTGACCCAGGTCCATCCGGCGCTGGAGCGGGTCATCGGCCCGCATCTGGACCACCCCGCCATGGCCGCCCTGCTACAGAAGTATCCGAGCCCGGCCGCCATGCGCCGGGCGGGCCAAGCCCGCGTGGCGGCTCACCTGCGCAAGACCGCGCCGCGGGCCGGCAAGCGCTGGGCCGCCGAGGTCTTCGCCGCCCTGTCCGAACAGACCGTGGTTGTTGCCGGCACCGACGCGGCGGCCATCGTGCTGGACCAACTGGCAGCGCAGCTGTCCCAGTTCCGCGACTCCCGCACGGAGGTCCTGGGCCGGGTCGAGGCCATCGTGGAGGCCCACCCTCTTCACGAGCTCCTGACGTCCCTACCGGCGGTCGGCGTCAGGACCGAAGCCCGCATCCTCACCGAGGTCGCCGTCTTGGACTTCAAGACCGCCGGGCACCTCGCCTCCTACGCCGGACTCGCCCCGGTCACCTGGCGATCAGGAACCTCGATCCGCGGCGACCACCCCTCACGCAAGGGCAATAAAGTCCTCAAACGAGCCCTGTTCCTCTCCGCCTTCGCCGCCCTCAAACACGACCAGTCCCGAGCCTATTACGACCGCAAACGCGCCGAAGGTAAACGCCACAACCAAGCCCTCATCGCCCTGGCCCGCCGCCGCTGCGACGTCCTCTTCGCCATGCTCCGCGACGGCGCCCTCTACGACACACC
>NZ_AUMN01000020.1 GCF_000430705.1 Arthrobacter castelli DSM 16402
GTCCACGACGTCTCCGCCGAAGTGGACACGGTCTCGACCCTGGATGCTGATGATCCGGCGCTGGCCCACGTTGCCCCGGAGTTGCGGGGTGCTTTCACCTCCGGGCACGCCCCGGTCCATGACGTGCAGCGGTTGCCGGCCGAGTTCCAGGGTGCCCCGAACGGGCATGAGGGCAGCCATCACTTCCTGGTCGATGACTTCGTCACCGCCGTCAACGAGGCAACGTTGCCTCCGGTCAACGCCTGGGTCGCCGCCCGGTTCACCCTGCCGGGCATCATCGCCCACCAATCGGCCAACCGCGACGGCGAACGCCTGCCCATCCCCGACTTCGGCGACGCCCCCGCTGCCGCTGGATATACTGGCGGATGAAAGGCCGGGAATCAGTCCGCCAAGCTCAATGTCCGGGTTCCGGGAATTCGAACGCGGGCACAGCACGTGGGGCAACTTGGAGAAGGTGGGGCCGATGGGAATGAGCGCAGACCCGTCCCCGCGTCCAGCCGTCACCCGCGCCGATGTCGCCAGATATGCCGGCGTCAGCACCGCCGTCGTCAGCTACGTCGTCAATGACCGGCCAAATAAGGTCGCCCCGGCCACCGAGACCCGTGTCCGCGAGGCAATCCGGCTGCTCGGCTACCGGCCAAATGGCGCGGCCCGGGCCCTGAAACTTGGCTCCACCGAGATGCTCGGCCTGGTTATTCCGGACAGCACCAATCCCTTCTTCGCGGAACTGTCCCACGCCATCGAAGATGCCGCCAATGAGCTCGGATATGCCTTGTTGCTGACCAACTCGAACGGTTCGATAGCAACGGAGCGCAAACACGTCCAGAATCTTTCCTCCCGGCGCGTTGACGGGCTGCTCCTCGCCAGCGTTGAGCCGCACCCTGACCTGGGACGCTTCACAGAGTCGGGGATTCCAGCAGTGCTGTTGAACCGCAATGAGCCTCTCCCCGGATCGACCTCAATCGGAGTTGACTTGGTTCAGGGCGCGCGGACAGCGGTGGAACACCTCATTGGGCATGACCACACTGATATCGATCTGGTGATGGGCGCCAACCCGGTGGCGCCGATCGACGGACGCGAAAAAGGGTGGCGTCATACCTTGGCCGAGCGAGGGCTGCCCGAGGGCGTGGTGTATCGAGGCGAGTTCAGCCGAAGGGGAGGTTACGACGCCGGCCAGCGACTGGTGGCGTCCCGACGTCGGCCCACTGCTGTTTTGGCCAGTTCGGATACGCAGGCCGTGGGCGTGCTGCGTGCCCTCCACGAGGCAGGGCTCCACGTGCCGCAGGACATTGCGCTGGTGTCCTTCGACGCATCGCAGGAATCCGAGTACGCTTGGCCGGCACTGACCGCTGTACGCCAACCGATCCACGAGATGGCACGGGCAGCCGTCGAAAAATTGCTAAAACCCGGAGAGTCCGGCGACGAGGAACATACGGTCTTCCCGACGGAGATGCTGATACGCCGATCATGTGGTTGTACCCCTGCGCCATGAACTGACAATGGCTGCCCGGGCCGTGTCCGTCGTCGTCCTCGGGGAGCGATTTTCGGTGGGCCTTTGGCCGGGTGCCGATATTACCGTCCGGTAACATCGGCGGTATGGCATCGACTTACGAGCTCTATCAAAAGATCACCGCCCGGCCGTTCGGCCGGCAGATCTTCTCCGCGGCCTACATGTTCAAGGCGCCGTACTTCCGCTCGGTGCGCCCCGGCGTTGTCGAGATGTCCCCGCACCGTGCGGTGGTCGAGATCAAGAAGCGGCGCGCGGTCCATAACCACATCGGCACCCTGCACGCCATCGCCATCGCAAATGGCCTCGAGGCGGCGATGGGCCTGCTCGGCGAGGCGACCGTGGCGAAGGGGACTCGATGGATCCCGAAAGGCATCCAGCTGGACTACCTCGCCAAGGTGCCCGGCGATGTCCGCTGCATCGCGGAGACGGATCCGAAGGACTGGGACAAGGAGGCGCCGTCCCAGGTGGACGTCCGAGTCTCCGCGCATCTGCGCGACGGCGCCGAAGTGGTGCGCGGCATCATTCCCCTGTGGGTGACGGCGAAGAAGTAGCCATGCCGCCCCGTCTCCCTGTGGTTGGCGGGCTCAGGCGCGATGCTTGCCCGACCCCACTGTCGTCGGCTCGTCCCGGGTGGCGGCCCCGGCGTGGGTGTTGTCCTCGGTGTGGACCACCTCCTGGTTGCGGAAGTGTCCGACCAGCGTGAATACCACGCCCAGGACCGCCCAGCCGGCCAGCACCAGCCACGCAAAGGTGGTGTTCGCGTCCGGGAAGTAGGAGAGGTCTTTCAACAAGGTCGAGGAGGCGCCGGGTACGAACCATTGGCCGACGGCGCCCCAAGGCTCCGGCAGGAACTGCCATGGCGCCCGCGCGCCGGAGAGCGGGTTGGCGATCAGCATTGTCAACACCGCGCCCACCGGGATGCCGAGCGTGCCGATCAATGCGTTCAGGCCCACGATCAGCGAACTTGTCCCCAGTACTGCCAACCCCGCAGCCAGCACATTCAGCAGGGCATTGCCTGCCAGCACCCCATACATGCCCTGCATGACCACGGCGATGATGCCGCCGGCCAGGGTCGCGAAGACGACGAGCGCTGTGATGCGGCGGCGATTGCCGGCCACGAGTAGCGAGACCAGAATGCCACCAAGCATCCCGCCCATGGCCAGCGGGAACGAGGCCAGCGCCAGGCCGGCGCCCTTGGGGTCTGCGTCGAGCAGGGGCACGACGTCGGTGAAGGCGACCTGAGGTGCCTGCCGGCCGGCTTCGGGCGCTCCGCCGGTGCCGGCAGATTCGCTTGCCAGGCCGTTGCCGCCGCCTGCGGCGGGTGCGTGGGCCTGGGCGCTTTGTTGTTTCGCTGCCGCCTGGGCGAGCTGTCCCTGGAGCTGTTGGCTGACGCCCTTCATGATTTGGGTGACCGCGGCCCCGTTAGCCCCCGCGGCCAGGACCTCGGGCTTCTTTCCCAGGACGATCGCCCCGAACGCGTCACGGGTCTTAATGCGGTCGACGGCTTCCTGTCGGCTATCGACTGTGGTGATGTCGAAGGTGTCGCCGGCGCGCTGGTCCAAGGCCTTCGTCACGGTCTGGACTTGGGAGGCGGGGCCGGTCACAGCCAGCGGGATGTTCTTGGCCGATGAATTCATTCCCGGCCAGGTGAAGGCAAGCAGGATGATGCCGACAATCGCGGCCGCGGCGACGCCGAGCACGACGACGCGTGCCCAGGGGGTGTGGGGTGTAGTTGCTGTGGTGGTCGACATGGCGGGCCTTCGCTCGTAAAAAGAATGGTCGTTCTCTATAATGAAGGTTGGCGGAGATCCCGTCAAGAACGTTCATTCTTTTTGAGGTGGAAGATGCCAAGAGTCACCGACGAGTACCGCGCTGCGCGGCGCCTCGAGATCGCCCAGGCGGCGCTGCGCTGCTTCGCCCGCAAGGGATTCCAGGCGACGTCGATGTCAGACATTATCGCCGAATCGGGCCTGTCGGCCGGCGCCATCTACGGGCATTTCAAGGGCAAGGACGACCTCATTTCCATCGTGGTCGGCGAGGTGCTGGAGCACCATATGACCTTCGTGGCGGACATGGACGACGAAGGCGCCATGCCGGAGCCGGCGGAGGTCCTCGCGCGGTTCGTGCGTGGCGTCGAGGCGAGCTTCGACGATCTCGGACTGCTGGTTCAAACCTGGGCCGAGGCAACGACCGTGCCGGGGCTTCGCCAGGCCTCGACGCGGGCGGTCGCCGGACTGCGGGGAGTTTTCGAGGACTATGCGTTCGCCTGGATCACCCGCCCCGACGCACCTGCCGGGTCTGACCCGGCCGCCCGCGCCCGGCAGTACGGGGCCGTCATGCTGGGGATCTGCCAGGGGTTCATTGTGCAGTCGGTCATCGACGACGACTTCGACATCGAGACCTATATTGACGGACTGGCCGCGGTGCATTTGCCGTGAGTCGAATGCATGCCCCGCGGCTGGCCTGCTCCGCCCCGTAAGCTGGAATCCAACACGTGTACGCATACGCACCGATCTGGATCAACCAATCGTGCGGCGGCAGATCGCGAGCCGACTGCGGCCCAAGGCCCTATTGAAAGGCTGGACATGACGGAAGAGCGTGCCTCTTAGTCACCGCTGCGCATCACTGTGTGGAATGAGGGCGTCCACGAAGCTACGCAGCCGGAGGTCTCGGCCGTGTATCCGGATGGCATTCATAACGCCATCGCCGACGGCCTGCGGCTGCAGTTCGGCGATGGGCCGACGATCAGGACGGCCGTGCTGTCCGATCCCGAACACGGGCTGAGCGAGGCCGTGCTGGATGAAACGGATGTGCTGCTGTGGTGGGGCCATATTGCCCACGAGTCCGTTGACGACGACGTCGTCGAGCGGGTCCATCGCCACGTCCTGGCAGGTATGGGCCTGATCGTGCTGCACTCCGGCCATTTTTCGTAGATCTTCAGGGCTCTGATGGGAACGACGTGCTCGCTGCTGTGGCGCAATGAGGGAGAGCGCGAAATAGTGTGGAGCGTCAACCCCACGCATCCCATTGCCGGCGGCGTCGACGTGTTCCGCTCGTGCTGGACAGCCACGAAACCTATGGCGAATTCTTCGACATCCCTGCCCCGGACGAGTTGGTGTTCATCAGCTCGTTTGCCGGCGGGGAAGTCTTACGCTCCGGGGTTACGTTCAGCCGGGGACGGGGCAAAATCTTCTACTTCAGTCCCGGGGATCAGTCCTACCCGATTTACTATCAGCCCGGGATCCGGAGGGTTCTGGCCAACGCCGCCCAATGGGCTGCTCCGTCCTCGCCGATGGCAAGGAGCATGCCTTCAGTGGGAAATCCCCGTCGTGATTAGTTTGAAGCCACCTCCAATCGGCAGGGAGACTGACGTGGGACCGGCGGCAATGGTGATCGGTGAGCAGGGATTAACACCAATCGGTATGTTCACCGGCGTGTCGGCAGTCGACACGCGGCGCGGCCGCCGTCGCTGTTGAGCCTGGTGCTGATTTTGCGGCCGCCCGTAATGGAAATGCCGTGCTCATCGGCCGTCCTGACGAAAGCCTGCTCGCGTGCCAGCGAAGCTGTGGAAATGCGTGGCCCGACGACGGTCGCGATCTCCCTGTATCCATGCCACAACACATGCTCCATGACCTCGGTCGCCGCGGCGTCGTCGTTGATGCCTACAAAGTCGCCCGCGACGAACGCTGTGTGACGGGACAGATAAACGTAGGGAATGCGATGCTGCCGCAACGTGCGCAGCGCCCTCGTGTCTTCGCGCAGAGCACCGGCGATGATGACGCCGTCGACATTCCTGGCAGCGAGAGTGGCAGCGGACTGGGCGAGGGTTTCGGCATCGTCCTGGGTGGTGGAGACAAAGACCTCGTACCCCTCACGTGCGGTGGCATCGATAACGCTTTGGGCCCACGCCATGTACATCTGGTTTGTGACATTGGGCAGGATCAGTCCGATCACGCGGGTCAGCTGGCCGCTCCGCTTGAGCTCCCCCTGGCGAGGGCGGAACCCAAGTTCATTCGCCACCGAGACGATATGCTTCCTGGTCTCGGCGGAGACCCCGCCCTTTCCATTCATCACATAGGAAACTGTGGCCGGAGAGACACCGGTCACCCTCGCGACCGCTGCGGCAGAGACGGAACGTGGGCGCATCAGGGTGTCCCCGGCGGTGTCCGTAGCTGCCATGGCGCCCTCCTTTAAGTGATCCATTCGACGGGCTGTGTGAGGACCATTACAGCCGCATAACAAAGCGTTAAGCAACGTTAAGTGGCCGGAGGCAGGCCCGGTGGCGCCGCTTGTTCCAGGTTTGCGGTGGTGCGGCCGCCGTGGTGGGCAGGCCAAGGGGAGAATGGACGTTATGAGTAACCAGTCGACTGCGGGCGCGGGACCTGCCGAATTTCTCGAGCTGCTGCGCGAAGATCCCATTATCGCCACTGTCAAAGAGGAGGCGGGGCTCCGGGAGATACTGGACTCGGAACGCCAGGTGGTGTTTCTCCTGTTCGGCTCAATCCTGTCCATTGAAGAGACCGTCGCCCGGTGCAAGACGGCAGCGAAGACGGTGCTGGTGAACGTTGACATGGTGGACGGGCTCTCCGGACGCGACGTCTCCATTGACTGGCTTGCTTCCCACACGCAGGTGGACGGGATTCTGTCGACCAAGACCTCCTTGATCCGGGCCGCGCGCCGCAACGGGCTGGTCACCGTACAGCGGTTCTTCCTCGTGGACTCGTTGTCCTACGGGCAGTTGCCGCGGGTGGCTTCGCAGGCACAGCCGGATGTGCTGGAAATCCTTCCGGGGTGCGTGCCCCGGGTGCTGACCTGGCTGCGCGAGGACACGGATATACCGCTGATCGCCGGGGGACTGGTCTGCGAGAAGGACGACGTCGTCGCGGCGCTGGGAGCCGGGGCGCTCGCCGTCGCGTCGTCGAACCGGGACGTGTGGACGATGTAGCGAACCGCCTGGCTGGCCGACTCTGTGGGCGAAGGCCTATGCGGGCAGCCGGCCTGTATGTGTGGGCGGCCAGTTATCCGACGATGCCGCTGGTGCGCCGGTAGATCGCGTCGGTGTGCGCGGTGGCGTCCTCGTGAACGGCACGCAGCGAGCGGTAGATGCCGGCGTTGTCCGGGTTGGGCGTGAAGGTGTCCCGGTGCCGCACCATCGCGTGGACGGCATCGGCGAAGGACGCGTAGCTTCCTGTCCCGACCGCGGCGCAGATGGCGGCGCCGCGGGCGGCGGCACTGTCGCCCTGCATCCGCAGGGTCGGGACCTCGAAGACATCCGCCATGATCTGCATCATCAGCTCCGACATTGACCCGCCGCCGGAGACGACGGCCCGTTCAAAATGCGCTCCGAGCTCGTCGGCCATAGCGCCGGTCCGCGTCCGCATCGTCATCGCGATGCCCTCAAGGATTGAGCGGTACATGTGCGCTCGCCCCTGTCGGCCGTCGAAGCCGAGGATGCTTCCCTTGCGGAAAGCCGCATCCGAAGGTGCCAGCCAGTCCAGCACGGTCAGCAGGCCATCGGACCCGGCCGGCACCTGCATGGCTTCGTGATTGAGAACTTCCTCCAAGCGCAGCCCGCGCGCGGTGGCGGCGTCAACGGCCTCCGTTCCCAGCACGTCGCGGAACCAGCTGACGGTCCACATGCCCCGGCGGATCCCATGGCTTTCATACAGGTAGCGGCCCGGCTCGGAACCAAAGTTGGTCCAGAACGTTCCGGCGTCGTTGACCTCGACGTCTCCGATGGACATGCCTGCAATGTACGTGCCCAGCGAGACGAGCACCGTCGACGGCTCGAGCAGCCCGCATCCGAGCGCTTCGACGGCCTTGTCGTTGGCGGTCGCGATCACCGGAACCCCCGCAGGAAGTCCGGTGGCGGCAGACGCCGCATCCGTGATGTGCCCGAGGGTTTCGCCGGGCTGGACGAGTTCGAACAGCTGCTCGTGCGCCATCCCGGTGTCCGCGTAGGCTTGCGGATCCGCGCTCCAGGCCCAGTTGGCTGTGTCGATGGGCCACATACCCTGATAGTTCGCGGCCGTGTCTCGAAACTCGCCGGTGAGGCGGGCGGTGATGTAACCGGACGACGTCGTCACGTAGCTGATGTCGTCATGCTCGGCAACGAACGGGGCACCGACCCGTGCATCCATCCAGCTGAGCATGGGCTGAGCGAGGGCGCCGTCTGCGCGCAGCATCGCCCGGCAGAAGCGGATGGTGCACAAACCCACGCCGGCGATCTGCGACGTCGAACCGCCGAAGTCCTTCAAGGCCAGCCGGCAGGCCTCAATGATCGAGTCCCAGATGTCGTCGTCGGGGAATTCGACGACGCCGGGCGCCGGGGTGTCGTTTGGGCGAAGGTTGGCGCGCCCCTCACTGACGATCGCGCCGTCGTCGTCGAAGATGGCGACCTTCGACGATTGGGAACCGTTGTCGATGCCGACAAAATAACGCGCCATCGTCATCCCCTCAATCCGGCGGGGCCGGTGAACGTCGTATCCGGGTGTTGGGCGGCGGCAGGTATTGCCCCGTCAACCGGGAAGATGGTCCCCTTGTTCATGATCCCGTTGGGATCGAAGGCCTCCTTGAGCGCTGCCAGCATCGGGTAGGCCGTGCCGTGTTCCGCCGTCGTCCACGGTGTGCGGTACTTGCCGATGCCGTGGTGGTGCACCATCGACCCGCCGTGGCGCAGCGCCTCTTCGACGATGATCGCGTTGAGCGGTACGTGGTACTTTGCGATTTCTTCCTCGACGGCGCAGTCGATGCGGTAGTCGTAGACGAAGTACATATTGGTGCCCGTCTGGTAGCTGTGCGAGGAATGGCCTCCGAGCATCGGCAGGTCGGCGTAGTGCGGGTACTCATGACGGATCCGTTCCATGACGGCGTCGTAGAGGTTTGCCACCTCAGACCAGTTCGCCGAGACCTCTGTGGTGTAGCCAAGCTGCTGATTGCTGAGCATTGCGGCCTTTTCCGCGTCGATCTTGTCCTGGCCCCAGTTGAGGTTGTCGAACCAGTCCTCGATCAGCTGCGGGTCGACGCGTTCGTGGCGGTGTTGGGCGAGGACCCGGTCGATCTCGTCGCCGGTGGCCTTGACGATTCCCCGAGGGCCTTCGGCAACGAACACGACGACGCACTGGTTCTTGGAGAAGTGGGAGAAGTGCTGGTTGGCGTCGTCCGGCGAGTAGAGGCGTGCCACGGACGGGCTGAACCCGTTGGTGACAACCTCCCTGAGAATTGCGACGCCGGTGCGCATGTCATCGACGAGCGCTCCGTGGAAGGAGTTGTTGTCCGGCATGTACTTGAAGAGCTTGATTGTCACTTCCGTGACCACACACAGCGCTCCTTCGTTGCCAATGACGATGTGCCGGATGTCCGGGCCGGCCGACCGGCGGGGGACATCCTTGATCTTTTGGATGCCGCCGTCAGGGAAGACTGCTTCCAGCCCCGTCACCATGTCCTCGATGGCCCCATACAGGGTGGAGAACTGGCCAATGGAACGCGTCGCAACCAGACCGCCGTACTGGGCGAGGGGTTTCGACTGCGGCGAGTGGCCGGTGGTCAGCCCCTGTTCGCGGAGCTGGTCTTCGAGGACCTGGAGCGGGACGCCGGCCTGGACCGTGGCCTGCATGTTCTCCGGGTCGATGCCGATGATCCGGTCCATCTTCGAGCAGTCCAGCACGATGGTGTCGGCCACACTCGTCTCCAGCCCGCCTTCGGTGCCGGTCCGGCCGGTGCGCGGGACGATGTTGACCAGGTGTTCGTTGGCGAACTGCAGCACGGCCGAGACCTCTTCCGCAGAGGTGGCGTAGGCGATGGCGGCCGGAGTCGGCGCGTCGAAGATGCCGTTGACGGACTGGTATTTCTTGAAGCGGTCGACGCTGGCTTCCTTGAGGACTGCCTCTGAGGTTTCAACCTGGTCGGCGGGAAGCAGCGTGCGCAGGCGCGCGAGGATTGCGGCCCGGTCGAGGCTGGCGGTGGATTCAATCATGGAGCTGTTCCTTTTCATCGGAGGATTGGTGCAGGCAGCGGCGGATCAGCGGACCAGATATCCGCCATCGACGGTGAGCACGTGGCCGTTGACGTAGTTGGATGCGGGTGAGGCGAGGAACACCAGTGCGCCCATGAGGTCGGCGACATCGCCCCAGCGCCCGGCCGGGATATGGTCGAGGACGCGCTGGTTCGTTTCCGGGTTGGAGCGGGTTTCCTCTGTGATGGCAGTGGCAAAGTATCCCGGCGCGATGGCGTTGACTTGGATGCCGTACCGGGCGAGCTCGTCGCAGTAGGCCTTGGTGAAGCCGACGATCCCGTGCTTGGTTGCCGCGTATGCCGGAGACTGCTGTCCGCCGCGGAACGCGAACAGCGAGGCGACATTGATGATCTTGCCGGAACCCTGCTCGATGAAGTGACCCGCGGCCGCATGGCCCAGGGTGAACGGAGCGGTGAGGTTGATGTCGACCATCGGATCCCACTTCGGACGGTCAAAATGTTCGACGTCGGCCAGCTTGGCGACCCCGGCGGAGTTGACCAGGATATCGAGCCCGCCAAGACGTCTGCTGCATTCGTCGATGACCTGGGCCGGCGCTTCGGCGGCGGTCAGGTCAGTTTCCACGAACTCGTACCGCACGCCCTCGGCGGTGACCAGATCCCGGGTCGTGCCGTCGTCGTCGCTCATGCTCGGCACAAAGATGTCGGCACCGGCTTTCGCCAGAGCGAGGCTGAACGCCTGTCCCAGTCCCGAATTACCGCCGGTGACAATCGCCCGCTTCCCTGTCAGCGAAAACATATCCAGCGAGAAGTCACGTATATCCATCGTTCAATTCCTTGTTCCTTTCAAACTATGATGCCTTTGTCCGTCGGCGCCATGGCATAAAAAAAGAGAACAGTCCCCTCCTTAAAGTCAAGGAGTCACTGTTCTCTGGTGTCTGAGTGACGCACCCGAAGGCGCTCGTATGTGGTTTGGAATCAACGTATCACGCGCTTTTCACAGCCTCAAAGCACGCGCCGGGCAACCGATCGTACTGACTACTCTCACCAGCACGTCAGGTAATCCAAAAAGGCTTTCCTCACATATCCAGTCGCGACAAACTCTCTATCATCGGTGTATATGTTGCCGTACACATAGGCAGGACTGCCACGCATCCAGTATCTAGAGGTGTTAATCCTGTTGAAGTAGTAGCCAGTCCAAGCAGTGTCTCTCCAACGCCAGTAGCCGCCGGTAGGCCAGCCAACGTACACACCGGTCTTCTGCGTGAACTTGTACTGCCATGTGCCACAGCTTGCCGCTTCAGCAGCGGGAGCGGTTGCCGTCTCAGCGGCGACTGAAATCCCGCTGACGGCCGTAAACGCCAAGGCGGTGGACAATGCCAAAGATGCGAAACGTCTCATGACTTCTCCATTTTTTTTGGCTTCAAACAGAAGAAGCTTATCTACGCCCCTCGGAAAAGCCAACAGACGTCGGAGATTCGCAGCTTCTACGTTCATCAGTGAATGTCGGCCATGTCGAGGACGAACCGGTAGCGCACATCGTTGTTCGAGAGTCTGTCCAGAGCTGTCGCGACGTCAGCGGAGGGGAGGGTTTCGACGTCGGCAGTGATGTGGTGCCGGCCGCAGAAATCCAGCAGTTCCTGGGTGCGGCGATGGCCGCCGCTGCCGGCCGAACTGAGGCTCTTGCGTCCAATCAGCAGGTCTGTCGTTTCGACCTCAATCTGGCCGAGGAATCCCAGCGAGCATAACGTTCCGTCGAGGGCGACGGTCGGCAGATAAGGCGCCGGAGAATGCGGTGCCGAGACGGTATCGATGACCAGGTCGAGTGTGTTTGCCTGGTCGGCCATCGCGGTTTCGTCAGTGGTGATGACGACGTCGTGTGCGCCGAGTGCGCGGGCGTCGGCTTCTTTTGCCGGGGACGTGGTGAATACCGTGACTTCCGCGCCCAGTGCAGCGGCGAGCTTCACGGCCAGGTGTCCGAGGCCTCCCAGTCCGACGACTCCCACTTTGCTTCCAGGTCCTGCTTCCCAGCGCCGCAATGGTTCCCACACGGTAATCCCCGCACACATCAGTGGGGCGACGCCGGCCGGGTCGAGGTTGGCGGGCCGGTGGTAAACGAACTGGTCGCGAACTATGTACTCGGTTGAGAAGGCTCCTTGCGTGACCGAGCCATCCCGGCGGTCGACGCCACCGTAGGTGAGTGTTGGGAAGTCCCGGCAGAAATTCTCCTGACCGGCATGGCACATGGGGCACTGCTGGCAGGAGTCAACGATATTCCCCACCGCTACGGGATCCCCTGGCCCAAATCCAGTAACTGATGGTCCGACGTCGATCACCTCGCCGACGAATTCGTGCCCCGGAGTCAGCGGGAAGGTCTCCGGGTCCGTGGATGCCAGTGAATGCAGGTCTGTATGGCAGACGCCGCAGTGGCTGATCCGCACCGCCACGTCATCGGCCCGCAGGTCCCGCCGGGAAATTGGGTGCAGGCCCAGAGGCTGGTTGGGGCCCTCGGCGACATAGGCAGTAGCGGTGGGCATGATCTCTCCTCTAAATAAACAAACTAGTTAGTTTATTAAACGTAGTGCGGAAGTGGAAGAGTTGCAAACCAACTGGTTGGTAGTGTTGAAAGATGATCGACGACAGCCAACTCACGGCCCGGGGGCGGGCCACCCGTCAGCGGATGCTGGAGGCTGCCACCGAGGAATTCTCCTGCTTCGGTATTGCTGGAGCCCGCGTTGACCGGATTACTGCCACCGCACGGACGAACAAGGCGCAGCTCTACTCGTACTTCGGCAGCAAGGAGCAATTGTTCGACGCTATATTCATGGACTCCCTCGAGCGCATTATGGATGTCGCCCCAATCGGGGACGCCAGCGATATTGCCGACTGGGCGGTGCGTCTCTATGACGAGTATCTTCGCCGCCCTGACCTCATCAGGCTCGCCACGTGGGCGCGGCTGGAGCGTCGACCGACCGGTCATTTGGTGCCTGACGCCGAGCGGATGGACGACACCAAACTTGCTGCAATTGCCGCGGCCCAAGCGAGTGGTTCGGTCACGGCGTCGGCGGATCCGTTCGACGTGATGGCCATGGTGATCGCTATGTCTATGGCCTGGTCGCCGGTCAGCAATGTCTACGCTGCCAGCGCCGATGAAGATGAGGCGGAGCATGATCGGCGTCGGGAATTGCTGCGCATCAGCGTGAGGAAAGCCTTTATGGAATCCTGAGCGCGTGCACCAGGGAAAGTCGCAGGAAGGCACCGGCGAATTCAAGTGTCTTACTCGTCGGGTGTCTGTTTTGATAGCTCCATGAACATGGTGCGGTGAAGTGTTTCCACGTGAGTGCGGGCAATTTCCACCGCGCCAGCCACATCGCGCCGCATCAGTGCGGCTACAAGAGCAATGTGGTCCTCGTTGGCCCGATGCAGGGCTTCAATCGGGTACGGGATGAAGTGTTCGTACAGCTCCGTCAGGGCTTCGTTGTAGATCTCTGCGGCGCCGCCGAGATGTGAGGCTTCGGCGACCAGCCGGTGAAACTGGCTGTCGGCTTGATGATATTCCGACCAGTCCTCCGCCCGGGCCATCTGCTCCGTTAGTGCTTCCAACCGCTCCAGTTCCTCATTCGAGCCTTGGGTGGCGGCAAAGTGGGTGACGGCGCATTCGGCCAGCAGCCGGCGGTCCACCAATGCGTGGATGGCAGGCGCGTCGGTATTCGCCGACCGTAGCCGCTTCAGGGCCTCCTGCGGCGGATCGTCGGCAACAAACGTTCCACCGGCACGTCCTCGGCGCCGGACGACGATGCCCTCGTCCGCCATGCTGGCCATTGCCCTGCGGGCCGTCATCGGGCTGACAGATAGTCCCAGGGCAACATCCTTTTGCCCCGGAAGTTTCTCTCCAGGTTTAAGCAGGCCGAGCCAGATCGCCGTAGCGAATCGGGCACGGACGGCGTCGATGGCGCTGCGCCTTCCCATGCCGGGCAAAGCTCCCTCATTCAACCTGGACTCCTCGGTCGAGGTTGTTGTCGAGGCGTTCATGAGCCCACCGTATCTATGATTGCGTGCATGGGTTGATAATAGATCAAAATGAACTAATATTGCCTGCGTCACGTTAGCCAGTTCAAAGGTGCACTCTTTTGCCACAGATACTGCCGCTTGCCGCTGTTCAAGCGGAGCCCCGCAGGATAGACGAACCACTCTCTGCGTTCGAGGCGGAAGTCAGTGCCACACTGGAGAGCCATCCGGAGTCACAGTTGGTGATTTTTCCGGAACTGCATCTCTTCGGCGACGGCGTCCCCGACCAGCAGCGGACGGAGGCTCTGCAGGAAGCGGCGCAACCGCTCGATGGTCGGCTCGTCCGTGAGCTGCAGCAATTGGCAGGGGATCTGAAGGTGTGGCTGGTTCCGGGAAGCATCTGCGAGCGCGGTCGGGAGGGACAGCTATTCAATACCGCATTGGCGCTTTCACCTGAGGGAAAGCTGGCTGCCAGCTACCGTAAGATATTTCCCTGGCGTCCCCACGAGCCATACGATCCCGGCGACCAATTCGTCACGGTTGACCTGGACGGGTTCGGCAGGGCCGGCTTGTCCATCTGCTACGACGCCTGGTTCCCGGAAGTCAGCCGGCAGTTGGCCTGGATGGGTGCGGACGTGATCGTCAATGTGGTCAAGACGACCACTAAAGATCGAGCCCAGGAACTTGTCTTGGCGCGGGCCAGCGCGATTACCAATCAGATCTTTGTCGTCAGCGTAAATTGTGCGGGCCCGACCGGCCGCGGCCACAGCCTCATCGTCGATCCAGAGGGCGGGGTCATTGACGCGCTCGACGACGATGCTTCGGGCATACTGCCCGCGCAATTGGATCGCGCCCATGTGCAGAAGGTGCGGAGTCATGGCACTGCGGGCCTGAACCGCATGTGGTCACAGTTCCACTCACACGAAGCGCCGATCGAATTGCCCGTATACCAGGGCCGCATCAACCCCTCCACTTGGGACCCGCAGAACCATGGCCAGTAAGGAAACATCTATGGAGCAAACACCACATCTCATCCGGACGCTCCGGCTGCCTTCGCTCGTGCTGTTCGGGCTTGCCTATCTCACTCCACTGATTGTGCTGGCAATTTTTGGCGTCATCGCCGAGACTACTGGCGGCGCATCGCCGTCGGCCTATCTGCTGGCCCTGGTGGCTATGCTGTTCACCGCCCATAGTTACGGACGCATGTCGGTGGCCCATCCGGTCGCCGGCTCTGCCTACACCTACGTACGCCGTTCGATTGAGCCGCGCGTGGGGTTTCTGGTGGGCTGGGCAATCCTGCTCGACTACCTATTCCTTCCGATGGTGATCTGGCTGATCGGCGGTTCCTACCTCAACGCGCAGTTCCCCGGCGTTCCGATTGGTGTTTGGATCCTGGGCTTCGTAGTCATCACCACGTTGCTGAACCTTATTGGCATCAAGGTGGCCGAAAAGGCGAACTACATGTTGATGACCTTCCAACTGCTGGTTATCGCCATTTTCGTGGCCCTGACGATCGGAACTCTCGTCAGCACCTCAGGGGCAGATGCGCTCATCAGCGCCGAACCCTTTATCAACGACACCTCCAATCTCAGTACGATTGCCGCTGGCGCAGCCATCGCCGCATACTCGTTCCTGGGATTTGACGCTGTCACCACGCTGACCGAGGAAGCGGTCGAGCCAACGAAAACGATGCCCAAGGCGATTATGCTGATCGCCGTGATTGGCGGCGCCATCTTTGTGTCCGTCTCCTATATAACGCAGCTGATCCGCCCGGGCGGATTCTTTGAAAACTCGTCGTCGCTGGCATCGGATATTGCGCTGCAGATTGGCGGACAGCTCTTCGCCGCTATCTTTCTGGCGGGCCTCGTCGTCGCGCAGTTCGCTTCAGGGCTCGCCGCTCAGGCCAGCGGATCCCGGCTGTTGTATGCAATGGGGCGTGACGGTGTACTGCCCCGCAGAGTGTTCGGCTACATCAGCGCGAAGTTCCGCACCCCCGCCTTCAACCTGATTGTCACCGGTGCCGTGGGGTTGATCGCGATTTTCCTCGATGTCGCCACGTCAACCTCGTTCATCAATTTTGGTGCGTTTACTGCCTTCGCGCTCGTCAATGTTTCGGTGATTGCCTACTACCTCCGGCAACGGAAGGCCGGCCATCCGCTCAACCCGGTTGGCTACCTCGCTTTGCCGGCCGTTGGTGCCCTTATCGACGCATTTCTGCTGACCCAGCTCGATCCGACGGCGATCACCTTGGGGCTGATCTGGCTCGGAGTCGGAGTTGTGGTGCTGGCTATTTCGACCCGCGGCTTCCGCAATGCACCGCCGGATATGGCGGAACCGGAGAAGGAAACGGTTTAATGAGTGGCCATACCAGCATCCGTTCCTGAAAGCCGCCTACCTATGCTTATTACTTTGGCCCAGATGGACTCAGGCCCCGACATCGCGCAGAACCTGGATCGGATTGAGCAGCTGACCGGGGATGCTGCGCGGGCCGGGGCACGGATGATCGTGTTCCCCGAATATGCGGTGTATGAGAAACCGCGGGTGGACAGCAGTTTTGTCGCGAGTGCCGAACCGGCAGACGGCCCTGTGGCGAGAAGGCTCGCTGATATCGCAATGCGGTACCAGTTGGTGCTAGTGGCCGGGATTGTCGAAAGTTCCGACGAACCAGACCGCGCTTACAACACCATTCTTGCGCTCGGGCCCGACGGCGACCGTCTCGCCCTGTACCGGAAGATTCACCTTTTCGACAGCCAAGGGCTTCAGGAATCCCAATACATCAAGCCAGCGGAGGACCTTCGCCCGGTGACATTCGCCGTCGACGGGACGGTGTTTGGGATTCTCACCTGCTACGATCTGCGGTTTCCCTCGCTCGCCAGTTCCATCACCGCTGCTGGGGCGGAGGTGCTGCTTGCGCCGTCAGCGTGGGTTCCCGGCCCGAGCAAGAGCGATCAATGGAACGTTCTGACAAGGGCACGTGCCATGGACAACGGCGCCTTCGTGGTGGCAGTGTCACAGGCAGCTCCGGTTTCCATCGGCTCCAGTCTGGTGGCCGACCCGATGGGTGTGGTGATAACGCAGTGCAATACAGGGGCAACGAGCCACACGATCGATCTGCCCCTGGAACGTGTTGCCGAGGCCCGGCGGCTGCTTCCGCTAGCCCTGCAACACCGAGTATGAGGGACATTCACAACGTGAATTCGACACAACCAACGTGGTACAGCGCCGAAGACACAGTCGAGCGGGCCTCGCCTCGCATCGCGCGGCGGTTGATTGAACGCGCTCTGCTCGACGGGTTCGATCCCGCAACCGATCCGGGACGTATCAATATTCCGGCCGGAGCGGGCCACCTGCTGATCATGCCCTCGACTCTCGGCGACTGGGTCGGGACCAAGGTGGCATCCGTGGCGCCGGGCAATCCGGACAAGGGACTGCCGAGGATTCAGGCGACCTACGTGTTGCTGGATGCGGAGACGCTGACGACGGCGGCGCTGATGGATGGCTCGGCACTGACCACCCTGCGAACGCCGGCGGTCTCTGCGGTCGCGGCGGACAAGCTGGCCGCGCCGGACGCCGCTCAGCTGACTGTTTTTGGCACCGGGCCTCAGGCGTTGGCTCACATTGTTGCGTTCGCCGATATTCGTGAGCTGTCGCGGATCACGGTGGTGGGACGTAACCCTGGAAAGGTCGGTTCCGTCGTGGACGAGACCGCGAAGCTGGGGCTACCGGTGGAAGCAGGCCGCGCCGAGGACATCGCCGAGGCGGACATCGTCGTCTGCGCCACGTCGGCGGCGGAGCCGCTCTTCGACGGCGCGGGCGTGAAGGGCGGCGCGTGCGTGGTCGCGATGGGCTCACACGAGACAGGCCGCCGCGAACTGGACAGCGGACTGATGGGGCGCTCGCAGGTGGTGGTCGAGGATGCTGCCGCGGCGTTGCGCGAGGCCGGCGATGTGGTGATGGCAGTCGACGACGGGGCCCTGGCAGCGGGGAAGCTGGTGACTCTGCGCGATGTGGTGACTGGCGCCGTCGCACGCCGTGACGACAGGCCCAATGTCTTCAAGGGCGTGGGGATGTCCTGGCAGGATCTGGCCGTCGCCGTCGGCGTGATTGAGGCGGACTTTCAGTAGGGGGCGGGGCGGGCAACCACATGAACTGGAGTCAAGAGGCCGGTGCCGATTGCCAGTTATTGTGCGCCAACTATAGTTACTCATCAGCTACTTTAGTTGCTTGAGTCCTCATGGGCGGCGAGCGACGGCGGATCCCGCAGGAATGATACCGAACAATAGGCCGACCACTCGCTGGCGTACCGGTCCGTAAACCTTCACAAGTCCTCCACATGTCACCCCCACAACGGCCAGCACGCCCGCTTGTAGGCTCGAAAGCATGACGGAAGAAAAGGGGACCACCCGCAGGCTGCTGGTTGTCGAGGACGACGTAACGATCAATCAGGCGTTGGCCGACCGGCTGACCGCCGAGGGGTTCGAGGTCTTCAGCGCCTTTGACGGCCCCGGCGCCATCACCGCTTTCGACGAGCACGAACCGGACCTCGTGCTGCTGGACGTGATGCTCCCGGGGTTCGACGGGCTGGAGGTGTGCCGGCGGATCCAGGCGAAGCGGCCGGTCCCGGTGCTGATGCTCACCGCCAAAGTCGATGAGACCGACGTGCTCGTCGGGCTGGGTGTTGGTGCCGACGACTATGTGGTCAAGCCGTTCCGGATGCGCGAGGTGGTGGCCCGGGTCCAGGCGCTGCTGCGGCGGGTCGACCGAGCCGTTGAGCTGGCCGCCGCCAATCAGCCTGCGCTGACGGTTGGCGATCTCGTCCTTGAGCGTTCCACCCGCAGGGTGCAGGTCGCCGAAGCTGAGGTGCATCTGACCCCATTGGAGTTCGACCTCCTGGCGATGCTCGCCGAGCGGCCCGGCGCCGTGCACAGCCGCGAAGCCCTGATGACCGAGGTCTGGGGGTGGGCCGATGCCCGCGGCACCCGCACCTTGGACAGCCACGTGAAGTCGCTGCGCGCGAAGGTCGGCGCCTCGCGGGTGCGCACCGTCCACGGCGTCGGCTATGCGCTGGAGAACTGAGATGGCCGAACGCCCCTCGCGCACCACCCGTCCGCTGGATGGGGTGGCATCGATCAAGTTCAAGATCGGCCTACTCGTCGCGCTCAGCATTATGGCCGCCGTCGTGATGCTGCAAGTGGGCATCCGGGCCGGGGTGCCCGGCTGGCTGACGCTGCCGGTCACGCTCGCCGCGGCGCTGGGGGTCACGCAGTGGCTGGCGCGCGGGATGACCGCGCCGCTGCGGGAGATGACCCGGGCGGCGGGCCGGATGGCAACCGGCGACCATTCGGTCCGCGTCACTGCCACCTCGGCCGACGAGGTGGGGCGGCTGGCGCGAGCATTCAACACCATGACAGGCGAGCTGGCCACGGTGGACCAGCAGCGCCGGCAGTTGTTGACAACGGTGTCCCACGAGCTGCGCACCCCCTTGGCCGCGCAGCGGGCGCTGCTGGAGAACCTCGTCGATGGGGTGGTCAGGCCCGACGACGACGTGCTGCAGGGCGCGCTCACACAGTCCGAGCGGCTGAGCGCGCTGGTTGAAGACCTGCTCGACGTCGGGCGGGTCGACGGCGGAGCGGCACCACTGCGATATGCTCCCGTCCCCCTGGCGGAGCTGCTCGATCAAGCGGTTGCCGAGGCGGGGGTTGGCGGCCGGGCCGTGCGCTTCGAAACGTCCGTCGAGCCGCAGGACCTGGTGATCCAGGCGGATGCCGGGCGATTGGCCCAGGTCGTGGCCAACCTGCTGGACAATGCCGTCCGGCACAGCCCGCCCGACGGGCTCGTGCAGGTGCGTGCCATCGCCGAAGGTGATGACCGGTGGTCCCTTGAGGTCACCGATGAGGGCCCGGGGGTCCCGGCAGAAGATGCGCAGCGGGTGCTGACCCGGTTCGGGGTGGGCGACGATAGCAGCGGGGGTACCGGACTCGGCCTGGCCATCGCCAGCTGGGTCTGCCAGCTGCACGGCGGTTCCATCGAGGTGTTGCCACGCAGTGATGGGGCCGCGGGAGCGCGGATGCGCGCGTTGCTGCCACGCAATCCGGATCAAGGCCGTGGGAAAGATGCCGCTGCCGCCCGGGAGCCGGACGCCGGTCCGGAGCCCCGGCCAGCCCCTGGCGCCGCTCCGGAACCCCGACCAAACCATGCCACTGGCACTGACCCTGAGGAGACCCACGTGACCGCTCATTCCGACGACGTCGCCCGGCCCGGCGGATCGACCATCGCGCTGCCGTCCTTCGCCAGCTCGCTGTTCGGCGACTACTGGCCCGAGCGGGGATTGCGTACGGCGCCCGTGCCGCTCTACGCATCGATCGCGATCGGGCTGCTGGCCGCCGTCGTGCTGCCCTACCGCAACTTCGGACTGGCGACCCTGCTGGTGCTGGTGGCGTCCGGGGCCCTGATGCTGACGCTGTCGGCCAACCGCCGTCGTCCGTGGACGGTGTTCTCCACCCTCCTGTGCCTCGGGCTGGGCTCGCTGGTGGTCTTGCGCGCCGCCGAATGGTTGGCCGTCCTTGCGGTGTTGGTTGCCGGGGTGCTTGTCACGACGTCGCTCACCGGCGCCAGGCGGCTGCCGCCGATGCTTGCGGGCGCGGCGTCCTGGGTGCTCAGCGGCATCCGGGGGCTGCCGCTGCTGCGCCGGACCTTGTCGGCCACCAGCCGGCACCGCATGCTGTGGCCGGTGCTGCGCACCGCGGCGATCTCGGTCGTGGCGCTGGTGGTCTTCGGCGGGCTGTTCGCCTCCGGGGACGCGGTGTTCGGCTCCTGGGTGTCCCGGGTGCTTCCCGATGTGGACATCGCCGACGGCCTCGTGTTGCGCGCCTTCGTGTGGTTCGTGATCGGCGGAGTGGTGCTTGCCGGGTGCTACCTGGCGCTCAACCCGCCGCGTGTCCATACCGTCGCGATGCCGCCGGCCCGGCCGGTGACCCGGACATGGGAGTGGATGGTGCCCGTCGGCGTCGTCATCGCCGTCTTCCTCACCTTCGTCGCGGCGCAGGCCTCTGCGATGTGGGGCGGCCACGCCTTCATCACGAGCACCACCGGACTGAGCTACGCCGAGTATGTCCATCAGGGTTTCGCGCAATTGACCATCGCGACGGCGCTGACGCTGGCGACCATCGCGCTGGCCGTGCGCAAGGCGCCGCAGGCCGGCAAGCGGGACCAGTTGCTGTTGCGCATCGTGCTGGGAATCCTCTGTGCGCTCACCCTCGTGGTGGTGGCATCGGCGCTGTTCCGGATGGCGGTCTATCAGCAGGCCTACGGCTTCACGGTGCTGCGGGTTTTGGTTGATGCATTCGAGGTCTGGCTCGGCATCCTGGTGCTGCTGGTGATGGTGGCCGGCATACGGCTGTCCGGCTGGTGGCTGGCCCGGGTTGCGCTCGCCTCGGGGGCGGTGCTGCTGCTGGCGATTGGCTTGGCCAATCCCGAGGCGTGGGTGGCTCAGCAGAATATCGATCGCTATGAGGCAACCGGCAAGCTCGACCTTCAGTACCTCTCTACCCTTGGAGCGGATGCGACCCCGGTTATTGCAGAGGGACTGCCTGCCGAACTGGCACAGTGCGTGATCGCCCAACAGCCCGTCCCAGGAGCGAGCACTGACGATTGGCTGGCGTGGAATCTCGGAAGGGCCCGGGCTGAAGCTGTCCCCGCCTACGGTCCCGGGGAAGTGCCGGTAGGGTCGTGTCCCGACCAGATCGGGCAATAGCGGCGCCGCGCGTGAGCTGCATCGGTCGTAGCAAGGTGCACGCCACTGTCGTCCGGCGGGCTTACAAGCGCTCAGTCCCCGATTAGCCGCTGACCATTGGACCAGCACACCGCCCGCAACCAGTCGTCGTCGAGCCCTGGCTCCTGCTCGCGGAGCCGTTCAAGGGATTTGAGCTGGTGGGCATAGGAGTAGGGGATGTTCGGAAAGTCGCTGCCCAGCATGATCCGGTCGCCCAGGTCAGCCAGCCGGGGGAGCAGCTCCGTCGGGAAGGGCGCCACGTCTTCGAAGAAGTCGGTGAAGGCCATGGTGGTGTCCAGGTGCACCCGCGGGTAACGGTCGGCGAGGTCGAGGAACTCGGCATATTCGGGTGCGCCAAGATGGGCGACGACGGCGGTCAGATTCGGGTGCCGGCGCAGCACTCCTTCGAGTTTGTCCGGCCCGGTCGCGCCTCCGCGCGGGACCGGGCCGGAACCGATGTGGATGACGACGGGAACCCCGGCTTCGGCGAGGAGCCCCCACGCCTCGTCCAGTATCGGTTCGCGCAGGTCGAACCCGCCGACTTGGGGGTGCAGCTTGAACACCCGGGCGCCCCGGTCGAGGGCGGAGCGGACCTGATGCACCACACCGTCCTCGGGAAAGAACGTGGCACTGGGGACGCAGTCCGGATTCTCCTCGGACAGGTCGAGTGCGAATTCGGTGAGGTCGGCGGCCATGCCGGGCTTGTGCGCATACGTCAGCGCGGTGAAGCGGCGGATACCCAGTCGCCGCAGGTGGGCCAGTCTCGCGTCCTGGTCCCAGCGGTAGTTAATCGGCCAGGGCCGCCCGATCAGCGGGCCGGCGTCGTCGAAATGGGCCCATACCCGCCGCATCATCCGATCGGGCAGGAAGTGGGTATGAATATCGATCAACCCGGGCAGGCCGAGCCGCTGCCACCAGGCAGGCACGTCGTCGTCGGTCAGTGGCTCCACGTAGTCAGCGGCCTTTCGAGCTGGGTATCCTGGCGCCGGTTTCGGCCATATTCCTCGACGTCGACCATGCCACGTTTGCGCCAGCAATCCAACTGCTCCCGGCTGCCGGCGAAATGTAACACCACTTCCTGCGTGCGTCCAGAGTCAGGCGCGATACTGGTTTCTTTTCCGCCGTTTTCATTGACGCGCCTTGGTCCCACTGTGACGCTTGGGTTGTCCCAATCACTCGACACTGGAGTCATCGTGAAATTTTTGAATAGATCGAATCCGTCGAAGACAACCACCGGGCCGGGGAGGAAACGGCTGCTGGCCGCAGCTGCCGCCGTCGCACTGCTGCCGATGGGTCTTATGGGCAGTGCAGCCGCGGATCCGCAGAGCAATCCCAATGGTCCGTGGGGAGATTCCAACCTCGCCGCCATACATAGCTACGAGCAGTTATGGTCCACTTTGGAGACGCTTGAGCACCGCGCCAAGGGCGCGTTCGACCTGTCGCCGGCGCCGCTGACCAGCAATACGGGCCGGGAGATTCCCGTCGTCACAATTGGCGACGGCCCGCGGTCGATTATGTACATCGCCAGCCAGCACGGCGACGAGTTTGTGGTCTCCGAGTCGATGATTAACATTATCCGCAATATCAGCGGCAATAACCCGACGGCGAAGAAAATCCGCAACGAGGTCACGATCACGATTGTGCCCCGTGTCAACGTCGACGGCTTCGACGCCGATGTCACCGACGCATCCGGTGCCACGACGCCGTGGCGGCAGAACTACGATCCGACCTGCGAAATCGCATGCGATGCCTTCTATGAGGAGGGCCGCGGATACGACATCAACCGTTTCCACTCCTACAGCGACAATGCCTACGACCACCCCTATGTACCGGGCGATGACAATCTGAACCCGGTGCCTGAAGCGATCGCGATGCGGCTGCTGTGGGAAGAGCGCCAGCCGGAACTGGTGATGGATTTCCACCACCAAGGTTCCTACGTGGACGATGAAGGCCGGCTGATCACGGCGTCGACCATGTGGCCTAATGCCTTGGAAGAGGCCGAGAACCTCGGCATCTCCGAGGAGTTCGCGGACACCATTGTGCGGTCGAAGAAGGCAGTATCGGTGCTGCTGCAGGAACTGGATCAGTATGGCTACGCGAACGTCACCAGGTATCCGAGCACCACGACGCCGGGCATCGCGCGTAACGCCTACGGCCTGTTGGGGTCCGCATCGGTGCTATTCGAGATGCGCGGCGGCATCGGAGCCAAGTCCAACGGCTACATCACGAAGACCGCAGAGAGGGCCGGCATGTCCGTGCTGGAAGCCGTGGCCGATGGCGAATGGCTGACCGCAAGCCTTGAACCGGTCGAGAACATCAGGGAGCGGGGTGAACGCATTTCGGATCCTCACTAATCACACATAACTGAGGTGGAGCGGGTCTCGCGGCAAACTGTTGCGGGGCCCGCTGCTGTGTTGATCACGACTAGCCTCGGGGGCGCCCGAGAGCGTACCGGAAAGCATTGTTAAGGTGGTAGCTCCCGCTCCGGGTGCGGAAGGGGCGGGCTGCCTCGACGACCGTGGGGGCCTCGGCCTCGATGGCGGAAGGGTCCTCACCCAGCAGCACTGCGCTGACGAGGTCATTGTCGTCGGCCGCGGCCCACGGGACGTCGATGAGTCCTGAGGAGACGACGTCGAGCTGTCCGTCCGCGAGTAGTTGTTGCAGGCCACCGGGCAGACGCAGGTCGCCGTCGGGAAGGGGCTCCTCTCCTGCGGCGCGTGCGACGGCGTTTTCGATGGTGTTCAGGTCGTTGCGGTCGTCCTCTGCCCAGTTGGATATCGCGATGTATCCGCCAGGCTTGACGACTCGGGCCATTTCAGCGAGGGCGTCGAGCGTATCGTCGGCGAACTGCAGCGCGTTGATGGATGTCACCAAGTCGAACGAAGCATCGGGCCATGGAAGATGTTCCGCCGAGCCGACCCGTAGATCGGTGTTGGGCACTCTGGTGCGGGCAAGTTCGACCATGCCGGTGGCCGGGTCGATGCCGGCGGTGGAGGTGCCGAGCTTGTCCAGGTGGGCGAGCAGATCGCCGCTGCCGCATCCGACGTCGAGCACGACCGTACCCGGGCCGGCGCCGCTGGCATCGACCACGGCTCGCCAGACCGGCTCGGCGAAGCCGCCCCACAACTCGGCCCAGCCGCTCGCCACCGCCGACCAGCCCTGAGGGTCGCCGCCGTTCATCGGAACCCCGACTGCCGGGACACCCTCACCTTGGGCAGCCGGGCGGGATCATTACGCTCCATGGTTCTGAGTCTGCCAGAGAAGGCCCCTGCATCATGGAACGGCCCGCCGGCGCCGCCCTCTCAGTGAGGCCTGAAACTGTCTGCCCGATTGCTCGGTTGGGATTGCGCGGGATGTGGTCGCCTTGACGGTGCTATATTAACTTCCAGCGTCGCGTGTCGATGGCGGACAGCGTCAGGCATGGAGGCGTGGTAGTGAAAGGTGGCTACTGCCATCCTGGAGCAATCCGAACTTGTTTCAACCGAAATCTATCCTGCCGCACCCGGGTTTTTCGGCCCGCGGCCGTCTGTCCTGGTGCTTCCGGGCGGGGCTTTCCGGGAGCACACCGGGCACGAGGGCGAGGGATATGCCCGCTGGCTCAGCGACATTGGCCTCCACGCTTTTGTGGTCAATTACCGGTTACTGCCGCACGGGTTTCCTGCTCCGCTGGAGGACGCACGGGCGGGGCTGCATTACATCAGGCACGGTGATCACGGCCTGTCCGTTGATACGGCACGCGTCGGCGTCATCGGATCCAGCGCGGGTGGACATCTCGCAGGCCTGTTGATGGTCGGCACGGTCTTGTCCATCGAAACTTTGGACGAGGCGCCTCCACGTCCGGACTTCGCCATTCTCGCCTACGCGGTCGCGGATCTGGATCTGCTGCCCGGCCCGGCCGTCGAAGCATTATTGGGGGAGCGGATCAACCTCAAGGACGAGCTGTCCCCGGTGCGGCATCTCGATGAACGGGTTTGCCCGGCGTTCGTGTGGGCAACGGCAGAAGATCCTCCCGGGTTTCCCAACGCCCTGGCCTGGGCGACTGCGCTGGTTGATGCCAGCGTCGCCGTCGAGCTTCACATCTACCCCCATGGGTGGCACGGGCTCGGCCTGGCCGATGGCCAGGCCTACGGCGATCACGGCCATACCCACATACCGCACACTGCACAATGGTCCTCGGCGGCCGAGTCCTGGCTCCGCGAGGAGTGCTTCCTTGAGTGATAAACGTCTGATCGCCTGGGGCGACGAACTGCGGGAGGTCCACCGCAAGCTTCGCCAGGCCTCGGACCACTGGCCTGAGGACACAGAGACTCAGCCACCGAGGTGCCAGGAGTAACTGGCCTCATCCCAGTTGGTGGTGGCTGAGAACCGATAGCCGGACGCCGTGCCGTCGTCGTGTTCTTCATTGACGGCAATGCAGTCATAACTTCCGGTCAGAGCTGTCAGGTCGTCAGTCGAGCCGCCTGCCATAGGCGTGCACGAGACTTCCACGATTGGACCTGTGAGGATTCCCGTCGCGACGCGTTCTTTGGCATCGTCCAGGATCGACTTCTCCATTTCCTCCACAACGAGTTCCCTGTAGACCCGTTCCGCTTGGTCCTCGCGCTTTTGGGCTTCGCGCTTCGCGGCGGCACGTTCGGCTGCTTCGGCCCGGCGTTCCTCGGCAGCGGCTGCCTCGGCTTTGCGTTTGTCAGCTGCGGCTTCTTGAGCTGCAACCTCGTTATTGTGCTGGATGATGAGACCGGTGCCGGTTCCTATGCCGCCAAGAACGAGTAAAGCCACCAGCGCCAGCACGATTCTTTTTCGGCCCTTGGAACGTGCGGCGGTTCCGTAAGGGGCGGCGCAGTGAGGACAGAAGTTGCCATCTGTCCGGGTCTGTACGCTGCACCGCTTGCAAAGCTTGATCGGGGTTTCGGCGGCCTCCGATGCGCCGACAACTGGTGCGGCCAGTGGAATTTCCGAGGTGGGTGCTTCATTCCACCCGTCTTCCTCCGGAGAAGAAGGGAGAGGAGGGCGCGGTGGTTCGTCGTGAGACATGCGGAATGTCCTTCATAGGAGTGCGATAAGTGATTTGGAACTGCCCCGATGCCGGTCGCTTCCCCTCAACCGTTGAAATTGACGACACGATTACGAGTCATCGGTTCATTCCCCCTGCCAGTTAGTTTATAACAACTGGTACCGTCATTTTCCGCCGATGCGAGGCACCCCCAGCCTCCAGGCGGAGAACGCGCATGCCGCCGCGAAGACGACGTACGCCGCCGCGGCCAGCGGCAATGGCAGCGCCCCGGTGGCGAAGGTAACCAGGGCGGCGAGGAGCGCGTATCCAAGCAGGGCGCCCGATTTCGTCCGGACTCCGACGAGGAACAGGAAGACGGCATAGAAAGGGCTGAAGCCGGCAATGGACCAACTGAATACGGTGACCAGCACTGCAATCGCAACCAGCAGTGCCGCGGCCCCGCGATGTTCGCGGATGGACCTGGACACTTCCCAACGGCTGACCATCCACCAAAACGCGAGCGCAAAAAGCGGTGGTGTCGCGGAGCTGATAAGGATGTACGGGGCGGATGCGATCCATCCTGCCCCGGCCGCTGCCATGATCAAGGATCCGAGCAGGCTCAGAAGCGCGGCGGCGCCCGCCACGAGCAAAGCGAGGCTGTTGGCGTGTAGTGCGGCCTGTTGACGTTCGACGTCGGATGCTGCGGGCTGAGTGCCTCGAGCGGCGTTCATTATGCTCGTTTCTTCGATAATCAGTTGCCATGGCCATCGTATCGCTGACCGCACCGCCTAACTGCGCATCCGCGTATCCGCCGGTCTGCGAAGAATGCGCGAGACTGGACGCATGACCATTCTTAAGCCTGTTGTGTTATTCGCCCTGGCCGCGCTGGCAGAGATCGGCGGCGCCTGGCTGATCTGGCAGTCCGTCCGCGAGGATCGAGCCTGGTGGTGGGCCGGGCTCGGCGTGATGGCATTGGGACTGTACGGTTTCATCGCAACGCTGCAGCCGGACGCCCACTTTGGACGGATACTCGCCGCCTATGGCGGGGTGTTCGTGGCAGGCTCGCTGGCGTGGGGCGTCGTCGTCGACGGTTTCCGGCCGGACCGCTGGGACCTCACCGGGGCAGCCATCTGCCTGCTCGGGGTTGCGGTGATTATGTTCGCTCCCCGGGGCTCGGCGCCGTAGCGCCTGCCTCCTGCCGGATGGCACCTGTCCGGCCGATCTCCACATCCAGGGTCGGCCGGCCGCGGCGCACCGCCAGCCAGGCCAGCCATACTGACAAACCGCCGACGGCGAAGCCGGCGGGCACGTCCACTACGTAGTGCCAGCCGAAGTAGATGGTGGCCACACAGGTGAGGACCACGTAAATCCACATGAAGACCCGCACCGGGTTGGGCATCCGCGTCAGGTGGGCAATCAGCGCTGCGGTGAACACCACGGACACGTGCAGCGATGCGAAGGCGGCGATGCCATGGACCGTCAGAGTGTCATGCGGTCCGGCCAGCACCTCCAGCCGGTTCTCCCATAGCGCGTCCTGCAGCCCTGATACTTCGGTGGGAGGCAGGTCGGCGAACGGTGCAGGGGCAGCATAGATGGGTCCGAGCGCGGGCAGCATGTAGTACGTCGCTGTGCCAAGGATCCAATTGAAGGACAACGCAGTGGCGTACCAGGCCCCGCGGGCCAAGTCGTTCGCCCAGGCGAGGGAAGCGGCCAGGGTGAGAGGGACGAACAGCATGTAGAACATGTAGACCAGCGAAAGTATGTGGGCGCTAATGCCGGTTCCGAGCAGCAGGTGCAGTACATCCGCCGGGTGGGCGCCAAAGGCCAGCCAGGAGTCGATGGCGGCCAGTGCCGGGTCCGTCAGGTGTTCCTGCAGGAATGGCAGGAAGCTCTTCAGGTTCCGGTAGGCCACATAGGCCAGGTAGAACGTTGCCAGACCGGCAGCGATAACTGCCAGTCGCGGGCCGGTCCATCGTTCACGCAACACCCCTGCCATGGCCGGGAACCAATTACGGTACCCGGGCCTTCGCCGGATAACCCTGGGGACGACGTCGGCCATCATCACGATCGCGATCATCAGCGGGAGCCGCACATAGCTGGGGCCAATGAAGCCGTCCGGATCGCGCACCGGCAACCCGGCAACAATAGCCGTAATCAGCATCAGCGCCCCGAATGATAGCGTGACGACAAGCGGGACACCGAAAAGCTGGCGCCAGGCTGGACGTGGGCGTCCGAGGTCATTGCTCATCAGTCATTTGTACCGCATTTACCACCCGGAACCCCGAATTTAACCTGAGAGTCTCATCAAGACGGTCTGGGCAGAGGTTGTTTGTACGCCCTGTCCGGCGGTCCCGACGCTCATTTCACTGTTGTAAGCGGTGATCATGGCCCCGGCGGCGATCAGGCCGGCAATGATGAGTGCCGCCAGCGCGACAGTCCTCCACAGCCGCTGGAATGGCGTCCTGCTCCGGTATCGTGCCGCACACTGCGGGCAGAACTCGTCGTGCGTCCGGGTGACTGCGCGGCACCGGCCGCATGCCTTCCGGGGAGCCTCGGACACCGGGGCGGCCGGGCTGGATACATCGATGGCGGGCAGTTCGACGGTGGGCGGATCGTCCTCGTAATCCGGGAAGTAGGTAGGCATAGGGGTCCCCTGGGAATGCTAAGAAATGAGTGAATGGAGCGAAGCTGCCAGACCTGGACAGCCCACGGCGTGGAGTCAGAATTTCGACGCCCGGTACTGCGCTTTATGCTTCGCTGAATCATTTTTAGCAGCACATGCATCAGGTACGGAAGACCTGTGAGATCCCTGAAGGGCAAGTGTGCTGGAAATCATACAATCGTGTTAGTCCGAGGCCTCGAGGAGCCCGGCCTGAGCGCTCAGCTGCGGGGAGGCCAGTTCTTGAAATTCTTGGGCCGCGGGGGAGCGAAGGTGCGGATTTTCGACGTCGACAATCCCAGCCGCACCAACGATTCGGCAATGGTGACGGCGGCCGTCACGCCGTCGACCACCGGCACCCCGGTGCGTTCGACGACGCGTTCGTTCAGCCCCGCCATCCCGCCGCAGCCCAGGCAGACCACCTCGGCCTTGTCGGTCTCGACGGCGCGGGCAGACTCGGCTGCGATCGCTTCCACCGTGGCGTCCGGATCGCGTTCGAGTTCCAGTACTCCCAGCCCGCTCGCGCGGACGGAGGCGCACCGTTCATAGAGACCGGCGAGCTTGAGCCGGTCCTCGATCAGAGGAACGGTCCGGTCCAACGTGGTGACCACTGAGTATTTATGGCCGAGGAACTGCGCGGTGCTGGCCGCCGCCTCGGTAATGTCCACCACAGGCACGTTGAGCAGTTCCTGCAGTCCCTCCCGGCCGTGCTCTCCGTATCCGGCCTGGATGACGGCGTCGAAATCGCCTTCATAGGAGCGCACTGTTTCCATCACAGCGATGGCCGCCAGATAGCTCTCATAGTTACCCTCCACGGAGTCCGCGCCGAAGATCGGGCTCAGCGGAACGATTTCGGTTCCCGGCGCGGCGACCGATGCCGCCTGCTCTCCGATAGCTTCGGTCATCGCGTCGGTGGTGTTGACGTTGACAACAAGGATCCGCACTTGCGCAGACCTCCTCAGAGTTATTCGCTCGGAACGGCGATGGACTCGCCGTCGACGTCGGTAAACGTACGGTCACGGTCGGCCACTATCAAGTAGAACACCAAGGCGAGGCCGGCACCGATAAACCAGGAGAACCCGGAGAGGGCGGCGAACACCGGCACCAGCGCCAGCACAATGGCGATGATCGCGGCCGGCACCAAGGCGAGGATGGCGCGCCGATTGTATCCGGAACGGTAGTGGTAATCGCTCTCGGGATCCTCGGTATACAAGGCCGGGATGTTGACCTTGGACCTGCGCAGCAGCCAGTAGTCGGCGATGATGACACCGAAGACCGGGCCGAGGGCGGCTCCGAGGCCGCTAAGGAAGTACTGGATGACGACCGCTGAGTCGTACAGGTTCCACGGCGTGATGACTGCGCCGATGATGGCCGTGACCAGACCGGCGCGGCGGAAGTTCAACTTGCGGGGGAAGAGGTTGGCCAGCATGTAGATGGGGGCGACGAAATTCGCCAGCAGGTTGACAGCAATGGTGACCAGGATCAGGGCCACGCAAGCGACCACCAGCAGGAAGGTGTTGGGGATCGTCTGCACGATGTCGGAAGGGCTGGTGACGATATTGCCGTTTATCTCGAACTGTGCGCCGGCCATGACCACGACGATCCCGGCGAAGAAGAGCATATTGATCGGGATGCCGACGAGATTGCCCTTGACGATGGCTGCCTTGCTCTTCGCCGAGCGGGTGAAATCGCAGACGTTGAGGACGAAGGTGCCGTAAATGACGACCCAGAGCGCGGCGCCTTGGAAAATTTCGAGCCACATCTTGCCACCGGTGAGGCTCTTGTCAGTGGACAGCGCGATACTGCCGCCAGCTTCGAAGAATTTCCACCCGGCAATGGCGAGCATGGTGGTCAGGATGGTCGGACCGACGTACGCCATGTACTTGCGGATCATGCCCATGCCATAACTGACAATGATGACCTGGACTATCCAGAGGCAGATAAAGGAGATCCAGCCCAGCAGGGGAAGGCCGAGCAGCGACGTGTTGGTCAGCGATTCCAGCGACGGGAAGAGGGCTATCAGCAACACATTAAGTACGAGGGCGGCCAAATAGGTCTGGATGCCGAACCAGACGATCGCCACACCGCCGCGCACCACGGCGGCTATCTGTGCGCCGCTGATGCCGAATGCGATGCGGCTCATGACCGGAAACGGCACGCCGGTCTTCTCTCCCATGAAACCGGAGAGGGTCAGCAGCAGGAAGATCATCGCCGACCCGAGCAGGAACGTCAGCATAATCTGCCAGACTCCCAATCCCAGCGCAAACAGTCCGATGGCGAAGGCGTAGTTGGCGAGGCTGTGCACATCGTTGGCCCACAACGTGAAGATGTTGTAAGTGCCCCAACGGCGCCCGGCGCGCTGGGTGGGGGCAAGGTCGTAGTTGTACAAGCGAGGGCTGATCTGTACATCCGTCGACTGCGCCGGGTTGAATGTCATCATTGAACGAACCTATAGTTTCATATCATGGAACTGAATTTCCGGTAATAGAAATTTAGCGTACGCGTGAGCTGGTTCACCGTCAACCATTACGGCAGCGGCACCTTCCATTGCGTGACTGGTGAGCCTGCTGGTAAAGCTGATGCCATTCACCCCGGCCCTCAGGCCGGGGAACTACACAAGAAGGGTCCGCACATATGCGCTACATCGTTGGCTACACCCCCGACTCCCGGGGCGAGGACGCCCTGGCGCTGGCCGCGTCGCTTGCCCGTAATCCAGGCGCCGAGCTGGAGCTGGTCCACGTACTGGATGGGCCCGAACCCGGTGAAGCGTCGTCCGGCCCTGAGTCAACAGTGCAACAGATCCGCGCGGGCCGGGCAGAGAGCTGGCTGAACGAAGCCGTGGAATCATTTCCCCACGACGTCCCCGTTTCAACGCAGGTGCGCTACGCGCCGTCGTTTGCTGAAGGATTGATTGAGGCGGCCGAGGAGGCAGCCGCAAAGCTGATTGTGGTTGGAGCGGCGCGTAACGGATTGTTCGGTTACTTCACCGTCGGATCGGTGGCCAGTGCACTGCTGCACGCATCGACCGTGCCATTGGCCCTGGTGCCCTCTGGCTATCACGCGCCCGAAAGCATCGGCCGGATTACCTGCGCGATCGGCACCCGTCCTGGCGCGGAAGCGCTGTTCGATGTCGCAATTGATGCCGCTTCCCGTCGTCGGATCCCGCTGCGGCTGATCTCCCTGCTGGCCTTGGATGCCCATGACGATGACGAGGGGCAGCGGGCCGCCGAACAAGCCGGTGCCCACGCGCAGCACGTGCTGGAACAGGCTGGTGAAAAGTCCGACGGCCGACTGCAGCTCAGTGCCAAGGTGGCACGGGGCAAGTCCATCGAGGACGCGATCGAAGACCTCGAGTGGAACGACGACGAGATGGTGCTGATCGGCTCCAGCAGGCTCGCCCAGCGCCGCCAACTGTTCCTGGGAGCGACGGCGAACAAGATGCTGCGTTCCCTGCCCGTGCCCATGGTGGTCGTCCCGCGCGACTACGTGTCGCTGGACGACTGAGCCCGGGTCAGTCGTCCTGCCGGGCTTCGTACCGCTCGATCTCCCGGCGCCCATAGGTCGCCTGCCGGATAGCACGATCGTCTTCGAAGCTGGAGCCGAGGGCGCCCGCAATCGTGCCCATCGACGTCGAGAGCCAGGCCAAGGAGATGTAGCTGAACAGGTCCACCGGTTGTCCCAGCGTCTTTTCGAAGTAGCCGGGTGGAATGATGGCCAGGCCGGCCAGCAGGGTCAGCACGAACAGCAGCACGTAAAAGAAGCCGACGCCGACTCCGACCGAAAGCACAGTTGCCCCGTTGTACATGCGCGAATCCCGTTTCCACGCCGCGTTCTTCGGTTTCTCCCACATATCGTTGTAGGAGATCAGCCAGGTAATCATGGCGGCGACGGCGATAACAGTGACTGAGGCTTGCCGCGCCACGGTGAGCGAGTTCGCCATCATCCAAATGCTTGAGTAGAAGATGCCGAAGGCCGAGGTTGCTGCCGCGGCGGCGAAGGCGCTGGACAGGCTGGGCACCAGGCGCCACGGGCGGTTGATCCGGATCATCCCCAGCAGCATCCTGACCATTCCGGTGGCACCTGTCAGGCGCAAGGATGAGGTTGTGCCGTCTTTCCGGTCCGTGCTGGTCTTCCGTTGAGGCGATGTGGTGCCCGCCCCGAGTTTCTTGAGGGGCCGCTGGCCGCCCGTCTCGGTGCGTTCCGGCTGCAGCTCGTCAGGCACCAGCACGCGGCCCACCCGGACTATGGCGGTCAGCACATGGTGGCGCAGCCGGACCGGTCCAAGTGCAGGTAGTGCCACCAAGGCTGCCTCGTGATCGAGATTCGCCTCACTGATCACCAGCTCATTGTCGATTCGCCGGCTCAATTCACTGAGGCAGATCAACAGATCCCAGCCGTGCTCCCGCTTGATCCGGTCGCTGTGCTTCCAGACCAGCAGGCGCCCGTCGCCGTCCAGCGGCAGGGATTCGGAATGGAAATCAACCGTCCACTGGACTTGATCGCTCACTCTCTCTTCCAGCACTGCCGTCAGATCGTCAACGATGTTCGCCGCGATATCAGTGGGCAGGCCAGGGTCGGTCACGAGACCGAGTGTGATTTTGTGCAAGTGGCGCGCGGCTTCCTGTTCATATGTGTTGGTAAAGGCCCGGGGCTGCCCCAGCATGCTCCGGGCCATGCTCGTGGTTGAAACAGCGAGCACAACCGTCAGTCTAACGGGCCGGCAAAAATCCCAGCTGTGGTTGGCGACGACGGGGGATAGTCCAAACGATGGGTCGTGATCCATCGAACGGTTGATGTGAGCGCCTGGGGCCCTCCATAGATTGGAAGCAGTTATCCGTTTGAAAGGTAATCCGTTGAAGAAGCTCTTCTATTCCGCGTTTGCCTACACCATCATTGGTCTCTTGTCCGGGCTGTACTACCGCGAACTGACCAAGGCACAGGATTTCGCCGGAGAGACCCAGCTCGCCGTGGTCCACACGCACCTTCTGGTACTGGGCACACTTGTCTTCCTCCTCGCCATGGTGCTGGAGAGGTCCTTCGGTATTTCCCGAAGCAAGCTGTTCAACTGGTTCTTCTGGCTCTTCAGCGCCGGGCTGGTGCTGACCGTCGGCATGCTGGTGGTGCATGGAACCATGACGGTGATGGGGGCCGAAGCAGGTGCCGCCATTGCGGGAATTGCCGGGATAGGCCACATCCTGCTGACCGCCGGTTTCGTCATCTTCTTCCTGGCCCTCCGCTCTGTGGCTTTCGGCGTCAAGAGCGGCTCCACGAACGTGGTGACGGCAGACGCCTAGGCGGAGGCGACGCCGAAGATCGCCCAGCTGAGCAGGAAGCCGACGAAGCCGATGATCGTCTCCATTACCGTCCACGTCTTCAGCGTCGTCTTCACGTCCAGTTCGAGGAATTTGCCCACCAGCCAGAAGCCGGAGTCGTTGACGTGGCTGAGCATCACGGACCCGGCGCTCAGGGCCAGTACGATGGCGACAACCTGCATGGCGTTATAGTCGCCGGCGGCCACCAGTGGCTGCATCAGTGCTGCCGAGGTGGTCAGCGCGACGGTGGCCGAGCCTTGTGCCACCCGGATGATGGTGGAGATGACGAAGCCGGCAATCATGATCGGCATTCCGATGTTCTCCAGCGAACCGGCCAGGGCGTCGCCAATGCCGCTGGCCACCAGCACGCCGCCGAACATGCCGCCGGCGCCGGTGATCAGGATGATGGCGCAGATGGGGCCGAGGGAGCCATCCAGCAGTTTTTCGATGGTGCTCCGGCTGCGGCCGCGACGGGTGCCCAGCACCACGGAGGCGACGAGTACAGAGATGAGCAGCGCGATGGGTGTGGCGCCGAGGGTCTGGAGCACGCCGACCCAGGTGGCGTCGCCGTTGAGGACGCCGCTGGTGGCAAGGGTGTTCAGCACGGTGTTCATGGTGATCAGCAGGATGGGCAACAGCAGCATGGCCACGACGACGCCGGCATGGGGCGGGTGCTCGTCGTGCTCCTGCTGGGGTCCGCCGCTGATGAATTCGGGCACCGGGCGAATGTTCTTCCGGCCGCTGACCTGTCCGAAGATATAACCGGCAACCACCCAGGTGGGCAGGGCGACGATGAGCCCGGCCAGCACCAGCAGTCCGACGTTGGCGTCCAGCAGGCTGGCCGCGGCCACCGGCCCGGGGTGCGGCACCAGGAAGACGTGCATTACAGAGAATGCGCCGGCCGCGGGCAATGCGTACAGCAGGATGCCGCCGCCGAGCCTGCGGGCCACGGCGAAGATCACCGGCAGCATCACCACGAGGGCGGCATCCAGGAAGACCGGGAAGCCGAAGATCAACGATGCGACGCCGAGGGCCAGCGGTGCGCGTTTCTCGCCGAAGAGGCGCATTAGCGAGTCGGCCAGGGCCTGCGCGCCGCCGCTGACTTCGACGAGGCGTCCGAGCATCACCCCGAGCCCCACCAGCAGGCCGACGCTGGCGATAGTGTCGCCGAATCCGGCGAGGAGCACGTCGGTGATGGATCCGGCCGGGATGCCGGTGACGAATGCCGTGAGCAGGCTGACCAGGATGAGCGCGACGAACGCGTGCATCTTGAATTTGATGATCAGGAACAGCAGTAGAGCAACTGCACCGGCAGCGATGAACATCAGCGGTGCTGTGCCCATCGGCTGGGTCCAGTTTTCGAGCACGTCCATACAGGTCAGGGTCCTTCCGTGGGGGTGGAAAACGCGTTGGGGGCCAGGGAATGCGTCAGGGGTGGGGGATGCGTTGGTGCGGTGGTGCGTTTACTTCAATCACCATTCGGCTATGGAACCGTCGGCGTGCCGCCACACAGGGTTGCGCCAGCGGTGGCCGACGCCGGCGCGTTCGAGGACGTAGTCCTCGTTGACGTCGATTCCCAGGCCCGGGCCGGTGGGGATGGTGACGTAGCCGTCGTCGTACGCAAAAACCGACGGATCGCGCACATAGTCGAGCAGGTCGTTGGTGGTGTTGTAATGGATGCCCAGGCTTTGTTCCTGGATGAAAGCGTTGTGGCAGCCGGCGTCGAGCTGCAGGCAGGTGGCCAGCGCGATCGGCCCCAGCGGGCAGTGCAGGGCGAGGCCGACGCCGTATGCCTCGGCCATTGCGGCGATTTTCCGGGTTTCGGTGATGCCGCCGGAGTGGGACGGGTCGGGCTGGATGATGTCGACGGCGCCGGAGGCCAGGATCTTTTTGAAGTCCCACCGGCTGTAGAGCCGCTCGCCGAGCGCGATGGGGGTGCTGGTGTGGCGCATCGCGTCGAGCAACCCGTCGGTTTCTTCGCTGAGCACAGGTTCCTCGATGAACATCAGCTTGAACTGCTCCAACTCGCGCAGCAGCACCTTGGCCATTGGCTTGTGCACCCGGCCGTGGAAGTCGACGCCGATGCCGACGTTCGGTCCGACGGCGTCGCGGACCGCGCCGACGCTGTCGATGCAGTCCTGCACCTTGTCCCAGCTGTCCACGTACTGCAGCTCGCTGGTGCCGTTCATCTTCACCGCCGTGAAGCCGCGGTCGACGGTGTCCCGTGCCGCCGCCGCGGTGTCGGCCGGACGGTCGCCGCCGATCCAGGAGTAGACCCGGATCGTGTCCCGCACGGATCCGCCGAGCAGTTCGGACACGGGCACGCCGAAGCTCTTGCCCTTGATGTCCCACAGCGCCTGGTCGATGCCGGCCAGCGCGCTCATCAGGATCGGCCCGCCGCGGTAGAAGCCCGAGCGGTACATGGTGCTCCACAGGTCTTCGATATGCCGCGGGTCCTTGCCGACGACGTAGTCGGACAGCTCCTCCACGGCCGCTGCGACGGTGGCGGCCCGGCCTTCGACGACGGGCTCTCCCCAGCCGGTGACGCCGTCGTCCGTCTCAATCTTGAGGAAAAGCCAACGCGGCGGCACCTGGTAGGTGGTGAGTTTGGTGACCTTCATTTAGCTGCTCCTGCCAATCAGGGTGGCCAGCCGGTCCAGCTGGCTGGCGTCTTCGAGTGCGGAGCCGACGGCGACCACGCTGGCGCCGGCGTCCAGGTACTCGGCGGCGTTGGTGGCGTTCATGCCGCCGGTGGCCACGACCTTCAGTCCGGGGAACGGGCCGGGCATGGCCTTGAACCAGGCGGTGCCCAGCGCGGTGGCGGGGAAGGCCTTGACCCAGCCCATCCCCAGTTGCCGTGCCCGCTGGATTTCCGTGGGGGTGGCGACGCCGGGCAAGTGGGGGAGTCCGGCGTCGATGCTGGCATGCGCAACGTCAGGGTCCAAGCCGGGGGCGACGGTGAACGCGGCGCCGTTGGCGTCGGCCTGCCGCACCTGCTCGAGGCTGACCACGGTCCCGGCGCCGACCTGGTGCCCGCGTTGCCGGCCGGCCGCGATGGCCGCGGCGAGGCTGTCGATGGCCGCCGGCGTCTCGATAGGCACCTCCACGCTGGTGATGCCCAGGCCCCAGGCGGTTTCGGCCAGTTCGACGGTCTTCTCCGGGCTGAAACCGCGCAGAATGGCCATTACCGGGCATTGCGCGAATGTGTTGTCGAACCACTCGTTCATGGCCGCCATCCGATCTCCTTCGATATTGACGTTGTGACTTCTTTTAGCCGGGGCGCCAGCTGCTGCAGCTCATCGAGGTCCGCCCTCGCCTTCAGCGACGTGATGGAGGCCGAGGCAAACACTGCCCCGCCGGCGTCGTGCAGTGGCATCGCGATGCAGTTCACGTAGTCCTCGTACTCGCCGGCATCGACCGCCCACCCCTGGTCACGGACGTGGTCCAGTTCGCGCCGGAAGGCGTCGGGTGAGGTGATGGTGGCGTCTGTGTAGCTCTCGAAAGAGCAGGATTCGAGCATGGCGTCGACGACGGCGGCGCTCTGGTGGGCGAGGATGGCCTTGCTGACGCCGGAGGTGTGCAGCACCACGGGCTGGCCGATCTGCGAGTACAGCCTCACCATCCCGGGCTGTTCGATCTTGTCCACGTAGGCGATCGAGCGGCCCTGGAGTTCGGCCAAGTGGATGGTGTGCGAGCAGGACTCGCCGAGGGCAGCCAGGTGGGGTTTGGCGACGGCGGCCAGGTCGAACTGTTCCTGGGCGACATGCGCCAGGCCGGTCAGCCGGTAACCCACCCCGTACAGCCCGTCATTGCGGCGCCGGGCCAGCCCGGTTTCGGACAACGTCTGCAGCATGCGCAGCGCGGTTGAACGGTGCACCTGAAGATGCTCTGCCACCTCCGACGGCGTCCTGGGCCGGATGCTGACGAACTCCAGGATGTCGGCGGCGCGCTGGATACTCTGCGACATGGTCAGCGGCCTGTCTCGGGGACGAAGTCGTCATAGCTGCCAAGTGCCCGTGCGGCCAACCGGTGGCCGTGCTGCAACCGGGTGTGCGGGTCGTCGGACCGCAGCAGTGCGGAGAGGTAGCCGGCGGCGAAGGCGTCTCCGGCGCCGACCGGCTCGACCACGTCCACGGTCTCGGCCGGCACGAATGTTGTGGTTCCGGAGGCAATCTCGGTGGCGCCGACGTCGTCATCCTTGACCACGACGGTGCCGCCGCTGTCGATAAAGGCGGCGATGGATTCCGCGCTACTGGTGCCCCACAGTATCTCCGCCTCGTCCCGCCCGACCAGTACGACGTCTGCCTGGCGGGCGAAGTCCGCCAACACGCCTGCGGCCTGTTCGACGGACCAAAGACCCGAGCGGTAATTGACGTCGAAGGAGACCATGGTTCCGTCACGCCGGGCGCGGGCGAAGATGTCCGTGAGCAACCCGCAGCAGGACTCCGAGAGGGCTGCGGTGATGCCGGAGACGTGGATGAGCCGGGCCTCGGCCAGGGGCAGGTCTTCGAGGATCGCCATGGACATTTTCGACGCCGCCGAGCCACTGCGATAGTAATGCACCTTTGTCGCGCCCGGTTGGGGATCCTTGAAATAGACGCCTGTCGGGGCCTCCTCTATGACCCGCACGTGGGAGGTGTCGACGCCGTGCCGGTTCAAGGTGGACAGCAGCCGGCGGCCGAACGGGTCGTCGCCGACCTGGCTGACCCAGCCGGCGCGGTGGCCCATCTCGGCCAGGTACAGCGCGACCGTTGACTCCGCACCGCCGAAGCTGATGGTGCAGGCGGCAGCGTGCTCGAGGCCTTGGCCGTCCGAAGGGGACACCAGCGCCATCGACTCGCCCACGCAGATGACCCCCGGGGCGCCCGTGGTGCTCCGGTCCTGGTCGGATAGAGACATGCCGGTGGCAACTTCCTGTGTGCTGGGCGTTCCGATACGTGCAACATATGCAACAACGATGTTTAATGTGCAACGCGAGAACAAACGTTACGGGCATCACACCATCGGGCGCAAGTCCCCGCTGAAATCCCGCCAATCCATTGGGCGCGGGCGACGCGTGCTGGCTCAGGCCAGCAGGTAGACGGCGGCACCGAGGACGGCCACCACCGCGACGTTGGTCGCCACCACCGGACGGAAGACGGTGCCGAACGGCGTCGTGCGGTGGCTGCCGCCGTCGGCCACCGAGATCGCCAACGCCACCCTCGGCGGTGCCGACATGAAAGTTACTGAGGCCGCCGCGTTCTGGCCGGCAAGGGCGACTAGTCGGCTGCTGTTCAGCTGCTCGGCCGCCTGCACGGTACTGGTGGAGAACATCGCCGCCGAGCCGGTGTTGGATCCCGTGATGAAACCGCCGATTCCACCGATCACGGGAATCAGCGTCAAATACGGCTTCCCAAGCTGCGCGGCATAACCAGCCATGGCACTGCTCATTCCGCTGGCCGCCAGGATCCCGCCAAGGACCAGGAAGGCGCCGGTGGCATAACCGATGGCCCACCAGGTGCCCAATCCTTCGACGAACAGCCGGGGCAGACGCCGGGTGGGCATACCGACCAGCTTCGGCGTCACTGCGCAGGTAATCAGCAACCAGAGGGCCGGGCTTGCCGCGTACTCCGCCAGCGAGCCGGCGTCGAACGCGTCCAACAGCAGGCTGGTGCCGAGCAGGCCGCAAATCAGCACCGAATAGGGCAGCACCGCCCGCCGGATCGGCCCCCGGAACGACGCCCTCGAGCCATCCCGGAACCGGGCGATCAGCAGCGTCGCGGCAATGCCTGTCAGCGTGGCCGCCACACCGGCCAGGGGCACCGAGATGAAGTAGTTGAAGCCAATCAGTACGACCCACATCAGTAGGCTGACGCCGACGGCGTGCGGCATGTAGGGCACGGCCCGGCGGAAACCAAAGGCGATGACCAGCGACGTCAGGCTCATGACCAGCAGCACCGGCAGGTTGAAGACCGCGCTCCACGTGCCCAGCAGCCGGAAACTGACGTTACCCAGTTCTGCAGCCACCAGCGTGCCGGGAGCCAGCGAACCCCAGGCGCCGGAAGTGAGGCCCAGCAGTCCCACCGTTGCCGCGCGGGTCGGCGAGAGGCCGAAATGCAGCAGGATCGGAATGCCCACGATCACCCCGAGGCCAAAACCCGTGACCGACTCGGCGAAGGCTGTAATGCCCAGCACTACCAGCAGTACGGCCCGTTGTGGGTTGGAACAGGCTCTCTCCACCCACTCCGAAATGACCTGTTGCGCCCCGGACGCCCGCAACAGCCCGCCCAGCAGCACCCCGCCGAGGATGATCAGCAGCACCTCGATCACCACCGGTCCCAGCGATGAGGCGACCTCGGCCGCGCTCGCGGGTGAGATGGGAAAGGCCAGGGCGCTGACGACGACGGCGGTCAGCACGGCCGCCGATGCGGCGATGGAGGACCGGATTCCCAGGCCGAGCAGCAGGCAGGCGCACACAATCGGGGTCGAGGCGAGCAACGCCGTCGACCATTCCACCATGCGCGCACCTCCAGCAGGCCACGGCGGATGCACCGGGCCCGAGGAGCCATTCTAGCTGGATCAATCGGACGTTAGGCTCGAGCCCGCTAAGCACCCGCCCGGACGGCGTGCTGGTTGCAGCGGCGGAGCACCAGATAGGCGACGCTGCCTGCCAGCAGTCCCCAGAACGGTGACACGATGCCCAGCGGACATCTTCGTGGGCTTCCAGGCCGGAGCAGATGCCTGCGGTGACGGCCGCCAGGTTGATGCCGTGCGAGCCGAACGGAGCCGACACCAGCCAGGCCAGGGACGCGCCGCTGAGCACGAGCTTGTCATTCACCCGGTATCCGGAGGTGCGCATGACGGCCAGGCCCGGACCGTTCTGGCCCGCCATAGTGACGATCATCAGTGGAATGGAGATGCTGATGATCGCCTGGAGATCGAAGGTCGGCGTGGTCCAGATGGGTCCGCTTAGGTCCCATTCGAGCGCCGGTGCTGAGGCTTGTCCCGTCGCGGCGCTGAGGGCCGCGCCCACCACCACCGCCAGCAGCACGGCATAGCGGGGCGTGAGCCGTCGGTCGATCAGGAAGGCGGCCGCCAGCGCGCCTGCGATTATTGGGGAACTGACGACGGCGGAGGCCACGTTGAGCACGAACGGCAGCAGGACTCCGGCGAATACGGCGGCTATGACCGGTTTGGGCACGATCGACAGAGGCTTGCCGAAAAGACCGGTCGCGCCCAGGAACAGTGCCAGCAGCGCCGCCACAATATAGGCGCCGATTGCATCACTGTAGTCGTAGTCGCCGAGGGCGGTCAGCAACAGAGCTGCGCCCGGGATGGACCACGCGACCACCACCGGCTGGCGGGCGACCAGGCTCAGGACAATGCAGGTCACGCCGCTGGCCACGGCGATGGCCCAGATCCACGACGTCGTTTGCGCCGTGCTCAACCCGGTACTGCGGGCAGCCTGCAACACGACCAGCATCGGGCCCGCGTATGAGACCGCGACAGCAACGAAGCCGGCAGTCACCGCTGACAGCGACATCGAGGCCCGTAGGCCGGGTCACTTCTGCCGATCCGGCTTGGTCAGTGTTCGCGCCATCAGCGCCCGCCTTCCTGATTCGTGCGGAATGTGCCGGTCACTGTAGCGGAAATCACCCCTATCGGTGCGCCGGTTTTGGATATGAATTCGGCGGCTCTGGCACGGGAACTTTCCCAATGTGGGGCCAGGTCGGCCCGGGGGCCGCAGCACCTGCGCCACAAGTGGGTGGGAGACTGGAACCAATAGAATTCTGTCGTCTGGGCGCACTGGTTGCCGGGCCGGTTGAAAGGGAGTACGGATGCGGGTATTGATTGCGGGCGCGGGAGCTACTGGAGGCGCCTTTGGAAGCCGGCTCCAGGAAGCGGGCAAGGATGTGACGTACCTTGTTCGCCCCGGACGCCAGCAGCTCCTCCAAAGGGATGGTCTGCGGTTCCTTGCCCCGGACGGCGAACGGACTAACGCGGTCACAGCAATTTCCAGTGTCCCCGAGGGCGATCACTACGACTTGGTGGTGATCGCGGTGAAAGCACCAGCACTCAAGAGCATCCTCGACAATGCTGGCCCGGCAATTGGCAACAAGACGCTGATTTTGCCGTTCCTCAACGGCTTTGACCATATTGATCTGCTCGAAGACGCGTATCCAGGGCAGGTTATTGGTGGTCTGGTGAAGATCGTCGCCATGGTCGACGACGCCGGCGCCATCCGGCAGATGGCGCCACTGTCCACAATGACCATCGGATCGTTGACGCCTGATCCGCTTCCTGACTCCCTGGTGGAAACCCTGGACGTTCCCGGCATCGACCTGACCGTCACGAACACGATAAAGCAGCAACTCTGGGAAAAATGGGCGTTCATCAGCGCAGCAGGAGCCATCACCTGCCTGCTGCGCAACAATGTGGCCGCGATCCTCGAAGCAGGAGGGCGCTCGCAGATCCTGCAGGCCATCGCCGAAACTGAAAGCGTTGCGGCAGCAGCCGGCTACCCGGTGAGCGAGTCAGGGCATCAGCAGAGCCTTGACATCCTGACGGCTCCCGGTTCAGCGTTTACGTCTTCGGTGTACCGCGATCTGCAAAGCGGGCAAGCAGTCGAAGCTGAGCACCTTCTTGGCTCCTTGTCGGCCCGGGCCCGCACCTTGAATGTCGATACACCGTTCCTGGACCTCGCCGTGACACAGGTGCGGGCTCACCACATCAATCACACCGGAGGAGGGATCTTCGACTCTGCCTCCGCCTGAAGCGTGTCCGGCCGGGGCCCCACTCCTTGGAAATGGAATGTTGGTGCCGTCCCGGCCGCGTTGCCGAAGCGGGCGAGGGCACTGAATAGTCGGGCCACGGCGTGTTATACCTAGCGTATGGGCAATCCCGAAGTTGAAGACCGGCAGCTGGATGAGCTCACGAGTGAGTTGCGCACTATCGTTCCGGGAGTCACTGTTCTCTTCGCGTTCCTGCTGACTCTGCCGTTTTCATCCGGTTTCAGCCAGCTGAACGAACGAGACCGCGCGGTGTACATGGTCTCGTTGATCTCCGCAGCCTGCAGCCTTGTGCTGCTGCTCGGGGAGAGCGCCTATCACCGGTTGCGGGGCAAGCCGTACGACAAGAAGCAGCTGATCATCACGGCCACGCGCCAGGCGGTTGCGGCGCTGCTCCTGCTCATGATCTCCCTCACCTCATGTGTTTGGTACGTCACGCAGGTCGTATTTCCGGGGCGGCTGGCCATTTCCACGGCCGGCGGGCTACTGGTTCTGACCATCGCCACCTGGTTCGTACTCCCGCTCCTGAGACGTCGACGCAACCGCTGAGAGCGCCTCCCGGTGCACGAATGGCCGGCTTCGGCATTTTGTACTCCTCGTACGAACATCCCCAGACTCACAGACTACGGTTTCAGCGAACGGGACCGGGAGCGATCTACAACGGTGACGATCGCGACGATTGCGGTCAGCGTGGCTGCCAGCGCCAGCGGCGTCCAGACGGCATACGCAATGGCTGCTCCTGCCGCGGCTGTTCCGGCAGATCCAGCCGCGATCTTGAGCGCCCCGACCCAGATGAAAACCTGGCTGCGGGTCTCGGCCGAAGAATATTCGCTCCTCGCAGCGAGCGTTGCAGCGAAGAATATTGCGTTGGCAGCTCCGGCCAGGCCGAAAGCGGCCAGCGAAGTGGCCAGGGTGGGAACAAGCATCACCAGCGTCAGAAACGTTGCGACGACGACGGCCAGCAAGCTCATCAGCCGGTCGGCATTCCCGCGCAGCGGCCAAAGGATGAGACCTGCAGCCCCAAGGAGGTTTCCAATCCCATACGCGGCGACCAATGTCCCGGCTGCTGCGGGTGCCCCCAGCATAGGGGCGACGGCGACAGCGTAGACCGGCAGCGCGGCGACAGTGAATGCAACTGTCACGGTGAGCGATAGTGTGCGGCGGAGCGGGCGGTTTCGCCAGATAACTCTCAGCGCGCCGACGGGGGAGGGGACGTCAACTGTGTGATGGAGTGGGGCTTGTTTGGGAAGCACCAGGACAGCGCCGGCGCCGAGGACGGCTGATCCGGCGAGGACCAGCGTGGCCGTGAGTACGTCGGACGTTGCCGTGATCCATGCAACTGCGGCGGGGCCAAGGGTGGCGCTCATCCCGTAGCTGACGACGTCCCAGCTTTGTGCCCTGCGGTGGCTCTCCAGCCCGGGGCCGGCTATGGATGGCAGCCGGCTGCTTACCCCGCCGGTGATCATGGGTCCGAAGGCGCCGGAGGCTACTAACGGGATGGCAGGCCACAGCCCGCCCGTGATCGGCAGGAGCAGCGCAGCAGCGCCGAGCAATACACCGTGCAGAGCGCCGGACACTGCGATTACCTTTCGGCCGTCGCGGGCTGTATCGAGACGCCGCGCGATGAAAGGGCCAAGCAGATGCGGCGCGGTGATTGAAGCGCCCAATATTCCGGCCACCCATCCCGGCGCTCCGTTGGCCGTTGCGAGCAGCACGATTGCGACGACGGCGCCACCGTCTGCGCTGCGGACCAGCGTCGCGGCGAAGATGTAGCGCGCCAGACCGCCGATGCGGCGCTTTTCCTCGGGAGACGTCCCCGTGTCGGTGTTACCGCTGGAGGCCGAGCTCATTAACAACCGTGGCAACGCGGGCTCGCTGGTGCTCATTCAGCCCTTGGATCGGCAATGGGAGGCTGTCCCGGGGTGCGAGCCCCAAATGTTCTGCCAGGGCCGCCACAACGCGGATGCTGCCGCCGAAATCGGCGAACAATTGCCACAATGGCGCAAGGCGTTCGGATTCGGCCAATGCCTCGGACACGCGACCTTCCAGCGCGTCTCGGGTGATCCGCATGGCCGGATCCGGCAGTGTCCCTCCGATGACGGAATACCACGTATCGCATCCGGCGGCGAGACCGGCGGCGGCCGTCGGGTCTCCTGACACGCCGATAGTTACGTGCTCGGGCACGGCTCTGCGGATCTCCTCCACCCGGGCTTGGGCCTGCTCCGGATCGGTCGGAACCCCGGGGATCTTGATGGAGGCGATCCCGGGCAGTTCCGCGATACGTCCATACAGCTCGGTGGTGAAGCTGAAGTGGGTGGTCCCGGGATTGTCGTAGACGACGACGGGCAGCGAGGAGTTCTGCGTGACGGTCCGGAACAGCTCGTACACGTCATCGTCGGTGAGGGGCTGATACGTCATCGGCGCGAGTAAGAGCCCCGAGGCGCCGGCTTCCTGCGCTTCTTCCGCATGCCTGAGCACCTGCGAGGTCCGCAGTCCGCCAATCCCGGCCAATACGGGTGTGCCGTTGGCGTGTTCGACGGCGAGGCGGGCGACGCGGCTGCGTTCCTCGCTGCTCAGGTATGCATAGGAGCCGGTTGATCCGAGCGCGGTGATGGAATCCACGTCCGCCTCCGCCAGTCGTTGGATCAGACCGATGAAGGCTTCCTCATCGATGGCATCATTTGCCAGAGGCGTGAGGGGAAAGGCACTCATGCCGGTGAACATCATGCGGCTCCTATGCGTTGAGGTCGGTGTGGGAGGGCGCGCTGTCAAGGTTCCGTGGCCGACGTCGTCCGCCCCGTTGCGCGGCGGCCCCGGCGAAGACGATGAGCAGGATCCCCGCGATCTGGATGCCGGAGGGCTGCTGATGCAGCACCAGCAAGCCGAGCAGCACGCCGAAGGCCGGTTCGAGCGCCATCAGGGTCCCGAACGCCGTCGGCGTCATATGGCGCAGGGCGAGCATCTCGAAGGCGAAAGGCAACACCGGCAACAGGATGGCCAGCCCGGCTGCGGCGGCCAGCACGCCAAGGCCGAGGTGGCCGAGCGCCTGTGGTATGCCGACGACAGCGGCCGTCGCCGCGGCGACAGGCACGGTCAGCGTCAATGCTCCGATGCCGGTGAAATGGTCCCCGATGTGCTGGGTGAGCGTGATGTAGACGGCCCACCCCACCGCCGCGAAGGCGGCGAAACCGATGCCGGCGAGGTTGATGTCGCCCTGCCAGGGTTTGGTGAGCAGCACGACGCCGATCAGCGCCACGGCCGGCCAGACCAGCGCCTTCGCGTTGTGGCTGCGCACGGCCGCGATGGTCAGCGGGCCCAGGAACTCGATGGAGACCGCGGTGCCGAGCGGGATGTGCTCGATCGCCGCCAGGAAGGCGATGGTCACCAGCCCGGTGGTGATGCCCAGTCCGAGCAGGGCGGGCATGTCACGGCGGCGCACATCACGCAGCGGCGGGCGGGCCAGGGCCAGCAGGATCAGCGCGCCCATGGTGAGCCTGAGCCAGGCGGTTCCGGCGGCGCCGACGGCCGCGATCAAATCCACCGACAGGGCCGAGCCCAGCTGCACGGACAGCATCGCCGCCACCGCCAGCGACCACGGAGGCACTGGCAGACGGCCCGCGGAGCGACGGATCACGGGGCCACCGCTTCACCGCCGGACGATCCGGCGTCGCGGCTGGAGCCGGCGCCAGGCGACCCGGCGTCGCCGCTGCGGATCAACCGGCGGGCGACCGCGACGTCGGGGCCGAGCCGTCCCAGATGCGCTGTCAGGCTGTCGGCGGCCGCGTCCAGTTCCTCGTCGGTCATCGGCTCGAGCGCGTCGAGGATGAACAGCGCCGACGTCGTGTCCTCAGTCAGCGCGGTGCGCCGTCCCTGGCGCCAGTTCCAGCGTCGGCAGGTCACCCCCGACTCGTCGCACCACACCACCTCGCCGAGTTTGGGATGCTCGATCACTGATTCTCCACCGGCGACGGTATCGAACAGCTCCTCGCCGGAGGCGCGGATCAGCCGCGGCGCGCCGGTGTACCCGGCCAGATCTTCCCCGCCGACCGGGCTCTGATGGAGGACGGAGATGGCGTTGTACAGGTCGGTGAGCCGATTGACCCGCGGCAGGCCCTCCTCGGCCCGGCGCAGCAATGCCTCCAGGCTGTTGCGGGTCCGTTGCGGCTTCGCACCGAACGCCCGGTAGGCCTCCCGCCAAGCGGCCACATGACCCAGTTCCTCCACCGGCCGGCTTGCGAGCAGTTCACGAGTGGCGGTTTCAGCCGACTCGAGCAAAGACTCACTCACCTCATCGGTCGGACCGGGAATAATCCCGTCAACGGCGAGCAGCATCGCCCGGTAGTCAGGCCGCAGGTCGAACACGGCGGCGTCGACATGGCCGCGATCGAGGAAATCCTGCAGCACGGGCGCATCACCCATGGTCTGCCTCCATCTTGTGTGCCGTTCCCACGCCCGGTTCGAATACCGACAGCGAAAAACGCGCCGGCTCCCCGGTCGGGTTGGCATAGGAATGCGCCACATCGCCGTCGAAGCCCACTGCATCTCCCGCGTCAAGGGTGACTGATTGGTCAGCCGCCTCGACCGTGATGCTGCCCTGATGCACCTGCAGCAATTCCTTGGTCCCCGGTGCATGGGCCTCACTGGTGTGCTGATCGCCGGGACCCAGCGTCCAGTCCCACAGTTCGACGACGTCGGGAGGCTCGGTGCCGGCCATTAGCACGCCGCGTCCGCCGGCGTCACCATGCCACAGCGCCGCGCCATCACCCCGTCGCGTCACCTTCACCGGCTTTGGCCCCGCAGACTCGACCAGCGCCGGCAGCCCCACACCGAGGGCGTCACTGATTCGCAACAAGGTGCCGATACTGGGGTTGGCCGCAGCCTGCTCCACATTGACCAACATCCTGCGGCTCACCCCGGCGGCCTCCGCCAGTTGATCCAGCGTCCACCCGCGCGACTGCCGCTCCTGCTTCACCCTGGCACCGATCGCCGAGGACAACGCTGCTACATGCTCATCCATAAAGGCACGATAATGCACTCATAGTGCAGGATGCAAAGCCGGGATGTTTGGCCGGGGAGCTCCGGGCCAGGTGTGGTGTCGTTCGGCCGGGGAGTACAACAGCGGGTCCCGATGCACTAATGCCCGATTTTGGCGGTTTTGTACTCCCGGCACGAACACCCCGCGCCACGAACACCCACCGCACGGCGGAGTCCCGGCAGAACGCCGCCGGTGCACGGAGGCGCAGGCCACCCTGCCGTCACCCTGCCGTCACCCCCGCCGTCACAGGCCGAGCCGGGCTACCTCAGCCTGGACAACGCCGCGTTGACGCTGTCCACCTCGAACGCCTTCGGGTCGATGGACTCACCGGGCTCGAGGCCGAGCCAGTCCCGGAACTCAGCGTGCTCTTCGTGCGAGGGGTCATTGGCGGCTTCGACCATCTCCGTCCAGCCATGGACGCCGCCCGAATCGTCGGCGGGTGCTGCACCCCTGCCGCCGGTGCAAACGGGCAATTCCTCACCGGCTGAATCCAGCGTCTTCTCCACCTGGATGTCGTGGACCCAGTCATCGCCGAAGTCGTACACGTAGGTCAGCTTCTTGACGGCTCCCGAGAACAGTTCATCCAGGGAAACCGTTGACTCGTCACGCTCGCCTTCGTCCATGAACTCCGGGGGACGGTAAAGAGTACCGCGGTACGGTCCGTCAGTGCTGAAGGCATGCATATGGGAGCCCATCCAGCCGAAGGATAGCTGGATGACCGCGTGCAACTCATTCAGGCGGATTGAAGAGGGCACCACGATGCGTCGCCAGATCGGCGGCTTGGACCCGTGCAGCCCGATTTTCAACTGCCATGCCTCGGCGTCGGGGGAGTTCGTGATGCCGTCCGCCGTGCTGGTGCCGGGGAAAGGCGTCTCAAACAGTTCGTCGTCGAAGTCCTCCTCGGCCGCAAGCGCAAAATCCCTGACATTGTCAACGATCGCACCGACACACTGGGCAACGGCCGGAGCCACCGTGAAATGATCCTTGCCGGTGAGCACACCAAGTTCCGAAAGCTGGTCCAGGCGGTGCTTGGCGAAGCGGGCGGTCAACGTGCTGAAGATATCCGACTCGTCAGCTGGCTCGGTCAGCAGCTCATCGAACCTCGCTCTTTCCACAGGCTCCGACGTACCGGCCGTCAGCACCATCAACATCAGAGACGCGACGGCGGGAACCATCGGCTCGAATACATCGTCCGGCACAACGGTGCGCAGCAGGAAACTGGTGACGAAGTTCCGGTACTGGTTGACTCGTTCCGGTTCTCCGCCGTGCAGCCATTGCTCGGCCTGAGCGGTGGGCTTCACCGTCGTCGACGTTAGCGATATGAGCTCGACTTCATACAAGGCCGCCCAAATGGTGCTGAGCAGCGGAACGTCGTGCATGGAGCGGACGGTCGGGACGGTTTCGTCGTCGGGCACATCATCCGTCAGCTCGAGACCGGGCAGGGGCTCGAACATGGGACTGGATTTATTGCCGGCCTTCACCCGTACGCCGACGCACGCTGCCGCTGCCTCGATGTCTTTTCGCCGCAGCGCTCCGGTTTGGGTCACTTGCTTGCCGGCCCCCAGCCACTGCAGCAGGTGGCTCGTCCGGCGGATCAACTCCAGCTCTGAAAAGCCGGTGGCTTCTTCGGAATGACTGAGTTCGGGGACGTCCAACTCCGGCAGCGACGGGTCGTCCTCGTCCCAGTCTTCCTCCGACAGCAGGCCATCGGTGTCGGCGAACTCCTCGTCAGAGCCGGTCCAGCGGCCGCTGTCTTGCAGGTAGTGCAGGTACAAGTGCCATGCATTGACGAACGCTTCGGCGGCTCCGGGTTCATCGGATGTTGCGGAGTAGACCGAGGTGATGGCCTCTTCGATTGTCCATGGAGGCAGGAATGTGGCGGTGGCCTCGGGCGACATCTGAGAGCACATTTCGACCAAGGTCTGCGCCATATTCAGGCAGAGCATCGCTCCGTCCGGATCATCTGTCTCCTGGCTGAACCACTCGACGAAATCCGGGGTGAACGAGTCGATGAGTTGCTTATTGCGTTCTTCCGCCGTGCGTGCCGGGGCGGAGGGCACCGCGTGCAGGTGGCGGCGCTGCTTGGCCTTGGCGGACTTGTCGGATTTGTTTTTGGGCTTGGGCCGGTTCGCCTTGGGTCGCTTCGACACCTGCTGTCCCTTCATCGGCAATGGTTTGTTCCAAACCTACAAGCCCAGCTGCCGTCGGTTCCAGATGTCTTCGCTATCCGTAGTGATAACGTACGGAGACGATGACGAGCTGGTCGTCGTCGACGGCGTAAACCAGCCTGTGCTCGTCGGAGATCCTTCGTGACCAATATCCGGCCAACTGATGCTTCAGTGCCTCGGGCTTACCCAACCCCTCCAACGGTGATCGCAAACAATCTTTGATGAGAAGATTGACCCTTTTGAGCGTGGCGTTGTCGGTCTTCTGCCAATAGAGATAGTCGTCCCACGCGTGTGGCGTGAAAACCACGTTCATTCGGGCAGGCTTTGCTCGACCGTTTCTCCGCGACGGTGTTGAGCTATGCTCTCCAGCAGGTAGGTGGCATTGGCAGGTGAGCGCAAAAGGTGCGCCGTTTCTTCAAGAGACTCGTATTCGCTGAGTGACATCAGCACGGCATTGCCGCGCTTGGACGTTATTTCGATGGCGGTCCGGTCGTCGTTGACCTGCTCGATAAGTGGAAAGAGGCTTTTCCGTGCCTCCGAAGCTGTGACAGCCATGACCCCTCCTATATGGTACAAAATATTGTACCACTCTAGCCGAACACGCGCTCGCCATCCCGGGTCAACCACCAGTTCTCAACATAGAAGTTGTCCGGGTTGATGGTCCCCCGCTCGGCGACATAGTTGATCAGCAGCTGCCGGATTTCCTGCTGCTGGTTCACCAGCACCGGGGCCTCCGCAATATGCGGGAAGTTCCCGCCGCCGGACTGCCGGTAGTTGTTCGTCGCGACCGCGAAGCGCTGGTCCGGATCGACGGGTTCGCCCTGGTGCTGCAGATTGGTGATCCGTTCGCCCGCGGGCTTGCTGATATCGATCTCGTAGGAGACGCCGGAGATCATGTCGTAGTTGTAGTCGGGGATCCCGCCGGCGTTGGTCAGGGACTCGATGTCGACCGGCTCACCCGGTGCCAGCTGGGTGAAATATCGTGCCGAATACTCCAGGTAATCCTTGATCTGCGCGCCGGTCATTTCCACGCCGAAGAGTGTATTGGGGTAGATATACAACCCCGCGATATCCTGGATCGTCACCGGACCCTGGGGGATGCCCGCTTCACGGTTGAACGGGGCCACAATCGAGACCACGGGCAGGTCCGCATTCGGGCCGCCTTCGAGCGCCTGGTCGACCGCGTTTGCCTGCACCTCGTTGACGAAGTCCATCACGGCCGTGTCACGGTAGCGGGACTCTGCGGCGGGCATGGATTCGGTGGCCGTGCCGATCGGGGTGTTGACGTGGTCGATCACCGTCTGGTGTTCATCGGCCACCAGTGCGGAGATCTCCGGGTCCGCCTTGACGGTATTGGCGTTGAGGATATCGGCCGCCATCGACGTCACATCCCATTGGCCGCGGGTCTTGGTCAGCTCGAAATCCATCACCGACAGCCGCATGCCCCACTTCAATGGTTCGGTCAGCAGCACCTGCTCGCCGGTGACTTCATTGGTGACGAAGCGTTCCTCGATTTCCTCATGCGCGTGCCCCACCAGCACGGCGTCGATGCCCGGCACTTCTTTGGCCAGCGCAGTGGAAGCGTTCTCCACCGGCAGTTCGTCGCCGTACGACGAGGTGCCGGACGTGCCGGAGTGGCTACTGGCAACCACGACGTCGGCCCCGGCCGCCTTCATCTGCGGCACGAACTTCTCCGCCTGCTCAACGATGCCGGGGAAACGGAGCTTTCCTTGAACATTGTGCTTGTCCCAGATGGCGACGCCGGGGTTGGTCAGCCCGAGGATGCCCACCTGGACAGGCTTGGAGCCCTTCAGGTTGACGGTCTTGATGATGTATGGCGTGAACGCCGGCTCACCGGTGTCGGCGTCGACGGCGTTGGCGGCCAGCAGCGGGAAGTCCAGTTGGCTTTCGAACGTGCGCAGTAGCGGCAGCCCGTAGTTGAACTCGTGGTTGCCCAGCGCGGCCGCATCGTATCCGATGGCGTTCATTGCCGCGGCCACCGGGTGCAGCGCCCCGGTCTCAGTGATCGGTTCCACGTTGGCGTAGTAGTTCGTCAGCGAGGTGCCCTGGATCGTGTCACCGGCGTCGATCAGCAGCGTATGCTCGTCGCCGCGGTCGGCGCGGACCTGGTCAACAAGGGTGGAGATCTTGGCGAGCCCGACGTCGTTGCCGGCTTCGTCGTCGTACTCGGCATTCTTGAAGTAATCCCAATTCTCCACATGCCCATGCAAGTCGGTGGTCCCCATGACCGTCAGGTCGACCGTGTGATTCTTCGATGCCCGGGGATTGTCGGGGGCGGCCGCAGCGGGACCGGCCATGCCGACGGCGAGGCAACCCGCGGCGATGGCGGCGGCAGCGGAACGTGAACGTCTACGGGGTTTGGACGGCATAAAGGTGCTCCTGTGCAAGTGGTGTGCTCTGGAGACTATATGTGGCCCTGATCACTGTCAACGACGACGACGGCGGGCGGTGGAGCCTGCGCGCGAGGGGCGTGCCGGGCATATCCCGTTGATAACGCGCTCAGTGGAATGCGTAACGGTTTGGCGCTGTATTGGACTTGACCGGTCTTTTCGCCTGATCGCGCCATATCATAGTGATGTTCATCACGCAATACCGGCGGATGATCGTCACGCAACACTAGGGGCACACTATGAGGAAACTATATGCCTGGTTGGGGGCCATGGCACTGATTTTGAGCCTGGGATTGATTGTTCCAAGCTCCGCGACCGCAGCTCCATTCTGTGGGATTTACTGGGGGTCATTGGCCAAGGCGAATTCGTCGTCCACCCATGCTCCCATCATCGATGTCCGGTCCGGCAGGCACGCCTGCTTCGACCGGCTGGTTGTCGATATCAGAGGCGACGGCGCCGGCTACGACGTCCGCTACGTCAACAGGGTCCGGGCCGATGGGTCGGGCCAGGCGGTCTGGCTGCGGGGTGGCGCCGACCTCTCCGTCACCATCAACGCTCCCGGCTACAACCGGCACGGCAACGCCACGTACCGCCCGGCTGATCGCAGGCATGTCGTCAACGTCTCGAACTACTCAACGTTCCGGCAGGTTGCTTTGGTCAGCAGTTTCGAAGGCAAGACAAAGATCGGGCTCGGCGTCCGCGCCCGCCTGCCTTTCCGCACCTTCGTGCTGGATGGACCCGGTGACAATTCAAGGGTGGTGATTGATGTAGCGCATCGTTGGTAGCGGTCAATCATGGCGACACATGACACGGCGGCGGCCGGGCAGTGATCCGGCCGCCGCCGGTGGTGCGTCCGGTAGGGATGGCGGCGACTCTGCCGGGGCGGAACGGATGCCCTTCTCAAACGCACGGACATGGCGCATCATGTGCACAGTGGGCCAATACCTATATCTATATCTATCTTCAATCGGCGGCGACGGGAGCTGATGGGCATGCCGGACATTCTGCGCTACGCGACTTTTACCCAGCAGCCCGACGGCGGCAACCCGGCCGGCGTCGTGCTTAATGCCGACGAAATCAGCGATCACGGGATGCAGCAGATCGCGGCCGACGTCGGCTACTCTGAATCTGCGTTCGTGGGCACCGTGACGGGCCGGCACCGGTATGAGCTGCGGTTCTTCAGCCCGGTTGGTGAAGTAGCCTTTTGCGGGCACGCCACGATTGCCACCGCCGTCGTGATGGCCGAAGCGGACGGGCCGGGGCGCATTGTGTTTGAGACATCCGCCGGAGAAGTGGAAGTCGAGACCCAACGGCTGGACGGCGGCATGCTGGCCAGCCTGCGCAGCGTCCCCACCCACACCAGGGAAGCCTCCGGCGACGAAACAGCGCGGGCGCTGGCGGCGCTGGGCTGGGCCGCGGACGATCTGGATCCCGATCACCCGCCGCATGTCGCGTATGCCGGAAATAATCACTTGATGTTTGGTGTGCGTTCCCGTGAGCGGTTGGCGGACCTGGCGTACGACTTCGATGCGTTGCGCGAACTCATGCTGGAGCGGGACTGGACGACTGTCCAATTGTTCTGGGTCGAAGAGCCGGCAGTGGTGCACGCCCGCGACCCGTTCCCTGTCGGCGGGGTGGTGGAGGATCCGGCAACGGGGGCCGCGGCAGCCGCCCTCGGTGGATACTTCCGGGAGCTGGGTCTGGTCCACGAGCCGGTGACTATCACTATCCGCCAGGGCGAAGACATGGGCAGGCCAAGTGAGCTGACGGTCGACGTCTCGCCGGATGACCCCCAGGTGAAGGTGTCCGGCTACGCGGTGCCGATCGTTGAATACTGATGTGATGCGCACCATACTGAGAGGGGTTTCCGACTGAGAGGCTGACCATGGCGAAACGGCATTCCAATCCTGGCTCCGGTCCGGGCCCTGATGATGCAGAGGTGCTGCCGGCACCGGAAGGCAAGATGAGCAGGACCCACAAGCGGGTGCTGTGGGGCGCCATCTTCCTGATGGCGACATCGGCCATCGGCCCCGGGTTCCTGACACAAACCGCTGTCTTCACCAACGATTTCGGCAGGAACTTCGCGTTCGCGATTCTGCTGTCTGTCATTATCGATATCGGCGCACAGATGAACATCTGGCGCGTGCTGGTGGCAGCCAAAAAACGGGGCCAGGATGTCGCCAATATGGTGCTGCCCGGACTTGGCTCGGTGATTGCCGTGCTGATTGTCATCGGCGGCCTGGCTTTCAATATCGGCAACGTGGCCGGTGCCGGGCTGGGCATGCAAGTGCTGTTCGGGATATCGCCAAAATGGGGTGCCGTCATCGCCGGCGTCCTGGCGATCATCGTCTTCAGCCTGAAGAACTCCGGGAAAATCATGGACGCCGTGGCGATCATTCTTGGCGGGGTGATGATCATCCTGGTGGCCTTCGTGATGTTCACTGCCCGGCCACCGTTCCTCGACGCCGCCGTCGCCAGCGTGGTGCCCGACGACTACGCGGCGCTGGTGCTGCCGGTTATTACCCTCATTGGCGGCACCGTCGGCGGCTACATCACCTTCGCAGGCGCGCACCGACTGATCGACGCCGGTGTGATGGGACACCAGAATGTGAAGTTCGCCGGCAAAGCGGCAACCCTCGGCGTGATTACCACCGGCGTGATGCGGGTGATCCTGTTCCTCGCCGTACTGGGTGTCGTGGCCGCCGGGCACACCTTGGACCCGGACAATCCGCCTGCGTCGGTCTTCGAGATCGCGCTCGGCAATGTCGGGTACAAGATTTTCGGCGTCGTGCTCTTCTCTGCCGCCATTACTTCCATCATCGGCGCGGCCTACACCAGTGTGTCGTTCCTGCGTTCCTTCCACCCGTCCATTGCCGGCAACAACAACCGGTACATCATCGGTTTCATCGCATTCTCGACCCTGGTATTCGTCTTCGTAGGCGAGCCGGTGGCGATCCTCGTCATTGTCGGTTCCCTCAATGGCCTGATCCTGCCATTCACGCTGGGATCGGTGCTGGTGGCCTCGAGGCAGAAGCGGATCGTCGGCGACTACAAGCATCCTATGTGGATAATTATCTTCGGCATCGTGGCAGTGCTCATCACCGTGGTGGCGGGTTGGCTGTCTCTGCAGTCCATTGCCGACGTGTGGACAGGATAGGAGGGCCGGTATGTCGGGGACGACGTCGTCAGCGGCCGCCGAAGCTCGGGCCAGGTTCAGGGGCGGGCACATCAGCCCGACGTCGGGCCTCGCCGCCGGCTTCACCCAGGCGAACCTGATGATCCTGCCCGAAGCTGAGGCGTTCGACTTCCTGCTGTTCGCCCAGCGCAACCCGAAGTCCTGCCCCGTGTTGGCCGTGCTGGAGCCAGGCGAAACGACCGGGCCGCTACTGGCCGGTGGGGACATCCGCACCGACGCACCGCTGTACCGGGTATACGTCGACGGCGTGCTGGAGACCGAAACGCCGGACATCACTCAATGGTGGCGGCCGGACCTTGTCTCCTTCCTGATTGGCTGCAGCTTTACCTTCGAACGGGCGCTGTTGGAGGCCGGGGTGCCGATTGCCCACCTCGACCAAGGAGTCAACGTGCCGATGTACCGTACCTCGCTCCGCTGTCCCGGCGCGGGAGCGATGGGCGGGCCGATGGTGGTGTCGATGCGCCCGGTGCCTGCCTCCCAGGTGGCTGACGCGGTGCGGATCACCGCCCGGTACCCGGCCGTCCACGGCGCGCCCGTGCACGTTGGTGATCCGGAGCAGCTGGGAATCGCCGACCTGGACCGCCCGGACTTTGGCGACCCGGTCAGGATCAAACCGGGCGAGCTGCCGGTTTTCTGGGCATGCGGCGTCACCCCTCAGGCTGCTGTGATGGAGTCCCGACCGCCATTGGCGATTTCACATGCACCCGGGCACATGCTCATCACCGACGCCCAGGACAGCGACTACCTGGTGCCGTGAGCAGCCAGAATCCGTCGCTGTAGACTTCGGCAGATGGTGGAAACATACATTAACCCGAAGGCGCGCAAAGGCAGTCCGAGCGACATCGCGGGTCGGGGACTGCACGCCGTCGAACCGATCGCCGGCGGCGAGGTTGTGGCCGTCAAAGGTGGTCATATCGTGACCACGCAGACGCTTCACATACTGCCTGATCCGCTGCCGAACTCCGAGGTCCAAATCGCTGATAGCTTGCATCTGGTTGCCCTGACCAAGGCTGAATACGAGTCGGCGATGCTATTCCTCAACCACTCCTGTGAGCCGAACGTCGGCTTCGGCGGCAATATCGTGCTGATTGCCATGCGTGACATTCGCGCCGGTGAAGAGCTGACCACGGACTATGCGCTGTTCGATGACTATGATGGGCAGATGAGCTGCACTTGCGGTACTGCCATGTGCCGCGGCACCATTCACGGCCGGGACTGGCAGCGCTCTGACCTACAGGCCCGCTACCGCGGCTACTTCTCCTGGTACCTGCAGGCCAAATTCGATGCCAGGGCATGAGGTGGTGGATCGCTTTGACGGTACCTGAACATGTCGAGCTGTAAAAATGGGGGCGCTCCTTCAGTGACTGGCCTGGTGACGTCCGTCGACGTCGACGATGACGCTGGTGTTCAGCGACTGCCCGTATCCGGACGAACCATTTGACGGGCGTTCGTCCGACGACATGGAAGCTGCCCACTGGGGGCATCTGGTCGAGGTTCTCCGGCAGCAGGGAGTCGTTGCGGATCCACTGCAACTGAAACGAGCTCCACATGATGTCGTGCTCAGCGAACGGCTGCTGGCGCGCATCGGCCGCGATCCGGGCGATGCCATCCAACGATGATGTTGCTCTGCGCACGGCGGGCCGTACCTGCACCGATCAATGGGCATCGCCGTCACGGGCTCTCGTCAGCCGATCTGTTCAGCCAAGGCGATGATGATGCCGGCAGGGCCGCGAAGGTAGCAAAGCCGGAAGATGGACTCGTACTGCGCCACCTCGCCGAGGAGTTCGGCGCCGTGGGCGCGCAGGCGGGAGATGGTGTCATCGATGTCGTCGACCGCGAACATCACGCGATGCAGGCCCAGCGTGTTGGGCGGCGGATCCTCCTGTCCGGTGCCCGAGACCGCGGGGTTGTGGTATTTGGTCAACTCCAACTTGCCGTGGCCGTCCGGAGTGCGCATCATTGCGATGTCGCTCCGGACACCGTCGAGTCCGACGGTCTGATCCGCAAAGAGGCCCTCGATTTCCCCTGTGCCTTCCAGCTCCATGCCGAGCTCAGCGAAGAACGCAACAGCGGCGTCCAGATCGTCTACGACAATGCCCACGTTGTCCATCCGCTGAAGTGCCATGTCTGCGAGCGTACAGCAGGCGGCCGGTCGGAAATAGGAAGCACGATCACACCCGGAGACGCATCACCCAACGCCATTTGGCAATTCTGCGGTCGCGCACGAATCCGAAGTCCTCGAACAGGGTCTCGGGCCCAGTGTGGAAGTAGCTGCCCCGCTGCAGCTCACGGCCTTCGGCCTGTTCAGGATAGGCCTCGACGAGACCGCCACCAGATTCCCCGACCGCAGCCAGGACGGCGGCGACTGCTGCTCTCGCGACTCCGTTTCGGCGATGGCCCTTGCCGGTGAAGATGCAACCGATCCGCCAGTCAGGAAGTTCGCTAAGTTCCTTGTTGTAAGCGGCGGGATTCTTAATACCCGGAAGCTCTGCTGGGGGACCGTATTGGCACCACCCCACGCACGTCACGCCGTCGTAGATTAGGATCTGGTGGACCGTTCCCCGGCGCACATGTGCGTGCTTGGCATCGCGGTTCTGCGCAACGGTGTGGCCTTTACCCACCCCTTCAGGGTGGAAACCCATGCACCAGCAGCCGCCCCAGACGCCGTTGTTCTCCTCCACTAGCTTGGCGAAGTCGTTCCAGGTGTCACCGGTTAGTGGACGAGTACTATAGACGGGATCCGCGGGCGCGCGCTCCATCACCTCACCATACGTCCGTCAACGATCCTTGGGACAGCAGCCACCGAGGGGCCATCTGTAAACCGGTTCCTATCGGCGATGGGTAAGTTCGGCCCCAAGCAGGCGAATGGCCCGACGACCGTTGGCGCGGTTGGTGGGGCGACGAACCACCGTTTCAGACACCGGTGTTCGTCATGTCGCACTACCCACAATGTCGCACTACCCACACCAGCCGATTGAATCTGCCAACGGGACCAGCTTCCACTTTGTGGACGGGCACCGATCACCCTCGGGCGCGGCTGGAACAAGACCGGTCACGCATAGGCCAGAGCAGAATCGAATCAGATGAAGCGCTTCTTAGAGTCTTGCCTTATGACTCTGGCGAGAGGAATTCCAGACGGTTGCCGTTGTTGTCCGGCAAATAGAAGCGACGCATGTCTGGAAAGCTTCCGTCCCATTCAGGAGTCATTCTATGTGCCTCAACCTGTGCGGCCAAAGCGTCGATGTCCTGAACCAGGATGCCGGGGTGAGCTTTCTTCTGCGGCTTGAAATCTTGTTCGACGCCCAGGTGGATCTCGAGATTATCGGCTCGAACCCAAAGGCCGCCTCGAGCGGCAAGTACCGGAGGTTCTCCACTTCAGTAAGTCCAAGAATGTCGACATAGAATTTTCGGCAATCGTCCTCACCGCCCGGAGGTAACGCGAGTTGGACATGATGCAACCCCAGCTTGAACGGCGTTTCAGCAGGGACATCTTCATATCGATCAACTGACATAGGTTTCCCATCACCGCAGCAACAATGTTTCAGCTCCTACCACGGGCCCAACCATAGCGCGATTGCCTCGTCCCAGTAATCAGATCGGCTACCTGGCGCGATATTCCGTGGCCGCCCAATCGATCTCTTCAGAGAGCAGGTCCAAACCGGTGCCAACTGGGTCGTATCCGAGCCGGGCGGATGCTCCCGTATCGAGCACGATCGGATGTGGCGCCAGCCACGGGTGTCGTCCCCGCTCTGGGTCGGACATGTCGTCGAGGAGATCGAGTGTTCCGGTCCAGCCCAGCCGTGTGCCGATCCTCTCAACGATCTGTTCGGCAGCTGGAGTATCGGGATCCGCGCTGTTGAGAATCCTCGCCCCTGGCAGCTTGGCAACCGTTGCGATGAGCGCTGCAGTATTCGCCGCCGCTGTGAGATGGTCAATTGAACCACCATGCTCCGCCAGCTCAATCCGCTCGTCACCACGGAGCATCGATTCGACCAGGTCGCGGGTACGAGGGTTGCGCGCCCAGCGTCCATGAACCTTGGACGGGCGGATCACGGTGACCGGCAACCCGCTATCCAGCGCTACTCGTTCGGCCGCGACCTTTGATGGCGCGTATCCCTCGCGGCTGAATGGCTCCACCTCGTCCCCGGCGGGTGGTAGCGTCGGTGCGCTTTCGGCAATCGGGCCCGGAAACCGCGGTGGAGCATCACCGTTGACATGGCGGCCAACGGGATCGACATAGACGGCCCTGCTTGAGATGAGAACCGGACTTGACACGTATCTCATGGCCGGAACTAGTGCACGTACATCAGCGCCACGGTACGCCACCAGGTCCACGAGCAACTCCGCCCCATCGCCGACCAAATGTTGGATGGCCTTCACGTCGTTCCGGTCAATCGGGTGAAAGCAGACGCCGGCGCTGGCTAATTCGGGCGGCATCGCATCCGGATCCCGTCCGGTCACCTCGACAGACCATCCAGCTGCTGCCAGATGTGCCGCCGTCGCTCCTCCGATAGCTCCCGTCCCGCCCAAAACAATCGCCCGCACGCGCTTCCTCCTTGAGACCAACCGACATCAGGGATGAAAGCAACACTACGGAACCATTGCCGGGACAGGCCGCGCGGCGGCGCGGGATGTCTGCGCAAAGGCGTGCGGCTCTGCTGCGACAGGCCCCCATATCGTGGCCTGAGGCAATGTGCAATAGCGGGGGCCGCAAAGTTCATTTTCTATTCACCTTCGGCTGACCGGCGGTTAATTCCGCGTACCTACTGTCGATGGCAGGCGTTGAATAAATCCGCCATCGTTCCCCATCGAAGCGATACCCCAGCAGCACCTTTCCGTTCACCATGTGAGGGTTCCATGACCGCCAACAAGAAAACCGCGCCCACGCAACAGACCGACACCCGCGCTTCTGCTCCCAGAGCCATGGTGGTGGCCGCACTGGTTGCCGTGCTCTTCTTCTTCGGATTGCTGATCTTCGAACGCATCCCCGAGATCCCCGTAGACATTGACTTCAAGCCATTCTTCATTCCGTTCATGTTCCTTGCCCTGCTGCCCAAGGGCCTGCCGACCCTGGCTATCCCGCTGGGTGCCGCCGTCGGCGAATCCATCGGCGACATCATTGAAGGCTACGAGGTCGACGACGTCTTCGGCTTCGCCGGCTATTTCATCGGCTTCGCCATCGCCGGGCTGATCGTCAACGGGCAACCGCTGAAGTGGGGCCGCGTCGCGATGGCCTGCCTGGTCGGAGCACTGGTCCAGGCCGTGATTGAAGCATCCGCCTTCCTGGTCTTTGGCGAAGAAGGCCTGAGCGTTGCCCTCTTCAGTGCCCTCGGCAACACCATCACCCACGGCATCATCCTCGGCGCCATCATCACCATCCCGCTGGTGCGAGCCCTGCACGGCAGGGTCGAACGGCTGCTGGGCTTTACGCCGCAACGCCCGCAGGCATCAAGCCGGCGCACCGCTTCCACCGAAACGCCGTCGAAGAGTGAAGCCAAGTCATGATTACAGCCCAGTCGCTTGAACTGACCTACCCGGAAACCGACTATCCCGCACTGGCCGACGTCGACCTGCAGCTGAACGCAGGGGAGGTGCTCGGTGTCGTCGGCCCGATGGGTGCCGGGAAAACAACCCTGTGCATGTCGCTGGCCGGCCTGGTGCCGCGCACCACCGGCGGCGAATCCGGCGGTGACCTTGAGGTCGTGGACCTCGACCCGCGCCAGGCGCCGGTGTCTGAGGTGGCGCAGCGAATCGGCCTGGTGTTCGAAGACTACGCGTCCCAGCTGACCCAGATCACCATGCTCTCCGAAGTGATGGCCCCGATGCTCAACCACGATGTGCCGGTGAAGCAGGCGGAGGCGGAAGCGCGACGGCTGCTCGGCGAACTTGGGCTGGCCGGGCTCGACCTGGAGCACAAGCGCACCTGGGAGCTCTCCGGCGGCCAGCAACAGCGCGTCGCCATTGCCGCGGCGCTGGCGGCCAACCCGCAGGTGCTGATCCTGGACAACATCACCGGGCTGCTGGACCCGGACGGTAAGGAAGAAATCCGTTCGCTGGTCAGCCAGCTCTCACACCGGATGACCCTCGTGGTGGTGGAGCAGGACATCGACCTGCTGGTTGGCGTTGCCGACCAGCTGCTGATGCTCCGCGAGGGCGAGGTCAGTGCGTTGGGCCCGGCCGGCGAGCTGTTGCGCGACCTGGCCGCACTCGACGATGCGCAGGTTGAACCACCCGTCGTCGTGCAGGTCGCCCAGGCTGCCGGGCTGCCCGATAACCCGCTCACGATCGAAGAGCTGACCTCAGCGGTCCAGCCGCCGGCAGCATTGGATCCCGCGACGGCGGCCGGCCCGGAATCGATGGAACCTGCACCGGGGGTACAAGCCCCGGAGCCGGTTGACCGTCCGGCCGAATCCGGCACTCGCCCCGCTGAACCAGGCGACCGTCCGAAGGCCGTCGCCATCGACGGTGTGTCGTTCGCCTACAAGGATGGCACGACGGCGGTGCAGGACGTGGCGCTGCAGGTGGCCCGGGGCGAGGTCCACGCAATCGTGGGCGGCAACGGGGCAGGCAAGTCCACCTTGCTGCGGATGCTCTGCGGGCTGGTCCGTCCCTCCTCGGGAACCGTGGTGATGGACGGGCAGGACACGCGGGAGTGTTCGCCGGCCGAGCTGGCCCGAAGCGTGGGCACCGCCTTGCAGAACCCGGACGAGCAGATCACCGAACGCACCGTGCGCCAGGAAATCGGCGACGCGCTGCACCGGCGCCGGAAGCGCCGCGCGGGGTGGTTCAAGCGCGAGGTTGTCATCTCCGACGAGCAGATCTCCGACGCCGTCGACCGGGCGGTGGAACTGGTGGGCCTCCCGCCGGAGCTGATGGACCAGGACCCGACCCACCTGTCCCGCGGCCACCGCAAGCTGGTGGCCATTGCCGGCGCACTGGTGCTCGATCCGGCCGTCTTGATCCTCGACGAACCCCGGGTGTCGCTGGATGCTCCGGCCCGCGCCGCACTGCGCCGGCTGCTGCACCAGCTCCGTGACCGGGGCACCGCCGTCGTCATTGTTGAACATGACCTGGACCTGGTGGCCGAAACCGCAGACAGGGTCACCCTGCTCGACCTCGGACGAGTGGTTGCTTCAGGCAGCCCCCATGACGTGTTCGGCGCCAGGGGAGCGGAAGCGCTGGCGAAAACGTCGCTGCGCCCGCCGCGCGCGGCACAGGTCGCCGCGCCCTTCGGCGTGGACGCGATCACGGTGGCCGAACTGGCCACGCAGCTTTATCCCGTCAAACAGGAGGTGTGAGATGCGGGTTCCCCTGCTGTACACGGAGAAGAACAGTTTCCTGCATCGCCGCGACCCGCGGATCAAGCTGCTGCTGTTCGCCGTCGTCATCATTTTCCTCTACACCGCCCCGAACTGGCAGTGGATGCTCGCCGCCAGCGTCCTCGGGCTCGCGCTGAGCATCGCCGCGCGGGTCCCTCCGCTGGTGCTGCTCATCCTGTGGCTGCTGCAGCTGCCCAACTTCATCGGACTGGTCGCCATTCCGCTGGGGCAGGAGCTGCTGGCGGATGACTTCACGCCGTTCGACGGCGACCTGACGTTCGGGCTGCGGCTGGGGCTGGCATGGTCGGCCGCGCTGTTTTTGAGCATGGCGTTGCTGTCCACGATGTCGCCGGACAAGATCACTGACGGCATGCGCGGTCTGAAGATTCCGGAACCGCTGTGCTTCCTGGTCGGCTACTCGTTCCTGCTGATGTACGCCAGCATGTCGGACATTTTCCGCACCATCGACGCGATGAAACTCAAGGGCATCGAACTGACCATTCGCAGGCCCATCGAGAGCATCACGAACATGGCAAAGCTGTTTGTCCCCGCGGTCATCATCATGGCGCGGCGGGCCGGGACCATGATGTCGACGCTGCAGCTGCGCGGTTTCTCCTTCACCCACCGGCCCGCCACCACGCTGGGAGCGGTTGGCGTGGCCGACGTCGCGCTGCTGGTGGCCGGCGTCGGCGGGCTTGCCGTGGCTGCACTGGTGCGGTTCGCTCCGGCTGTATTGGGGCTGTAGGGGCGGCCGCTTATTCGATGACGGTCAGCACGGCGTCGGCATCGATCTTGTCGCCGGGCTGCTGCCCGAGTTCGCCGATGGTGCCGGAGCGGTGGGCGGCAATGGTGGACTCCATCTTCATGGCCTCAAGTACGACGACGGGATCTCCTTCGGAGACTTCGTCTCCGGACTTCACCAGCCACTTCACCAGGGACCCGGCCATCGGGGAGCGCAGTTCGGCGGTGTCTTCTTCATCGGGGCCGCTTCCAACTGAGGCCGTTCCGGCTCCGGCTCCGGTCCCGGTGCCGATGCTGGCGAGCAGCCCGGCCGGCAGGCCCAGGCTCACCCGCCGCCCGTCGATGTCCACATTAAAGGTCTGCCGCCCGCCGGAGGCACCCACCGGGTTGTAGGAGGGATCGGCGGGGATTCGTTCGGCGAACTCGGTTTCGATCCAGTTGGTGTGAACGCCCAGCCCCTCTTCGCTGGTGAACGCAGGCTCCTCCAGCACCGCGCGGTGGAACGGGATCACGGTGGGAAGTCCTGTCACTTCCAGTTCGGCCAGCGCGCGGCGGGCACGGCGGATGGCCTGCGGCCGGTCGGAGCCGGTGACAATGAGCTTGGCCAGCATGGAGTCGAACTGGCCGGCGATGGTGCCTCCGGACCGAACGCCGGTGTCCACCCGGATCCCCGGTCCGGTGGGCGCGGCGAAGGACTCGACCCTGCCGGGGGAGGGGAGGAATCCGCGGCCGACGTCCTCGGCGTTGATCCGGAACTCGAGCGCGTGGCCGGAGGGCTCGGGGTCCTCGGCGATGTCGAGGGCACCGCCGTCGGCAATGCGGAACTGGGCCAGCACCAGGTCGACGCCGGAGGTTTCTTCCGTGACGGGGTGCTCCACCTGCAGCCGGGTGTTGACTTCGAGGAAGCTAACGGTTCCGTCGCCGCCGAGCAGGAATTCGACCGTTCCGGCGCCGTGGTAGTCCGCCTGGCGGCAGATGGCCCGGGCCGATGCGTGGATCATGCTGCGCTGTTTGTCGGTGAGGAAGGGCGCCGGGGCTTCCTCGACCAGCTTTTGATGCCGGCGTTGCAGGGAGCAGTCCCGGGTTCCGGCGACGATGACGTTCCCGTGGGTGTCGGCGATCACCTGGGCCTCGACATGGCGCGGATTATCCAGGAACTGTTCCAGGAAGCACTCTCCGCGGCCGAACGCGGACTCCGCTTCCCGGACCACGGAATCGAAGGCCTCTTCAACCTCTGCGGAGTCCCGGATGACCCGCATGCCCCGGCCGCCTCCGCCGTGGGCCGCCTTGAGCACCAGGGGGAATCCGTGGTCCTCAGCGAACTGCCGGATCTCTTCAGCCGATTCGACCGGACCATCGCTACCCGCGGCCATTGGCGCCTCGGCTTCCAAGGCGATGCGCCGGGCGGTGACTTTGTCGCCCAAGGCCCGGATCGTCTCAGGCGAGGGGCCGATCCAGGTCAGGCCGGCGTCGAGCACCGCCTGCGCGAAGTCCGCGTTCTCGGACAGGAAACCGTAGCCCGGATGCACGGCGTCGGCACCGGATCGCTTCGAGATGTCGAGGATCTTGGCTTGGTTGAGGTAGGTTTCGGCCGGCGTCGATCCCTCCAGCGCGTAGGCTTCATCGGCCAGCGAGACGTGAAGAGCGTCGGCGTCGTCGTCCGCGTACACCGCCACCGACTCGATGCCCGCGTCCAGGCATGCGCGTTCGACCCGCACGGCGATTTCGCCGCGGTTGGCGATCAGCACTTTTCGCATTGTCATCCCGTCTCTCCCGCTTCGTCGTTGCCGAGCCCAACCGGCGCCTCGGCCACCCGGAACCGGATGGTTCCGCCCGGAGGTATCTGCGCCACCTTGCCCAGGTCCCTATGGGTCACCACCGCGATCACCGGGTATCCGCCTGTCACCGGATGGTCGGCCAGGAACAGCACTGGAAGGCCCGACGGCGGCATCTGGATACTGCCTGCCACGGTTCCTTCGCTGGGCAGTTCGCCGGATGCGGCACGTTCCAGCGGTGTGCCGTCGAGGCGAAGTCCCACCCGGTTGGACTTTGGCGTCACTCCCCAGTCCTGATTGCACAATGATTCGAAGGCGGCCTGGTCGAACCAGTCGTCGCGGGGCCCCGGAACAATGTCCACGGTGACAGGACCTTCGTCTGCCGAGGGCTCATCCGCCGCCGGACCCGGGTGGGCGACGACGCTGGTCGGCGGTGCTTCGGCCACCGGGATGAACGATCCCGCAGCGAGCGGTTCGGGGCCGAGCCCGGACATGGTGTCGGTGGCCCGGCTGCCCAGCACCTCGGGCACGTCGATGCCGCCGCGGATGGCCACGTAGTTGCGCAGCCCCCGCCGTGCCGGGCCAATGGTGAGTTGTTCGCCGTCGAGCAGCGCGAAGGGCGTCTCCAAGGGTGCGCTTCGCGTGTTGGCCGTGCCCTTGATGGTCAGCGAGGATGAGGCGCCCGTGACGGCCACTACCTGGTCGCCGTGCGCTTTGATGGTCAGTCCGCCCATCGCGGTTTCGACGACGGCGTCGTTCGGGCGGTTGCCGGCCAGCCGGTTGGCAGCGGTCATCGCCGGTGCGTCGAGCGCTCCTGCCTCCGAGACGCCCAGATCCGCATAGCCGAACCGTCCCAGGTCCTGGATCAGGCTCTGCGCACCGGGGGAGACGACGGATACTCCCGATCCGGCAGGCTCTCGGGGTTCGCCGGGTTCGCCGCGGTCCTCGGGGCCGGTGGATGCCCCGGTTTCAGCGTCCTCCGGGCCGGCTTCGGCGTGCTGGGAGCCGGGTGCAGTTCCTTGGACATCGATCAGTTCGCGGACTGCCTTGAACTGCACCCTGTTGCCCGGTGCCACCAATGCCGGGTCCTTGCGGTCCAGGTCCCACATTCTGGCGGCGGTGCGGCCTATCAGCTGCCATCCTCCCGGGGAGCGGCGCGGATACACGGCGGAGAACTTGCCGGCCAGGCCCACCGAACCGGGAGGCACCTCGGTCCGCGGACTTGCGCGCCTCGGCACCTCCAGCCGCTCGTCGCCGTCGGCCAGGTAGGCGAATCCGGGGGCGAAACCACCAAAGGCGGCGATCCATGGCCGGCCCGTGTGTGCCTCGATCACTGCATCACGGCTCAAGCCGGTCAGCTCCGCCACATCGTCCAGGTCTTCGCCGTCGTAGACCGTCTCGATCTCGCGCAGGGTGTCGTCAAGATCGGCCGGGCCGGACAGATCGAGCCGCGGAACTTCGGCGGCGATAGTCCGGATGGCGGCCGGCGAATCGGCGGTGACCAGTACGGTTTCGGCGGCAGCGAGCACGTCGACCTGGCCGGGCAGCGGATGTTCGGACAGGTGGGACTTCAGCGACAATACGTCGTCCATGCTGCCCAGCTCGATCATGACGGCATGGGTGCCGACCGGCCGGATGCCCCGAATCTGCACCGTTCAGGCGAACGAGGCGATGGTGATTCCGGCCTCGCGCAGGGCGTCCCTGACGGCCGCCGACATCTCGACGGCTCCGGGGGAATCGCCGTGCAGGCAAATGCTGTCCGCGTCGACGTCGATCACGGTGCCGTCCGTGGTCTTGATCTTCGACTCGGTCGCCACGCGCAGCACGTGTTCGACGACGTCCTCGGTGTTGTGCAGCACCGCGCCGGACTCCCGCCGGGAGACCAGGGTTCCGTCGGGGTTGTAGGCGCGGTCGGCGAAAGCCTCCTGGACGGTGCGCAGCCCGGCCTGGTCCGCGAGCTTCAGCACCGCCGAGTTGGGCAGCACCATCAGCGGCAGCGACGGATCGACGTCCTTGACGGCGTCGACGACGGCCTGGGCGTGCTGCTCGTGATGGACGATGGTGTTGTACAGGGCACCGTGCGGTTTCACGTACTTCACCGCCGTACCGGCCCGGGCGGCGAGGGCCTGCAGAGCGCCGATCTGGTAGACGACGTCGTCGGCCAACTCGCTGGGGGCGACGTCCATGAAGCGGCGGCCGAACCCCTGCAGGTCGCGGTAAGCCGGGTGGGCTCCGATGGTGACTGACGCCGCTGCGGCCGCGCGGCAGGTAGCGCTGATCCAGGCGGGGTCTCCGGCGTGGAATCCGCACGCCACATTGGCGCTGGAGACAGACTCAAAGATGGCGGCGTCGTCGCCGAGCTCCCAGCGGCCGAATGACTCGCCGACGTCGCTGTTCAGATCAATACTGATGGCACCGGTTTCAGCCATGACGATCCCTCATCTCTATCGCGTTGTCACTGTCCACAATGCCCCACCGTACGCGGGCGGTTCAATAGCCGCCCTGGCGCGACGCGGGCGTGGGTCACAGCGCGGCCCGGTGGCGTTGCCCTCGGGCTCCCGCCGAGATAGCTACTTAGCCGCCAGGTAGCCCGTTGCAAGGGGCTACCTGGCGGCGGAGGCGCTCTCTCGGCGTCGCGGACCGATCTGAAACGCAGGGGTGTACTGCAGAATTCGGGTCTGCTAGCACGGCTGCCAGGTCACGCCGCCGGGGTCGTAGCAACGCGGTCCGGTGTATCCCGGATATGGATTGGCCGGCTCGGGAGCGGGCTTGGGCGTGGGCGCAGGTTCGGGAGCCGGCTTCGGAGCGGGCTTGGGCGGTGCGGGCCTGGGCGCAGCGGGCGCCGGTGCCGGAGCGGCAGGCGGCTGTGGCGCCGGGGCGGGTTGAAGGTTTCTCAAACGATCCCGTTCCGCCGCGGCAGCCTGCTCGGCAGCCTTCCGGGCAGCCCGTTCCTCGGCAGCTTTCCGCTCCCGTTCGGCCTTGGCGGCTGCTTGTTGGCGGGCTTCGGCCTTCTTTTCGGCTGCTTCCTTCGCCTCGGACTTCTTCAGCTTGTCCGCCTTGGCTTCGACCTTCTGGAGCCGGTCTTTGCCGGCGGAAATCTTTGCGCCGAGCTTGCTCGTGAACCCGGTGGTCTTTGCGCCGGTAGCGGCGAGCCAGCGGGTGGTGTCCTTGCCCGCCTCAAACGCTTCTTCAAGGGATTCCGCCGCCGTGATCGCCGCCACCAAGGTCGCAGCCGTTGCGGCGGCTGAATCTGCCGTTGACCCCGCCGGTGCGGCGATGGCGTCTGCAAGAGATTGCAGGGTTTGATCCACTTCGGCGGGAACGGAGCATCCCGTTGCTGAGTCGTAGAGTCCGTGCTCCTGCTTCTTTGCCTGATCCTGGGCTGCGCGGACAGGACTGTAGTACTTGTCGTTGGGTTCAAAGAGGACCGCGACCCCGAGGCCCTGCTCCGCGATTTCCGCGTTCACCAAGGTTTTATCAGATGTGAAGACAGCGGCGAGGGTGCGCCCGTACTGATCAGTTCGTTCCTCGTCGTAATCGAGCCCGACCTGGGTGCCGGGTGGGAGCATATCGCGGAGGAAATCGGTCGCTTCCGTGCCCAGGCATTCGACCGGCTTATCCGGGTGCTTCGTTTCCGGAGTGTCGACGTTCAGCAGCCGTACGGTTTCATTCTCGGAATCGATGTTGATGACGAGAGTGTCGCCATCGATGATCCGGACGACACTTCCCGTTTCGGCTCCCGCCGAGTTGCCACAACCCACGAGTGCCGCCGTCAATAGGACGACGAGTCCGGTTTTCCAGGATGTGCCGAACCCGCGACGGCGCGCGGCACTAACTGCCTTGGTCATTGTTGCCCCCAGCAAATGATCGAGTGAATAGAACCAGTTTAGCCTGAACCTTCTTCGATCAGGTTCAAAGGGTGCGGGAGCCGCGGCCGGCTTTTGGCCTCCCTCCGAGGTAGCTATTTGGCCGCCAGGTAGCCCGTTGCAAGGGGCTATCTCGAGGCGGAGGTGCTATCTCGCGGTAGGAGAGGGGGATGCACCTCGCGGTAGGAGAGGAGATCCGTTTCGGGGTACGGGACCGTGTGCAAGGCCGTCTCGATACAGTGAACGGAAACAGGGAACCGGAGGAGAGGTCATGACTGTCCAGTTCGACGCCATTACCGAAGAGTCGTTGCGCGCCCGCGGGAGCAAGAAATGGTCAACGTATCCAGGCGCGATACCCGCATTCGTCGCCGAGATGGACTTCGGCACGGCACCGGCGGTGACAAGTGCCGTGGAGACCGCCGTCGCCGAGTCGTTGTTTGGCTATATGCCGGATGCAGTCGATGGCGCGCTGTCCGAGGCGACGTCTCGGTATCTGCAGGATTCGTACGCGTGGAAGGTGGAGCCTGCCAACATCCGGCCGCTGCCTGATGTGTTGAAGGGCCTCGAGGTTGCTATCGAATACTTTTCGGAGCCCGGCTCAGCCGTTGTCCTCCCGACGCCGGCCTACATGCCGTTCCTGTGGCTGCCGAGAACCCTGGATCGCGAAATCATCCAGGTTCCCATGCTGTCCGACGGCGAAAACTGGGCCCTCGACCTCGATGGCATCGACGAAGCGCTTTCGGGCCGGGGAGGTTTACTCGTCTTCTGCAACCCCCACAACCCGATCGGCAAGGTTTACAGGCGGGATGAAATGCGGGCTGTGGCCGACATTGTCGATAGGCACAACGCCCGGGTGTTCTCGGACGAGATCCACGCTCCGCTCATCTACCCGGGTTCAAGCCATATTCCCTACGCATCGGTGTCAGCCGCCGCCGCGGCACACACCATCACCGCCACCTCGGCGTCGAAAGCCTGGAACCTTCCAGGGCTGAAGTGCGCACAGCTGATCCTGACCAACGACGACGACGCGAAAGTGTGGGCGGATGTTGGCTTCATGGCCGAACACGGCGCGAGCAACCTCGGCGTCGTCGCCAACACCGCTGCCTACGCGGCCGGCCACCAATGGCTCTCGGACGTCCTGGCGTACCTGGATTCGAATCGAAAACTCCTCAGCGATCTCATCGCCGAACACCTGCCCGGCGTTTCCTGCACGCAACCGGACGGCACATACCTGGCATGGCTCGATTGTCGTGCCCTCGAGATTGGCGAGAGCCCGCAGCAGTTTTTCCTGAACGAGGCCGGTGTCGCATGTACGGACGGGGCAGACTGCGGAGATGCCGGCACGGGATTCGTGCGGTTCAATTTCGCGATGCCGAAACCAGTTTTGACCAAGGCAATCAAGAAGATGGGCCAAGCGGTGTCCAATCGCTAAGCGCAGTTAGCCGCCGTCGGCCCAGCGCCATCTTCACCCAGATGTAATAAAATTTCATTGACTTATGTGATGGAGAACACTAATTTCGTGTGTGGGCTGTGACTCCAGTCACGGCCAACTCCAAGAGTGAAGGGCCAGTTCGATGAGGAAATTCAGGACCTCCCTGGCGATTGCGGCGGTTACCGCCCTCGGGCTGACCGCCTGCGGAAGCGGCGGGAGCGGCGACGACGGCGGTAATGGTGGCAGCGGCGGCAACGGCAAAAGCGGCGAAGGGGAAACACTCAGCGTTTGGATCATGGAAGGGACCAATCCCAACGCGGATGCTTTCTTTAAGAAGGCAGGACAGAAGTTCAAGGAAAAGACGGGTGCGAAGCTCGACGTGCAGTTCGTCCAGTGGGGCGAGGCGCATGACCGTTTCGTCACCTCGATTGCCGGCGGCACCACACCTGACGTGGCCGAAACGGGCACGACGTGGACGGCGGAGTTCGCCCAGGCCGGTGCGCTGGCACCGCTCGACGAGCAAGTGAAGGCTGCCGGGATCAAGGAAGATCTGGTCGACGGCCTGGTGGAAGCCGGCACAGTTGATGGCAGCCTCTACGGTATGCCGTGGTACGCCGGTGTGCGGTCCGTGATTTACCGAACCGATGTGTTCAAGGAACTGAACCTGGATGAGCCGCAGTCGTGGGATGAGCTGCTCAAGACCGCGCAGACGATCAAGCAGGAGAAGCCGGACTTGATCCCGTGGGCGGTCCCCGGCGGTTCGCAGTACGCGGCGTACCCGTTCATCTGGGGCACCGGCGGCAAGCTCGCCACCCAGCAGGACGGCAAGTGGGTCTCGGGACTGACGTCCCCGGAAGCGCGGCAGGGTATCGAGTTCTACACCGATCTAGCCTTGGAGCACGGTCTATCCTCGGCGGCGGCGACCACCTGGGATGCCACGGACGTGCTGGACAACTTCGCCAAGGGCAAGCTGCCGATGGCCATCCTCGGCTCGTGGGCCGCTCCGACGCTGATTGAGAAGAACCCGGATCTCGAAGGCAAGCTGGGCGCGTTCCCGATTCCCGGACCCGACGGCGGCTATAGCCCGTCGTTCCTCGGCGGGTCGCACTTGAGCGTCTTCAACAGTGCGGACAACCCGGAGTTGGCCTGGGAGTTCGTCAAGATGTTGACGACGACGGATCTGGCAGCTCAGTGGGCCGAGGAGACGAATTACTTCCCGGGCACGGAATCCCTGCTGGAGAAGTCGATTAATTCCGATGATCCAATGGTCAAGCCCTTCGCCACTCAGATGGTGGAAGCCGGCACAACGGTTCCGGTGACGCCGAAGTTCGGAGCCGTACAGGGAAAGAAGACGATTCCCGCCATGCTCCAGTCGATCCTTGCCGGCGACAAGACCGTCAAGCAGGCGACGTCGGATGCGGCTGCGGAGATCGAAGAAATCCTGAACAGTAAGTAGGCCATTGAGCAGTTCAACCACCTCACCGGTCACGCGCGGGTCAAACCGGCGCGTGGCCGGTGACCCAACGCCTTCACGACGACGGCGGAAACTCAGACTCAGAGCCACCCGGCCCTGGCTGTTGCTGGCACCGGCGCTGCTGCTGTGGCCGCTGGTGCGGGTCTTCCTGTTCTCGCTGCAGGAGTACGGACTGCGCCAGATCGTCAGCGGCGAGTCCAACTACATCGGGTTCGACAACTACGCAGAGATCTTCAGCGAACCGATGCTGTGGCAGATCGTGCTGCCCAACACCATCGGCTTCGCCATTGTCGCCGTTGGCGGGACCGTGGTCTTCGGTACACTCGTCGCCCTGCTGCTGGCGTCGCTGAACCGGATGTGGCGGGCGATTGTCAGCAGCTGCATCATGGTGGCCTGGGCTATGCCGGCGGTGACCGGGACCTATGTGTGGATCTGGCTGTTCGACGCCAACACCGGTCTGGTCAACACCTTGCTGCTGGGCGCCGGGATCCTGGACGAACCGCACAACTGGTTCACGGACCGCTGGTCTTTCTACGCCATTGTGGTGCTGAACATCATCCATCACGGATTTCCCTTCGTCGCGGTTACGGTGCTGGCGGGACTGTTGGGAGTGTCCAAGGAGATGATCGAAGCGGCAACTGTCGATGGCGCGGGCGCCATCCGCCGCTTCTTTCAGATCATCTTCCCAACGTTGAAACCCGTCTTCGCGGTGGTGGTGATCCTGTCCACCATCTGGGACTTCAAGGTCTTCGCACAGATTTACCTGATGCCCGGTGGGTCCGGTTCCAACAGATCGGTGTTGAACCTGGGCGTCTGGTCGTACGTCGAGTCGTTTGCACAGAACCGGTACGGGTTTGGGTCCGCGATTGCTGTGCTGCTGACCGTGATGCTGCTGGTGGTCAGCGTGGTGTACGTGCGGACACTGTTCAAGGAGGAGAAATGAGCGCTCCCGCAGCCCCCGCAGCCCCCGGTGTCCCGGCAGATGCGACCCGGGCACGGATTCCGGCCCGGCGGCCCCGGAGCCGGCGCGCCAAATGGATCCTGTTCGGCAAGAGCGTGGCGGTGGCGGCCTTGCTGATTTTCACGCTGTTCCCGACCCTGTGGATGATTTCCGGCGCCTTCGATGCGCGGGCCTCCAGCGCCTCAGCGTCGCTGATTCCGGTCGAGTTCACCCTGGAAAACTTCACGTATGTCCTCGCCGAGGGCGGCTTCGCACGGTACCTGCTGAACTCCGTCATCGTCGCGCTGCTCACTGTAGCCGCATCAGGTGCGCTGGCGCTGTTTGCCTCTGTCGCCGTCGCCCGTTTCAAGTTCAAATTCCGCACCAGCATCCTGATGATGGTGCTGATTATCCAAATGGTTCCGCTCGAGGCACTGGTCATCCCGCTGTTCGTCCAGGTGAGGAACCTGCAGATGCTCAACAGCCTGCTCGGGCTCGTGGTGGTCTACGTGGCGTTTTCGCTGCCGTTCGCGATCTGGATGCTCCGCGGTTTTGTCGCCGCGGTTCCCGAGGAACTGGAAGAGGCGGCCTATATCGACGGCGCCAGCTGGTGGCGGATGTTCCGCTCGGTGCTCTTCCCGCTGGTGGCGCCGGGGTTGGTGGCCACCAGCGTGTTCGCCTTCATCACCGCGTGGAACGAATTCATCTTCGCGCTGACCTTCATGAACGACCCGGAAAAGTACACGGTGGCCGTGGGCCTGCAGCAGTTCTTCGGCCAGTATTCGAACCAGTGGGGCTACATCATGGCCGCCTCCACCCTCATCACTATCCCGGTGATGATCTTCTTCGTCGCCGTGCAGGGCAAACTCAGCAGCGGCCTGGTCTCCGGGGCGGTGAAGGGATGAGCGACCCGGGCCTGGTCCGGCTGGTCAACGCCCTGGTACTGCCGGGATTCCATGGCACCACCCTGCCCGGTTGGCTGGACACCGCGCTGACCAACGGGCTGGCCGGCATCGTCTATTTCGCGCCAAATGTCGACGCCGATGACCCTCACCAGCTGCCAGCACTGTCGGCATCCATCCGAGCGGCCAATCCGGATGCCGTCATCGCCGTCGACGAGGAGGGCGGCAGCGTATCCCGGCTGGAGGCGGCAGCCGGTTCGACCGTGCCCTCCGCCCTGGCACTGGGGACGCTTGACGACGTCGGCATCACCCGCGAGGCCGGTCGAACCCTCGGGGAGCTGGCCCGGAAGGCCGGCATCAATATGGCGCTGGCGCCGGTGGCCGATGTCAACACAAACCCGCTCAACCCGGTGATCGGCGTGCGTTCCTTCGGTTCCGACACGCCGCTCGTGTCCCGGCACGTACAGGCCATGGCCGAAGGCATCCAGTCGCGGCGGGTGGGTGCCTGCGCGAAGCACTTTCCCGGCCACGGCGACACCAGCACCGACTCGCACCTCGACTTGCCGCGGCTGTCACGGTCGCTGGAGGAGGTGGCCGAACACCACCTGCCTCCGTTTCAAGCGGCCGTCGATTCCGGAGTGCAGGCGGTGATGAGCGCCCACATCGTGATCGACGAACTGGGGCGGCAGCCGGCCACCCTGAATCCCGACGCCGGGGCGCTGCTCCGGGAACTCGGATTCGAGGGGCTGCTGATCACCGATGCGCTGGATATGGCGGCCATCCGCGCCACCGTCGGCTCGGGCCCCGGTGCGGTGATGGCGGTGCAGGCCGGGGCCGATGTGCTGTGCGTGGGCAACCCCGCCAACCACTCGACAGCGCCGGGAAGCGACGAGTCTGAGTACCTCCAGGTGCGCGATGCCCTGCTGCAGGCCGTGGAGGCCGGCGATATTCCGCCCGCCCGGCTGGAAGCTTCGGCGGAGCGGATCGGCCGGTTCGTCGAATGGACACGGCAGGAACCGGAGCCATGGGCCCCAGCCGTGGACTGGGTCGAGGTCACGGGTCGGACCATCCAAGGCCGCGCCATCCGCGGCCGGGGCACGGTGACCGGGCCGGTCTGCATCCTCGACATACGCACAGGCCGCAACGTGGCTGCCGGGAAGACCGCCGACGTCGTCAGTACAGCTTTGGCGCAGAAGGTGGCTGTCACAGCCCGACCCGTGACTGATCCGGCCGCCGTGGAGTCCACCATTGCGGAGTTGGAACTGGGGGCGGAGGACAGCGTGCTGGTGCTGGCCGACAACCTCGAACCAGGCGGAACGCAGTTCGCCACAGCTGATCGGATCCACGCGAAGCTGCCGCAGAGCATCTGTATCAACGCCGGGATGGTGCCATCCACGCAGCCCCGGTGGCCGATGATCCATACCTGCGGGCTGTCCCGATCAACGGGCGAAGCGCTGGCCCGCCGACTGGTGCAGGACCGCTGAGAGCCATGCGCATCATGTCAGTGCAATCGGGAACATCGGCCGACGGGATCGATGTCGCCGTCGTCGATATTGCCGTCGACGACGGCGACCGGACCGCGCTGGTCCTCACGCCGGTGTCTTTCGCAACGGTTGAATGGCCCGAACCGCTCCGGGCGCGGATCCTGCGGGCGATGACCCCGAAACCGGTCACCATGGCCGAAGTCAACGAACTCAACGCACTGCTGGGGCGGCAGTTCGGAGCCGCCGCCATGGGGCACGGGGCCGGGGGCGTGGACCTGGTCGTCTCGCACGGGCAGACGGTCCATCACTGGGTCGACGGGGGAGTGGCGGCCGGAACCCTGCAGCTCGGCGAACCGGCGTGGATCGCCGAAGCGACAGGTGCCCCGGTGCTGGCCAACCTGCGCGCCGCCGACATCGCGGCCGGCGGGCAGGGCGCCCCACTGATGGGGATCTTCGACCGGCTGTGGCTACAGACTGCGGCCGACGCGCGGGAGGCCGCCGTGGCCACCGTGAATCTCGGCGGAATCGCCAACGTCTCAATGGTCGAACCCGGCGGCCGGGTCACCGCCTGGGACACCGGGCCCGGCAACTGCCTGATCGACGCCGTCACCAATGCGCGCACCGGCGGCCGGCTCGGGTATGATCGGGATGGTGCGCTCGCCGCTGCCGGGACGGTGGATGAGGCGCTGCTCGAGCGGTTGATGGCACACCCCTACCTTGAACAGGAGCCCCCGAAATCGACCGGACGCGAAACCTTCACGCTGGACTTCGTGGAGGAAGCGATCCGTGCGGAGGGTTACCAGGGACTGGAACTGGCCGACGTGGTTGCGACGCTGACCGAATTCACCGCTGCCACCCTGGCGGAGTCGCTGAGCGGGCGGCCGGCGGCGCCGGTGTCCGTGATCGCATCCGGGGGAGGCGTGCATAATCCGTCCCTGATGGAATCGCTGAAGCGCCGGACCGGCGCCCATGGTGTGGAGCTTACGGTCAGCGCCCACCACGGGCTGGATCCGGACGCGAAGGAAAACTATCTCTTCGCACTGATCGGCTTCCACAGCTGGCACGGGATCGCATCGACGCTGCCGGACATCACCGGAGCGCGCAGGCCGGTGATGCTGGGGCAACTGGTTCCTGCCGCCGTCGGGCTTAAGCTCCCTGAACCGTTGCCGCCGTTCCGCCGGCTGACCGTGAACCTCATTCATCGCTGACCAATGAAATCGGGCTCATCCGGGTTGCCGACCGGGCAGTCCACAGGCTGGTGAGGCCGACGACGAGGAATGCGCCTGCCACCAGGGCACCGATGGCCAGCCACGGAAGTTCCACGACGCCGACGCCGCTCATGCGTTCCAGCGCCCCGCGCATCCCGAGGATTGTCCCGGTGGCAGCGACGCCGCCCAGCAGGATCCCGATTGCGGTGACCGTTTCAGACTCCAGCACCGCCATCCGCACCACCTGTCTTCTGGTGAGCCCGCTCAACCGGGCCGCGGCGAACTCGGATCGTCGATCGGCGGCGGTAATGACCACCACAGCGTTGATTGCTGCGAAGAGGGCGTACAGACTCGCCATCCCGAGGAGCACGGTGAAGATGCGCAACTGGGTGTCCTGCTCCGCAGCGGCTTGTTGCTGCACCCATGCGTCGACGCTATCGACCGTGCCGGGAACCGCCGTCCGGATGTTGTCGCCAACCGCGGCGGGGTCAGCCCCCTGAACCGTCGAGACGAATGTCTGCGCCGTCGCCGACGGAAGCACGGACTCCGGCGCAATTCCTTTCGGCAACAACAGGTCAGGGCCGCCGTACGGCGTCGTGGGCAGCACCGCGACGATCGGCAGTTGCAGTTGTCGGTCCCCGATCTTCAGGTGGACGGTGTCGCCGATTGAGTACCCGAGCTCTCCGGAACGCCCGGGCCCCAAGGCAACAGCTTGTCCGTGCAACTGCTCCAGTGAACCCGCTACCGGCTGCACACGGTGCGCCCGCAGGTAGTCGTCCGGGTCCACGACCCGAGCGTTCCCGGACTCCATTGCTCCGCCGAGCGCGTCCTCTTCGTGCTCGACGTTCGTCATGACGAGCGGCACGTCGACCTCTACTGACGCGTTGGCAACGGCTTGGACTCCCGGGATGCGGTGCGCCTCATCCGCCGGGGAGGTGACGACGAGGTCGGCCGCTGTATCGCGGTGCAGCGTCTGTTCGGATGCCGCCGTGCTCGAGAACGAAGTGCCGAGCAGACCCACAAGGAGTCCGACGAGCATGATCAGTGGCGCAGCCGTTGCCGCGTTCCGCCGGACGCCGTCGCGCACGTTCGCCGCGGCCAGGGTGCCGATCGTGTGCTTACGAAAGAGCAATCCGAGTACCCGGCCAAAGACCGGGACGACAAGCGGGCTCAGCGTGGAGAGTCCGACCGCGGCCGCGAGCGTGACGAGCATCATCAGTGGCATCGCGCCCGATGGATCCACCGACTGGGCAACGATGATCAACGCCACGGCCACCGCCAGGAAGACCATCCCGACGAACCAACGTGACGCTGTCATCACCCGCGCCTCGTCGCCGGTGCCGCGGAGGGCGTCCAGCGGCCGTACCCGCCCGGCCCGGCGCGATGCGGCCAGCACACCCGCGAGCGCCACGCCGAGACCGATGCCAACGGACACCGCGAAGATCCAGTGCTGCCATCCCGGGCGGAACCCGGCCGGGAGGAAACCGAACATAACGAGCAGTTGCGACTGCAACCGCATCAGTGCCAGGCCCAGCGGAACCCCGAGCGCGGTGCCAACCAGTCCGAGCAGTGCCGCCTCGCCCAGCAGCAGCTTGCGTAACTGCTTCCGGTTGCCGCCTGTGAGCCGGAGCAGCGCCAGATCCCGCCTGCGCTGGGCGACGGTGAAGGCGAAGGTCGAGCTGACTATGAAAATGGTCAGGAACAGCGCCAGCGCGAGCGTGATACCGACTACGGGGATCGCCAGGGCGTAGCTGTCCATCAGCTGCGCGCGTTCCAGGGTGGAAAGTCCAGCAGGCGCCTCCAACGTTGCCGCCGTGACGAGGATGAGCAGCGACGATTGCACGAGAGCCACGCCAATGGCCACCGTGAGGATCGAGCCGAGGAACAGTTGCCACTGTTCGCGGAACGTACTTGCCGAAAGCCGGAGCATTGCCCTCATACCTCCAGTGCCGCGAGACGTTCGGCGACTCCTGGCGCCGTCGGGCTGTGGGCATGGTCGACGATCCGGCCATCGGAGAGGAACAGCACGGAATCTGCCCACGCCGCGGCCGCCGGGTCATGGGTGACCATGACGATGCTCTGCCCGGACGTGTCGACCATGTCGCGGAGCAGGGCGAGCACGCTCTTTGCCGACGAGGAGTCGAGCGCTCCCGTCGGTTCGTCGGCGAAGAGCACCGCCGGGCGCGTGATCATCGCCCGCGCGATGGCGACACGCTGGCGCTGGCCGCCGGAGAGTTCGCGGGGCCGGTGCCTGGACCGGTCGGCGAGGCCCACACTCGCCAGCACGTCTCTGGCGTCCCGCGTGGATACGCGCTGGCCGCCGAGCCGCAGCGGCAGGGCCACATTCTGCTCGGCGGTCAGCGAGCCGATCAGGTTGAAGTTCTGGAATACGAAGCCAATGGTGTCCCTGCGCAGGGACGTGAGCTCCTCATCCGAGGCTGCGGTGATGTCGGTGCCCGCGAGCAGCACCTCACCGCTGGTGACTGATTCCAACCCTGCCGCGGCGTGCAGCAGGGTCGACTTCCCGGAGCCGGATGGGCCCATGACCGCCGTCCACCCCGCGTCCGGGAAACGGGTGCTGACGCCGTCGAGCGCATTTACCGCGGTACCGTGCTTTCCGTATGTTCGCCTCACGCCGCGCAGTTCGACAGCGGGGAGGTTCTCAGTGGCCGTTGCCGCAGGCTCGGCCCGTAGATCTGTGTTCATCATGCGCATTACGGTAGGAGCAGGCATACAGCCCGCACATCACCCTGCCGTATAGTCCTGAGCCCCTACGCCAGTGGCATGCCCGCGGGGAGTCTTCCCCCGGCAAGGCAGAACCCGGCCGGCCAACGACGTGGATGCCGGCCGCTATGATTCACCGGCCGCGACAGACGAGTCCTCGGGACTGGGATCCGGGATCTCCTCGTGCCGGCGCTGCGGCAGCCGGCGGGACGGAATAATTGCCAGGGCGCTGATTCCGGCCAGCACCAGCAGCCCGGTCCGCAACGCGGTCAGCCGGGCCTCGGTGTTGACCTGTACCGCTTGGTCGACATCGGCCGGGGCGACGTTGCTGTCCTCGAGGGTGTCGCGCAGCTGGTCGTTGGCGATGAAGTTGACATCGGCCACTTCGAGCCTGGCCTCGAGGTCATCGGAGAGCCCGCCGTTGACGGCTATGGACTGGGTGATGCCAATGGACAGCAGCATCACCAGCAGCGCGCCCGAGACGGCGGTGCCGACGGCCGAGGCCAGGTTCTGGGCCGTGCCCCGGACAGAGCCGACGTCGCCGGCCAACGATGCCGGAGCGGAGGTAACCAGCACGTTGAACACCAGCGTGACCAAGGCACCCTGGCCGACCCCGAAGGCGATGAGCCCGAGGATCGTTGGCAGCGTCTGCCAATCGTTGGTGACGACGATGGCGAGCCACACCAGGGCGATAGTGGTGAGGCAGAAAGAGAATTGGGCGATCGTGCGGCTGGAGAATTTCCGGTAGAAGCGCACGACGAGCAGTGCCGAGATGAACACCGTCAGGTTGAACGGCATCATGGCGAAGGCGGTGTCCAGCGCGCTGCGGCCCTGGACGATCTGGATATACAGCGGAATGGTGAAGTTCACGGCCGCTTCGAGCGCGACGATGATGAACATGGCGAAGATCGCTGCCCGCTCCTTGGGGGTGCCGATGACCCGAAGATCGATCAGCGGCACCTGGCCGATGGCGCTGCGCCGTCGGGTCCACACGAGGAAGCCGTGGCCGAGCACCACCCCGATAAGGATCAGCACCGGGGCGGGGGAGAGGCCGATGAGGCTGAACGGTGCGCCGTCGGTCGCGGCGAGCACACCCCAGCCGTTGAGGTTGTTGAAGCCCAGGGTCAGGCACATGATTGACGTGCCGATCAGGATCGCCCCGACACCGTCGATGGTCACGGTGCGGTCGCCGCGGTCGCCGCGCAGGCTGAAGCTGAGGATGAAGATCAGGATAGTCAAGCCGGCAAGCAGCATCCACACCGGTCGCCAGCCGATGTAGGTTCCGAGCACACCGCCGATCAGGAAGGCGCTGATCCCCGAGGCCGCCCGCGCCGATCCCAACGACCCGACTGCAGTGGCCTGCTGGTCCCCGTGGTAATTTTCGGCGATCAGCGCGACCAAAGCGGGGACGAGTATCGCGGCGGAGGCGCCGGCCAGGCCCTGCGCCGCGATCATGAACCAGACTCCGGGCGCCGTCACCATGAGGATTGTTGAGAGCAGGAAGAGGATTAGCACACCGCGGAACACCACCACCCAGCCGAAACGCTGTCCCAGCTTGGCGCCAAGCATGACCAGCGCCGCCACGGCCAGACCGTACATGACGATGCCGGTACTGACGGTGGTCGGCGCCGCACCGAAGTCTTCGACCATGCCCCCGAGGGAAACGGGCAGGGCAGCCACGTTGAATGACATGAGCACTTGCGTCAGCGCGATGGCGATCATCGGCCGCCAGGAGTTCCGTGCGGCGGCCGAAGCGGTGGCCCCGTCATGAGACATTACATTAGCTCCAATCGTCAGTCCGGTCTGGAGGCGAAGAGATTCAGTCCGAGAGTTCGGGAGAGGAAGCGAGTGGCGCGCTGGCCACGGACGCTGTTGCCTGCCGGATCCAGGGGCGGGGAGAACGTGGCAATGCAGCCCTTTCCGGGCGAGACGGTGATGATGCCGCCGGAGACCCCGCTCTTGCCCGGCATTCCGATGTCGTAGAGCCAATCGCCGGAGCGCTCGTACAGCCCTGACGCGGCCATCGATGCCAGTACGTGCCGGCAGGTGATGGAATCGACGACGCGCTCGCCGGTGACCGGGTTGACCCCGCCGTCGGCCAATGTAGCGCCCATAGTGGCCAGGTCGGTCACCGAGACCAGCAGCGAGCAGGTTTTCGTGTAGATGTCGGTGGTTGCCTCCGGATCGAAATACAGGTGACCATAGCTGTCCAGCAGCCGGGCCAGGGCCCGATTTCGCTGGTTGGTCGCTGCCTCCGATTCATACGTCTCCACATCCAGTTCCAGCCGACGTCCGGCGAAGGCGGAGAGCGACTCCTGGATCAGCTGCCACTTCGCCTCGGAGCTGCCCCCGGGAACCAGGCTGGTGGCGGCAAGCGCACCAGCATTGACCATCGGATTCCTCGGCGCACCGGCATTGAGCTCCAGGGCCATGACGGAGTTGAAAGGAAGGCCGGTGTTGTTGACCCCGATCTTCTCCCACACCTGCCGGTGGGGCAGTTCGCGGCACAGCACACCGTAGACGAAGGCCTTGGAGATGGACTGGATCGAAAAGCGCGGCCACGCATCCCCGGCGGTGTGGGTGGAACCATTGACTTCGGTGACGGCGAGTCCGTACAGATTTCGCTCGGCCCGGGCGAGCGTTGGAATGTAGTCTGCCACCGCTCCGTCGTCGACATCCGCATAACGGTACCGTGCCTGCTGCAGCAGCTCCTCGACACGGTCGAAAGAGGGAAGGTGCCCAGTGGAAATCGCGGCGCGTTCGACATCTTCGCCGAAATCCTCATTTTCCGGTCCCACCTCGGGGCCTGGACACATGACTCCTCCCTTCCGGGAGTAAGTCTGCCAAGGCTCGTTGCCCTTGGCAAGGGGTTGGTGCGGGCAGGGCAGCTCGGCAGGCTCGGTCAGTCGACCTGGTGGAAGCGGTCGCGGGTGGCGAACAACGCCCCGGCGGCCAGCAGGGCTGCACCGAGCAGCACCAGGCCGAGCGGGACCGCACTTGCCGCACCGCCCAGCCCGGTCAGCGGGCTGACGACTGCTCCCATGGTGAACTGAGCACCACCCAGCCAGGCAGAGCCGCTGCCGGAGACATGCCGTACTTCGGCCAGGGCGAGGCTGGTCGTGTTGCCCATGGTGAATCCGACACTGGTGGTCAGCAGGAACACCAGCACCGCCAGCGTCCACCCCGGGGCGCTGAACAAAGCGCACAGGAAAAAGGCTGCCGCGACACCCACCAGGGTGCAAACCGCCACGGTGACGGTCCTTCTCACCGGCACACGTCCTGCCAGCCGGGCCGATATCAGGCCGCCGCTCATCAGGCCCAAGGCGTTGGCGCCGAAGAGCACTGCGAAAACGGTGGGGGGACAGCCCGATGATTTCCTGGTAGAGGAACGGCGAGGCGGAGATATAGCCCATCATCACGCCGAAAGCCGATGCGAAGAGGACCGCATAGCCAACGAACCGCCGGTGGCGGATGGCAACGGCGAGCCCGCCGAAGAGCGGACCCGTGCGCCGCCGCGCGACAGGCAATGACTCGCGCACCTGCCACAACGCGCCGATCAGCATCAGAATCGACATAGCGGTGATCGCCCACAGCACCGCACGCCAGCCGGCGTTGACGAAGATCAGGCTGCCCAGGCTCGGTGCCACGGCAGGTGCGACGGCGACGAGCGTCGCCAAAATGCTGAATAAGCGAGCCGCTTGCGCCCCGGAGCTCCGGTCGGAAATCACCGCACGGCTGAGCACCACCCCGGCAGAGGCGCTGACCCCCTGCAGGAACCGGAACGCAATCAACCAGGCGATGGTCGGGGACAGCGCCACCGCCACCGAGGACAGCACGAAAACGCTGGAGCCGATCAGCAACGGGCGAATCCGCCCGTACCGGTCGGACAGCGGCCCGAACAGCAGCTGGCCGGCGCTCATGCCCAGCAGGAAAGCGGTAAGCGTCAGCTGGATGGCCGAGGCGCCGACGTCGAAGTCCTGCGCCATGCGCGGGAAGGCCGGCAGGTAGAGATCGGTGGCAATCGGGCCGGCCATCGACAGCATCGCCAGGGCAGTCAGCAGCAGCGCGGGAAAGCGTGTTGAAGCGGTGGCTCCGGTTGTCAGGCGGCTCGAGGGCATGCGCTGATGCTAACTCTTAGCCGGGCAGCAGTCCGACCACATCAGCGAGTTGGTACACCGCCAGCCCGGTGACGACCACCAACACGACCGTTCCGCAGATGTTAGTGAATGTTCCGTTGCTGTACTTGCCCAGGAACCCCTTGCGGTTCATGACGATCATCAGGAATGCGGCGATGATGGGCAGCAGAATGCCGTTGGCTGCTTGGGCGATGACGATGACCGCGACGGCATTTGTTGAACGGAGCGGATATAGTCGCAGGCACACTCTCAACGCCAGGTGCTCGACTTTGTCCGTCGCAGTGCCGGCGAGGCAGGCGCCAGACGGCGGCGGGCCGGGCTCCGAAGCCAACTGCCGCGACTTAAACCACCGATCGAAAGGACATGACGCCATGAAGCCGACAGCAGCTGCATACCAGGCGAGCCCGGGCGGCGCCCTGGACCTCGACCGGGACTTCTACCGGACGATCGGCGAATCAACCGACCGGCGGGAGGCCGTCGACTCGTTCGTGATTCCCCTCCGCTCGGGACGGGCCTGGGAGGTGCCGGCCGGACACCTGTGCCGCATCGTGACGATCGAAGGCGCTCAGGTCGGCGACCTGAACCTCTGGAACCGGCACGATCCCCGTGAGCGGATGTGGGCCGCCCGGACCCGGCAGCTGCAGGCCGCGCACGTGAGCACTTTCGACCGGCTGTGGTCCACGCTGCCGTTCATGCGCCCGCTGGCCACGATCACCGGCGACAGCCTTGCCGACTACGGGTTCGACGACGAGGGCGGCCGGGTCCACGACCTGCTGGGAACCCGGTGCGACCCGTACGTGAACCGGATGCTCAGCGGCGAGGACTTCGACTACCACTGCCACTCCAACCTCACCCGCGCGGTGCTGCCCTACGGGCTGACGGAATTCGACGTGCACGACGTGCTCAACGTCTTCCAATGCACCGGTCTCAACGACGAAGACCGGTACTTCATGAAGACCTGCCCGGCGAAGCAGGGCGACTACTTCGAGTTCTTCGCCGAAACCGATCTGCTGTGTGCACTGTCCACCTGCCCGGGCGGCGACCTCTCCGTTCCGATGTGGGGGCCGGACGCCCGCGATCCCATCGACGTCTGTCACCCACTGGGCATCGAGGTGTATCGGCCGGATGAGGAATTGTTGGCCGGCTGGCAACCCTCGGGGCGTGCAGAATACGCCAACGTGCACGGTCTGCGCGCGCCGCAGTGGGGCGAAGGGTAGCTCTGATAGTGCCATACCGGCTGGCTTCCGTGGCGCTTTCCAATATCAGCGTTACTACTGCATTGGTAGGTCGCGCACCGCCAACCGAGCGGGGCTCAATGAGACGATGGCGCCCGCCCGCAGGTCCTTTTCCACAAGAGGCAGGTTCGCTGCCAGTAAGTCGCCCTGTTTGTGGCACGGTAGTTCGGCGATGTGGCGCAACAAAACGACCGATGGCCGGTCGGTTCGCTGTAGAGCCAGCATCATCGGGAAGTCGCTGTCCGCTGTGACCACGACACAGCCCACATCAGCGGCATACTTGAAGATGGCGTCGTCTTTGGCGCGTAGCAGTCCGACATCAAGGACGTGGATCGCCTCATAGCCTGCGATTGTGAGGGGTTCGACGAGCTTGGGCGACAGGTTGGCGTCGAGCAGGAGCCTCATGCCGGTCGGGCGATCGGCACTTCACGCTCGTTGACGATCATCGCAGCGTATTCCAGCGCGGCCGTCACATCAGCACTTTCCAAATACGGGTAGTCCGTCAGCAGTTGCTCGAGAGTTGCGCCGCCGGCCAATTGACCCAAGACCATGCTCACCGTGACCCGCAGGTCACGGATGCAGGGCACTCCGCCCATGCGCGTGGGGTCAATTGTGATTCGTTCGAAGCCCATATTTGGATTCTATGGTCTTCTGGCCCCGGGTGACCAGATGAAGTCAGGTCGAGTTTTCGTTATCACCCTGGTTTCGGCCCCCGCGACAAGTGCTCAATGGGGATCACAACTCGGTCATGGCAGGTGCAAGGCTGTTGCTCATGCGCGGCACGCAGTCCACTTCGACAGTGATGTGCATTTGCCCAAGTTGGACCGCCGAAACGGCGACGTTGCGTCATTGTTCTGTAACTCACGTCACTGCCAGGCTGTTGGAGGCAAGCAACCTGTAGGAGGGGAGTGACGTGAGCGATATATTGGTCCTGGTCCACACAGGCGTCGCCATAGCGGTAATAATTCTGCTCATCATGGTGGCTCGCATTGGCCCGGTGATCTCGCTGCTGGCCGGATCGATCTACCTGGGACTGGCCGCAGGGCTGGGATTCCAGGGAACCACCGAAGCCCTCGCCACGGGGTTCGGCGACATCATGGCCTCCGTCGGCTTGATCATCGCGATGGGTGTCTTATTGGGGTCGCTGCTCGCCGAAATGGGAACACTGCAGAGTATCGTCGACAAGCTCCTCAGGCTGTTTGCTCCCCGGAAGCTGCCTCTGGCGTCCAGCGTCACCCTGACCACATTCTTTCCCGTCATCTACGGGGACGTGCTGCTGGTCCTGATGGCCCCGCTGGTCCGGTCGCTGGCGCCCCGGATGGGCAAGGGCGGGATGGCTAAAATGAGCACGGCGCTGGCCATTGGCATCAACGTCGGGCTGGTGTTTGTCGTCCCCGGCGCTGCGGCGATAGCGATCGCAGGCCTGCTGGACGTCCCGCTCGGCCTGATGCTCGTCGCCGGGATCCTGGTCGCGATCCCGACAGCGGTGCTGACCATCTTGATCTACGGCTGGCTGGTCAACCGCGGACTGTGGAATCCGGCGAAAGACGAGATGGCCGTGGAAGGAACCAAGGCAGCAGTCGGAGCCGGGCAGGATGAAGGCACGACGTCGGCTGCCGGTCATGGCGGCAGTGGAGCCGGGACGGACGCCGAACCGGCCGGAAATCACCACCCGCCGCTGCGGATCTCGCTGCTGCCGGTGCTTATCGCACTGGTGCTGGTTTCCGCCGGCGTGGTCGCCAAGATCGCAGGCGTGGAAGGCGGATTCATCTCGTTCATCGGAGATCCGGTCATTGCCATCTTCATTGCCTTGGTATCGGCGTACCTGCTCGCCTGGGGCTACCTGACAAAGGAACGGGCAGACTCCGCGATCAGCAACGGTTTCCGGGAAAGCGGCATCGTGCTGATTATCACCGGCGTCGGCGGTTCGCTGGCGGCGGTCATCGGAAAGACGGGGCTGGAGAATATCCTCGGTGACTACTTCTCGGCGGGCATCCTCGCCCCGCTGTTCCTGGCCTGGCTGATCGCGGTGATCCTGGAGATCGCTTTGGGCTCGGCCACGGTGGCGATCATTACCGCAGGCGGGATCCTGGCTCCGGTCCTCGGGTCGCTCGATGTCCCGACGGTGCTTGTCGCCCTTGCCGCATCGTCCGGTGCGTTGTTCGGGATCCACCTGAACAGCAACTTCTTCTGGATCTTCCAGCCGCTGCTCGGGCTGTCGACGCAAGGCACACTGAAGACCCTCACACTGCCGATATCCATTGCGTCGGTCATCTCGCTCGGGTTGATCATGGCAGCGAGCCTCGTGCTGTGAGCTGCTGAAAGACCCATGTCAGCGACGGGACCTGCGGATTAACCAGCCGCTGGTCACCGTTGAGGCCGGTTCGCTGCGCTGAGCAAAACCTCAAGGCAGTGTGCCCAGTCGAGGCGTTCCTGTTCAAGGCGCAGGTTGCCGCGGGCAGCGAGTTCGCCCACGACGGCGTTCTCCTCGGGCAATAAATGCGTCAATGCCGCGGTGGCTGGACGCGGTTCGATTACTGCCAGGTCCTGGTACGCCTCCAAGGTAGTGATATCCATCAGCACAGTGGACACGTCAGGTAGATGCGAGCGGAGCCGGTTGAGGATGGAGAAGCCGTGGCTTGTCCAGATCCCCCAGTAGACGACCTGCCCGGTGCCAGCCCACGGCAGGCGATGGCCGCTAAGCTGAACCATGTGTTTATCGGACCTCATTAGCCAAGTCGATAACGTATGGAACGCCTTCTGGTGTGGCGGCATCTCCAATCCGTTGGAAGTGAGCGGAATCAGCTATCGATGTAGTTGAGAAGGCAATTACCGCTGAGATCCCGATTCGTTCCCCGAGCCCGCCCACGATTCAGACGGGCCGACGCTGGCAGTCCAAGCAGCAAATGGAACACGATTCGGTTATGTACACGTCAACCCCTACCAATATGGATACCACCAGCGGATTATTATGTGTGTGGTGGCATGCGTGATTAGAGGGATTGCGGCTTTCGGAAGGGGAGTTCTGATGACCGAAGCTGAAGCCAGCGACGGGATACCGCCGTGGCAAGCGTTTATGATCCCTGTGCTTCAAGTTTTGTCGGACGGGCGAACTTGGGCGAGACGTGACTTGATCGATGCCGCACTGGATGTCGCCAAAATTACTCCTGAGCAGCGGAAAGTCCTGCTGGGCGCGGGCGACTCCAAGGCTGTCAATCGTGTGGGTTGGGCAATGTCCGATCTGTTCAAGGCAACAGCCGTCGAAAAGCCGGCCAGGGCGACCTACGTGATGACCGACGTCGGGCGTGGGCTGCTGAAGAACAAGCCAGGTGGCATAAGCCAGTCCGACCTCTTTGAGATCTCGGCATATGCCGACTACGAGCGGGCCAAGCGGACGAAGGCCTCGTCCTCGGCGAAACCCCCAAGGGCTGCTGATGCGGGCGAATTGTCACCGCTCGAGCAAATCGAGACCGGGGTTGACCGAATCGAGGCCGAAGTGGCCGAGTCTCTCCTGTCCAGGCTTCGAAATAGCAGTCCGGACTTCTTCGAAGAGGCCGTGGTCAAGGTGCTGTTGGCCATGGGGTACGGCGGTGCAGAGCAACGCGGACGACGGATAGGTGGCACCGGCGACGGAGGGGTCGACGGGGTCATCGACCAGGATGCACTCGGGCTGGACCGCATCTATGTGCAAGCCAAGCGCTATGCAGCCGGCAGCAACGTTGGCGTTGAGACGATCAATGCATTCGTCGGTGCCCTCCATGGATTCGGGGCGGCCAAAGGCGTATTCATCACTAGCAGCGCCTTCACTGCTTCCGCTGAAAGCTATGCGCAAAGCATCCCCACACGGGTGATCCTCATCGATGGAGTGCGGCTGGTGTCGCTGATGATTAAGTATCGGGTGGGCGTTCAAGCGCGGCAGAGTTATGACGTTGTCGAGATCGATGAGGATTTCTTCGAGTAAGGAGTTCGCACCGGCTGGCAAGACTCCACAGCAGTCAATGCGCGACATGCACGTTCGCGTCCGTGCTTCGAACCGACCCGCCGGCCTCAGGCGTGACCGTACGCCTCGCTGTCCGGGGCGACGAAGGCCCACATCACGTCGAACCGGTCGAAGACCTGGCCGTACCAATCACCCCACGGCGCCACCTCGAATGGCATGTTCACCGAGCCGCCGCCATCCAGTAGCAGTTGGATCAGTGTCCGGGCCTCGGCCGGATCGTCCACGGAGTACAGCAACGAATAGGCCGTTCCCCGCAGGGGCAGGCCGCCCTCCCCGGGCATCCCGTCGCCGCCGGCGATATCCCCTCCGGGCGTGTGAAGCACCGCGTGGGCGACCAGGTCCGGATCCGGTTCGAACGGCATCCCTTCCAGATCCGCATCGCCGTACTTCATCAGCTCCAACTGCCCGCCGAACACCTCCTGCCAATGGGCGAAGGCTTCATCGGCATTGCCGGGCAGGGAAATGTAGGTGGCAAGTGTGGTGCTCATCGTCGCGCTCCTTTGTATGCGGTGGTTTCCAGGCAATCCCGGACTACGGCACCGGTTCGTGCCGCAGGTAATTTCGGGCGAACCGGCCGGTGCCCGCGGTCAGGGCACGCAGTTCGACGGCGTACCGCAATAGTTCCTGGTCCGGCACCTCTGCTGTGACGTCAGTGCGTTCCCCGTCGGCCGACGTCGTGCCGGTGGGGTGACCGCGCCGGGTCGACAAATCGCTCATCACCGCGCCGACGTAGTCGTCCGGGACGCTGATGCTCACGGCCGAGACCGGTTCCAGCAGCTGGATTTTGGCCGCGGTGGCGGCCTGGCGCAGGGCCAGTGCACCGGCCGCCTGGAACGCCGCATCGGACGAGTCCACGCCGTGGGTCTTGCCGCCGACCAATGTGACCTTGATGTCGACTACGGGGAAACCGTCCGAGACTCCCTGCTGCATCTGGTCACGGACACCCTTCTCGACCGAGGCGACGAAGGTCTTGGGGATGGCGCCTCCGACGACCCGGTCGATGAATTCGAATCCGCCGCCGCGTGGCAGCGGCTCGACTTCGATGTCGCAGATTCCGTATTGTCCGTGTCCGCCGGACTGTTTGACGTGCTTGCCCTGGGCGGCGGCGTGCCCGGTGAACGTTTCCCGCAGCGGGGTGACGACGTCGACCGTGTGCAGGTTCACTCCCTGCTCGCGCAGCCGGTCGAGGACCACATCAGCGTGGGCCTCGCCCATGCACCACAGGACCAGTTGATGGGTTTCGGCATTGCGCTCCACCTGCAGCGTGGGATCGCCCGCCGTGACCTTGGCCAGTGACCGGATGAGGGCGTCTTCGTCGCCATGCGAGGCGGCCTCGACGGCGACCGGCAGCAGCGGCTCGGGCATGTCCCAGGTCTCGATCAGCAGCGGATTCTCCTTGGCCGACACGGTGTCGCCCGTCTCGGCACTGAGCACCTTCGCCAGCGCGCAGATGTCACCGGCGACGCAGTACGGCGTCGCGCGGAGGGCGGAGCCCATGGGTGCATAGAGATGGGTGACCCGTTCGTCGCTGTCATGGTCGGGGTGGCCGCGGTCGGCCAGGCCGTGTCCGCCCACGTGTATTGCCACATCCTCGCGGAGCGTCCCGGAAAAGACGCGCACCACGCTGATCCGGCCGAGGAACGGGTCGCTGGTGGTGCGCACCACCTCACCGGCGAGCGGTCCCTGGGGATCGCACGCCAACGCGCGGGTGCTGGCCCCGTCCAGGGTGGTCGCGCCCGGCGGCGTGCAGTCGGCCGGCGAAGGGAACGCCCGGCGCAGCATCTCCAGGAGTTCGGCCGTGCCGACGCCGGTCTCCGACGACGTGGCCAGCACCGGAAAGAACGATCCGCGGCGGACGGCGGTCTCCAGATCGGCGGCCAGGGTCTCGAAACCGATCTGCTCGCCACCGAGATACCGGTCCATCAGCGTCTCGTCCTCGCTCTCGGCGATGATGCCTTCGATGAGCGCATTCCGCGCCGGCTCCGCGTCGGCCACCTCGCTATCCTCGCTATCCGGCACGGTTCCGGACAACAGTCCCTGCAGCCCCGTCACCATCCCGCCGTCGCGCACGGGAAGGTAAAGCGGCAATACCGCCTCGCCGAATGACTGCCGGCACGCCGCCAGCACGCCGTCGTAGTCTGCCCGGGGATGATCCATCTGGCTGATCACCACGGCCCGGGGGAGCGACCCGCGCTCGCATTCGGCCCACAGGGCGGTGGTTGCGGCGTCAACGCCGTCGACGGCCGAGACCACGAACAGCGCCGCGTCCGCCGCCCGCAGCCCGGCCCGCAGCTCCCCAGTGAAGTCGGCGTAGCCGGGGGTGTCCAGCAGGTTCACCTTCACGTCGTCGGACATCACCGGAACCACCGCGAGCGAGACGGAACGTTGCTGGCGGACTTCCGATGCCTCCGCGTCGCTGACGGTAGTGCCGTCGAGGACCGACCCCACACGCGTGATCGCTCCTGTGGCAGCCAGCAACGCCTCGACCAGCATCGTCTTGCCCGCGCCGGAATGGCCAACGAGGGCGATATTACGGATGGAGGCGGGCCGCTGCGCCGGTTCCGGTGCCTCGAGGCGGGGGTGATCGGCTGCGCCGCGGGCCGGCTTCTTCGCTCCGTCCGTTGTGCCTTTCGTGGACATAGCTGCCTTCCCCGGTCATCGCGATGCTGCCGAAAAATCTCCTTGCCTACAGATTCGACACCATGACGGGTCCAGGGGCAAGAGGTGGGCACCTACGGGCTGCGGGTATCGGGGTGCGGCACCAGGGCTCCACCATGGTCGCCCGAGCCATGGCTACGCCGCGGCCTGCACCTGGTCCAGCACCGCTTCGGGCCCCATGGTCTCGATGTCGCCGGCCACGTCGCCGTCGATGATCACGGCGCCTGCCGTCGTCGAACGCGTGGCCTGGCGCACCGCCTGCCACCGGCCGTGCCTCTCTCGCGCGGCACGGTAGGTGGCCGGCAGTAGAAAAAGCGTGTTGTCCGCCGTCGTCATTTGCACGTCGACGGCGGGGACACGGTTGCGCAGCAAGCGGTAAGTTTGGGCGACCGGATCCATGGCGTCATGGCACGCGTGGGCTGTGGCGTGGTCGTCGGGGTCCTCTTCCAGGGCGACGCTGTCCGGCGCGGCGCTGCAGCAGCCGCCGCCGATGGTGGCGCTCCGCCACGGCCGGACCAGAATCACCTGCATGGCTGTCCTACTCCTCCGACCGGTCGGTGTCCACGTGCCGGCCGCGGGCGGCCGTTCCGCCGCCGGACCCGGCGCCGTCGTCGTTCCCGCCGGCAACAGGGGCAGGTTCGCCGCGGCGTGCCTTGCCCAACGCCAGCGCTGCCTCGACGATCAGCCACATCGCCAGGCCGAAGATGATCAGGTCGAGCGGGGCAAGCACCCACTGGCCGGCTTCGACGAAGTTGATCAGGTTCACGATCAGCGCCCAGGTGGTCATGATCAGCAGGAACACCAGCGGGACGACCACCGGCCAGATGGAGCGTCCGCCGCGGGTCACCCACACCGCGATGACGGCCAGGGCGAGACCGGCAGTGAGCTGGTTGGTGGTGCCGAACAGTTGCCACAGCACGCCGAAAGTGTAGCCGTCCTCGCCGCCGCCGGGCAGCAGTGCCATCCCCAGCGGGACGAGCACTGCCACCAAACTGGCCAGCGTCAGGTTGCGCGAGAGCGTCTTCCAACCGGCAAGTTCGGCGATTTCCTGCACCACGTAGCGCTGCAGCCGCACACCCGTGTCCATCGTGGTTGCGGCGAAAGCGATGACGACGACGGCGGCAAACACCGCTCCGAGCTGAAGCGGGATGCCGAGGTTGTTGGCGAAGGCGGCGATGCCGTTGACGAAGTTTCCGACGCCGCCGCCCGAGGCCGTGGCGAAGTCCGAGTAGAGTTCGTTCCAATCGGCGCGGGTGGCGGCAACACCGGCCGTGGCCGCCAATACAGCACCGGTTGCGAGGCTGCCTTCGCCGAGGGCCCCGCCATAGCCGACGTGTCGGGCATCCGTGTCCTTGTTCAACTGCTTCGCCGTCGTGCCCGAGGAGACCAGGGAGTGGAATCCGGAAATGGCGCCGCAGGCGATGGTGATGAACAGGAACGGGAAGATCGACGGTGAGCCTTCCGGCACGTCGTTGAAGGCGGGGGCCACGATTGTCTCCCAGCCGACGGTGATGCCGGTAACGATGATCGCCAGCGCCACGAACAACTGGTGCGAGTTGATGTAATCACGTGGTTGCAGCAGCATCCATACCGGAATTCTGGAAGCGATGAAGGTGTAGGCGAACATGATGATCACCCACAGGTTCCGCGGCTCCATACCGATTGCCTCGGCCCACGGGCTGATATCGACCGGGACCATTTGGCCGACCCAGATCAGGAAGTACAGGATGATGAGACCGATGAGGGAGGGGATCAGTGCCGCCGACTTGGTGCGGTAGATGTACTGGCCAATCGCGATCGCAACGGGAATCTGCAGGAAGATCGGGATCACCGCGCCGGGGTTGGCGATAAACAAGTTGCCGATGACGACGGCGAACACCGCGTTGACCAGCGTCAGCAGGAAGAAGATGATCAGCAGGAACAGCGTCCTCGCCCGCTTGTTGATGATGTCCTGGGCGATGGTGCCGATATTGCGTGCCTTGTGCCTCACGGAGACCACCAGCGACCCCATGTCGTGGACTCCGGCGGCGAAGATGGTGCCCAGCACGATCCAGGCCAGCGCCGGGACCCACCCCCAGAAAACTGCGATCGCAGGGCCGACAATGGGGGCGGCGCCGGCGACCGAGGTGAAGTGGTGGCCGAACAGCACGTGTTTGTTGGTCGGCACGAAGTCAATGCCGTCGGTGAACTGGTGGGCCGGAGTGACGAACTTGGGGTCCAGCGCGTAGACGTGCTTAGTCAGGTACCCGGCGTAGTAGCGGTATCCGAGCCAGAACAGGACGGCTACGATGGCGACAATGACTGGCGCCGGCATGATGGTCTCCCTTGCAACATGGCCAAATTTCGCTGTGGGCGAATTCCGCACCAGCCTAACATGCCAAGCATGCTGAGCAGTGGCATGGGTCACTGGGGTCGGCGGATTGCCTTCGACTGTTATCGGGTGTCGGCGTCGGGGGCGGGGCGTCGGGTGCCGGCGTCGGGCAGCGCGTCTTATACGGTGGTGATCACCCGGATTTTCTGGCGGCAGCTGGTGAGGAGTGATTGTGGACAGCGTGACCAGGACGGTGCATGGTTCCTCCTTGGCGGATGTGGCATGGATCGACGACGACGGCGGCATCCGGGCGTGCGGCGCCGTCGTCTTGCTCTGGGGTGAGACTCCGGCCATCGCCTTTAGCTACGCGTACGCCGACCTTGCCCGCAGTATCGCCGCCGCACCGCAGGCCGCTTTCGCTTTCACCGAGACGCGGTCCACGAGCAGCACCTTTGTGCCGGGCGCCATCACCGGGCGCCCGGCCTTGGTGGAGGACTACGACGGCTCGACCTTCACTGAGGAACTGCTGGAACAGGAGCTGCGCCGCCACCCGCCGGCGCGGGTCTTTGCCGACTCCGTGCTGCTGCGCCGGGAACACTGGTGGTACCTGCCGCGGCTGATTGTCACCCTCGACGTCGAGGCACTCCGTTCGTTGCCGCCACGGACCGGGCAGGGTCCGACGTCGTCGGACGCCAAACGCCCGCTGGCCGTTGAGTACCTGCTGGCTGTGTCAGTCGATGGCCGCCTCCAAACACATCTGGTCCGTGCGGCCGAATCCGGTTCCTCCCGCGCGCTGTTGCTGGAACCGGTGGCCGGAGGCGCCTTACCGCGCGGGCGGGCGGTGCTGGCCGGACAGGACGCGTCGTTCCCGGACCGGCAGCAATGGTCCACCTGGCAGTACCGCGGATTCTGCACCGGGAGCAGCCCGGACAGCACCGAGACCGGTGCCGTGCTGGAGGTGGCTGAAGCGCCGGAGCCCGGATCCAGCGGCTTGGAGCCGGTGCCGACGGTGTGGCAGCGGATGCGCCGCGAGCAAAAGTACGGGAAGGCCTGCCGCCAGGGTGTCGCCGAGGCCGAGCGTCGGCTGGCATAGCGGACCATGGTGTACATATAGCTCGACTCGCCAGCATAGGGCGCGCCGCCCGGCCGGTCCATTAGGCCAGCATCGCCATGCCGCGGATGACCGCCACCGCCCCGCCCATTCCGGCCAGCGTGATGGCGACTCTGCGTGCGGCGTCCATCGAGACCTTCTTCGCCAGCCAAGCGCCGATGCGAATACCGGCGATCACGGTGACCACGATGATCGGGAAAAGCCACCATGGCGGCAGCTGCTCGATGGTGGTGGCGCCCACCGCCAGCTTGGTACCCACCGAAAAGATGCCCATGGTCATGAACGTCGGCTGCATCGTCGCCGCAAAGGAACGTTGATTCCAGCGGGAGAACTTCGAGTACATCACCATGGCCGGGGCAGCGACGCCGGCGCTTGTATTGAGGAAGCCGCCGACCAGGCCGGTCGCCCCGGTCAGCGCGTGGGTCCGGACATGGGGAACGCGCGGCGTCCCGAAGGTCAGCGCCAGGGAAATGAGCACCACTGACCCGATGACAATATTCAGCCACGCGGCATCGACTTCGCGGACCATAAACGCAGCCGGAATCGCCCCGAGCAGCGCCATGGGCATGAAGATGAGATACCGCTTCCAATTCACGTCACGAATGACGGCCAGCATGATGAGGAAACCCGAGACCACCGTCGTCGAATTCGTGACGAACACCCCGAGCGCCGGACCGATGAGCAGGGCCAGCACCGGAGCCACCACCAGCCCGACTCCCGTTCCGGACAGCCGCTGCAGCGTCGAGCCCACCAGGATGGCAATGACCGCGGCAATCACGATTCCGGTCGTCATGGGCCCTCCCGATCGGTGAGCGGTTCGTCGAGTAGTGCCATCGGCTACGAGTCTAAGCCGAGGTAGGGGGTTAGCCGCGAGTCAGCGGGTTGCAACCCGCTACCTGGGCGGAAACCCCCTACCTCGGCGACCTGGATTTCAGGCGAAGGCGTTCCGGCGGCCCCATGCACCTCGGGTCAGGCGAAGGGCGACCGCCTTTGAGATGGAATTGCCCGCCACTGGGTCGGTGGCCACGTCGCGTCAGACAAACGTGTTCCGCTGCGCGCCGAGGCCGGCGATCTCCGTCTCGACCACGTCCCCGGCCTTCAGCCAGGGATGCCGTCCCTGCTCGTTCCGGCGACCCAGCGCCACACCCGCCGGCGTTCCGGTGAGAATCAGATCTCCCGGGCGCAGCGTCACCATGGTGGACAGGTACGAGACCAGCGCGGCGGAGCCGAAGGCGAGGTCGCCGGTTGAATCCTGCTGTACCACCTCGCCGTTGACCTTCGTGGTGATGGTGGCGCCGTCGTCGTACTCATCCGGCGTGACCAGATACGGGCCGACCGGCGCGGAAGCCTCCCAGCACTTGCCCTGCGTCCACTCCGACGTCCGGCTCTGCCAGCCGCGCATCGAGATGTCGTTCGACACCGCATAGCCGGCGACGGCTGCCGCGGCGTCGGCCTCGGATATCCGGCGCCCGCCCTGCCCGATCACGATGGCGAGTTCGCCCTCCCAATCGATCCGGTGCTCCTCGGCGGGAATCTCGATGTCGTCGTGGGCGCCGGTCAGTGAATCGGCGAACTTGGTGAAAATCGTCGGGTACTCGGGCAGTTCGTTGCCGGTCTCCAGGATGTGGTTGCGGTAATTCAGCCCGATGCAGAACACCTTGGACGGCTCGGGAATCAACGTGGCGAAGGAAACGTCGCTGACGCGTCTGGCGGGCGCGGCTGCAGCGACCGCTTCGTCGCGCGCCGCCTTGGGGGAGGCCAGGTAGGCGCCGACGTCGGCATATCCACTCAGCTCAGCGGTCTCATTGCCGGAGACGACGGCGGCGTAGGTCTCTGCGGGATTGTCCGGGCGGCGTATCGTGGCGAGTTTCATGAGGCCATCGAATCACAAGACCGCCAAACCATGGGACAATGGGCGACGATGTCTGTCGCTAAAACCCCGGCTCCCGATACGAACCGCCCCCAAGTCCGTCCCGCCACCGAGGGATGGGAGCAGGCCGTCGCGCCCGATGGCCGTCCCGAACTGCAGTTCAAGTCCCCGCGGGTGAAGCAGCCGTCCGCACATCTGGCGGACCTGACCATGGCCGAACGCCAGGCCAAGGTGGCCGAGCTGGGCCACCCCGCGTTCCGCGCCAAGCAGCTGTCGACGCACTACTTCAACCACTACACCACCGACCCGGCCGACATGACCGACCTGCCCAAGGAAGGCCGGGAGGAACTGGCAGCGGAAATGTTCCCGCCGCTACTGACCGAGGTCAAGAAGCTCACCACCGACAACGGCGACACCATCAAGTTCCTCTGGCGGCTGTTCGACGGCGCCCTCGTCGAGTCGGTGCTGATGCGTTACCCGGGCCGGATCACCCTGTGCGTGTCATCGCAGTGCGGCTGCGGGATGAACTGCCCGTTCTGTGCCACCGGCCAAGCGGGACTGACCCGGAACATGTCCTCGGCCGAAATCGTGGACCAGATCGTCGCGGCCAACCGCGCCATCGCCGACGGGGATCTCGGCGCACTGCGCTCCGACGGCGGGCACGACGCCGAGCGGGTCACCAATATCGTCTTCATGGGAATGGGCGAGCCACTGGCCAACTACAAGCGCGTGATGAATGCCGTGCGGCGGATGGTTGATCCGGCACCCGAAGGACTCGGCATGTCCGCCCGGAACATCACCATCTCCACCGTCGGACTGGTCCCGGCGATCAACAAGCTGGCCAACGAGGACCTCCCCATCACGTTCGCGCTGTCGCTGCACGCCCCGGACGATGAACTGCGCGACGAGCTGATTCCGGTGAACAGCCGCTGGAAGGCCGACGAGGCGATCGATGCCGCCTACAACTACTACCGGACCACCGGCCGCCGGGTCTCCATCGAGTACGCCCTGATCAAGGACATGAACGACCATGCCTGGCGAGCCGACCTGCTGGCCAAGAAGCTCAACCAGCGCGGTCGCGGCTGGGTGCACGTGAATCCCATCCCCCTTAACCCCACCCCCGGTTCCATCTGGACCGCGTCGGAGAAGGACGTGGCGCAGGAGTTCATCGACCGGCTGATTGCCGCCGGCATCCCGACAACGATGCGCGACACCCGCGGTGAGGAGATCGACGGCGCGTGCGGGCAGCTCGCCGCCGCTGAATAGGTGGCCGGCGCTCTACGGGCGCGTCTGGGTAATCGGTCCAACGGGCTGATCGCCGCGCTCGCCGTCTTGATGGGGTCGCTGGGTATCCAGATCTCGTCAATGGTGTCGTTTTCGTTGTTCGACTCCTACACCACCATGGGTGTCTCCGGGCTGCGGATGGTGATTGCCGCCGTCGTGCTGCTGACCATTGCCCGGCCCAATATCCGCGCGCTGGGCAAGGCGGACTGGCGCGGCGTGCTGGTGTTCGGGGTGGCGATGGCGGCGATGAACGTCTTCTTCTACCTCGCGCTGAGCCGGCTGCCGCTCGGCGTGGCCGTGACGCTGGAATTCCTTGGCGCCTTCACCGTGGCCATGCTGGCCGCCCGCCGACTCCGCGATGGCATGTTTGCCCTGCTCGCGCTGGTGGGGGTGGCGCTGATCGCTGGTCCCGCGGCGGACTTCGACCCGCTGGGCTACGTGTTCGGATTGGGCGCGGCCGCCGCATTCGCCGTCTATACCGTAATGTCGGCCCGCATCGGCAAAGCGTCGGAAGCCAGCTCCGGACTCAAGGGACTGTCGCTGTCGGTGACCGTTGCCGCCGTCGTACTATTGCCGTTTTCCGTCCCGCAGATCCCGCGGGTGGATGCGCCCGACTGGGGCCTGCTGGCGCTGAGCGGACTGCTTGGTGTCGCGTTCACGTTCTCGATGGATGTGCTGGCCGCGCAGCTGACCTCGGCGGCCACCGTCGGGGTGCTGTTCAGTATCGATCCCGTGACCGGTGCGTTGGTTGGCGCGCTGTTGATGGGGCAGAGCCTGTCGCCCGCGGCCTATGTCGGGATCGTGCTGGTGGCTGCCTCCGGCGCGTTCGTGATCTGGCGGACCAATCGTGCTGCGGCGAAGCTGGCTGCCGCCGGTGCCAGGGAGCGCGACGACGGCGGCGGGTAGCGGCGCTGGTGCCTTACCGGCGGTTCAGCGGAAGTTGCGTGTTCCTGCAGGGCAACGTGTGGCTCTGCGGGCCCCATACCTTGCCGGTATGGGGCGTATCGTAAACCGGTCTTGGACAGTTCTGAAAATACCGGCCACACTCGAAGCGAAGCTTGTATCGCCGTTGCCAACTTCTCCGTTCCGGTAACAGGCCGTTTTCCCGAATGCTCTGCCGCCGCTGGTGTCGGCGGGGTTGTGCCTTGAAAGGAGGCGGATGTCTGTATTCGCTGAGCAGTCAGTCGACGTTGAGCATTACCTGTCGCAACGCGCCATCGCCGCGCAGCCGTCGGAAGTGCGCAAGATCCTGAGGGCCTCGCCCCGGCCCGACACCATCTCGTTCGCCAATGGGGCACCGTATCTGGGTGCGCTGCCGTTCGATCGGCTGGCGGACGACGCTCACCGCATCCTGGAGCATCACGGTTCGAAGGCGTTCCAATATGGCCCCAGCGAGGGGATCCCTGAACTGCGCCGCCACATCTGTGAGTTGATGGCCCTGGAAGGCATCACCGCTGACCCTGCCGCCGTCGTCGTCACCACCGGCAGCCAGCAGGCCATCGACGTCGCCGCCCGGGTGCTGGTCAACCCAGGTGATGTCATCTTTGCCGAGGGGCCATCGTACGCCGGGGGCATGGCCGCGTTCGCCGGGTACGAGGCTGAGATTGTGCATGTGCCGGTCGACGCCGACGGTATGGTGGTTGCCGAACTGGAGCGGCTGCTCGCCCAGGTCCGTGCCGTGGGCAAGACGCCGAAGGGTGTCTACACCATCCCCAACTTCCAAAATCCCGGCGGAGTGAATCTGTCGGCTGAACGGCGCACCCGGATCGGTGAACTGTGCCGGGCGGAGGGCATGCTGGTGTTCGAGGACAATCCGTATGGGCTGCTCGGGTTCGACGGCACCACTACGCGTGCCATCCAGCCGGACTTTGCCGACATCACCATCTATTTCGGGTCGTTCTCCAAGATGATCGCGCCCGGCCCGCGGGTGGGATGGATGCTGCCGCCGTCGTGGCTGCACGAGCACATGGTCAACACCAGCGAAACGGGGGCGCTCAACCCGGCGGTGTTCAACCAGCAGCTGATCAGCGCGTACCTGGACGACCCGTCATGGAAGACCAAGCTGGACGAGTACCGGGGGATCTACTGCCGGAAGTTCGAGGCCTTGGTTCAGACGCTGGAAGAGGTGATGCCGGAGGGCACCACCTGGAACCAGCCGACTGGCGGCTTCTACCTGTGGGTGACGGTTCCGGACGGGATCGATACCGAAAAGCTGGCCTACGAGGGGATCGACCGCGGGGTGGTGTTTGTGCCGGGCACGGCGTTCTACACCAATGGCGCCGGGCACAACGAGATGCGGCTGTCTTTCTGCCTGCCCACCGAGGATGACATCCAGCGCGGGGCGCGCATCATTGGAGAGCTCTTCCGGGAAGCGGCGTAACTTCCACACGAGTGCCCTCTGCGGACGGGCGAATGGACGTTATGTGCCGTTTTGCCGGTGAGGACCCCGGCGAGAGGACAAAAAGTGCCTCTTCGTCAGGCGGTATAAGGGCACTTCGTGACAATCGGGTGTGGAAGCCGGCGGCGGTGTCGTTTTCGGACTGTTGTCGTCGGGGCCGCCCGCCGTTACCGCGTGGTCATCGGTTCCTGTCGTCGCCGTCATGGTCCGCGTCACCATCCCCGGTGGCGGTGGCCGCCGTCGTCGCTGGCTCCTTGCCGCCGTCGTCGTGGTCCATGTTGACTTTTGTTACTCCCGCAGGTTGAGTTCTCCGCCGTCGAGCCCGCAGAATCGAAACAGAATCAAGAGTCCCGACCGAAAGCCCTGGCTGGTCGGGCGGCAACCCTCGTCGCTGTAGCGGGGTGCCCCAGGTGACGATTCGACGCTGGCCCGGTGACGAAACGGGGGCGTAAGTATGGCGCCGTGCATGGCATGCGCCACGACACGAAGGGGACTCATGACTGAGACCGCAGTAAAGGACGTGACCACCGAACGCGCCGACCGCCTGAACGAGGCCGGCGCGTTCTGGGACCGCAAGATTACCGAGGACACCGCCAACGCGAAGCTGACGTACACGGCCAACGGCGAAGGCGTCGGCTCGGTTGCCACCCGCGTGACGGCTGGCAAGCACGAATTCCACATCGACGAGCCGGCGGGACTTGCCGGCGATGATGAAGCCACCAGCCCGGTTGAGGCCGCGCTCGGCGCGCTGATCTCCTGCCAGGTGGTGGTATACCGGTTGTACGCGCACCAGCTGGGGATCACGGTCGACGATATCGACATCGCAGCCGAGGGTGACCTGGACGTGCGGGGAATCTTCGGCAAGGACGACGCCGTGCGCCCCGGCTTCGGCGAGGTCCGCCTGAAGGTGAACATTAGCGGGCCGGAGTCGGCGGAGCGGTACGAAGAACTGCGCCAGGCCGTTGACGCGCACTGCCCGGTGCTGGATTTGCTCAGCAACCCGACGCCGGTGACCAGCGAGGTCGTCAAGGTATAAGTTTGCCGACGGCTCGTTTGGTGTGTGCCTTTCGGGCCCACCGGGCGTGAGGTAACCGTTCCCGCCGAGGTAGAGGGGTGCAATCCTCCACCTCGGTGGGAACTATTTTTTTCAGCGGGAGGCACCTGGCTCGTGGGGGCCGCCCGCCGGGCGGTGGCTGCCTGTGGCGGGCGTCTGGCTCGTGCAGTGCCCGCTTGCAGGCGGTGGCTGTCTCGTGGGAACCAGCCCCGTGCCGGTGCCCTCACCGGCCTCGACCAGAGTGCGTGGGTGGCGCATACTGGAAGCAGGGAGGTTGGTGCCCATGGTGGACAAGGGTTGGTTGGCCGAAGACCTCGAGGACGCGGAGTACTCTGAAGCCGCGGAGAGCCGCGACAGCGCGAAGAACCCCGAAGATCCGGCGAATGGCGTTGACGCGGCGAACGGGGAACCGGATAGTGCCGGGGGGCGGTATAGCGAGTTGCCGGAGCCGGTCCGGGCCGAGGACATGATCGCGACCAAGGACACACGGCCGGTGCCGGACCCGAAAATGGGACGGGATACCGAGACAGACTTCCTGCTGCGCAACGCCGGCGGCTTCGGCTAGGGCGTGTCTCCCAATAAGTTGGTCCACATGGTGATGGCTCTGAGTACGGTGCCGCCGCGGTAGGTCAGGGCGAGTTTGTCGTAGCGAGTGGCTAATCCGCGCCATTGTTTGTAGACGTTGAAGGCTCGTTCGACGACGTTGCGGCGCTTGTAGTCCTCGGCATCGAAGGCGGGAGGTCGACCTCCTTTGCGGCCTTTACGGCGGCGGTGGCCGGCCTGATCGGCCGGTTCGGCTATGACGGCTTTGATG
>NZ_AUMN01000021.1 GCF_000430705.1 Arthrobacter castelli DSM 16402
ACCTTGCCCCAGTGCTTGAGCCCATCTGCGTCGAACGCGTCCCGCCAGGCACGCACCGTCATCGCGGAGACACCGTGTTCACGGGCGATGGTGCGGTTACCGACACCCTCGGCGGCCGCAAGGAGGACTCCGGCGCGGACCACCTCGCGGTGCGCGGCCGTGCTCGATCGGGCGACCCGCGTGAGGACTTCGCGGTCGGCCGGGGACATCATCAGAGGGGTTGCTGGAGCGGACATACTCCATTCTATCAACTCACGCTCTAACTATTTGCGTGACACACCACTAGTAAAGTTCGAGCTACGGAGCGAAATTGACTGAGCCAGGCCTTTCAATGTTGCAGGCGTCGTCTGCAACATTGCCATGGGGCCACGTTCTGCTTATGGAAAGGCTCTCTGATTCTAGGACCGGGCACTGGGGCGCGATATCCGCAATCACAGATGGCTGCTCTCACAGCGGAAAGTGGCCATTGGGAGTGAGCATGCACACAACCTCGAGAACCCGCAAGGTCGGCGGCAACCGCCACACTAGCTGCGCTGCGCATCGGTTCCCGGCAGATATGCTGGGCAGCAAGACTATCCCGCTGTCGACCCGCGCTAGGTATATCCGTAACAGAGGCTACAGTCCGGGCGGGGACGACGCTAGGAGAAGCTCGTGATAGGCCGGTACTCCTCCAAGGGACCGACTCCTCAGCCATTCGAGGGCGACCGCTTCCAGATCCTATCGCTCGATGGCGGTGGAGCGAAAGCGCTGTTCAGTGCCAGCATCCTCGCTCGTTTCGAGGAGGACCATGGCGTACGAGTCGTCGACCGCTTCGATCTCATCACCGGTACCTCTGCCGGCGGCATCGTGGCGCTGGGTCTTGGGGCAGGGCTATCGCCGGCTGAAATCGCCGATCACTATCTCGAACTAGTCGCCAAGGTCTTCCGCCGCAGCAAACAGCGCAAGTGGCGGCTCGGCCGTCTAGCACGTCCCGGCTACTCGGGCGATGCTCTCCGCGAAGTACTGACCGAAGTGTTTGGTGATCGCTTGCTCGGAGAGAGTAGAAAGCGACTCCTTGTGCCCTCGTGGGATGTTCAGAGCGGTGAGGTCCACATCTTCAAGACACCTCACAGCGATCGGCTAACCCGCGACTGGAACCTCAAGATGGTGGACGTCGCCCTCGCGACATCGGCGGCACCTGCCTATTTCCCGGCAGCGACAGTCGACTCAGCGCGTCTCATCGATGGTGGCGTCTTCGCCAACAATCCGTCCGTCTTCGCCATTGGCGAGGCCAAGAGCATGCTCGGGGTGCCTCTCGACGTGGTCAGGGTCCTCAACATCGGAACGATGTCGCCCTTCACCGATCACTCTGACCGACTCGACAACGCGGGGCTCGGGCGATGGGCCTCGGCCGCCGTGCCCACGATCCTCACCGCAAGTAGCACCAGCAGCACCGGGCTCGCCCAGCATCTAATCGGGTTCGATAACTTTGTCCGCATGGACGCCGCCGTCCCACCAGGCTTGTTCGCACTCGATCGCATCGACGCCGCCAAGGTAGCCGGCTACGCCGCCAGCGTGAGTCGCAATCTCGGTCCTGAGTACGCCGCAAAGTTCATCGACCACACCGCAGCGCCATATTCGCCCCCTCCGGGTCGAGGCGGGACCGTCACACCAAATACTGAGGAGCAGAACTGATGGAACAAGTCACCTACTTCACGACCTTCCTCACCGGCAAAGTCAACCTGCCCCCGCACAAGTTGGACTTCCTCGACGAGCGCGTCGAGAGGATCTTCAATGCCCTCAAGAAGGCTGAACTCGGCGTCCGTGTGCTGGGCATGAAAAAACAAGGCTCCTGGGCACAGCGCACGATCATCAACCCCAAGGAGGACGAGGAGTTCGACGCGGACTTCATGGTCGAGCTTGAAGAGCAGGAAGGCTGGAGCCCGACGGACTACCAGACCCCAGTATTCGACGCCCTCAACGACTATTGCGTGGCGCAGGGGATGACCACGATGCCCGAAGCGAAGAACCGCTGCGTCCGCGTCACCTACGCCAACTACATGCATGTCGACGTCGTTCCGTATGTCGATCGAGCCGCCGGTGACGAGTGCATCGTCAACACCGATACCAACGAGTGGGAAGACACCGACCCCGGCGGGTTGACCCGGTGGATGCGTGACAAGGACGAGATTACCAACGGAAACATGCGCCGGGTTCTGCGCATCCTCAAGTACCTGCGTGATCACCGAGACTACTACGAGGACACCAAATCCATCATCCTTACCACCATCGTTGGGGGTGTCATCAGCCTGGACACGACGCGGATTCACCCTGGCTGCTACGACAACATCCCGAAGACACTCCACCGGATCACCGCCGACCTCGCTGACTGGGTTCGTGACATGGCGAAGCGACCTGGAATCGAGGACCCCTCCCGCGCGGAGGCCACCTTCACCCATCGCTGGCCGCAGTGGGAGTACGACAACTTCCGACGAGACATCCAATACGTCGCCGACCTTGTCGATGACGCCATAAACTGTTCCACCTCCTGGACTGACAGCGCCAACAAGTGGCGCAATCTCCTTGGCGACGAATTCGGACCTGCCGATGTCGGCCATGACAACAAATTTCCAGCAGCCGGCGCAGGAGCTGGGGTAGCAGGAGGGGTGGAAACCACAACGGGACGCAGCGGCCGAGCCGGGTAGCTTCATGATCAAACTGGGGAGCGGACTCACCAACTGGCAACAACAATGCCTGGGGCAGCTCAAAGCGTCCGCCAAACAACTACCTGACACACTGGTTGCCATCGGCACGGGAGACTTCGACGACGAGACCCGGACGCTCCACGTTCCGTTCACCCTCAACACGAGCGAGATCGACGGCCTCCCTCACGGGCTCCCGCTTGAGGGTCAAGAGTCGTTCATCCTCGCTATTGGCCCAGACGACGAGCATCCGCCAGCGGTATATGTCGACCACTTTCGATTTCTGGGGCACCCCCACGTACTTTCCGGTTTCTTGTTCTGTCTCTACCTCGATGAGACCCGAGAATGGGATCCAGAGCACGGGATCAACGGCGTCCCCAACGGCGTTCTCAACCGACTCTGGCGATGGCTGATCAAGGCCGCCGGAGCGAAATTCAACGCCAACGAAGCCTTGTACCACGCGGTCGGTGGGCTCCCGCACCTTAGTCGAACCCGTCTGCCGTTGCCTCCCATCGTGGTGCGAGATCTACCCCGGCAACGTGGCCGCGCCGGTTCCGCATGGCTCACCCGCCGTTCCGACTGGTGCCTGCAACTGCACGCAAGGCCCCCGAACGACGAAGATGCCGAACACATGCCGGTGTTCTTCACCGACCAAGACCTTCCCTTCGGTGCGGGAAACGACTACCTCTACGAGCTCATCAGCCGCCTGGACCTTCACCAAAACGAGGAACTTGCGAACCTGGCCAGACTCCAGGATTCGTCGTTCGCCCATGCGCAGCAGGCTTCCGAGCCTAATTGCGCAATCAGTCGAAACCTCCTCCCTGCGCAGAGCCACGTTCGTTCGGTCTCACTAGAGTTCGACCGCAACCAGTCCTTCGCCATGCTCACTGCCCTCGCCGCGAGCGCAGCACGCAAACCGGATGGGACACCGCAAACGCTCCTGCTCGCTGTGCCTCATCCCAGGGGCGGGCCGCGGCACCTCATCGCCGTCTACTTCGACGCCGAACTCGCGGACCATCTCCGTCGCCTTGTGCGCGAACGAACGGGGCCGTTGCTCACCTTCGATAAGGCAGGGCTGGACCGAAGTACTCCTCTGAGGTGGTGCTACGTATCGGACGAAAGAGATGATGTGAACCGCCGGCGCGATATCGATAGACCTGTCACGAAGTACCAAGGCGCGGAAGTTCTCGTGTGGGGGGTTGGCGGACTTGGCTCTTGGATCGCCGAGTTCATCACACGGGCTGGCGTACGCAAAATAACGGTCTGTGACAACGGGATAATCACCGGGGGGCTCCTTGTCCGGCAAAACTACACAGACCATGACATCGGCGCGTCGAAAGCCGAGCGCCTAGCAGACCGTCTACGCGCCATCGCACCCGGCGTCGAAATCGACAGCCGCTATAGAATCGAAGACGATGAGCTACGGGCCATCGCGACCTCAGCGAACCTGATCGTCGATGCGACGATCAACCGCGTCGTAGCGCGCCGGCTCGACGCGATCGCGTCCGACCCCAATCGAACTGCGGTCATCGCCCAAGTCGCAACCGACGCGGGAACAGGCAGCCTCGGTCTTGCCATGGTCGACGGAACCAAGCGCGGTGGGAGTGTGCTCCAAACCGACGCGCGAACTGGTCACATGGTCGATCGGGAACCGGACCTCGAGTCCTATCGAGTCTTCTGGAAGGATCCCGAGCCGGGAGACGAATTCATCCCGACACGTGGTTGCTCTCTGCCGACCTTTCACGGCTCGGCCGCCGACCTAGCCTCCGTCGCGGCAAACCTAACAACTCTCATCGCGCCGCATCTGGGGGATGGTGAAAGCGGCACCCACCTCATGTCACTACCACACTCAGGTATTACACCGACGTATCGATACATTCCGACGAGTTCCTTAGCCCATGAGAGCGCCACCGGAACCGACCCACACATTGGTACAGAACCATGCAGCAGTGTCGGCGCGGAGGATTAGACGCCGTAGCCGTCGATAGAAGAGACCGACGAAGCCCGGCCGGTAGTATCGACTAATGGGGAGAAACGTCCATGGGGAGGACAAAAGAATGAAGCTAGCAACGACTGCCCTTACCGAGGCCGACTGGGAAGGGCTCGCACTCGACCTTCTTGGTGAACCGCTCGGCTGGGAACCGAAGCAGGGTGAAGAGATCGCTCCCGGCTCAGGCGAGCGCGCCAGTTGGCATGAATTGCTCATCCGCCCGCGGCTCCTGGAAGCGCTCCGCCAACTCAATCGCGACGTTCCCGCCGAGTACCTGCAGCAAGCCCTCGCGGAAATAACCACCCCAAAGTCGAAGGACGCCCTCACCGAAAACCACCGCATCCACGGCTTCCTGGTCGACGGTTTCCGGATGACCTACATCGACGCGGACGGCTCCGAGGTCAACGCCACCATCCGGCTCATCAGCACCGAGCCGTCGGAGAACAACTGGCTCGCCGTCAATCAGGTCACCCTGCAGACCAGCGAGCGCAAGCGGCGTTTCGACGTCGTCCTCTACTGCAACGGCATGCCAGTGAGCATTATCGAGCTCAAGCGCGCCGGCAGCGAAGCCGCCACAGTCACCGGCGCCCACGCCCAGCTGCAGACCTACCTGCGCGAATTCCCGATGGCGTTCCGCTTCTGCGTCTTCACCCTCGCCTCCGACGGTCTCGAGGCAAAGTACGGCACCCCGTTCACCCCGCTGAACCACTTCTCCCCTTGGAACGTCGACGACGACGGCAAGGTGATCCCGCAGGGAACGATGGTCGACGGCGAACCCGTCTCAGGTCTGGAATGCTCCCTGCTCGGCCTCTACAACCAAGACCGCTTCCTCCAACTGCTGCGCAATTTCACTGCCTTTGATGAAGGTGCCGATGGCGTCACGAAGCGGATTGCCAAGCCTCACCAGTACTTCGCGGTTAGCAAGGCCGTCGGCAGTACCGTGCAAGCCGTCGAGACCAATGGCAAGGCCGGCGTCGTGTGGCACACCCAAGGCTCCGGCAAGTCCATGGAGATGGAGCTCTACGCCAATCAGGTGATTCGGCATCCGAAGCTGCGCAACCCCACCATCGTGGTGATCACCGACCGGAACGAACTCGACGGCCAACTCTACGGCACCTTCAAACGCTCGCAACTGCTGCCCGATACGCCCAAGCAGATCCGCAAACGCAGCGAACTGCGCGAGGAACTTTCCCAGCGGGTCACCGGCGGCATCTACTTCACCACCCTGCAGAAGTTCGGACGCTCCAAGGACGAGAAGGATGCCGGCGCCGAGCATCCGCTGCTGTCCGACCGGCGCAACATTATCGTCGTCGTCGATGAAGCTCACCGCAGCCACTACGACGACCTGGACGGCTACGCCCGTCATCTGCGCGACGCCCTGCCGAACGCCACGCTGATCGCGTTCACCGGTACCCCGGTTTCTTTCGACGACCGCAACACCCAGCAGGTCTTCGGCGAGTACATCGACATTTACGACCTGTCCCGGGCGGTCGAGGACGGCGCCACGGTTCCGGTCTACTTCGAGCCCCGGCTGATCCGCGTCTCGCTGGCTGAAGAGCTGACCGAGGAGACCCTCGACACCGCCGCGGATGAGGCCACACTGGGCCTCGACGACGCCGAGCGTGCCCGCATCGAGGCTTCTGTCGCCGTCGTCAATGCTGTTTATGGTGCCCCGGAACGACTGGCCGCACTCGCCGAAGATCTGGTATCGCACTGGGAGAACCGGCGGGATCACATGCGCCAGTTCATCGACGGCCCCGGCAAGGCGATGATCGTCGGTGGCACCCGGGAAATCTGCGCCAACCTGTACAACGCCATTGTGGAACTGCGGCCCCACTGGCACTCGGACGAGCTGAACCAAGGCAAGATCAAGGTGGTCTACTCCGGCTCCGCCACCGACGCACCGCCGGTCTCCGACCACGTCCGCCGCGACTCGGAGAACAACGCCATCAAGGCCCGGCTCAAGGACCCCGGCGACGAGCTTGAACTGGTGATCGTCAAGGATATGATGCTCACCGGCTTCGACGCCCCGCCCCTGCATACCCTGTACTTGGATCGGCCGCTCAAGGGCGCGTTGCTCATGCAGACCCTCGCCCGGGTGAACCGGACCTTCCGCGGCAAAGATGACGGACTGTTGGTGGCCTATGCCCCACTGGCCGAGAACCTCGCGAAGGCGCTGTCCGAGTACACAGAGAACGACCAGAACACCAAGCCTGTCGGCAAGAACATCGACGATGCCATTGCATTGACTCGGGACCTGATCGAAAAACTGCGGGAGATTGTCGCCGGGTACGACTGGAAGGCGGTGCTCAACCGTGGAGGAAGGGCGCCACTGTTCAACGCCGCCACCGGCACGGCCAACTACCTGCGCGACCCCACCACCCCCGGCAATCAGCCCGACGACGGCGAGGAGGCCTTGGGTGCCCGGTTCCGCAAATTGGCCGGTCAGCTCTCCCGCGCCTGGGCATTGTGTTCCGGATCGGAGAACCTGGCCGAGCTGCGGCCTGAGGTGCAGTTCTATGAGGAAACCCGCGTCTACATGGCCAAGTACGACGCTGCCGAACGCCAGTCGCGCGGCGAACCCATTCCCGAGGAAATCCAGCGGCTGCTCGGCAACCTCATCGCCACCGCCACCTCCTCCGGAGAGGTGCTGGACATCTACGAGGCCGCCGGCATGCCCAAACCCTCGCTCGATGACCTGACGCCGGAGTTCATTGCCAAGACCCAGAAGGCACGCAATCCGCATCTGGCCATCGAAGCACTGCGCAAGCTCGTCACCGAGGAATCGGCTCGTACCACCCGACACAACCCCATTCGCCAACGGGCCTTCTCCGAGCGGATCACCGAGTTGATGAACAAGTACACAAACCAGCAGCTCACCTCTGCCGAAGTCATCGCCGAACTCGTGGCCATGGCCAAGGAAGTCGTGGACGAAGCCAACCGCGGTGCTCGGTTTTCGCCACCCTTGGACGAAGATGAACTTGCCTTCTACGACGCAGTCACACAGAACGAGTCTGCCGTCGAACTGCAGGGCGAAGACATCCTCGCCGAAATCGCCCGGCAGCTGGTCGGAGTCATGCGCCGCGACGTCCGCACCGACTGGACCGTGCGCGACGACGTCCGCGCCAAGCTCCGCTCCTCCATCAAACGTCTGCTCGTCGTGAACGGCTACCCGCCGGACAAGCAGCCAGCCGCCATCAAACTGGTGATGGAACAGATGGAGTCCATGGCGCCGCGATTCGTGACCACTCGAAGAATTTAGAAGGGACGGAAAGATATGCATGTGGGGCAGCTATCCATCGCTAATTTTCGCGGCATTTTTTCTTCTTGTATTGGCTTCACGGGTACGACGACATTATTAGGTGATAATAATTCCGGAAAATCGACTATCTTTGAAGCCTTAGAACTAGTTCTCGGCTCGGATCGACTTTACCGAAAGCCTGTTATCGATGAGCATGATTTTTATGGTGGACACTATCTTGATGATGAGAGAACTTCAACCAGTATCCGCATTGAAGCAGTCATCGTCGGTCTAGACGATGAATTACGGTCCCGCTTTCGCAATAATCTGGAGTACTGGGACACTGCCAAACGCGAAGTCCTCGAACATGAGTCGCTAGATACTTCAGAGAATATCGAGCCGTGTGTTCGTATAGTCTTTATAGGACGGTATGACGTCAACGAGGATGACTTTGTCGGACAAACGTGGTTTGCGTCACCTCAGGATGAGGAAGATTTACCAGCGCAACCTTGCTATCCGGCAGACAAACGCGAATTTGGCTTCCTTCACCTCCGTGCGCTCCGCACGGGGACGCGAGCAATGTCAATGGAGCGAGGTTCCCTTTTGGACGTTGTACTTCGTACCTTCGAAGTCGAAATCCAAATGTGGGAGAATCTGCTCAACCAGCTGCGGAACACATCAGTTGCGGGAGATGACGACGATGACTTCGGAAGGGTCTTGCGGAGTATCGATGAAGCAATGAAAAAGATCGTTGCTGCGGAGTGGGCGGAAGCACCGCATCTACGAGTGTCTGAACTAACCAGGGAAGACTTGCGGCACGTCTTGAAGGCATTTATGGCTACCGGCGCCGGAACTCATTCGGCGCCCTTTAACCATCAGGGGTCGGGCACTGTCAATTCGCTCGTGATCGCAATGCTCACCCTCATCGCGGAGCGTCGTGATAAACGGGTAATCTTTGCCATGGAAGAACCGGAGATTTCGATTCCGCCAACAGCCCAAAAGCGGGTTGTCGATTTGGTACGCAACTTGGCTGGTCAAGCACTATTTACGTCACACTCACCTTACGTAATCGAAGAGTTTGAACCATCAGAGCTCTTAGTCGTCCATCGCGATCACAGTTCTGGCCAACTCTCTGGCCGTACGGTCGACCTTGGGCGATCACTAAAGCCAAAAGCGTTTCGTGAAGGCATGCGCACCCGTTTTTGCGAAGCTCTGCTGGCTAGGCGAGTGTTGATAACCGAGGGCAAATCGGAGGCACTCGCCTATCCATTCCTATCCAAGTTAGTTGCTAACGAAATGCCGACTCAGTTCGGCCGCTTAGACACCGCAGGATGGGGCGTTTTCGATGCGCAAGGGGACCAAAATGTTGCGGGGTTCGCCAGTTTCTTCAAAAATTTAGGAAAGCAGGTCGCTACAATCTTCGACGCACAAAACGCCGAAACGACCGCCCGAATTCAAGCAAGTAGTGATGTGGCGATTGAGCAACCCCATGTGGGTTTCGAGGATCTACTAATCGCAGAGATCCCCAAATCGGCCCAACGCAGTTTCGTAGATCAACTAATCGACGATGGTGAGTGGCCTCCGCACATGGATCGTCCAACGCCAACAGAAGATGGGTCCTACGACCGTGCGCTGAAGCAGCTATTGAGTAAATCAAAGGGCGAAACATTTGTGATTCAACTCTTCGAGCATATTCAATATTCGGACTATCCATTGACAATGGTAAACGCATTAACTTCTTTACGGAACTTCACAGTTTCTGACGGGCCAACACATGATGAGGCAGCTCACGATGACAGCCTCATCTAAGGATGAGAGTGAATATGACAGACTCATCCAACGGTTTATCGATCATGAGGGTAACGCATTGGTTTGTGGCGGTGCTGGATGTGGCAAGACCACTGCCGCACTCCGGAAAGCGGCACTCCTCGCGGATAAGGGTCTAAAGTTCAAACATAGCAAAGCACTTTTCCTGAGCTTTGCGAATGCAACTATCGACCGCATTGCACAGCATGCGCCAGGCATCATCGATAGTAGTCAGCACTGGTCGCTAGCGCTTAACACTTACCATGGATTTGCATGGGCGATACTTCGAAATCATGGCTATTTGCTTGGTGCACCCCGTAACGTGACCATCCTCTCGCCTGGTGAGGAGAACGCTTTCCGCGCAAACTTGAACGATCTTGAACCGGCTAACAGTGACGATTTCATAGAATTGTTCATCAATAGTGGTCATGTCAGTTTCGATTACTTTGCCGGACTAGCAAATGAAGTACTGGAGAATAACCCGATATTGCTGAAGGCGTACGCCGATGCGTTCCCGATTATATTTCTCGACGAGTTCCAGGACACAACAGACAGTCAATGGGCGCTGATGAAGACGCTGGGAAAGCATTCTCGCTTAATCGCTTTGGGTGACCCAGATCAACGCATCTATGATCATGTTGTCGGAGCTAGTCCATATCGTTTTGAAGAGTTTGTCGCCGAATACCAATTGGAAAAAATTGATCTATCCGGGTGGAACTGGAGGAGTCCAGAAGGCTCAATCACCAAGTTTGGCCAAGATGTCCTTGCTGGCAGTCTGGAAGAAGAATACGCAGATGTCGATTTCATCCCACTTGACCATCGACCACTTTTTCGTCTCAAGGGGCAAGTACTCAAGGCCATAAAGCGTCTTGACAATGCGGGGAAGGGGAAATCAATCGCCATACTCACGCCAAGCAATGCGCTTTCTGGCCAAGTGTATGACTTCTTCCTTGAAGAGACGCCACCATTGCCAAAGCTGTATCTCGATATCCACGTTGGTAAAGACGAAGCATTCGCGGCATCAATATTTGTTGCAACGGTGATGCAGTCCCCCGACGATTCCAACGCTTCATTAGCATATCTCTCTCGCGCTCTCGCTCACTATACTCGCACTCGGTCTTCCAAATTCTCTAAATCAGGACGAGATGAAGCGGAGAAGCTAGATCGGGAAGCCGTGCGGCTCGATGGTGGTACGACTCGTCGCGAACTCAAATCAACAACCCACCTCCGTAAGCTCCTCATCGAGAGCTTGGCAAAGGCGCGTACTGGGCATCCTTTGGCGGATTTCCTCACTACAGTGTCCGCAGCAACCCGAAGTGAATACGGTCCGCTGGCCTCGCTCGCCCGCAAGACCCGCCTTGTGAACCTGATAACTAGAGGTGGGGAACTCGAATCTCATCTGGCTCATAGTTGGCGACGGGCCGGTAGTTATGAAGATGCTGAGCGCGATATGCGCGATGCTGTTGTGACTTATCAAATGCAAAGTGCTAAAACCGGAAGTCGTGATCTCGTTGTCATGACCATTCATCGCGCAAAGGGCCGAGAATTTGAGGAGGTATTCGTTTACGAAGAGCGCTATCAACCATTCGTACCTGAGAAGGTCGTAGATCTGACCAGCGCTCGTTACGCGATGAATGTGGCCGTTACCCGGGCCAGAAGCAGAGCCACTATTCTCACGCCAAGATCTCGACCATCCCGCTTATTTACCGTCGACACCTCCTCAGATGGTCAACGGTAATCATGAGTATGAGCTAGGAGGGGAGGACGCCTTTTGCATCGTCCGGGGACGCACTGCACCGGCCTGAAACTGACCAGGACGCTGGCGATGACCACGGAGCCGGAGGTCACCGCCTGACTTGGCTCATTCGCTTAGTGCGTGAGTTTGGTGTGCTAGGTGAAGCCGCCAACGAGCATGGGAGGCAGCATGGCATCGGTGAGTTGTTTGCGCTCTGTCTCATCGCGGCCTGCGGAACGGGCGACCTCGCTGGTCAGCAGGCAGTCAGCCGAAAGCCGTACATCGCTGTGAGTGCGACGGACATGGATACCTGAAACTGTCGGTTGGAATAGGCACCGGCGGCGCTGACGTTGGCGCCACCATGACTACGATCGCGATAATTGGAGCAGGCCCCGGACTAGGGGCCGCCGTGGCCCGGCGGTTTGGTGCTGAGGGCTTCGCCGTCGGCCTCATCTCCCGGCATCAAGGACGGGTCGACGCCCTGGCTGATGAGCTGGCTGCTGAAGGCATCGAAGCCAAAGGCTTCGAAGCGAACGTGCGCAACCCTGATTCCATCGCCAAAGCGTTGGAAGAAGTGACAGAGTCACTCGGCCCCATCGAGGTGCTGCAGTACAGCCCGCTGCCGCAGAAGGATTTCATGCGGCCGGTGCTCGAAACCACGCCCGCTGACCTGGAAGGGCCGGTCGAGTTCTCCATCTACGGCCCGGTGGCAGCCGTACACCAGGTCGTGCCGGGAATGCGCTTCCTCGGCGAGAACCGCGGCACCATCCTGTTCGTCAACGGAGGATCGGCGGTCAAGCCCGGCCGTAATGTCACGGGCACCTCGGTCGCTTTCGCCGGGCAGGCCGCGTACGCGCAGTTGCTGCACGAGGCCCTCGGAGAAGAAGGCATTCAGGTATCCCAACTCGTCATCGGCGGCGGAATCATCGCCGGCGATCCGGAGAAGGGCCCGGAGGCGCTGGCCGAACACCTGTGGAACTTGCACACCAAACGCGACCGGTTCCGGGTCCAGGTCAGCGAAGACTGACGATAACCACGTTCTGAATCCAAACCCCCACCAGGAAAAGGAAACTATGACTACCACTGTTAACGCGTACGCATCTCCCTCGGCCACCGAGGACCTCGTTCCCACAACGATCGAACGCCGTGAGGTCGGACCCGAAGATGTACTGATCGACATCAAGTACGCCGGCATCTGTCATACCGACATCCACACTGTGCGCGATGAATGGGGGCCGCAGCCGCACCCGCTTGTTCCGGGCCACGAGATCGCGGGCATTGTCACTGAAGTCGGTTCCAACGTCACCAAGCACGCCGTCGGCGACCGGGTCGGCGTCGGCTGCATGGTCAATTCCTGCGGCGAGTGCGTCAACTGCAAGGCCGGCGATGAACAGTACTGCCTCAACGGCATGGTGGGAACCTATGGCGCGCCAGACCGCGACGGCAGCATCACTCAAGGCGGCTACGCCACCCACGTCGTTGTCACCGAGGACTTTGTGCTCCGGATTCCCGACGGCATCGATCTCGACGTCGCCGCGCCCCTGCTTTGCGCGGGTATCACCACCTACTCGCCGCTTCGCCGCTGGGGCGCCGGACCAGGCAAGAAGGTCGCCGTCGTCGGCCTCGGAGGGCTGGGCCACATGGCCGTCAAGCTCGCCCACGCCATGGGAGCCGAAGTCAGCGTCCTGTCGCAATCGCTCAAAAAGCAGGAAGATGGACTGCGCCTCGGAGCGGAGCGCTACTACGCGACAAGCGACGAGAATACCTTCACCGATCTGGCAGGCTCCTTCGACCTCATCATCAACACCGTCAGCGCAGCCATCGACATCAACTCTTTCCTTGGACTGCTGACCGTGGATGGGGCCCTGGTGAACGTCGGCGCACCCGCAGAGCCGCTGCCGGTCAACGCGTTCTCGCTCATTGGCGGACGCAGGTCCTTCGCCGGTTCCATGATCGGCGGCATCCCTGAAACCCAACAGATGCTGGACTTCTGCGCAGAACACGGGCTCGGGGCCGAAATAGAGGTCATCCCCGCCGACAAAATCAATGAAGCCTACGAACGCGTTCTCGCCTCGGACGTGCGCTACCGCTTTGTCATCGACACCGCCACACTCAGCTGACCGATCGCGCGGAACGGCTGGGGCGGGCCCGTGTGCACGGGCCCGCCTCCAGCCTGCGTAGCCAGAAGCTCAGATAAAGCTGACCAGAACGCTGGCGATGACCACCGAGCCGGAGGTCACCGAGGTGAAACCGCCGACAAGCATCGGCGGCAGCATGGCGTCCGTAAGTTGCTTGCGCTCTGTCTCATCGCGGCCTATGGAACGGGCAACCTCGCTGGTCAGCAGGTAGTCGGCCGGAAAGCCGTACATCGCCGTGAGGGCGACGGACATGCCCAGGCTCGGCTTCCAGCGCAGCAGCTTGGTGGCGATAAAGCCGCCGAGCATGATGCCGCCGAATCCGATGACGAGGATGACGAGCATCGGCACGATGGCTGCGATCACGTCGGAGAGCGAAGCGGTGATGAGCGGCGCCATGACGATCGCGATCACGCCGGCCATGGCGATGCCGAACGAGTTGGAGCGTTCCAGCGTACGCTCCGGCGTCAGGCCGATGGCGGTCGACGCGATGCCGAGCAGGAGCGCCAGGATCGAGGCCGGGATGTGGGTGGGCCCCGCCAGCAATTGGGCCATGGAACCGCCGACCAGGACCATGAAGAGAATGAAGAGCTGGTTGTTGGCGAGCATGTCCGGCAGCGTGACGAGCTTTTTCTTGGTGTCTGCCTTCTGCTTTGTGCCTACCGTCCCTCCCGGACCGTTTTCAGCATCGTCGTGCCCGGCCTGGGCGCCTTCTTCCTGGGCATTCTCGGCGAGCCTGGCGAGCTCGCCGCTGTCCCTCAGGTTGATGGCGAACCGGCGCAGCAGGAAGTTCGTCATCGGCATCGCGGGCAGCGACTGCATCATCAGCACGAGCGAGGGCAGGACGACGATCATGGACGCGACTCCGGCTGCTTCGAGCCCGTCGGTTGTCAGGCTGGTCGCAACAATTCCACCGGCCAGCGGACCGGCTCCGGCAACAAAATAGTCGAAGCCGAACAGCGGAAGCACGACGAGTGCCAGCGTACCCACTGCCACCAGCATTCCCGAGAATGCGATGATCACCGAGCGCCATTGCTGCAGCAGTGTGGGAAGGGGAATCAGCGAGCCCATGTGGAAGAGCAGGGGCAGGACGAGGATCGTATAGGCCTGTGGCAGCAGGGAATCTTCGACGACCGTGTCAGGTACGAGACCGAGCTGGGCGACGACGAAGATGCCCAGCATTGCGACCAGCAGGCTGGGCACGCGGGCCTTGGTCTTGAGCGAGATGAGTTCGCCGAGTGCGATGAATGCCAGCACGATGGCCGCGCTGTAGATCGGTTCCATGAGTGAGCCTTTCTGCCTTCTTCACTGCGCCGTCAGGTGCAGCAAGTGTGCGTGCTTATTGCTCGGGCGTGTTGTGGGCAAATGCGAGGGTAGCGAGGGATGCCGCTTGATCGGGGAGGACGGCGTCGTCGAACTGGACGTGCGGGGAGTGGTTGACCGCCGCCGTCTCCGGATCGATGCCCTTGGGGGTGGCATGGAGCATGTAGAAGGCGCCGGGAACTTCCTCGAGGACGCAGGAGAAGTCCTCCGAGCCCATGATGGGATTGTCCGCTTCGACCACCCGGTCCGCGCCGAACACGTCGGTGAGGGTGCGCAGCAGGTATGCGGCCTCGGCGTCGTCGTTAACGGTCGGCCGGTACGTATTGCTCCAGTCGATTTCTGCGGTGCATCCATGGGCCTTCGCAATCGATTCGGCAAGTTCGGTGGCGTAGATCGGGAAGTCCCGGGTGGTCTCCGGCGAGAGGGTTCGGACCGAGGCGCCCATTGAGGCCGACGGCGGGATGACGTTGATTGCCTCCCCTGCTGAGAGGTTGGTGATGGAGGCGACGACCGGATCGAATACGCTGAAGCGCCGGGTCACCATGACTTGGAGGGCCTGGCAGAACTCGACGAGAGCCGGCACCGGATCGAGGGCGTTCTCCGGCTGCGAACCGTGCCCTCCGGCACCGTGGAACACAACGCGTAGCACGTTGGCTCCTGCCATCATGGTCCCAGGCCGGGTAGTGAAGATTCCCTGTTCGCCGGGCATCACGTGCACGCCGAAAGCGGCGTCGACGCGGGTTCCTGCTGCGTCGAGGACGCCCTCATTGATCATTGGCTCCGCACCGCCGGGGCCCTCTTCGCCGGGCTGGAACATGAAGACGACGTTGCCGCGCAGTTCGTCCTGGTGGGCGGACAGCAGCTTGGCTGCGCCCACCAGCCCCGCGGTGTGAAGGTCGTGGCCGCAGGCGTGCATGTATCCGTTATTCGAGGCATATTCGAGGTCGTTTTCCTCTGCCACCGGCAGTGCGTCCATGTCTCCGCGGAGCAGCACTGTTGGACCCGGAAGTGCTCCGCGCAGCACGGCGACGACGGACGTGAGCGACTCGCCCGTGGTGATTTCGAGGGGCAGATTCTGCAGCGCCGCGAGGACCTGTGCCTGGGTTTTCGGCAGTTCATTGCCCAGTTCCGGGTTCTGATGAAGCTCCCGGCGCAGGGCGATGAGTTCTTCGGCGATATCCTGTGCCTCGCGGGCAAAGTCGACAGTCATGTTTTAGCGTCCTTTCGTCTTTGAATAGGTTTGAATTACCGGTTTGCCAGGCCGATGATGGTGTCCAGCAGGATTTGTCCGCCGTTGGCGACGTCGTCCCAATCGGTGTTTTCTTCGGGGCAGTGGCTGCGGCCGCCGATGCTGGGCACAAAGATCATTCCGGTCGGAGCCACGGTCGCGATGTTCTGCGAGTCGTGTCCGGCGCCGGAATGGATCGGGACCTGGCTGAGCCCGCGCTCTTCGGCCGCGGCGGTGATGATGCTTTGCACCTGCTCGTCCAGCGGTGCTGGCGGCACCGATTGTTCAAAGTCGATGTCGACGTCGAGCCCGTACTCGGCGGCGATCTCTTTGGCCCGGGCGATGAGCGATGATTCCAGCGCAGCGATGCCCTCGGCGGTGGGCTCACGGAAATCGACGGTCACGTGTGCGGCCTGAGGGATTACGTTTGCACCGCCGGGGGCGAATGTGACGATCCCCGAGGTGATCACGGCGCGTTCACTGATACCGGCGGCGACGTCGGGCAGTGAGGCAAGCAAGGCACCGGCTGCCACGCCTGCGTCCTTCCGCGCGTTCATCGGGGTCGTCCCTGCATGGTCGGATCGGCCACGCAGAGTGATTGTGCCTCCGCCGACTGCCACAATGCCGGTCACCACGCCAATATCGATTCCCCGCGCCTCGAGGGTGGGACCTTGCTCAATGTGGAGTTCGACCGAAGAGTCAATGGTGCCCTCGGGCAGGACGGTATTCGCGGCGCGGTCAACATCACCGCCGGCGGCTGTGAAGGTGTCGACGAAACGGTCGCCGTCACGGCCGGTCAGTGCTTCGAGCTCGCTACGCGGGAAGCCCCGGGTGATGGCCCGCGAGCCGAACAGATGCGCGTAGTTGCCTTCCTCGTCGGCGTACACGATGCACCGGACGGGGCGGGCAAGGGCCATACCCTCCTCGTGGATGCGCCGCAGGCACTCCAGCGCGGCGATGGATCCGAGGGCACCGTCGAAAGCACCGCCGTCGGGCACTGTGTCGATGTGGGAACCGGACCAGACGGCGGGACGTGTGGGATCGGTGAGCTCATCCGCCACGGGCGAGGACACGATGAGATTGCCGATGCCGTCGACCGTGACCTCCAATCCCGCCTCGGCGCAGCGGTCGAAGTACCACTGCCGCGCGGCAGCGTCTTCGGCGGAGAACGAGGTCCGCCCCAGCCCTCCCGACGGACGGCGTCCGATATTGCCGAGGTTGATCAAATCTGTCTTCAGCCGCTGTGCATCGATCGAGGTCATCGAATCCTCCAGGATTAAGGGGTCAGGTTTTCACAGGTCCGAAACGTCCGTGTTGGCGCCGCACAGAATGAGGCCAACTTTCTCGTCTTTGCGCGGGGCGTAATCACCAGCGCCACGTGCAGCCGCCAGGGTGGTGGCAGCGGCATGCTCAACCCCGAGTCGGTACTGGTTCCAGAGGTCATGCCGCGCCTGGATAATCGCCTGGTCAGGTACAAGAATCGAGCGCGAGTCTGTGTGCTGGGCTGCATCCAGAGCGAGGGCGGATGCGCGGCGCGCTCCGAGCGAATCGGCAGCAACCGAATCGACCGGAACATCAACCGGAGCGTCCGCCTCCACCGCAGCGTTGAGGGCTCTGCAGTTCTCCGGCTCCACTGCGACCGTCCGGATTCCATGGTGACGGGCGACGGCGGCAACGCCGGCAAACAGCCCTCCTCCCCCAACTGCGACGACGACGGTGTCCAGCTGGGGTTGTTGGGAGAGGAATTCGGCCATCACCGTGCCCGCGCCGGCGGCGATCAATGGATGGTCGTAGGCATGGGACGCCAGCGCGCCGCTGTCGGCGGCGAATTCATCGCAGGCAATACGCGCCTCGGCGTACTCCGCGCCGATCAGGCGGACATCGGCACCATACGTCCGCAGCCGGTCAACTTTGACCTGAGGGGCGGTGGTCGGGAGGAAGACGGTGGCCGGAATACCTTCGTGTTGGGCCGCCCAGGCACACGCCAGCCCTGCATTGCCGCCCGATGCAATGGTGACCCCAGCTTCGGGAAGTGTTCCCGCCTCACGGTTTGCCCGGATGAAGTTCTGTGCGCCTCTGGCTTTGAACGAGCCTGTGTGTTGCATGAACTCCAAGGCGAAATAAGTCTCGAACGGATCGCCGTCGGAATTCGTCCCGGTGCCTGCCCGTGCGACCGGCACAGACCGGACGTGGCCACGGATCCGGATCGCCGCGGCCTGCACGTCCTCGAATGTCACCTGTGACATAGCCCACCGTCCTTGTTGGAACGCATCGGACTCTACCCCATCGACCTATATCCAATTGGAAATTTTACGTCAGTGTTGCGCCCCTCCATCCGTGGGTCGCAAATCCACCGAATCATAAGACGGAACCGAACCAAATCACGGCTAAGTGGTCTAAAGTTGATTAACGGGCTACTGAGGTGAGGTTAGGAAGTGTCGGCATGGCTTACTATGGTGAGCGTCTGTGGCGACCAGAAGATGCCGCACACCTGAGCAGACGGGACCGCCAGCCGGGTGCCTTCCAGGCATATGTGCCCGACGAATTGGGCGACAAGCTTCCGCCGCTCGGTGAAGAAGCGCAGCAAGCTGCGGAGGATGCGCTTCGAGTACTGACCCGCGCCGATGAACGAGTTGGAGCAAATGGCCAATACCTGAATCATTTGTTGATTCGTTCGGAGAGCATCTCCTCGTCCTGGATCGAGGGCAACCGTGTGACTCCGAAAAAATTGGCGGTGGCCGAACTTCTGCAGCAGGGCAGCCGACTCGCACTCGACGTCGTTGCCAATGTCCGCGCGACCGAGGAGTCAATAACTGAACTCGCTGACCTGAACCGTATCGTCACAAGTGCCGACATCGAGCACCTCCAGCATGTCATCGAATCCTCCCTTGGACACGGGCTTCGTACCGAGCAGAACTGGGTGGGTGGTTCCGGCTGGAGTCCTCTCCGCTCCGATTTTGTGCCGCCACCGGAATCTGAGGTCGGCAGGCTGGTTGAAGATCTGGCACAGTTCATTTCTGCCACTGAAGGAAACCCTGTGGTGCGGGCCGCCATCGCGCATGCCCAGTTTGAGACTATTCACCCATTCATCGACGGCAACGGCCGAACGGGACGGGCCCTCATCCACACAGTGCTGCGCCGAACCGACGCGGTACGCAACACGCTGATCCCGATCAGCACCGTCTTCGCTGGAAACACCGACACCTACATTGCCGGTCTCAGTGCATTCAGGGCTGCGCCATCACGCCTGGATGAATGGATCATAGGGTTCGCCCATGCTGCCGAACTGGCCGCAGGAAACGCAGTGCGCTTGGCCACGGACATCGCCAGCCTGAGAGAAGAGCTCTTGGAGCAACTTGTTCAACATCGTGAAGCCCGCGGCGCCGCACCCGCGCGACCTCGACGGGATGCCGTGGTGCTGCGAATTCTTGAATCGCTTCCCGGCGAACCAGTATTGACCGTGGACACAGTCGCGGCGAAGCACGAGGTTTCGTCCGCAGCTGCCCACCGTGCACTCGTCGAACTGGGCGAAGCCCGAATCCTGGGCCGGAACAAGGACCACAAAGGTCGCCTGATCTGCTGGACCGCTGACCGGTACCTCGATCTCGTCAGCTTTACCGAGCGAAGCAACCGCGTCGGGGCAGGCGACACAGCGCAAAATCGCCCACCATTGGCTCCTCCCCTCCCGGACGCTCGACAGGCAGGCAAGCTACAGTCGTCGCCATAACGATTCGAGATGCGCGCGCTCGTACGTCACTCCATCAAAAGTGTCGGAACTGCCGGATAAGTTCGAACCAATCATAAAGTTCGAGCAACGGAGCCGACAATGACTGATCACAACCATGACCGCCAGCCTGACGAGGACACGGCGCCTTCCGCGTTGCCCAACGCCCCCTCCCACGCCTCAATGCCAGAGTGGTATCCAAACCTCTTGGATTCCGTCACGCAACGCATTTCGCTGGGCAGGTTAAGCGCGACGGCCGCAATCACGCGGGAACTCATCGCTACGAAACTGGACAATTGGTAATTTGATCCTTCAACGACAGGATTCTGAAGGGTGGGGAACTAAGGTTATCGATCGTCTAGCCGAAGACTTAAAATCAGAGTTCCCGGACACCAAGGGGCTTTCACCCCGAAATCTGAAGTACATGCGGTCCTTCGCCGAAGCATGGCCAGACTTCGGATTTGTGCAACGCGTTGCACAATTGCCGTGGCGGCACCACATCGCTTTGGTCCAGAAGCTCACAGCCCAGGAAACTCGCCTTTGGTATGCCTTAGCCTCGATTGAGAACGGCTGGTCACATGACGTCCTCGTCCACCAGATAGAAACCCGGCTGCATGAGCGGGCTGGGAAAGCGATATCAAACTTCGAGGCGACAATGCCGCCGTCGGACTCTGACCTCGCCCAACAGGCAACCAAGGATCCGTATATCTTCGATTTCGTTGCCATGACTGACCGCCGCAAACGAACGGGATCTCGAAACCCAGTTGATTGACCATGTCCGGAAATTCCTCCTGGAGCTCGGTCAGGGTTTCGCTTTCGTCGGCCAACAGGTACGCCTCGCCATCGGCGATGACGAGTTCTACGCCGACCTGTTGTTCTACCACCTCAAACTGCGGGCATACATCGTCATCGAACTGAAAGGTGGAAAATTTGACCCCGGGCACCTCGGCCAGCTCGGAATGTACATGGCTGCCGTAGATGACCTGCTTGCTCATTACGACGACAAACCGACCATCGGCCTGCTGCTGTGCAAGAGCAAGGACAGCGTCGTCGCCGAGTACGCGCTCCGCGGCTACAGCACACCAATCAGTGTCGCCGAGTGGAAGACTGAAATCGTCGAGTCCCTCCCAGAGGAATTCGCATCCAGCCTGCCGAGCATCGAAGAGCTCGAAGCGGAGCTGATCGAAGGCCGCCCTGGTTTTTGCCGACAATAACGCGGCCGAGCAGGAAACCAGAGCGACAATCTTTCGCAAGGGTGATGTCGAGAAACGCCCATTGGCTCCGTCCCTGAAATACGCGCGGCTAAAATGAGCCGCATCACATGGAGGAGAAGACAATGGCCAAGTACTTGATGCTCAAGCACTACCGTCACACCCCTGCTACAGAGGACGGCGTGCCCATGACGCAGTGGACTCCGGACGAGGTTTCGGCCCACATGCAATTCATGAACGACTTCGCCGCCCGGCTGCAGGAATCCGGTGAGTTCGTCGACAGCCAGGCAGTCTCTCCGGAGGGGACGTTCGTCCGGTACGACGGCGAGGGCCGCCCGCCGGTTACTGATGGCCCGTTTGCCGAGACCAAGGACCTCATTGCCGGATGGATAGTGATCGACGTCGACAGCTACGACCGGGCCGTCGAAGTCGCCGGAGAACTCTCGGGCGCACCTGGTGCGGGCGGCGAACCGATCCACGAGTGGCTCGAACTGCGCCCGTTCCTGACCGACCAGCCCACCACGGAGGAATGGGATGCGATCCGCCGGGTCCAGCAGTGACCTTGGACGAGGTCCTGCTGCGTGACCTCACGCCGGGCGTGCTGGCGATCCTGTGCCGCCGCGGAGCTGATTTCGCGGCGGCAGAGGACGCCGTACAGGATGCGCTGCTCGACGCTGTTCGCCTCTGGCCCGATGATCCTCCGCGGGATCCGAAGGGCTGGCTGGTCACCGTGGCCTGGCGGCGGTTCATCGACGCCACCCGGGCGGATGCCAGCCGCCGTCGTCGTGAAGAACGTATCGAAGAAGAGCCGGCACCCGGGCCGGCCGCCGGAGCGGACGACACGCTGCAGCTCTATTTCCTGTGCGCCCACCCGTCGCTGACGCCGTCGTCAGCCGTCGCGCTGACGCTGCGCGCGGTGGGCGGGCTGACCACCCGCCAGATTGCGCAGGCTTATCTGGTGCCCGAGGCGACGATGGCACAACGTATCAGCCGGGCCAAGCGGACCGTCTCCGGTGTCCGGTTCGGCCAGCCCGGCGACGTCGCCACCGTGCTGCGGGTGCTCTACCTGATCTTCAACGAGGGCTACTCCGGCGACGTCGATCTTGCTGGCGAAGCCATCCGGCTGGCCCGGCAGCTCGCGGCGTCGTTCGATCATCCCGAGGTGGCCGGGTTGCTGGCGCTGATGCTGCTCCATCATGCGCGGCGAGACGCCCGGACCGCCGACGACGGCGCACTGGTGCCACTGGCTGACCAGGAGCGGAGCCGATGGGACACCCAGCTGATCGCCGAGGGGGACGGGATCCTGCAGGCAGCGCTCGCCCGCGACCGGCTCGGCGAGTTCCAGGCCCAGGCCGCCATCGCCGCGCTCCACGCTGACGCCCCCACCGCCGGCGAGACCGACTGGGTGCAGATCGTCGAGTGGTACGACGAACTGGCCCGGCTGACCGACAACCCGGTGGTGCTGCTCAATCGGGCCGTCGCCGTCGGAGAGGCCGACGGTCCGCGTGCCGGTCTGGCCGCACTCGCGGCGCTGGATGAATCGCTGCCCCGATACGCCGCGGTGGCAGCCTACCTTCATGAGCGTGACGGGGACCTTCCGACGTCGGCCCGCCTGTATGCCGACGCGGCGCACAAAGCGGCCAACCTCGCCGAACGCGACCACCTCACCCGCCAGGCCGCCCGGCTTAACAACCTCATATGATGAATATAAACAACATTCTGAGAAAGTAACATGATTCGTATTCGGGACCCTCGTCGCCTGGGACAGGTGGTGAAGCAGGCACGCACCGAAAAACATCTCACGCAGGCGGAGCTGGCCGAGCGGGTTGGCCTCAGCAGGTCTACTATCGTCGACCTTGAGCATGGGCGGAATACGACCCTGCAAGCAACGCTGAAAGTCCTCAGTTGTCTCGCACTCGATCTGTCGGTCAGCAGTGCGCAGCCATCATTTGAACTTCAATGGACTGCCGACACCACAGCCCGGGCGATCCGCCGTGAGCTTCGTGCAGGCGACCGCGATTTCGCAATGCGATCCCTCATCCAAGCGGCGACGTACTTTGATCGTCTGGACGATAAGGCACGCAGCGTTTTCCTGAACGCCCCGTCGTCGACCGGCAGCAAACGCTGGGACGCTTTGCTGGCTCGTACGTTTGCCTACAAGTGCCGCCAACACGACATAGAAGAGCCTCAATGGACGCAGATCGATCCGTTGACGAGGACTTGGTTTGCGACCAGTCGTCCGTCGATTTCGTCCGCTTGGAAGCGGCGAATGGCGCAGCACACTCCGGATGAATTCCTGGAGGCAAATATCAGGTTTGATGCCCGTGACCTCATTGCCGCATGAGAAATCGGTTGATCGGGTACACGTCTGAGCAAATTCTGCATCTTCTCAGAGACTGCGCCCGGGGCTACTGCTGATCGCCGAACACGTTCGCTTGTTGTTCTTCGTAGAATTCAGCCTCGGCTGGCTCGGGGCGGTCGCTGCCTGTCATCATTCGGTGCCACTGCGGGTAGTAGGCCGGCAACTGTGAGGCTGCGGTGATGCGATCGCGGGCGTTCTGCGGCAACGACAGTTCAGCAGCGTCGAGGTCGTCCTTCAGATGCTGGAAGCTGCGTGCCGCAATCACGGTCCCGTTGATCCCCGGGCGGCCCAGGATCCACGAAATGACCACCTGCGGAATCGACCACCCCAAATCAGCGGCGATCTCGTCGAACAGTTCGATGAGGTTGTAGGCCCGCTCCCAGTCAGTCACGTGCGGTTCCGGCCAATCTGTCCCCTGCCGGGTATCGGACGGTGTCTCGACGCCGCGGCGCACCTTGCCATTGAGCAGCCCTTCCCCGAGCGGACTCCATCCATAGGTCGCCACACCGAGGTCACGTGCTGCCGGGATCACCTCGTATTCAATCTCCCGGGCCTCCGGGGTGTAATAGACCTGTTGGGAGATTGGACCTTCCAAGCCGGCAAGCTTCGCTTCGTACACGGTCTTCGCCAGTTGCCATCCGTTGAAGTTGGAAACGCCCCAGTAGCGGATCTTGCCGGCACGGATCAGCTCGTTGGCGGTGGCGATCGTCTCCGTGATCGGCGTCGCTCCATCCCACTGGTGGATGTAGAACAGGTCAAGGTGGTCGGTGTTCAACCGGGTGAGGCTGTCTTCGACGGCGCGGGTCAGGTGGTAGCGGCTGGCACCTGAATCATTGGGCCCATTACCCGTAGGCATCCGTGCCTTCGAGGTGAGAATGACGTCGTCGCGCTTACTGCCCAACACCTCACCCAGCACACGCTCAGCGTCCCCTGCAGAGTACAGGTTGGCGGTATCGATGAAGTTGACGCCATGGTCCAACGCCTCACGAATTTGTCGTTCGGCGTCCTGGCCGCGGACACCCGCGATTTTTTCGAAGCCTCCACCTGAGCCAAAGGGGATTGTGCCCAAGGCGAGCCTGGAGACGTACAGTCCTGAGTTTCCCAAACGCGTGTATTCCATGAGGAACCTCCTCTCCAGCGGGGCCAGATATGTGCGACTCTACTGCGGCTTTGCGTCCGAGGCACAGGGCGGCAGGCGATATGTTGGACAGATGCCCCGCCTCAGCTCTCCCACCGACGGCACCACCATCGCCTACGACGTCGCCGGTTCCGGCCCGCCCGTTGTCATGCTGCACGGTTCGGCCCTGTCCAAGGCGATCTGGCGCGGGCTCGGCTACGTCGCTGCCCTGCAGGACGAGTTCACCGTGGTGCGCGTGGATCTGCGCGGACACGGGACCAGCGGCAAGCCGCACGACGCCGGCGCCTACCGGATGGAGACCCTGACCGGAGACGTGGTGTCCGTGATGGACGATCTGGAGCTGCCGGAAGCCCACCTGGTCGGGTACTCGATGGGAGCCCGGGTCGGGTTCGCCCTCGCCGCGGCAGCACCTGAACGCGCAACGTCACTGACCTCGCTCGGCGGCACCTATCGGTCCCAGGCCGGGCAAATCGAGAAGGTGTTCTTCCCCGGATACCTGCACGCCCTCCGCACCGGTGGCATGCAGGCCTTCATCGACGGGCAGCAACGCGACGGCTCCGACCTGGGGTCAGCGACGCGTACTGCATTCCTCGCCAACGATCCGGAGGCGATGGCTGCCTACTTTGAGCAGTCCGAGACCGAACCCGGCCTCGGCGAGGACATTCTCGAATCGATGACGCTGCCGACCCTGCTGATGGCCGGCACCGCGGACCGGCCCCGGCACGACGACTCCGAGCGTGCCTCGAAGCTGATGCCGAACGCCCACTTCGTCCCGCTGCCCGAACGCGGCCACGGCAACACCCTGTTCCCGGCCGGGCCGGTGCTGGCCGAACTGCTGCCGTTCCTGCGGCACGGCGGGCGCGAATAGCCACCCGCCGCCGCCGGGTATCAGCCACCACGCCGGGTTCGCATTATCCTCGCGTCAGGTTGTAAAAAGCACGCAGGCAGCGGCTGATGTCTGCATTCCAGAAACACTCGTTCACCTGCTGCCCTAATGCTGGCACTTTGAGGCTACCGAGGAGCCTATGCGGATGTCTTCGAGATTAGGCGTGGCTCCCTATCGCCTGAGATTGCCCGCCATAGCCGGCCGCGGCAGTCTCTGACTTTGGAACTGATCTCTTTGCCGTGGGCCTCGACCCGCGCAGCGGCGACGATCGCCGGTAACGGCCTGGCCAAGGCGACAACGGGCACCATCCGGCGCAAACTCATCAACATCCCCGAGCCGCGACCTCAGTCCGCCGCCTCATCCTCCATCTGCCCCATGACTGGCCGTGGGAGTCCGCTTGGACGAACCTGTTCATCAGCATCAATGCGCCACCACGGCAAATAATAGTCTGACCGACCAGCCGAGACCGGTACGATACGAGGACTCACCAGTGGAGCATACCGAGCAGCGAGGCCCTGCCACCACCCCTGCCCGAAAGCCGCCAGCACAGCCAAAATCAGATCAGACACTCACTCCAAACCTCATTGGCGGATCGACGCTAAGGGTGTGCCCTGGTTGCCCGCACTCCTACGTTGACTTCGTATCTGCATCGTGTGCTAAACAACTAGCGGGCACCTTTTACGGAAGTGATACTGACTTTGTATCCATGGGTGATACAATCTAAGCATGTCTTCTGAAGTGCTGACGACGATCAGCGACCTGGCGGCAGGCCAGTGGGGCCTGCTCACCACAAAACAGGCCGCCGAGCTGGGCGTAAGCCGTGTACAGCTCGCGCGGCTTGCTGATGCCGGCGTGCTCGAACGCATGCAGCAGGGTGTCTACGCGATGGCCTCCAGCACAGACGATTCCCGGGACCTTCGCGCTGCCTGGCTCAGCCTTGACCCGGGTTTCACCGCAGAGCAGCGGATCGCCGACGACCGCGGGGCCATCGTTGCATCCCATACCTCGGCAGCCCACCTGCACGGCATGGGGGACCTACTCTACGACGCACCTGAGTTCAACACCCGCCGCCGCAAGCAAACGGTGCGGGGAATACGCCTGCACCGACTCCAACTGTCCCCTGAGGATGTCGTGCTTGTTGACGGTCTTCCGACCACTTCCCCGGAACGCACCATTGCCGACCTGGTCCGCGGCCGCCACGACCTCACCCACGTCGCCTATGCCATCAGGGACGGGCACCGTTCCGGGGTCCTGGACATCGGAGCCCTCGGCGGGCAACTGGAGCAGGTCGCAGGCCGCACCGGTCACCGCGATGGGACGGAACTTCTGGACCAACTGCTGGACCTCGCAGGACTCAGCATCGCTGCCGTAATGAAATCCACCTTCGGATCGCCTGTCGGCCAGCTTATCGCAGCCTCCGCAATCCGGCAGTACCAGGACTTCATCCGAAAACAGCTCGACATGCCCCGAATCAACTCGAGCCTGTTTCGGGCGGCCAGAGACGCCGGCGTAATCGGCTCAACCCCTCCCGGGGCTTCCCGGGCGGCTGCAGACGTGGCGGCGCTTCTCAAAGACCACATCGATCTTCCGACAGTGCAGAACACGGCCCTGCAGGCCGCAATACGGGACATCTCACCAAGACTCGACCTGGCGCAGATACTGAGCGATTCGAAGGAAATCACCTCAGCTGCGCATGGAAAGACGAGTCAATGAGGGCTCCGGATACCTTCAGGACCAGTCAGGCCTTCTGGCGGGCGATCACCGATCAGGCTAAAGCTGTCGCGAAGGACGGAGGCCGTCCCGTCAATGAAGTCCTGCGCCGGTTCATCCATGAGAGGTTTCTCCTCAGGGTCTTCAGCGGTGAAAGCCGATGGGTGCTGAAGGGCGGCAACGCCGTTCTGGCAAGGGTAGCCGACGCGCGCACCACCCTGGACGTCGACTTGCTGGGGAACTCGAAGATCTGGACCGTGCCGTCGAAGACTTGGTCGCTGCCGCGAAGCAGGAGATGGGCGACCACCTTCGCTTCGAACCGGCACGAGGCGCCGACGGCGGCCAGGGCGCGGATCAACCGGGAGTCGACGGCCGGCGTGTTGTGTTCGATACATACTGCGGCGTGAAGAAGCTGCCTCCCGTCAAGGTCGATTTGGTGGTCGGCTCCCTCATGACCACTTCCCCAGAGGAATTGTCGAGTTCCGTGTTCGATTTCGACGGAGTGGAACCGGTGCGGATGAAGCTCTATCCCGTCGTGGACCACATTGCCGACAAGGTGTGTGCCACGCAGGCCCGGTACGGCTCTGACGGTAGCCAGTCCAGCCGGGTACGCGATCTGGTCGACCTCGTAGTGTTTGCCCGCACTCAGAATCTCGATGGTTCAGCCCTAACGATCGCTCTTGAGCAGGAATGGGCGGCGCGCAGGCTTGAAGGCAGTTTGGCCTTCAAGCCGCCTTCAAGCTGGGCAACCCAGTATCCATCCCTGGCCCGCGGGGTGCGGGCATGCGATGGGTTCACCACGTTTGATTCCGCAACGGCACTGATAGTCCGGCTGCTGGAGCCGGTCCGCAACGGAAAAGCGGATGGCCAACGCTGGGAAAGGTCCACACTTCAATGGACAACCGTTGATGACGATTAGGGCCGTATCACCAAGACTTCGAACCCCAGGCCCCGGGACTTGGGTGAAAAGGGCGGCCCACCAGCTTCGGAAGAGAGGCCACCCTTTCCAACTCGGGATCCTACCGATTCATGACGCGGGCTACGTGATCTAAGCAATACGCTCATCTTCGAGCGGTGCGAGTAATGACACAGGGGAGATGGTCTATATCAGAGTTCGGCTCCCTCCGGTAGGCAGTGGAAAGGATCCCCAGTCGCATCCGCTGCTTACCGGCCTTTCTTACAAAGCCAGTTTGCGAATTTGCTTGGGCCACTGTCTATTCCCCGCTCCTAGGCACCCCGCACGGTTAGTCGAAATCTGGCTCTTTCGCTACGGTGCTCCCAGTATCTGCTTGTATCTGGATTATTCAATCGCTTTCAATGATACTTCTGCTTATGAGCGATGGGGGGCGCGAAGCGGTTGGGGTTCGGCGAACTGGCGTTGGCGCCTGTGATTCTGGGTATCTAGGAATCGCTCGGCCTTTCGTAGCCACGGTGCGCGCTAAACCATGAACGAATGCTCCGCGCCCTTATCCGGTAACTCGTAGTCGCCAGTTCCTACTTTTCGACGTAGGTGCCGCCCATCTTCTCGGCCACAGCTTCCAGGTCCGAGCCGTTGATCGCCCAGTTCTCCCCCACGAAGGTTCCCACGCCCAGCTCGGCGTGGGTGAACTTGAGCAGTTCAAAGTTTTCTTCGTTCTCGAAGATGCTCAGTGCAGCCTCATCGCCGCATGAGCCGGACTCAGCAGAGAGCCCACCGTCATTATGTTCGTCCCAGTCGTCACATTGACCGCCCGCGTCGACGAAGGCCTGCTTGAGCTCTTGAACCGACTCGAAGCTGCCGCCACCCTCAGGTGGTCCCCCACAGCCGGCCAGCAGCGCAATAGTGGCAACAGCCGGGACGATGATTCCGATCCGGCGACGTGCTTTGGTGGTCCCCATGTGTTTTATCCGTTCTCTCCAGCCGTTTCCGACCCCCGTGGAGATAGTGTTCCCTATGGTGCGGTGATAAACATTCTTTCCGCAGCCCCTGCAGCCAGTTGCGGAGCAGGAGCGTGGAGCGGTAGCGGTACTCATTTTAAGCAAGGATTGAGCTAAGGATCTCATCAGCCTCACCAGTCTCGTCTGCTGGGGACGCCGCCCAATCCTGGATGTGTCCTAGGTGATGGATTCCACCACCTGATCTCACCGTCGTGGGCGTCCGGCATGTACAGCAGCTTCGAGGGGCCGTGATGCTTGGCGACCTGACCGAAATCCGCGGCCATTCTTGCCGTTGTCCAGATGCCGGTGCTCGCACTTGCCCTGCTGCGGGTTGTCTCTGCTCGCGGCAGGCGTCTCCTCGACAGGAACTGAACAGGAGACGGCGCCAGCGGCAAAAAGGCCGGCACCAAGTACGGCCAGTTCACCAAACAGGCGGCAGAGCAACCAGCTGCTGAACAGGCGCCTGAGACAATGCCGCTTGTTTCCGATGCCACACTCGCCGAGACCAGGGCTGAGTTGGACGCCGCCGGCGTGGGAGACTTCAGCATCAACACCGGATCCGAGGATCAAGCCGACGGCGGATGGATGGTTACCGAGCAGTCACCCATGAGCGGCATGTCCATCGATGCCAACACAACCGTCGAGTTGACCGTGCATTCGGCCAAGTTCATTGAAGAAGCCCAGGCAAAACGCGAAGCCGAGCAGCGCGAAGCCGCAGAAGCCGAAAAGGCCGCGAAGATGAAGGCAGCTACGGAACGCCCCAAAGCGGCCGAGAAAAAGGCCGAGCAGGAGGCAAAAGAGGCGGCAGCCAAAAAGAAGGCGGAAGAGGCAGCAGCGAAGAAGAAGGCCGCTGCCCAGGCCAAGAAAGCCAAGCGGACTGCGGTGTCCTCCGGTACCGGGGATGAACGCGTCGTGCGGTACTTCCTCGAATCTGACGCTCCGATCGACATCATCACCTGCACCAGCATGATCAACGGCGAAACAAGCCAGGAACAGGATACGACCGGCGCCCGGTCCAGCGTCGTGAAGGGCTATGTATTCGATGAGTTCGAATTCGGCGGCAGCTACTCGATGTACTCGTTTGGAGTGTCGGGACAGGCCGGCGCTGGCGCCAGCTACATCACCTGCCGTATCGAAGTCGAGGGACGACAAGTCGCCAAGCAAACCTCAACGGTGTGAGTCGCAACGGTAAGTAGCGTGCTTCTCGCTTCGTTTAATGGCCGATGAGTAGTGCCTGTCGTGCGGCTTCGACGACCTCGGGTGTGAGCGCGTCGAGATCGTTCACTCTTTGCACGCGTTCGATTTGGGTGAGCAGTCGGTCGACGAGGCGGAAGTTGCCTGCGGTGATCCGCACGATGGTCGCGACGGCTGTCGCGTGAGCGACGCCGCCGTCGGTCGCGTCGCCGGCTGCAGGCAGCCGTGTGGCCAGGACCGCGGTGAGTTCGTCCGGGGTGAGTTGGCGGTATTCGTGGGCGAAGCCGATGCGGCTGTAGAGCTGTGGGTAACGGGCGAGGCGTTTCTCGATTCCGGGCATGCCGATGAGGATGACGCCCATGTGGTGACGGTCGAAGTAGTCGCGGACTTGTTCGAGGCCGGTGGCTTTAAGGCGGTCGGCTTCGTCGATGATGAGCAGTTCGGTGCGTCCGCTGGAGCGGGATTCGGTGTGGACGTAGGGGTCTACGACGCCGTGTTCGGCAAAGTCAATGGCGAAGGAGATTTGTTGGCAGGCCCGCGGCAGTCCTTGGTCGATCTGCCGGGTGGTCGCGGCGACGGTGGGGGTGAAGAACGCGGTGCGGGCATCGAGCACACGTTGCGGAACGGGACCGAGGTCGTCGGGGAATATGGACTCCCATTGTTCCCATTCGTCGGCTCCGGCGTAGTGCCGGACGGAGAGGGTCTTGCCGACCCCGGGGGGCCCCCAGCAGAGGCCAATGTAGCGGTGGGCTCGGACGGTGTCGGCGAATTCGGTGAACCGGCGATGCTCGTGAGTCGTCTGGAACGGTGGAAGCTCGGGTCGCGGCGGGGCGCTGGCGTTGACTTCCCCGAACTCACCGGTGAGGAACCGGCGGCCGTCGTCACCCTTGCCGAGGAGGCTGTGTTCGCGCTTAATCGGTGGCATAGAGGCGCAATCCATGTGGTGGCGGAGCGTCTTCGATGATTGCCGGCGCCGCGTCGACAGGTTCCGGGGGAACATACCGAGTGTCGGTGGGCAGCGCGTCGGCGAGGCTGCGGCGTTGCCGTAACTGTTGCTTAAGGTCACGCCGACGCCGTAACCGGGCGGCTCGGAGTTCTTCGAACGAGATGGATTCGGCGGCGAGCTCGGGAGCGATTGCGCGGCAGAGGTACGCGTCGTTGAAGTAGACGCGGATCTCGCCGACGTCGCGCGGGTCGAACCGTACTGTCACGTGTTCGCCGACGTACGCGGCGAGAACGGGTGAGACGTACCGGGTGGAGGCGAACTGGATGCCGTCGCGTTGGACCTTCCGCGTCGCAGCCGCGGTCAGCAGCAGCAGGTCGAGATCCTCGGGATGCGCTGGTGCACGCGGGATGAACCCCGAGGTGCCCCAGCGGTGGGCAGGGACTTCACCGGTTTCCGAGTGCGGACGCTGGTTGTACTCGGTGACGATGAACTGTTCCATAATCGCGTCGAGCTGTTCGATGGTCAGCGCCGCAGGTGTGATGGGTGTTCCGTTCGTGCCGTGCGGGATGTGTCCGGGCAGGTGCGGCAGAAGCTCGGTGGTGATGGTGCCGTAGAGGCGCTCAATTTTCCCGCGACCTTGCGGGATGCCGATCCGGGAGTGGATGAGTTGGATGTGCGTGTCCAGGCACACTCGCTCGAGGCGGGCGGAGGTGAAGTCTGAGCCATGGTCGCTGTAGAGCACATCAGGCAGCCCGCACATGGTCCAGTCCGGATTGGTCTTGCGATTAACAGCTTGGTGCAGCGCAAGTGCTGTCTGCTCCGCTGTCGGGGCACCGGAGAAAAGGGTGTAGCCGGCAGCAGCGCGGGAATAGTCATCGAACACCACTGTCAGCCAGGGTCGCGCCGGGATACCGGTCTTGTCGAGGACCGCGACGTCGAGGAGCGTGTGGTCGGCTTGCCACTGCTCGTTCGGGCGCGTGGCGGTTCGGCGGAGAACCAGTTCGAATCGATCCCGGTACGCGGCATCGCCGTGTTGGGCGAGCGTGCGCAGGCCCGGGTCGATGGCGCCAATGACCGCCCGCACGCTGGAGTAGCTCGGCGCGGCGAGCCCCCGGTCGTGCGCGATGTCGCTCACGCGGCGATGAACGAACGCGGCCGTGGGCTCGGGCTGACGAAGTGCCAGCGCTTCAATCACCTCGATGAGCTCGCCCGGAATGCGTCTCGTTCCGCGGTCGGCCCGCCGGGAGCGGCCCAAGCCACGGGATGTCGGGTCAGCGCGGTACTTCGCGGACCAGCGCGTAAGTGTTCGCAGTGGCACGCCTGATTCCGCGGAGATGCGCGTCCATGGGACACCGTCCTCATGCTGGCGCAGCAGAGCGACCTTATTTTCCGGAGTCAGCTGCGCCATGGCCATCACCTGCGGAGGTCAGATCTCGGGGCCGGGTCAGCCGCGGTGCCCGGTCCGGCGGTCACCCGTTCGGCAGGCCGCGGTGGCAGGTGGCGGTACAGGCTGGTGCGGGTGATCCCCGTCTTGGACACGATCTCAGCAATAGTGTGCCCGACATCGCGCAGGTGCGTGGCGTAGGCCAGCTTGTCCGGATCCACCACTGAGGGCCGGCCAACCCGCCGGCCCTTCGCCGTCGCCACCGCCCGGGCATGAGCGGCACGCTCAAGGGTGTAGGTCCGTTCCATCTGCCCGAACAACGCCAGCAGCACCACCGACAGCTGGGCCATCGGATCCTCCGGGTTGGACGAATCGACCTTGATCGGATCAGCCAGGTTCCGTACCCCGATGCCGCGCTCAGAGAGGTCATGGATCAGGTTCAACGTGTCGCGCACCGTGCGCCCCAGACGGTCCAAGGTGTGCACCACGATCACATCGCCCTCGCGGGCGTACTCCAAGATTGCACGCAGACCGGGACGGTCAACCGTAGACCCGGACTTCTTGTCCACGTAGATTCGTCCGGCCGAGATGCCGACCCCGCCCAGGGCAACGATCTGTCGATCCAGGTCCTGCTTGACTGTCGAAACTCGCGCGTACCCCAATTCCATACGCTCAGCGTACCAATAGCTGGATCTGTACGGAACGCGCGAGACGCTAATCTAGGCCCTACCTTTGGGACGAATATTGCTGGCTAGTACCGATCGATGCGATTAGTCGTTCCGAGCGTTCCACAACCAAGGTTGTGGATGGGGAATGGGCGGTTGTAGGAATACAACAACTGCCAGGTGGGAAGACGATGTTGCCTGACAGTAGCTGAGCCCTTGCAACAGGACCGATGTAGCAGATTCCATGTAGATGCAGAGCAATACCTCTTCGCGGCGGCGGAATAGCCGAACCGGATCATTTAGTGCGGTTTCGATACCAAGCGACGTCTTCGGGCGGCAACAGCGGGCCACGTGTTGGCGGAAGGGTCTGAGTCGCCTGCCACAATCGCGTTGCGCTATACCAGTTATCTTGGGCGATCATCGATACCTGATGCCTGGTAAATCCGAATGGTGCAGCTCTTGATACCGCTTCTTCGAAGGAGCAGTTTGTCTCGCCAGGTAGAGGCACGATTTCGTGGTCGATTGCTTTTACAAGGCACCGCATAGTCACGGGTTCAGGGTAGGCAGCGTGAAACACCTTCTGTTTGTGAAGACGCTCTGATGGGGTTTTGGCCAGTGCTGCAACCAGCCGGCCGAGGTCCTTGACGGAAATCATCGAGACTCGGGCTTGACCGTTCTCGATGTACCCGCCGCACAAATTCGTTAGAGCGACGATGCTTGGTATTACCCACCTGTCACCCGCGCCATAGATCAGGGCGGGGCGGATGACGATGCCGCCAGCATCAAGGACGGCTCTTTCCGCCTTTACTCTGCTCCGACTGGTTTCGGATTGCGGGCGTACACCGCTATGTTCTTCGACGCGATGGTGTGGCCCGTTGCCGTAAACAGAGACGCTGCTGATGTAGATCAATCGTTTCTTCCCTGTAGCCTGCACAGAATCGACGAGGTGCTGAGTTCCTTGGATGTTGACGTCCCTGTTCCGGTCGACATCCGGCCCGATGTATGAAGCCGCATGAATGATAGTGTCTGCTTGGGAACAGAGCTGTTGCATTCGCGCACGGTCGGTAATGTCGCCGCGCACGGGCGTTACCCCGTCGGGCAAAAACCTGCTGGCACTGCGGGTTACAGCTAGGGTATGGGCTTTGGTTCGACCCAAAGCATCGGCGATCGAAGTCCCGACGAATCCGGTCGATCCCGTAAGAAGCGTATCGGGTGTGAAGTTTGTTTTTGTCATTGTGCGGTCCTTTGTGCTGGCGGTATTTGGCGCCACTAGAGTGGTCGCAAATTAGCAGTCGTCCCTTTGAGGAGTGGATCGGGTGGTCAAGCAGCAGCGTGCACACTTGACGCGTCAGATGATCATCCGCGGCGCAGCTGAGATATTTGAAAAGTACGGGTTCGGAACTGCGAGTCTCCAAGACATACTGAGGACCTGTGGAGCCACCAAGGGATCCTTGTATTTTCATTTCTCGTCAAAGGAGGATCTTGCCCATGCAGTAATCGAAGAACAACATGCAAGGTCTTTTGAATCTCGACAGGAGGTCAGCCGCTCCTCGGCTTCCGCTCTCGAAACGATGATTGCCATGTCTCGGCGGTTTGGCGAGCAACTGCAGACGGATCCGATCGTTCGGGCCGGGATTAGACTGACCCTGGAAGCGTCCAATTTTGAGAGGCCGGTCATCAGCCCATACACGGCGTGGATGTCAGAATATGAGGCGTTAATCCGCGTTGGCATTGAGCGGGGCGAAATCAACGATTCAGTGGATCCGCAAGACTTGGCACGGTTCATCATTCCAGCGTTCACCGGAGTGCAGATGGTTTCGGAAATATTGACCGGACGTTCGGATGTGGTGCAGCGGATCGAGGATATGTGGAAGTTCTTGCTTCCTTGCCTGAAAACAGGGCAGTGCACGTAGCTCATTTGTCGTGTTGCCTGAGGGGTGGCAGTGGCTGTTTTTCAGGAGTGTGGTCGATAGTGGCCGGCGTCAACCGTCCGTTTAGCTTTGCGGCTTCTCCACCCTGTTGAGTTATACGCGCGGAAACTTCCACGGCCGCGGTGCTCCTTGGTCGCAACGAGTCGAGACGAACTTCTGCGGGGGTTGCAAGTTCGACTACGCGCGAAAAACTTCCTTCAAAAGTCGAGAAATCGAGTTCCGGGACGCCCAACTCGGCTCTTACTGCTTGCCGAATGGATTCGATCAACAGCATGCCGGGGACGTGGTCGAGCGGATGATCGAAGAGGATTGGGTTAGATACATCCACACGTACGGGGCACACCCCTGCTCCGTACGATGGTCCGATAACGACATTTTCCGCTCGGACATGGCCGACGCTTCCGGGGATCTGCATTTCTGAACCGGGTACCGGATGCTCTCCGGCCGTTGTGGATGCGCGCATGCGCTGATATACGCACGGCTTCACTATCCGTGCTCCACCGGTACCGGAGGCAAATGGCCCGTCCTCACCCAAGAATGTTGCTCTGGCCTGCAGGGATGAGACGACGGGTCCGGAGTGTTCCACACTGTCGACGTCTACGTCGATGTAGCCCTGTCGGGGTGCTTGTTGGTGTAGATTGTCGAGATACCTGCCGTGGTTGACTGATACATTGAGACCGCTCATGAGGAAGCGGTGTGTCAGCGGCACCCCGAACATTGCGTGGGCAACAAGAATCGTCACTTGGCGGATGGTTTCGGCCACCAGCAGACTGTCCGGTAGTCCGCTTGATCGATAAAAGGTGTGCCGACGGGGCCACTGCATGCCGCACCGGAAGGTGTTCTGCTGGGTTCGGCGGATCCCGGTCAGGAATACTTCCGATAGTGAAGCACGATGGACAAGTCGCCTGTCGACAGTCGAATTGAAGTCCATCTCATTTATCCGTACAGCATCGCGCACTTAAACTCACCCCATCCCCCGAATGACCACGACCACATAGAATACCGTCCAGTCGGTATTTCACAAAGTCGGATGATCGGCGCGTGTGATGGGTGTCGGGATGGACGCAGCCACGTGAATGGGATTGCCTTGGCTACGGTTTAGCCAAGCGGGTTGCATGAAGCAAGTCCCAGATAGACGGAGAGGTTAGCAATCATACGAATTGCCCGGCCCCTTAGGCAACTGGCTCAAGATTCTCTGCCCGTATGCGGTAGGTTTGGTCAGCCAACAGGTCCATATCGGTGTGGTTATGGCTTGTGAAGATGACTGTTCGGCCTTGGCGCCTGTACTCCAGGAGCAAAGCCCTGACCCGCTCGACACTGTCAACGTCAAGGGCATTGAACGGCTCGTCGAGCAGTAGTGCTTGGGGTTGTTCCATGATGGCCTGGGCGAGGGCAAGCTTTTGCTTCATGCCGAGCGAGTAGTTCCGCATCTTCTGCCTGGTCCCGGGCGCCAGCCCTACCCTCTCCATCGATTCGATGATTTCTCGATCGCCGATGACGCCCCGTATCCGGGCCAGCTCGCGCAGATTCTCCAGACCGGTTCTGTTTGGCAGGTATCCGGGACGATCAATGATAACTCCAAAGTTTTCGGGAAACGTCCGGTTGCCGGACATGAACTGCGGATCGATGTAGATCTGACCGGCGTCGGGTTTCAAGAATCCGCAGATCAATTTGAATAAGACCGACTTTCCCGAGCCGTTGTGCCCGACAATGCCGTATATCTGTCCTGGTTTAAAAGACATGGATACGTTCTCGAAGAGGGTGATGCCTTTGAACGCTTTGCTCATGTTCTCGATTTCAATGATTGACATGTCATGCCCTTTCGGAGAAGAAAAACTTCGGATTACGTACAATAAGCAAAGCGGAGATCAGCAGGACCGCCAGGTACAGAATCAGTACCATCGTTATCCGTACCAGTCCTTCCCACCCTAGGTCGACGTAACCGAGACTGTTGAGCGCGGCGGGGAAGATCAAAGCGCCGTTGACGATCGGCATGCCAGCTATAAGCAGCCCGCCCAGCGCGAATAATCCCGCCATTGGCCTGCCGCTCAACCAGGCGACCACGAACACGATAAGGAGGTAACAGCCCACTTGCAGCACGCCATTTACAAAGAACTGGTAGAGCATCTGAGCGTGCTCGCCCGGAATACGTGCAGGCGGAGCGCTGGTCGGCTGGCCGCGCCCCAGCAACGACACCAAGTAGGCCGCAGATACAAGGCCCACAAGGAGTAAACCGAGGCGGGAAGCAAACGGCCGCATAAATCGAAGGAACCATTGCTGTCCGGTTCCATGGCGTAGAGCGACGTAGTAGATCCTACCGCTCAGCTCGTTGTCCAGTGCCAACAGGAACAGGTAGGTAAATCCAAGGAACACAATGGCCTGATAGAGGTATAAGTTCCATTCAAATCCCTCCTGTGATACCCCGAAAAACGCTGCGTAGAGCACGTCAGTCAGGGTGTCAGCACGGGACTGCAGCTGAAAGACCAGCGCGTAGAACAGGCCAACAACGCAGAGTCCGAGATAAATCAAGGCCTGCACCGGCACTCTGGATCCGCCCCCGGTAAAACGTTCCCTTCTCCGCACCACGACAAAGCAAACAATGATCAGCACAATCATTGGAACGTAGGTCAGCCATAATGGCTCATAGGCTTCAAATGCGCGGTGCAGTAAGAGAAAATTAGCCGGGTCAAGGAACGGAGCGGTGGTAATGGATCGCCGGAACGAAACCACCCCGGTGATGAAAAAGCCAGCGGCGACGGTATAGACGGTAATCTGTCGCTGCCAGATACAGTACGAGGCAGCCATGACAAGATAGCAGGCCAGAAGGGTCACGCCGACGAGCAGGATCTGCATCGCAAGCACCAGCATTGGGCCCAGCCCATAGTTGCTAACCACACTCAAGACTTGGTTCGTCATCGAGTCGGATCGGCTGGCCGTACTCCATCCCCACGCCGCGTGTAGACCAGTACTGGAGACGAAGGCCGAAGCGAGCCATATGCCCATCAGTACGGAGGTCTGACTAAACATGCGCACGGCTGAGCCACGAAGCCAGGCACTGAAAGTCCCATACCTGATGAGAGCTGTCGAAGTAAAATGCATTCGTATCTCAGAAGCCGAACTAAAGAGCCACACCGGCAGTAAGAAGTAGCAAATGTAGTACGGGTCCAGCATGAATCCAATGATCTGGTCCCAAACGTTTCTGCTTGTCTCCATATCCGGCACGACGATGGCGGACCGGCGGCGAAGGTAGATGCCATAGAGCAGCGATACGCCGAGAAAACCCAGGTGCCATGGTTTTACTGCCCACTTCATTGGACGGACGCACATTACAGGAGGACGTCCAAACGTCTCGTGTTCTGCCACACGTAGATAGCCAGCAGCCCTGTCAGGGCGAGCAAAATACCAAACGGCATAAACGGGACCCAAATCGGAAATTGCACCACGTTGAAGGGGAAGACCGACGCTGGAGAATATTGAGGAATACCGGCAACGGCTGTCGCGAAATTCAGAATGTGGTATCCCAGAAACGGCAGGGACAGAGCGACGAACCGGTTGGGCACGACAAAAAGCAGCAGCAACCCTATCGTGGCGTAAAGCGCACCGTTGAGTGCCAGCCACAGAGAATAGCCAATTCCGTAGGCCCACGGTCCGGCGCTGAGTAACTGTGAGAACGTGTGCAGGGTTGTCGCGTAGTCGCCCATCTCCGATGGTGAAAGCCCGACGACGGTCGACCGGTACGGACCTATTAGACCGAGCGCGGGGTCAACGAAGAACGCCCACAGGAAGGGTATGAAAGCTACGAAGAAGAAGAAGACCGCTGCCATCGCCGCATTGGCGAGGAGTTTGTTCGCGATGTAACGCCCGATGTCTGAGCGGGTGCGAGTATAGAAAATATAGCGTTGACTTAGCTCGTTCGAGAACGGCAAGGCGTATATGGACACCGCGAGCAGCGGGAATACCAGGGCGATGCCTGAGGACATGATCAGGGTAAAAACATCGGCTTCGCCGAAAAGCGCGTAGTCGCTGCTGATCGCTGTGGTATAGGCCGAAGGAAGTATTAGGACGGCCGCCACGAGCAGGAAAAATTGCCACGACAACGCCGGCCGTATATCCGCTACAGCTGATCTCAGCAATGTCACAGACTCCTCAATTGATTGATTGTGTCAATTGTATTTATATCCACACGCTTGGGTGGCCGATCCCTGCGGACCGGCCACCCAAGATCTGTACTTGCCCTGGAGCTTCAGTTACTCGCTCGCCCACGCTCCGACGACCTGGACATTTACTGGTGTAGTAATGTCGTTGCTGAATTGCAGACGTGTGGAGTTGCCGCCCGGGATGTCGTTGTACAGGTAGTAAAGCGTGTAGTCGGTGACGTTACGGGTCCAAGCACCGTCGTTTGACCCCTTATGGATCATGCGGACGTCGACAACATAATTACCGCCCACCCTGGAAGACTCCAGCTCCCCAGTCGCGCCGGGGATGGACTTCTTCTGGAAGCCTGTGTAGCCCGAGCCATTGAATTTTCCAACAGTGGTGTTGTAGCCCTGCAGCGATCCCCCGGCATTGGCTGCAGCGGCGCCGGTGAAAATTAGCGCCGTAGCTGCGAGACCCGTGATGATGTGGGATTTCCTTCTCATGAGATGCTCCGATCTTGGACAGTTGCGGACATGCCAATCTATAGACTATCAAGCCGACCGGTTGGTTTGTTTAATCTATGTCGAGCCGTCTCACGTGTCAACACAATCTGACTGATTATCGATTAGCGAAGGCCACGTGGAACAAGCTGACGGTCACATGGGCGCCAAAGGCGGTATCAGACATGGATCCTGGGCGTTCCAAATCTAATTTCACTTGGGATGACGGACGTTTGGCGTGATGTAGTCGTCTCTGGAGTCCGTTTTGGACTCACTGGGATGCAGGTCGTCGATGCGGGTCATCGCCAGCCCGGGCAGGTATCCCACCACGAAGCCGACGGCTTCGGCGACGACGACCGGCGGGGCGCCAATCGTCGCGGGCTGATCGACCACCAGCAGGGCCGTGCCGTGGCTGGTGAGCTTGTCGATGATGGCCCGCAGCTTCGCCTCGTCTTGGGGCAGAGCCTTGTGTCCGGCAGTTTCTTGCCGTGGCGGTTCAGGGCGACGGCGTAGTGGAAGGTCTGGGCGACTCCCTCCACTCCCTTTGGACATACGGGGGATGGAGCCGGGACGCAGCCGGGACGCTGCGAGTCTCAAAAGCCAATTTTGTGCGCGGCTCTAAGGAGTTCCAAATCTAACCCGACCTGCGTCGGCAAACATTTGACGGTTACCATCTTGGGACGTCTCACTTCCAAGGAACTGGAACGCCCTGTATAGAACCCGTTCCATCTGTCATCCGGTCCCGTGCCTGACATGGGGCGTTGCTTTCAAGCCTCGAGCCGACGTTCCGGTTTTGGCGTCACTTTCCTACAATTGATGCCAAATCTCTGGCAGCCACCGGAAGGTCTGTCCCTGTAGAGACTCCTCGAATTATTCGGTCCGGGCCGTTCTTCAATTCCAATAGCTCAGCCGAGTCCTCGCCCAGAGGCGGCCCAGCATATGGGGCAGCCTGTGGTGGGACTATAACGACGCCCGTCGTGCGATTCGGAAACTCTAATTGCATCTCGGTCTCGAACCGTACGCCGATATGACCGTGCTCGTCGCGTGACCTATCCAATCCCACATGCCCGCTCACTCCAACCGCGACCATTTGGCCGGAGAGGCCGACTTGGAAACGAGCACCGACACGGTGCACCCTAGGCGTCCACCGCCTCACGGGAGCACTCGTTCAAAGACCTCCGAACGATACCTGAACGACGACAAGCACAATAAATCACAATCATGTAACGACAAGAGTTGGCTATCAGAGCATCCCTTGCTACTTGTTCGCAAACATGATGCACTCCACAGCGGGGGTAAAGTAACCACAGAGAAAGCAGAAGAATGGTCTCGCACCGGAACGAATCCCAAGGCATAGCTCTACACCGTTTATCAAGTTTGCGCTGGCATCGCTATGTCACAGGCCTTGCCACACTTGCCCTTGTGGCCATAGGGATAACTCCCGCTTCAGCGGGAGCCGACCAAGGAGACAGTACAAAGTTTCTCCCTCGAATCACCGCTTCACAGAATCTTCCGACCGACCCGATTGCAGTTGGTTCAGTAAGGGACGATCGCGGAAATCTGGTAGATAAGGGACAAACTTTGGTCTTATACGCTTGGCCGAGCGCGAAAATACTGGCTGGCCTGCAAGACGGCGAATCCGTCAAACTTGTCCCCGTCGCTAAAACACGCACACTGGCGAATGGAACATTCAAGTTGCGGATTGGCGACACGTCAAAGTTGCACGCTTTGAAGGCAGCATCTGGCCAAATAGATTTTACAATCATTTCTGAGAGTGCGGGCCTGCAGTATTCGTACAGTTTTGCCCGTCAGCTGGTTGATGATGGCGATCATCCTGCGTTCGCGCCGGCAGGATCGAATACCCGGCTGCAATCGGATTCTGATATGCACACCGCAGTTGATACCAAGCCACTAGAGCTGTCTCTTGCCCCCTTGGAATCAGGGCAGAGCCAGAAGAAGGACAGCAGCAAGGAGCCGCACAGGATCCCCCGTAAGGGCTACGCGCCAAAGACCTGCCAGAGTTACAAGATGGAGACGTTCGATCCTAGTTGGGTGACAGTCGGCAGGGCGGTAATAAATACGGACGGAGTGACCGCAAAATTTGAGTACTCCGAAGGTGCCTCAAGTTCACTCGGAATCGGAGTATCTACTTCAGGACAAAACGGAAGTTTCTCCGCGGGCGGAACGACGTCCGTCTCTTCGACCACGACTATCGGATTCCCAAAGCAAGGAAGCCACGATATGAAAGAATTTCGTACACAATTTGTTTACGCGAAATTTTTTGTGCGTTGCTACCATGACAGCACAGGAGCAATTTACAGCGAACGATACCATATAAGGCCGGTCAGTTACGCTAGCGGCATCAAGGTAGTCGACTACAGATATTATTCATACCTGTATCCAGGTCACTGCGTCCAATTCCCCGCCGGAAGTTATTTCATTAAAGATCAGACACAAGCTTCAACATGGACCTACGGCGCCAATCTTGAAACACCGATTGGAATGTGGCTGAGCGCAAGTACTGGATACTCAACTCAAGCCAAAGTCCGGTATGACTTTTCGAAGAAGAGGAAACTCTGCGGTGAAACCGATTACCCAGGAGGCACTCCATCAGGACTTTATGCGGAATCGCTTTGATCTGGCGGATTTGTCTAAAACAATTGGCTGGTGGCGCACTAGCATCATTGTTCTAATCACATTAAGTCTTGCGGGCTGCTCTAATCCCATAGCCACTGACGGACCGTTGGCTATGGGAGGGCGACCTGGGCAGGTTTGCATCCCTGACCCAACAGAGGGTTTAGCCGTGGTAGGAGCGGTCATCAGGAATACAGGAGATACTAATGTCGCCCTCGACCGCACGTCACTTATTGATCCTGTTGGCTTATCTGCTGTCGAAGCTTATGCAATTTCAATGGATTACGGTGATACGGCAGTTGGTGCAACGTCAACGAGACCAGAAACGCAGGCGGCGAAACGGTTATGGCGGTCCAAGTCCCATTTGAATTCGGTAGTTCTAAAGCCTGGGGAGGCGGCTAATATTTTGGTATCGCTAAGGTTAGAGAACGAACATCACAAGGGTCGGGCCGCCGCAATAGAATTGACTTATGCATTTCAGGGCACTGCCTACATCGCACAATCATCTACACGCATACTTTTGGCTCCCGAGAGTTGTTTTTAGTCCCAATGAACGATACATCAAGGTCAAACGTTGTCCACTGGTTCGCCATAATCATAGCATCGCTGTGCGCTGTGGCTGTTACGGGGTGCACGGTTCAAAGCAAATCAAATATTCCTGCTGCGGGGCGGGTCGCTTTGGTAAACCACTCGGCGCCTTCTAATGATCTGTATAGTGGACAATTTTGCGGTGCCGTTCTAGTGGCTCCCAGTCTCTTGGCGACTGCCGCCCACTGCGTGGAGACCAGAACAGCAAAACTGATCGATGCCGTCATGGGTGCAGATAATCTATGCAAGACAGCCCCTGTTCCTGGGAGACGAGTACGTGTCACAGACATTATGGTTCAGCCTGCGCCCAACGACGAGATCGCGTTGCTCAAGACTCAAGGAACATCCGACGTGGAGCCGATGCCCATTTCCCGCCGAACCGATAGTGAAACATTGGTCGTGCCGGGATGGGGACGGATGCATGATGGGGGAGTTCCGCCATGTAGGGTCAAACACGTTCAAATTCAAAAGGTTGGTTTGCGAAAGTGCGGTAACTATTTGCATGTTCTACACATCGATGACGCTACTAAGCGATTGTTTATGTGTGCTGTGCCAGCAAGCAAAACGGGTCTAAATACATGTCAAGGAGACAGTGGAAGCCCTGTCCTCAAACAGAAAGGGGGGCACTGGACAGTTTCCGGACTCACATTGGGAGGAAAGTCTTGTCTTTCGGGTTCCCCTGGTCTCTACATCTCATCGAAAGCACTCCGATCAGTGTTGCCCAACGAGGTGCGTCCATCGTACCAACCAAACTCGTAGCGCGAAGCGGACAACAGATGAAGAAACCTGCCCCTGTTTCAGCATTACTATCATAAACAGTAATGAAGATGGCGTATATCCCTCCGCATTGGGGTTTGCGTTCCATGACCGACCGAGAGCGTGCTGACCGACCGATTCATTCGCTTCTGCATTCTCGAAGGCCGGAAGCGGCGTCTGTCGAGGGTCGACAAGCTCAACAGATACACCTCGCCCTTCGAGGCGCCGGGCCGCATTGAAGGCCAGAAATCGACTTTGGCTCTGTGGATCAAGGCTGGTGGAAACAATAGGAACTGAAATCGGACAATGCGGCGAGGATTCGACGGAGCCATTCTCATTCTCCGGCATCTGAATATCAGCACCAGAACTCATCTGAGACAGACTACGTCCTCCGGCCATGGACCCCGTCCCGGTCAGGATGGGGCTGCACGACTGGGCGATTCGGACATAAAGCGCTACGAGAAACGCGCCATTAATCGCTGCGACTCACACCTCAACGGGACCGTACTCCATTGCTATGTGCCACAGTGGCGGGTACTGACACGAAAATTGGGTGGCCACGATGGGCGATCCCGATCGGTCACACGTAGTGCATCCCATTCGTCAATGAGGCAAAGAGGGGAAGATGGAACTGACGGAAGGGTGAGCACCGTGGACCAGACGGAGATTTTCGAGGCGGAGCGGCCCCGGCTGCTGCGCATTGCCGGCCAGGTGCTGGACGACCATTCCGAGGCCGAGGACATTGTGCAGCAGGCCTGGCTGCGCCTGGATCGGACAGACTCCAGCATCGAGAGCCTGCCCGCGTGGCTGACCACGGTCACCACCCGGCTGTGTCTTGACCGGCTGCGCGCCCGCACCCCCGTCCCAGTCGACGAGATCCAGCCGCCGGAGGCCGCGCCTGACCCGGCCGACGACGTCGTACTCGCTGACACCGTAGGCGTCGCCCTGCAGTACGTGCTCGACCGGCTCTCTCCAGCCGAACGCGTCGCCTTTGTGCTGCACGACAGTTTCGGCTTCGAGTTCCCTACCATCGCGTCGGTCCTCGACATCACCCCGGCGGCCGCGCGCAAGCTCGCTTCCCGGGCACGAGCCAAGGTCAGCCAGCCTGCCGCAGAAGGTCCGCTTGCCGAGTGGGAAGTGGTCGACGCATTCATGGCGGCGGCGAGGAATGGCGAATTTGAGCGCCTGCTGCAGCTGCTGGCACCGGATGCTTCTGTGACGGCCGACGACGCCGCGATCCTGGCGGGCACCCCGCAGCGGATCGACGGCCGGCAGGAGGTGGCGACGTTCTTCAATGGCAGCGCCAAGGCCGCACTGTCGGTGTTCGTCGGCGAGCGCCCCGCTGCCGCATGGTTCCACCGGGGCGAAGCGAGGGTGCTGTTCGACTTCACCGTCGTCGACGGCCTGGTCTCCGGCATCACCTTCCGGGCCGAACCGGAGGTACTGGAGCAGGTGGCCCGGCGCGACGGCGGTCAGCCGCGCAACTGATTTGCGTTCTACTCACGCGTATAAGTACAAATGATTGCTTGTGCTATAGTCGGAGCACCCGTCGCGAAGGAGTGCCATGGCCGGCATAGCGGACCCGGACCGTGCGTGGAAGGCGCTGGCAGACCCGAACCGGCGTGCGATCCTCAGCGTCGTGCAGTCCGGGCCGGCTCCGGTGGGCCGAATCGCTGAGCAGGTCGAGCTGTCCCAGCAAACGACGTCGCATCATCTGCGTGTGTTGCGTGATGCCGGCCTGACCCACAGCGCCCAGCAGGGCACGCGCCACCTGTACGCGGTCAATACTGACGGATTGGCAGCCATCCAGTCGTATCTCGATGGTTTCTGGCCCGAGCGACTGAGCGCGTTGAAAGCCGCCGTCGAATCCCAAGGGCGGGTCAGCGATGGGTGAGTTCAGCACGTCAATCGAAATCGATGCGGCACCGGAGGTGGTATTTGAGTATCTGGTGACCGACGCCGGCATGACCGCTTGGATGGGTCAGTGGGCCCAGCTGGACGCGCGCCCAGGTGGCAGTTTCGCCGTGAACATCGCCGGTTACCCGATCCGCGGCGAGTATCTCGAAGTTGATCGGCCGCACCGCGTGGTTGTCTCGTGGGGCGCCGTCGGCAATCCTGACCTGCCGCCCGGCACATCGATCGTGGAGTTCAGCCTGACGCCTGCGGGAAGCGGCACCCGCGTCGACCTCACCCACAAGGCACTGCCCGACGTCGACATGCCGGGTCATGCCGATGGCTGGGCCCACTTCCTGCCGCGGCTGAAAATCGCTGCCACCGGCGGGGACGCCGGCAGCGACACCTGGACGCCAACCTAGAACCCAGAAGATGTATCTGATCTGAAAGGAACAAACCAATGACGCAGAGTTCCGCAACAACGCCGCTGGACACCGTCCTTGCCTACCACGAGGCCTGGACCGGCGGGGATCTGGACGGCGCGTTCGCCCTGGTCGCCCCGGACATTACCTGCCAGGCTCCCGGGCAGAAACTGGCGGGGATCGAAGCATACAGCGATTACATCGGCGGCTTCGCGCCCATGCTGACGGGCATCAAGGACATAGCGACGTTCACCGACGGCCACCGTGTGGCACTGTTCTACTACCCGCAGACCGAAGTCACCGCCACAACTCCGGCGGCCGAGTGCTTCACTGTTCACGACGGCGTAATCACCGAGTCCGTGCTGATCTTCGACCGGCTCTCCTACGCCCCCGCGGATCAGCAAAGCCGGGCAGGTGAGGCTGATGACGGCGGAGCGTGAGCACCTGACTGCACGCATCCGGGAAGTGTTGAGGGACGCGCCCCGCTTGCGTGAGGTTTCGATGTTCGGCGGCATCTCGTTCATGGTCAACGAGAAGATGGTGGTGGCAGCGACCAAGAGCAGCTTTCCTTCTGGATAGAGCAAGGCTTGCAGCACAATCGCGGAAGCTGACAGGCAGAGCGGGCAACTGATCCGCGCCCCCGGTCACACTTGCCGTGCGCGAATCGTCAACCAAGTGAACATCAAAATAACGAATCACCTCACAAGAAGGAATCGCTATGAAAACCATGACCTGCCGCCAGCTGGGCGGACCGTGCGACCTCGAGCATCGGGGTGAGAGCGCCGACGACGTCATCAATGCCCAGGACCGTCACCTCAAGGAAGCCGTAAAAGCGGGGGATGCCTCCCACCAGGAGGCGCGGGAGGCGATGAAGGGCCGCTGGCGCCGGCCGAAGAAGTCGTTGGACTGGTACCGCGACACCAAGCAGGCGTTCGCCGAACTTCCCGAAGGCTGACCCGCCGCAGCGCGGGGCAGCGCGGCCAGCACGACCAGCGACACGAAAGCGAGAATCCCATGAAAACCATCGACATCCCCGGTGGCTTAGTGCACGAACTGCCCGCGGATCTGGCCGATGCGCTGATGGCCAACACCACGGCACGGGATATCTGGACGAGCCTCACACCGTTGGCGCGCAACGAGTTCCTCTGCTGGGTTGAGGATGCAAAGCAGCAGCAGACCCGCGAGCGCCGGATCCGGCGGACCCAGGAGGAACTGGATGAGGGCAAGCGCCGGCCGTGCTGCTGGGCCGGATGCAAACACCGTGAACCCGGCACGGGTAAAAGCCGACAATTCCAGCTCCGGTTCGACGTCGTTGTTTAAAGGGTGGTTACGGCCAATGTCATGGGCCGGTGGCTTGGTTGCTATGTTGGACTGGAAGCAGCCGTTGTCAGTGACCAGTAAGCGCTGCTGAAATCTTGACCGTCATGGATGCGAACCTTCAAGGACTTCCCATGACTGACTTTCCTTGGAGGATCTGGTGTCACCGGTTGTTCGGCGGATCATTTACGTCATCAGCTACGAACTCATCGCTATCCTGCTCACCACCCTGGGCCTCGTTGTCCTGGGGTTTGGTGGCGACAGTTCCGGCATCGTGGCTGTGGCAGCATCGACGATCGCTGTTGTGTGGAACTTCATCTGGACCACCTTGTTCGAGGCGTGGGAGGAGCGGCAGGAATCCCAGACCCGCACACTTCCACGGCGGATCGTATATGCCATCGGTTTCGAAGGCGGACTGGTTTTATGGCTGCTGCCGATCGTGGCCTGGATACTGCAGGTGTCACTGCTCCAGGCATTCAGCCTCGAGGTCGGCTTGCTGGCATTCTTCCTCGTCTACACGTTCGTCTACGCGTGGCTGTTCGATAAAGTGCTGCCGCCCGTGAGGCAAGAGCGGACCTCACGAGTGAACTGACCGGTTCCTGCTCCGCTCCCAACATGCTTGTGGGACGAATCCGCCCCGGTTGATACACCGCGGCTCTGCCGATTCAGAATACGCATGCTTGCCTGCCCACGCGCGTTGCCAAGCCTTCTCGGCCAACTGTAGACTGGAAGCAGGTCGTGAGTCGCTTTGGATTTCCGAGGCGCATCGATCCGGCAAGGTCCACCTTCGGGTGGACCTACTGCTTTAAGGCGGCCACCGGTCACGGTATGTTCGAATCAACGGTGACACATGTTCAGCGAGTATCCGGCGCATTTCCTGGTCACCCCGGTTGGGGGTGGGACCCATTCTCGCGACGCGATGCAAACCATAAATAACGAGGTCCGCAAGCTGTACTCCTCGATTGGTTTCACACCTCACGAAGTGAACGGTATCGACTACGTTTCGAATTGCGCCGTAAGCCCCAACTCCAATTGTTTCCTGCCTTTGCATACCTGCCACGAGGTTGATGGCAAAAGCATCGTGCTCAGTCGTTTCGTCCGCTACCAAAAGGACTCGTTGTAGCAATGGGTCCCGCTGGCGCTTAGCAAATGAGTTGATCTTTTCGACCAGGAGCTGAAAAGCCATCAAGTGCGGCGACGTCGCAACGGAGTCTGTAACGCTTAGCTTTGTTTTATCTATCGAAGAATGAGCTATGACGCAGTTGTGCTCGGCAAGCAGCGCCACGGACATCTCAAAAGCACGAACCCGCACCTCGACCGGAACATGAAGCCAAGCGCCCTTACCACGAAACATCTCTGTACCGTGGAACTCCACGTCAGCGCTAACGCCCGCAACGCCGCTCAGAATACCGTCGACGGCAAGGGAAAGTGCCAGCACCTGGTCTTCCGGACAAGTACCGCGCCCATCCAGTGCGTAGGTTGGGCCGGATCATCCAGCCGCATCCCAGTATTTCCGCTCTCGTCGATGTAACAAAGCCACATGTCGCCAGCGTAGGTGCAAGGTCAGACAAAACCGCTGCCCCTTCGCCCCGTCATTCCTCCCGACGACGTCTCCCTACAGAAGCCCTGCGCGATCGACTTCCCGTACGAACCTGGGCCGGTTGCGGTGCTCCTCAAGCAGACTCAAGATGTATTCCCGGCACATCTCGGGCTGGCCTGCAGCGGCGCTGAACTTTCTCAACTTCCGCATCCTTTTCACAGCGGATCGATAGTTGCGGGCATCGGCAACCGCGAGGTCTGATTCGATGAGTTCGCGCAGGGTTGGGATGACCGCGCCCGGGTCGACTTCGCCGTAGGCGTCAACAACCCGGGTCAATACGTCAATGTCGGCGGGGGCCAGCCGCTGAGCAGCGTCCCACGCTCGTTGAGGGTCGTCGAGATCGAGGAGCAGGAACAAGACCAGGTCGCGCGGCCGCGACTCCAACGCCGCCAACACCTCTGGCTCCGCCTGTGGCCATTCACTTCCCATTGCCTTCCGCAACCGGCTGGCTGCCGATGAGGTCGGCCGGTGGTCGAAGACCTCGCGGTGGGCTGGAGCGAGCTCATCCGGGCGATGCTCGGCGACCAGGGTGCACCACAATTCGGCCGCCTGATCGGCCTGATGCCAAGGTTCCATGGCGGCCCCGCGCCGCGCAAACGTCAGCGCCTGCTCAATATGCCCGATTTCGGCCAGCGCTGCGGCAGTCTCACGCATTTGATACGCCATGTTCTGGTCGCCGCCATACCGTGCAATCACCGCATCAGCATCCCCGTCCACGACAGCGAGCCGTTGCGCATTGAAATTAAGCAGAAACCGGTTATGACGGGCAGTGATCATTTCCTCATAAGCGTCGCTGTTGCCGAAGACCGGCCGGATGGCGTGCTCTTCCTCACGGGTCGGCTCCGGCGGCAGCGACTCCGCAATTTTGTGCAGCTCATCCCGGTACTTCGCCATGCCCTTGTTACCCAGCGCTCCGGCATAGCGCACGATGTCGATCGTGAAGAAATCCTGGGTCCCATCGAACTGGAACTTGATCAACCATGCGACGAGTTTTGACGCCGGTGGAGGAGCGATACTTGCCACTTCGGCGTGCAACTCCAGCAAATTGCCGATGATGCCGCCGATAGAACCATCGGAGTCGTCTGCCCGCAGCACAACACGCACCATAGAGCTAATTGCTTTCTGCACATACGGCAACACTGCAGCGGCATCACCGGCAGTTGCCGCCAGGCGGAGAGCACGGGCGCCTTCATTGGCGTGCCAAGCGTACTCGTTTGCAGCGCTCCGCCAGTGCAAGTCACGCCGCGTCCGGAACAACGGCATGACATCGGCTTTCAGGTAGGCGACGACGTCGCCGTGTCCGGTCTCAGCCACCAGCAACCATCTCCCTTCAACTGTGATGAAGATGCGTTGCCGCAATCGGGCCGCATCGCTCCACCGCTGCGCACTTTACGCGACGCAGGGACAGCACATTTCGCACTCGTCTTATCCATTTTGGGACAGTAGATGCGCCGGTGGCTTTTCCAGCACTCGCGGTCGGCCGAATTGCGTGCGTACACCGGGCGAATACAGGACAGATTCGGGAGGGCCTTCGACCTCGAAGCCGGCCGCTTTGAGCAAGCTGTCGTCCAGTTCAGTCAGTTGTGCCGGATGAAGCGGCCAGGAAGTGTGGGCGTTGGGGATGTAGTAGGTTTCGCCGCGGAACCGGCTGTGCAGGCCAAACCGTGCGGTGAGGAAGACCGATAGTGCATCGTCGGCAATGCGCTCTGTATCTGCTGCCACGGCGAACGAGGTTCCTGCCGTGCCACGGCGTCGTTGAACGGTGTATCCGTGCCCCACCGGGCCCTCCTGGGAGTAGCGGCAGCGCGACCAGACGTAGGGAATACCGGCGGCCCTGGCGGCGAGAACCGCGGCCAACCGGGAAGCATCGAGGGTCAAGAACACTACCCCCCGGGTACCATCACGCTCCCGTGAGTATACGCGGACATTGATTTCGTTGAAGCTGTCGAAATGGGGAGCCGGCCGACCACTTCCCAAGCCCGCGTTGCGCATCCGGAACCCGATCAGTCCGACCCATGCACTGCCGTCGTATATGTCTGGTTCTACGCCGACAGGTAATCGCGCCGCACAGATATCGGCCAGGATACGCCAGGGCAGAAAGACGGCATCTTCCCAAGATTGATCCATGATGGCCGGCTGAGGTAACGGCGGGGCTAAAGGCCAGGAGTCAGTCACGTTAATACCGGCCTGCTCAGATTGCCTTCCCGGGATTCAGGATGCCTTTGGGGTCCAATGCATCCTTGATGGCGTGTTGAACCTCGAGTGAAACTTCACCGAGTTCGGGAAGGAGCCAATCACGCTTGAGCAGTCCAACTCCGTGCTCCCCGGTCAGGGTTCCGCCGAGCCTCTTGGCCAGGTAAAACATCTCCCCCAACGCGGCTTTTGCCGGTCCTTCTGTCACTGAATCCTCCTCGTCCATGACGATCATCGGGTGGAGGTTTCCGTCGGATGCGTGGGCCACTGTGAAGATCCTGGCACCGGTCGTGCGGGAGATTTCCCCAAGTCCCAGTGCGGCATCCGCGAGCCGCCCCCGCGGCACGGCAATATCGCCGATGGAGACCCGTCCAAGCTGCTCCAGCGAAGGAATCGCTTCGCGTCTGGCTCTGACCAATTCTTCGGCATGCTCGGAATCTGCGGCCTTTTCACACGAGCTTGCAAGGGGTTCGATGGCTTCCAGGACGACGTCCTGCTCCAAAAATGCGCCGTATCCGTCCGTCTGTGCCAGCAGGAAGGCGCCGCCCCTGGACCGGTAGTCCGTGCCCAATGCCGAATCGACGGCTTCGAGGGTTTGGCCGTCCATGAGTTCAAGCAGGGAAGGCTGCACCTGTGCTGCTATGACCGCTGAAGCGGCTTGAGCCGCGGTTGCGAAATCCGGGAAGAACGCCGCAACTGTCGCCGTCGCCGTCGGCAGCGGACGGAGTCGCAAGGTCGCTTCAACAACGATTCCAAGCGTTCCCTCGGAGCCGGTGAACAGCGCGTTGAGGTCGTAACCCGCGACGCCCTTGAGCGTTTCCCTTCCGGTTCTCAGTTCCCGGCCATCGGCCAGCACGACGTGCAGGGCCAGCACGGCTTCACGTGTCACACCATATTTGGCGCATCTCATGCCGCCGGCATTCGTACTGACGTTTCCGCCGATGGAACAGATCGCCGTGCTGGCCGGGTCCGGGGCGTAGAAGAGCCCGTGTTCTGCCACCGCGGCATTCAATTCGCCATTGAGAACGCCAGGCTCGACGACTGCCAGATGCTCGACGGGGTCAATTCGGAGGATGCGGTTCATGCTGGACACGTCGAGGACCACTTCACCGGCCTGCCCCACCCCGCCGGCGGCGAGTCCAGTACCGGCACCTCGGGTTACCAGCGATACATCGTTGGCGGAGGCAAGCTGCACGGTGCGCACCACGTCGTCAACCGAATGAGCGAATACGACGCCGTCGGGCAGTGTCGTTGAGGCGTAGCCGGAGCGGTCCCTGCCGGCGTTCAGTCTGTCCTCGTACGAGGTGGAGGATGTTTGGACCGCCTCCAGCACAGATGCGGCGGGGCTTGAAAGGACGGATGCGTTGTCGCTATTCACGCCAACTCCCTTGTTAGTGAATCGTGCCAGTCGGGGCCCATCGCACACTGCCAGCCAAAAATTGAACATTCCACTATGTGAAAATCAGTTTCTGCTGCTTGGGATCGACTCTAGATCTCTTCGATATGACGGTCAATGGCGCGGCAGAACACGCTGGCCCTCGCCCTGTCAGGCGCCGGTGACGACTCGCATGAAAACAACAGGTTCAGCTTCTTCATTCCGGTAGGCGTACTCCTGATCACTTCCAATGACGGCGCTTTGCCCGGCACTCAATACCTGCACTGCCGCACTCGTCGCCAGGGTCAAATATCCGGCAAGAACATGGTGGATCTCCTGGCTGCCGGGCCGGTCGGGACTGGCCACATAGCGCCCCCTGGGAGCCAGTACCCAACGCCATAGTTCAGCCCGCGGATTCTCAGTTGCGCCCAGCAGGAAGGCGCAACTGCCGTCCGGATCCGCCCAGACCAGCGTTCCTTCCACCTGCTCATCCTTCGAAGCGCTGTCGGGCAGCGCCAGGGCGGCGAAGTCGGTTCCGAGGGCGCTGGCGATGCGGTCGACGCTTGCCAGACTTGGGTTTGCCTGGCCAAGTTCTATGCCGGTGAGCATTCTGCGGCTGAGCCCGCTGGCTTCTGCAAGTTGCTGCACGCTCCAGTGGCGCTGTTGGCGCAGCAAACGAATGCGCTTGCCGACGCGGGTGACGAAATGTTGTGTGGCACGGCTGCCGGCGGTCTCACTGCCCATAATGAGCAGTATAGTGCCCAAAAAATTTGTCAACAGGTTTTGGTGAGCAATATAGTGCTCACTAAACCACAGAACTTGGTGCGCGGTGCCCGTCCCCGAAGACTGGGAAGAACCCGTGCTTGGACAGGCTTGAGGTACGAAAGGGCAAAACTGATGCAGATCCGTGAATTCGCAGTCGAGCAATGGATGAACGAGTACGAAGAGACCTGCCGATACAACTTGGCGGAGACATGTGTCAGTTCACTAACCACCGGGGAACTGTTGGACTTGTCCGGCCGGCGTGAGCAGGTACTATCCGAGCTCGAAACCACGCCGCTCACCTACGGGCCGATTCCGGGCAGCCCCCGCCTGCGCACTCTGGTCGCGGAACTCTATAGGAACCAGCGCCCCGACAATGTCCTGATCACACATGGAGCGATCGGAGCCAACGCCCTGGTGCATGCCGCTCTTGTCGAGCCGGGCGATCACGTCGTGACCGTCGTACCCACATATCAGCAGCATTACTCCATCCCGGCCAGTTACGGAGCCCGTGTCGATCACCTGCCGCTGCAGGAGGAGCACGGCTGGCAGCCCGAGCTGGACGAACTCGACCGCCTGGTGACGCCCAAGACCCGGCTTATTACAATCAACAACCCCAACAATCCCACCGGTGCGCTGATCGATGCAGAAGGCCTTTCCCGCATAGCCGACATCGCCCGCCGCTCCGGGGCATGGGTATTGTGCGACGAGGTCTATCGCGGCGTGGACCAAGCAGGCGACGGATTCACCGCCTCGATTGCCGATTTGTATGAGCGGGGCATCTCCACTGGCAGCATGTCCAAGCCCTTCTCCCTGGCTGGACTGCGCTTGGGATGGATCGTGGCCCCGAACGATCTCCTGAAGGAGGTTGCCACACACCGGGATTACACCACGATCAGCGTTGGACGAGTGGATGACCTGCTGGCCTGCGTGGCCTTGGAATGCAGGGACACCATCCTGGCCCGCTCACAGCGGATCACCCGCACCAACCTGGCCATTGTTGATGAGTGGATCAGCAGTCGCGACGACGTGACGTACGTGAAGCCGCTCTCGGGGACCACCGCCCTGCTCCGCTACGACGCTCCCGTCGGCTCCTACGAATTGTGCACCCGGCTGTTGGAACACAGCGGAGTGATGTTCACTCCCGGCGCCGCATTCGACATCGAGAATACTGTGCGCATCGGCTTCGCCGACGACGCCAACACCTTGCGCACCGGACTGCACCTGTTCGGCCAGTTCCTCGACCAGCTTTCCCATACACCCCTCAACAACGACCACGAGAGCCCTGCAATCCAACCCATTAACTCGCGGAGCTAAGCGGCAGCGCCCCGAGGGACGCTGCCGCTTTCACGTTGAACGCTTACGGCTCGATCGGGATGATGCCCGCGTAGTCCGTGGCGTAGCCAACCGTTTCGTAGTGCGGGATTTCATCCCAGATCTCAGGATCGACTTCCTGCACGGCCCCGGTCGCCATGCCGAGCAGCAGTTCCTTCATCGCCAGCACGTTCTGGCGGATGCTCTTGCCCCGGGCCTTCTGCCCCAGGCTGTAATCGGAGGAGTTGCCCGAGGTCTCGAAGAACACCACCGGGTTGCTGTGCCCGTCGTCGTTCATGCCCTGGTAGTTCAGCCCCAGCATCATGGCCGAGACGACGCCGCCTTTGATGTCGATTTCCAGGTTGTTGTTCTCACCCACCTGGTAGCGGTCCATATTGATGGAGCCGTACTTCGACAGTTCCTGGTAGACGTAGCCCTGCATCTGGCGGGTGAGCACGTCGTAGGCGCCGTCCTCGATGTAGGGCAGTGTTGGTCCGCCGGGGGCGAGTGAGATGCCGAGCGACAGTGTGACGTCGTCGCCGGTTCCTGCCTCCTGCTTCAGGCCCTGGTGGTGGATGTCGATGCCGAAGGCCGGGTCGATCATGGTCCAGTACTCGTAGAAAGCGAGTGATTCGCTGGCGTGGAAGCCGCCCTCAACCCAGCCCCGGTTCAGGTCCACGCGAGTACCATCTTCGGTGATGGTGTGGCGGATGTTCAGCTCGCTGCCATCCGGGTTGTACATCGGGATGAAGTGGATGGTGTACGCGTCGCGGATCTGCTGGTACGCCTGTGCGCCGTTATTGCCCAGCTTCTTCAGGATGGCCAGGATCGACTCGGTTCCGTATGGCTCGTTGCCGTGGATGCGGCCCTGGATCCAGACGTCCTCCTCGCCGGTGCCAACGGTTGCCACATACAGGTCGCGGCCCTGTTCGCTCTTGTTGACCTCGGTTCCGGCCTCTTCGAGGGTGAAGACGTCCACACCGTAGCGGGCGTTGTCCTCGAGCCTGTTCAGCACCTCAATCATGCCGTCATAGGTCTGAATGCTGGCGGTGTTGGTGTTTCCCTCAGGAGATGGGAAGTTTGCGTCTGCCTGCGCGGGCGCCGTCGCCAGCAGGGGCAGCGATAATAAGGCTGCCGCGCCCAGTGCCAGTGACTTCGTTCTGTGGACACGGTGTTGTTCCTTGAGTTTCAAGAGGAAACCTCCGGTGATTGATGGGTACGAACATGCACGCCGGCCGTGAGCCGCTTCACGCACACGCATCTCAAGCTATGTACGGCCGCCGGCATGGTCAACGCTTTAGTTCAGGAACCAGACATTCGGCGATGAGTGAGCAGTATCAAGCGCACAACGTCCACAATGCGGCACCGTTTGAGTGCCGACGTCGATAGACTGCACCTGATGGCGTCCCGCAATTCCCCTGCAACCAGAGGCAGCACAGCTGTCACCTTGCTGCAGGCCATCTCTTCGACGACCATCGGCGTGTTGCCGGCCTATCTGGTCGGTGCCTTGGCCGTCCAGATTCGGGACGACCTGGATGTCAGCCCGGCCGAAATCGGCATCGGCGCCGCCATCCTCTTTGGTGTCACCGCCATACTGTCGACGCCGATGGGCACCGTCGTGCAGCGGCGGGGCACCGCGTGGGGCATCATCAATGCTTCGATTCTGGCGATGCTCGCGATGCTTGGCATCGCGTGGGCGCCGTCCTTGCCCGTGCTTTACTGTGCGCTCGTTGTCGGCGGGGTCGGCAATGCCATGGCGCAGCCCGCCGCGAACCTGGGTGTCTCCGCCGCCGTCGGACGTTCCCGTCTTGGCCTGGCTTTCGGTATCAAACAAACAGCCGTGCCTGCGGCGACGCTGCTCTCCGGCCTGGCCGTGCCGGGGATTGCGCTGATTCTGGGGTGGCGATGGGTGCTGCTGTTCGCCGCCGTCGCCGCTGCGGCGCTGCTGCTCTGGGCCGCCGTGACGCGCGGCAGGCGGGCTCAGCCGGCGTCGGAATCCGAGGGTTCAGCGCCCGACCGCGGGACCCCGCGGGCCGGCCTGGTGGTGATCACCATTGGTGTGGGGATCGCGGCGGCGGCTGCCACCTCGCTGGGGATCTTCCTGATTGACTCCGCCGTCCGGGCCGGCCTCTCCCCGACCGCCGCCGGCCTGATGTTCGCCGTCTCCGCGTTCATCGGCCTGCTGATCCGGATCGCCCTCGGCGCATTCATGGACCGGGGCACCGGGCGCAGCCCCTACGTCCTGGTGGCCTACCTGCTCCTTGGGGGCGCCGCGGGATTTGTGCTGCTGGCGGTGGGGCAAGGGCCCTGGTTCGTCGTCGGATCGCTGCTGGCCTACGGGGCCGGCTGGACGTGGCCGGGACTTGTCCATTTCGCCGTCGTCCGCGACAACCGCAGGGCCGCGGCAGCCGCGACCGGGATACTCCAGACCGGCGTCGGGTTTGGCGGTGCGGCGGGCCCGCTGCTGTTCGGATTTCTGGTCCAGGCCACGTCCTACGGGACGGGCTGGATCACTGCCGCCTGCGCGGCCGTGGTCGCGGCCGTCATTTTCCGCATCGGCCGGCGCATGATCCTCAGATCGCGGCAGCTGGCAGCACGCGCTGCCTGACAGCCCCGCACGCCGAGTCCGGCATGGCCGTTGGCGCGCGTCGCGCACGGCGCACCGCCGGCCCTCAGTCCGCCGTCGGTGCCTTCTCGCGCGGCTCGGGACGGCTGGTACCGCTGCCTCCGGGCCGGGACTCCCGGATGAAGAACGTGGCGACGAGACCGACGACGCCGAGGGACCCGGCCACGAAGAAGGAGACGTTCGCGCCGTGCACCAGCCCCGCCGCGCCGTACTCCTCCGGGTCGCGGGCGGCTCCGGTCATCACGGTGACCAGGACGGCTGTGCCGATGGAGGCGGCGACCTGGCGCATGGTGTTGTTCAGCGCCGTCCCGTGCGGAATCAGCCGCTGGGGGAGCTGGTTGAGCGCCGCCGTGGTCACCGGCATGATGACCATCGACACCCCGAACATGCGTACGGCGTTCACCACCGCGAGGTAGGTGAATGACGTCTCCACGGTCAGCATCGAGAACATGAACGTCGAGCCGGTGAGCAGGGTGAAGCCTGTCATTGCCAGCCACTTCGCGCCGAACTTATCGAAGATCCGGCCGGTCACCGGGGACATCAGTCCCATGATCACGGCTCCGGGCAGCAGGGCCAGGCCGGCCTGCATCGCCGAGAAGTCACTCATGTTCTGCATGTAGATCGGCAGCACTATCATTCCCCCGACCAGCACCATGAACACGCACATGCCCAGCCCCGTGTTCAGGGTGAACATCGGGTACTTGAGCACCCGCAGTTCGAGCAATGGCTCGTCCAGCCTGAGCTGGCGCAGGATGAACCAGACCAGCACGAACGCTCCGATGACCAGCGGCGCGAGGACCTGGGCGCTGGCCCATCCAGTGGTCCCCGCGAAGCTGAAGCCGAACAGCAGGCCGCCGAAGCCCAGCGAGGACAGGATGATGGAGAGGACGTCCAGCCGCGGGAAGGTCCGCTCGGTGACGTTCCGGAGGACGAAGTGAGCGACGATCATGTCGATCACCGCGATCGGCAGCATCATCACGAAGAGGACCTGCCAAGGGAGGTTGTCCACGATCCAGCCGGACAGGCTGGGACCGAGCGCGGGCGCGAAGGCGATGACAAGCCCCAGCGTCCCCATGGCGGTGCCGCGCTTCTCCAGCGGAAAGACCGCGAAGAGGATGGTCTGCATCAGCGGAATGATCATCCCGCCGGCGGTCGCCTGGATGACGCGCCCGCCCAGCAGCACGGAGTACACCGGTGCCAGGGCGCAGATGATGGTTCCGACGGTGAAGAGGGCCATTGCCGTCAGGAACAGGGCGCGGGTGGTGAACTTCTGGATCAGGAAGGCCGTGACCGGGATCATGACGCCATTGACCAGCATGAAGATCGTCGTGACCCACTGCGCCGTATTCGCGGAGATGCCGAAGTCCGCCATGAATGCGGGCAGCGCCGTGTTCAGCAGCGTCTGGTTCAGGATGATGATGAACGCGCCCGACAGCAGGACCGCCAGCACCACGTTGGGGTTTATCGGTTTCGAGGCAGCTCGTTCGCCGTCCGCGTTCGCTGTGGTCGCAGCCTTCGCGGCAGGTGTGGACCCGGTGGTTTTGTCGGCCAAACGAGCTGTCCTCTCTGATATGTTGTGCGGTCCTGGTCTTCGTCGGCCAATGCCGCTGATTGTCCTCCACGATTGCGTCCCGTGCCGTCGTTCGCCGCCCGGGCGTCAATTCATCGAACCCCGTTGTTGATATTGACATCGCTGTCTTCGCCATCGCCGGGACGTACTGCCGGCGTGCCTGGCGGGCGGCAGCTGACGGGCGGACTTGGTGTGAAGATGCATGGAGACTCAACAGCCGTGCTGTAGTTGAGTCCGTGTCCCGCTACGTAGGGGTTCCCGGCAGCCTTCGACCAGGTTGAGAATCGGGGCGGGCTCTCCACGCGGCAGCCTGCTTCGGGCTGCTCCCTTATTCGCCGGCGCTGCCGACATAACAGTCTCTCGAAAAACGGGGGGTATTTCAAGGTTGCACCGACGACGCAGGTGCCGGCACCCCTGCCAAGCCAAATTGGCCGCACGGGCACCGGCACCTGTCAGGGGCGGGGCCGACGTCGTCCGCTCACCCGGTTACCAGAGGGCCGACGTCGTCGCCGTTACTTCGTCACGGTGAAGGTGATGGTCTTGGTGAATACCTTTCCATGGACACCGGTGGCTGTGACCTTGGCGGTGTGCTCGCCAACGGCAAGGTCGTCGGGCAGTTCCAGCCGCCACAGGTGCATCATCCGGTCGGCCAGCCCGCCGCCGTGGGCCAGCTGTTCCTGCACGGCGACCGGGTCGGACCATTCGGCGCCGACCTTCACGGTGCCGCCGTTCATCGGCTGGGTTCGGGTCGCTTCGACCGGTCGGCCGCCGTCGATCGCCACCTCGACGGTGGAGCCGGTGCCGCCGATCCAGAAGTTGGTGGTCAGCCAGGTGTCGTTGGCCAGCCCCTGCCGCGACACGGTCAGCGGGTTGGTGAACTTGGGAGCGGAGCCCTTGTTGTCCACGTTGGCCGCGTACCAGTCGCGGTAGCGCGGGGTGTTCAGGCCAACGGCCATGTGCGCGGATTCGTCGCCGCGCACGGTGTAGCGTTCGGTGACCTCGGTGTTCATGATGTCCAGGGTGAGCACGCCGGGTGGTGTGCCGTCGCGCTGCAGGGCGGTCGGATAGCCGCCCTCGAGGAGGCGCCCGCCGTACCAGTTTCCGGAGACGGCTCCGACGGTCAGATGCGGAAAGGGCAGTCCGTCCGGCCCGACGATGTCGGTCCAGCCGGCCATCAGGTCGCCTTCACGCAGGTTTTCCATCATGTGGGTGTGCCCGCCGATGGAAACCACCTCGCGGCCTTCGAGGATTTCGTAGATTTCCTTGACCTGATTCACCCGGTGGGTGTCGCTGTAGTAGAACTCCAGCAGCGGCATGTGGCCGGCCAGCACGATCACCTTGTTCTCGGGAACCTGGGCGATGTCGTTGCGCAGCCACTCCATCTGCATCGGGTCGACGTCGTTGCTGTACCCGCCGCCGGGCAGCGGGTACCCCACGGTGTTCAGCGCCACGATGTGGGCCTTGCCGACGTCGTACGAGTAGTAGTCGGGCCCCAGCTTGGCCTTGAAGGTGTCGAAGGCGTGCTCGCGTTCGACGGCGTCGTAGTCCAGGTCGTGGTTGCCCGGCAGGAAGCGGGCGGGACCGTTGAGCATGCCAGCCAGTTCCCGGGTTTCGCTGTACAGCGAGAGGTCATCGCCGACGACGTCGCCCAGGAACAGCGCGCCGCAGCCTGCGTAGTCGGTGCGGGCGGCCAGGTCGGCGAAGGCGCCCTTGGCGGCGTAGGTGACCTCTGTCTGGTTGTAGGTCTGCACGTCGGCGAGGATTGCGCAGTGCTGCTCCGGCGACCGGGTCTGCGAGCTCTTGGCCAGCGGGAAGTTGACTGCATCCGCCAGCGGACCGGTCGGTGCGATACCGCCGTAGCGCCGGTCCGGCGACCCCTCCGGCAGATGGTGGTAGGAGAACTGCGCGACGTTGTCCTCGTCCACCGGCACCTGGTAGCCGCGGGGCTGGGTGACGAAGACCGTCATGTTCTCGAAGGCAGGCAGTTCGTAGTTGCCTTGGCTGTCGGTGGTGGTGACCTCGCGGCCGTTGGACACCGTCACGCCGCCCAGGCCGCGCTCATTGGGGTCCTGCACGGAGTCCTTGTCCCGGTCGACGAAGACCGTGCCGTCGATTCTCTGCCGGGTTTCGTCGGGACCTTCGACCACGTGGACGTCACCGCGGTAGGCGGTGGAGTCCCAGTCGCCGGCCGCGGCAGCGGGAGCGGCGAGGGCGCCGGGTGCCAGCAGCGCACCGGCGAGTGCCAAGGTGCCAGCTGTGACGTGGATGGGACGTCTGGATCGTGTGGTGGGTGGGGTGGCCACGGGTTTCAAGCAGTACCTCCGGTCGAGTGCCTTACCGGGCCTGCTGGCCCGGCAGTGACACCGTCGCAAAGGCAGATGTACAGGCAGCGACCAGACGGTAATCAGGATTTGGCGAGTTTGTGGCGACTCTGCGAACTCGAAGTTAACGCCGGTGCCGGCACCTGTGCCATCAAAGACACAAGTACCGGCAGCAAGCAGAACGGAGCCAGCGTCGGACCTATTTCGACTTTGCTATGCCATCTCCTCAAGCTGCTTATTCTTGGTTTCAGGAACAAGTTTGAGCACGAAGAAGAATGATAGTACCGCGAAGGCTGTGTAGAGGCCGTAGGCCAGGGCAAGGCTTGTCTCGGCCAGGGTCGGGAACGTCGTCGAAATCAGGAAGTTGCTCAGCCATTGGGCTGCGGCCGCGAGCCCCAGCGCCGCAGCACGGAGCCGGTTGTTGAACATCTCGCCCAGCAGCACCCACACCACCGGCCCCCAGGACACGCCGAAGAACATGACGAACAAGTTGGCAGCGATCAGCGCCACGGGACCTGCAATCGGCCCCAGGACCGGGCTGTCATCCACGACAGGGGCGGAGCCAAAGACGACAGCCAGTGTGCCGAGGCTGACCATCATGCCGGCAGAGCCGGTCAGCAGCAGCGGGCGGCGCCCGAACTTGTCGATCAACGAGATCGCAATCAACGTGACGACAATGTTGATGATCGAAGTGATAACGCTGGTCGTCAGCGCCTCTGACTCGCTGAAACCGACTTGCTGCCACAGGGCCGTCGAATAGTAGAAAATGACATTAATGCCGACGAACTGCTGGAAGACGGACAGCAGGATGCCAACCCAAACGATGGGCAGCAGGCCCAGCATCCGCCCGCGCAGGTCCTTGAGTGAGGACCGCTTCTCTCCCCGGAGGGAACGCCCGATCTCGGCAATACGTTCGTCGACGCCGGACTTCAGGATCTGCCCCAGGGACGCCTTGGCCTTCTCCGTCTGCCCCTTTGCCACGAGGTACCGGGGCGACTCGGGGATCCGGAGTGCCAGCAGACCGTAGGCAACCGCCGGGATGATCTCGCTGAGGAACATCCAGCGCCACGCTTCCAGGCCCAGGAACAGCTCCGCGCTGGCACTGCCGGCTGCCGCCGCCAGGGCGGCGTCGGTCAGCAGGGCGGCGAAAATACCGATGACGATCGCCAGTTGCTGCAGCGAGCCGAGGCGCCCACGGATCGATGCCGGGGAGATTTCGGCGATGTAGGCAGGTGCAATCACTGACGCTGCGCCGACCGCCAGGCCGCCGACAATGCGCCAAACGATCAGATCCCATGGCCCTATGGCGAGTCCGGATCCGATGGCGCTGATGGTGAACAGGGCCGAGGCCAGCATCATCACCTTGATGCGGCCGTAACGGTCGGCCATCCGCCCGGCCATCCATGCGCCGACGACGCAGCCGAGCAGCGCGGAAGAGACCATGAAACCGGTCATGAACGGGCTGGTGGAAAATTGGTCACGGATGGCCGTTACCGCGCCGTTAATCACCGCGGTGTCGAAGCCGAACAGGAAACCGCCAAGGGCAGCCACTGAAGCGAGCATCACGGCGCGCCCTGTGTAGTACTCCTCTCTGGGAGCGGCGACGGTGGTCATGGATACCTCCTGGTTTGCTGCAGCTTCTTCCACCTGCACGCAGGCGGCTTCATCACCGTCAGGTTGTCGTTCGGATTGAGTTGGTGTGGGTGTCGATCACTCAATAGGTTGCCTCGCCATGCGCGGATGCAGCTGCGGCAGCGCTGCACGGGGGAGGATGCTGTGGCGGTCAACGACCGACCTGGAGTAATGCACTTCACAATGAACAAGACTGTACCAATATTTACAAGGCTTGAACATCTATTGAACTGTGTGCTCTGTTTTGTTCATTAATTGAATACTCTTAGACCGGCGACGGGGCGCGCCGCAGCGCCAATGCGATGGCGCCGAGTATTGGTCCACGCGCCCCAAGTCCGCTGGGGAGGATTTCGAGTCCGTCGGTGGCGCTGGGTATGCCGCCGCGGCCAACAGCCTCCCGCATGGGTGCCAGCAGCAGTTCCCCGGCTTGGGCAAGCTCACCGCCAATCAGGATGCGATCGGGGTTGAAGAGGTTGCACAAATTGGCGAGGGCCACTCCCGTGTGACGGCCGACGTCGGACAGGATCCTGGCGCAGGCAGTGTCACCGTCGATGGCCTTGCCGACGATGTCCTGGATAGTGAGGGCAGGGCCGAATCTCGGTTCAAGGAGCTCAGTCACCGACCTTGTTGCGGCCATTGTCTCCAAGCAGCCCCGGTTGCCGCAGCGGCACACCGCACCGGCTTCGTCCATCATGGTGTGCCCGATTTCTCCAGCGGTGCCGTCCCGGCCGTGGAAGAGCGCTCCGTTGAGCACCAGCCCGGCACCGACGCCGTCGGAAAGCTTTAGCAAGGCGATATTGTCGAACCCGGATCCCGCACCCCACAAATGCTCGGCGAGCACACCCAGATTGGCATCGTTGTCGACCCCGACCGGCACATTCAGCCGGTCGGAGACCATCTTCGCCGGATCCACACCCACCCACCCGGGAAGGATAGACAGCGCCCCCACCTCGCCGGTGCGGCTATCGATCGGCGCTGGCAGCCCCATGCCGGCGGCGGTGATGGAAAATCGGTCGACGTCAAGATCCGCCAGCGCCTGCTCAAGCAGGAGCGAGGCGCATTCCAGAGACTCGCTCGCGGAGGTGCCCGTTTCCAAGTCGGACCGGCGCTCCGCCAGAATCTCGTGGGCCATATCCGCAATGGCAACTGTGACATGTCGATGGCCATAGTCGATTGCGGCCACGAGTCCGGCTGCCGGTGCCAGCCGCAGACCCTTTCGCCCTACGCCGGGATCCACGGCGATCAGCACGCCTTCGGACGTCAGCTCGCGGGTTATGTTCGATACGGTGGCAGGCGCCAGGCCAGTGGCCCGCGAAACCTGGGCCTGGGTCATTTCCCCGGCCGATTGCAGAAGTTCCACGATTCGCCGCCGATTCGCGGTATGCAGGGCCGACTGCGACCCGGGCCGGTTTCCTCCCGTGCGTTCCACCATCTGCCCTCTCCCTGGATTTCTCGGCGCGCCGTTCATCGCTTGAACACATCACTATAGTGGCATGCATTACATCCACCCGTCGTGACCTCCGTCGTCGACCTCCGCTGCCGAAGAGGCGGTCGAAGTGGGCCGCCAAGTTGGCTGCCGAAGGGATGGGGCGGGAATAGCTGTCCTGGTCGTCTGGTTACCGCCGGTATGAAGGCAATTGGTGTTACAGAGTTCGGAGGGCCGGACGCCCTCACCGTCATCGAGCTTCCGGAACCGCACCCCGGCCCCGGGGAGGCGCGGATCAAGGTCGCGGCTGCGGCGGTGAATCCCACCGATACGGTGGTCCGTTCCGGTGCCCGCGGAACGGGAGACCGCCAGCCTCCTTATATTCCGGGGATGGACGCAGCCGGAGTGATCGATGAGGTCGGTGAAGGCAGCAAGTGGCAGGTCGGCGATGAAGTGATGGCCATCGCCCTGCCGTATGGTGAGCATCAAGGTGCCTACGTTGAGTATCTGGTGGGCGACGACGCGTCGATGGCGCGCATCCCCGCCAACACGGACATCATCACGGCCGCGGCGTTGCCGATGAACGCCCTGACCGCGACGCAAATCCTGGAGAAGCTCGGTCTGCGGCCGGGCCAGACCCTCGCGGTCACCGGCGCCGCAGGAACGCTGGGCAATTACTTGGTGCAGCTAGCGAAGCATGCCGGCCTGGTGGTGATCGCCGACGCGGCCGACAAGGATCGCCAACTCGTCGAGTCGTTGGGGCCGGACCATATTGTCCCGCGCGGGGACGACGTGGCCAGCCACATCCGCCGGATCGCTCCCGACGGCGTCGATGGTCTGGCAGATGCCGCATTGCAGCGCGATCAAGCGGCCCCGGCCATCCGTGAGGACGGCGCCATGGCTATCGTGCGTGCATGGGACGGACGACCGGGTCGGGGCATCGACCTGCATCAGGCGGGTGTATTCGACGAATATCGCTCCGGCGAGAAGCTGGACCGGATCCGTGCCTTGGCCGAGGACGGCGTGCTGACGCCACGCGTTGCTGCCACGTTGCCGTCCGGGCAGGCGCCGGGGGCGCACCGGCGGTTGGAAGCGGGCGGAGTCCGCGGGAGGATCCTCCTGACCTTCCCGTAGGGCCAGCTCCCCTCATTACCTTTCCAGGTTGGGGCACTTTCCCTCCACAACGGGGAATGGGAGCGCCGTTATCCACATACAGCCGTTGGGTCATTCTTTTACGGTCACCGTCCCCGTAGCGTGGGATCCATGGTCCCTTTCCCAGAACCGGTTCCCCCGCACGGGGACGGCGCCGCAGCCATCGACAGCGGCGTGCCTGCGGGGGAACGAGCCGTACAGTCGGCAGCGACACTGGACCAGCCGCCGGCCCGCGTCATCGGCACATGGGTGGAAGACCTCCGCCAGGTAGCGGCGGGCACGCAAGGTGTGGCCATTGACAGCATTCGTGCCCTGGAGGAATTGAAGTCGGCAGCAGCAGCGGCGCAGGCGAGGGTATCGGCGGACTTCGACCAGCTCGAGCGCCAACGCCAAGCCGAACTGGGGTTGTCCAAGGAAGAGCAGGGTAAGGGTGTTGCCGCCCGGATTGCACTGGCCCGGCGTGAATCCCCGAACCGGGGGAACCGTGATCTTGGCCTCGCCAAGGCGCTGGTTCACGAGATGCCGCACACCCTCGAAGCACTGACCACCGGCATTCTCTCCGAATGGCGCGCCACCCTGCTGGTCCGCGAAACAGCCTGCCTGAGCATCGAGCACCGCGGCGAGGTGGACCGTGCCATTGCCGGAAATCCGGAGCATCTGGAGGGGCTCAGTGACAAGGCGCTGGTCGCGGAAGCCAGGAAGATTTCCTATCAGTTCGATCCGCAATCGGTTGTCAATCGTGCTTCCAAGGCCGCAGGTGAACGAAATGTCACGTGCCGGCCGGCTCCCGACACCATGGCGTACTTGACCGCGCTGCTCCCGGCGGCACAAGGGGTGGCAGTATTGGCGGCTCTTACCCGGGCGGCCGACAGCCCGAGGGACGAAGACGACACCCGGGGACGGGGCCAAATTATGGCGGACACCCTGGTGGAACGCGCGACCGGGCAATCATCGGCCGGCGACACCAATCTGGAAATTCAACTGGTGATGACGGACCGGACATTGCTTGCCGGTGACGAAGAACCGGCGCTCTTGCACGGTTATGGAATGATGCCTGCTGCAACTGCACGAAGCCTCGCTCACCGGGATAACAGCGAAACTGCCGCGTGGGTGCGGCGCCTCTACACCACCCCGGGCGCCGGACAACTTGTCGGGATGGATTCACGGTCGCGGTTCTTCCCGAAAGGCCTAGCCGGCTTCATCGCCATCCGGGATCAGGTGTGCAGAACACCGTGGTGCGACGCCCCTATCCGCCACACCGACCACATTTCCCCTCGTGCCGGCAATGGCCCCACGAGCGAAAACAACGGTGAGGGCTTGTGTGAAGCCTGCAATTATGCCAAGGAAGCACCCGGCTGGTCGGCACGGCCGGTCAATGAAACACCCGAGCAGGCTGTCCCGCGCGGCCCCACTGGAGACAGGTATACCCACAGACGCCATACGGTCGAGACCACGACACCCACCGGCCACAAGTATCGATCCGTCGCGCCTCCACTGCCCGGGACAAGGCCCCCGCCACGACGAAACCGCAGCGACGCCGCGTAATGCCACGCGATGCAATGCCAGCATCGGTCTGGATGCACGCCGTCGATCGTCAGATCCACTCGTTCCGGCGCAGCGGCGGTTCGGTACCGCCGGACCGTTGCACCAGCACCTGATTGACGCCCAGCTTGCCGGCCTCGAAGTTCACTGCGCTGGCGGCCATGTAGAGACGCCACACCCGCGCCCTGCCCTCGCTGGTCAGCGCAACCGCTTCATCCCAGCGCTCTTCCACTCGCCTCACCCAGGCACGCAAGGTGAGCGCGTAGTGCCGGCGCAACGCCTCGACGTCGAGCACTTCGAAGCTGCCCGATTCAAGTTCGGCAACCATGTCGGACAGGTTGAGCAGCTCTCCATCGGGAAAGACATACCGGGCGATGAAGGTGTCCGGGTTGTGGCGGGCGGGGCCGGCGTTCCAGGCGATGGCGTGGTTGAGCAGCCGTCCGCCGGGACGAAGCATGCTGTGCAGGTGTGAGACGTAGCCGGCCATCTGGTCGCGGCCGACGTGCTCGGACATTCCGATCGAAGAGATGGCGTCGAAGGGGCCGTCGTCGACCGCGCGGTAGTCCTGGATCCGGATCTCTACACGTTCGGTCAGTCCGACGTCGGCGGCCCGCTTGCGTGCCAGCGCCGCCTGCTCGGCAGAGAGGGTGACACCGACGACGTCGGCGCCGTAGTTTTGTGCCGCATGCAGCGCGAAGCTGCCCCAGCCGCATCCGACGTCGAGCACGCGCATGCCCGGCCGCAGTCCAAGTTTGCGGCAAATCAGGTCGTTCTTTGCTTCCTGCGCGGCATCGAGACCGGCCTCTTCGTCATTCCAGACGGCACAGGAGTAGACCATCGACGGCCCCAGCACGAGCCGGTAGAAGTCGTTGCCGACATCGTAATGGTGCGAGATCGCCTCAGCGTCACGACGTCGGGAGTGCCGCCCGCCGGAACGACCAAGCCTGGCTTCCTCCGGCGGGGGAGCCGGCTCCGGGCCCAAGGCGCCACACCGGGCAGCCGTCTTCAGCAATGACCAACGATCACGCATCTTGAGCGAACCGCCCGGTCCCGTTTCGGCAAGCTTCCCGGCCGAGCTCAGAGCCGCGAAGGTGGCGAAAATGTCCTCTGGCACCTCAACCTCCCCGGCCACGTACGCGCGGCCCAGCCCGAGCTGCCCGGGTGACCAGAGAATTCGTCGCAGTGCCCGCCTGGAGCGGACCACAAGGAGCGGCGCATGATCGGGGCCTGCTTCCGATTTATCCCAGGCCCGGATCCGGATCGGCAGGACCCCAATGCCAAGCACAGTTGAGAGCGCTTCGGCCAAACGCGCGGCCGTGCCCTTAGTTTTGGTCATTGTCCAACCGCCTCTCTTATCCGTATCCGGGGATCGGCGCGGGGATGCTTCGCAGACCGCCGGCCGTCAAGGTCCCGGTGCTGAATGCCGGCTCAGGCTTCGCCACTCCATTGTATTCAGCAAGGCTGCCTGCGGTACTGACGCACGCTGAAGCCGCAAGACCCCTAGACACGATCCGAACCGTTATGAAATCGTAAACATTGTAGGTACAACACGAAGTCGCCGAACGATCACTTCGACCGGATCAGCGGCAACGAGAAAGTGAGGTACACATGGGACTCGGTGACATGGCCAATAAGGCCAAGGAATTCATGGGTAAACAAGAGAACAAGGACAAGGTCAACGAACAGGTCGATAACCTTCAGGAGCAGCACGGCGACAAGCTGGGCAAGCACGGTGAAAAGGTCAATGAGTTCGTTGACAATCAGCAGGAGCAGCGCCTCGGCGCCGGCGGTGAAGGCGAAGGCCAAGGCGGCGGCGAAGGCGGCGGACCTGAGGGCCAAGGCGGCGGTGACGGCCAGGGTGGCGGTGACGGCCAGGGTGGCGGTGACCAAGGCGGCGGTGACGGCCAGCGCCAAGGCTGACAGCACTCCTCGATAGATCATTCCGCAAGGCGGCTCCCTGATGGGGGTCGCCTTGCGCCGTTCCGGCAGGGTTCGTTCAGGCAAGTCAGGTATTCGTGGAGTCCGCGCACGAGCAGGTTTCGGCGCGCCTCTCTCCCCTAATGGTTGAAGCTGCAATGAAATCAGTGCTACGGTCTTGGTTGTAATTTCAACTTAGGAAAAGGCGTGGGCCCGCGGATTCGGCCGCCCGCAGTTGATGCCTCCCCAAGATCTTCCGGAACGGAAACTTCATGAAGAGCACTGCACTGAGCACCACTCCTGCGCGTTGTCGTCGGCTTCCTCTTCGCAGCCCACGGCTGGCAGAAATACAACGAGTGGACTATCGCCGGCACTCAGGCCGCCTTCGGCAAGATGGGCATCCCGTTCGCTGATGTCGTCGCCCCGACGATTGCCACCCTGGAACTTGGTGGTGGCATCGCGTTAATCCTCGGACTCTTCGCTCGTCCCGTTGCAGCGTTATTGACCCTGAATATGCTCGGCGCACTGCTGCTGGTCCACCTCTCCGCGGGTGTTTTTGTTGCCAATGGCGGTTACGAGTTGGTGCTGCTCCTCGGGGCCGCGGCGCTGGCTATTGCATTCGCCGGGCCCGGTCGCGCCTCGGTTGACCGCGCCTTGTTTGGCAGCCGCAGGTCGAAGGTCAGCGCGCTCGCCTGACCCCCTCCCGGCCCTGGCTCCTCAAGCACACAGCCATCCGCAAGTGAACATCCGGCGTTCTGTCGAAAAACTACTAGACACACTCGGAAACGTTATGGAATGGTAATGATTGTCAGTGCAACACCGACACCACTGAGTGGGAAAGCCGGCTCAGCGGCCAACCGGAAAGTGAGGTTTGATTATGGGATTCGAGGATCTTACAAACAAGGCCCAGGAATACGCGGGCAATGAAGAGAACCACGACCAGATCAACAGTGCCGTAGACGGCGCCCAGGAGCACCTTGGTGGCGCCCTCGGCGAGCATGGCGACAAGGTCAACGAGTTTGTCGACGGCCAGCAGGAAGAGCACTTCGGTGGCGGCGGCGGCGAAGGCCAAGGCGGCGGCGAAGGCGAGAACCAGGGCCAGTAGCACTGTCTGATCTTTAGGCTGGAGGCGGTTTCCTGCGGGAGGCCGCCTCCGGTTTTTGCCGTTGTATTGTTGACAATCCTACAATTCCCGGGAGAATGGCGGCATGGCTACTCTCAGTCCCGCACTCAAGCAAGCAACTCCCGTCGTCGTCGACCATGCCCTGGGCAGTTGGATCCACGGAACCGATGGGAAGGAATACCTGGACTTCACCACCGGCATCGGAGTCACCAGCACCGGACACTGCCATCCGAAGGTGGTGGAGGCGGCCCGCGAACAGACGGGCAAGGTCATCCACGCCCAGAACACCACGGTGATGCATCCGCCGCTGCTGCAGCTGACCGAGAAGCTGGGTGAGGTGCTACCCGCAGGTCTGGATTCGGTGTTCTACGCCAATTCCGGTTCTGAAGCAGTCGAAGCCGCAGTCCGTCTGGCCCGGATGGCCACCGAACGTCCCAACATCGTGGTGTTCCAGGGCGGGTTCCACGGCAGGACCGTCGCGGCCGCATCATTGACCACTGCCGGAACCAAATTCTCCGCCGGGTTCTCTCCCCTGATGGCCGGAGTGCACATGTCCGCCTTCCCCTACGCCTACCGCTACGGGTGGGACGAGGATTATGCGGTCGAGTTCGCCCTGCAGGAGCTCGATTTCCTGCTGAAGACCCGGACGGCGCCCAACGACACTGCGGCGTTCCTGATCGAACCGGCCCTGGGCGACGGTGGATACCTGCCCACGCCTCCGGCGTTTATGGAGGGACTGCGCGAACGGGCGGACCGCCACGGCATCGAGCTGATTTTCGATGAGGTTCAGGCAGGCGTCGGACGTACCGGCAAGTTCTGGGGCCACCAGCACTCGACGGCGACCCCGGACATCCTGATCACAGCCAAGGGGATCGCTTCGGGGTTCCCCATCTCGGCCATCGCGGCCTCCACGGAGACGATGTCGAAGGTCTGGCCCGGCTCGCAAGGCGGCACCTACGGGGGCAACGCGGTGTCGGCCGCCGCCGGGGTGGCCACGCTGGAAGTCGTGGAAGAAGAATCCCTGGTGGAGAACTCCCGCATCCGTGGAGAAGAACTGCAGGCGGGGCTGAAGGATATCCAGACCCGCTTCAAGCAGATCGGCGACGTTCGTGGCTGGGGCTTGATGCAGGGTATCGAGTTCACCGCCGACGACGGCTCGGCCGATGCGGGGACGGCGGGGGCCGTGCAGCAAGCCACCACGGGACAGGGACTGCTCACACTCACCTGCGGTCCGCAGGGGAATGTGGTCCGGTTGATCCCGGCGCTGGTGGTTACCCCCGAAGAGATTACCGCCGGCCTGCAGCGGTTCGAGGCCGCCGTTGCGGCGGTGACCGGTGCAGTGCCGGCGGAATCAGGCCCCCGCTAGACGCACTTCGACGGCTGGTTGCGCTGTCGCGGTTACTGGACGGCGGAATCCTTTTCCAGCACGAAGTCGCCACCTGGGTAGATGATGGTCTCGTGTCCGTCGTCGTACTTGACGGCGAAGGGCGGATGCCCGCTATCGCCCCGGACTTCGGTGATCCGCCCATGCTTGTCCGCAGAGTCAACTGTGGTTCCCCGGATAATGATGCGGTCTCCCGGCTGTGCCTCCATTGCAAACACCTCCTGATGACCACCATAGGCGGCCGGATGAGAAAGAGGAATAGCACTATGGCCTCAGGCGGTTAGACTCGCACCATGGCACGCTTCCTGATACTTCTCGTTCTGGCAGCACTGGGATTCATCGTCATCCTGGCTGCATCATTCGGTGCGGCGGGCTGGTGGACGCTTGCCGGCGTCGTACTGGTCATTGTGGTGATCGGGGTCATCGACGTGCTCCAGAAGCAGCACTCGGTGCTCCGCAATTACCCGGTGCTCGGGCACATGCGCTATCTGCTGGAGGCCATCCGACCCGAGATTCAGCAGTACTTTATCGAGAAGAACGTCGAAGGGAAGCCGTTCAACCGGGACTCTCGTTCACTGATCTACGCCCGTTCCAAAGGCGAGAACAGCCATAAGGCGTTCGGCACCGAGCGTGAAGTGAATCAGATGGGCTACGAGTACCTGATCCACTCGGCGACGCCGGTGGCCCCACCCCGGGAACTGCCGCGGGTCAGGATCGGTGGTCCGCAGTGTTCGCAGCCGTATGACATGTCGCTGATGAACATTTCCTCGATGAGTTTCGGGTCGCTGTCCAAGAATGCGGTGCTTGCCATGAACAAGGGAGCCGCGCTGGGCGGGTTCGTGCACGAAACCGGCGAGGGCGGCCTGACGAAGTACCACCTCGAATACGGGGCGGACCTGATCTGGGAGATCGGCTCGGGCTACTTCGGAACACGCGACGCTGATGGCCATTTCGATCCGGATACTTTCACCGAGAAGGCGAACTACCCTGAGGTCAAGGGCATCAGCATCAAGCTCTCCCAAGGTGCCAAGCCGGGCCTGGGCGGGGTGCTTCCCGCCGGAAAGGTGACTCCCGAAATCTCGGAGGCGCGCGGCGTTCCGATGGGCCACGACTGCGTCTCCCCTGCCAGCCACAGTGCGTTCAGGACCCCGCGGGAACTGCTACGGTTCGTCCAGCAGATGCGGGATCTGTCCAATGGCAAACCGGTGGGTTTCAAGTTGTGTATTGGCTCCCGGGTTGACGTGCTGGCGATGTGCAAGGCAATGCTTGAAGAAGAGATTCTTCCCGATTTCATTGTGGTCGACGGCTCCGAGGGCGGCACGGGCGCCGCTCCGCTGGAGTACCAGGACAACGTAGGCACCCCGCTGACCGAGGGGCTGATGCTGATGCACAACGCACTGGTTGGTGTCGGCCTGCGCAAGCACATCAGGCTGGGCGCGGCCGGGAAGGTCGCTTCGGGCTCGGATATCGTCAAGCGTTTGATCCAGGGTGCGGACTTCACGCTCAGTGCCCGCGCGATGATGATGGCCACCGGATGCATCCAGGCGCAGAAGTGCCACACCAACGAATGCCCGGTCGGCGTGGCCACCCAGGACCCCCGGCTGGTCAGGGGGCTCGACGTCGAGGACAAGGGCGACCGTGTCTTCAACTATCAGAAGCTCACCGTCGATGAAGCCGTACAGATCATGGCGTCGATGAACTGCCCGTCTCCGGACGATCTGAATCCGCGGATGCTGCGCCGGCGCATCGATCATTTGAAGACCCAGTCCTATGCCAAGATATTCAACTGGTTGCAGCCCAGCGAACTGCTGATCGAAGCCCCACGGAACTGGGCCGAGGACTGGGACCTGGCAAGTGCCGACTACTTTGGCGATATGCCACCGTTGGCTTCACACACAGACCAGAAGGCCGGCGTCGTTCAAGGCAGTGAGACGTATGACGAGGAACGGATCCCGGGTGACATCCACCAACCGGCCGGACAGGTGGGACGGCCGGAAGGCGAGCCGGGCCACTGAGCCGTGGTGGCCCGCAATATTCACAGCGTCAGCCGCCGGGCGCATCTGCCGGGAACCGCTCCCGCAGCCGCCGGTGGGTCCCGGCAGCTGATCCGGCCCCGTCGGCGGCCTCCCGTGCCAGGGACAGCGCCGCTGCGGTGCCCGCGCTCGGGCCGTGTGCGGGATCCAACGCCTGGACGTCCGCGGCCAGGAGCAACTCGATGGCCAGGATATCCTCCAGCAGTTCCAAGGCCGCTGCGGTCTTCGCCGCCGCCAACGGCGCGCCGGTGGCGTGGTCTTCAACTCCCAGGTCCAGCACGGAGGAGTCAAGTGTGGCCGGTGCAGCCAGCAGCCGTAATTCGGTGAAGGCGGCCGACGCCGCGTAGCGCAGCTGCATCCCGGGGGAATCGCCCAGGCCCGGCACCCGCGTCGCCTGCTCATCGCCGGACCCCGGTTGCATGGCGGCTGACCACAAGTGGTTGAGCCTGCGGTCGCTCAGTTGGCCCGCGTGCGCGAGCGCCACCCGCAGTGAGTCGAGGGCCAGCGCTGGCATGATCGGGTGGAAGTTCCCGTTGCTGATCAGCCGGCCCGAATCGACATCCACCAGCGGGTTGTCGCACATCGCGTTCAGCTCGGCCTCGAGAGTGCTGATCGTCGCATCAATGTGGTCGCGCAGTGCCCCGTGCACTTGCGGAACCACCCGGAACGATATCGGGTCCTGCACCGACCGCGGCCCGTCCGGCTGATGCAGGAAGCTGCCGTCGAGCAGGTCCCGCAGGTGTTCGGCGCAGGCGCGCTGGCCGGGATATGGCTTGGCCGATCCCACCGGCGCCTGCACAATCGACGGATTCGCCCGCGCGGCCTCCATCGAGGCGGCCATGGCCACGTCGGCCGCCTCGACAACCCGCGCAATTCGTCCGATCAGCAGGGCGGCATGGCCGAGGGAGATGCCGTTGGCGGCCACCAGCGCGAGTCCGTCCCGGCCCTGCAACTGCAGCGCTCCCAGCGACGCCCGCCGCAGGGCCTCGGCACCGGGCAGCGTTTCGCCGTCATACTCGGCCCATCCCTCGCCGATGGCCACTTGGGCGATACAGGCCATGGGCGCCAGGTCGCCTGCTCCGACAGAGCCGGTTCCGGGCACCACGGGGTGGACACCGGCGTTGAGCAACCCCACCAGCGCGTCGACGGCGTCGGGGCTCGCCCCGGATCCGCCGCGGGCCATCCCGTTGATCCGGACCACCAGCGCCGCCCGGACGACCTCCGTCGGCAGCGGCGGGCCATACGCACCGCCGTGGGTCATGACAAGCGCCTCCTGGCGCCGCTGCCGTTCGTGCGGCGGGACGGCGGTATCCTTGCCGTGCCCGACGTCGGTATTGAGCCCGTAGACGGGCTCCCCCGCGTCCAACGCATCCTTGACCACCGCGTGGCTGCGGTCGATGCGGCCCCTGGCCTCCGGAGCCAGGGACACGGCGGCACCGGCGACGGCGGCACGCAGTTCGTCAAGCGTCATGGGTTTGTCGGAAATGATCACAGCATCCATACCACCAGTCTCGTCCCCGCGATGCGCCGGATAAAATCGCTTCCTGGCTGTTTCTTCCATATTCTTGACCTTGCCCCAAGGGCGAACCGGACAGTGATGCATATGGCATCGACGCCATACGAAACCACCGGGAGGAACAGCGATGGAATTGCTCAGCAGCGGCGCTTTCCAGGCCCGCACCCGACTCAGTGCCAAGGCGCTGCGGCTGTATGCGGTCAAGGGATTGCTGGTGCCGGCACACGTCGACCCGTACAACCGGTACCGCTACTACAGCGAGGAACAGGTCGAGGATGCGCGGCTGATCAACATGCTGCGCGGCATCGACATGCCGCTGCACCTGATCGCCGGCGTGCTGGACTGCTCCGGCACCGAACGCGTGGACGCGATCCGCGCGTATTGGGACGGTGTCGAGGAGGAGTGGTCCTCGCGGCGGCACCTGGCCGCCTACGTGGTTTCGACCATCTCGACGCAGAGGAAGATCACCATGTCTGTACAAACCACGACCCTGGAGCCCAGGACCTACCTGACGGAACGGAAGCGGGTGAGCCCGGAGCAGATTCCCGGGTTCATCCAGGCCTCCTGTGAACGGCTGATGCCGCTGGTCGAGCATTATGGCGGCTGGGCGGGGCCGCTGACCACGATTTACCACAGCGAGGTCAACGACGATAACGACGGCGAGATCGAGAACGGCATTCCCGTTGCGGCCGCTGTTGAGCCGTCGGAGGTCTCCGCCCCGACCCATGTGCTGATGGAGCCCGCCTGCGAGGTCGCCTACGCCCGGATCACCAAGGCGCAGGTGCAGTTCCCGCAGATCCTGCAAGCCTACGACGAGGTCTACCAGTGGCTCGACGAACAGGGCTTCACCCCTGCCGCACGGCCGCGGGAGATCTACTTCGGCGACTTCTCCGTTGCCGGGCCGAATGACGAGGTGTGCGATATCGCGGTGCCGTTTACCCGCTGAGTACATCCACCACCTGCCGCAGGGCCGCGCCGGCCGGCTGGTTCCAGGTCGCCCAGGTCCGAATGTCCAGCGTGCCCTGCGGCTGACATGATTACATCAAGGTATACAGGCACGCCGGAGGACCGAGGAGCACTGGTATGACAGATTCGACGGGACGTATCGCCATCACGGGCGCCGCCGGCTCGCTGGCGGGCGACCTGATCGGCGGGTTGCAGCGGGATGGGTACAGCATCGTCGGCATCGACCAGCGCACCCCGGCCGACGCCTGCGCCGCCGAATGGTTCGAATGTTCGATCACCGACCGGGACGCGCTGGCCATTGCGTTGGAGGGGTGCGACGCCGTCATCCATCTGGCCGGCATCCCGCTGGAGACGGAGTGGGGCGACCTGCTGCGGACCAATATCGACGGCACCCAGGCGGTGCTGGAGATGGCGCGGCAGGCAGGAATCCGGCGGGTGGTGCTGGCCAGCTCCATCCACTCGGCCGGATATGTAGAGGTGCCCGACGACGGCAAGGTGGACGACGACGTCGTCGTCCGGCCCGACACGTTCTACGGGGTGAGCAAGGCAGCAGTTGAAGCCTTGGGCAGCCTGTACCACTATCGGCATGGGATGGACATTTTCTGCCTGAGGATCGCCGGCCGTTTTCAACGGCCGCACGACGAGAGAATGCTCAGCGCGTGGCTCTCCCCCGCCGACGCACTCCGGCTGTTTACGGCGTGTTTGACCACCTCAAATGGCGGTTTCCATACTATCTGGGGCGTTTCGGCCAACACCCGCAACTACCTGTCCGGCGACGGCGGGGAGGCCATCGGTTTCTTTCCCCGGGACAACGCCGAAGATTACGCCGACGCCGTATTGGACCCGGACCAGGAGGGTGGACCGACGCTGGCCTCGCAGTGGGACCGGCAATACCTGGGCGGCGACTTTTGCTCGCCGAATCCCCCGCGCCTGAAGAGTCGATCTGCTTAGTGGATCCCGAACACCTTGACCATCATCGGTGTATCGAGCAGCGTGTGCGGCGCGATGGCGTGGTACGCCCACACATGCACCCAGGCATTGCCGCTGCGGATGGTGATGAAGGTCTTCAGCATGCCCGGACCGGTGTAGAACAGCAGCAGGTACATCACCGACAGCAGCGCATCCGTCGGTGATGCGAAGTTGGTCCAGCCGTCGAAGAAATGCAGCAGCGCATAGGTCACTCCGCCCAGGACCACCGCGGCCGGGACGGAGCCGGTCAGCTTGAGGAACCGCGGAACCAGAATGCAGTAGATGAACACCATGGCCGGCAACGCGGTGCCCGCCACGGACAGCACGAACGTCAGCGGACCGCCAATCATCGCCTGGCGCCCGGTGAGTCCAAGGATGGAGGCATTCCCGGCCAGCAGCAGTTGGACCGCGGATTCGACCGCGAGCACCACGAGAATCAGCACGACGTCCGCGCGCCGGTTGGCCGAGCGCAGGTTCAGTTGCTCCATGCTGTAGCGGGATCGGAACACCAGGAACGGCACCACCGCGTAGGCCAGCAGATTGTACGCCGCCCAGCAGAGCACCTCGGCCGGCACCACCTGCTGGCCGGTCCGGATCACCATACCGTCCAGGTGGAAGCTGAAGGCATGCCACCCGAAGGCCCGGCCCAGCAGGAAACCTCCGAACATCGCGAGCGCACCGTAGACCAACACCGCCAGCGTCTCGCGCCCGGCGGTGCGCACATCCGGGGCGCGGGCTGCGACATCCGGTGCCGCGCGGCGCCGTGTCAGCCAGTGCACCAAGGCCATCAGCGCGAAGACTTCGAGGAACATGGCATCGGCCCTGAGGATCGTCTCCAGCGTGGGAGGACGCGCCAACGACGAGGCGCGGAACGGCAGATGACCACCGGCGAAGGCGATGAGCAGCACATTGACCAGCAGCCACGCCGCGAGCGCGACCAGCACGCTGCGGCGGCGCAGCAAACGCGGGAGACGACGATGGCGGGAACCCGGCTTGGTCGTCCGGTTTCCGGTCTGGGAGATACGTGTTTGTGGTGTCATGAACGTTAACCATACGAGCGTATAGTACAGTTGTATAGATCTATTCGTTGTTTTTCGGAAGGACCGGTTCACTATGGCCACGCCTGTGCGGCAGCGGTTGCTGGACACCCTGATCACCATCACCGCAGAACGCGGCATCGACGAGCTGAGCATCCGGGAAGTCGCCGCCGGGGCCGGCGTCTCCATCGGCACCGTGCAGTACTACTGCCGCACCAAGGACCAGATGCTGCTGATGGCCTTTGAACACGTTGCCGATCGGATTCAACAACGTGCCATCAGCGTGGACAGTGACGGGCCCGTGGGCGCGACGATGTTGCGCGGATTGCTCGAATGCCTCCCCATGGACGAGTTGCGGCGCACCGAGTCGCGCGTTTACTTGGCGTTCGCGGCACGCTCGGTGATCTCGTCCGAACTCGCGGAAGTGCAGCGCGGGATGGTGCACCGATTACGCCACACCTGCACGGCCTCATTCCGGCTGGCCGCCGACCGTGGTGAGGACCGCGGCCCGTATGAGCCGGAGGAGGCCGGACTGGCCACAGCGGCACTGGTGGACGGCCTGCTGATGCACATGCTGACGGATCCGGACGCCGTCGGACCTGATCAGGCCCGTCACACCCTGGCCCGCCATCTGTCCGGGCTGCTCGAGTTTGATGCTGGATAATGCTGAACCGCTTCTCCTCCACAGCTCGGGCTTGCGCCACACCATGTCCACATAGCACTTGATTGCCATAGCACCCGCCTGATCACGCCGGCACACTGAATCCAACGGACAAAACCCAGGAGGCAGCGTGTGCGAGGTATGCAATGGAAAGTCCATAGGTCAGGTGCTGAAAGAGGTCAAGCTGGGCGTAGCCAGATGGGGGTGGTACGTGATGATGGTGGATGGAGATCTGACATCGCCTGCATTCGGCTACACCATAGGCCTGACCGAAAAACGGCACCCGGAGTTCCTCGTGACCGGCAGGGACACCAGGGAAACGTACGACATGCTGTCCGAGCTCACGGCTTTGGTGCTGTGCCATGAACACGAGCTGAAGCCCGGGACCATCTTGGAACCGCCGGGCAGGAGAATCTATTTGGCCACAATAAATTATCCACAGAATATCCTGCTGATGGCGTCCCGAATCTACTCCTGGCGGGTCCGTGCCCTGCAGGCGATTTGGGCGGACGACGACGACCGGTTCCCCTGGGAGCAGAGCCCGCCCGACGACTTGACCCAGCCGCTGTATGGGGCCCCTCCCCCGGACTTGCCTGGGCGCCGCCTGCTGGGGTGAATCGTGGTCCGCAGCCGTCGGCCGCCCGTGCCGCCGGACTGAGGCATGCCTGTTGGACGCCGCCGTGGACAGGCATGATGGTTGCATGCCTTCCGAAAACACCGCGTTGACCAAGACCACAACCCACGACGCATTGGCGTCGCAGGATGCGAAGAAACTGGCGACGGCCCTGCGTGAGTCGCAGGACACCACTGTGTTCGTGAACGGTACGTCGGTACGGTTGCCTGCCCAGGCGACGTCGGCGGTGCTGGACCTGCTCCGCCGGCTGGCCCAGGGCGAGTCCGTGACCATCAGCACCAGCGAAAAGTGGCTCAACACGTCGCAGGCGGCGCAGCTGGCCGGGGTCTCCAACACATATATGCGGAACCTCACCGATGACGGGACCATTCCCGTCCGGTACCGCGGCAGCCACCGGCGGATCCGGCCGCAGGATGTCCAGCAGTGGCTGGCCGAGCGCTCAGCGTCCCAAGGCGGCACAGAACCTGAAGGCAGTTCGGAGAATTACGACCTGACAGACCAATGACCGCCCGTCCAAGGCAGATAATGTGGGGACAGAACGGCAGAGAGGAACGCAATGTCCAACCCACACCAAGGCCCCCCGTATCCGCAACGGCCCCCTGGACCTCCGCACCAGCAGGTCTATTTCCAGCAGCCCCCGCCCAGGGGCGCGAGTATCACTTCAATGGTGTTGGGACTGGCGTCCATACTTCTCGGATTTACGTTCCTGATTCCGATTGTCGGCTTCATCTTCGGCGTGGTCGGCATCCGGAAGGAACCGGCCGGCCGGGGCATGGCCATTGCCGGTCTGGTGCTGAATGGGATCTTCCTGCTCGGCTGGCTGCTGCTGTTCATCTTCGTATTCGGCCTCTTCGGGGCTATCGCCACGAGCGGGACGATGGGCTAAGCGGAGGGAACGGCGCTCCACCCTGTGGCCCACGGCCTGAGTGGCGCCGCAGTGCGTTTCGCACCCGGCCATACTGCGTTTCACATCCGTTCACCACGGGCCCCTATGGTGACAGCATGGAGTGGACGTACACGGTTTGGGACGACCCGAAGATCATCTATGTTGCCATCCCGAAGGTTGCCAATTCTGCCGTGAAAAGCGCCCTCCTTCAGTCGTACGTGAAGGACCGTCACTGGGCAGACCCGCATCGAAAGCAGATCAAGTATAAGGAGGCATCCCCCGAGCAGATCCAACGGGACTACCGGGACTACGTGACGTTCACTGTGGTGCGGAACCCGTTCGACCGCTTCGTTTCGTTCTGGTCCGACAAGATCGTCGGTGCGGGGTGGTACAAGCGGCTGGAGAACGACGGATTCTCCCTCGGCTCGAGCTTTGAGGACACCGCGCTGGCCGGAGCCGACACCACTGACGAGCGGACCGACGCGCACATCCGCTCCCAGCACCTCCGATTGCACGGCTCGGATGGCACGCTGATTCCTGACCTCGTCATGAGGCATGAGCACTTGGCGCAGGACTGGGAGATGCTTCGCGCAATCGTCTCCCACCGCACGAAAAAACCCTTGAAACCGCTTGAGCAACGGCGTTCAACGTCGCACCTGCCGTGGCACGAGTACTACACCGAGGCATCAGAGCGTGCGGTCGCCGGGCGGTACCGGCGCGATTTCGAAACGCTCGGTTACCCCATGACGGCCGACGACCGGGCCGACCGAGCCGACCGAGGCGCTCCGCCGGCGATGAGGGAGGCGGTCGACCCATACAAGCTCCTGGCGGTAATTAACAACGACACGTTGGTCATCGACGCGGCAGGCCATGACCCCGTACGGGAAGCCCTCGCTCATGAGAAGGCTGCCGGGTACGTGCCGGTCGGGCGGGGGCCGGATTCGCTCTGGCGCACGGATGACGCCGTCCGCCTGGCACGGAAAATAGCGCCGTACCAGCCTGTCGCGCTCGTTGCGGACGGACGGACCGCCACCGCCGCATCCTCCATCGAAGGTGTCGACGTGCTGTTGTCCAGCTAGCAGGCATCCTGCGGGCAGCGGGCTGAAGTGGTCAGGACTCCGGCAGGCACCCACAGGACCGGCGGACCACAAGGTCGGTGGGGAAGACCATATTTTCCGTCGAGGCTGTCTCCCGGTCCAGCAGCGCGGAGACGGCGGCTTCGGCCATCTGCTCAGTTGGCTGGTGCATGGCGGTCAGGGCCGGCCAGGTGAAGGCCGACTGGAAAGATGCGTCGAAGGACACCAGCGCAATGTCCTGCGGCACCTGAAGCCCTGCCTCATGGAGGGCGCGCAGCACGCCCACCGCCTGGGCATCGGAACTGACGAACACCGCCGTCGGACGGTCCCTGGCCGCAGCTATCCGCTGCCCGGCCCGGTACCCGCCTTCCATGCTGAAGGTGGAGGTGAAAATCTGCCCTTCACGCAGTCCTGCCTTGGTGAGGGCCGATGCCCAGCCTTCTTCGCGTTCATCCGGGATCCGGGATGCGCTGATGCCCTTCACCAGGCCGATGTTCTCGTATCCGTGCCAGATCAGGTGCTCCACGGCTGCGCGTGCACCCTCTGCCAGGTCGACTCCCACGGAAGGGAGGTGTTCAGAGGGCTGGTAGCGGTTCAACAGCACGGCTGGAATTCCTGATGCAATGACATCGTCCAGGTACGGCTCGTCTTCGACCGAGGTCAGCAGCAGGCCGTCCACCTGCCGTGAGAGCAGATTCCGCACATGCTTTCGTTCTTTGGAGGTTGCCCCGTCCGAGCTGGTCAGCAGCAGCGCGTAGCCACGCTCATTGGCTGCTTGTTCGATGGCCTCCGACAGTTCGGCGAAGAACGGGTTGGTGTTGCCCGGAATGACCAATCCCAGCATTTCAGTCGACCCGAGCTTCAGCGCGCGGGCAGCCGCATTCGGCCGGTAGCCGAGCACCTGGATGGCGTCGAGGACTTTGGCTTCCGTGCCGGGCGCAACCTTCTTGGGCCCGGCATTGATGACGTAGCTGACGACGGCGGTGCTCACGCCTGCGTATCTGGCAACGTCCTTGCGCGTCACCCGCGCCGGTTGCCCTGTATTCACCGTCATCTATACATACTCACTCACGTCACCGGGGACGGACGCACGCCGGCGCCCGCCCCCATAGTCTACCGATGGCTGTTTGCCGCCGTCGGGCCCTATTGCTGCTGTACAGGGGCGTCGCCGAAGTCGGGGATGGGGAGGCGTTCGCCGTCGCGGTTGGCCGATTGGTGGGCGATGATGCCCGGCAGGGTGAACCGGGCGGCGACCCAGGCGTTGACCGGAGGCAACGTTGC
>NZ_AUMN01000022.1 GCF_000430705.1 Arthrobacter castelli DSM 16402
GGAGTGCTGGTTATCGGGATCAACAAGGCCACCCGGCTGCTGACCTACATCGTCGGCGTGGATAAAACCTACCGGGCCACCATCCGGCTGGGACAGAGCACCATCACCGACGACGCCGAAGGCGAAGTCACCGGCGGAGCGGACACCTCAGGCGTTGACGAGGCGGCTGTACGCGCCGCCATCGGGGATCTCACCGGCGATCTGCAGCAGGTCCCCAGCAGCGTCAGCGCGATCAAGGTCGACGGCAAGCGTTCCTACGCGCAGGTGCGCTCCGGCGAAGAGGTGAAGCTGGCACCGCGGCCGGTGACGGTCAGCAGGTTCGAGGTGCACGACATCCGCCGGGTGGATGCCGGCAGCAGCAGAGACGGCGGTGCCGGCGGTGCTGGTCAACTGATCGACGTGGATGCCACGGTCGAATGCTCGTCGGGAACCTACATCCGCGCGCTGGCTCGGGATGCCGGAGAGTCGCTGCACACCGGTGGGCACCTGACGGCACTGCGCCGCACCCGGGTGGGACCATACACTCTCGATCAAGCGGCCACCTTGGAGCAGCTGGCCGAAGAACTGCAGGTATTGGACCTCTCGGAGGCCGCCGGTGCCATGTTCGACGGCCGCGAGCTGAGCGCTGACGAGGCGGCCGATCTGTCTTTCGGCCGCCGGATAGCTCCCGGATCCGGCGATGGCGTGTCGGCGGCCTTCGCCCCCGATGGCACCTTGATGGCCCTGCTGCAGAACAAGGACGATGCCGCGAAGCCGGTTCTGGTCTTCGCGCCGGCGTCAGAGCAGCGCGGGTAATGGACGGCTACTTCTGGGCGGTGCTTGCGGTCGGCGTGGCCTCGACCCTTGTCTGCGTTGCCGCAGGCGCCAAGGGATACGGGCCCAACGACATCACCATTTTGTCCGTGGCTGCCGTGGAGCTGACGCTGCTGGTGTACCTGGGCGGTTCAATCGTCAGTGCCGTGGCCGGTGGCGGGCCCGCCGGGCCGGCGTGGGAGTTCTGGGGCTACCTGCTCACCGCTCTGGTGATCCCGTTCGCCGCGGTCTACTGGTCGCTGCTGGAACGCAGCCGATGGAGCAACTTCGTGCTGGCCGCCGTCGGGCTGGTCGCCCTGGTGATGACGGCACGGATGAACCAGCTCTGGTACGGGCCGGACCTGATGAATGCCCTCGGCTGGCCGGGCTAGGAAGGACGCTATGGCGCCGCAGCGCACCAAACCCCCGACGCCGGGCAAGTCGGCACGCTCGAGTGGCCCGGGCCGGCTGATCGTCGCCGTCTACGCGGTGTTCGCCATCGCCGCCACCGCGCGGGCGGGGTTCCAGATAGCGGTCGGGTTCTCCCATGCGCCGGTGGCCTACAGCCTGTCGGCGTTTGCCGCCGTCGTCTATATTCTTGCCGCCGTGTCGCTGGCCAGGGCAGGGACACGGTGGTTCTGGACCTCGGTGGCGGCCGTCGGCGTGGAACTGGCCGGGGTGCTCGCCGTCGGCGCCTACAGCGTGTTCCGCTCCGTGCCGCTGCCGGATGCGACCGTGTGGTCAGGCTTCGGGCAAGGGTACGGGTATGTGCCGCTGGTACTGCCGCTGGTCGGTCTATGGTGGCTGTACCACAACCGTGCGGAGCGGAAACATTAAGAAGGGGACCATGAAGGACGACGGCGTCATCACCCTGCGCCGGCTTCGTGTCGACGACGCCGAGGCATTCGCGGCGCTGGCAGCCGACGCGGATGCCTCAGCGCCGGTCAGCCGTCCCAACGGCCGCCCGGATTATTCCGCTGCCGACGCTGCGCTGTTCATCGCCTCGGAAGTGGCCGAGGGATGGCGCACGGGCCATACCCTGCGCTGGGCCGTGGTGGATCGCGCCTGCGACCGGCTGCTAGGCACGGTGGCGTTGCACAAGGTGGACACCAGCGGTGCCGAGATGGGCATCCGGATGTCCGCCGCCGCCCGCGGCCAGGGCCACGGGCACCGGGCAGTTGAGCTGGTGCTGGAATACGCCTTTGACCATCTCCGCCTGTCGGTGGTGCATTGGTACGCCAAGGTGGGCAACTGGGCCAGCCGGAACCTCGCCCACCGTGCCGGTTTCGTGCTCGAGGGCACCGTCCGTGCCCTGGCGTCGGCGGACGGGCCGCGGGCCGACTGCTGGATCCTGACACTGACGGCCGCCGATTACAGGATCGTCACTGCCGCGGCCGGCGCGCCGGCCGACGGTGGGGACTTGGCGGCCGGGATACCCGCCGTCGTCCCGGTGCTTTGTGACGGCACAATCCGGCTGCGCCAGCTGGCAGGGGCGGACGTGATGCCCCTGACCGCTAATTGCCAGGACCCGGCAGCGGTGCGGTGGACAACGATTCCAGAGAACTACACCGAAGAGGACGCGCGGAACTATATCTTCGGCCACGTCCCGGCATGCTGGGCCAACGGTTCTGAACAGAATTTCGCGGTGGCCGATGCCGCCTCGGACCAACTGCTGGGCACGATCGGCCTGCACCGGTTCCAGGCGGGCACCGCCGAGGTCGGGATCAACATTGGAGCCGGCGCGCGGGGGAGCGGAGCCGCCGAACGGGCGGGGAGGCTGCTCATCGACTATGCGTTCGAACAGCTGAACCTGCAGTACCTGTACTGGCAGGCCGCAGTATCCAATTGGGCCAGCCGTAAACTGGCATGGAAGCTGGGTTTCCGGCACGAAGGCACTATCCGCGGGTACTTCGTCCAGCGCGGGGTTCCCACCGACGTGTGGCTGCTCTCGCTCGCTTCGACTGACCCGCGGCACCGGCGCGCACCGTGGGACGGTGCGCATCTGCCCCGCCTGGATCAGCCATAATGTAAAAGGCCCCTCCCAACGACGGGCCGCGGCAGAAGCTTGCAAGGAGATACGTGCACTACTGGAAAGATCCGGCCGAGGTTCCGGATGGCTTCGGTCCATCGGTGGTAACGATTGGCAATTTCGACGGCGTCCACCAGGGGCACCAGCAGGTCCTGGCTCAGCTGATAGCTGCTGCCCGGGGCGCCGATGCCGCCGCCGTCGCCGTGACCTTTGAACCGCATCCGGCCCAAGTGCACCGGCCGGAGACCGCCCCGGAGCTGATCATGGGGCTCGAAGACCGGTTGGAAACGCTTCAGGCCACCGGGCTCGATGGTGTGCTGGTAATGAACTACACGCTGGAATTGGCGGCCCAGACTCCCGAGGAATTTGTCCGTTCGGTATTTGTCGACACCCTCGCGGCTTCCCAGGTCTTCATCGGCCACGACGTGCGTTTCGGCAAGGACAACAGCGGCGACCTGGCCACCATGCAGCAGTTGGGCACCCAGTACGGTTTCGACGTCGTCGTCATCGATGAGTTCGGTTCGGGAGCCACCGGGGCAGAGGTGGGGGCCATATCCCCGCAGAGCGGATCGGCCAATCGGCGCTGTTCGTCCACTTGGCTGCGTGAACTGCTGCGCGAAGGCGACGTCAAGACTGCCGCACGCATTCTGGGCCGTCCCCACCGGGTCCGCGGCGAGGTGGTCCGCGGCGCAGCCCGGGGACGCGCCCTGGGCTTTCCCACGGCCAACCTGGCGCCGGCGGCCACGGGTTTCATCCCCGCCGACGGCGTATATGCCGGCTGGATGACCGATGCATCCGGACGACGGTGGCCGGCTGCCATATCGGTCGGTTCCAATCCGACCTTCGAGCACGTGCCGCGGCAGGTGGAAGCACATGTGATCGACCGCCCGGACGAGGAACCGGAGGATTTCGATCTCTACGACGAGCAGGTGGTTGTCGAATTCCGTGAGCGGCTGCGGGGCATGGTTGCCTACCAGGGCCCCGAGGCACTGGTCGAGCAGATGCGGCTGGACGTCGTGCAGGCCCGCGACGTGCTGGGGATTTAGCAGCGCTGCATCGGACGCCCGGGCAGTGCTGCATCGGGCGCCTGATCAAGCAGCGCCCGATGGGCAGCCGCTGACAGACGACGGGCGTATTTCGACATATGAGTCTGCCTGCACGTAAACTAGGCAAGGATCCGGCGGCAGTCCGTGGCGGCTGGATTTTGTTATGCATATTGACACGGCACAACTCTAGGAGTTTCTGTGGCCCTTGACGCCGCTGAAAAGCAGGAAATCATCAGGCAGTTCGCCACCAGCGAGTCGGATACCGGCTCCTCAGAGGTACAGATCGCGATGCTCACCAAGCGCATCAGCGGTTTGACCGAACACCTCAAGGAGCACACGCACGACCATCACACTCGTCGCGGACTGATGGGCTTGGTCGGCCGCCGCAAGCGCCTTCTGACCTACCTGAAGAAGACTGACATCGAAGGCTACCGCGCGCTCATCGAGCGCCTTGGCATCCGCCGGTAGCCAGCGTGAGGGCGGCGCTTCGACCGCCGGTATGAACTGACGGTTCCATCGCCCCCATGGGCGAGCCGACGGGCCGGTCAGGTTTTCGGAGGGCCGCCTTCGAGCATTACAACTACACACATATGGAGCGGTAACAGGCACCGTGCATTCGCGGTCCTCGGTAGTGGCCTCCGGGACGTCGGCGCAGGCATTGCGCCGAGCGGCCCGTGGGCCTCGATCGAAGACCGGGTGAAGCATCAAGTGTTGTGCTTTCCGCCTCCATCAGCATGAATGGAGGTGACTCTCTTGGAGGGTCCCGAGGTTAAATACTCCGAAGCAATTATCGACAACGGGCGTTTCGGCAAGCGGACTATCCGGTTCGAAACCGGCCGTGTCGCCAAGCAGGCCGCCGGTGCGGCAATGGTCTACGTCGATGAAGAAACATCCCTGCTGTCGGCCACCGCAGCCGGCAAGCAGCCCCGCGAAGGGCTCGACTTCTTCCCGCTGACGGTCGACGTCGAAGAGCGCATGTACGCCGCCGGTCGGATTCCCGGCTCTTTCTTCCGGCGTGAGGGCCGTCCTTCCACGGACGCCGTGCTGGCATGCCGTTTGATCGACCGCCCGCTGCGTCCCTCGTTTGTCAGCGGGTTGCGCAACGAGGTCCAGGTCGTCATCACCGTGCTGACGATCAACCCGGACGAGCTCTACGACGTGGTGGCCATCAACGCCGCTTCGATGTCCACGCAGATTTCCGGTCTGCCCTTCTCCGGCCCCATTGGCGGTGTCCGGGTGGCACTGGTGGATGGCCAGTGGGTTGCCTTCCCGAAGCATTCTGAGCTGGAACGCGCCGTCTTCGACATGGTTGTCGCCGGTCGCGCCGTCACCAACGCCGACGGATCCGAAGACATCGCGATCATGATGGTCGAGGCCGAGGCGACGGATAATTCCTGGAACCTGATCAAGGACGAAGGCGCCACCGCCCCGACCGAGGCCATTGTTGCCGAAGGCCTGGAAGCGGCCAAGCCGTTCATCAAGACCCTGGTCGATGCCCAGGCCGATCTGGCCGCCCAGGCCGCCAAGCCGGTCGCCGAATACCCGCGCTTCCTCGACTACGAGGATGACGCCTACGCAGCCGTTGAGTCCGCGGCGTCGGCGAAGCTGGCCCAGGTCTTTTCGATTGCAGACAAGCAGGAGCGCGACGACGCCTCCGACGCGCTCAAGAACGAAGTGCTGGAGAACCTGGCCGCTGAATTCGAGGGCCGCGAACGGGAACTGTCGGCCGCATTCCGGTCACTGACCAAGCAGGTCGTGAGGCAGCGCATCCTGACCGAGCAGGTCCGCATTGACGGACGTGGCCTGGCCGACATCCGCCAGCTGACCAGCGAGGTCGAAGTGCTGCCGCGCGTGCACGGATCGGCCATCTTCGAGCGTGGGGAAACCCAGATCATGGGCGTGACCACCTTGAACATGCTCAAGCTCGAACAGCAGATCGATTCGCTGTCGCCGGAGAAGTCCAAGCGGTACATGCACCACTACAACTTCCCGCCGTACTCCACCGGAGAGACCGGCCGCGTGGGCTCGCCCAAGCGCCGCGAAATTGGCCATGGCGCACTTGCCGAACGCGCCCTGGTGCCGGTGCTGCCCAGCCGCGAGGAATTCCCCTATGCGATCCGGCAGGTGTCCGAGGCGCTGGGCTCCAACGGCTCGACGTCGATGGGCTCGGTCTGCGCGTCGACGCTGTCGTTGCTCAACGCCGGTGTGCCGCTGCGCGCCCCGGTGGCAGGCATCGCCATGGGCCTGGTGTCCGACGAAGTCGATGGCCAGACCCGGTACGCCGCGCTGACTGACATCCTCGGCGCCGAAGATGCCTTCGGCGACATGGACTTCAAGGTCGCCGGAACCGAAGAGTTCGTCACGGCCATCCAGCTCGACACCAAGCTCGACGGCATTCCAGCCTCCGTGCTCGGTGCGGCCCTGACGCAGGCACGTGAGGCACGGCTGCACATCCTCGGCGTGATCAACGCCGCCATCGAGGCACCGGACGAACTGTCCGAGTTCGCCCCGCGGGTGATCAGCGTCAACGTGCCCGTGGACAAGATCGGCGAGGTCATCGGCCCGAAGGGCAAGATGATCAACCAGATCCAGGAGGACACCGGAGCCGACATCTCCATCGAGGATGACGGCACCGTGTACATCGGCGCCACCGATGGGCCGTCGGCCGAGGCCGCGCGCTCCTCGATCAACGCCATCGCCAACCCGACCGTCCCCGAGGCCGGCGAACGCTACCTGGGCACCGTCGTCAAGACGACCACCTTCGGCGCATTCGTCTCCCTGACTCCGGGCAAGGACGGTCTGCTGCACATCTCCGAGCTGCGCAAGCTCGCCGGCGGCAAGCGGGTGGACAGCGTTGACGACGTCGTCTCCGTCGGCCAGAAGATCCAGGTGGAGATCACCAAGATCGACGACCGGGGCAAGCTGTCGCTCTCGCCGGTGGTGGCCGAAGAATCCGCCACCGACGAGGACCGGGTGCACAGCGAGGAACCTGCAGAGGGTCCTGTCAGCTAAATGCCGGTTGTTCCGTTGCCATTGGCCGCTGCAGGCAGCCAGGCTCCCGCGGGCGGGGCGGTGGACTCTTCCACCGCCCCGCCCATTGCGGGCTCCGAGCTCGACATCGTCATTGGCTCCGCAGACGGCGCCCAGGTCCGCCGGTCCGTGCTGCCCGGCGGCGTGCGGGTGCTGACCGAATCCATGCCCGGGCAGCGCTCGGCGACTATCGGATTCTGGCTGGGCGTCGGGTCCCGCGACGAGCTCGACGGCGAACACGGCTCCACCCACTTCCTGGAGCACCTGCTGTTCAAGGGCACCTCAAGCCGCAGCGCCTTGGACATCGCCTCGGCCTTTGACGAGGTGGGCGGCGAGTCGAATGCCGCCACCGCAAAAGAAAACACCTGCTACTACGCCCGGGTGCTGGACAGCGACCTGCCCATGGCCATCGACACCATCGCCGATATGGTGACCTCTGCGGTGCTGGATCCTCAGGAGCTGGAGGCCGAGCGCGGCGTCATCGAAGAGGAAATCGCGATGGACCGCGATGACCCGGCCGATGTGGCCCATGAGTCGTTTGTGAAAGCCGTGTTCGGCGACCATCCGCTGGGCCGACCCATCGGCGGAACCGAGGAAGCCATCGCCTCCATCACCCGCGACGCGGTGATGCGCCACTACAAGCGTTACTACCGCCCGGACGAACTGGTGGTCACCGCTGCCGGCGGGCTGGACCACGACGAGGTCTGTGCCCGGGTGATGGAAGCGCTGCGCCGTTCCGGATGGGAACTGGCCGAAGGGGCCGCTCCGGTTTCGCGGCGCACCGCCATCGAGGCCGCACGCGAGCCTCAGACCACCGTCGAAGTGGTCGAACGGGCTGTGGAGCAGGCCAACATCATCGTCGGGTGCCCCTCGCTGGTTGCCACCGATGACCGAAAATTCGTGATGAGCGTGCTGAACGCCATCCTCGGCGGCGGAATGTCCTCCCGGCTGTTCCAGGAGATCCGCGAAAAGCGGGGCCTGGCGTACGCCACCTATTCGTTCTCCGTCGGATACGCCGACGCCGGCTACTTCGCCATGTATGCCGGGTGCGCGCCGGCCAAGGCCAGGCAGGTCATCGACCTGCTGAACGCGGAGCTGGAGAAGCTCGCCGCGGAAGAAGTTTCGCCCACCGAACTGAAGAAAGCCGTCGGGCAGTTGTCCGGCGGCATCGTGCTGGCCCTGGAGGATTCCGGATCCAGGATGTCGAGACTGGGACGAGCCGAACTGGTCACCGGCGAATTCGTCGACATCGATGAAACCCTTGCCCGGATCGATGCGGTCACCCCCGCACAGATCCGTGAACTGGCGGCAGAACTGGCGGCCGCGCCACGGACCACCACAGTCGTCGGCCCGTTTCCGGACGCCGGCGAGTTCACCAACTAAGCGCCGTCCGTAACCGGACGCGGAGTCCCGGTGGTCCGGCCGCCGGCAGGAAGGAGCCAAGAATGAGCCAAGCCCCTGATGCCTTCGGCGAACTGACCCGGGACGGGGATGCGGTCGATGTCCGCCTCACGATGAACTACGACGTCGCCGCCGAGAACCTGTGGCAGGCCATCACCACCGCCAGTCATCTGGCCAGCTGGTTCGCCACCGTCGAAGGCGAGCTGACCGAAGGTGGACGCTGCCATGTGGTCTTCAACGAGGACAATCCCGAGCAGCGGATCAACGGCACCATCGAAGAATGCGTGACGGCCCAGCGGCTGGTCCTCGGCTGGGAAATGGAGAGCCACCCTGATTCGACGGTTATTGCCGAATTGTCAGATGCCGGATCGCCAGGCTCCGGACCCGGCACCACGCTGGTCCTGGAACACCTGCGGATGCGCGATGACACCGCCGCAGCCTACGCTGCCGGGTGGCAGGCATACCTGGAGGCGTTGGAAGGACATCTGGCCGGGCGCACGGACATCAAGGACCGCTGGGAAACGCGCTGGCAGGCACTGCTGCCGGTCTACCTGCACAGTGTCAGCGAACTGCAGCACTGAAGTCCAGTACTGCACCGCTCCCTACCCTCCGGCGAACGGGGGCAGGATGTCGATCACGTCGTCGTCGGCCAGCGGCGCCGTGCGATCCCTGAGCGCCACCTCATTGCGCAGGAAGCTGCTGCGCGCCACGACAGAAGCCATGGCCGGTTGGCCGTTCCCCGCGTCCGGATGCAGGGATTTCAATGTGTCCACTACATCGTTCAGGCTGGTGCCCGGCTGCACGTCAAGCTTTTCCTGATCCATTCCGGCCGCGGCACGCGCGGCCCCGAAGTACCTGACCATCATCGGGCGTTCCCAACCTCCATCGGCATCGGGCGTAAGCTCGTCACATTCAGGCTATCCCACCACTGACAGAGGCCACGACCGCTCGCGTTGGCTCATGGCAAACCTCCGGTTTGAACCAATCCGCGCGTACCGTCGGCAACGAATGAAACTATGCTGGATGTATGCCTCGCAGAAGGCATGCGCGTCGATGAGGAATGCGGGGAAAACCCAATGACCAGGACGCAGGGCTGGGCGGCCGTCGCCGGCGTCGTCGCGGTCGCTGTCACTGCCGTGGCCGGTCAGTTGCTTGCCGCTCTTTTCAGCCCGGAGGCTTCGCCGATCTCCGCGGTGGGCACTATCACCATTGACGTGATGCCACAGCCGCTCAAGGAGTGGGCCATTGACACCTTCGGCACCGCCGACAAACTTGCGCTGGTGGTGGCAATGGTGCTGGTGATCGGCGTGCTGGCCGTGGTGGCAGGAGCGGGGGAGTACCGGCGCCGCTACACCGGCGTCGCGCTCATCGTGGTATTCAGCGCGCTCGGGGCGGCCGCCGCGGTGTCCCGTCCCGCGGCAGGGGCGGCCGCAGCCATCGCGCCGCTGCTGGCCGGCGCGGCCGGTGCGCTGCTTTTGGCCGGGCTGGTGAATCAGCTCCGCCTGTCCGTGCAGGAAGCCCAGGCAGCCCAGGAAGCACAGGAAGCACAGAAGTCCTCGGTGGCCCCGGCAGCACATGAAGCCCCGCACGCCCCGGCAGCGCCGCAAGCACCGGCAGCCCGGCAACCGCTGAGCGCCGGCGCAGGCATGCAGCGCCGGAAGTTCCTCGGCGCGACCGCAGTGTCAGCGGCCGCCGGCGTCGTCGGAGGCCTGGTCAGCGGGTCGCTGCGGCAGGCGCAGAGTGCGGCCACGGCGTTGCGTTCTGCGGTGCAGCTGCCCCGGCCCGCCTCGGGCAGCAAGCCGATACCGGACGCCGCGACCTTGAAGCTGGACGGTATTTCGGCCCTGGTGACGGACACGGATACGTTCTACCGGATCGACACCGCATTCACCGTTCCCCGCATCGACCCGACGACCTGGCGGCTGAAGGTCACCGGGATGGTGGAGCAGGAAGTGGAAATCGACTTCGGCCAACTGAGAGCCAGGCCGCTGATCGAGCGCTACATCACCCTGGCCTGCGTCTCCAACCCCATTGGCGGGGAGCTCATCGGTAACGCCAAGTGGCTGGGATGGCCGATCCGGGACCTGCTGGCACAGGCTTCACCGGCGGCCGACGCCGATATGGTGCTGTCCACCAGCGCCGATGGGTGGACGGCAGGCACCCCGCTGGAGGTGCTCACCGACAATCGGGACGCCATGCTGGCCATCGGGATGAACGACGCGCCGCTGCCGTTTGAACATGGGTTCCCGGTCCGGATGGTGGTGCCCGGGCTTTATGGGTACGTCTCGGCCACCAAATGGGTGACTGAACTGAAAGTCACCCGGTTCGCCGACGACGTCGCCTATTGGACCACCCGTGGATGGGCGGCCCGCGGCCCGATCAAGACCTCGTCGCGGATCGACACCCCGCGCAACGGGGCGAACCGCCCGCCCGGCAGGCTGCGGCTGGGCGGCATGGCCTGGTCGCAGCACGTCGGGATCCGTGCTGTTGAGGTGAAGGTCGACGACGGCGAGTGGCAGCCGGCCGAACTGGCGGCCGCGATCTCGACGGACACCTGGCGGCAGTGGGTGGCCGACGTCGACCTCGAACCCGGCGAGCGGGAGCTGACCGTGCGGGCCATCGACCGCAACGGGGACGTGCAGATCGGCGAATTCGCCCCTCCGATCCCCAGCGGGGCGACCGGGTACCACAGCATCACGGTGCAGATTGGCTGATGCGCCGGCCCAAAGGACGTAATCTGGAGCCGTACACTCACCGTCCCTTCCGAAAGCCGTAAATGAGCACCGTCGCCGAACACTGCCGCAAGGTGGCCCACCTTTTGCGCCGGCTGCATGATGCCACACCCGAACAGGTGCCCCTGGCCGAGGCACGCGGCCGGGTGCTGGCCAGAGACGTGACCGCGCCGGTCTCGCTGCCGCCGTTCGATAATTCGCAAATGGACGGCTACGCACTGCGGACGGCGGACCTGGACTCAGCGCGTACCGGCGTGGCGGTTCGGCTGCAGGTGGCGTCCCCGATCCCCGCCGGCACCGCGCCCGCGGACCTGCGGCCGGGGTCGGCCGCGCCGATCATGACCGGTGCCATGCTGCCCGCCGGCGCCGACGCCGTCGTCCCCATTGAACAGGCAACTCCCGACAGGTTTTTCGCCGACGACGGCGGCACACGGACTGTCGAGCTCCCCGCCGGCGTTCCGGCCGGGCAATATGTACGCGTCGCCGGCAGCGACATCGGCGCCGGGGATCCGGCGCTTCCGGCCGGCACGCTGCTGCTGGCGCCGCAACTGGGACTGCTGGCCGCCCTCGGCATGGGGACAGTGCCCGTCCGGCCACGTCCGGTGGTCTTGCTGCTGTCCACCGGAGACGAAGTCGTGGCGCCGGGAGCAGAGCTGCCGCCCGGAGGGATATACGACGCCAACACCACGATGCTGCGCGCCTGCCTGGAGGACGCCGGGGCCGTGGTGCGGCACAGCCGGCTGGTGACCGACGACGTCGAACGCTTCCAGGGCCGGCTGGCGGAGGACCTCGCCGAAGAACCGGTCGACCTGGTCGTGACCGCCGGCGGCATCAGCAAGGGCGCGTATGAAGTGGTCCGCCAGGGGCTGGCCGACCACCCGGTCGAATTCGGAGCCGTGGCGATGCAGCCGGGTGGCCCCCAGGCCATCGGCAGCATCGACTCGGTGCCTTTCCTCGGCTTTCCCGGCAACCCGGTCAGTTGCCTGGTCTCCTTCGAAACGTTCCTCCGCCCGGCCCTGAGCGACATCATCGGATACCCGCGGCCCCGCCCCGAAGTTGCCGCGCGGCTGGCCGAACCGGTGTCTTCGCCGGAGCACAAGCTCCAGGTCCGACGCGGCCGCTATTTCGACGACGGGACCGTGCAGCTCATCGGCGGCGCCGGCTCCCACTTGGTGCACGCGCTCGCCGAAGCCAATGCGTTGGTCCAGATCCCGGAAGGCACCTCCGAGCTGGATGCGGGAGACGATGTACAGGTCCGGTTGCTTGATGCGCCGGCCGACGCAACGACGAAAGGCAGCAACCAATGAACCGCCGTGCCGAAGACGATGCCCAGGCCGGCGGCCCGGGATCGCTGACCCACCTGCGCGAGGACGGCACCGCCCACATGGTCGACGTGTCGGACAAGTCGCAGACCGCGCGGAAGGCCACTGCCGAAGCCTGGCTGCGCACCCGCGCCGACGTCGTCGACATGATCGCCGCCGGCGACCTGCCCAAGGGCGACGCCCTGGCCGTTGCCAGGGTGGCCGGCATCATGGGCGCCAAGCAGACGTCGTCGTTGATCCCGCTGTGCCACCCCTTGCCGCTGAGCAAGGTCACCGTGGACTTTGAGCCGGCCGCCGACGCCGTCCGTATTGAGGCCAAGGTCAGTACGACGGCGGTGACCGGTGTGGAGATGGAAGCGCTGACGTCGGCGTCGGTGGCGGCGCTGACGCTCTACGACATGGTCAAGGCCGTGGACAAGCATGCTCAGATTTCCGGCATCCGGGTGCTGGCCAAGAGCGGCGGCAAAAGCGGAGACTGGACGGCATGAGGAGCGCCGCCGTCATCATCGCGTCCACCCGCGCCGCTGCGGGCACCTACCAGGATGAATGCGCGCCGCTGATTACGGCCTGGCTGGCCGAACGCGGCTACCAGGCCGCCGGCACCGACGTCGTCGCCGACGGTGACCCGTTCCGGCAGGCGCTGGCCGAAAGGCTGGCCGAAGGGCACGCGGCCGTCATCACCAGCGGCGGGACCGGTTTGAGCCCCGACGACCTGACGCCGGAGATCACAGCGGAATTCCTGGAACGGCACCTGCCCGGCATCATGGAAGCGATGCGGGAGGCCGGACGCGCCAAGACGCCGATGGCCAGCCTCAGCCGGGGGTACGCGGGGACATCCGGTACCAGTTTCGTCATCAATCTTCCCGGTTCGCCATCGGGAGTCGGCGACGGGCTGGACGTCCTGGCGCCGTTGCTGGACCATGTTTGTGCGCAATTGGAGGGCCGTGATGCACACATCTGAACGAGAAGAGGCGGCCGCTGGAGCCGTCCTCGCCGCGGCAGTCAGCGACGAGCCGCTGAACCTGGACGCGGCGATCGCCGCCGTCGAATCGGACGAATGCGGTGCCGTGGTCAGCTTCAGCGGCGTCATCCGGGACCACGACGGCGGGCGGCAAGTGGACCGGCTCAGCTACAGTTCCCACCCGACCGCCGGCGCCGTTATCGCGGCGCTCGCCGACGAGGTCGCGGCCTCCCATCCGGGCATCCGGCTGTGGGTGGGGCACCGGGTCGGAGACCTGCGCATCGGTGATCCGGCGCTGGTCTGCGCGGTGGCATCGGCACACCGCAAGGAGGCCTTCGATGCCTGCGCCACGCTGGTGGAACGCGTCAAGGCCGAGGTGCCGATATGGAAAGAGCAGTTCTTCACCGACGGGACGATCGAATGGGTCGGCATCGCCTGACGCTTGGACTGGCAGTTGGCGCTGGACTGTCGGCTGCCGCGTTAGTGACCACCTCCTGCACTCCGCCCGCCGCGGAACCGGAGGGGTCGACGTCGTCCGCGTCCGCTCCGTCGGGCAGCTTGTCAACGGCTGCGTCCGGCATCTCCTCAACGGCACAGCCGGGCACATCATCAACGCCTCCGGTTACGGAGCCGGAGATCGATCCGGCGAACAGGGCCGAGGTTCAGACGCTCACCTGCGACGCTCCGATTGACGAGGTGGCATCCGTGGATGAAGTTTCCAACGATCCGCTGGCCACCGATGTGATGGCACTGGCCGGCGGTGGGCCCGGAAAACCGGATCAACCGATCAAGTGGTACGACGGCCACGTGTATCAGGGGATGCACTTCATCAAGGTGGGGCTGGCGGTGCACCGCGGCGCGGAGTTCACCCTTGCGGTCCCGTCGTCGTGGCAGGAGCGGATGCGGATCGGCTGGGGCAATGATGATGGTTATACCCTGGCAAACACATTGAAGGTTTCTGGATGCCTTCCGGAGGCGGACGGAGCCCAATGGCTGGTCTTTCCGGGCGGCTTCTGGTTGGAGGAGTCCGGCTGCGTGCCCCTGGATATTACGACATCCGGGCGCACGCAGTCCATACACGTGCCCGTCGGTGAACGCTGTCCATGAGGGCGGCCGGAGAGCAGCCTTCTGAATTACGTCGCTCCGCTTCGATGCCGATGGCGTGGATCCGCTAAGGTATACACCATGAACTTCAACGGATCCGCATGGTGGCGGCTGCGATAGCGGCCGGTTGAAGTTGAAACATGTTCACGGGCTGCATGGCGGCCCGCGAACAGTGCTTGGGATCTGACGTGCAGCTCCATATTCCAGGAGCAATGCACGAAATCATTCACAGCAACGACCAACCGTTCCGCCGAGGTGGCAGCGGCGGTTGAACGTAATCCGGAGACGTTCCGGGTGCTGACCGGTGAACGGCCAACCGGACCCCTCCATCTGGGCCACTACTTTGGAACAGTTCTCGAACGTGTCCGCCTTCAACAGGCCGGCGTTCAGACGTTCCTGGTGTTGGCCGATTACCAAGTCATCACCGACCGCGATACGACAGCTAACGTGCAGGACAATGTCTACGGCGCTGTCCTCGATTACCTTGCCGCCGGGCTGGATCCGGAACAGACGACGATCTTTACCCATTCGTCCATTCCCGCCCTGAACCAGCTGTTGCTGCCGTTCCTGAGCCTCGTCACCGAGGCCGAATTGCACCGGAATCCCACGGTGAAGACTGAGCTGGCAGAGTCACATCGTGCACTGAGCGGACTGTTGCTGACTTATCCGGTGCACCAGGCAGCGGACATCCTGTTCTGCAAAGGCAATCTTGTCCCGGTGGGGAAAGACAACCTGCCGCACGTTGAAATGACACGGGTGATCGCGCGGCGCTTCAACGACCGGTATGGCAACGTCTTTCCCGAACCAGATGCCCTTCTCACCTCGGCGCCGGAGCTGGCCGGCGTCGACGGCCGCAAGATGTCCAAGTCGTATGGCAACGCTATAACGCTGGCGATGAGCGAGGACGAGACGGCCAAGGTGGTCCGCCGGGCCCGCACCGACCAGGACCGGCGGATCACGTTTGACCCGCAGACGCGGCCGGGAGTCTCGGCGCTGCTGTCAACCGCAGCCTTGTGCCTCGGAGCACAGCCGGAACAACTGGCCGAAGACATTGGCGACGCCGGCAGCGGACGCCTGAAACAGATCACCACCGACGCCATCAACGACTTCCTGAAGGGACATCGCACCCGGCGCCGTGAACTCGCCCAGGACAATGAGCTCGCCCGCCGGGCCCTGGTACGGGGCAATCAACGGGCCAACGAAATTGCAGAACGGACTTTGGACGAAGTGCGGTCGGCCATGGGGACCATTTACTGAGTCGCCAGACATCCGGCACCCGTGCCCCTCGGCGCCCCCTGCCGTTAGTGGTCCTCGCCACGGTGGAAATCCGCACCCGTTTCGCGCCGGTACGCTGGATACATGACTAATCGAGTGCGCGTAGCAGTGATGGGAGCAGGCGGCCGGATGGGGTCCGCCGCCGTCAAGGCAATTGAGGCGGCCGAGGACCTGGATCTCAGCGCGCAACTTGGCCGCGGAGACCGCCTGGACAGCCTCGAGGAGACTGGAACCGACGTCGTCGTCGATCTCACCGTTCCCGAGAGCACCGAGAGCAACGTTCGTTTCGCCGTCGAACACGGAATGCATGCGGTGGTCGGCACCAGCGGCTGGGACGCCGACCGGTTGTCTTCGCTGCGGGAGCTGCTTGGCCGGCATGAAAATACCGGCGTCTTGATTGCGCCGAACTTCGCCCTCGGATCCGTGCTGGCGACGAGCTTCGCAACCAAGGCGGCGAAATACTTCGAGTCGGTCGAGGTGGTTGAACTGCACCATCCCAACAAGGTGGACGCCCCCTCAGGGACAGCTGTCCGGACGGCGCAGCAGATCGCCGCGGCACGCGACGAAGCCGGGATAGGCCCTGGCCCGGACGCCACCCGCACAGCGATGGACGGCGCCCGCGGGGCCTCCGTCGACGGCGTTCCCGTGCACAGCGTGCGGTTGCGCGGATTGGTCGCCCATCAGGAGGTCCTCCTCGGGTCGGCCGGTGAACAGCTGACCATCCGGCATGATTCCTTTGACCGGGAATCTTTCATGCCCGGTGTTCTGCTCGGAATCCGGTCTGTGGCCGGACACCCGGGCCTGACAGTGGGGCTCGATGGCTACTTGGACCTGGAGGCGTAGGCCGCTTCGATGAAAACGAAAATCTGGGTGGCGCTGGTTGCTCTGCTGCTGGTCTTCTACCTGATCGTCACGGCCCACCGCGGCTGGATCCTGTTGATGGCTCCGGAGCCGGTGGCCAAGCTCCTCGGAGCCGCGGTGTTCCTGTTGCCCGTGGTCGGTGTGTGGGCCCTGGTGCGCGAGGTGATGTTCGGCGCGCGGATGGAGAAACTCGCGAAGATCCTCGAGGCCGAGGGTGGTTTGCCTCCGGACACGCTGCCCCGCACCGCCGGCGGGAGGATCGTACGCGAGGCAGCCGACGCGGAGTTCGAAAAATATCGCGCCGCTGCCGAATCTGAACCGGACGACTGGAGGTCCTGGTTCCGTCTGTCGTGTGCCTACGATGCCGCCGGCGACCGGCGGAGGGCCCGCAAGTCGATGCGCGACGCGATTGCGATGTACCGCCGGAGCGCCGCCACGGTCTAGGACAGGCACGATCCTGTCTTCGACGGTATATGAGAGTCCATCCCTCTCCGCCGACCGTCCCTGGGAATCCATTCCGCTCCGCTATGGGACATTTGACCGCCGGCGCCGGTGGTTGAATGTCCCATAGCGGAGGGAAATCGGGTGTGCGAGGTATTTCCCGCGGTCACCTGGACTCAGGCGTCGCGGGCGGCCGTCGCCAGCGTCGACGTGAACGCCTCCAGGGGCCCGCGTTTCTTCATCAGGAACACGGCGGAACCTATCGCCATCGCGCCTGCGGCGTAGAGCCAGTAGATCACCGCCGGCTCCAGCGACGATTCGTCCACGGGAGCCACGGACAGCAGCACGACGTGAGCCGTGTAGAGCGTCAGCGTCATGGCACCGGCGCCGGACAATGGCAGCAGCAGTGTGCGGTTCCAATGTGTGATGAACAGGCACAATCCGATGACGGCGGCCGCCACCGCGCTGGTGTGCAGCAGGTCCAGGGTGGTTCCCGAGTGCGGTGCCGCGGCCGCCAGCCACCACCAGGATCCGGATTGCTCCACCGGTGACAGGCTGACCTGCATGAGCGCCTCCAAGGGGATCTCGTTGCCCTGTTCCGTCGCCAGCAGCGCGTTCAGGCCACCGAGCTGGTGCATCAGGTAGGAAGCCAGCGCGGATGCGGCCACCGCCGTTGACGCCCCTGCCGCCAGCAGCGTCAACTGGGTCCGCACGGAGTCCAGGTTCAGCCGGCCGATGGCCAGCCCGATCAGCACATACCCCAGCCATTGGGCCACCGGGTAATAGCCGGTGAAAAAGATATCGGAGAAGAAAACGGCCGGGGTGAACAAATCCAGCAACACCGGGTTGTGCCCTAACTGAGCCTCACCCAGCCATTGGCGCAGCAACGGGCGGACCAGATAGGCCACGGCGGGGGAGGCCAGCAGCCATCCTGACGCCCAGAGCGCCAACGGTCGCAGTCGCATACCGGCGAAGGGCAAAGCGACCAGGAACAGCACGCCATAATGCACCAGGATGATGGCGATGGTCGATTCCATCCCTCCGATGACGAAGCCGATGAACGCGATCACCAGGGCACGCATGGCCAGCCCCCGCCGGTCGGCCCGCAGGGCGTCTCCGGTGTGGGGATGCCCCCGGCCGGTGTACAGGGCCAGCGACAGCCCGGCCAGCACGGCAAACAACGCCGCCGAGCGTCCCGAAAAGGCGCTGCCCACAAACGTCGGAACGCCTGCTTCATACAGCGGCATGATGTGGCAGGCGATCATCCCCAGCAGCGCCGCCCCACGGGCGGCATCAATCCCGGTCAGGCGCGTGCGCGAGGCAGGACCGGAAGCTGGAAGCATAGCTAGATGCTCTCACGCGAGGTCGGGCCGATTGGCGGCCAGGTGCGTGTTGGGAAGTAATGTTGAGCGGTGCGATGTGTCTTACAGTGAGCCGATATCCTCAAATGCCGCCACGACGGGTAACGTTTTACGTATGGTTGACTCGTCCATCGTCCCCGGTGAATCCCTGTTTGGTTCCCTGCTGACGGCCATGGTTACCCCCATGAAGGCCGACGGCAAGGTTGATCTGGCGGAAACCGGGCGATTGGCCGAGAAGCTCGTCGACGACGGGTGCGACGGGCTGGTGGTCGCGGGTACCACCGGCGAGAGCTCCACGCTCGACGACGAAGAGAAGATTTCGCTGTTCCGTGCCGTGGTCGAGGCGGTGGGCGGCCGGGCCAAGGTCGTCGCCGGAACCGGCAGTAACGACACCGCCCACTCCGTGCTGTTGTCCCGGATGGCGGTCGAAACCGGCGTCGATGGCTTGCTGGTGGTCACCCCCTACTACCTGAAGCCGACCCAGTCGGGTATCCAGGCGCACTTCGAGGCCGTCGCCAATGCCACCGAGCTGCCGGTGATGTTGTACGACATTCCCGGCCGCTCTGCCGTGCCCATCACCGTGGAGACCATGCTCCGGCTGGCCGATCATCCACAGATCGTCGCGGTCAAGGACGCCAAGGCGGACTTCGCAGCCGGCACCCGGGTGATGGCCAACTCGTCCCTGCAGTTCTACTCGGGCGACGACGGGCTGACCCTGCCATGGATGTCGGTGGGCGCCCAGGGCGTCGTCGGCGTGACAACCCATGTGGCAACCGCCCGGTTCCGGCAGATGGTCGACGCTGCCGCCGTCGGCGACCTGCAGACCGCACGGGCGATACACCTGGAACTTGAACCTGTAATCCGTGCGACCATGACCCGTGTACCGGGCGCGGTGGCGGCCAAAGAGATCCTGCATTGGCGCGGGACCCTGCCCCGTCCCACCGTCCGGTTGCCGCTGGTCGGTCCCACATCCACCGAAAGCAAGCTGATACGCGAAGATCTCGCGGAAGCTGGAATGGAATCGCTTCAATGACTCAAACGGCTATGTCACGCCTGGTGACCCCGCCTGAACTGACCGATGGAACCATGCGGATAGTGCCGCTGGGCGGCTTGGGGGAGGTCGGCCGGAACATGGCCGTATTCGAACTCAACGGCAAACTGCTGATCATCGACTGCGGCGTGTTGTTCCCCGAAGAGCACCAGCCGGGCGTGGACCTGATCCTTCCGGATTTCACCTACATTGAAGACCGGCTGGACGATATCGTCGCCATTGTCCTGACCCACGGGCACGAGGACCACATCGGCGCGGTGCCGTACCTGCTCAAGCGGCGGGCGGATATTCCGCTGGTCGGATCCCAACTGACGCTGGCGCTGATCGAAGCCAAGCTCACCGAACACCGGATCAAGCCCTACACCTTGACCGTCACGGAGGGGCAGATCGAGCGGCTCGGCCCGTTCGAATGCGAATTCGTGGCCGTGAACCATTCGATCCCGGATGCCCTGGCCGTCTTCCTCCGCACCGAAGCGGGCAACGTGCTGCACACCGGCGACTTCAAGATGGACCAGTTGCCGCTGGACGGCCGGATCACCGATTTGCGTTCCTTTGCCCGGCTGGGAGAAGAGGGCGTCGACCTGCTGATGGTGGATTCAACCAACGCGGACGTGCCCGGATTCACAACGGCCGAACGTGAAATCGGGCCCACGCTGGAGGGCATCTTCGGTTCTGCGGATAAGCGGATCATCGTCGCCTCCTTCTCATCCCACGTCCACCGGGTCCAGCAGGTGCTGGATGCCGCCGAGAAGGAGGGGCGCCAGGTGGCGCTGGTGGGCCGTTCCATGGTGCGCAACATGAACATCGCCGCGAAGCTCGGCTACCTGAGCGTGCCCGAGGGCATCCTGGTCGACATCAAGAACGTCGGCAACATCCCCGACCACAAGATTGTGCTGATGTGCACCGGTTCGCAGGGCGAGCCGATGGCCGCGCTGTCGCGGATGGCCAACAAGGACCACCGGGTCGACGTCGGCAGCGGCGACACCGTGATTCTCGCCTCATCGCTGATCCCGGGAAACGAGAACGCCGTCTTCCGGGTCATCAACGGGCTGCTTAAGCTCGGGGCCGAGGTCATCCATAAGGGCAGCGCCACAGTCCATGTATCCGGCCACGCCGCCGGTGGCGAACTGCTGTACTGCTACAACATCCTGCAGCCGGCCAACGTGATGCCGGTCCACGGCGAGACCCGGCACCTGATCGCCAATGCCCGGCTGGCGGCCGATACCGGCATCGAGAAGCAGAACATCCTGGTGACCGACGACGGCTCAGTGGTCGACCTGGTGGGCGGGAAAGCCCGGATCGTCGGCGAAGTCGACTGTGGATATGTCTACGTCGACGGCTCCACTGTGGGCGAAATCACTGACGCCGACCTGAAAGACCGCCGGATCCTGGGGGACGAAGGATTCATCTCGATCATTACGGTGGTGAACCGCTCCACCGGCAAGATCGTCACCGGCCCCGAGATCCATGCCCGCGGCTTCGCCGAAGACGACACCGTCTTTGATGAGGTCATCCCGAAGATCAACGCTGCCCTGGAAGACGCGGTGATGAGCAGCAACGACCACACGACACACCAGCTCCAGCAGGCCGTGCGGCGCGTGGTGGGTACCTGGGTGAACAAACGGTACCGCCGGCGTCCGATGATTATTCCGGTCGTGCTGGAGGCCTGAGGCGCGTAAATCCAGCCGCCGCCCGCTCCGACGGAGTACCGTAGGTAGCATGGCGACTCGTACTTCCCCTGCCCGTCAAACAGGCACGCAGTCGCGCAGCAAGAGTTCAAACAGCGCTGCGCGAGGCAACGCTGCCCGTTCGACGTCCAATTCCAAGCAACCGTCCAAGGCGTCCTCCAGGCAAACCGAGCCCGCTGCCGAACCGCACCGCCCGCCGTGGCCGGTGCGGGCCGTGGCAGGTGGCTGGATGGGACTGTCGCGCCTGACCGGCGGAGCCATCCGCCGGATGGGCCATGACGTCAGCGATGTCGACCCGGCGCTCAGGCGTGACGGTGCCGGCTTCTTCCTGTTGCTGCTCGCCGTGCTCGTCGCTGCCGTCGAGTGGTGGGCCCTGACTGGATGGTTCGCCCGCGGCGTGCATGCGGTGGCCGCCGGAACGTTCGGTTGGATGGCGCTGGTGGTGCCGTTCATCCTGCTGATTTGCTCGGTCCGGTTGATCCGGCACCCGCAGGATCCCCGGGGCAACAACCGGGTCGGTATCGGCATGCTGGTGATGCTGTTCACCGGAAGCGGCATAGCGCACATCGCCGGAGGCCAACCTCCCCTATCAGACGGTTTTGAACGGCTGTGGGAGGCCGGCGGAATGGTCGGTTTCCTGATGGCTGCGCCCTTGGCCGCGGCCATCACCAAATGGGGCGTGCTGCTGCTGCTGGCCGTGCTCTGCTTCACCGGGCTGTTGATCGTCACGGCGACCCCATACCGCGCCATACCTTCCCGGCTGCGGGCGCTGTACGAGCACCTGATGGGTCAGGACCTGAGCGACGGTCCGGCGGGTGCTGACGACGGTAGCGAGCACGACCAGAGCTATTTGTACGACGACGGCAAGTCCGGCAAGCAGGCGAAGGCGAAGAAGCCCAGGAAGCTGCGCGGACGGAAGAAGGACGCGGAAGCGGAGGATCCCGAGGGGTACTACGGCGACGAAGCCTTCCAGCAGGCAGCGGTGCTCGACAAGCCGGAACAGGATGGCTCGGGGCCGCCCCCGGGAGTCAAACGCCCCACGGCGGCCGAGCTGGCCACGCAGAAGCTCAAGGACCAGCAGGGACTGGGCAAGTCCGGCGGCGAGGCGCCGACCGAAGCAATCTCGGTGGTGCCCGGGCAGGCGGGGCAGGGGCAGGACAGCGGCCCCGGCACCCAGCCGGTGCCGGCTGTGCCGTCGGGGTCCGCGGCGCCGCAGGCCCCCAGTGCCCCCATCCCGCAGCGCACCGAACAACTGCAGCTGGCCGGAGACGTTGCCTACACGCTGCCGGCCGCAGATACGCTGACGCCGGGGACGCCGCCGAAGGAACGTTCCGCAGCCAACGAGGCCGTGGTCGAGGCGCTGACCAAGGTGTTCAAGGAATTCGGCGTGGATGCGGCCGTCAGTGGATTCTCCCGTGGCCCCACCGTGACGCGCTACGAGATTGAACTCGGCCCCGGGATCAAGGTCGAACGTGTCACGGCGCTGACCAAGAACATTTCCTATGCGGTGGCAAGCGCCGATGTGCGGATCCTTTCGCCGATCCCGGGCAAGTCCGCCATCGGCATCGAGATCCCGAACACCGACCGGGAAACCGTGTCCCTGGGCGATGTGCTGCGCTCGACGGTGGCACGCAAGACGGACCACCCGATGGTGATGGGCGTGGGCAAGGACGTTGAAGGCGGGTTCGTCGTCGCCAACCTGGCCAAGATGCCCCACCTGCTGGTGGCAGGTGCCACCGGGGCCGGTAAGTCATCATTCGTTAACTCGATGATCACCTCCATCCTGATGCGCGCCACACCGGACGATGTGCGGATGGTGATGGTGGATCCCAAGCGGGTGGAACTGACCGCCTATGAGGGCGTTCCGCACCTGATCACCCCGATCATCACCAGTCCGAAGAAGGCGGCCGAAGCGCTGCAGTGGGTGGTCCGCGAAATGGACACCCGGTACGACGACCTGTCCACCTACGGATTCAAGCACATCGACGACTTCAACAAGGCGGTGCGCAACGGCAAGGTGACTCCGCCGCCAGACAGCAAGCGCGTGCTCAAGCCCTACCCCTACCTGCTGGTGATGGTCGACGAGCTGGCGGACTTGATGCTGGTCGCCCCTCGCGACGTGGAAGATTCCATTGTGCGCATCACCCAGCTGGCCCGTGCGGCCGGAATCCATTTGGTGCTGGCCACCCAGCGGCCCTCTGTCGACGTCGTCACGGGGCTGATCAAGGCCAACGTGCCGTCCCGGCTGGCGTTTGCCACCTCCTCCGTCACGGACTCCCGGGTGGTGCTGGACCAGGCCGGCGCGGAGAAACTCATCGGGCAAGGCGACGCGCTGTTCCTGCCGATGGGCGCCTCCAAGCCGATGCGTGCGCAGGGGGCGTGGGTGACCGAGTCGGAGATCCACCAGGTCGTCGACCACGTGAAGGGCCAGCTGCAGGCGGTCTACCGCGACGATGTCACCCAGGCCGCGCCGAAGAAGCAGATCGACGATGACATTGGTGACGATCTGGAGGAACTGCTGCAGGCCACCGAACTGGTGGTCACCACCCAGTTCGGCTCGACGTCGATGCTGCAGCGGAAGCTGCGGGTCGGTTTTGCCAAGGCCGGGCGCCTGATGGACCTGCTCGAATCCAGGGGCGTGGTCGCCGCCTCCGAGGGCTCCAAGGCCCGCGATGTGCTGGTCAAGCCGGATGATCTGGCGGCCACGATGGCCGCAATGCGCGGCGACGATCCTCCCGAGTCGCAGCAGCCGGCCTCCGACGACGCAGCCACCCAGGCCATGCCCGCTGCCGGGCCGGCGGCCGGGCCGGTGGATGAGGTGGAAGCCTCGCTGCAGCACACCGCCACTGACTACGGCGATGATGACGATGACGGGTCATCGGAGGACGCCTGGGGTCTCACCGGGCGCTGAGGGGCATTAGTCTGGGTATGTGACTTCCAGCCAGCCCGCGGATATCCCGACCCTCAACATCGCCAACGTGCTCACGGTGATCCGTGTGCTGCTGGTGCCGCTGTTTATCTGGCTGATGCTGCTCGACGGCGGTGACTACTCGCTGGCGCGCTGGATGGCAGTGCTGGCGTTCGCCGTCGCCATCTACACCGATAAGCTCGACGGCGACATCGCCCGCAAGCGCGGCCTGATCACGAACTTCGGAAAGATCGCCGATCCCATCGCGGACAAACTCCTGATCGGCTCGGCGCTGGTGCTGCTGTGCGTGATCGACGGCATGGCATGGTGGATCACCATCGTCATCCTCGGCCGTGAACTGCTGATCACGCTGCTGCGGTTCGTGGTGATCCGCTATGGGGTGATTCCGGCCTCCCGCGGCGGCAAATTGAAGACCGTGCTGCAGACGGCGGCCGTGCTGCTCTACCTGATGCCGCTGGCCATCGTGGTGGGCGGCTGGTATGACGTCGTGGCCTACGTGGCGATGCTGGCCGCGGTGGCGGTGACTGTGGTGACAGGTGTGGATTATGTGGTCCAGGCGGTGCGGATGCGTTCTGCGGCAGGGGACAGGAAGGACTGACGATGATTCACCAACCCGGCCACCAGGTGGCCGCGCCGGATGTGGAACGTATCGTGGCTGACGCGGCGTCGGCCTCGCTGACGGTCGCCACCGCCGAGTCGCTGACAGCGGGAATGGTCTGCGCCGAACTTGCCGGCGTCCCCGGAGCCTCGACCATGCTGGTCGGAGCCGTGGTGGCGTACCAGAACCCGTTCAAGGAATCGGTGCTGGGCGTCAGCGCCGAACTGCTGTCTCGTGCCGGGTCCGTTGACGCCGAGGTGGCCCGGGCGATGGCGCAGGGAGTGCGCCGCCTTTCGGGCGCCTCGCTGGGCTTGTCCACCACCGGAGTGGCCGGTCCGGAGCCGCACGATGGTCAACCCGTGGGCACCGTGTTCATAGCGCTGGCCGATGAATACGGCGCCTGGTGCGCGCAGTACTCATTCGAAGGCGACCGCGCCGCCATCCGCCGCCAGGCCACCGCACATGCGCTGCTGGAGCTTCAACAGGCCATCGACGCGGCAGGGCCGCCAGCGGTAGATTAGCCTTTACGGGAACAATTTCGTTATCGCAACAGTTAGTACTAGTGTCGGCACTCAACGTGCCGGAAGGCATAAGATGTACAAAGACGGCGCAACCGGGAAGCAGATCTTTCACAGAGTGCGTCCGTACAGTAAGGGAGCAAGGCGATCCAGATGGTAAAGCAACCCGTATCCGTAAACGGGGTCGTCCGTTGGCGTGATGTGGGTCTGGCAGAAGATGCCCAACCAGAGCAGAAGGAGCACAAGATGGTGGTTCTGCGCCACGAGATCGGTGATGTGCTGCGCCAGGTCCGGCAGCGCCAGGGCCGAACCCTCCGTGAAGTTTCACATAATGCGCGTGTTTCTCTGGGGTATCTCAGCGAAGTCGAGCGTGGGCAGAAGGAAGCCTCCTCCGAGCTCCTGTCATCGATCTGCTCCGCGCTGGATGTGCCGCTGTCATTAATGTTGCGGGAAGTCAGCGAGCGTCTGGCCGAAGCCGAAGGCGTGGCAATCCCGGACACCGTCCCTCAGGAGTTCTCCAGGGAATTCGCCCGGGATATTTCCAGCGACCTCACCGAGGAGCTGGACCGGGGCCTGGCACCAAGCAGCTACTAGCAACTCAACACACGATAGGCTCCCTGCCGGATCCGGCGGGGAGCCTATCGTGTGTTAATCAGGTGCTCATCAGGCCTCGTTGGTGTACTCCTCATTGAGCCTGGTCAGCAGCGCCGCCAATGTCTCGACGTCGTCGGCGGACCATCCGGCCAGCCGGTTGCGGAATGCTTGCTTGCGCGCCAGCTGGGTTCTGGCCAGCTGAACAGACCCTTCCTCGGTCAGGGTGAGCGTCTGGGCGCGGCCATCGAAGGGGTCTGCCTGTTTGCGCACCAGCCCGATATCTTCCAGCAGGCTGATTTGGCGGCTGACCGAGGGTTTGCCGATACCGATGTTGGCTGCCAGGTCGGTCAGGCGCATGGCGCCCTCCTTCTGCAGGATCACCAGCAACCCGTAGGCAGCCGGTTCCATCTCAGGGTGCACATCGCGGGCCACCCGCTGGGAAATGGATCTCGATCGGCGCCACAGCATGCTCAGTTGCTGTTCCAGGTGCTCGATAGGGTCGCTCAGAGCGGACCCGGCAGGCCCGGCGGACCCGGCGGACCCGGCAGGCTCAGCGGGGCCACCCGGGGCACCGGTCGATGGCGACTCGTCGGTCTCGTTCATGCGACTATTCTAGAGGTGTGCTGCCGATCTGGCCGCAGGCTCTGGTCCGTGAGAGACTTTTGTACGTGCGATTGAGTGAATTCTGGCGCCTGATGGATGACGAGTTTGGAGCCGGCTACTCCCGGGTCCTGGCCGACGAGCTGGTGCTCGGTGACCTGGACGGGCGGACGGCGGCAGCTGCCCTCCGCGACGGCGAAAGCCCGAAAAGAGTCTGGTCGGCCGTGTGCGACGTCCAGGACATTCCACCCGAGCGCCGCTGGGGCAGGGACATCAAACCACGGAGCGCGTAGCCGACACGCCCCGCATCTTCTTCGAATACGTGTTCGGCCACCACTAAGCTGATAAACGGAAAGGATTCCGGGCCTGCAGGCAAGGTTATCCACAATCTGAGGGATGACAACTTGTTCTGTCGGCGGCAGGGTCTAACGTCGTAGTCGGACACATCAACGGCCCACGGCCACACAAGACATTAGAGGTGAATCATGCCGGCACCAGCAGATCGCGAGAAGGCTCTGGAAGCCGCTCTGGCGCAGATCGACAAGCAATATGGCAAGGGGTCGATCATGCGCCTCGGCGACGATACGCGCGCCCCGGTCGAGGTGATCCCCACTGGTTCCATCTCCCTCGACGTCGCCCTTGGGGTTGGCGGGCTGCCGCGCGGCCGCGTGGTTGAGGTCTACGGTCCGGAGTCATCAGGTAAGACCACCGTGGCCCTTCATGCGGTGGCCGGTGCCCAGCAGACTGGCGGAATCGCGGCATTTATCGACGCCGAGCACGCACTTGATCCGGACTACGCCCAGAAACTGGGGGTGGACACGGACGCATTACTGGTTTCCCAGCCCGATACCGGTGAGCAGGCGCTGGAAATCATGGACATGCTGGTCAGCTCCGGCTCCCTGGATGTCATCGTGATTGACTCTGTCGCCGCACTGGTGCCCCGCGCGGAAATTGAAGGCGAAATGGGCGACAGCCACGTCGGTCTCCAAGCCCGGCTGATGAGCCAGGCACTGCGCAAAATAGCCGCCCGGCTGAATCAGACCCAAACCACCGCGATCTTCATTAATCAGCTCCGCGAGAAGATTGGCGTCTTCTTCGGCAGCCCGGAAACCACCACCGGTGGCAAGGCGCTGAAGTTCTACGCATCGGTGAGGATCGATGTCCGCCGCATCCAGACCCTGAAGGAAGGTGCCGACTCCGTCGGTAACCGGACCAAGGCGAAGATCGTCAAGAACAAGATGGCGCCGCCGTTCAAGGTCGCGGAGTTCGACATCATCTACGGGCAGGGAATCTCCCGCGAGGGTGGAATCATCGACATGGGTGTCGAACACGGCCTGATTAAGAAGTCGGGTTCCTGGTTCACCTATGACGGTGACCAGCTGGGCCAGGGGATGGAAAATTCCCGGCGCTTCCTGCGCGATAACCCGGAACTGGCCGATGAGCTGGAGCGGTTGATCAAGGAAAAGCTGGGAATTGGAGTCAAGCCGGCAGAGAATCCGGAGGAGACGGAGCCGCAGCTCAAGGCTGTCGGCAGCGACGACACGTTCTAACCGCCCATGGCTTCATCGCGTCCGGATGGTCCCGCGGCCGGCAGCGGTGGCCACGACGCTGTCGAGCCGGACCCGCACGAGGTGGCCCGATCGATCGTGCTGCGCCAGTTGACGGCTGCCCCCAAGAGCCGGTTGCAGCTTCAGCGGAAGCTGGCGGAGCGCGATGTTGCCCCGGACGTCGCGGCCGCGGTGCTCGACCGCCTCGAAGAAGTGCAGCTGGTCGACGACGCCGAGTTCGCCAGGATGTGGGTGCGCAGCCGGGCACAGACCAAGGGACTGGCCGCGCGGGCCCTGGAGCGTGAGCTGGCGGACAAAGGGATTACCGGCGACACCGCGGCCGAGGCGCTGGGCCAGCTGAGCGCCGACGACGAGCTGGCCGCCGCACGGAGCCTGGTGGAGGCGAAGCTGAAGACCAACGCCGACTACACCGACCGGAGCGTCAGGGACAAGCACACCCGGCGGCTGGTCGCAATGCTCGGCCGGAAGGGGTATTCACCATCGCTGGCGTTCCAGGTGGTCACCGAGGCCATCGACGCCCTGGCGTGATTGTGGCTGCCGCCCCGACAGGTCTTACCCTTGTAGGGTGACTGCAACAACCTCCGCCGAACCATTGCCTGCCGCCGTGCCGGATGCGCGCACCTATCAGGTCCGCACCTACGGGTGCCAAATGAATGTCCACGATTCCGAGCGGATGTCGGGCCTGCTCGAAGAGGCCGGGTACGTCGCCGCCGACGACGACCAGGCCGACGTCGTGGTGTTCAACACCTGTGCGGTCCGGGAGAACGCCGACAACAAGCTGTACGGGAACCTGGGCATGCTGGCGCCCGTGAAAGAACAGCGGCCGGGGATGCAGATCGCCGTCGGCGGATGCCTGGCGCAGAAGGACCAGGACGAAATCCTGCGCAGGGCGCCGTGGGTGGACGTGGTGTTCGGCACCCACAATATTGGCTCCCTGCCCACGCTGCTCGAACGTGCCCGGCATAATAAGCAGGCCGAACTGGAAATCCTCGAATCGCTTGATGTTTTCCCCTCGACGCTTCCCACCAAGCGGGACGCCGTGTATTCAGGGTGGGTTTCCATATCGGTGGGCTGCAACAACACGTGCACATTCTGCATCGTGCCGTCCCTGCGGGGGAAGGAACGCGATCGCCGCCCCGGCGACATACTGGCCGAGATCCAGGCCCTGGTGGACGACGGCGCCATCGAAGTCACGCTGCTGGGCCAGAACGTCAACTCGTACGGGGTCGAGTTCGGCGACCGCGGCGCCTTCGCCAAGCTGCTGCGCTCCTGCGGCGAGATTGAAGGGCTCGAACGCGTCCGTTTCACCAGTCCGCACCCGGCGGCCTTTACCGACGACGTCATCGATGCGATGGCCGAGACACCGAATGTGATGCCGCAGCTTCACATGCCGCTGCAGTCCGGATCCGACAAGGTGCTCAAGAGCATGCGCCGCTCCTACCGTTCCAGGAAGTTCCTCGGCATTCTGGAGAGGGTGCGGCAGCAGATACCCCATGCCGCCATCACCACTGACATCATCGTCGGTTTCCCCGGCGAAACGGAAGAAGACTTCCAAGCCACCCTCGACGTGGTCGAAGCCTCCCGCTTCTCCAGTGCGTTCACCTTCCAATACTCCAAGCGCCCCGGCACCCCGGCCGCTGAAATGGAAGACCAGATCCCCAAGCCCGTCGTGCAGGAGCGCTACGAACGGCTCACGGCCCTGCAGGACCGGATTTCGGCCGAGGAGAACGGCAAACAAGTCGGCCGGATGGTGGAAGTGCTGGTCACGGCCGGCCAGGGCAAGAAGGCCGCCGAAACGCACCGGCTCAGCGGACGGTCCGCAGACCAGCGCCTGGTTCACTTCTCCGTGCCCGAATCGGCCGACAGGCCACGGCCGGGTGACGTTGTAACGGTTCCGATTACCGCAGCGGCTCCGTTCCACCTGATTTCCGATCCATCCGTTGCCGGCGACTATCAGCTCCGCCGCACCACCGCCGGCGACGCCTGGGATCGCACACAGGCGGACTCCTGTGGGACGCCAGTGCCCGGAACCACCGGCGGCAAGGGCGTCTCGCTGGGGATGCCGGAGATGCCTGCTGCCGGCGGTGCTGCCACGCCTTGAGCGCTCATTCCGGAGGCAGCCGGCCGCATCCGGTGGTCGCCGTCGTCGGCCCCACCGGTTCAGGCAAGTCCGAGCTGGCGGTGCGGCTGGCGCAACGGATCGGCGGCGAGATCATCAATGCCGATGCCATGCAGTTCTACCGCGGCATGGACATCGGCACCGCGAAGATCCTTCCCGGCGACCGGGGCGGCATCGACCACCACCTGCTGGACATCCTGGACGTCACCGACGAGGCCAGCGTCTCGGCCTACCAGCGGCAGGCCCGCACGACTATCGATGAGATCGCCTCCCGCGGAGCCGTGCCGATCCTGGTCGGCGGCTCCGGCCTCTACGTCCGCTCCGCCCTCGATGTCCTGGAATTTCCGGGCACCTCGCCGGAGATCCGCGCGTCCCTGGAGGAGGAACTTGCCCGCCACGGGACCACGCAGTTGCGTGAGCGGTTGGCCAGGGTCGATCCGGCGTCAGCCGACCGGGTGCAGGACGACCGCAGACTGGTGCGGGCACTTGAAGTATTCGAAGTCACCGGCAAGCCTTTCAGCTCCTTCATGCCCCGGCGCCAGTACCACCAGCCGGCGGTGCAGATCGGGCTGGACGTGGACCGCGCCGAACTGCGGCAACGGCTGGCCGGGCGCGTGGACCGCATGGTGGCCGCCGGGCTCGAGCAGGAAGTGGCCCGATTGGCGCAGCACGGCCTGCGGCAGGGCAAAACCGCCTCCCGCGCACTTGGCTATGCGCAATTCCTGCAGGTGCTGGACGGCACCCTCAGCCTCGAGGCGGCCACCACGGATACGGTGGCTGCGACCCGCAAGTTCGCCCGCCGCCAGCGGACGTGGTTCTCGGCCGACCCGCGGATCGAGTGGCTGCCGTGGAAGGCACCGGACCTGGTGGAGCAGTCCGTGCAGCACATAACCCGTACGCTGGAATCATGACTGTGGATGCAACCCGGAGCCCGTGGGGCTCCCTGTCCTTACTGCCCTGGAGCAAGGGCCACGGCACCGGAAATGACTTCGTGCTGGTGGCCGACCCGGATGACACCTACCGGATCGACGCGGAAGCCACGGCCCGCATTTGCGACAGGCACCAGGGAATCGGCGCCGACGGATTGATCCGCGCGGTCAGGTCGCAGCACGTCCCCGAGGGCGGCCCGCTGCTGCGGACGACGCCGGAGGCCGAATGGTTCATGGACTACCGCAACAGTGACGGAACCGCCGTCGAAATGTGCGGCAACGGCGTCCGGGTGTTTGTGCACTTCCTCATCGACCAGGGCCTGGTCGAGCTGGCCGAGGGGGGCGAAATCATTATCGGCACCCGGGGCGGTCCCAGGGCCGTGAAACGCCAGCAGGACGGATACGTCGTCGACATGGGGCCCTGGGACTTGATCTTCCCCGACACGGCGGCCGGCCAGGGCACCGATTCGCTCGTCGAGGCCGGCGGAATGGCGGTGGCCAGGCCCGCGCTGTCCATCAGCATGGGAAATCCGCATACGGTGCTGGCCCTTGCCCACGCCGATGAACTGCGCGGACTCGACCTGCACAGGCAGCCGCAGGTGGATCCGGTGCCGCCGGCGGGCACCAATGTCGAATTCGTGCTCCCGTCCGAGCCGCTGGTCACCGACGGCACCGGCGTCATTACCATGCGGGTGCATGAACGCGGAGTGGGGGAGACCCAGTCCTGCGGTACAGGCGCCTGTGCGGCCGCTGCCGCGATCCGCTACTGGGCCGGTCGGGGAGCACCCGACGACTGGGCCGTCCAGGTGCCCGGCGGGGTGGTCTCGGTGACATTCTTTGACGCCGACGACGGCGTCGAGCACGTGTTGCTTGGCGGCCCGGCCGAGCTGGTGGCGACCGGGGTGCTGTCCTGACGGTTATCCTGTGCGCTTGACCTTCAACAAGCGGAAGCCCTTGGAACTATGGGCCCGGGAGACGGTGAACTGATCGCTGAACTCCGCCGTCATCCAGCGCTGCAGCGAGTCCGAACCGAGATTGCGTTGGACCACAAGCCAGGCGGTTCCGCCGGGAGCCAGCCGGTTGATCCACAAGTGGAGCAGCCCATGCAACTCCGGCTTGCCCACCCGTATCGGGGGATTTGACCAGATGGTGTCAAAACGCACCCCAGGGTCGATGTCCGCCGGGGCTGCGGCCGTGACGTTCGACAATCCCAGCGCCGCGGCATTGTCCCGCGTCAGCCCCAGCGCCCGCTCGTTGACGTCGACGGCGTAGACATTCGCCTGCGGGCTCTTCAGCGCCATGGTCAGCGCCATCGGGCCCCAGCCGCACCCGACGTCGAGCAGATTGCCCGACGTCGGCGGGTCGTCCGCCGCCTTCAGCAGCACCGCCGTGCCTTGATCGATCCGGCCGGGACTAAAAATGCCGTTTGCAGTGTTTAAATCCCTGACGGCCCCCGCGAGGACAACCTGCAACGGCCGGCGGGATTCCTGCCCGCCCGGCTGGGCACTGAAATAGTGGTTGGACGCCATAGTGGCACACATTAGCCGCAGAATCGCCTGCTGCGGTATTTAGGCGCCCCTGACTTATCCACGTATCCACCCAGGCACCTATGGACCCGTCGCGGCGGGGACTAGAATGAAAGCATCGATGCCTCTTCAAAGGAGAACATGACCCAGAACCGCACCCCGCAATCGACGGATTCGGATATGAGCCACGAGGACGTCCAGGCGGTGATTGACCGTATCCTGTCCAAGGAACCGTCCGCCTCCGAGCGGAGCAATCCGTCGGACAGCCGGGCGGGCAACGGGGCACTTGGCGACAGCGCGCAAGAGTTGTCGCAGCTCAATGAAGAGCACAGTGAGTTCGACGGCGACCAGCAGGAGCTGGCCGAACGCCGGGCGTTGCGCCGTGTCACCGGGTTATCGACCGAGCTCGAGGACGTCACAGAAGTTGAGTACCGGCAGCTGCGGCTGGAACGGGTCGTGCTGGCCGGATTATGGAGCGACGGGCCATATGAAGCGGCCGAGAATTCGCTGCGGGAACTGGCATCGCTGGCTTCAACTGCCGGCTCCGAGGTCCTTGACGGCATTATCCAGCGCCGGATGAAGCCCGACCCGGGCACGTTCCTGGGATCCGGAAAGGCCGAGGAACTCAAAGACATTGTGCTCTCCACCGGGGCCGATACCGTCGTGGTGGACGGCGAACTGGCGCCATCGCAGCGGCGCGGCCTGGAGGACATCATCAAGGTCAAGGTCATCGACCGGACCGCCTTGATTCTGGACATCTTTGCGCAGCACGCGAAATCCAGGGAGGGCAAGGCCCAGGTTGAGCTGGCCCAGCTCGAGTACCTGCTGCCGCGCCTGCGCGGGTGGGGCGAGTCCCTCTCCCGGCAGGCTGGTGGACGCGTCGGCGCGGCCGGCGGAGGCATCGGCGCCCGCGGCCCCGGCGAGACGAAGATCGAACTTGACCGGCGCCGGATCCGCAACCGGATGGCAAAGCTGCGCCGCGAAATTGCCGCGATGAAGCCGGCGCGGTCCACCAAACGGGCCAACCGCCGTCGTCATTCCGTTCCCTCAGTGTCCATCACCGGGTACACGAACGCCGGTAAATCCTCGCTGCTGAACCGTTTGACCGATGCCGGCGTGCTGGTGGAAAACGCGCTGTTCGCGACCCTGGACCCGACCGTGCGCAAGGCCGAAACCGCCGATGGAATCGGCTATACCCTCGCCGACACGGTCGGCTTCGTCCGGTCGCTGCCCACTCAACTGGTGGAGGCGTTCCGCTCCACCTTGGAAGAGGTGGCCGGATCCGACCTCATCCTGCATGTGGTCGATGTCTCACACCCTGATCCCGAGGGGCAGATAGCCGCAGTGCGGGAGGTGCTGGCCGATGTTGAGGCCCGGCAGATTCCGGAGATCATCGTGCTGAATAAGGCCGATGCTGCCGATCCGTTCGTGATCGACCGGCTGCGCCGCCGCGAGCCGAACCACGTGGTGGTCTCTTCGCGCACCGGTGAGGGCATCAACGAGCTGCTGCAGGCGATCAGTGACGGCATCCCGCGACCAACGGTGAAGCTTGACTTGTTGATTCCCTACCAGCGCGGCGACGTGGTGAACCGGCTGCACGAACAGGATTCGGAGATCCTGGACACCGAGCACCTGCCCGAGGGCACACACCTGAACGTCATGGTCCGTGAATCGTTGGCGGCCGAACTGCAGCCGTTTGTCCAGCATGGGTGAGGGGTCCGGATACACCGGAGAGAGCCTGCACCTGCTCGATACCGCCGTGACGGCCATGGGCGGGACGAACCGGCAGGGCCAGCATGAGATGACCCGCCGCGTGGCCGGGGCGATCGGCGGTGACGGGCACCTGCTCGTCCAGGCCGGAACCGGAACCGGGAAGTCATTGGCCTACCTGGCCCCGTTGATCGCCCATGCCGTCAACAGCGATAAGCCATCGGTGGTGTCCACGGCCACGCTGGCCCTGCAGGCCCAAATCGTGGGCCGCGACCTTCCCCGGCTGCTGGAGGCCCTGGAACCGCAACTGGAACAGCCGGTCAACGTGGCACTGGTCAAGGGCCGCGGCAACTACGTCTGCAAGCACAAGCTCGACGGCGGCTTCGGCGATGATGATGGCGCCGAGGCGGCGTTGTTCCAGCTCGGCGAGGACGTCGGGGCCGCCCACCCGGCCCCGGAATCAGCGGCTGCGTCGGGGCCGACGTCGGCCCTGGGACGGGAAGTGGTTCGGCTGCGGGAGTGGGCCGGGCAGACAGACACCGGTGACCGTGACGATCTTGTGCCGGGGGTCAGCGACCGCGCCTGGAAGCAGGTTTCGGTCAGTGCCATGGAATGCCTGGGCGCCTCCAAATGCCCGTTGGCGGATGTGTGCTTCAGCGAACTGGCACGGGCCCGGGGCGCAGAGGCCGATATCGTCATCACCAACCACGCCATGCTGGCCATCAGCGCCTTCGAGGGGCTGGCCGTACTGCCCGAGTACGACGTCGTCGTCATCGATGAGGCGCACGAACTGCAGGACCGCGTCACCGGCGCGGTGTCCGGCGAGCTGTCGGCGGCCATGGTCCATTCAGCCGCGTCCAGCGCCCGCAAACATGCATCAATCAGCGTGGAGGCGCTGAATTCCGCCGCGTCCAACCTGGACGCCGCGCTGGAGCCCATAGCGTCCGGTCTGCTGGCCGGCGGGCTGAATGAAGAGCAGCAGAGCGCCATCGGCCAGCTGCGCCAAGCCTGCCGGACTGCCTTGTCAGACTCCAAACCGGACAGCGCCAACTCGGCCGACGGCGGCCGGCAGATGGCCCGCTCACGGCTGACGGTGCTGCTGGAGGTGTGCGAACGGATTATTGCTGCCGGCCACGCGGGGGAAGTGGTCTGGGCCTCCAGGCCCGCCTCCCTGCAGCAGGCAGGCTGGACGGTCGACGAAACGCAGCCGGCCACCCTCCACGTGGCCCCGCTGTCGGTGGCCGGACGATTGCGCGAAGGGCTGTTCGAAGACCACACCGTGGTCTTGACCTCTGCCACCCTGGCCATCGGTTCGGCCTTCGAACCCGTGGCCGGCTCGCTGGGGCTGTTGGGCGACGGCGCCCCCAGCTGGACCGGCGTCGACGTCGGAAGCCCGTTCGACTATCCCAAACAGGGCATGTTGTACGTGGCGGCTCATCTGCCGAAACCGGAACGGGGAGTCTCGGACGCGCAGCTCGACGAGCTCGCCGAACTGCTCAAGGCCTCCGGGGGAGCCACCCTGGGGCTGTTCTCGTCCCGGCGGGCGGCCGAGCAAGCGGCCGAAGAGATGCGGATCCGGACGGATCTGAACGTGCTGTGCCAGGGGGACTCGTCGATGTCCGCGCTGGTGAGACAGTTTGGTGAGGAGCCGGACAGCTGCCTGTTCGGCACCATGTCCCTGTGGCAAGGCGTCGACGTCCCCGGTGAGGCATGCCGACTGGTGGTCATCGACAGGATTCCTTTTCCGCGCCCCGACGATCCGATGATGACCGCCCGCACCCGGGCCGTGGCCAAGGCGGGCGGCAACGGATTCATGAGCATTGCGGCCACGCATGCCGCCGTACGGTTGTCCCAGGGGGCCGGGCGGTTGATCCGGACCAGCCAGGACCGGGGAGTGGTGGCAGTGCTGGATTCGAGGCTTGCCACCGCACGGTACGGGGGATTCCTGCGGGCGGCCCTGCCGCCGTTTTGGAGCACTACCGATCAGTCAATCGTGCTCTCTGCGCTGGGGAGGCTCGCACCGGCGGATGCCTGAGGTGCGCGCCCGGCATACGGCGGTAGCGCAGCTCAGAGGCTGCGCATCACCGACACTACCTTGCCCATCACAGTGGCATGGTCGCCCAGGATTGGCTCATACCTGGTGTTCTGCGGCAGCAGCCAGGTATGGCCGTCGCGTTGCCGGAACGTTTTGACAGTTGCCTCATCGTCGAGCAACGCGGCCACAATGTCGCCGTTGTCAGCAGTGTTCTGGCGCCGGACCACCACCCAGTCCCGGTCGCAGATCGCCGCGTCGATCATTGAATCGCCGGTGACCTTGAGCAGGAACAACTCCCCGTGGCCGACCAGCTGGCGCGGCAATGGAAGCACGTCCTCCACCGATTGGTCGGCCAGCACCGGCCCGCCCGCGGCGATGCGGCCCACCAAGGGAACCATTGCGGTATCGGTGGCACTGGTCAGCTCGGAAATTGATCCGCCGGCCGCGCTGCGCAACCGGGCCGGTTCGTCGACGCCTTCGACCGGGACCGTGTCGTCGCCGAGCGTCAGTGGAATCAGCACTTCCATGGCCCGGGGGCGTTTGGGATCCCGCCGGATGTAGCCCAGCCGCTCCAGCTGGGAGAGCTGGTGCGTCACGCTGGAGAGGCTGGCCAGTCCCACGGTGTCGCCGATTTCGCGCATCGACGGCGGGTAGCCTTTTTGGTCGACTGAGCGCTGCACGGTTTCCAGAATCTTCTTCTGCCGCAGGGTCAGGCCGCGGGAGGCGCGGTGCTTGACCTCCTTGCTTTTGCCGGTGGCGCCCGGACCGGCGGCACCGGCCGGATCTGTATCTGCTGTATCCACCATCGCCTGCGGATCCTTTCATCCAAGCTGGCAGCGCCAGCGGCATCTGTGCCGGTCCTGCATCCGTCAATCAAAAAATGTCAGTGGTCGCTGATGCACTGATTTCAGCGGCCGGCTTTGATGTAAACGCTAAGCCAGCCGACGAGGAATTTCAAAGATTTGTTCTAGCGAGTCTCGACATTGTTCGTCAATGCGTGCTAAAAGTTGGAACAGGCGAAAGTCGAATGCGTGTTCGAGGCGCACACCGCATCCGGTGTGGGATGTCGAAACACAGGAAGGTTGGCAATCATGACGGCACAGGCAATAGACCAGAGTGCTTTCCCGTATGTCCCGAAGGGGCCGCAGCCGGCGACGCGCGAGGTGCTGCCGAATCACTCAACGCGGCTTCACCTGACCCGTCGGGGCCGCCTGCTGCTGATCGGCATCCCGCTGATGGCTGCAGCCGCCTGCCTGGTGTTTTCCCTCGGGTTCTTCAACTCGCCGGCGACCGCTGCCAGCGAAGCGCCGCCGGAGCCGGCCGGGAGCGTCACCTACACCGTCGCCCCGGGAGACACCGTCTGGACGATCGCGGCCGTGGTGGCCGGCGGGGGCGACACCCGGGATGCGGTGCAGGCGATCATGGACCTGAACCAGCTTGAAACGTCGACCATCCAGGTGGGCCAGCAGTTGTTCCTTCCTGCAGGTGACTGAGGTGTGGGCGGGTGCTGTACCGATGCGGCAGGTTATTACGGCCGCGATAGCGTTCAGGGTAACGATTGCCGCCTGCGGAGGCGGCACGGATAAGCTGGACGGGTGAATGATCAGCTCCAGCGACTGAGCGACCTGCCGTTGCGTGAAGACCTCCAGGGGAAAAGTCCCTACGGTGCCCCCCAAATCGATGTGCCGGTCATGCTGAACGTCAACGAGAACACCCATCGCCTGCCCCCTGAGGTGCACCAGGCTATTGTGAATGCGGTCGGCGAAGCGGTGGCCGGTATTAACCGGTATCCCGACCGGGAGTTCGCGGAACTGCGTCAGGCCCTGGCCGGGTATCTGGGCCACGGACTGACCCGCGAAAACATGTGGGCGGCCAATGGCTCGAATGAAGTGCTGCAGCAGATTCTGCAGGCATTCGGCGGTCCGGGCCGCACCCTGATGAGCTTCCCGCCGACCTACTCGATGTACCCGCTGCTGGCCAACGGAACCGGCACCACCTACATTGCCGGTGATCGCAGCAGCGACTTCACCCTCGGCGCCCGCGAGGCGGCAGATCAGGTCAGGGCCGCGGCGCCGAGTGTAGTGATACTCTGCTCGCCGAATAACCCCACCGGTACGGCGCTGTCGCTGGACATCGTCGAGGCGGTCTACGATGCCGGCCGGGATTCGAACACGATTGTGATCGTCGACGAAGCTTATGCCGAATTCGCCCACGCGGGCACCCGGAGCGCCCTGACGCTGCTGCCGGGCAGGCAGCGCTTGATTGTCTCGCGGACCATGAGCAAGGCCTTCGCGCTGGCCGGTGCGCGTGTCGGGTATCTCGCCGCAGCACCGGAAATTGCAGACGCCTTGCGGTTGGTGCGGTTGCCGTACCATTTATCGGCCATTACCCAGGCCACCGCGTTGGCCGCGTTGGCGCACGCACCGGCGTTATTGGCACATGTCGAAGACATTAAGGCCCAGCGGGACCGGATCGTCACCGAGCTGACAGCCATGGGCCTGTCGCCGGCGCCGTCCGACTCAAACTTCGTCTTCTTCAGCGGTGTTGAAGACCCCGGCGCCGTGTGGCGTGCCCTGCTCAACGAGGGTGTATTGATCCGGGACGTTGGCATTTCCGGCTATTTGAGGGTCAGCGCCGGCACGGAAGCCGAAACCACCAGGTTCCTGACGTCGCTGCGCCGGCTCCTGGGCACTTGAACTGGCCATAGAATGGAGGGGGGCCGACGCCCTCCGGACCTGCCTGCCGGCCGGCCGGCTGCTACACCGAACCGCGAAGGAAGCTGCGAAATGACTGCTCAGACCACCGCCGGCACCCGGCGCACCGCCCGCCGGGACCGGACCACCAGTGAGTCCTCGGTCGTGGTGGAGGTCGACCTGGACGGCACCGGCGCAGCGCAGGTCGATACCACTGTGCCCTTCTACGATCACATGCTGACGTCGCTGGCGAAGCATTCCTTGATTGACCTGGTGGTCACGGCCAGCGGCGACACCCACATCGACGCGCACCATACCGTCGAAGACGTGGCGATCACCCTGGGCGAGGTGCTCAAGGAAGCGTTGGGGGACAAGAGCGGAATCCGCAGGTTCGGCCAGGCGGCTGTTCCACTGGATGAGGCGTTGGCCGAGGCGGTCGTCGATGTTTCGGGACGGCCATACCTGGTCCACTCCGGCGAACCTGAGGGGCAGCAGTACCACCTGATCGGGGGACACTTCACCGGGTCGCTGACGCGTCACGTGTTTGAGGCAATTACCTTGCACGCCCACATCTGCCTGCACATGAATGTGGCCGCCGGCCGGGACCCGCACCATATCGTCGAGGCACAGTTCAAGGCGTTCGCCCGTGCGCTGCGGACCGCCGTCGAACCTGACCCGCGAGTCGAAGGAATTCCATCGACCAAGGGGAGTCTGTGAATCGGCAGACACACCAATCGCGGCCGTCCGTGGCGGTCCTCGATTATGGGTCTGGCAATGTTCATTCGGCCGTCCGCGCCCTGGAGCGCGCCGGTGCGGACGTAGAACTGACCGCCGAGCACGACGCCGTGCTGCAGGCCGCAGGACTGGTGGTCCCCGGCGTCGGCGCGTTCGCGGCGGTGATGCGCGGGTTGCAAGCCGCCGACGGGCTCCGGCTGATCGGACGCCGGATCGCCGGGGGGCGCCCGGTGCTGGGCATCTGCGTGGGGCTGCAGGTCCTCTTCGAAGGAAGCACCGAGCATGAGAGCACCGAACCCGGGATGGCTGAGTGGCCCGGCACCGTTGAGCGGCTGCCCTCGGAGGTGGTGCCGCACATGGGCTGGAACACTGTCAGGGCCGCGGAGGGCAGCCGGCTGTTCGAGGGCATCGAGGACGAACGGTTCTATTTTGTCCATTCGTACGCCGTGCAACAGTGGGAGTTCGACGTCAACCAGCCGCGGATGGAAGCACCGCAGGTGACGTGGGCCGAACACGGCGTCCCGTTCATCGCCGCCGTCGAGAACGGAGCCTTGTCGGCAACTCAGTTCCATCCCGAGAAATCCGGAGACGCAGGAGCGGCGCTGCTGGCCAACTGGGTCAAGTCGCTGTAGGGAGAAGAAAGACATGTGGACAGTCGCCCTGATGGGGCTCGCCGGGCTTCTTGCCGGAGGAGCTATTTCATTGCGCCGCCAGGAGAAGCCGCGGTTGCTGGTGGCCGCCTTCTGGATTGTGGCGGCCATGGCGGTCGTGGTCGGCTGGCTGCTCACCCTGCCTGAATCCGGCTAAGCGCCGCGCGCACAACCACCAACCACAGTTCAAACAGAGACGGAAAGTCGAGTATCAGACGTGAACCACAGCGAGTCCCCCCACCTGCAGCTGCTTCCGGCCGTCGACGTCGCTGATGGCCAGGCAGTGCGCCTGGTGCAGGGCGAGGCAGGCAGCGAGACCCGTTACGGGTCTCCGTTGGATGCGGCACGGAACTGGCAGAACGACGGCGCCGAGTGGGTCCACTTGGTCGACTTGGATGCGGCGTTCGGCCGCGGAACGAACCGTCAACTGCTCGGCAGCGTGGTGAAGCAGCTGAACATCAAGGTTGAACTCTCCGGAGGTATCCGTGACGACGAGTCGCTGCAGGCTGCGCTTGATCTCGGAGCGGCCCGGGTCAATCTCGGCACCGCGGCGCTGGAGGATCCCGAGTGGACGGCACGGGCCATTGCGACCCACGGCGACGCCATCGCGGTGGGGCTGGATGTCCGCGGCACCACGCTGGCCGCCCGGGGATGGACCCGGGAAGGCGGTGATCTGTGGGAGGTGCTGGACCGGCTGGAGGCGGCAGGGTGCCCGCGTTACGTGGTCACCGACGTGACCAAGGACGGTACGTTGCGCGGCCCGAACGTGGACCTTTTGGCCGATGTGCTGGCCAAAACCGGCAAGCCTGTGGTCGCGTCGGGCGGCATCTCCAGCCTGGAAGACATTGTGGCCCTGCGCGAGCTCGTCCCCGCCGGGCTGGAAGGGGCCATCGTGGGCAAGGCGCTGTATTCAGGCGCCTTCACCTTGGGTGAGGCGCTCGAGGCCGCGGGCCGGCCGGGACACTGATCCACTGGTGTCGGAACGTAAACTGCCCTCTCATATAGCCGACGCGCTTGCTGCCTCCGGCGGTGCGACAGACTCTGCGGACCGGCCCTGGGCCGGAAGGGACTTGAGCTCCACCGGGGAAACAGTCCATCAGTTCGGCAACGACGACGGCGCCAGCGACCCTGAGTACGTGCGCACCCTGGAGGCCCTGAACGCCGGCCGCGGAACCGAGGCGGACGTCGTGGCGCAGCTGGCCACCGTGCGGCTGTTCGTCCCCATCGTTGCCGAGGTTGCAGCTGCCGCGCCCGAGGCTGATTCGCCGGTCGACGACAAGGAATCGGATATGGCCATGGTCAGCCTGCGGGCACCGGACGGGCGGAAGGCACTTCCGGTGTTCAGTAACGTGGCGGACTTGGAGCGTTGGCATCCGCAGGCGCGGCCGGTAGCGGTCGTGGCTCCGCGTGCTGCACTGTCGGCCGCCGCCGAAGATGCCCAGCTGATGGTGGTGGATCCTGGCGGAGCCCAGACATTCGTGGTGCGGCGTCCGGCGGCCTGGTCCCTGGCTCAACAGCTGCGCTGGACGCCGTCCTATCTAAACGACCAGGTACAGCAGGCAGTGCGCCGCGCGGTCGAGGATCTTCAGGCTGTGACCGCTGCGGGAGTCACGGCCGGTTCCGGAGTGGCTTCCAGTCTGGGCGACGGCCGCACGGTCCATGGCGGCGGCCCAGGACCGGAACTGCGCATCAACGTGACCTTGATACCAGGTCTGGATGAACGCCAGGTCCAGTCAGTCGTATCCGAAATGCAAACACGGCTGGCGGCGGATCAGGAATTCGTCGATCTGGTGGACTCGCTCGAGATCAAGCTGGCCGCGTCTGTGCCGGAACACTGAGGCTTTCGGCAGTCAGTGCTGCCCTGATGTCCGGCGAAGACGGCAACTGACGACAAGATCAGGCTACTTAGGCTGCTTAGGCTGCACAGCCTAGTTGACCGGGCCGGTCCACTTCTCACCCGGGCCTTGGCCGGGAGTGTCCGGGTGGGACGATTCCTCGCGGAACGCCAACTGCAGCGAACGCAAACCGTCCCGTAATGGGCCGGCATGCTGGCTGCCGATTTCCGGTGCGGCTGCGGTGACGAAGCCGCCGAGCGCGGTGATCAGCTTCCGGGCCTCGTCCAGGTCCTTTAGCTCGGCGGCGTCTTCGCTGGCTGCGAGCCCGCATTTGATGGCCGCGGCACTCATCAAATGGACGGCGGCGGTGTTAATGACTTCAACGGCCGGCACGTCGGCTATATCACGGATTTCCTGCTGGACGGCCGGGTCTTCGTACACGTGGTGCGGATCCTGTCCGGTGGGCTGATTACTGTCGGAGGAGGTCATAATGGTAAGCTTGTCACAGACCAACTGGGTGTCGATACTTTCGTGTGCGGAATCATGCCGATGAACCGCCGGAGGGTCGGGAGCCAGTGCGCAAGCGGAGTCTTTCCCACCTGAGTTACTCGTTCCACCGTTCCGGCGGCGGATGGCAGGTATCCGGGTATGGTCGGTGATTTTCCGTGGTCCCTGTGGGGGCGACGGACTTCGGTTCCGCGGACCGTATTGTCACCGTTCCGGCAGGCCTTCGATTGCGTCAGCAATTGGAGGCCTTCTTCATATGCTGGGGTGACCATTTCCAGAGTAAACAGGAGCGACACATTAGCGAGCCACGAATCAATGACCGGATCCGCGTCCCGGAGGTGCGGCTGGTTGGGCCGGCAGGCGAGCAGGTAGGCATTGTCCGGATCGAGGATGCCCTGCGTCTGGCCGGTGAATCAGACCTCGATCTCGTCGAAGTCGCGCCGATGGCCAAGCCACCGGTGGCGAAACTGATGGATTTTGGCAAGTACAAGTACGAAGCTGCGGTCAAGGCCCGCGAGGCCCGGAAGAACCAGACGAATACTGTACTGAAGGAAGTGCGTTTCCGGCTCAAGATCGATACACACGATTACGAGACCAAGACCGGTCATGCTCGCCGCTTCCTGTCTGCCGGAGACAAGGTCAAGGCCATGATTCAGTTCCGTGGCCGCGAACAGCAGCGTCCCGAAATGGGAATCCGGCTGTTGCAGAAGTTCGCCGAGGACGTCGCGGACGTGGGCAGCATTGAGTCGAATCCCAGGCTCGACGGCCGCAATATGGTGATGGTGATCGGGCCGGTCAAGAACAAGGCGGAAGCCAAGGCCGAGGCGCGGCGTGCCCAGAAGGCATCCGACAAGGAACAGGGCAAGGAACAAGGCAAAGAGCAGGATAAGAACCAGGGCAAGGAGTCGAAAGGCGGCAAAAAGAACGTCGATGTCTCCAAGGGCGAACCTCCCATGACCCAGAGCGTGGGGGAGACGATGCCCGAAGGTTTGAAGTCGATGGGTACGGAGGCCGGGCAGGACAATGAGTCTGCCGCAGCGCCGAAGCCGCCCAAATCGTCGGCTCCTGCCTCCGGTGATTCCGCAGGCAGGAACAGCTCGGACGAGAGCGGGCCGGACAACAGCTAGCTGGCTGCACCGGCCCGTCCGGCTATTGGAAATCAGTCAGCCGTCCCGCGAGGACGGCTGCAGATCCCGGGGCAGCGCCCCGGCGACAACACGTAAGGAGATCGGTAGTCATGCCGAAGATGAAGACCCACAGCGGCGTTAAGAAGCGTTTCAAGCTGACCGGCAAGGGTAAGCTCAAGCGCCAGCAGGCGAACCGCCGTCACTACCTGGAGCACAAGTCCTCCAGGCTCACTCGGCGGTTGGCCAGCGACGAGCTTGTCTCGTCGGCAGATGCCCCGAAGCTCAAGAAAATGATGGGTAAGTAGAACTTTCCCTCATGACCGCCACCGGCGGTCCTGCATCTATCAACAGCCTTCCCAAGGCACGTTCGCAGTGCCGTTGATGGGAAACGATTTGAAGGAGTACGCACGTGGCACGTGTGAAGAGGGCGGTTAACGCCCACAAGAAGCGTCGGGTCATTCTGGAGCGCGCCAGCGGCTACCGCGGGCAGCGGTCGCGCCTGTACCGCAAGGCCAAAGAACAGGTCATCCATTCGTTCGTCTACAACTACAACGACCGCCGCAAGCGCAAGGGCGACTTTCGGCGGCTGTGGATCCAGCGCATCAACGCCGCTGCCCGGGCCAACGGGATGACCTACAACCGCTTCATCCAGGGTCTCAAGGCCGCTGAGGTTGAGGTGGATCGCCGGATGCTGGCCGAATTGGCTGTGCATGACGCCACTGCGTTCTCCGCATTGGTGCAGCTTTCCAAGAGCAACTTGCCGGAGGACACCTCGGCACCGGCCGCAGCCGTCTCCAGCTAACTGAAGACCGTGCGCGACACAGGGCGCCCGCAAGCAATGTCCAATCCCCGGGCTGACCGGGTCAGGAATGTGGCAAAGCTTGCCGGGCGCCCCGCGCGTTTAAAGCGGGGGCAGTTCCTCGCCGAGGGCCCGCAGGCGGTCCGCGAAGCGCTGGCCGCCCACCGGAAGGGCCCGGCACCGGGCGGCCGGCCGGTGATCAGCGAGATGTACATCACCGGCAGCTGTCTTGACCGCTTCGGCGAATTCGGAGCCGACTCGGCCGGCACCGGGTACCGGTTGGTGACCGAGCCGGTCATGGCAGCCATGACCGACACGGTCCACTCCCAAGGGGTGGTGGCTGTGTGCAACAGTATCGACCTGACGCTTGACGAAGTAATGGTCCGCCGTCCGCGTCTGATGGCCGTTTTCTGCCGCATGCGGGACCCGGGAAACGCCGGCACGGTGCTGCGCGCCGCCGATGCGGCCGGCGCCGACGCGGTCGTCCTGACCTCATCGAGCGTGGACGTCTATAACCCCAAGGCGGTCCGGGCCACAGCCGGGTCCTTGTTCCACCTTCCCATCGTGCTGGGACAGGATTACCAGCAGCTGACCGCCCGGCTGCGGCACCACGAGCTGCCCCTGCTGGCCGCCGACGGGCAGGGGGACCAGGACCTCGATCTCCTGCAGGACCGCAGCGCCTGGCGGCACCATCGGCACACTGCTGCAGCCTTGGACACCGCGGCCGATCAGACAGCCCCACTTGTGCTGGAGGCTCCTGCGGCATGGGTCTTTGGCAATGAAGCCCAGGGGCTCAGCCCGGAGGAACTCTCGTGGTGCGATTACAGCGTGGCCGTGCCGGTCTATGGGGCTGCCGAGAGCCTCAACCTGGCAACTGCCGCCACACTCTGCCTGTACGCCAGCGCCCGGGCACAACGCCGCGGGCGCTAGCGGACGCCACCGTCGTGGCGGATGCTTCGGCCCGGAAGCCATTGAATATCGGCCGATAGCTAAGCATACTGATGCCAGTGGTGCCGACGCATTCGACCCCACCAGCCCTCCACGGGCGCCGGGCGGCAACCGGGTCCGGTACACTTTCGATTCTGGGAAGCAGGTGGCTGTCAATGGCAGGAAGTGGCGGCACAAAGGCGGTCATCGCGGCGCTCTTGGCGAATATGACCATCGCCCTGTTCAAGTTCATTGCTTACATTCTGACCGGATCCTCGTCCATGCTGGCCGAAGGAATCCACTCGGTGGCTGATTCGGGCAATCAGGTGCTGCTGCTGGTCGGCGGCAAGAAGTCACAACGGCGGGCCAGCCCTCAACACCCCTTCGGGTACGGCCGGGAACGGTATATCTACTCGTTCCTGGTGGCGATCGTGCTGTTCAGCGTGGGCGGCCTGTTCGCACTGTACGAAGCATACGAGAAGTTCCAGCACCCGCACCCCATTGAAGGCTTCTGGTGGTGGGTACCGCTGGCGGTGCTGATCGGAGCGATCATCGCCGAATCCTTCTCCATCCGGACCGCCATTATCGAGACCAACAAGGTGCGTGGCGAACGGGGCTGGGTGGAATTCATCCGCACCGCGAAGTCGCCGGAACTGCCGGTGATCCTGCTCGAAGACTTCGGGGCACTGCTGGGCCTGGTGTTCGCCCTGTGCGGGGTCAGCCTCACCCTGATGACCGGTGACAGTATCTGGGATGCCGCGGGAACCGGCATGATCGGCCTGCTGCTGATCATGATCGCGGTCGTGCTGGGGCTCGAGACCAAATCCTTGTTGCTGGGAGAATCCGCCAGCCGGGAAGACGTCCGGAAGATCGAAGAGGCGCTGACTGCTTCGGCCGGCACGCAGATAATCCACATCAAGACCCTGCATCTGGGGCCGGACGAGTTGCTGGTTGCGGCCAAAATATCGGTGAACCGGTCAGCCGCCGGCGAGGACATCGCCGCCGAAATCGACGCCGCCGAGCGCCGGATCCGCGACGCGGTGCCCATCGCGCGGGTGATCTATCTGGAGCCGGATATCCGCTCGGCCTCAACGGCGGCAGAGGCGTGAGTGCGCCGCTGAAGTCGTCCGCTGATAAAGGCTATGAGCAGCCCGAGGACGGCCAGCGCCGCTCCAACCCGGGCCGGAGCCGTCAGGCCCCATCCGGCGCTGATGACGACCCCGCCCAGGAACGCGCCGAGCGCGTTCGCCACGTTGAGCGCGGCGTGGTTCAGCGACGCGGCCAATGACTGAGCGTCTCCGGCGACGTCCATCAGCCGGGTCTGCAGCGCCGGAATCAGGGTGGCGCCTGAGGCGCCGACCAGGAACACCATCAGCACAGCGGGCCAGACGAACTGAACCGCCCAACTGAAGGTCAGCAGCACCAGCGCCACTGCCGTCATACATACATAGATGCTGCCCATCACGGAACGGTCGGCAATGCGGCCACCCAGAATGTTGCCGGCGATCATCCCCGCGCCATACAGCCCGACAATCAGTGGCAGCGTCGCTCCCGGCAGACCGGTGACCTGCGTGATGGTGGGGTCGATATAGGAATACACGGCGAAGAATCCGCCGAATCCCACAATTCCGATCAGCAACGTCAGCCACACCTGGCCACGCTTCAGCGCCCCGAGCTCGGTGCGCATGCTGGAGCCGGCGGCAGCGCGTTCGAAGGGTACATAGCGGGTGATCAATACGATGGTGAGCAGGCCGATCACCCCGACAAAGATGAACATCAGCCGCCATCCGAACTGCTGTCCGAGCCAGGTGGCCAGCGGCACCCCGGCCACGTTGGCCACGGAGAGCCCAAGCATCACCCAGGCAACGGCCCGTGCCCGCATGGTGGGCGCCACCAGGGAGGCGGCAATCAGGGCCGCGACACCGAAGTATGCGCCGTGCGGCAGCCCGGAGACGAAGCGGGCCACCAACAACCACTCGTAATCCCGGGCGAAGTACGATGACACGTTCGCGGCTGTGAACAAAATCATCAGTGCCAGGGCCATGTGTTTGCGCGGCCACCGGGCCCCAACCATTGCCAGCACCGGCGCCCCCACCACCACGCCCAAGGCGTAGGCCGAGATCAGGTAGCCTCCCTGCGGCAGCGAGACCTCAAGCTCCTCGACTGCGTCGGAGAGCAGCCCCATGATGGCGAATTCGGTGGTGCCGATGCCGAACCCGCCGGTCGCCAGGGCAATGATGGCCATGGCCACCCACCCGCGCCGCCGTTCAACAGAGCCCACCACCGGGGCGGAGGGCGCGGCAGAGCTGTGCGCGGAAGATGACATAGACGTCCTTGGGAAGATAGAAAACAGGAGGGCCACTGGGTGCAACAACGTCCGGCGGAATTTGTTCCTTTCCCATATTACCGGCCCGGGCCGGCTGTACACCGCTGCAGCGGCGTAGACTCGTGCGCGTGAACCGGAACAATGCGCCTTTGAAACAGATCGTCGGGGCAGCCCTCCTCGACTCCTTGGAACGCCCGCAGCAGTTGCTCGCCGCCCGGCGGAGCGCACCGGCGAAGCTGGCCGGACTGTGGGAATTTCCCGGCGGCAAGGTGGAGGCGGGCGAAGGATGCGTGCCTGCCCTGCAGCGCGAACTGGCCGAAGAACTCGGCATCACCGTCCGGATGGGGCAGGAGATACCCGGACCACACGCCCAGGGGTGGCCGCTCAATGAATCAGCGGCGATGCGGGTGTGGCTGGCCAGTCCGGTGTCGGGAAGCCCCGAACCACTCGAGGACCACGATCGCCTGCTGTGGGTCGACGTTGACCGCCGGGCCGATGTCCTCGGCCTCGACTGGATTCCGGCCGACCTTCCCATCGTCTCGGCTCTGCTGTCCGTACTGGCTGGTGGGGATCAGCAGGGGCCGGGCACCGCGGCGGGCCGCGAGGCAGCTGATGCGGCGGGACGCTCCGGAGGTTCGGGCTAAAACAGCGCGGGCTGCTGGTTCCGCTCCGGCTGCCGCGTGGGCTGCTCTCCGTGCCGACCCGGACGCCGCGCCTGTTCATCGCCGGGATGCCGGTCCTGTTCACTGCCGCGATGCCGGTCCTGCCGGATGAACCGGGCGCCGCCGCTGAAACCGTGCACCTTCTTGAAATAGGCCACCCGCGACTCCAGCCATTGCCGGTATTCCTTGGGCGCGTAGGCACCGCGCCCGTACAGCCGCCGGTACCGCCCCACCAGCTGCGGGTGCTCCTTGGCCAGCCAGGTCATGAACCACTCGCGGGCCCCCGGTCTCAGGTGCAAGGGCCCGGCCGTTACGCCGGTCGCCCCGGCAGCGGCGAGCCGGGCGAAGAGCGAATCCAGCGCCTCGTCGCCGTCGGTGAGCCAGGGCAGGATAGGCATTGCCATCACACCGCAGGGCAGGCCCGCGTCCCGCAGCCGGCTGACCAGTTGCAGACGGGCCTTTGGCGCCGGCGTTCCCGGCTCGAGCCGTTTGGCCAGCGAGGGGTCTGTCAATGCCAACGAGATACCCATGCCGATGTCCACCTGCCGGGATGCTTCCTTCAGCAATGGAATATCGCGCCCGAGCAGCGTCCCCTTGGTCAGGATCGAGAACGGAGTCCCCGAATCGGCCAGGGCCGAAATGATCTGAGGCATCAGCTGGTACCGGCCCTCGGCGCGCTGGTAGGGGTCCGTGTTGGTCCCCATGGCCACGTGGGCGCCCCGCCACGATGGTTTGGCCAGTTCGGCGGCCAACACCTGGCCCGCGTTCACCTTAACCACCAGCTGGCTGTCGAAGTCCGGCCCGGCGTCGAGATCCAGATAGGTGTGCGTCTTGCGCGCAAAGCAGTATACGCAGGCGTGACTGCACCCGCGGTAGGGGTTAATGGTCCATTCGAACGGCATCGAGGAGGTGGCCGTGACCCGGTTCAGGATGCTTTTGGCCTGCACCTCATGGAACGTCACACCGGCGAAATCCGGCGTCTGGACGGATCTGAGGAACCCCGACATGGGCAGCAGGGCCGGCTCCGGCCCGGATTCCTCTTCCTGGTTGCTCCACCTCATGATGATATTCGAACATAGTTTCGATTCCCGGGCAAGGGTATTGTCGAAGACATGGCGACAACAGTCCTGCTCACCGGCTTCGAACCGTTCGATGGACAGCAGACCAATCCCTCAATCGAAGCCGTCGGCGGTGCGGCGGAAGCCTTGGCTCGAACGGGCATCGAGACGGCCGCCGTCGAACTGCCGTGCGTGTTCGGTGAGGCAGCACGAAGGCTGCTGGCCGAAATCAACAATCATCGGCCCGGGCTGATTATCTGCGTGGGCCAGGCCGCCGGCCGGGCGAAAATCGGTCTGGAGCGCGTGGCGGTGAATATCGATGATGCCCCTATTGCGGACAATGCCGGAGCCCGTCCTATTGATCTGCCGATTGTGGACGGTGGACCTGCAGCCTACTTCAGCACCCTTCCGCTGAAGGCATGCCTGGCCGGGCTCACCACCGGGCAGATTCCGGCTGAGGTGTCCCAGTCGGCCGGCACCTATGTGTGCAACCACGTTTTCTACGCCCTGATGCATGAGCTGGCAGGGGAGCAAGGCCCGGCCCTTCCCGGTGGCGATGCTGTCCGCGGTGGATTCGTCCACATTCCGGCCTCGCCGGAACAGGCCGCCGGCCGCAGTATCCCGGCCATGGAGGTGACGACGGCGGCAGCGGGCATAGAAGTCATCGCCCGCCGGGCACTGGGCACTGTCGAAGACCTCCCGGTGCCCGCCGGCGCCGTGCACTGACCCACAACGGGAGCAGAAAGCTTGCAGAAGGGGAGCAGTTGGCTCTTGTGCCGAGGCGCACGATGCCGGTATGAATGCTTCTATGGGGCAACGAAGCTGACATCACTCGAAGGAGTCATCCATGTCCAACCTGGCAAACATCCTGACAAGGTCCGCATCCACGGCGCAGGATAAGGTGGCCATCAAAATGGATGACATCGAGCTGAGCTACGGCGTCATCGACGGCCTCAGCCAGCGGGTGGCGGGCCTGCTGCGGGCGAGCGGCATCCTGCCAGGGGACCGGGTGGCATTGGTCAGTCCCAATATCCCGGCCATGCCGGCGGTGTACTACGGAATCCTCCGCTACGGCGCCATCGTGGTTCCGCTGAACCCGCTGTTGAAGGGCCGCGAGGTTGAGTATCATCTGGACGATTCGGGCGCGAAGCTGGCTTTCGCCTTTGAGGGAGTGCTTGAGCAGGTTCGCGCCGGCGCCGCGGCCAGCGGTATCGACGTGGTCAGCATGGATGCCTCGTTCGCCAAACTGCTGGGGGAGTACGAGCCCATCGCCGACGTCGCACCGGCGGATCCATCCGGCACCGCGGTCATCCTCTACACCTCCGGCACCACCGGCCGGCCCAAAGGCGCCGAGCTGACGCACCACAACCTGCTTTCCAACGCCGAACTGTCCCGCCGGTTGTTCCGTATCGATGCCGACGACGTGTTGTTCGGCGGACTGCCGTTCTTCCACATCTTCGGCCAGACCTGCGCGCTTAACGCCGCCGTCTCGGCCGCAGCCACTCTTACCATCCTGCCCAAATTCGACCCGGTGAAGGCGATGGACATTCTCCAACGCGATCACGTGACCATCTTCCTTGGCGTTCCCACCATGTACATCGGTCTGCTGGGGGTCCCTGACCGGGACAGCTACGACGTGTCGGCTTTGCGGGTGGCCGCATCCGGTGGTGCGGCGCTGCCGCTCGAAGTGCTGCATGAATTTGGGTCCGCCTTCGACGCCACCCTGCTTGAAGGGTATGGGCTGTCCGAGACCTCCCCGGTGGTCTCGTTCAACCAGCTCGACGGTATCCGCAAGCCCGGATCCATCGGAACAGCGGTCAGCGGTGCTGAACTGAGAATAGTCGACGACGACGGCGCCCCGGTGCCGACCGGCGAGGTCGGAGAACTCGCTGTGGCCGGCGAGTACGTGATGAAGGGCTACTGGCGGAATCCGGAGGCCACCGAGGCAGCCATATCCGATGGATGGTTCCGCACCGGGGACATGGCTCGCATGGACGCTGACAACGTCTTCTTCATCGTGGACCGGAAGAAGGACATGATCCTGCGTGGCGGGTACAACGTCTACCCCCGCGAAGTCGAAGAAGTCCTCTACGAGCACGAAGCCGTCTCCGAGGCAGCCGTGCTGGGCCAACCGGACGACACCCAGGGGGAGGAGGTCGTCGCCGTCGTCGTGCTCAAGGAAGGTGCAGCGGCGGTGACCGAAGACCAGATCCGGGACTTTGTGGCCGAACGTGTCGCCGCCTACAAGTATCCGCGACGGGTGGTCATCGCCGACGAACTCCCCAAGGGGCCGACGGGGAAGATCCTGAAGCGCGACATCAAACTCTGAACCAGGGAGCTTCAGGCCCCGCGGCGTCAGCGCCCGGCGGGCCGTCCGCGCCACTGCCCCGGGAAGTCATGTTGCCTGAGCCCGCGCCGATGTCTATTAGACTGGCGTCAAGCCCGACGCAACTTCGACGTGAGAATAGTGATGCCTGAAACCACGACCGAACCCGGCGCCGTCGAACCGACGGACGAAGCAGCGGTGACGGCCGCCGTCGACGCTGCGCTCGCCGCCATAGCCGGCGCCGGTGACCTCGACGAGCTGAAAACGGTGCGCATCGCCCACGCCGGCGACAAGTCACCCCTGAGCCTGGCCAACCGCGCGATCGGCTCGCTGCCCAAGGACCAGAAGGCCGTCGCCGGCAAGCTGGTCGGTGCCTCCCGCGGCAGAATCAACCAGGCGATGGCCGCGCGGGCCACTGAGCTGGAGGCCGAGCGGGACGCCAACATCCTCGTCGAGGAAGCGGTCGATGTCACGGCCGCGCCACGGCGCCGGGCCGCAGGGGCACGTCATCCGCTGTCCATCCTGCAGGACCGGGTCAGCGACATTTTCGTCGGCATGGGCTGGGAGATCGCCGAAGGACCGGAAGTGGAGTCCGAGTGGTTCAACTTCGATGCTCTGAACTTCGCACCGGACCACCCGGCTCGCGCCATGCAGGACACGTTCTTCATCGAACCGCCCGAGGCACATCTGGTGCTGCGCACCCACACCTCCCCCGTGCAGGTGAGGGCAATGCTTCAGCGGGACCTTCCGGTGTACGTGCTGTGCCCGGGCAGGACCTTCCGCACTGATGAGCTGGATGCCACCCATACTCCGGTCTTCCACCAGTTCGAGGGGCTGGCCGTGGACAAGGGACTGAGCATGGCCGACCTGCGCGGCACACTGGAGCACTTCGCCCGGGTGATGTTCGGGGCCGAGGCGATGATCCGGCTGCGCCCCGCGTTCTTCCCGTTCACCGAACCGTCGGCCGAGATGGATATCTGGCATCCCGGGGCCAAGGGCGGCCCGCAATGGATCGAATGGGGCGGCTGCGGCATGGTGCATCCGAACGTGCTGCGAGCCGCCGGTATCGATCCTCAAATATACTCGGGATTCGCTTTCGGCATGGGGGTGGAACGGACCCTGATGTTCCGCAACGACGTCGGAGACATGCACGACATGATCGAAGGCGATGTCCGGTTCAGCACACACTTCGGGATGGAGATTTAGATGCGGGTCCCCCTTTCATGGCTGCGCGAGTACGCCCGGGTTCCGGAGGGCGCCTCCGCCGAAGACGTGATGGCGGACCTCGTCCGGGTCGGCCTCGAGGAAGAGGATGTCCATCGTCCCTCCGACGAGCTGCACGGGCCGATCGTCGTCGGCCAGGTGCTCTCCGCCGAGGCCGAAGAGGCGTCCAACGGCAAGACGATCATGTGGTGCCAGGTCCAGGTGGCGCCGGAGGGCACGACGGCGGCCGACGGCGGCGATGCGGTGCACGGCATTGTGTGCGGGGCAGACAATTTCTCCGCCGGAGACAAGGTCGTGGTCACGCTGCCCGGCGCCGTGCTGCCCGGTGACTTCAAGATTGCCGCGCGCAAAACCTATGGCCACATCTCCGAGGGGATGATCGCCTCGGTTCGCGAGCTCGGCATCGGTGATGACCACGACGGCATCCTGGTGCTTGGCACTCTGGGACTCGATCCCGACGTCGGCTCCGACGCGCTTAAACTGCTGGGCCTCGACGACGAAGCAGCCGAACTCAACGTCACGCCCGACCGCGGCTACTGCTTCTCGATCCGTGGTGTCGCACGGGAGTACTCGCACGCCACCGGCACCGGCTTCACCGATCCCGCTGACGCTGTGTCCGCGCCATCGGGCGTCCCGGACGGTTTCGGCGTGCGGCTCGAGGACAACGCGCCGATCCATGGCAGGGAAGGCTGCGACCGATTCGTCACCCGCACCGTGCGTGGCGTCGATGCTGCCGCCCCCACGCCGCCGTGGATGGCGGCGCGCCTGAGGCTGGCGGGAATGCGGTCCATCTCGCTGGTGGTCGACGTCACCAATTATGTGATGTTGGAACTGGGCCAGCCGCTCCACGCCTACGACCAGGATCAACTCTCCGGAGCGATCACGGTCCGCCGCGCGGTTCCGGGGGAGGGGCTGAAGACCCTGGATGACAAGGAACGGCAGCTCGATCCCGAGGACCTGCTGATCACCGACGACGCCGGAATCCTCGGCATTGCCGGTGTGATGGGCGGTGAACGCGGCGAAAGTTCGGTGTCGACCAGCAACGTGCTGATCGAGGCCGCCCACTTCGAGGAAGTGGGCATCGCCCGCTCCGCGCGGCGCCACCGGCTGCCGTCGGAAGCCTCCAAGAGGTTTGAGCGCGGCGTCGACTGGCAGGTGGCCCCCATCGCGGCCGAGCGTGCCGTTGAACTGTTGGCCAGGTTCGGCGGCGGTACCGCTGATGAGGCAGCGACCGACGTCGGGCAGGCCCCGCAGCCGGTCTCGATCTTTCTGCCGGCTGACTACGCGTCCGGCCGGATTGGCGTCGACTTCACCGATGAGCAGATCACTTCGACCTTGGCCATGCTGGGCGCAGAAGTGCAGCCGGCCGGCGAGGGCTGGAACGTCACGCCTCCGTCCTGGCGGCCCGACCTGGTTGAAAAGGCCGACCTGTCCGAGGAAATTGCCCGCCTCGTGGGTTACGACAAGATCCCTTCCCGGCTTCCGGTCGCACCCCCGGGCCGGGGTCTGACCCGTGCCCAGCAGCAGCGCCGCAGGGTGGTCCAGGCATTGGCCGATGCCGGCCTGGCCGAAGTGTTGTCCTACCCGTTCGTCAGCGCGGAGGCGAACGGACTGTTCGGAACCGCCGAAGCGGATGAGGAGCTGCCCGCCGTCCGGCTGGCCAACCCCATCAGCTCCGAAGAACCCTTCCTGCGCCGGTCCCTGTTGCCCGGGTTGCTGGAGGTGCTGAAGCGGAATGTGAGCCGCGGGTTCCGGAACACGGCGCTGTACGAGTCCGGGCTGGTGTTCCTGCCTGATGGTCGGTACGGAAGTGCCGGCATTCCGCCGCTGGGCGAGCGGCCCCCGCAGCAGGTTATTGATTCGATGCTGGACGGAATCCCGGACCAGCCGCGGCGGCTTGCGACGGTGATGACCGGGACCGACTCACCCGAGGGCGCCGGGCACTCGCCGCGGCCCTGGGACTGGGCGGACCCGCTGGATACCGCCGACCTGGTGGCCTCGGTGCTTGGGGTGACGGTGCTGCGCAGGCAGGGTCAGCACCAGGCATTCCACCCGGGCCGGACGGCAGAGCTTTACCTGCCCTCGGGTGCCGTCGCAGGATATGCCGGTGAACTGCACCCGAAGGTGCTGGCCGCACTGGATGCCCCGGCGCGCACTGTGGCCCTGGAGCTGGACCTGGACGTGCTCTTCGCCGCCGCCGCGGATGTGATTGTGGCCAAGCCGATATCCACCTTCCCGATTGCCACCCAGGACGTGGCACTGGTGGTCGACGCCGGCATCCCCGCCAGCGACGTGCTGACGGTGCTGCGTGAAGGCGCCGGTGACTTGCTGGAGGATGCGGCGCTATTCGACGTCTACTCCGGACGTGGGATCGAAGAGGGGCGCAAATCGCTGGCCTTCGCGCTGCGGTTCCGGGCCCCGGACCGCACGCTGACCGCCGAGGAGGCCTCGACTGCCCGTTCGGCCGCCGTGAATCTGGCGGCCGAACGCCTTGGAGCCGTACAGCGCGCATAGTCCCCGGGTCTCCCGCGCGGCGGGTCTCCACGCGGCGCGGGGCGCCTTGGTCGACCACCGGTGGTCGAGTAAGCGAGGGACGAGCACACCGAGACCCGCACCGAGACCCCGGGAGGCTACGGCACCAGCAGCACCTTCCCGGTGGTCTTGCGTGCCTGCAGGTCCGCGTGGGCCTGCGCGGCGTCGGCCAGCGGGTAGCTGGCCCCGACGTCCACCGAGAGTTCACCGGAGAGGATGGCATCGAACAGTTCCGACGAACGCCACCTGCGCTCTTCGATATCCAGCAGGTAGTCGGCCAGCTTGGGCCGGGTGACGTACAGCGAGCCGGCGGCGTTGAGCCGTTGCAGGTCGAATTCCGGAACGGGTCCGCTGGCTGCGCCGAAGAGCACCATGGTGCCGCGGGTGCGCAGGCTGGCCAGCGAGTCATCGAAGGTTGACTTTCCGACGCCGTCGAACACCACATCGACGCCTGTGCCGTCGGTCAGCTCGTGGACGTTGGAGACCAGCCCCTCGTAGCCCAGCACCTCATTGGCCCCGGCCTTGCGCGCCAGCACCTCTTTGTCCTCGGTGGAGACGGTGGTGATGACGCGGGCGCCGGCGGCCTTGAGCAGTTGCGTGAGTAACAGCCCGACGCCGCCCGCCCCGGCGTGGGTGAGCACTGTCTGCCCGGACTGCACCTTGTAGGTCGAATTGATCAGGTAATGGGCCGTCATGCCCTGCAACGGGATGGCGGCGGCCACCTGGTCGGAAATTCCATCGGGCACCGGCAGCGCCTTGGCGGCGTCGATGAGGGCGTGTCGCGCATAGCACGCGCGTCCTTCACCGGTGGCGACCCGGTCTCCCACGGAGTAACCGTCCACCCCGTCTCCGACGGCGATGACTTCGCCGGCAGCTTCGGCGCCCGGCGTGAACGGAAACGGCACAGGGTAGAGACCGCCGCGCTGGTACATGTCAATGAAGTTGACGCCCGCGGCAGCCACCTTCACCAGCAGTTGCCCGTGGCCCGGCTGGCCGGTGGTGGTCTCTTCCAGGTGCAAAACTTCGGGGCCGCCGGCCTCGGCGGCGATGATCGCGTGGCTCATTCGGCCAGTCTATTCCCCAGGTCCGTTAACTGAAGTCCTGCAGTTGCCGGCCCTCCAGCTGCCGGCCCTACAGCAGCCAGACGACCAGGATCACGAGGCCCGCCAATATCATGGCCCCCACGACGCCGATGGCGAAATAGAGTGCACCGCGGGCAGCGGCCGGCAGGCGTTCGGTGTAGCCGCGGGGCTCGAAAACGGAACGAATGATGCTGTGGGCCTCGGCGGTATCGAAGCTGTAATCGACGACCTTGGCGGGAACTCCTTGGTCGGTGAGGCCCCATTCCTTGCGCGTGCCCATTTCGATGCTGCGTCCCGTGAACGTCTCGGCGTCTGCGGAGAGGCGAGGCACCTGTTCGCCCGCCGCGGCTCCGGCCACCCACGAAAGCGTCCGCGATTCGTCGCCGATGGTGTATTTCTTCTCCGGCTCGTCGATCGTCACGGTGTGGGTGAAGACTTTCCGCAACCCGTTGCGCTGGTACAACGTCCACCATTGGGCGTCGACGAGGTCGAGGGTGAGGGTAAATCCATCCTCGGACGGTTCAACAACGTAAGGTGTACCTTCGGTCGCTTTCCGGGCGGCCGCCAGAATGTCGTCATGTTCACTCATGTACGGATGGTACGGCCGGCCGGACGGACCTGATGGATATTACGGGCCGTTTCGCCGGAATCGGTGTGCCGGGTATCAGATGAATAAATATTGACAACAGTGAATAATATTCGGCTAAAGTGGAACTATGACTTATTCCGTTGCCGTCTCAGGGGCCAGTGGCTACGCCGGCGGAGAGGCCTTGCGCCTGCTCTCGGCCCACCCCGGCGTCCGCATCGGGGCGGTCACCGCCCATAGCAACGCCGGTACCAGGCTGGGTGAACTACAACCGCATTTGCACTCGCTGCATGAGCACCTGCTGGAGGAAACCACTGCGGAAAACCTGGCCGGTCACGACGTCGTCATTCTGGCCCTGCCGCACGGGGCCAGCGCGCAGATGGCCTCCCAGCTGCCCGAAGGCACACTGGTGATCGATGCCGGCGCGGACCACCGGCTCGAAGATTCCCGGGCCTGGGAAAAGTTCTACGGCACCACGCACGCCGGCAGCTGGCCGTATGGGCTGCCGGAGCTGCCGGGCCAGCGCGAACAGCTGCGCGGCGCCACCCGGATCGCCGTCCCCGGCTGTTACCCCACCAGTGCCATGCTGGCGTTGCAGCCCGGTTTTGCTGATGGCCTGTTGGAGCACGACGACGTCGTCATCGTCGCTGCCTCAGGCGCCTCGGGTGCCGGCAAGGCGCTGAAGCCGCACCTGATGGGGGCTGAAGTGATGGGCGGCATGAGCCCGTACGGAGTCGGCGGCGGGCACCGGCACACCCCGGAAATCGAACAGGGACTGTCCGCAGCGGCCGGAGCCCCCGTGCACATCTCCTTCACCCCGACGCTCGCCCCGATGAGCCGGGGTATTCTCGCCACCGCCACCGCCAAGGTGAAACCGGGGACCGATGCGGCCCGGCTGCGCGAAGCATGGACCAACGCCTACGACAATGAGCCGTTTGTGCACGTGCTGCCCGAAGGGCAGTGGCCCAGCACCAAGGCGGTGCTCGGATCCAACCACGTGCTGATGCAGCTGGCGTTCGACGAACACGCATCCCGGGTGGTGGTCAGTTGCGCCGTCGACAACCTCACCAAGGGCACCGCCGGTGGAGCCGTGCAGTCCATGAATCTCGCCCTCGGCCTCGACGAGGCCACCGGGCTCGATTTCGCGGCGGTGGCCCCATGAACCCCGACATCGTCCAGGGCGCGGCCGCTCAACGGGGCGTGACAGCTCCGGCAGGCTTCCGCGCTGCCGGAGCTGCCGCCGGCCTGAAGGCTTCCGGTGGTCCTGACGTGGCCTTGGTCGTCAACGACGGACCGTCCCGGCAGGCCGCCGCCGTGTTCACCTCCAACCGCGTGGCCGCAGCTCCGGTGCACTGGTCCCGGCAGGTGGTCTCCGATGGCCGCGTCGACGCGGTGATCCTCAACTCCGGCGGGGCCAACGCCTGCACCGGCGCGGAAGGGTTCGGCAACACCCACACCACCGCGGAGAAGACCGCCGAAGCCCTGGGCGTCTCGGCCACCGACGTCTTCGTCTGCTCCACCGGCCTGATCGGCGAGCAATTGCCGATGGAGAAGCTGCTGCCCGGAGTCGACGCTGCCGCCGCCGGCCTGGACGACGACGGCGGAGCTGCAGCCGCCGATGCGATCAGGACCACTGACTCGGTGCCCAAGGAATCCATCGCCGTCGAAGCCGGGTACAGCATCGGCGGGATGGCCAAGGGCGCGGGCATGCTGGCGCCGGGGCTGGCCACCATGCTGGTGGTGCTGACCACCGACGCCGAGCTGAGCAGTGACGACCTGGACGCCGCCCTGCGGGAGGCCACCCGGGTGACGTTCGACCGCACCGACGCTGACGGCTGCATGTCCACCAACGACACTGTGGTGCTGCTGTCCTCCGGAGCCTCATCCGTCGCCCCGGACTCCGGCGCGTTCACCCGGGCGCTGACCGGCGTCTGCCACGACCTGGCCCAGCAGCTGATCACTGACGCTGAGGGTGCCAGCCACGACATCGCGATCACCACGGTCAACGCCGCCTCGGAAGAAGACGCCGAAACCGTCGGCCGTGCCGTGGCACGTTCGAACCTGTTCAAGACCGCAATCTTCGGACAAGACCCCAACTGGGGACGGGTGCTCTCCGCGGTGGGCACCACCGACGCCGTGTTCACCGCCGACGAGCTGAACGTGAGCATCAACTCGGTGCAGATCTGCCGCAACGGCGGCATCGGCGACTCCCGCGAGGCGGTCGACCTCAGCGGGCGGAAGGTCACCGTCGAGATCGACCTGAACGCCGGGAACCAGACGGCGACCATCTGGACCAATGACCTGACCCACGAATATGTGCACGAGAACAGTGCTTACAGCAGTTAGGTCTCCACGCGGGGTCTCCACGGGTCTCCGCGCGGGGTCTCCGCGCGGCGCGGGGCGCCTTGGTCGACCACCGAAGCGGGGCGCCTTGGTCGACCACCGAAGCGGGGAGCCTTGGTCGACCACCGGTGATCGACCACTGGTGTGCCACTTGGAAGGAATAACGTGGATTCGCTACTGATCGCCCAGGACAAGGCGGAAACCCTGATCGAGGCCCTGCCCTGGATCCAGCGGTTCGCCGGCAGCGTCGTCGTCATCAAGTACGGCGGCAACGCCATGGTCAGCGACGAGCTGCGCCGCGCCTTCGCCGAGGACGTGGTCTTCCTGCACCACGTCGGCATCAAGCCGGTGGTGGTCCATGGCGGGGGACCGCAAATCAACACCATGCTCGATAAGCTCGGCATCGAGTCCACCTTTGAGGCGGGCCTGCGCGTCACCACGCCGGAGGCGATGGACGTGGTGCGGATGGTGCTGACCGGTCAGGTGGGCCGGGAACTGGTGGGACTGATCAATGCCCATGGTCCGTACGCCGTCGGCCTCAGCGGCGAGGACGGCGGGCTGCTGCAGGGCAGCCGGCGGTCAGCCACGGTCGACGGCGAAGACATCGACCTGGGGCTGGTCGGCGAGGTCACCGGCGTCAATCCTGCCGCCATCGTGGACCTGCTGGAAGCGGGCCGCATCCCGGTGATTTCAACTGTCGCACCGGAAATGGAACCGGAGCCCACCGGCGAAGTGCTCAATGTCAATGCCGACGCCGCCGCCGCCGCGCTGGCCGCGGCGCTGGACGCGTCCAAGATGGTCATCCTCACCGACGTCGAAGGGCTGTACCGGAACTGGCCGGACCGTTCGTCGCTGATCTCATCAATGCCCGCCGCCGAACTGCGGGCGATGCTGGACCAGCTGGAATCCGGGATGATCCCCAAGATGAACGCCTGCCTGGCCGCCGTCGACGGCGGCGTCGACCGTTCGGTCATTGTCGACGGCAGGATGCCGCACTCGATGCTGCTGGAAATCTTCACCACGGCCGGCATCGGCACCCAGATTGTTCCCGATACCGAGGAGAATTCATGAGCACCAGTGACACCCCGGCTACCCGGGATATTCCCTCCCGGGACGAGGACACCGGGCACGACCATACCGGGCACGAACATACCCGGGACGAGCAGTCCTGGGACGAGCGCTACCGCAGCTCGCTGCTGGGTGTCTTCGGCACTCCGCAACGGATGCTCACTGACGGATCGGGATGCACGGTCCGGGACGCCGACGGCAAGGAATACCTGGATATGCTCGGCGGCATCGCCGTCAACGCGCTCGGCCACGCGCATCCGGCCCTGACCCGTGCGGTCTCTGAGCAGATGAACACCCTCGGGCACGTCTCCAACTTCTTCACCAGTGATCCGCAGATCCGGCTGGCCGAAAAGCTGCTGCAGATCAGCGGCGCGCCGGCCGGGTCCAAGGTGTTCTTCACCAATTCCGGCACGGAAGCCAATGAAGCGGCGTTCAAGCTGGCCCGCAAGCATGGGCGGGCCACTGGACGAAACCGGGTCATCGCCCTCGAGGGCGGATTCCACGGCCGCACCATGGGTGCCTTGGCGCTGACGGCCAAGGAGGCACATCGTGCCCCGTTCGAGCCGTTGCCCGGTCCGGTCACCCACATCCCGTTTGGTGACGTCGATGCGCTCGCCGATGCGGTCGACGAGAGTGTGGCCGCAGTTATTGTCGAACCAATCCAGGGCGAGGCGGGGGTGCGTGAACTGCCCGCGGGCTACCTGCAGGCGGCACGGAGGATCACCGCCGACGCCGGCGCGCTGTTGCTGGTCGACGAGGTGCAGACCGGCGTCGGCCGCACCGGATCCTGGTTGTGTTCGGGCAGTGCCGCCAACGCCGACGTCGTCACGCTGGCCAAGGGCCTCGGCGGGGGAATCCCCATCGGCGCGATGATCACCAGCGGCGAGGGACCGTCGTCGTTGTTTGCCGCCGGTGACCACGGGACCACATTCGGCGGCAACCCGGTGGCCACAGCGGCGTCGCTGGCCACGCTTCAAACCATCGAGTCCGAAGGCCTGCTCGAGCACGCGGCCAACCTTGGACGCTACCTGCGCGGCCGGCTGGCGGCGCTGGAGCACGTGGTCGAGGTCCGCGGCGAAGGACTGCTGATAGCGTTCGACGTCGATGTCCCCGCCTCTGTGGCGATTGTCACCGCGGCGCTGGATGCCGGGATCATCATCAACGCCCCCGGGCCCTCGACCATTCGGCTGGCGCCGCCACTGATCCTGAGCCAACAACAGGCCGACCGGTTCCTGGCCGAATTGCCCGCCATCATCACCACCGCATTGGACCACCACCGGCGCACCGTCGCAAAGGAGACCCCATGACCCGCCATTTCCTCGTCGATACCGACCTCAGCGGCGCGGAGCAAGCCGAAGTGCTGGAACTGGCGCTGACCATGAAATCCGACCGGTTCGGCCGCAAGCCGCTGGCCGGGCCGCAGTCCGTGGCGGCGATTTTCGACAAGACCTCCACCCGCACCCGGGTGTCCCTCGCCACCGGTATTGCGGATCTGGGCGGCTCGCCGCTCGTCATCAATCCGGGCGAGGCGCAACTGGGTCATAAGGAGTCCATCGCCGACACCGCCCGGGTGCTGGAGCGAATGGTGGCCGCCGTCGCCTGGCGCACCTTCGACCAGTCCGGCCTGGAGGAAATGGCCGCCAACTCCTCCGTACCGGTGATCAATGCCTTATCGGACCAGTACCACCCGTGCCAGCTTCTGGCCGACCTGCTGACCGTCAAGGAGCACAGGGGCAAGCTGGACGGGCTGACCATGACATATCTGGGGGACGGCGCCAACAACATGGCTGCCTCCTACCTGCTGGCAGGAGCGACGGCCGGAATGCACGTGCGGGTCGCAGCCCCGGAGGGATACCTGCCCTCGGAGCAGGTGACGACGGCGGCCCGGCGGCGCGCGGCCGAAACCGGTGGCTCGATTATGGCCACCTCAGATAAGTCAGAGGCGCTTTCCGGGGCAGATGTGCTGGCCACCGACACGTGGATATCCATGGGCCAGGAGGACGAGCAGGAAGACCGCGCGGAGATCTTCAAGCCGTACTCGATCGATGCCGCCGCCCTGGCCCAGTCAGCGCCCGACGCCATCGTGCTGCACTGCCTGCCGGCCTACCGTGGGCTGGAAATTTCCGCCGAGGTGATTGACGGCCCGCAGTCGGTGGTGTGGGACGAGGCCGAAAACCGCCTTCACGCACAAAAGGCCCTGCTGGCCTGGCTGCTTGAAGAATCGACCCAGCCGGCAGACCTGGCCGGGCGCGGAGGTTCGTCGTGAACAGCAGGCCACCGACAAAGACTGCCCGTCAAGGGCGGATTGCGGCGCTGCTGACCTCGCAGCCGGTGCGCTCGCAGGCTGAGCTTGCCGCGTTATTGGCCGACGACGGCGTGCAGGTCACCCAGGCGACGCTGTCCCGGGACTTGGTCGAAATCGGCGCGGTGCGGGTCCGCAGCTCGGCCGGCGGGCTGGTGTATGCCGTCCCGTCCGACGGTGTGGACCGCACCCTGCAGTCGGCGCTGGACCGGGAAATGCTCGATGCCCGGCTGGCCAAGCTCTGCGAAGATGTGCTGGTCACCGCGGAGGGATCCGGAAACCTGACGGTGCTGCGCACCCCTCCCGGGGCCGCGCAGTTCCTGGCCTCGGCCATCGACCACTCCACCATGCCGGCCGTGCTGGGAACGATCGCCGGCGACGACACCATCGTGCTGGTGTGCCGCGAGTCCGACGGCGGGCAGGCGGTGGCCGAACGGTTCCTGGAACTGGCCTCGGCTGCAGTACGATCCTGAAGGTCCGCAGCTCGATGGTCGAGAGCCGCCGCTGCATCCGGCGGCCTCCAAGACATACCCTGTAAGCAAACCAATCTTCCCGGTGGTGTCCCCATCCACCGGTATGCACAACAACAAGGAGCTTTTGTGACTGACCGCATTGTTCTGGCCTACTCCGGTGGCCTCGATACCTCCGTTGCCATTGGCTGGATTGCCGAAGCCACCGGTGCCGAAGTCATCGCCGTGGCGGTCGACGTCGGACAGGGCGGCGAAGACCTGGAAACCATCCGCCAGCGTGCGCTGGACTGCGGAGCAGTCGAGGCCTACGTGGCCGACGCGCGGGACGAATTCGCCAACGAGTACTGCATGCCCGCCCTGCAGGCCAACGCCTTGTACCAGGATTCCTACCCGCTGGTCTCGGCGGTCTCCCGCCCCGTCATCGTCAAGCACCTGGTTGCGGCCGCCCGCCAGTTCGGTGCCACCACCGTCGCCCACGGCTGCACCGGCAAGGGTAACGACCAGGTCCGCTTCGAGGTCGGCATCCAGACCCTCGGCCCGGACCTGAAATGCATCGCCCCGGTGCGCGACCTCGCGCTGACCCGGGACAAGGCCATCGAATACGCCGAGCGGAACAACCTGCCGATCGAGACCACCAAGAGCAACCCGTTCTCGATCGACGCGAATGTGTGGGGACGTGCGGTGGAGACGGGGTTCCTCGAAGACATCTGGAACGGTCCCACCAAGGACGTGTACCAGTACACCGACGACCCGACCCACCCGCCGGTGGCCGACGAGGTGACCATCACCTTCTCCAAGGGCATCCCGGTGGCGATCGACGGTCACGCCGTCACCCCGCTGGAGGCCATCAAGGAGATGAACCGCCGCGCCGGGGTCCAAGGCGTGGGCCGGATCGACATTGTCGAAGACCGGCTGGTGGGCATTAAGAGCCGCGAAATCTACGAAGCCCCCGGCGCGATGGCACTGATCGCCGCCCACAAGGAGCTGGAGAACGTGACCGTGGAGCGCGAACAGGCCCGCTTCAAGAAGACCGTGGGCCAGCGCTGGACCGAACTGGTCTACGACGGCCAGTGGTTCTCGCCCCTGAAGCGCTCGCTGGACACGTTCGTGACCGACACTCAGACCTACGTCAACGGCGATATCCGGATGGAGCTGCACGGCGGCCGCGCCACGGTCACCGGACGGCGCTCCGAGACAGCGCTGTACGACTTCAACCTGGCCACCTATGACAGCGGGGACACCTTCGACCAGTCGATGGCCCGTGGCTTCATTGAGCTGTTCGGGATGTCCTCCAAGGTGGCTTCCGGCCGCGAGTACCGCGCCGGCACCGCGGGAAACCAGTAAGGAAAACCTGCAGTGACCAACCACGACGACGGATCTGACCGCGGCGCGGAGCGCCTTGGTCGATCAGCGGAGGACCCCGGTGGTCGAGTAGGGCGCGAAGCGCCGCACCGAGACCCCGCACCGAGACCCCGCACCAACACCGGTGCGCTGTGGGGCGGCCGGTTCGCCAGCGGCCCCAACGACGCGCTGGCGGCGCTGAGCAAGTCCACCGACTTCGACTGGCGGCTGGCGCATTACGATATCGCCGGTTCCAAGGCCCACGCCCGGGTGCTGCATCGCACCGGTCTGCTCGACGACGCCGAGCTCGACGCGATGGTGTCGGCCCTCGACCAGCTCGACGCCGATGTCCGGTCCGGTGCCTATGCCCCGGCCGAATCGGACGAGGACGTGCACGGGTCGCTGGAACGCGGCCTCATCGAACGAGCCGGGCCGGCGCTGGGCGGCAAGCTGCGGGCCGGGCGCTCGCGCAACGACCAGATCGCCACCATGGGCCGGATGTACCTGCGCGACCATGCCCGCATCGTTGGTGCCGGCACGCTCGACGTCGTCGACGCCCTGGTGGCGCAGGCCTCGGAGCATCTGGACGTCGCCATGCCGGGGCGCACCCACTTGCAGCATGCCCAGCCGGTGCTGCTGTCCCACCACCTGCTGGCTCATGCCTGGGCGCTGCTGCGGGATGTGCAGCGGCTGATGGATTGGGACAAGCGCGCGGCGGTGTCTCCGTACGGATCAGGGGCGTTGGCCGGATCCTCGCTGGGACTGAGTCCGCAGGCTGTTGCCGACGACCTCGGATTCGATTCCGCGGTGCACAACTCTATCGATGGCACCGCGTCCCGGGACGTATATGCCGAGTTTGCCTGGGTCGCGGCGATGACCGGTGTCGATCTGTCGCGGATCAGCGAAGAAGTCATCCTCTGGGCCACCAAGGAATTCTCCTTCGTCACCCTCGACGACGCGTTTTCCACCGGGTCGTCGATCATGCCCCAGAAGAAGAACCCGGACGTGGCCGAGCTGGCACGGGGCAAATCCGGCCGGCTGGTGGGGGACCTCACCGGGTTGCTGACCACTTTGAAGGGCCTGCCACTGGCATACAACCGGGACCTGCAGGAGGACAAGGAACCGGTGTTCGACGCGGCGGACACCCTGGAACTGCTGCTGCCCGCCGTCGCCGGCATGATCGGCACCCTGACGTTCCACGGCGAGCGGATGCAGTCCCTGGCGCCGCAGGGTTTCGCGCTGGCCACCGACGTCGCCGAGTGGCTGGTGCGCCAGGGCGTGCCCTTCCGCGAAGCCCATGAAATTTCCGGCCAGGCCGTGGCCCTGTGCGAGGAACGCGGGATCGAACTGTGGGACCTCGCCGATGAGGACTTCGCCGGCATTTCACCGCAGTTGACGCCGCAGGTCCGCGAAGTGCTCACCGTTGAAGGGTCGCTGAACAGCCGGAATTCGCAAGGCGGCACGGCACGGTCCGCCGTCGAACGGCAGCTGGAGGTGCTGAAACGGGAACTCGACGAGGCCCGCGCCTTCACGGCGGCTGAACCTGCCTTCCGATAAATCCCGGATGGTGACATATTGTCATCAACATCTATATGATGTGACATATGAGGACCACGATACGCTTGCCGGATGAGCTTTATCGCCGGGTGCGGGAACGAGCTTTGAGCGATGGCCGCACGGTCACCTCGTTCATCGAGGAGTCCCTGAGGGAATCGCTCGAACGATACGACAATCCGGCCGGACCAGTCGATTTCGTCGTTGAACCCTTCGAGGGCACCGGTGTGCAGCCAGGGGTGGATCTCACGGATTCCGCATCACTGCTCGACCTGATGGAACACTGATCATGCTCATGCCTGACGTCAATGTCCTGGTCGGTGCCTTCCGTACGGATTCAGAGCACCACGAGGACGTCAAAGGATGGCTGGAGTCCTCGGTGAAGTCGGCCGAAACTGTCGGTCTGTCCGATGCTGTGCTCACCGGATTCGTTCGTGTGGTGACACATCGGCGCATATTCAAGGTGCCAACGCCGTTGGACATGGCCCTGCGCCAGATTGAGACGCTCCGGAAGGCACCGGGCGTATTGCGAGTGACCCCCGGCGGCTGGTACGTCGATATCTTCGCGCGGTTATGCCGTGGCGCGGACGCACGGGGCAATCTCGTTGCGGATGCGGCCCACGCCGCTACAGCCATGGAAGCCGGAGCCACCTGGATCACCCTGGACAGGGATTTCGCGCGGTTCGCCGGACTCAAGTGGGACACGCCCTTGGGCACCATCGGCCGGTGAACTTGCAAGAATGGACGTATGGACCCAGTCAACGCCGATCACGAATTCCTGCTGCACCATTCCGCCGTCGAAGCCGCCCCGCGTTTGCTCGGAGCGATCCTGCGCCGCGAGAGTGCTGACGGGACGGTTGCCGTCCGGCTGACCGAGGTGGAGGCGTACTTGGGCGCGCATGATTCGCCACATCCGGACCCGGGATCCCACGGATTCAAGGGCAAGACCGAACGGAACGCAGTGATGTTCGGCCCGGCAGGGTTCATGTACGTCTATTTCACCTACGGCATGCACTACTGCGCGAATATCGTCTGCGGCACGGCGGGAACATCGACCGGGGTGCTGATGCGGGCCGGTGAAATTGTCGAGGGCCAGGACCTCGCCTTCGCCCGCCGCCATGCTGCCAAGAACGAGCGGGAACTGGCCAAGGGGCCCGCCCGGCTCACGCAGGCCCTCGGCATCGACCGGAAGTACAACGGCACCGAGGTGTTTCAGCCCCCGGTGACACTTCGGCTCGCGGACCACCCGCCGTCGCCGCAGCATATGAGCACCGGCCCCCGGGTGGGAGTGAGCGGACCGGGCGGCGGTCATGCATACCCCTGGCGGTTTTGGCTCTCGGGGAACAAGACCGTATCGGTCTACCGTGCCGCCAAACCACGCCAGCCACCTGTTCTCTGATCCGGTACGGTAACTCAGGTGGCATCTTCTTCCAATGAACCCGTGGAGTCCATGATCAACCGGCTGTGCGCCGTCGTCGAGGACTATCCGAAGCCGGGTATTACCTTCCGTGACCTGACGCCGGTCTTCGCCGATGGCGCCGCCCTGAGGGCCATGGTGGATTCGTTGATCGAGCCGTTTGCCGGCGGGTTCGATGCCGTGGCCGGCACTGAGGCCCGCGGCTTCCTGCTGGCCGCCGCTGCAGCGTACGCCGCCGGCGTCGGCGTGATCACCGTCCGCAAGCCGGATAAGCTCCCGCGCCGGGTCCATACTGAACATTACGACCTGGAGTACGGGTCCGCGTCGCTGCAAATGCATACGGACGACCTCAAACCCGGCAGCCGGGTGCTGGTGCTCGACGACGTGCTCGCCACCGGCGGCACCCTCGCCGCGACCACCAGGCTCCTTGCCTCGGCAGGCGTCCGGGTCGCGGGCGTCGGGGTGGTGCTGGAACTGAACGGCCTGCGTGGCCGCAGCGCCCTCGCCGGACACCGTGTCCGCTCACTGGCGCGGGTCTAGGTATATCCAGGTACAACCGCACCGACTGCCCAACAGGGGCATTCCGCTGTAGAATGGACGGTCTGCCATTTGCGGGAGGAGACCTGATGCCCCAGAGCCGTGTGAGCGGTCAACCCATAGCGGCCACCCAGCCGGACGTGGATCCACAGTTGCAGCAGGAGCGGGACTATGTCGGCCGGCTGTATGCGCGGCTGGACGAACTGCGCGCGGAAAAGACCGAGCAACTCGATAAGGTCCGCCGGTCCGTATCGGCCGGATCACACCAGAACCGTTCGGAGCGGGACGCGTTTGCCACCCTTTACGAGGACCGACTGGCCCAGCTCAACGCGGTCGACGACCGGCTGGTATTCGGTCGGCTGGATCTTGACGACGGCGAAGCCCGCTACATCGGCCGGATCGGGCTGTCCACGGAGGACCTGCAGCGGCTGATGGTGGACTGGCGCGCGCCGGAGGCGGGAACCTTCTACCAGGCAACTGTCTTCGAACGGCAGGGCGTACGACGTCGGCGCCACTTGATGCTGCAGGGCAGGACGGTCAAGGGGCTCGAAGATGACGTGCTCGACACCGAACTGCTTGACGAATCCGACCAATTGCAGGGTGAAGGCGCGCTGCTGGCCGCGTTGAACTCGAAGCGCACCGGCCAGATGGGCGACATCGTCGGAACCATCCAGGCCGAGCAGGACCGCATTATCCGGTCCGAGCTGCGGGGCACCCTGGTGGTCCAGGGCGGCCCGGGCACCGGCAAGACGGCGGTCGCATTGCACCGCGCCGCGTACCTGCTCTACACCCACCGCGAGCGGCTCAAGTCCGCCGGGGTGCTGCTGGTCGGCCCCTCCAACTCCTTCATGCGCTACATCGAACGGGTGCTGCCCTCGCTGGGCGAGACCGGCGTCGTGATGACCAGCGTCGGCCAGCTGATGCCGGGCATCAACGCAATTCCCGAACGCGACCCCGACGTTGCCCGCATCAAGGGCGACCTGCGGATGGCCGACGTCGTCAAGGCCGCCGTTGCCAATAAGCAGCGGGTGCCGCAGACCGAGCAGCGGCTGACGGTGGAGAGCAATACCCTGACGCTGACCCCGAAGCAGATGCGGCGCGCACGCGACCGTGCCCGGGCGACAGGCAAACCGCATAATGAGGCCCGTGCAACCTTCGTGAAGATCCTGCTGCGGGAGTTGACCGACCAGCTGACCGAAAAGATCGAAGAATCGGGCCGGGGCAATAACGCCGACCGCTCCTACCTGGCCGAAGAGGTGCGCACGTCCAAGGAGGTGCGCGTAGCGATCAACCTCGGCTGGATGCCCACCTCGCCCGCGAAACTGATCAACGATCTGCTGACCAAACCCGGCAGGCTGGACGCCGCGGCGGGGCAGTTGACTGACGATGAACGCCGGCTGCTGCGCCGCGATGCCGAAGCGCCGTGGACCGAAGCGGACGTGGCGTTGATCGACGAAGCCGCCGAGCTGCTCGGGGACCTCGATGTCTCCGGCGGCCGGGACCAGGCCGCTCAGGAGGCCGAACGTCAGCGCAACATCGCCAACGCCGAACGCGCCATTGAAAACGTCAACCCGTCGCTGGCCGACTCGGGCGTGGACGGGACCCTGCGGGCCGAAGAGCTCGCTGAGCACAACGAGGTTCCCGAAGTCCGCTTCACCGCCGCCGAACGGGCAGTGAACGACCGGTCCTGGGCTTACGGGCATATCGTCGTTGACGAGGCGCAGGAACTGTCAGCGATGCAGTGGCGTCTTTTGATGCGGCGTTGCCCGATGAAGTCGTTTACCGTTGTCGGCGATATTGCCCAGGCCAGTTCCGCCGCGGGGGCCACCTCGTGGAATCAGGCACTGGAGCCGTTTTTGGACGACCGTTGGCGGGTGGAGGAACTGACCGTCAACTACCGTACGCCCACTCAGATTGCCGAGGCCGCGGTGAGGATGGCCAACGCCGCCGGCCTGGATATTTCAGCGCCCAAGGCGGTGCGCGAAGGCCGCTGGGATCCCGTCGTCGATCGCGTCGGTCCGGAACCGGCAGCGCTGACCGATGGGCTGCTCGATGCCGTGCCTGAAGAACTGGAACTGCTCGACGGCGGCTTGCTCGCGGTCATTACCGACGATGCCCGGGTCGCGGCACTGCGGCGCGAACTGCGCCAGGTGTACGGACGCCGGGTGGGATCAGGCTCCGGCGGGTACGAACAGGATATTGTGGTGATCAGCGCGCAGGAAGCCAAGGGGCTCGAGTTCGATGGTGTCATCATCGTCGAACCCGCCGAGCTGCTGGTCTCCACCGGCGGCAAGGTGGGAGACCTGTATGTGGCTATGACCCGTCCCACGCAACGCCTGCGCCTGCTGGCCGGGTCCGATATCCCGGCCGGTATCGAGGTCCCGGCCGCTGTCGAGTAGTTTAGGAATCGTGTCCAATATGCCCGTTGAAAGTTCTCCGAGCGTCAAAGCTCAGCACAATGACGCCAGTTTCGCCAACATCTGGGCCGAGCTCAAGTGGCGCGGCCTGGTCCACATCTCCACCGATGAAGTGGAACTGGAGAAGGCACTGAGTGGGGAACCTCTGAGCTACTATTGCGGCTTCGACCCGACGGCGCCGTCGCTGCATCTGGGGCACCTGGTGCAGTTGCTGACCATGCGGCGGTTGCAACTGGCCGGTCACCGTCCGATCGGACTGGTCGGCGGTTCCACCGGCCTGATCGGTGACCCGCGGCCGACGTCGGAACGGACCTTGAACACCAAGGAGACCGTGGCGGAGTGGGTCGGCTTCCTGCAGGCTCAGGTATCCCGGTACCTGGACTTCGACGGAACCAACCCGGCCCAAATGGTAAACAACCTGGACTGGACCGCCCCGCTGACCGCCATCGACTTCCTGCGGGAGATCGGTAAACACTTCCGGGTCGGAACTATGATCAAAAAGGACGCGGTCAGCGCACGGCTCAATTCCGATGCCGGAATCAGCTACACCGAATTCAGTTACCAGTTGTTGCAGGGACTGGACTTTTTGGAGCTGTTCCGCAAATACGATTGCACCCTGCAGACCGGTGGGTCTGACCAGTGGGGCAATCTCACAGCGGGCGTCGATTTGATCCATCGCGCCGAGGGCCGCAGTGTCCATGCCATTGGAACCCCGCTGATCACCAACTCGGACGGGTCCAAATTCGGCAAGAGCGAAGGCAACGCCATTTGGATCGACGAAAAGCTGACAAGTCCGTATGAGTTCTACCAGTTCTGGCTCAATACGGCCGACGCCGACGTCGTGGAACGGCTCAAGGTCTTCACGTTCATGTCCCGCGAGGAAATCGAGGACCTCGGCGCCGCCGTATCCGAACGTCCGCATCTGCGCGAGGCCCAACGGGCCCTGGCCTATGACGTGTGTTCCCTGGTGCATGGCACGGATGTGACCGACAAGGTGATTGCGGCCTCGTCCGCCGTGTTCGGTCGGGGCGATGTGACCGGCCTGGATGAGGCCACGCTGAAGTCCGTCACGGCTGAACTTCCGCGCGGATCCGCGCAGCGGGGAGCAACAGTGGTGGAAGTGCTGGTGGCTTCCGGGCTGGTGCCGAGCAATTCGGCAGCCCGCCGGACTATCGGTGAAGGCGGCGCGTACGTGAATAACGTCAAAGTCGCGGACGCGGATGCTGTGATCGACGACACTGAACTTCTTCATGGCCGGTACCTGCTGGTGCGCCGGGGGAAGCGCAATCTGGCCGTCGTCGAGGTCGGAATGGAGACTGCCGGGGGTCGCTGAGCTTGGCGTGTTACCGGCGTGCTTCCGCGCGTTTCCGGTGTCCGGGGCAGGGGTCCAGGGCGGGCGGTCTTCGCGTTGCGGGGCCGGCAGCACAGGGTTCAGGGAGCGGATTTGACGTTGCGCTCTGAACTGCCGTAATGTTTTTGAAGTCGCCCGCCGAGGAGGCCTTCAGGGGCCGAGGGAATGACGATCGTTGAACTTGATCTTCATAATCTAGCGAGCGGGGGCAACCCCTTCAAAATGAGAAGCGATGCCGTGTGTGCGCGTTGGCGTTTCGTACGGAGTAGCTGATACATTTTGGTGGGTAATTCGAAGAAATGCAGAACGAATTCGCGGGAAATGCGGATTTGACAGCAAGAATTCGAATGAAATAAAGTTATAAACATAGCAGCAAAGAAAACGGAACAATTCAGTTTCGAAAGTATTTGAATTGCTCTTGTTGTTTGAGAACTCAATAGTGTGTCATGTTTGTTGATACCAATTTTTTATTTGGTTGATTTGCTGCCGGCTGCACGCACCCCGTGTGTGGTTGGTGGTTTTTTAGCTGGTTTCAAATTTTTGTTGATGCATGGGCTTTTTTGGTTTGTGTGTTGATGTTTGTTTTTTAACGGAGAGTTTGATCCTGGCTCAGGATGAACGCTGGCGGCGTGCTTAACACATGCAAGTCGGACGATGAAGCGGTGCTTGCACCGTGGATTAGTGGCGAACGGGTGAGTAACACGTGAGTAACCTGCCCTTGACTTCAGGATAAGCCCGGGAAACTGGGTCTAATACTGGATATGACTGCCGGTCGCATGGCCTGGTGGTGGAAAGCTTGATGCGGTTTTGGATGGACTCGCGGCCTATCAGCTGGTTGGTGGGGTAATGGCTTACCAAGGCGACGACGGGTAGCCGGCCTGAGAGGGTGACCGGTCACACTGGGACTGAGACACGGCCCAGACTCCTACGGGAGGCAGCAGTGGGGAATCTTGCACAATGGGCGAAAGCCTGATGCAGCGACGCCGCGTGAGGGATGAATGCCTTCGGGTTGTAAACCTCTTTCAGTAGGGAAGAAGCCGCCTTTTGGTGGTGACGGTACTTGCAGAAGAAGCGCCGGCTAACTACGTGCCAGCAGCCGCGGTAATACGTAGGGCGCAAGCGTTATCCGGAATTATTGGGCGTAAAGAGCTCGTAGGCGGTTTGTCACGTCTGCTGTGAAAGCCCGGGGCTTAACTCCGGGTGTGCAGTGGGTACGGGCAGACTGGAGTGCAGTAGGGGAGACTGGAATTCCTGGTGTAGCGGTGAAATGCGCAGATATCAGGAGGAACACCGATGGCGAAGGCAGGTCTCTGGGCTGTTACTGACGCTGAGGAGCGAAAGCATGGGGAGCGAACAGGATTAGATACCCTGGTAGTCCATGCCGTAAACGTTGGGCACTAGGTGTGGGGGACATTCCACGTTTTCCGCGCCGTAGCTAACGCATTAAGTGCCCCGCCTGGGGAGTACGGCCGCAAGGCTAAAACTCAAAGGAATTGACGGGGGCCCGCACAAGCGGCGGAGCATGCGGATTAATTCGATGCAACGCGAAGAACCTTACCAAGGCTTGACATGGACCGGTTTGGGCTGGAAACAGTCTTTCCCTTCGGGGCTGGTTCACAGGTGGTGCATGGTTGTCGTCAGCTCGTGTCGTGAGATGTTGGGTTAAGTCCCGCAACGAGCGCAACCCTCGTTCCATGTTGCCAGCACGTTGTGGTGGGGACTCATGGGAGACTGCCGGGGTCAACTCGGAGGAAGGTGGGGATGACGTCAAATCATCATGCCCCTTATGTCTTGGGCTTCACGCATGCTACAATGGCCGGTACAATGGGTTGCGATACTGTGAGGTGGAGCTAATCCCAAAAAGTCGGTCTCAGTTCGGATCGTGGTCTGCAACTCGACCACGTGAAGTCGGAGTCGCTAGTAATCGCAGATCAGCAACGCTGCGGTGAATACGTTCCCGGGCCTTGTACACACCGCCCGTCAAGTCACGAAAGTTGGTAACACCCGAAGCCGGTGGCCTAACCCCGTTTGGGGAGGGAGCCGTCGAAGGTGGGACTGGCGATTGGGACTAAGTCGTAACAAGGTAGCCGTACCGGAAGGTGCGGCTGGATCACCTCCTTTCTAAGGAGCACCTGCAACTGGTTCGCACTGCCTGATGGTGGTGTGGGTGGTTGCCAGGAGTAATACTCATTGCGGGCACTTGTGTTGTCCGGTGGGTGGCTCATGGGTGGAATATCAATGAATTGTGGCATTGCTGCTGGTTTGTCGGCTGTTAGTACGGCATTGTCCTTCCTTTGTGGTGGGGTGGTGTTGGGAATGTGGTTGTTCATCTGGTGGTGGTGTCCATGGCACACTGTTGGGTCCTGAGGCAACAGGAGCCCGCATGGTTCCGTCGTCTGCTGTTGTGCGGTTGGCGGGTGTGTGGTGTTTGGTTGTTTCTGGTTTGTCCCGGCATCCTGGTGCGGCCCCCTGTGTGGGGTTGTGTTCGGGGTGTGTGGGGTTGTTGTTTGGGAACTACATAGTGGACGCGAGCATCTGGTGCTGCGTGATGTTTTCGGCCTCTGCCTGTTTGGGTGGGGGTTGTGTGTTGCGTGGTGCCTTGTAGCAATGTTTTTGTTTCGAGTTGAAACGTCATGACTGCAGTTTTTTGTG
>NZ_AUMN01000023.1 GCF_000430705.1 Arthrobacter castelli DSM 16402
CCAGCCAGGGACTGATCCGTTTCAATGCGAAGGAGCAGGCTCTCGGCAGATCCGGTGACGGAGGTGATGTGCACTCCAGTGATACCGAGCAGAGTGTCAGCGCGTTCGCACCAGCGCCCACCGGGACAGGACGTAGAATTAGACAAGTCAGGGTCTCTTTTGAGGTTGGAAGTTTGGTCGCTACCAATTCAAAGAGACCCTGACCCCGTTCCGTGCGCGCCACGCCGCAGCAGCCGCAGAACATCCCGCCATCTCAAATTCCTGAGGACACCCTAACCACGCTCAAATGCGAAGGGCCGTTAACGGACGGCCATCTTCTGGTCGGGTGCCGGGAAGGTGACTACGGATTTGATGTTGGTTCCGTTCTCCATCGCCTCGAAACCGGCCTCCCATTCCTCAAGGGAGTAGACGCCGTCGAGAACGGTATCGGGATTGAGTCGACCGCTGGCGAAGAGTGAGAGAATCCGCTCCCAGGTTTCCCACGTGTGCGAGAAGGACCCATAAATGGTCGCAGCCTTGGCTACCAGCGGATCAAGGCTGTAGCCGAGGGCCTGCGGCCCCCAACCGACCTTGGCGATGGACCCGAGGGGGCGGACAAACTCCATGGATTGGTTCAGGGCAGCGCTGACCCCGGTGGCGTCGACGACGACGTCTGCACCGATTCCGTCGCCAAGGGTCTTGAGGAGAGCGATAGGGTCGTCGGTTCCCAGTTCCACAGCGTGGTCCGCTCCGAATGTCAGTGCCTTCGCCAGACGCCCCTTATCGGCCGCGGTTCCCACCACGACGATGCTGCTGGCCCCCTGCAATTTCGCGACCTGGACAGCCAGCGAGCCGATCGCACCTGCCCCCTGCACCACAACCACGTCCCCGGCCTTCACCGTCGCGCGTTCCACCAGAGCATTGAAGGCCACACAGTAGGGTTCGGTCATCGCTGCCTGTTCGAACGTCACCGAGTCGGGGATGCGATGCAGGACACGCGGTTCGGCAACAAGGTAGCCGCTGAAGGCACCGTCCCTTTTGGCGCCGTAGCCGAGACGGAAGGGGCACAGGTTGTAGCGTCCGGAACGGCAGTAGGCGCACTCGGCGCAGATGTGGGCGGCTGTCTCACAGACCACGCGGTCGCCAGCAGCCCACCCCGTGACCCCTTCTCCGAGGGAATGAATGACGCCGGCGCTTTCGTGGCCAAGGGCAACCGGAAGGTCCATCTCCCAGCTCTGCTTGTTGCGCCAGGCGTGGACGTCCGAGCCACACACGCCCACGGCGCGGGTGGCGATCAGAACCTCGCCATGGCCGGGCCGGGGCTCGGTGATGTCACGGACGTCTACGGCGCCGTCCTCAAATGCATACTTCACGAGTGCCTTCATCGGACCGTTCCTTTCACTTCGGTGGTTTTATTCGGCTGCGGGTGCGCGGTCGTGGGCGCGGACCCGCATGGCCCGGGAGCTTGAGAAGAACTGTTCGCGGGCCTCCACGAGGAAGTCGACTGAGCGGGCCATCTCCTCGAATCCGTTGACACCGTCCTCTATGCTGATCCAGCCGTCATATCCGGCGTCATCGAGAATGCCGAAGATCGCCGGGTAATCATTCAGGCCCTCACCGACCGCGCCGTGACGCAGCAGGTTCGAATACCCCTCCGCCCCGTCGGCGGCCTTGAGGTCCTCGAGCGAGGCTCCCGGTGCAAGGGTTCGGTCGGAGGCCTGCATCGTCACCACACGGTCAATGACGGTTTGGAGGAAATCAACGGGATCGTCACCGGCAACGGTCGCATTCGAAGGATCGAACTGCACGCCGAAGTGTTTCCGATCCTCGATTCGGTTGAGCAAGGCGAGGAACACCTCCCGCTTCTGCGCGAACTCGGGGTAGGACCAGTAGCCGTCTTTGTAGTGGTTTTCGAGTCCAAGCACAATATCCAGTTCCCGCGCAAGGGGAAGGAGTGCGTTGATGTTCTCCGCAGCCCAGTCCAGACCTTCCCCGGTTGTCACCTCGGGATGACGCTGGCCGCTGAGCACGCGGCACGATACCCCGGGCCCGCCGAGGTCCCGGGCAATGCGCATCATTGACACCTGCCGCTCGAATTCACTGCTGCGTACATCCGCGCTCGGGTGGGTGAAATCGGGGGAGGCACAGAACATCGGCATCTCCAGCCCGGTCTCGGCCAGCACATCCTGAACCGGAGCTAAATCGGGCGCACCGGCGTCGAACATTCCCGAGTACAGCTCCACGCCCTCGATGGGAAGCACGGACATGCTCCGGATCCAGGCCGGGACGGACAGGGAACGCTCCACGACGATGGCGTCGAGCTCACCCTTGGGAAACACGCTGATCTTCATTGAACCACCTCCAACTCAATGATAGTACTTTACATTCCTTTGAGCGGGTCCCACAATTGGGAAAAAGCGGGGAAGTGCATAAATTTGTCAGAAAAAGCTTGACCAGGTATGGGACCAAAAGTAGCATTTTTGAGCATGCGCTGGTGTTTTTCAGCGTTCGGACTCGCTACCAAGAGGAAGGCTGAACATGGATATCGAGGCAGATCTTCTAACTTCGTGGGCAACTGCGCTGTTGCGACGCTGGGGGTATACCGATGCAGATGCCGAATTTCTTGCCACCACGCTTGTTGATGCGAACGCCCGGGGTGTGGACTCCCACGGGGTGGTGCGCATTCCGGCCTACGAACGCAGGATCGCGGAGAATCTGGTGGATACACGTGCCGTGCCGAAGGTGGACGTCTCGGGCGCGGTGATCAAGGTTGACGCCAATGGCGCTGCCGGACAGATCGCGGCCAGGGCTGCCGTGGAGTCGGCGCTGGAGCTGAGTCGTGAGGCTGGGATCGCCTGCGCAGCGGTCCGCGGCAGCACGCACTTTGGCACTGCCGGATATTATGCGCGGTGGCTGGCCGGTAACGGTGCGATCGGCATTGTGGTGTCCAACTCGGAACCGATCGTTGTGCCCCATGGGGGGAAGAAAGCGCTGCTTGGTACCAATCCCATAGCGTTTGCCGCACCCACTGAAAGCGACGCGGTGAGTTTGGACATGGCAACGAGCACAAGCGCGATGGGCAAGGTGCTCATCGCCCGGGCCACCGGGCAACAGGTACCCGACACCTGGGGTGTCGACGACGCCGGCAACCCCTCCACCGATCCGAATGCCATCAGCGCACTGCTTCCGGCCGCAGGACCAAAGGGATATGGCCTGGCCTTCCTGGTGGAAATCCTCGGCGGAGTGCTCAGCGGCGCCGCGGTCTCTCACGGCCTTGGCAGTATGTACGCGGATTTCGACCGTCCCCAGGACGTGGGCCACTGGATCCTCGCCATCAACATCGAGCATTTCATGCCCGTTGCCGAGTTCACGAAGCGCTCACAAGCGCTCGTCGAGCTGGCACACGCCACCGAACCCGCCGCACAGGACAACGGCGTACTCGTTCCCGGCGAACCAGAGGAACGCACCAGGGCAGAACGGCTGCGAAAAGGAATTCCGATACCTGATGAAGTGGTCAACGAGCTTCAACAGGTCGGCGAACGCCACGGCGTCGCCTTCCCATGAGGCCCATGTAAACGGCCAATTGGCCGAACGGCCACATTCGATCATCACCCAGAGTACCTCAGCACAAGAAACAGGCGGACAGGCGCCTCAGTTCGAAGGAGAACACCTATGTCATCCGAATCCATCCGGTCACAGCCAGCGGGCACAGTCGTCGAAGGAGACCCGTACCGACTCGATCCTGCTGCAGTCAAAGAGCCGCCCACCACCTGGCTCAAATCCGTCAAGTTTTTCGGCCCCGGCCTGATCGTCTCAGCGTCCATCGTGGGCGCCGGAGAACTCATCACCGCAACTGCACTCGGTGCTCAAGCGGGCTTTATCCTGCTTTGGCTCGTCATCTTCTCCACCCTGGTCAAAGTCGCCGTGCAGGTGGAGATGGCCAGGTACTCGATCGTAACCGGTCAAGGTGGCATGGAGGGGTATGCAAAGGTCCCCCCACGCTTCGGCAAAATCGGGTGGGTATTCATCATGTGGGCCCTGCTGGCACTGGCGAAACTCATCCAGACCGGGGGGCTCATCGGGGGCATGGCGGCCGCCCTGAGCATCCTCTTCCCCATCGGCTCCGGACCCCTTGAAGCCACATCGGTGTCCATCTGGGCCGTGGTGGTCACGATTATCGCCATCATCTCCCTCTATTCAAACCGCTACACCCTGATCGAAAGGGTTGCGGTTTTCCTCACCATGACCTTCGTTGCCGTGACTCTGGTCATCGCACTTGGCCTGCCCCTCACGGAGTACGCATACACCGGTGCAGACCTGGCCTCCGGCCTGTCACTGCAGCTTCCGGTCGGTGCGATCGGCGTCGCCATCGCCATGTTCGGTCTGACAGGGATCGGGTCCGAAGAGATCACTGCCTACACCTATTGGTGTCTTGAGAAGGGGTACGCACGCTGGGCAGGCCCGAACGATGGTTCCGTGGACTACAAGCGGCGCGTGAAGGGTTGGACTGCCGTGATGCAGCGCGATGCCGTGGCTTCCTGGGTCATCTACACAATCAGCACCATGTCCTTCTACATTATGGGCGCTGCCGTCCTTCATCCGCAGGGACTGGTGCCACAGGGCAACGACATGATTCTGGTTCTATCCGAAACGTACTCCAGCACGCTCGGTGACTGGGGCCGCATACTGTTCCTCGTCGGCGCGCTTGCCGTGCTTGGCTCCACCATCTGGGCCGGCATCGCCTCCTGGTCGCGGTCCTGGGCAAACGCGCTGAGCATCCTTGGCGTCTTCGACTGGACCAACGCGACAAAACGCAACAACTGGATGAGATTCTTCATCGTTGCCCTTCCGATCCTGTGGCTGCTCACTTTCCTATGGATCTCCGCACCATTCATCATGATCCTCATCGGAGGCATCGCCGGCGGCATCTTCCTCGCTGGCGTCGGTGTTGCAGCGTGGTACCTGCGCAGGAAGGAAGTCCCCGCAGACCTGCGCGGCGGCAAGTTTTCCAGCGTGGCGCTCAGCGTCAGCGTCATCGCCATCCTGCTGCTCGGCGTCTACAGCGCCACAAGCGCAACCGGACTATTCAGCATCGGATAGGGTACGACCGGCGTCACGGCGTGGCCTCGCGGAGTGAGAACCAACTTTACGGGGCCACGTTGATGGACCACCGAGCGTGACATTGGCCGCGGGAACCCGCCCCCGTTAGGGGAATAGTAGTATTTTGTTAGTAACGTCGGCGGCGAAGGACTGGATCTTGGGTAGGGAACGATGACAGTTGATCGCATTTATGGGGTGCCGAACGAGTCCGGCGGGCTGACTCGTTTCGAGATGATCCTCGACGCCTGGGGACGGCGAATCGTCTCAGGTGAATTCGGCCCTGGCCAAGTGGTCCGTTTGGAGGATTTGGAGCGTGAATTCAACGCATCGCGCACCATCATCCGTGACGTCGTTCGGGTTTTGGAGGCAGCCGGAATAGTTGCTAGCTCCCGCCGGGTCGGCATCACCGTACAGCCTGCATCTGATTGGAATCATCTCGACGCACGTCTGCTTGAGTGGCAGTTGGACGATCCGCTGGCCCGTCCGGAGCGGTTACTGAGGCTGTCCGAGCTGCGCTATGCGGTGGAGCCGGTCGCTGCCTCCTTGATGGCGGCGGACGCCTCCCCGGGGGACCGGTCCCGGCTGGTGCTCGAAGCGGAAAAGCTGTTGCAGTTGGCTACGGAATCGTCGGAGGAGTTTATGCGCGGGGACATCGCTTTTCATGCACGCATCCTCCGATCATCGGGCAACAATTTGTTCATGGAGTTTGAGGACGGATTTGCGGCAGCGATACGCGGCCGACACGGCCATTCTCTGATGCCGGAACGCCCCGATCCCGCCGCAGTTCAACTGCATGTCGACGCCGCTCACGCGATTTTCCACGGAGACCAGGTGGGATCCGCAGAAATCCTGCGACGTCTGCTCGGTGAGGTCTTGGAACGTTTTACTCCGGCCAGCTGAGACAAAGTCCCGCTTGCTTGTAATCCACCGCGTACCGGTACCAAAAGTAATTATCTGAGCCCAGAAAGTGGCAGCCCTATGAAGATGCTGATTCCGAGCACCATGGAACTCACAGTGAAGAATCGTCCTGGCTGGGAAATGGTCGTATACCAACCCGATGTACCCGTCCCCGAGGAGCACCGCGACGCCGAGGCGTTAGTTATCTGGGGTGCCCGGGATCCCGACGTGGTTGCCCTGGCACAAGAGCTGCCCCGCGTCCGGTGGGTACAGGCACTGAGCGCGGGAACCGATGCGATCACCAATGCCGGATTCCCGCCGGCGACGGTCATAACCAGCGGCAGAGGCCTTCACGACGCCACCGTTGCCGAGCATGCGCTCTCGCTGATTCTGGCCGCGGTGCGTTCACTCCCCGGGGCATTGCGTGCCCAAAACGAGCACCGGTGGGCCGCTGAGCTGGGGGGCATGCAAAGCGAAACCAAGGATGAGCCTCTTAAAACCGTTTCCGGAACGCACATTGTCATCTGGGGCTTCGGCAGCATCGGCTCGACACTTGCCAAACATCTTGATGCCCTCGGAGCGGGAGTATCAGGCATCGCGACGAATGCAGGGACCCGTCACGGATTCGAGATCACAGCCACTTCCGATGCGCCAGAACTTCTATCGAAGGCCGACATCCTGGTGATGATTCTCCCATCGACCGAATCGACCCGACATGCGCTTGACCAGGATCTCATCCGCCTCCTGCCACGCCGCGCCTGGGTGGTCAATGTTGGGCGGGGAAGCACGATCAATGAAGCCGCTCTCGCCGCCGCTCTGTCGGAAGGGACGATCGCGGGCGCTGCGCTCGATGTCTTCGAGCAGGAGCCGCTTGGCTCCGACTCGCCGCTGTGGGATCTCGACAACGTCATCATCACTCCCCATGCGGCCGGCGGCAGGCCACGTGGGGCAGGCCAGCTCATCGAAGAGAATCTCTCAGCCCTTGAAGAGGGCCGCACGCTGAGGAATGTCGTAGGTCGGAAATTGCCCGGCCAAACCGGATGACGGCGCGACGAGGTGGCCAAACAAGGCAACCTGGTCGTGGTGTTTACCGCTTCGGCAGATCGTGCGGTGGATTACGACTGCGGCAGTGCGGTGGAGCCAAAGTGAAGATTGTCAGCCGGAGATGGGTGTTCACGCTGCGAGGTGGTCGCCGAGTCAAAATGACGCCGGCAAAAGTTCGGTTTGGCCATAGCGGGCATGGCCCAGTCCGAGACCAATATCGGCGAACTGTGCAAGGAGCTGGGAGTCACGTGGCAATCGCTCCACCGCCACGTCTTCCCGACCTAAGAGCTCCGGTTCGAGGGACAGAAAGTATTAACGAAGCGTCCGTCCAAACCGCATCGGTAAAGTCCGCGCGGGGGCGCGCCAGTTTTAGAGTGGGGCATACTTGGGCGCCCAAATAAGGGCGATGGCCGGCTGTGAACCATCTGGCGGAGCAACGGCCGAGCAGGCCGCACTGTACTGTCTATGTATGGCGGCGATGAGCCTGGATCCGCCGGGCGGGCCGGCATAGATTTCGGGCACTCTCGGTGATAGATGCGTCTTGAAAAACTACTGCTTTCGAGACAGAAGTCCTTTTCCGAGCAACCACTTCCATCGGATCAAGTCGAATAAGCCGCGCTGACCGACCGCCATCGCGCGCTGCTGTTGAGCTCAGGTGCGCCCCGAAGCCTGGTCGACAATTGTAATTTCACTGTGCGTCGTCGGGAACGCCAAGATTGTCGGTGGCGCAGGGCATACTGGTTCCCATGATCCGAAAAATGACGCCCGCACAGCTCAGATCGGCGATGAATAAAGCTGAGCGGGAGCAGAAGCAGGCGATAGACAAGTACAACCGCGAGGCGCGAAGACATAACAGCGCGGTCAAGAAGGGAGTGAACGACTACAACCGTGATGTGCGGGCTTACAACTCCAAGGCACGCGTTCACAACGCCAAGGTTGAGAACCAGCGTGGGCGACTCAATCAGGAGATCCAGAGACTGAACTCGAGACCGGCTGCGACGACCTTCGTGACGTACCGCTCCTCGGTCGACACCCTGACACAAACCTATTCCGTGACAGTGGATAGGCTGGCTAGTCGGACCCTGACGCCTGCGGGGCGGGAACTGGTTGACCGCGGCAGCGAAGAGGCAGCTAACAGCGTTTACCTACTCAACGCCATGGACGGCGACGGCGCGCCGGAGGACGACCCGACCGAGGACGCGCTGCGCAGCCCGAGCATGCAGACCGAGTTGGCCACCTTCGGGCCGGATCTGGTGGACCGATGGACCGGAGCCCTGTTCTCCCTCAGTCCGCGCAACCCCGACGCCGCTCGCCACTTCTGCACCAGCGCCCGCGAAGTACTCATCGCCATGCTCGATCAGGCAGCGCCGGACTCCGGCGTCACCGGAGCGAACCCGGAATGCGCTAAGACGGACAAGGGGGTGCCGACACGACGCGCCAAAGTCGAATACCTTCTGCATCGCAAGGGTGTCGAGGAGGAGTCGATCGAGAACCTCGTAGAAGACGACATGGACAACGCCCTGACGCTGTTCCGCGCCTTCAACGACGGCACCCATGGGCATGCCGGACGGTTCACGATCACGCAACTGAACGCTCTCCGAATCCGCGTGGAGTCGGCGATCGGCTTCATCCACGCCCTTTGCACGGCCTGACCTTTGGGGTGGGTCGCACCCCGCGTTGTGGCCCGCCGGGTGTGACCTCGGTTGGTCCTGAGAACGCCGAGCAGGCCCCACGTATCGATCGGAGTTGGTTTCGGCTCCTCACACCAATTGCACTATCCGGCGTGTTTGTGCGGTTAATATGTCAGCGCTGTCTGCACCTAAGTCGATCTGATATCCCCTAAATCCATCCTTCAGCGGCTGCCTCTGTCGTTCCAGGGTAAACCCGGGTGTGCGGTACTGATCGCGTTGGCGAGCCACTGGTGCGCTGTCGGGTCGAGACGGGAGCAACCAATTCCCGCTAAAAGGGAAAGGGCTGGTAAGCATACGGTTCCGCAGGTTTGGGGGATGGGGACGCCGGCGGGCCATGGAGCGGCCCCTTTCCTTGCTGCGGTGTCGGCCATTTCATCGGAAAAGTTCATGACATCCCAACTCGCGCCGAGTCCGGGTCAGAGAGGCTTGCCGTCTTTGGCGGTGCTCCAGATGTCCCCGATCGACCTACCGCTCTGGAGTGCATCAAGAGTAGCCCGTCGACGGTGATCGCTGGCTTTTAGCAGGTCAGCGACAGTCCGGCCCTCGGCTATGCTGCGGATTGAATTGTCCAAGGCTGTGCCCACGATGAACCGCGAAAAGCCCCGAACAGATTGAACGCTTTCTAGGGCAACGGGGTTACCGTGCATGAGGGCGTTGCGGCAGCGGCTCAAACGGCCCTTGAGTACACCAGCTTCCGCTGCGAACGAGGCGAGCATCTTCAACGCCGTGTCTGCATCGCCGATGCTCTCGAGCAAGGTCTCCGCACGGGCGCGCTCGAATCGACCAGGGCAGGCCGCAATCAGCTGGTCGCGGACATCGAATGCCGTGACAAAACTAAGGTGCCGGCGTCCCGACGGGAAGCTGACGACTTGGTGGAAGAGTGGATCCCCTCCGCCACCGACCCCTGACAGACATTGCTCGACGGCCCACGCCAGGTTCTGGTGGTAGCGGACGAGGGGCCAATCCGCAGCCAGTTTCGACGCGTATGGATCGCCATCCATACCTGTATACGCGGCCAGCCGTTCCATTGCGGCGACCTGGAGCACGATGACCGACTGTTCCGCGATGGTCGCCGTCCCGTTGAGCGCGTTCTCACGCGAGTCCACCTGTCCCGCCTCTCCGACGAGTCGCAAGGCTTCGGCGACGTCTGTGGGAAGTGGCCCGCTCGACAGCAGACCGGCGAGTTCTGTCCTATAGTCCTCGAGGGCGTCCGCGAACCCGTTCATCCCGTAGTGGTCCGGCTCCGTGAACAACGACTCGTCACCAGGTCCGAATGAGTACGTGCCCACCTCACCATCCATCACGAGGCACGAGAACCCAGCCCGGCGCCAAGAGGGGGCACCGGTACGGACGGTCACGAGGCCCACCACCGAGCGGACCTGCGCTACAGCCTCCTCCTTCCAGCCAAAGGAAGGACGATGCCCCAGATCGACCCGAGCGATCACCTCGTGGCGAGGATCCGCGTAGGGATCGAAGATACCACGATCGTGATCGTGTTCAATGACGCGGGTGAGTTCGCTGCGGTACGGATAATCCTGCCATGGAGGCACCAGCGCGTTCGAGATGCACCAATCCGCATCGAAGAAGGTAACTGGGCCCACCTCCAGCACGAATTCCGGCAGACGCGCCGCGGCGAAGGTCAGCCACGCGACACAGTGTCCCGTCGCCGCGGCTTCGCGCACCAATGCATCAGCGGCCGCAAGGCGTTGAGCGTCCGTCCAGCCCGGCGGCACTGCATCCGGGTCGCGAGCCAACGTCGCTTCCGAGGGACTCAAAATGTCGGCCAGACGCCCGAACCGCTCCCCAGGGGCCACGCCCGCGCCGACCAGCATCGCGTTCAGCAGTGCGATGCGAGGCTCGATCACGGTGATGTCCGGATGATCCGCGCGCGCGGCGTCCACGAGATCCTGCCAGGCTGCAACACGCATCGGAGGGGATCGCAACAAAGCTTTGGCTCGACGGGACGCCGCGCCGAGCGACGCAACGTCCGCACGGCGGTTAGCTTTGGGGCCGACAGCTACTCGGTCTAGCGCTTCTATGACCGGCACGCTGAACGGCTGAAACTGTCCCTGTAGCGCTGAGCCGCACGTAGACAGCCCAGCCTCGATATCAGCGCGCAGGGAGCGAGCGTTGTCCCGTCGAGCCCACGCCGAGGAGGGTGCACGGTCCGCCCAGTCGCACCCCTCCGCGACGACCGAGTGCAGAGTGAACGACGACGGCTTCCCGAACCCGCTTGGCAGCGCGGCGGCGAGCGCTGCGCGCCACGAGCCGTCGTCACCCGAACGAAATCGCATGAGAAACTCCTAAACGCGGCTGGCGGGCACCGTCATGCTTGGCGAGGGACTACAGGTACGCTACCGCGGTTGATGGGGTTCTTGCGACGAGGGCACGAGTCCCATAAGTCCTCGCCGTGGAGACTCGCCGTCTTCGTCGACGGATGCTGCTGGAGCGGCTGCTCAGAACACCGGACTGCTACGAAGGTCAAGGCGAACTATTGGTAGGCGAAAATCTAACGGCACACCAGCCACAATACGGAAACACCGTCGCTGCGATCACTTGCTGAGCAGCAGCCTGCCCGGCTCATTCAGGGGTTCCTCTCTCGCAGATCTGCTCCCTTTTCTCCGGTGTATGAGGCGCGACGGGGGAGTGACAGTCGTTGCGACGAGCATCCAATTGAACCGGCCGGAGAATGCGGAACTGTGATTTCTGCACTGTGATACACTTTTAGTGTTCGTATTGCATGCGAAGAGAAGCTGCTGAATGACCCATCCTGAGCTGGGAAACTTCTCCTCGACTTCCGCGGCCCTCGAGGCCAGTGTCCCATGTTGTTCGGCGGCTGAGTCCGCATACAGATTATGCTTGAGCCGTCACAGTACCCGTGTCAAAGCCACCCAGCTGACGGCATCTGTTTGGGCATACTAAAAAGTGCCGGCCGGACAATCAGGATCGGGGCAGCGCCACACTCGCTTGGCCCCAAACCAGCCGGACCGGGTGGCCGAAACAGGGAATGTCATGGATCCGGACACGACGGCGTCCATGGCCAACCGCGACGACGCCGCAGATCCGGCAACCGGTCAGAGTTTCATCAGTCTCGACACCGAGCAGCAGGCAAGCGTCAACATCTTCGATAGAAGTCAGGTGCAAGCCCTCAACTCCGAGTAACGAGTCGGCGCGCTCGCACCAACGACCGCAGGAACAGGAAGTAAAACGGGACTTTTTTCACGGCCCCGCCACGCAGAACGCCACCAGCTTCCCTACGCGCCCGCGATATCAGCCGCCCAACCATGCTCAACTGCGAAGGGCCGATTATGGGGGTGGACTGCGCCAATGACTCGTTGGCCGCGATCGTGCGGGCGTATAGGCTCGCCCAGCAGCCATAATCGGAGAGACGCTGACAAATCTCGACATCATACTGGCCTTCTACCTTCGTTGTTCCTTTGGTTGCTCTCTTGTTGAACGAGTGCAGCCTCGCCCAGTCGAAGCAGGATTCACCCTCAGTCTGCAAAGCCAGACCGCGCATAATGCGGCTGTGATGTATTCGACTCCCATGATTATCAACATGGGGACAACGTCGTGGCTATTACTGCCAGCGGAGCTCTGAACTACGGTGTGGTGATGGCCGGAATGGCCAGCAGGGTGCGACGCAAGCAGGAGAGCCAGATGGATGAGCACCATTGCCAATGACATACCCATGAGCATTCTGGCCGCATGTTCTGTGCCCGTGCGCCACATCGATACGACGCAAGGAATGCATCCAGCAGCCATTGCCAGCATAAAGATACTTGCCATTGTTCCGTGCGAGTGATCAGTGGCCATCCACACATGAGCCACGGCCGCTGACGCGCCAATCACGGCCACAAGACGTGCGTGCCAAATATTTGCTGGCCTCCACGAAACGTTTCGTTGTCTCACTGCCGAAATCATTAAGCCCGCCTGGCTATTCGCATGGCTTTAATTATTGTCAGGCATTCAACCGAAGACTCCTCCCACTCGGTTGCCACCCACACTGACTTGAACGCGGTCACGAATCAATCCTTCGAATACACTGCCCTGCCATCCACCATCGTCAGTTGCACTTCGATGTCGCTGAGCTCCCGCGACGGGGTTTTGTACGGGTCCCGGTCCAGCACAATTATGTCCGCCGACTTCCCCAGTTCGAGGGTACCGGTGGCGTCGTCGAGACGGTTGGCCCGAGCTGCACCTATGGTGTAGGCAGCCAGTGCGTCATGGGTATCAACTGATTCGTCGGGCAGCAGAGGTTCGGTCTGCGACTTCTTGTCCAGGGCGTGCGGGTCAGTACGGGGTGCGGTTCTGTTGACTGCGACATGGGCTCCCCACAATGGGTCCGGGCTGGAGACGGGCCAATCGCTGGAAAAGGCCAGCGGACTGCCGGCATCACGGATGGTCCGGAAGGCAAAATGATGGATTTGTTGCTCCCTGGTCAAATATGGCAATTTCGTTGAAACGAGCACCGGGTCCAGACGAGCCCATAGTGGCTGCAGATTGGCGATAATGCCCAGATCGCCCATCCGAATGGCATCCGGTTCCTCGATGATGTCCAAGTGAGTGATCTGATGGCGGCGGTCGCCATGATTCCGCGGAACCAAACTGAGGGAATCCACGGCGTCCCTGACGGCGCAGTCTCCCACGGCGTGGATATGAACGTCAAATTCTTCAGCGTCGAGGTCTGCGACCACTGAACGCAACGCTTCCGGTTCGATAAAGGACAGGCCACGGTTATCGCCCTGGTTTCGGTAGGGCTCCAACATGGAACCCGTGAGGTTCTCGCAGACACCGTCGAGCATGATCTTGACGGCGGTAGCTTGAAAATTGCCGATCTGCCCTTGAGCGCGCCTTTTCAATAGTCGCGCCAACTGCTCCTCGGGATCAGCGTCGTGATTCCACCAGAGAGCTGCTGTGACCTTCGCGGTCAGCATTCCACGGTTGGCGAGACTGCGATACGTGTCGAACGCATCCGGCATGTCGAGTGCATTCCCAACGGCAGCATCTTGCCACGCCGTAATCCCGAGACTGTGCAGATACCGTTGAGCTTGCAACAGGGCTGCCTCGATATCGTCTGCCGTTGGCGGGGGCAGCAGATCTGTGACCAGGTCTGCCGCCCGTTCGATGAGCATTCCGGTAGGTTCGCCATTAGCATCACGATGAATTCGGCCCCCGACCGGGTCTGCTGTGTCACGGGTGATCCCCGCGCGCTGCAGTGCCTCTGAATTGGCCCATACACCATGACCGTCATGGCTGTTTAACACTATTGGCCTGTGCTGCTCGATAGCGTCCAACAGGCTCTTGTCCGGGAAGCCATCCTCAAAGACATCGCCGTACCAACCCGCTCCCTGAATAGAGGGGGCCGATGGGTTCGACTTTGCGTACTCTCCGATCGCGTCGAGATACTCGCTACGGTCGTGCATGCCACTTAGGTCGCATCGCAGCTGGGCGAGCCCGCCAGCTGTCGGATGGATGTGTGCGTCCTGAAAACCGGGAAGCAGAAACTGACCGTTGAGGTCGACGATTTCCGTCGCCCTGCCTTTCCAGGCTTCCACATCTGGCATACCAATCGCGACAATCAGCCCATCCTTAATCGCTACGGCGTGGCTCAACGAATCTCTGCTGGTCATGGTGTGAACCGTGCCATTGTGGAAAATTGTGTCAGCGGATCTCATAGTCTTGCCGCCCCTTTCGGTTGTGTGGTGGGCCTGTCTCCTGGGTCTTTGCCTGCCGAACAATGAACTCACAAACTTGGTCGTTCACAACCGGCCTTTTGATAGGCGCGTTCGAAGGACCTCATACCAGACCGGCCTTCCTGAACAACGGACGGCAGACTACGAGCAACAAAGCCGCAGCAACGGTGATGACGGCTGTTACACCAAAGAACAAAGTGTCTCCGGAAGATTCGACGTATAGCTGGCCGGCTATACCCGACAAACTGGCACCGGCGGCGGAGGACAGCCCATGCAAAGCCATCATTTGAGTCGAAAACGCACGCGGGGCCGCCTGGGTTGTTACTGACATCCACAGTGGCGCGTACATCACCTCGGCCAACCCAAAAATAACCATCCCAATAATAACCGGCCAAATGTTTATCCGTGCATCAGACCAAATCGGAATAATAGCAAATACGAAGTACGCAAAAGCCATAACACACAATCCCAAGGCCATTTTCATTGCTGTACTTGGTTGCTTCTTGCCCATCCTTTGCCAGATAAACGCGGTCATCGAGGCGAATACAATACCCGCAACCACTTCGAAGGTACTAATATACGCAGGAGGAATCCCGACCCCGTTTATGCTCATATGCACGCGCGTTTCAGCATACACCGCAAACGTCGTGAACAGTTGAAGAACGAGAGTCCAAAATATAACGCCCGTACAGAACAACGGGATGTAGGCAATAACCTTCAAACGTTCCTGTGCACTAGTCGATGACGAGAATATCAGAACCACGAAATAGGATACTGATGCGATGATGACCATAATCATGACTACAAAGTCAATATTCGTGAATGTCAGTATCGATGATCCCACCAGCACCCCGACGGCAATGACGAATAGGCACAAACAACCCAATGCCACCCGTCGCCCACGGGTGTTTAGGGGGTTCGGTACAACATGTGCAGATTCCGGAAGATGCTTCCATCCCTTCACATACATGGCGAGTCCGATGGCCATCCCAACCGCCGCGGCGCCGAATGCAACATGGAACCCGGCGCGGGTCTGCAGAAACCCCGTTACGATGGGCCCCACAAGGGCACCGATCATGATGCCGGTATAAAAAATTGCAAAACCAGCGTCACGATACGTCGCCTTATTTCTGTACAGCCCTCCCACCATCGTATAAATATTCGGCATCAGGAACCCAGTACCAGCGATGAGGAAACCGAGGCCCATGAGGAGTCCGGTCAGCCCGGGAACGAGTGCGAGAACTATGTGTCCCGTCATGATTAGGCTGCCACCCAGAAAAGCTACGTATCGAGCGGCGATCACCCGGTCCGCCACCCATGCGCCGAGTATTTCCACGAAATACACCGAGGCACCATACGCACCAGCGACCCCTAACGCTGTGCTCTGGGGAAGCCCCAGCCCACCATCAGAAACCGAATAGTAGATGTAATATACAAGAATTACTTGGAGGCCGTAGAAACTTAGCCGCTCCCAGAGTTCGGTTCCTGTGAGCATGAACAACCCTCGGGGGTGCCCTGCCACATTTCCTTTCGACGGAGCGTCTCTTTCATCTAGAGCAGTATTATCGTTGGACATTTTCCCTCTTTACGTAAGAAGATCTTTAGTTCACGACACCGCTCTTTGGCGCCATCGCCCCTATCCTGTCCTGTCCTCCCTTATGTGTTAGTCGAACTGAATCCAAGTCGTCTTTGGCGCGGAGTACGTATCGAGCGCATGTAGCGACAGATCCCGCCCAAAGCCGGATTGTTTGAAGCCGCCGAATGGCGTGGTCACACCCAGGGCGTCGACCGTGTTGACCGACACTGTGCCGGCGACTACGGCTCCGGATACGCGGTGTGCGCGGGCCAGGGAACCGGTCCATACTGATGCGGCGAGTCCGTAGGGTGTGTTGTTGGCCAGCCGTACAGCCTCGTCCTCAGTGTCGAACACCTCCACGGTCAGCAGCGGGCCGAACACTTCCTCGTGCAGCGTGAAATGATCGCTCGGCAAGGAGCCGACGATAGTCGGGGTGATGAAGGCGTCGGAGCCGTTGATGGTCTGGCGTTCTCCACCATGGAGCAGCTTTCCTGCTGTTTTGGCCTGTTTGATGGCTTCCCATACTTGATCGGCGTGGGCACGGCTGACCATGGCGCCAGTTCCGCTGGCGGCATTGAGCGGGTCTCCCGGCAGGAATCCGTCGCTTGCTGTGGCCAGCAGCGCGATGAACTCGTCATGGATGGAACGCTCGACCAGTAACCGACAGTTGGCGGAGCAAACTTCACCTTGGTTATAGAATGCGCCGGCCGCTGCCATCTGTGCCGCTGATTCAAGATTGTCGGTATCGGCGAATACGATGTTGGCGCTCTTGCCACCTGCCTCCAGGGAGAGGCGTTTCATGTTCGAGCGTCCGGAATACTCCAGCAACCGCTTGGCCACTGCGGTGGAGCCGGTGAAGGTGAGGACATCGACATTCGGATGCATGCCGAGGGCCTCGCCGACGTCGGCACCGGGACCGGGTACGACGTTCAGCACGCCTTCTGGGATCCCTGCTTCCAAAGCCAGATCCGCCAGCCGCAGCATTGATAGGGGCGACTGGGTGGCGGGCTTATGCACTACGCTATTGCCCAGCGCCAAGGCGGGAGCGAGCTTCCACCCCGCGATTTCGAGCGGATAGTTCCATGGTGTGATAGCAGCGACCACACCGATTGCTTCCCGTGTGACCATGGCGGTGGAACCGGGTGCGGTCGAGGGGATTTCATCGACTAATTTGTCGATCGCTTCGGCATACCATCGATACGTTTCCGCGGTGCCGGGAATGTCGGCAGTCCTTGCCTCGACGACCGGTTTGCCCATCTCGAGGCTGTCCAGGAGCGCCAGTTCGTCGCCGTGCATTTCGATGAGGTCTGCAAGACGAAGCATCAAACTCTTGCGGGACTGTGCCGGCAGTGCCGCCCAGCGGCCGTCGTCGAAAGCACTGCGGGCAGCGGCGACGGCACGGTCGACGTCCTCGACTCCGCAGGATGCGACTTCCGCTATGGCTGTGTCCGTAGCCGGGTTCACGCTGGCGACGGTGTGTCCGGTGGCTGCATCGGCACGCTTCCCGTCGATGACGGCGCGGCCATCAATGGACAAAGTCATGGTGCGTTCGTTCCAGTCTGGCTCGGGTGTCATTTGCAGCATCCTTTCTCTTTGTTTTCTGTGGTGTTCTGCTGTGCATCGGTCGCGCAGTGACCGGATACAGGGCGTGGAACATCGAGCGTGGGGTTCTGGTCGAAGAATCCCTGCGGTTTGAGTACGAATCCGCAGGAGTCGACGGGCATGATCGGCCAGTCTTCCGGCCGGGGGAAATGGGTCATACCGAAGTTGTGCCAGAGTACGATGTCCGCCCCGTCGATCGTCCGGTCCTGCTTGACCCAGTCGGTGATAGTGCCATTTCCCGGATTCTGGTTGACGTAGGTGCCGGATGGGAAACGCTCGTCCGGGTCGTAGGCGGTCACCCACAGGTGCCTGGTGGCGAATGAGGCGCGTCGGGAGATGGATGAACCGTCATCGGCCAGTAGCGGTGGTTGTCCTTCAGGACGCAGAACGTATCCCACGGGTTCGCCGTGACTGTTGGTACGGCCAGGGTTGCTGACCTGCCAAACCCGGCCTTCGGTGTTATCAGCGAGCCGGCCTGACTCCGGTTCCCGGTCCAGTCGGGACACGGAGCGGGTGAATGCGTTCCCGTACGGGTTCTCAGGACCGGTGGGGACCCTTTGGACCTGGATCTCGTCCACAGCATTCTGCGTCCCGTCGACTTGCATATCGAGCCGCGCGGAGAATAGATGCTGATGGTAGGGCGCCCCGATGCCTTCACCAATCCTGCTGGCGAAGCGGCTGGGGTTCGAATCATCATAGGCGGCCGTATAGACGACGCCGGTGGCCTTGCACTCCAGTTCAATGGTCCCATCGAGGTAGAGGTACCAGTAGAAGCCGTAGTCGTAGTTGCCCACAGTCACGAAGAATGAGATGACCATCCTGCGTTGACGTCGTACGTCGACCGATCCGGTGTATTCGTCGGTATGCTTCCACAGCACCCCGGCGTCCTCTTCGTGCATGCAGATCGCATTTTCGATGGTGCTGGCGTGGCCTAAGGCATCTGCGAGCACAGCGTCCTCGTAGTGGATTTCGCCGAGGCAGTCGCAGCCCAGCTTCAGGGAATTCGCGCTCTTTCCCAACGAGTATTCGCCGGCATCGAAATAGTTTTGCCAGAATCGCACCGGGCTTGGATCGCCGTAGGGGACTACCATCTCGGCGATCGAGGCACGATAGATGATCGGGCGGACACGTCCGTCTTCTTCGAATCCCAGTTGATGCAGTACCAGACCTTCGACGGGATCGAATCCGAGTCGGACCTGCCACTTTTCCCACGTCAGCACGTCTCCATCGATGGTGAAACTCGGCCCCTCCGGCTGGCTGATTTCGATCGGCTTTTGAGTGGTGCGGGCAGGTGGAAGCCCCTCGTCCAGGTGGAAGTTGAACCGTTGCTGGGGAATGGGCAGCGCATCGGTCTCGATCAAATCCACCACTTCACCGGTGTTCAGATCCAGGTAGGCAACCAGACCTTCAACAGGGTGGGCCCACGCATTATCGTTTTCGTCCAGTTGCACGAACGAGGAGCCGCGGATCAGCCGTCTGCCTTCCTCTCCGGGAATGTCGAAGCATCCAGCGCTCAGGGCACAGATCCGTACCAGAGACATGTCAGTGACGCCCCGCGACTCCATGGCAGCCCGCCAACGGGGGTCACGGCGGATCATCTCTTCGGCCAGCTCGAATTCTTCGGCAATGATCGGTGGCTGGCCTTCACCGATAACATCAACCGTTCGTGCTGATACGACGGCGGATTCGTTCAGAGAGGCAGTGATCTCTGTGACCTCTCCAGTGTTGCGCTCCAGCAACAGGGACCGGACCAGGCGCGGAGCCGGCGCTGCGGCGCCATGAGCCAAAACCGCATTCTTCTCCGGTTCCAACAGACTCACCAGAGTGAAACGCGTCTGGTCGGTGACATATCCAGCAGCGACCAGGATTTGTCGGTTTGCCTCGATTTCGGCACCAGTCAGCCGGTCCAGCGGATGCTTGTTTCCGATCGAGATGTCGTGAGCGAGGGTGGTCATGATGTTGTTTCCTCCAGCAGTTCGGATGCTTCAGTATCGGGGCGTTGGGAACGGATGTGGCGGCCGCGGACATAGCCGGTCAGGCAAAGGGCCACCAGTGCGGCGAGGGTGCCGAGGGTGAGGATCTGGAAGGGTACGCGTTCAACCCCCCAGATCTCCTGGAAGTTGTAGTCGAGCCCCACGAGTGGCCCCAGCGTGCCGGGAAACACCGCGACCCAGGATCCGAGCAGGATCCAGGCGAAGCACAGTATGCCCAGCGCTGTAAATCCTCGATTGCCGACGCGGACCCGGAAGGGACGTTCGACATCGGGGTACTTCCAGCGCAGTTTGATGGCTGCGGGGATGATCAGTAAGTAGCTGAGCAGGAATGTAGATATTGCAATGGACAGCACCACGCCGAATAGCGCTGCGGAGGTTCCAGTCAATTGCAGGGCAGTGAGCATGAACACGGTGGCGACGACTCCGGAGAGCAGGTTCACGTGAACTGGTGTGCCCAGCCGGGGGTGGAATTTGCCGAAAAAGCCGCCGAAGAAGGAACCGTCGGCCGCTGCCAGTCCCTGCATCCGGTCACTGATGATCATCCATGCTGCGCCTTGGCATGCCAAAGCCGCAACAAAGATGGCCGCCGCAAGGACCAACAGGATCTCGGAGGCTGGTCCGTATACGCTGAAGACGGTGCTGACCGCGCCCATCAATCCGCCGATTCCGGTGATGGTGTCTGCGGGAAGCACCAGCAGGATGGCCAGGATGGGCAATAAGTAGCACGCTGCCGCCGTGGCCCCGCTCCGGGCGATGGCTGCCGGGATATCTCGCTGAGGGTTCTTCATCTCCCCGGACGCGCTGTTCGAGGATTCGAAGCCCAGATAGGCGAATAGCAACAGCGGAACCAGCCCGAGGAAACCGGCAGTCGTAGGCGCGAATCCGCTCAATTCCAGGTTGGAGACGCCGTGTTCGAAGGCGTACAGAATGGTGGTGAACAGGAAGAAGGCCAGAAAGAGAAGCTTAAGGATGGCACCAAGGCTGGGAATCCACTTTGCCCGGCTAAGCGAGAGTATGGCGGCCACCACGGTGAGCCAGATGAAGCCGATCTTGAACGCGTAGTCGGCGAAGGACCCCGGCTCCGTCGGCAGCAGGTAACTGTCCCACACCGCCGATGCCAGAAAGGCCATCGATCCCCCGACCCACACCGGTTGGGTGATCCAGCTTAGAATCGAGGCCAGGGCGCCAAGGGGGCGGCCGAATGCCTGACGTACCCACAGATAGGCGCCGCCCTCGCCAATAAACGTGCTGCCGGTCTCGGCGAAGATCAGTCCGTACGGCACCAGGAAGAAGATGGCCAGCACCAGAGTCCAGGTGAACGTTTCGCTGCCGAAAGACGCCGTCTTTGCCAGTGTCTCGATTGCAATCACTGCGGCTATGACAAGGAAGACGATGTCGAAGCGGCCGAGCGATTTTTTCAGATGTTTGGTCTGTTGGTCGGCGAGCACCGACAAGCTGTGGTCGCTCATTGTCCTCACTCCTTTGGGAGTTCTTTGTGGTTTAGCTCATAGAATGACACGCATCTGTCGGTGCGATAAAGAGGGGACGGGTGTTTTATCTATAGCTTTTTCCGATGTGGGCATAGATAATTGTTCAATGGCAAGACCGAAGAATCAGACAGTACGTCGAAATCAGCTGATCGAAGCAGCGAAGAGAGCCATCGCCCATCATGGCTTGAATGGCCTGCAGTCCAAGGATGTTGCCGCAGAGGCGGGCCTGTCCGCCGGTTCGGTGGCCTACTACTACCCGGACCTCACGGATTTGATACGTGATGTGCATCAGCGGGAACTGGACAGGTTCTACTGGGAGCGGCTGCACGAGGTTGAGTCAGCGCAGGATCCGCGCACCCAGCTTGGAATGGCGGTCACGAGCGGAATTCCGAAATCGGGTGGGGATATCGACTATCAGGTGCTCAACGAGATGCATGTCCAGGCCTTCCGGGATCCGTTCCATGCCCGCCTGATGGCAAACTTGTTCGAACGTGAAGTATCGCTTTACCTATCGATCCTGGATTCTGGCGTCCGCAAAGGAGTGTTCGAATTGCGTGCCCCGGATCGAACGGTGGCCCGCAATATCGTGGCGTTGGAAGATGCGTACGGCCTGCACATTCTCGGCGGCTCTTCCGTTTCCGTTGAACAAGCGCTCAGCCTGCTGCTGACCTATGTGGAATCGGCAGTCGGCTGCGAGTTGGCTATTGCAGCGGGTTCATAATCAAACGAGCGGCCGGGCAGCTACAAGCCAAGCGTACTTGGAGTTCACTGAACTTTCTTTCCAGCTATGAAGGCCCTCGGCCGAGGTCGTACGTAGGTGCCTCAGTGAACACGGCTTTGGCTGAGGCCACGAAGGCATCCACTCGACGTGTGAGACGGTGTCTGCTTGGGGTAACCACTATTACGCCTAAAGGCTCATAGTCGCCTTGGAGCTCAACGGCAGCATAGCCTAGCCCCTCGTGACTTGTCGTTTGTCGGGTGCGCTGAGTCAGCAATGAGTACCCGAGCCCGCGAGCTACCAGCCCGCGTAGCACTTCGTAGTTCCCCGTACGGTACCGCACATTCGGTGTTAATCCCCCTAAATCGAAGAGGGAAAGAAAATATTGATCCGCGGGTTCCAGGCCGAAAAGTATTAGGGGGTCATCTGCGAGATCGGCGAGGGAGACGCTGCTTTGTCCGGCTAACCGATGATCAGGCGGTAGCAGCGCGTACGGAGGGATAGAGCCCAGCGACGTCGAGCGACCAATTTCGGAAAGATCGTCCTTGAAGCGGTAATCGTAGAGGACCAGAACGTCATGGCGTCCCAGGGTTAAACCTTCGAGCAGTTCGTCCCGGGAACCTTCCTCGAACCGCACATCCACGTTTGGGTATTTGGCTGCGAAGTCAGCTACTACACGTGGCAGCAACATTGGAGCGATAGTTGAGTAGCACCCAATGTTCAGAGTTCCCGAAAGGGCATCGCTCAGTTTGGCTGCGTTGCGCTCAAGATCTTCGGCGTCCCGGAGCAGCGCACGTGCATGGCCCAATGTTTCTCTGCCCTCGCGGGTGAGGGAAAGGCCTCGAGCTTGCCGAATGAAGAGCTTGATACATAGATGGCGCTCCAGATCGGCGATCGCATTGGATACGGCAGACTGAGACACGAAAAGCTGTTGTGCGGCGGCGGTGACAGTTCCGAGGTCTGCCACGGTGGCGAAGTATTCAAGCTGCCGCAGAGTGATGGCCACGTCACCCTCCCTCCACCACAGAATGTTTCGCCCGGGGTCGACGCGAGTGCCACGGACCCCGGACGGATGGCGTGTGATTTAGACTAGCAGGCTGTCAGTGCTCGTCGGCTGTGGAGACTTTTACGTTTTCCGTCTTGTTGTCCCCGCTGCGAGCTGTGTCTGAATCGTGGAGCAAGTTGGTGCCCCGGGTTTCTGGAATGGTGGAGACTGTGATGAGACCGACCATTCCCACCACCATCAAGGTGAACGCCGGTACCATGTGATTGTTCGTTATGCCAATGAGCCAGGTGTTCACGTAGGGCAGAGTTCCGGCGAAGAAGGCGCCCGCGATGCTGTACGCCAGCGACAAGCCACTCTGGCGAGTTCGGGTGGGGAAGAGTTCGGCCGCCGTGGATGCGTGGGTACCGAGGATAAGAGCCAGAATGGCGGCCAGCCCGAAGGTGGAGAGGAAACCGGCCATGGCTGTGCCCTGATTCATGTAGGCAAACAGAGGGTAGGGCAACAGGACGAGCAGGAAACCCGCGGTGATCAGCACGGGCTTGCGTCCCAGCCGGTCAGAGGCCATCCCGGACAGCGGAATAATCATAATCGCTGTCAAAGAGGCCACAGTGGACAGCACCGCTGCTTGAGCGGATGGAAGTCCCACCATCTGCTCCTGGTAGGTGATCAGATACACGAGCACCACGTAGAAGGTGCAATTCATGAATGTTTCGATGCCGATGGTCTGGAAGAACTGCTTGCTGTTATGGCGGAACAATTCACGTATGGGCGCGGCGGGGACAGTGTCCAACTCCTGGAGGGCACGGTACTCCGGCGTATCCTCGATCTTCAGTCGAATGTAGAGTCCAACCAGCGCCAGAGGCACTGTGATGAGGAAGGGCAATCTCCATGCCCAGGAGTCGATCTGCTCCGGAGTGAACATCGCAAACATGGCAGCCACGACCATGGACGCCAGAAGGAAGCCCAGCACTGAACCGAACTCGATCCAGGAGCAGCCGAAGCCGCGCTTCTTCGGTGGCGAGTATTCGGCCAGAAACGCGGCGGCCGAGCCAAACTCGCCGCCGGCGGCAATCCCCTGAATGATTCGGGCAACGACAAGGAGGATGGGCGCCCAGATGCCAATCGATTCATAGGAGGGAGTCAGACCAAGCATCAACGTGCCCGCAGCCATCGTGATGATGACAATGGACAAGGTCTTCTTACGGCCGAGAGTGTCACCAAGGTGACCGAAGATTAGCGATCCAAGAGGACGGACGAAGAACGCAATGGCGAATACGGCAAACACGGACAGCAGGGCTGCGGTCTCATCCTGTTGCGGGAAGAAGATGCCAGCGATCGTCGTTGCCAGATAGGCATAGATGGCCCAATCGAACCAGTGCACGAGCACTCCGATAGCACCGGCCGCAACATTCTTCCGCAGCCCTTTGCGGTTTCCCTCATCACTCATATTCGCCGCGTCGACCATTCCGTCCTCCTCGTGATCTTGGGTCCGAAGCCCTCGATTTCTTTGAAACCCACGCTAGAGGTGTGAGATGGGTTACGACCATCGCCTTATTCAGAATGCCCTATCGGATCGACTCATACCCCATGAACTGCAGCGAGCAGGTGCACCTGCTTCGCAGTCTGCGATAGATCCGCGAGGAACAAAGGTCACGGCTCTTGCCCGCGATTTAGAACTTCACGGCTCTCGTCAATGAACGCCTGTCCTCGTCGGGAAAGCGTTTCACCTGCCCGATGAGCGACACCGACCTGGAGGTAAGACCTCGTGCCAGTGATGGGAAGCCTGACAATACGTCCTCCGTCATTGGTCAGGTCATGCACTGGTCTCTGATTGAGAATGGTGTAACCATGACCCCGGGCAACCATGGAACGCACGACTTCGTAGCTTTCGAACCTCTGGTGGATCTGTGGGCGCAGGTGCGCGTCGTGGAAAATCGAGAGGAAGTAGTTCGTGCTCTTGCCCATATCCAGCAGGATGAGGGGCTCGGGCGCCAGCTCCTCAAGCGAGACGACTTCTCGGCCGGCCAAATGGCTGTGCTCTGATACCGCAGCATAGACAGGGGCTTCGCTCAACTGCTCAAAATCAATGTCCCGGCCGTAATCGAAGCCGTACGTCAGGATGACTTCCATCTCGCGCCGCTGCAGGAGCTGCTCCACCTGCTCGCCGGTGACTTCGCGGATTCTCACGTTCAGATCCGGGTAGGCGGATTGCAGGCTCTCATACACTCCGGGAAGCCAAAACGGCGCCAGTGTGGTGAAGCAGCCTGCAACCAGCGATCCCGTTAGCCGTTCCGGTTTGAGGGAGTCGACAGCCTCATCGACAGTATTGAGGATGTCCAGGGCGGCCGCATAAAAGGTCCGTCCCTGTTCCGTCAGCACGATCCCGCGGGAACGTTGTCTGATGAAGAGCTGACATCCAACCGTCCCCTCCAATTGCGCAATTGCGGTGGAGACGGCGGATTGGGCCACGAATATCTCCGCTGCGGTCGCGGTCATTGAGCCAAGTTCGGCAGCCCGCACGAAGTACCTTATTTGATTGAGCGTGAGGGACGTCTGTGGCGTCGGCATAGCTCCCGTTTCTGGTATCGGATTCAAAACCTACAGGGATGAGCGATCCCGCCATCCCTAAGTTGGACCTCATCCCTGGATACCCTTCGTCGATCTTGCAAGAAATCCTACATCTGAAATATTGATGAACAACCTCATTTTCGACTATTTGCTATCGATATGGTGACGAGCAGAGACTGTAAGCAATCGTCCAGCGGCCGTCGTATCGTCCAAAACCCGGCGACCTTAGATTCGATCGGTGCAGCCGTCGTCAGTGGCTGGTCGCGGTGAACCGTCCTGAAACATACGACGGTAGATGGATACTCAGGACTTATAGGGAGTGGTAAAGATGTCGTTTCAAGACACTGAGGTGCTCATCGTCGGCGCAGGACAAGCCGGCGTGGCGATGAGCGAGCACTTGGGCCAGAACGGTGTGCCGCACGTTGTGCTGGAGCGCGACCGTATTGCGGAACGATGGCGCACGGCACGGTGGGATTCGCTCGTGGCAAACGGTCCTGCATGGCACGACCGCTTTCCGGGCATGGAATTCAACACCGACCCTGACGCCTTCGCCACCAAGGAGCAGGTGGCAGACTATTTCGTGGCCTACGCCGAGAAAATCGCGGCACCGATCCACTGTGGTGTCGAAGTCACCTCAGTCCGCAAGAATATCGGCCGACCCGGATTCCACGCAGAAACGTCCGAAGGAACCATCAATGCTCGCTATGTGGTGGCAGCGACAGGCCCGTTCCAACAACCGGTCATCCCGGCGATCGTTCCCGACGATGCGGGCATTCATCAAATACACTCCAACTCTTACCGCAACCCCGATCAGTTGCCGGAGGGTGCCACACTCGTAGTAGGCGCCGGGTCTTCGGGAGTGCAGATTGCCGACGAGATCCGGGAATCGGGCCGGAAGGTCTATCTCTCCGTGGGCCCCCATGACCGTCCCCCGAGAAGTTATCGAGGACGCGACTTCGTTTGGTGGCTGGGCGTCCTCAACAAATGGGAGGCCGCAGCGCCACCTCAGGGTGCGGAGCACGTCACCATCTCGGTCAGCGGGGCCAATGGCGGCCGCACCGTCGATTTCCGAGACCTTGCCGCCGACGGCATCAGCCTCGTCGGGCGCACCGCTTCATACGATAACGGAATCATGCGGTTCGCACCCGACTTGAGCGACAACATCGCCAACGGCGATGCCAACTACTGGTCCCTACTCGACGAAGCCGACGCGTATATCGAGCGCAACGGCCTGGATTTGCCCGAAGAGCCAGAGGCGCGCATTTTGGGGCCGGAACCGGAATGCGTCAGCGATCCCATTCTCGAACTCGACCTCGCCGGCGCTGGCGTCACCTCGATTGTTTGGGCGACCGGTTTTTCGGTCGACTACGGATGGTTGCAGGTTGACGCGTTCAACGAAAGCGGAAAGCCGAAGCACCAGCGCGGTGTATCCGTCGAACCGGGCGTCTATTTTCTGGGACTTCCTTGGCAATCCCGTCGCGGATCGAGCTTCATCTGGGGTGTCTGGCACGATGCCAAGTACTTGGTTGACCACATCATGATCCAACGTGGATATGCGCATTACGAATCGTCTGCTGCAGCCCGATCCGCGCCGGCAAGGCAGTTAAGTGGCGCCGCTGTCTCCGGTTCCTGATCCAAGCCCTGAGCAACAATCGAAATAGTTTCAAATCGGGCAAACAGAAGCCGGGGAAACAGACAGCGCGGGGGCGACCAGCCCTCGATCTCGAATCTAAAGGACAACACTGATGAAGCACACCAGAATCCGTCCATTCAACACTAAAGAAACCTATCCTGAGCAGAACCTGGACAACGATCTCTGCCAAGCCGTGGTCGCTAACGGGGTGGTCTACCTCCGCGGGCAAATTGGCCAAGATCTCGACACCCGTGAGTCGGTCGGCATTGGAAACGTGGAAGAGCAGACCGAGAAAGCAATGAGCAACATCGCAATGCTCATGGACGAGGCAGGCGGCACTCTCGAAGACATCGTCAAGGTCATCGTCTATGTAACAGACATCCGGTACCGGGAGATCGTCTACCGAACTATGGGCAAATGGCTCAAAGACGTCTACCCAGTCTCAACAGGCCTCGTTGTCAATTCATTGGCCCGGCCCGAATGGCTGGTAGAGATCGATGCCACAGCAGTCCTTTCACAAGAGAGGCAACCATGACATTCAGCATTGCAGGAACCGATGGCAACGGCCGCCTCGGCATTGCCGTCTCATCATCGTCACCGGCAGTAGCCGCACGGTGCATCCACCTCCATGACAGGATCGGCGCCGTCAGCTCACAGAATATTACCGACCCTCGGCTGGGCGATGTATTACTGTCATATCTCGAGGAGGGAATGTCAGCGCCTGCCGCGCTGGATCAGCTTCTCTCCAGGGAGGAGACCCGGGATTTCAGACAGCTTGTCGTTCTCGACTCCCGGGCAGAATCCGCCGTCTTCAGCGGTTCCCACACTCTGGGCACCCATAGCGAAGGAACCGGCAACGACTGTGTCAGCGCCGGCAATATGCTGGCCAACGAAGGTGTTCCCCAGGCCGCTTGCGATGCTTTCGAGGCGTCAAAAGGGAAAGAGCTGGAAGTTCGACTCATGAGCGGACTTCGCGCCGGTCTCATTGCCGGAGGTGAAGAGGGCCCTGTCCGTTCGGCTGGACTCTCCGTTGTCTCGGGCCACGGATGGCGTGACACCGATCTCCGTGTTGACTGGCACGAAGATCCCATCACGGAGCTTGAGCGAATCCTTGAGATCTGGCTGCCACAGCGGGAAGACTACGTCATTCGCGGCCTGGACCCGGCATCATCTGTTGGATATGGAGTACCCGGTGACCAGCGCTGAGAATCTGCGAAATGAGGACAGCGACTTCATTAGGGTCAAAGATGCGGTTAGCTCTCACTCCGACGCCTTGATCGAGCTGTCAGAAATGCTCCACGCCAATCCCGAGCTCGGCTGGAAGGAACATCAGGCTGCGGACTGGACCGCCAATTTACTCTCCGATCATGGATTCGAAGTAACAAGGACATACCTGGGCTTCCCAACCGCCCTCCGCGCCGTGTTAGGCACTGGCAGCCACCGAATCGGACTGATGGCCGAATACGATGCCCTTCCCGGACTCGGTCACGCCTGTGGACACAACATCATCACCGCCATCTCCGTCGGTGCCGCGATCGCACTATCCGAGTTCGCTGATGAACGAGATCTGACGATCGAGGTCTATGCCACCCCCGCCGAGGAAGGTGGCGGCGGCAAGATCGAACTACTGAAAAAGGGGGCGTTTGCCGGCCTGGACCTGGCAATGATGGCCCATCCAAGCCCAGTGGATTCCGCCAAGGCACGCCCTTACGCGGTCTCCCACAGTCACATCGAATACCGCGGTAAATCCGCTCATGCCGGGGCATATCCGGATCAAGGCGTTAATGCCAATGATGCATTCGTCATCGCACAGGTGTCCCTGGGGCTGCTCCGGCAACAGTTGCCTGCTGAAACGCGTGTCCACGGAGTGCAAACTCGCGGAGGCGAGGCACCAAATGCGATCCCCGAAAAGACGGAAGGACGCTGGTATGTCCGCGCCGAAACACTGAAGGATCTTAACGCCCTCCAGGCACGGGTTGAGCGCTGCTTCGAATCTGGAGCGTTGGCAACTGGTTGTGAGTTGGTGATTACACCGGAATCGGAACCATACTCGGAATTCCGGACAGAGCACCGGGCGCTGGAACTATACGTGAAGCACGCCCAGAACCTGGGTCGGAATTTCGACGCTCCGGCGGAGCAGGCAACGATGAACCGCGCATCGACTGATATGGGCAACGTTTCGCAGGTGGTGCCGGCTATCCACCCGTACATCGGTCTCGGTTGCTATCCAACTGCGAATCACCAGCCGCAGTTCGAGTCCCATTGCATCGGCGAGGCAGCCAACCGTGCTATCACCGACGGCGCTACTGCCCTTGCATTGACCGCGCTGGACTATTTTGTGGTTTAGCCACTCAGCTCTGATATGGAGAATTTTATGACTTCGGATACTCCTCTAATGCCGGAGAATCGAACCGAGTCCGACAGCCTCGGATCCCGGGAGGTACCCGGCGATGTTTATTGGGGTATCAGCACGCTTCGCGCCATGGAGAACTTCCCGATGACGGGCCGCCAAGTCGGCTCCATGAGATCGATGGTGTGGGCGCTCGGGGCAATCAAGTATTCGGCGGCGCAGGCGAACGGAAGCCTGGGCCTCATTCCTACAGAGAAGGCCGAAGCCATCAGTACCGCCGCACGTGAGGTGATGGACGGGAACTACGACGATCAATTTATGGTTGATGTGATCCAAGGCGGCGCGGGTACAAGCACGAATATGAACGCCAACGAGGTTATCGCAAACCGCGCATTGGAGATCATGGGCTGCGCTAAGGGCGAATACTCGGTGACCCATCCAATCGACCACGTCAATCGGTGCCAATCCACTAATGACGTTTACCCCACGGCTGCAAAGATGGCTCAGTCAGTAGAGATCCAATCCCTGCTTTATGAGCACGAGCTCCTCAGCAACGCCATGGAATCTCGAGCCGTTGATTTCAAAGGCATCTTCAAGGTCGGCCGCACCCAGCTTCAAGATGCGGTACCCATGACTCTGGCACAAGAATTCCGGGCGTTTGCGGCCACCCTGCGTGAGGACCAGTCCCGCCTGCAGGAACTCCAAAAGCACCTCCTGGAGACGAACCTCGCCGCAACAGCGATCGGTACCGGTATCACCGCACCAGAGGGCTACCGAGTACGAGTAGTCCACGAACTCGCTGCGATCAGTGAATTACCCGTCATCCCGGCCGAGAACCTGATCGAGGCCACCAGCGACGCAGGGGTATTCATCCTCACCTCAGGAATTTTGAAGCGGACAGCGGTCAAGCTCTCGAAAATCTGCAACGACCTCCGACTTCTATCTTCCGGGCCACAGTCCGGATTCGGGGAAATAACGCTTCCTGCAGTCCAGGCCGGCTCATCGATCATGCCGGGCAAGGTCAACCCCGTTATCCCCGAAGTGGTGAATCAAGTCGCCTTCCGGGTGGTTGGCGTCGATGCCGCAGTGACCATGGCCGTCGAGGCCGGTCAGCTACAGCTCAACGCCTTTGAGCCGATCATCGTCGAGGAGCTGTTCGAGGCCACCACGCTATTGACGCGGGCATGTCGGCAGCTAAGGAAACTGTGCATTGATGGTATTGAGCCAAACGTGGAAACGCTGTCCACACGCATGCACGAATCCATCAGCATCGTGACGGGGTTGGCACCACACATCGGCTACGCCACAGCAGCAGAGCTAGCCAAAGAAGCATTGCTCAAACGGCGAAGCGTCCTGGACCTTGTGTTCGAAAACAAACTCCTCACACAACAAGAGCTGAATCAGGCGATCGATCTGCCTCTGCTGGCCCGCGATTCCTGATCGCGAAGGCCTTCGCCTTCTTCTTCTTCTTCTCCTCCTCCGGCGGGTCGCTTACCCTGAATTTTAAGCGTCCCGTGGCGACTATGGGTGGCTTTCGGGTATATCCCACTGCTTCCAAGGGGCTACAGCTGAACCATTGCCGCGGCAGTCGCTGTCTGGCTACCGTGTAACTGCTGGCTCCGCCTTCCCAGCCCTCCATGACGCAACGGAAGGTGGAGTCTTCCCAACACTCGATTCGGCTCATCCGCACCGGCGTGGTCGACGTTGATCTCTACCTTTGGCAAGGTCTGCACCTCACGCTGGGCAGAACCGGCAGGTAAGAGCGCACTCCATCCGGGGGAGGAATCGAATGCTGCTCCCGGTAAGCTCCTGCCGACCCTGTCAGTGAGCTGCCGATGGGGAACAGGCAGCCCCCTACTCATCAGTCGCATGAGCCACAAACGACTGTACCAACCACATAAAGGCATTAGTATAGCCGCCAAACCAAAGTTGGCCAGTGACCTCCCACATCCCACGTTCGAGGTGCGGGTAGTTTCTGAAATGACATGCGACGCGGCCTCGGAATGCAGTTCTGCACGTTGGATATGGCACTGCCTATTGAAATTAGTTTTGACACGAAAACTGGGCCTGTGTCTCGTTCGAAGGTTGGCTGCGGGGAAGCGTTTCGTTTCCAAAGAAATAAGGCGCCCGGATGGTGTTCGTCTCATAGGGCAGGTTTTGAAGTGAACATTTCTTCGCTGGGGGAGACGAGCATTTGTTCGAGTTTGTCGATGGTGGCGTCGAGTCCGAGGTTGAAGGCATCGTCTTGGCGTCTGCCGGTGTGTCCCGATGTCAGCGCTCGTGATAGTGCCGGGCGGACACTGTGGGAGGCTTTCCATGGTGGTTCGGGGGAGGCGGCGTCGACGGCGGAGCCGAGCGCCAGCACGTCGATCAGGGACAGGGCCTGCAGCAGAAGTTCATCCTGGAACCCGGCTGTTTCAAGGATCTGTACCAGGTTTTCGTAGATGTTGAGCGTGTCAGTGTCGTCGACGGGTTCGCCGACGAGGGCGGGAATGGCCATGGGGTGGCGCCCCATGGCGTCCCGGTAGTTGATGGCCCATTGGCGCACTTGGCCCTGCCAGGTGACGCCTTGTGGTGGGAAGTCGCCGCGTGAGTATGCTTCCTGGCTGATGAGTGCCCGGATGCCTTTGATGATGTCGGTACGTCCGCCGCTGACGTGGTGGTATAGGGATGAGGGGCTGACCCCGAGGCGTTGGGCGAGCCGGGGGATGGAGAAGTTGTTTTGTTCGTCGAACAGTTCAAGGGCGGCGCGGTGAATCTTTTGCGAGGTGAGCAGTTGTGTGCGGGGCCGGGCCATAGCGGGCCTTTCACTCATGGAGGAGGATTGTTAGAACATGATGACGCTGTGTGCCCGCTCGCCACGGCGCATGGCTTCGAACGCTTCATTGACCTCGTCGAGGCTGATGCGGTCGGATATCAGGTCGTCAACTGGTAGTTTGCCTGCCAGGTACAGCTCGGCCAGCCGTGGGAAGTCCCGTCCCGGTACGGTGGAGCCATAGTTGGAGCCGAGGATCCGCATCCCGCTTTCGGCCAGTTCAAGGCCGTCGAAGTTGATCGACTGGCCGGCCGGCGGCAGTCCCACCAGCACGGCGGTGCCGCCGCGTACCAGCAGCGATGGAAGTGATTCGAAGGGTTGCTGGTTCGAATCCAGCTGGGGGAGCGAAAATAGAAGAAAAAAGGCCCTCTGACTAGGCAAAACGCCAGTCAGGGGGCCTTTCTTTTTGCCTCGAAAAACCCCAGGTACCGGGCAAAGGATGTTATTTTCCGGTATCGCGCAAAGCGGATGACCCTCTGTTACTACGACTTACTGCCCATCATGCTGCAGGCCGCACTTGACTCCGACAGGGCGGCTCGGGCCGCCTCACCTCACCAGACTCGACGGTCGCATCAGAACTGGTAACCCTGTCAGATGGCAGCACGCAGTGCTTGCGCATATTCGAGTAGCAGGCCGCCGTCGGCCACGTCACAGGAGTCGGGACGCAGGCATCGAGACACAGGCAGTGTGGCAGAGCGGGATTGCCGGCTTATTCTTCTTCCAGGATCAGCGGCGTGAAGCCACCCAAAGCTTCAGGCGACAGGCACGCCGCACAGCAGGGCAGTCCGGCCGAGACGCACTCGAGCAGCAAGTCCCGGTCATGACCGGTGTTCCAGTCGCCGGTGCGTTCATCGGGTCCGGGCGTGGTCCCGCACCAGGGCAACAGATCAGCCGGGCGGGTATACAGGTGGTGGACGACATCAGTGCTCATAACCACCATGGTGCCACTGTGGCGGCCACATATGTGAGCCGGGCGCGGTTATTGTATTATCGTCGCGATCGTGGCCGCGAAAACGCGGGGCCACTGACCCATATGCGACAATGATAAAGAAAGATGTATGTCAAATGGCATGCAGCGACCAATCAGGCAGCGATACGAAAGAGCACAAGTCATGATATCCGCGTCGACGAAAAGAAGTCTTCTGACCATGGCGGCAGTGCCCGTGTTGGTTCTGGGACTGGCTGCCTGCGGTGGTGGAGCCGACGGTGAATATATTGGTGAATCCGAGTCCGCCACCGCTGCCGGTTACAGCACACTCATCATTGACGGTGACACCATGACCTATCAGACATTCCGCTGCGGAAAAGAACCGTATGCGGGTGAAAGAAATACAAGCGTCGGTCAGCTCAATGATGACCAGACCCATGTCATCTGGACCCAAGAAGGTCAATGGGAAGGTGATAACCAGATCTCTATGACTGAAGATTCCCTCTCGATGTCAGGTGTGACCTTCACTCGTAAAGGGACTGACGCGGCCCAGGCCCAGCTCAAAGAACATCGGGAAACCTGTTCAGATTCGGATTAACTAAACCAGTATTGAAGAAGGCCCGTGGGAATCATCCCCACGGGCCTTCTTCACGGTACGCCCGGCATGGGCATTCGCTTGGAGGTGGAAGTCCTCTGGAGGAGAAGGTGGTTTAACTCCGAGCCAATGGCAACTGCGTCACCGCGAGGTGGGGTGGGAAGGAAGCCGGAGGCGAAACTCTGCATCGAGGGACACGAATCGCATATAAGGCATATTGGTCGGGGTGAGGCTGCCGTAGAAGCCGAAGCCCGTTCCACCGAAACGGCCAGTGTGTAAATGCGGCGGTGTAGAGGGAAAGTGAATGTTCTTATCCGGGGAGGTCTGTCCCAGTGCCTCATCACCGTTTGGCGGTGGTGGGGCGACATTGCTTTAAGGGCCGTGTTGATGGGGCAGAAGTCAGCCGAGGCCATAGTACCGGCGGGGAATCGTGATGATTTGCCGGGAAGGGCTGAACGTTAGGAAATGACATGTTGAACGGGTGTTCCTCGTGAACAACACACCGATCGCAGCCAATCCGCGCAACGCGGGCGAGTATGGGGAGGCAGCGGTGAATCCGTCAGATAACCATATTCAGCGTAGTGATGTTCCGGCGGGTGCCGGTAATACTGTCAGCGGCCAGCAGGAGGTCCTGTGGGAACGAGTGTTCTCGCGGGATAACCTGCTGGCTGCGTTACGCCGTGTCGAGAAGAACGCGGGGGCGGCTGGTGCTGACGGGCTGCGTACGGAGGAACTCCGTTCGTGGTGCTTAGGACACTGGACCGGGGTCCGTGAACAACTCGATACGGGCACGTACCATCCTTTGCCGGTGCGTCAGGTGATGATTCCCAAACCTGACGGCGGTGAACGGAAGTTGGGCGTGCCGGCGGTGCTGGACCGGTTGATCCAGCAGGCCATCGCGCAGGTGCTTGTGCCGGTGTTTGATCTGGGGTTCGTGCCGGTCTCCTATGGGTTCCGGCCGGACAAGAGCGCCCATGATGCGGTCCGGGCCGCCCGGACCGCGATCGGGCAGGGCCGTAAGTGGGTGATCGAGGTTGATCTGGATGCGTTCTTCGACCGGGTTGCAACGTTGCTGGGATACGGCTTCTACTTCACCGCCTCCGGGGTGGGACTGCGGGTCGCGCCGAAGGCCCTCAAACGGGCCAAAGCACGGATCAAACAGCTCACATCCCGGAAGTGGAGCATCAGTATGGGCACACGCATCCGGAGGTTGAATCAGTACATCCGTGGCTGGATGGGCTATTTCCGTCTGGCCGATACTCCGCGGAAGTTCGCGGATCTGGATGAGTGGTATCGCCGTCGGCTGCGGCAAATCCGGTGGAAAGAATGGAAACGACCGCGGACGCGGGTGGTCAACCTGGCCCAGCTCGGTATCTCAGCCCAGAAGGCGTGGGAATGGGGCATGAGCAGCAAAGGCTACTGGCGTACTGCGGGCTCGCCGATCCTGCAACGGGCACTGCCCAACGAATACTGGCACACCCTGGGCTTGACGTCCTTTCACGACGCCTGGCGCCGCTACAGAACACCCTAACGAACCGCCGTATGCGAGACCCGCACGTACGGTGGTGTGAGAGGTGGGCCGGGCAACCCGGCCCACCTACTCGATTCGCCGTCTTCACCCGTCGGCGAGAAAGCCCCGCATCCGCTCGGCCTCGTATTCGCGACAGGTCTGCGGCGGCTTTGACCCTCTTGCGCCGTACCGGTCGATGTAGTCGATCACTGACCACTCAAATTTGTTGGTCAGCCGGGAGGCGACCAGCACAGCCACCATCACGGAGGCGACCAGCAGATTCAATACACACAACATCATCAGTGCCGCCAGCCCGAAAAGCCAGGACCGGTCCCGCGCCGGCGGCGCGGCGGCCAAAGCGATAACAGTAAACACCACCAGGATGCTGTTGGCCACACCGGCAGCGACGAAGGCTTCGCCATTGATTTTCGCCAGGGCCGCCGGACGGCGGCGGCAACGCAGCGCAATCACTACACGCGGCAGTAAAATCACTGTCACCACCATCGCCGCCAGCCACAGACCCAGTTCCCTGCTGCTGATAGCCCACCACTGACGGCAGTGCCACCAGCCGGCCGGGAAATCATCACGGATACGCGATCGGAGACCCATCATCACCCCTGTCTGTCGTCACTGCCGCGGTGTGGGTGCCGATATCGCACATCCTCAGTTACTTCGGCCCGGACTGATCAGGACCCTTTGGCTGTCTCGGCTGCCTGGGCGGCGGCTTCGATTGTGCCGGTTGTACAGGTCGCGCCGGACGCTTTGGCTGCTGCGGTGCCGGACGCTTCGGCTGCTGTGGTTGTGCCTGCTGCGCTGGTTGTACCGGTTGTGCTCCCTTCGGCTGTTGTGGCTGCTTCGGCTGCTCGCCTGCAGAGGCAGTACCACCGGAGGCTGCAGCACCACCAAAGGCCGTCGCGCCGACTGAACCACCGGCACTAGTTGCATTCGAGCCACCCTGTGACGACGTGCCGCCGGCCGGGGCCTGAGTACCCTGCGACGGTGAACCCGAGGCCGGGCTGTTGGTCCCACCAAGGTTCGTGTCAACACCGGCAGTACCGTTGGCCGAACCGACACCGGCACTTGAAGCACCAGGCTTGGATGGCTGCTGACCAATTGAGCCACCTGTTGCATTCGAGCCACCCTGTGACGGTGAACCCGGTGTGGGGCCGTTGGTTCCTGACAGGTTCGTGCCTCCACCGACAGTGCCGTTGGTCGAGCCGGTACCGGAACCTGAAGAACCAGACTTCGAGGCTTCGGGACTCTGCTGACCAGTGGAGCCGGCGGCTGCACTGGTACCACCGGCCAACGACGTACTGCCGGCAGCGGCCGGTCCGCCGAGCCTCGACAGCCCGCCCTGGGCGTTGACGTCGCTGGCCACGGCCTTGTCGGTGCGCTCGGCGTTCGATGCACCGGCGCTGGTCAGTACCTGCGAACCGGCGGCCGCAGCGGGGCCGCTACCGGCGCGGCCATCAGCCTCGACCGGGTTCTGACCGTTGTCACCGTGGAGACCGCCTTCGCCCTGCGAGCCGTCACCGGCGATGCCGTCTTCACTGGTGCCGTCAGCGCCCAACTGACCAGAGCCGCCGACGCCGCCGGCGTGGCCATCACCAGGGCCGCTACTGCCAGCCATGACGCCGACATTGGCACCGCTATTGGAGTCAGAGGCACTGTCCGGGCTGTTCTGCCCGTTCGGATCAGCAGGATCGCCCGACCCGCCGGCACCGCCGGCAGAACCTTCAGCCGGTGATACGCCACCGGCACCACCGGCCGGCAACTGTGACTGCGACCCACCTGAAGACCCCCCGCCGGACAATTTCTTCGGCCCGTTGGTCCCGCCGGCGTTGGTCCCGCCCGATTTGGAACCGGACCCGCCACCGCCGGTGGTGGGCTGAGAGCCAGACCCGCCACTGTTTCCGCCGGACTGCTTGTTCATCAAGCCGCCGGCGGCAGCGGAACCGGCAGCGGAACCGGCAGCGGAGCCGGCACCACCGGCCATGGCGGGCATGACACCACTGCCGCCGCCGGATTGCTGCGGAGGCGTGTTCGTCTCCAGGAACTTGTCCACGAGCTTGGTCACGACCTCGTCCATGGCTTCGAGTACCGACTTGCGAACACGCATCAGCACAAACGTGACCCCGATAATCATGATCGTCGAAATGGCCGTCATCACGACCACGGCCACGGCCCCGAGAACGCCGCTGCTGAAGATACTGGTCTCCGTACCCGAGACCAGATCGGCGATCGGACCTTCAATGATCTGCGGCAGTGAGACCAGAAACTGTGAGACGAACTGGTAGAGGAACAACGTCACCAGTATTTCCAGGATCAGTGCCACGGTGTAGATGATCACCTTGCTGATGCCGGACAGTGAGCCCATGGTGGCAAACGGCACCGCTGCGATCAGGCTGAACATCCGCTTAACCGCGGCCACCAGCATGCCGATGGCATAGAAGAAGCCGATGACGACGATCGAAAACAGCAGCACGACCGCGTTGACCCAGTACATGAACGAGGCCGGGCCGGTCCCGACCTGGCTGACCGCGTTGTGGGTCTCGCGGGTGAAGCCCGAGGTTGCCTTGTCCGAGGAGAAGATGGTCATCGACTGCGGCGCGAACGAAGTGTTCAGATAGTTGTATGCGGCCAGTGGGGACAGATTGCAGTTCGCCGGGTTACCCTGGCTGTCGACAATCCGGTAGCCGCAGTCGACCCTGGCCTCGCTGTGAGTGAAGAAAATCCTTTTCGATCCGCCCATTTTGTTCGCTTGCGAATCCAGGCCCGGCACCCCCGTGGAGATCAGCGGGTGATCGCGCGGCGACAGACCCGTCTCTTCACCGAACCCCTTGGCCTGCCCATAGCCTCCATCTTTGGTGAACCACTTGCGCTTCTCTTTCTGAGTCACACCATCCGATTCTTCGGTCAGCTGGGTGATATTGCTTTTGATGCCGGACTCAAAGTCGGAGGCGGTCACGGACTGGCTGGTGATGTACTGGCCGAGCATGCCCATCGTGGCCAGGACAGCGTTGCTGTCGGGATTGTCCACACTTGGATCGACCGAGGCCGACTGCCAGGCCTGGTTAGCGGTATGCGACATCATGCCGACATCAATGTTGGAGAAAGCGTCATGAGACTGTGCGTTGATCGCCAATGCCGAGGTGCGCACCGACAGTATCGACTTTGATGTCGGCTGCCCTTCGTCAGGATTCCACGAAATGGAGGCCTCTTCTGGAATATAGAGGCGGTTCTGCGTCATCCAGGCATTGAAGTCGACGTACGTGGAAAGCACCACCCTGGTCGGGCCGGCGTGCGAGCCGACCAGCGAATCGTCGAACTGATCGAGAATGCCGGTATACATGCTGCCGATCAGCGGCAGGCCCAGCCCGATAAAGGCCACGCGCACGACGAGTTTTTTGATCGCCGATCCGCGGTTCATCTTCTTGAAAAAGACCAGGCTCAACAACAGGAACCCGATGAACAGCGGCACCAAAACAGACCAGGAAATAGTAACCAACGTGCTATACCACTGGTTGATAAACGCCGCCAGCCCCGACAGGGGACCATCGGCCAGGGTACTGTCGCCGCCGGCAGTCATCCCGTTGGCGAAGAGCGCGCCAGCGGTATTCTTCACCGCCTCAGCGAACCACATGAACGGGTTGAGCAACTGGAGGATCTGAATCACCATCCAGAACAGCCACGACACGCCCATCGACAGGGCATAGGCGAACCAGATCACCGAACCGGCGATGGCGTGGATCATGCCGCCGCCGATACCCGAAGACATGCTGTCGAAACCCAGAGCCGCGTTGGCAGCACCAAAGTGGGCATAATTCAGCAGACCCTGATAAATATTCTCGTCGGCATCAGGAGTCTTGAAGGTGTCATAACTGAGCGTCTGAGACGATCCCGAAACGGCGGAGAACAGCCACTTGACGGTAAAGCTGAATTCCGGGTCGGCATAGCCCAGCAGTGAACCGGCCATGCCGGGATGCTTAGTAACTTCATGCCATTCGTCGGTCATCCGCTCGGCGGCAGCGTCTGTGGCCTCGTCGTTGCCGTCCCCTTTGGGGGAGTTCTCGTTGCTGAAGTACGACGACGCGTTCGAGGACAGCTGATAGAGACTGTAATCGGCTGTCTCTTCCTCACCGGCGGCAGAGGCCGAGCCGGAAAAGAGCGTCAACACCGCCGGTACCAGTAGGGCCGCCAGCAGCGCGCCCACAATCGCGCGTACCGCCATCGAGTGCGTCGCAGCCGCGCGTGACCGTGGCGTGGCCGTCATTTTCCGGTTCATCGCCCGCTCCTTCGGTTGCCGGTGGCTCGCTTGCTCATCGTCGTCTTGGACCGTGTCTTAGCCCGATCAGCCGAAAGAGCCTTCCGCTTGGTCCTGGTCATCTTCATCGACCGATCCGCCGAACCGTTCGATGAATCATGATCCACAGAACCCGTGCCGGTGTTGTTTTTCGGCTGCGTCGGCTCGCTGGACCGAGTATCCTGCTCGGCTATACCGGCCGCCAACGCCATTGCCCGGCGCTGGTCTTCGCGCACGGGATTGATGCCCAGTGCCAGATCGGGTCGAAAGACCACGTTGGAGACGCCGCGACGCAGATACGACAGGTTCTCGCCGCGGCGGGTGATCAGCCGGGCCAAATCCGGCGGGATCTGCTGGTGCAGCTGCCTCTGATACTCCGTCACGGTCTTGTCCCGCATCGGACCAAAGATGGTGAAATCGGCGGCGTCGAATTTGTTGAACGCGGTGTCGTCGAGCATCTTGTCGATGTTGTTGTAGCTGAAAACCACCCGTCCGCCACGCTGATACAAGTGTTCGAACTGCGTCTCCATATAGGATTTAACCCGGTCGTCGACGTATTCGGCCCCGTGGATGATGACCGTGTCACCGCGTTCGAGCTTACCGATGGCAAAACCGACGATGTTGACCAGCTGTGCCATGGCCACACCCCGGCCGCGGCGCAGCAAACGCGAAAAATCATAGACGACGCGCTTGGCATCACGGATCCCGTCAACCGCCGGAGCCGTATGGTTATTGAATAGATCGCCGTTGGTCGACAGCATGGACTTGGCAATACCCTGAAGCACGTTGTAAGCGCGCAGCTCGTCCGGGTCAACCTTGGATGAGTTGATCAGTGCCTTGTGCGCGGTGGCCAGGTAGGAGACGAACATTTGCAGCCGGGGTACCTGCCGGTGCGGGATGCCCACCACACGCAGCCGATTTCTTTGGTGCTTGGCGTTGTGCGACCACATGCCCTGTTCAATGTAGAAGTCAGTCGCCACCTTCTCCAGCTGGGACCGGATGATCGAGGCCACCGAGCCGTCGGTGGATTCGTACAGCTGCTCGAACATGAGCTTGAGCTTCTGCATTTGCATGGAAAAGATCGCCAGCTCATCATCGGCGTCACCGAACATTTCAAACATGTTCACGTCACCGCTGTTCAGATCCACCCGGGAGGTGATGCCGTCGAAAGCCGGCCCGAGCCGGTCCAGATCCGCTCCGTCCAGCACCAGATGGACCACGTTGTGGTTGGATAGCAGCGCCGACTGGGACAGCTTCGAACACCACATGTCGGCGACCTGGGCACCTTCAATATAGTCACCGAGGGCCGAATCGGCGATCACGGCATGATGATCATAGTTGTTGGCATCGAAGAGCACCGCTGAATTGTTCACATCCCCGACCATGTAGCCGACATATTCGCCGCGGCGGTCGTTGAGGCCGTTGGTCACCAGCGAATACGAGCCGGCCAGCTCCATGGAGGTGAAATAAAAACCCTTGCCGCGCTTCTTCTCGTTTTTCTTCATCAGCGCCGACAACTCCTGGCGCTGTTCGCCGGCGTAGGCGGCCACGCTCAACGTGCCAAACCGTTCGATGTACAACCGCGAAATGGCCTCGATTGACTCTTCAAGCACTTCCAGGGACGGGGCCTTGAGCAACAGGCGGTTCTGGACGGACAGGTATGAGGCACCATCGGCGAGTTCGTCGATAATGATCTCCAGATCCGACGAAACTTTCTCCGCCTTGCGCTTCGACGACTTCGTACCTGTATCGTCCTGCTCACCGGAGTCGAGCTTGTCCAGCTTTTCTGACTGCTTGGTGTTCTGGTCAATCCACTTCTCGCTCATCCGCGTCACTTGCTCCAGCACCACGGCCGTGACCCGGTCGTCGAGACCGTCCGGGATCCGACCGATGCCCCAAAACGGTGCGAAGGCATCTTTGGCGGCCTCGTCGTGAAAAAACGCCAGCACGGCCCCGACCGAGTGGTCGACCTCGAAGTAATCCGAGCGAAAGACATATTTTTCTTTGGGCTTGAGGGCCAGCAGATGAGGATACGATTCGAACCGGCCCTCAAGCTGTTTCATCTGCTGGTGGCGCTTGAACCAGCCCTGCTTCTTTTCCGGTTCGTCGGTGCCGCCTGTGTCATCGGCGGCATCAAGATGGCCTTGAAGCTGCTTCTTCTGCCGCCGGCGCTTGAGCCGGCTCTGCTTCCCGGCAGCGGCAGCGTCGTCACCAGCTTCATCCTCGTCGGCCATCGTCGGCTCAGCGGTCCCGATCAGCTCATCGGCCAGGGCCGTCGTACCGGTGTCAGTCTCATCCGCTGCCGCGGTATCGGCCGTTGTTCGGCCCTTCGTTATCATTGCCATGTCTGATACCCCTGTGTGGTGTTCATGTTTCGTCAAAATCTCAGGTTCCGGTGCGGCCGGTTGTGAACGGATCGTCGTCGACGCCCTGGTAGAAAACCCGCAACGTCTGCCGGGTCTCTTCGCGATCGAGCATCGTTATTTCTTTGACCATCAGCGACGACCCTTCAGCTTCGGACTGCAGGATCATCTGCCCCTGGCGGAGACCGTCGGCGCTGACGCCTTTGAGCAGCACGTATTGGTGGATCGAAGTGAACTTGCCGCCGACGTGTTCGGTCAGGATGTCGTACTGTTCGTCCTGCAGTTCCAGCAGGTCCGGGTCGCGGACTTGAAGTTCGCGATTGCGCTGCTCCAGGTTCGCCACCTGGTGGTGGATCCGCTGCGGCTCCTTGGTAGTGATGAAGATGTACTCACATGAGGTCTGGACCTTCCGCCAGAAGGCATCGACCCGATTCAGGATTCCGCGCCGGTCTTCGTCGAACAGCAGATGGCTGGCCGAGCCGACGATCAAATACAGCTGGCCGACGCTGCCGTCGGAAAAATCGATCCGCCCGTCTTCTTCGATGCTGTTGATGCCCACGATCGAAGCGAATTCACTGGGGTCCGAGCTGCGTCTGGCGACCATTTTGCGGGCGCGGGCGGGAAGGTATGACAGCAGTGCCGGCACCGTCATCAGCCGCAGCTCTTTCGTCTTGGTCAACCCGCCGAGATAGAAGACCATGGCCAGCGACCAGATGACGAATAAGACAATGATCCCGATAGAGGCGTGAGCCACGAACGTTGAGCTGACAAACCATATAGTGACCAGGATTCCGCCGGTCAAAAACAGCAGTTGCTTGATCGGCGACGGCTTCGCCTGCCACCCGCCGCCGGTCAACGTGATCTCGTGATCCAAAAAGCTGCGGTTCAGCGACGAAGGCATCTTGAAAACTTCCTTGGCCATGTCGACCCCTCACTGTATGTCTATCACGCCATCATGTTTACTCTGTCTCATAGACGAGTGATCCATTATCCAGCATACAGCATATGAATGATCCAGATAGATCAGTGAAACATCATCGACCGTGGTGGTTACGAACAGCCACCACGGTCGACAACACCTGTTCTCAACATTCGAGCGCCACCTTTAGGCGAAGGCGGGCACGATTTTCTTCTTGCCCTGTTCTTCTTTCCAGGTCACGGACGCGTCGAAGTTCTTTCCTTTCTTCGAAGTGAAACCCGTGACGAAGACCGACTCGCCGTCGGTGAGCTTCTTCTTTTCCTCGTCGGTGAAAGAATGCTGGCACCACGAACGCGGCGGCTCATCGACGCCAAAATCCGGGACGATCTTTTTGGTTGATGCGTCCCACGAGACCCTGGCCCCGAAAGTGTTGCCGGTCCTGGCGCTGACGAAATCGTCGATCTCCAGGGTTTGCCCGGCCTCGAGCTTGACCTTTTCGTCCTCGGTAAACGTGCGCCCGCACCAGGATGCCGGCCGGTCGGGGACCTCGAGCTGGAAACCGACGAACTTGCGTCCCTTGAATTCGCCGACGCCGAGCTTGCCAACGGCCGTATAGGCCTTGCCCGCCTTCGACGTGGCCTCGAACGAGATCGTCTCACCGGCCAACAGCTTCTCAGCCTCTTCGTCGGTGAACTCATGTTGGGAGAAAACCTTCTTGAACGTGACCTTCTGCGGGCCGGACGGGGCGGCCTGCCACACGCCTTCGCAGCGGCCGACCACCGTTTGTTCGCTCAGGCCCAGCTGCTGACGCATGGATGCCGCGTTGGTGCGCATCTGCTCGATGTCGGCGCGGACCCAGTCGGCGACCCGGGCCAGGCACTGACCGGCGTCGGCGGTGCCGTCGGCAATGGCGCGCATGTCGGCGTAGACCTGCTCGGTCAACGACAGGTCCCCGATCCTGGTGCCCGGAAGCAGCATCCAGCTCATCTGTCCGGCCTCGGCCAGGACCAGCTTTTTGCCTTTCTCCACCAGCAGCGGGTATTTCGCTTTGGTCGAGGTTACGTCCGAATACGTCGAGGTGCGCGTGGCACCGGTGCCCACGTCGCGCTTCTCGAGCTGTTTCATCAGCCATTTCATGCTCGGGTGTTCGGGGCGCTTGTTCGCACCCTCGAAGACAAACGGCTCAGCGTTCGAGCCCAGGCCCTTGGCGGACTCGTTCTCGTCGCCGTCGGCGTCGTCGTCACCGGCGTTGGGATTGAACACCGCTTTCCAGCCGGGTTTCTTCGGCACGTTGGCGAGTCCAACGAAGTTCGGGTACTTTTCGACATGGCCTTTCTGCTGCTCGTAGACGTAGTCTTCGGCGACCATAGCCAGGTAGTTTTTCGCCAGTGTCTGGTAGATCAGCCGGCCGGTGGCACCGAAGCGCTGCTCGACGTCCTCGAGCGAGGCCGGCACCTTCGGTCCCGGGCGGTTGGCACCGTGTGCGCCGGCTGCCTTGACGTGAGTCTTGCGTGGTTGCCGGTGGGTTAACAGCGCTGTATCGACGCCGGCGACAGAGGCGATCTGGTCAAGATGGGGGACAAGTTCGTCAAACTGCTCGCCCGTGATGGTCTTATCCTCGGTGCGCGGATACGAGACCACCTGTGCCTCATACATTTTCTGATAGGTATCCAGCGTCAACTTCGCCTTGACGCCCTGGCCCACCAGCATCGAAGACAGAGTCGCCAGATCCAGCAGCCGCGGGGGAGCGGTCTTCTTCGTCTCGGTGCTGTCAACAGTGACCGGCGAGGGGCCGTACTGCTGCGGAACCTGGTCTTTCTTGTCGAACCGCGGCTCATCCGCGTTCGTGTACATGACTTCGTTTTCATCACGAAACCGGTTCTGGAAGAACGGCTTCTTCACGTAGTCGTTGTAAGCCTTGAGCTGATCGCCGACCAGCAGCGTCATGGCTGACTTCAGCCGGCCCTGGCGCAGCACGGTGTTCTGTCCGGAGGCGTGTGCCATGTTGGTGGCAATACGCGTGAACTGCATGCTCAGCAAATCGAACTGAGAGCGGTAGCGTGCCTTCTTGTACTCGTCGAAATCAGCCAGTGAGGCAAGACGCTGGCGCGAGGTGAAAGCTTTTTGCAGCGACGCCGGTGCCTCATCGGTGAAATACATCCGCGACCAGGACTTCGGTTTGAGTCCGAGCTCAAGGAACGCGTTGACGGCGATCATGCCGCCCTCGCCGGTGGGATCGACATCAGTGGCGACCACCAGTTCATCACAGCGCGCCAGCTTCTGTTTCACTTCGGAGGCGACCTGGCCGGCCCCTTGGATCGTCTCCAGCTGCCAGGACAGATCAGCCGGGTTCCAGGGCAGATTCACCAGATCCCATTTTCGATACTTCTCGGCCAAATCCGCATCGGAGACCATCCGGTGCGGATCGACGAACTCGTACAAATGACCGCGGGCGTGGGCGATCACATACGGCTCGCCGTTGTACGTGCCGCTGTCACCTCCCAGGGCTGCGGCAAAATGACGTGCCGCGGACGGCTTCTCGGTGAGGATTCCCATAGTCATCTGCGTGCTCCAATGGATAGACAATTCATTCTATCGCAGAATAATTGGAAATGATCCATCAAAATGGGTTTATCGTGACAGCGTGAGTGACCACGCCGTTGTCCACCGGCAGCGCCAAGACCAGTCGGTGTAACCGACTTCGGGCGACATCTTGAAGAACGTACGATCAAGTTCTTCAAGGAGGTGACGAGTATGTCGCAGCACATCGAGCAGGCTATGGCTCCCCATGGGTCGCTATATGGTGCTGAGTATCGTGATCGCTGGTCTCATCATCGCCAAAGCCGGCGTGGACATTGCTCTTCCGCAACGGTGAACCGATCAGTACTGAACCGATAAGTACGTCGGGATCCAGGAGCACCGGCGTACCGGCGGCATAGACTTCTGGCCGGCGGTAATGGCCGGCGTCAGTATCTAACTCGGCTGATCCTTAGCCCGGAACCTTATCGTCCAATGCGAATTGAAATTTGACGCCGTGGCTTCCGAGTGTGCGAGGCACCTGGTGCCGGCCAGTTGATCCAGCCTGTCGTGGAGGTCGGTGTACCCAAGTTCCGCACTGTGGATAATTCGGTTCTCGTCGACCACCATATATCCATGCTCGGACAAGGCATCGCAGCTTAGCCTCGATCTTTCATCGGGGCCCCGCGGTGAGGGCGTGTTTAAGCGGTGAAAGGTACCCCTGAGGGACATCTCGTCTTTAAAACGCCGAAGCTGACCCCAAGTTCATCGGTGGATCAAGGCTTAATGGAAAATGACCTACCCCGTCCGGCGCAGGCTCATGTTGCGCGGGACCTCACCAACTTGAGTCGCATCGTGACGCTCTCATAGAGGGTGCTTTTCCGATGGTCAGGTGCAGGATCTGGACGCCGCTGTGCAGCTCCAGTCCGTCCAGACGGATGCGAATGGCGAAGTCATGCCCGGTTACGAGCAGATCTCAGCGACCGTGCGAGAGCAGGCCAGGAGTCACTCGCAGCGTCGGTCAAAAAGCGGCCCACCTGAGCTAGACGGTATGAGGATACTGGTTGGTGCTTGGTGGTGGAAGATCGACCGCGCTCGGGAGGCCGGTCTTGGTCTGAACTGCCCGGCGTGTTGCCCCAAAGGGGTACTCTTCCCATCGACCGCCGTTCATAGAGTCATTTTCGATGTCGGGTGCGCATCACCCACCGTCGTTAGGCTCTATTGCCTCGGCCGTTTTTAGTTGTGTTCGATCCGCCAAGGACATGGGCATCTTCAGGTTGATGAGCATAAAGCGGCTTAGGAGTAAACTTTGCGGAAGAAGAAGGATCGTTCAATGGGAAGCAGTGTGGATACGGATTTGTCGCGGGAAGACGACTGCTCGGCTGTAGAGCCGGGCCAATGAGCCAGCTTCCATCACGACATTTATCCGCCCATCACCGGAGTGATGGATGCATGTACCAAAGATTGCTCGGTTATGTGGGTCCAGATGAACGATGGGGCCGGTCGCCGACTGATCCACTGTGAAAATGGATATTGCCTTGAAACGGTCGGAGAGCAAGGTTCTTGAGCTACACCCACGCTGGAGTTACATATTTATCCGTTACCACCCGCTAACAGCGAGCGTTGACCAGTCGAAAATCCATCCGGAGGGCTACCCGAACGCCGCGCCCGCTGGAGTCTGTTGCCATAAATACTTGAGGCGCAGGGTAGAGCAATATCAGAAGGGCTTATCGAATGACAGTTCTTGGAGTTGATGAATCGCGACGACCGAACGTTGTCTTAATCGTTTCCGACGATCACGGCTATGCAGACCGTGAGCGACTCGGCGTTCATGAGAACGTGAGGACTCCTCGTCTCGATCAACTCGCCGCTGAAGGCGTGACGTGTACGGACGCATATGTCAGTGCCCCGATCTGTTCACCTTCACGAGCTGGCCTGCTCGCCGGCAGCTATCAGCAGCGCTGGGGAGCCCAATGGTTTGATAGTTCGGCCGTGCCTCCCGAAGAGTTCCCCACTATCGCGGAACTTTTTCGCCAGGAACAGTACGCTACTGGATATTTTGGGAAGGTTCACTATGGAAACGAGCGCGACGGCGATCGAGGTGCTCCTCCTGAGCATGGTTTTGATGAATCTCTCTACGGACTCGCGGGGCAATCTATGGGTCGTTTGCATTATCTGCTCCATTCGTCGGAAGCTGCCCACCAGATGGGCGAGGAGGCAAGCGCTGTTCATGGTGTAGATGCCCTGTGGGAAGGGAACGGCACGAAAACTAGGCCGGCTGACGCTGACGGTTTTTTGACTGAAGTCCTCGGTGAGCGCGCGCGTCGCTTCATAACTGAGCATCAGCACGAGCCCTTCTTCACTTACATTGCGTTCAACGCGGTTCATAATTTTACGTGGCAACTGCCGGAAGATGAGCTTGAAAAGCGTGGATTACCGAAGCATGAGGACTGGTATCCGGGAACGGCAGACTATGTCGATTGGTACGACGGTGCTGTTTCACCGAATCTGCCCCATGGCCGTGACTACTATCTCGCACAGCTGGAACTTATGGATCTGGAGATCGGCAGAATCATCGATCAAGTTGATGCCCTTGGGTTGGGCCGCGATACTTTGTTCATATATTTGACCGACAACGGCGGCAGTATGTGCAATTACGGGTCGAATGAGCCGCTGCGAGGGTCAAAGTACACTCTGTTTGAGGGTGGTATCCGAGTTCCCTTCATCGCACGGTGGAAAGGAGAGCTGCCGGCTGGGGGCATCCATGACGGGTTGGTCAGTGCCCTGGATATCCTTCCAACCGCCCTGGCCGCAACGCGTGCAGAGCCTTCGACTTATGAAAATGTGGATGGCCAGGACCAGATGCCATTTCTCCGTGGTGAGCAGCACGGCTCACCTCATACAGAGCTGCACTGGGACTGTGGCTGGTCTTGGGCTGTACGGTACGGGGTTTGGAAGCTGATCTTCACTGAGACCAATGGTGAAGTAGCGGAGGCCCTACGGAAAATCGAGCACACAGAAGTTCCAGAACAACTCGTGCTCACGAACCTCTCCCAAGACATTTCCGAACAAACAAACCTTGCTTCGCAGTATCCTGAGTTGGTCGCGGAACTCACAACCTTACACCAACAGTGGAAATCCCGCTTCAAGGTTCGCGATTGATCTTCCAATTTTCGGTCGAGCCCACCGGTCTAGTTCCCGGTGGCGCGGTAGAGGTTTGAATTGCTAGTTTCGCTTTTTTGCAAAGAGGGATAACAATCGGGCGACCTCAGGGACGATGGCCTCCCGTCCGGCGCCAAGATACTTACGTGAATCGACTAGCGTGGGGTTGGTTTGAAGATGTTGACGCACAGAGCGTGTAAAGAAACCGTTTAAGTGGGTGGAAATATTGATTTTAGTCATTCCCGCCGCAAGAGCGTCGAGAATGTCTTCATCTGCAACGCCTGAAGATCCGTGGAGGACCAGCGGGACGTTTAATCTGCCGCGCAACTCAGATATTAACCCTAGGTTAAGTGTTGCACTTCGTTCTGTCATTGCGTGTGAAGAACCAACGGCAACGGCGAGGGCGTCGACACCTGTCGAAGCCACGAAATCGGCCGCTTCCGCGGGATCTGTGCTTACTCCGGGGGCGTGCGGGCCTTCTTTGCCGCCCACCTCGCCCAGTTCGGCCTCTACATAGACTCCTCGAGCATGAGCGTATTCACTAACACGTATAGTGGCAGTTACATTGGCCTGGTAGTCCAAGCTCGCTCCGTCATACATAATCGACCCGAACCCGAGGTCGACGGCCTCCAGCGCAAGCCGTTCGTCCTCGACATGGTCGAGATGGAGGGCCACAGGCACACCGGCTCGTCGAGCGGCGGACATCGAGGCAAGAGCCAGTGGTTCTAATCCACCGTGATACTTAACGCAGTTCTCAGAAATCTGCAATATAACTGGTAGGGCCGCCATCTCCGCGCCAGCGATTAGTCCCTCAAGGGTCTCCAAATGAATGATATTGAACGCTCCCAGACCGGTACCTGCGTCCACTGCTTCGTTCATTAAATCTCTCGTGGATGTCAGGGGCATGGAGATTTCTCCTTAGTGATAACCAACTGTTGTTGAAGCTCCATATAGTTTTGTGAAATTTCTCCTGCTCGCGGCATCAGCACCGCTGCAGCTGACCACGCCGTGGCGGTGCACAGTATTTGCTCCACGTTTTCGACGCCCGAAGCCAAGGCTGCGGAAGCCGCTGCGACGGATGCATCGCCGGCGCCAGTCGGGTTCCCATGCAGTGGACGCGGCAGCCGGGCGTGCCAGTAGTGCTGGCGAGCTTCAGATGTGAAAGCCAACATTCCCTCTGCCCCCATGCTGACCAAGACACGGTGGGCACCGAGTTCAATGAGTTTCTGTGCAGCGCTGCACAGATCCGTCTCTCCCATGGCTTCGACCAATTCATGGCTGTTCGGCTTTAACAGGTCAGCTCCGGCTCGTGCAGCATCAATGAGCTGTTGGCCGGAGGTGTCAATGATCGCGAACATCTGGTGGGCATGCGCCAACTTGACCAGCATTGGGTAGAAATCAACCGGAGCGTTGGGGGGAAGACTGCCGCAGCCCACGAGCACACCTGGATTGGAGCCTCTTTCGGCAGGATTCTCCAACATACCGACGATGGCCGATCTCAAAGCCTGCCATTCTTTCTCATTCAGCGCTGCACCAGACTCATTCAAGATACTAGTTTGATCATTGACTGTGTCGACCAAAGCAATCGTTCGTCGCGTTTGCTCTTGGATAGGGACCAAAATGTGCGGGATTCCACTGAGTTCAAGATCAGCACGAATTTGAGACCTGGGAGTGTCCTCAACAGGTGCTATTGCCAGTACGCGGTGGCCCATGTGGTGAGCTACTCGTCCCACATTCAGTCCTTTGCCGCCAGCGCGATTCAGCGGATTGGGCACCCGGTGGCTCTGCCCAAGCTGAAGGTCATCGATCTGGTATGTGACATCTATGGCGGGATTGGGCGTCACGGTAATGATGTCGAGGGCACGGTTCGTTGACGACGATCTCATCCGGACCGTCCAGTACTGCAGTGCAGACGTTTCTCCATCTCACGTGTTCTTAGGGCTGCGCCGATAAGACCGGCCTCTTGACCGAGCATGGCCGGGATAATGCGCGGACGCCGTTGGCACCCAAGAAGCTCATTTGTTTTGCGTCGCAGTGGAACAAATAGGGCGTCGTCGGCGCGTGAGAGCCCTCCCCCAATAACGATTATCTCCGAGCCCAGCGTGGAAACACACTGAGCAATACTGAACCCCAGTGCGTCTATGGCCTCGTTCCAAACTTGACGTGCATGCTGCGCCCCGTTCTTGGCCAACCGCAGTACCTCACGAGCGCCGTCCACTTGATCGCCGGTTATCAGCGTGTACCTGGCCGCAATCGCACCAGCTGACCCAACAGCCTCCAATATGGTCATTTCTCCGGGCCGCTTTGGATCCGGTACAAGGGAGTGGCCCAGCTCTCCAGCATAACCATCACCGGTGAGCCGGTGGCCATCGCAAAAAAGGGCACCGGCGATGCCGGTACCGACCACCATTACGACGGCTTGCTTTGCATGCTGGGCTGCGCCGATCCGAAATTCGGCATCGCCGGCGGCGCGAACGTCGTGTCCGAAAACTACCGGCATTCCCAGCCGCGTTCGTGCCCGCGTTGCAAAGGGGAAGTCCTTCCAGCCGAGATTTGCCGAATACTTACCTACTCCTGCGGCCTCATCCACGAGCCCGGGTACGACGAGTCCTATTGCATCGAAGGGATGATCGGGGTATCGCACCTGGTAAGACTGCACGAGAGCACAAACTGCGTCGAGCAGCGCTTCGCCCGGATTAGTAGGGTCACGAGGTGAAGCCAGCCGCTGCAAGCCGATAATACGATTGGAGGGCAAAATGATGCCGACCTTCATGTCCGTTCCACCGACATCGAGGGCCAGCACGGCTGAATTACCCATCCAGGAACGCATGCTCAGTCACCTATGCGTCCAGAATAACTGAGCGGGCAAGATTACGTGGTTGATCGGGATCGAGTCCCCGTGCACGGGCACGCTCCAGCGACACTTTCTGTGCGCGCACTAGTTCCGCCAGCGGAGCAGAATTACGGTGGATGTACAGTGCGCCTGTCCTGGTAACATCGGTGCCCAAGTCACTCGATTCTTCACCAAAAAGCCACGTAACACGGCCCGGGCCGGCAATAGCTATAGGCCCGTGGCGATATTCCATCGCGGGATAGGATTCGGTCCACGATTGCGATGCTTCACGCATTTTCAGCGCGGCTTCGTGGGCGAGGCCGATAGTCCAGCCGCGCCCCAGGAAACTGAATTGCTCCGCGTCGATGAGTTCCTGGGGCACCGGTTCAGCCACGGCGGTGCGAGCGTCAGCAATGACCGGGCCCACATCATAGCCCATTGCCGACTGTAGGTATAGCAATGTAGTCGTAGCGAAACGCGTTTGCACCACGGATTGCTCATCGGCGTATGGAAGTTCCACGACAGTATCCGCTATTTCCGTGAGTGGTGAAGCCGCATCACCCACTATGGCACCAGTGCGTACCTCCCCCTTAAGGTCTGTTAGAGTTTCGAGCACCTCGGTCGTGGTGCCGGAACGGGTAATGGCCAGAACCTTGTCGTAGTCCCTGTTGATAAAGGCTTCAGAGGCAGTGAATGCGTCAGTAACTCCCAGCCCCATAGATTCACGCATAGAGGCATAGGACTGGGCCATGAACCATGAAGTGCCGCAGCCAATAACTGCGACCTTCTGACCATTCAAAGGAAGCAGGTCCTCGGCTTCGCTCATTGCCTCACGGATGGCACGCTCCCATATCTCGGGCTGGGACGATAACTCGGCGTCCATGTGGAATCCAAGATCAGATAAATTGCCATGTGGGTCGTTCATGAAAGGTTCTCCGTTTCAAAGGGATACGAATTATTGATATGCTCCACTTTTGCGATTCGTTGGCTGCACACCTCATGGTGAATTGCTCGTTGCGACGATTACATCGACCTCCCATGACCGCAGTTCACGCGCAAAAGCATCATCCACGCCGGAATCGGTGACCAATGTGTCAATTTGTGACCAGTCGCAAACCCTCACAAGGGACCGATGCCCCATCTTCTCTGACGTCGCTACGACGACAACACGCTCGGCGCGCTTTACCATTGCCGAATTAATTTCAGCCTCGCCATCATGATGTGCCGAAACGCCCCCTCTCAGCGTCAGTCCATCGACGCCTAATATGAGGACGTCGATCCAAAGTTCCTGAAGGACCAGTTTGGCGAGAGGCCCGACTTGCTCGTAGGAGTTCGGGCGTGCGACACCACCGAGAGTGACAGTACGAATATGCGGTCGAAGAACCAACTCTGTCGCGATATTCAGTGCATTGGTCACCACCGTTAGAGCTGGACGATCTGCCCGGTCGGCCAAATCGGACCGGAGCCCCAACTGTCGGGCTGTCGCCGACGTCGTCGTCCCGCCGTTCAAGGCTACAACGCTACACGCGGGGACAAGTCGGCTTGCAGTCGTGGCAACCTGTTGCTTCGCACGACTGACGTCACCATCTCTGTACTGAACCGGAAGGTCGTAAGCGCCTGCGGTAGCGACGACACCACCGTGAGTACGGGTTACCAATTGCTGAGCTGCCAAAGCTGTGAAATCTCGGCGAATAGTCGCCGGCGACACCGACAAGGCCTCCGAGGCTCCCGCGACCGTCAATTGACCTCTGTCTGAAAGCAAGCCGAGGAGAGCCTGCCAGCGTTGTGGCCTACCAAACGAACCGTCCATGTAAATATTCTGGCCACCCTCGGTCGTGCCCGCTGGCGAAGATGACGGCTTAGCGACTACTTCATCACTAGTCATCAGACTCTCATTCTCCTCGACTACCCCGTCCCCGGGGAACAACTTGGATGATGCCACCTTCAGCTGCATCATTGAAACCGCTCCACTCTAGACTTTCACATTTGATTAGTATAAGCGTTGTTCGAGCAGTTTCGAGCATTGACAGTCAGAAAGCGCGCATATAGCGTTTGATCGTAAACCGGGGGTCGAAGTCGTAAGTTCCGGTTGTACTGGAAGTGCCAATGCTTCCCGGACGCTGGTGTCTTCGTGGGGAACTGATGAAGCACATAACTCGAATGGGAGTTCATCGTGGAACGTCCAAACATTGTTTTGATTTGCGTTGACCAGTGGCGCGGTGACGCTTTGTCTGCGGCAGGCCACCCAAGAGTGCACACTCCCTATCTGGACCAGCTGGCAGCCGTGGGCACACGATTCAGTCGTGCCTACTCGGCTACTCCAACATGCGTCCCGGCGCGGGTAGCGCTAATGACTGGACAGTCACAAGAAGCGCACGGACGGGTTGGCTATAGCGACGGCGTCAGTTTTGACGAGGCACATCCGGTGACTATGCCGCGCGAGCTACGGAATGCCGGCTATCAGACTCAGGCGATTGGCAAGATGCATGTCTACCCGGAACGCTCGCGAATTGGCTTCGACGATGTCCGGCTGCACGATGGGTACCTGCATTACTCACGACGCCGCCACGACCGGGACCTGCGCCAGATCGACGATTACCTACCCTGGTTGCAAGCACAGGCCGGAGTGTCGGCCATCGAGGACTATACCGACCATGGACTGAGCTGCAATTCCGTGGTCGCGCGTCCGTGGGACAAGGGCGAGGCATTACACCCCACGAACTGGGTTTCAACCGAGGCTATCTCGTGGCTGTACCGTCGCGATCCGACCGTACCGTTTTTCCTGTACCTCTCCTTTCACCGACCGCACTCACCGCTCGATCCGCCCCAATGGGCCTTCGACCAATATCTCAACAGACCCCCACGGGAGCGGATCGTGGGGGACTGGACCGACGCGTATGAGACGCATCGGCGTGACGGTGCCCATGATGCCTTCTTCGGACGGCAAGATGAATGGACCCACCACCGCGCTACTGCCGGCTATTACGGGCATCTCTCCCACATTGATCAACAAATCAATCGGTTTCTGGAAGCGCTGTGGGAGATGCGCCTCCGGGAAAATACAGTCGTCATCTTCACCTCTGATCACGGCGACATGATGGGGGACCATGACATGTATCGGAAGGGCTTTCCATACGAGGGGTCAGCACACATTCCCTTTATCATGTCGGTGCCGGAGGGATACGGCGAGCGTGGCACAGTGGTGGACGAAGTCGTTGAGCTCCGCGACATCATGCCAACCCTGCTCGACATGGCCGCGGCACCCATTCCAGAGTCCGTAGACGGTGAAAGTCTTACCCCCTTTCTACGTGGAGATAGTTCTGTCTCCTGGCGCAAAGACTTGCACGGCGAACACACTTTGCTGGGGCAGTCGCTGCAGTGGGTGACAGACGGCAAGGCAAAGTTCGTTTGGATGTCGGGGGAGGGACAGGAGCAGTTCTTCGATTTGGTTAACGACCCAAACGAGACCGTGAACCTGATCGAGGATCCATCCTGGAGCGTCGAATCTGGAAAGTGGCGCCAGCGGCTCATTGACCATCTTAGGGACAGAGAAGAGGGGTACGTGAAAGACAACCGCCTCGTCATCGGGCAGCAACCGGCCACCATGCTGTCACACGTAGAAGACAACTTGAAAGTTGCGGGATCGTCATGAGTTCCACTCTGAACCGAAGAACATTCTTAAGCACGGCCGCAATCGCCGCCATGGGTGCTAGCGCCGCAGGATGTTCCAACCCTAAACCTGGAGGAGGGCCGGGAGGCTCGCTGGCATATACGTTTTGGGATCCGAACTTTATGGAGTCGAGCACAAAGCTTATTTCAAAATTTGAGGCGAAGAACCCGAAAATCGACGTAGAAATAGCGCAAATTCCCATCACCCAGTATTGGACACGGCTTCAAACCACATTTACGGGTGGGAACGCGCCTGACATAGTTACGATGAACGGGCCAAATTTTCAACTGTACGCGTCAAATGACAAATTGATGCCGCTTGACAGAAGGATCGCTTCCGACGACGTAAATCTCGCAAAGTATCCGTCGAATTTGAACGAACTCTACACTTACGAGAATACTCAGTACGCTATTCCCATCAACTTTTCCACCATCGCTCTTTGGTACAACAAGAACCTCTTTGACGATGCCGGGGTCGCGTATCCGAACGAAGCATGGACTTGGGACGACCTGAAGGACGCTGCGGAAAGAATCACCGATCAACGCAGGGGAATTTATGGGATATCACCTGGAAGCCCAATTTCAATGGCGCAGGAGAACTACTACAACACGATCCTTCAAGCCGGCGGATATATAATTTCCGATGACGGCCGACACTCGGGGTTCGACGACAAGCGGTCTATTGAAGGACTTAAATTTTGGCGGGACTTCATGAAGGAAGGAGTATCGCCCTCATACGCGCGAATCTCCGAAACCGACCCCACACAAATGTTCCAGAGCGGACAAGTCGCGATGTACTACGGTGGCTCCTGGCGGGCTCCGCAGTGGCGACAAGCGAATATGGACGCCGTTGATCTTGCGCTCCTGCCAAGTGGGCCGGTAGGGCGTCAGTGCACGGTCCACGGGATGTCATATGCGGTTGCGGCTGGCTCGGCAAACCCTCACGATGCATGGAACCTTCTGAAGTTTCTAACCAACCAAGAATCACAGGCGCTGTTCGCGCGAGCAGGCATATTGATCCCTGCCCACGCTGACAGTCAAAATATCTGGCTTGAATCGATGCCGGAATACAATCTCAATGCGTTTATCGAAATGCTTGACCATGCTATGCCTTATCCCGTTTCAGAGAACACGCAAACCTGGCAGACTCAAGCCATCGAAATACTTGCTCAAGCATGGGCCGGACACGAGTCCATGGAAACGGCAGCAGAAGAGCTGGCCGCGAAAATGAACGAATCGCTGGCAGTGGAAGAATAAGGCGGAATAGCCGATGACGACTGAGACTCAAGTAACTGTTCCGCGGAATTTAAGTCTTGTAACAGCGAAAGGTCGCAAACGTAAGAAACGAGACACGCTTGCTGCGATCATTTTTATTGGACCAATGACGCTGGGACTTAGTATATTCTATCTGTGGCCCCTCGTACGTACCTTCTTTTTATCGTTCACTAAATGGGGAGCGTTCGGGGGGACGGAATTTACTGGCCTGGAGAACTACGAGCGCCTTATTAACGATTCGGATGTATGGCAGGCGTTACTCGTTTCATTCGGGTACACGGGCATCGTGCTTCTCGGCATCCCGGTGGCTATCGTAATGGCAGTCTTGCTCAATCAAAAAAACCTAAAGTGGCTGACAGGCTACCGAGTGCTGTTCTTCCTGCCAGTCGTCACGATGCCAGTTGCAGCAGCCTTAGTATGGCGCCTGCTATACAACGGCCGGTACGGCGCAATCAATTACATCCTGAGCTGGTTTGGAATCGATGGTCCTAGCTGGCTTACCCAACCAGGACTCGCGTTGGTAGCTATCGGAATCGTCGGGGTGTGGCTTCTGCTCGGACAACAAATCATCATATTGTTGGCCGGACTTCAGGGGGTGCCTCGGACCCTTCTTGAATCAAGCGCTATTGACGGTGCCAACGCGGTCCAACGGTTTCGCTATGTGACTCTTCCGCTGCTGACTCCATCGATTTTCTTCGTTGTCGTAATTACAGTGATCGGTTGCTTACAGATGTTCGACCTTGTCTTTGTGATGCTCGAGCCCGGTAACCCTGCATTGGCGAGCACAAAAACGATTGTATACTATTTTTATCAAGTCGGTTTTGTCTATAACGACCGAGGCTACGCGGCAGCTATAGCGTTCCTTCTAATGGTCATTATTTTCATTTTGACGGCGCTTCAGTTCCGTTTGCAAAAACGATGGGTGCATTATGAGTAGAAAGCCAGAGCGTACGGATGGCGTGGAACGGAAGTTCACTAAACCGAAATATTTAGTGCATCTGACTTTACTGGTTGCCGTCATCGTGATGATTTCGCCGTATTTGTGGCAGCTGGCGACGTCGCTGAAAACCTTTGAAGAATCTGTTCAGGTTCCGCCGACAACTATCCCGGATGATTTCTACTTCGAAAACTACTCGACGATCTTTGAAGTAATCCCATTTGCTTCGATGATGGGTACAACGATCGCGATGACTGTGGGCCGGATCATCGGTCAGTTGGTTGTCATCACATTAGCTGCCTATGGCTTTGCTCGCTTTGAATTCCCAGGCAAGAACCTGATTTTCCTTGTGTTTCTATCGGTGATGATGGTGCCAGACGAGCTTCTAATTATCCCCCAATATGAGATCATCCAGTCTCTGGGATGGCTCGACACTTTGCCTGCGTTAATCGTTCCCCGTATTTTCTGGGTGTTTGGGCTTTTCTTGTTGCGGCAGTTCTTTCTTACGTTGCCATTGGAGATTGAGGAGGCGGCCAGAATTGATGGCGCGGGACGTTTTCGAACCTTTTGGTCGGTGGTCTTGCCTTTGGCGAAGCCGGGGATGATCACGTTAGCGATCTTTTCATGCTTGTTCTCTTGGAAGGAGCTGCTTTGGCCGCTTATCGTGATGAGCTCTCCCGACAAAATGCCGGTTTCAGTGGGTCTGGCTACCCTGCGTGGTTCATTCTTTGTCGACTATCCGGTATTGATGGCCGGCTCTACACTGGCAATGTTGCCGCTAATTCTGGTGTTCATTTTCTTGCAGCGGCATTTCATCGAGGGCATTGCAACGACCGGCGGTAAGGCGTGAGAGGGGCTTCGTGGTTTTTGTTCAGTTGTGTTCGGGCCACTTCCAATGCCCGGGCTGAAAGCGCAGCAAAAATGCGCGGTCTACAACCATGACTAACTGATCGGAATCCCCTTGTCTGTAGCAGATGTTCTATTTCCTAAACCGCGCTGGTACAAGGAACATGAAGAGGCAGGCCCCACAGCTCATACTCCATTGATTGTCGAGGTCGACAAGGCGCTACCTTCGGAGGGCTTTCGGCTGCAGACCAACCGGACACGCATTCGCCTTCAGTACCGGGACAGCAGGGGCCTTCGCTACGGGCAGCGAGCGCTTGAGCAGATGCGCTCGATGGGTGACTTTTCGAGTGTGTCTGTCAGTGTTGAGGATTGGCCAGATTTTGCAGTTCGTGGTTGCATGCTGGATGTCAGTCGAGATCGGGTGCCAACCCGGCGAACGCTGATTCGACTCATCGATCTGTTGTCGCTTGCGCGTATCAACCAATTTGAGCTCTATACCGAGCATACGTTCGCTTACGCTGGACACGATGTTGTTTGGGAGCAAGCGTCGCCACTCACTGTCGATGACATTCACTGGCTTGATGACCAGTGTGCTGCACGGGATATCGACCTGGTGGCAAACCAAAACACATTAGGACACATGGAACGGTGGCTTAAGCATGAGCCGTATCGGCACCGGGCCGAACAGAGGGCCGGGTTTGTACGGTTGGGAAAACACCATGAGGCCAGCACCCTTGCACCTACGAGGGAGAATGCTGATTTTGTTGTAGGACTACTCGAAGAACTGTTGCCGCTGTTCCGAACCAAGCGCGTGAATATCGGGGCTGACGAGCCATGGGAGCTCGGTCTGGGCGATAGCGCTGCTGAAGTAGCTAGTCGGGGTCTGGCGGCTGTCTATTTCGATTACGTTTCCTGGATTGTCCGTCCCTGGACAGAGCGTGGATACCAGGTCGAATTTTGGGCGGACATTTTCGGTGAACATCCCGAACTCATGGGGCAGGTCCCCGCTGGGGCGATTCCGATCGTGTGGCAGTATGACTCCCCGTCGCTTACCCGCGACGCTTTTGAGCGGGCTTCTGATGAACAACGTGCACGCTGGTCGAGCATCGGTCTCGATGTTGAAGGATTACAACTAGGGTTCCGCGGCAGTGCCCGAGTGTTGACCGAGGCAGGCGAGAATTTTTGGGTCGCGCCCGGCACCGGCACATGGCACTCATTTACGGGACGTATAGACAACGCTGTCGAAAACATGATTGACGCTGCAGAGATAGGTCTGGATTACTCGGCTGGCGGGTATATCAACACGATCTGGGGTGACAATGGCATGTATGATCCCCCTTCCGTCTGGTTCGGACCCGCGCTCTTCGGTGGAGCAGTGAGTTGGTGTCTCGACACTAACCGTGAGCTGGACATAGCTGAGGTGCTTAACGCCCACGTGGTCATGGATCCTTCGGGCATTCTAGGCCGAGTTCTCGTGGAAATCGGACGTGCAGCGAGGGCGCTCGATGCCCCACTGCTCAATGGCAGCCAGCTCTTTACGGTGTTGAATGAAGGCGGTGACCTTGTCGAAGGGGAGTGGCCGGATGTGGCGGGTATCGAGAATGCCGATAGTATCCTCACGCAATGTCTGCAGGATCTTGATTGCGCGGAGCCGGCAGCTCTCGATGGCAGCGTGATGATGAGTGAAACAAGACAGGCGATTATGTTCGCCCGGTTCGGAGCTGATCTACTACGCCTACGCCCTGGAGGTATACACGTATTGCCACCGCGACGAGCCCAAGCCTTACTGAATCGACTCGACTCGCTGCTTGAAGGGCACCGCCAGACGTGGCTGCTTCGCAGTCGCCCCGGTGGTCTCGATGACAGCGTGGCGAGAATGGGGGCACTCCGCCGTGTTTTGGTGTCAAAGGCGACCATGTCCCCGTGAGCGAATCAAACAAAGTTTCCTAACCCCGCAACATCGGATGGAAGGTTCCGATAGGTGCAGACGTTCGTCGGCAGCCCATGCGCTGCGCTACGTCAACATGACAACGATTTGGTGACAAGCAGGATGCGATTCTAGGAGAAGCCCATTGGTCAGCAGCAGGACAGACTTACGTCTCGGCGTTATCGGGTTGGGTGCACGGCATCAGCTTGCATCATTAGCGCATAACCCCGGCAATGGTTCGCGCATTGTCGCAGTCTGTGATCCCATCACAGCTCGTCGGGAGAGCGCTAGGAAGACCTTCGGAAACGATCTCGTGATGGCATCTAATCATCGAGATCTCCTCAACATCCGGCTTGACGGTGTCTTCATCATTACCCCGGATGCGACGCATGCGGAACTGGCCATTGATTTCCTCCAAAGCGGCATCGCGGTATATATCGAGAAGCCGCTGGCGATTACCACTGATGAGGCTGACCGAGTGCTCCAAACGGCGCAGTCCAGCGGCACGCCGCTCTATGTCGGCCACAATATGCGTTATATGCCTTTCACGCGCTTAATGCGCGACGTCATTAGCAAAGGTGATATCGGTGAGGTGAAATCCATTTGGTGCCGGCACTTCGTCGGCCATGGCGGCGACTACTACTTTAAAGATTGGCACGCGGAGCGAAGCAAAGTTACCAGCCTGCTCCTACAAAAAGGCGCTCATGACATCGATATAATCCATTGGCTCGCTGGTGGATACACCAATCGGCTTAGCGCCTTCGGGAACCTTTCTGTCTATGGACAGATCGAGGACAGATCCGATCGCAGCAGCCAGGTCATGCAAGATTGGTTTAGTGAGAGCAATTGGCCACCGCTCGCCCAGCAGGGTTTGAACCCGCTAATTGACGTTGAAGATCTCAGCGTAGTAAATCTTCAACTTGATAATAACATCATTGCAACGTACCAGCAGTGCCACTTCACCCCCGACTACTGGCGCAATTACACTGTTATCGGCACTGAGGGACGGCTGGAAAATTTTGGTGACGACAAAGACGCGACCATTAAAGTTTGGAACCGCCGTTCCAACTATCGGGCAGAGGGAGACAAGGAGCTGGCAGTTTCGGAGGAATCTGGTACACACGGTGGTTCCGACCGACGCATCATCACCGAGTTTTTAGATTTCCTGCGTGGCGGGTCACGCACCGAGACCTCGCCGGTTGCCGCGCGCTATGCTGTCGCCACTGGTGTTGCAGCAACAGAGTCATTACGCGCTGGCGGGACCGTGGTCACGGTGCCGCACTTAGCCCCGGAATTGAATAGTTACTTTGAATGCATTCAAAAGACGGATCAGATAAAAGATCGTTTCAAGCGAAATTCATAGGCGACAGCACCGGTGTCGAGGTGGGCTACTAGGACAACCGCCAGGCTAAGATGAGGTTTGTACACGAAGCTGCCACTGTCCTGTACATGATCAGAGACGCGGCGCCAACGGGTCCGCTCTGCTATGGGAAGCACGACTTTAGAGAGCTCCTCCGGCCATTCCGGTCCGCCGAAAACTATTGCTTCAAGATCGAGTGCATTCGCAAGGTTCGAGGCAGCTCGTCCGAATGCACGACCAACTGACTCCAGCAACTCTCGGCAGAACCGGTTCCGGACTCCGCAAGTTCCGAGAGCCGGGCGATGGCCGCTGCCACTTCGATCGGGTCTTTCGTGCTCACGGAGTGCCACCTCGGCCGCGGATGGTCGCCGACCGTCTAGCGAGCGAAAAATTGCCCGCCAACGGCAGAATTGAAGGCTACGGATTCCGAGACGGGCTGTGGTCTGATTCCCCCACAGTCGAGCAACTCGACGATATTTCCCGGGATGTCCCCATCGTGCTGGTCAGCGGCGACTTGCAAGCGCATTTCGCTCGAGGTCGCGCTGTCATCTTCAGCCCGGCGCGGGAGCCTCGTGCGCGAGGGCGACCCCGCAGACTTGGTGATCACCGACGCTGACCCGTTCCAGGCGGATACCAAAACTCTACGAAATACGCCTGTTGCGGGCACGTTGTTGGCAGGACGCTGGACCCATCACACGCTCTAGTTGTACTCAGGCAGTAGGTGGTTGACACCGGTTGATGGGTGGTCTCCCCCGATCGCGCTGTGCGTCCGGTGGTTGTTGTAGAAGTCTAACGATGCTGTCAGTGCTTCGGCACATTCCTGGTTTGAGGTGTAGGGAAACCGGCAGGCCCAGCCCTTCTGCAGACAGCACTCGGCAATTTGAGTCAGTACCGCGGCACTGTGATTCGTTCGCCATCCTGGAGTGCTGACTGATGTGCACAGATGCCGGGTGCTGTCCAAGCCGCAGAGGTTGCGGTGTCGATCATTGGTGGGCGGTTTTCCATGATACTGGAGATGAACTCATGCACCAGATGCGGGTGGGAGCCCCCATGGGCGGGCACCTTCGTAGGCGTTCCTCCAATGGGCGTCGGGACCTGGTAAGGCCGCAGATACTTTACCAGTGATTTCGGCAGGCGCGTCTCGCCGTCGTCGAAATCCAAAGTCCCGACAGAGGACCTTCTCCCGCGGAGGCCCGTGTCTGATTGTTCAGGATCCAGGGGAAGCAGTTCGAACATCCGCATCGGATCATCGTCCAGGGCCGGCCACTCGACACTCCGCTTGCTGCCGTAAACATTGAAGCCTTCAATGTAGGGTCGTGCGGTTTGGAAGAATGACATGGTGATATCAGCGACCGCTTCGGTGTTGCTGAGCCTGAACAATCCGACTTCGGTGGGAAAGGGATTGTCGTACTCGCCGCCGCGTCTTTCATTAGTGAGCCGTCCGGTGCCGTAGGCGACCACGTCCTGAACGACACTTCCCGTCAACTGCAGAACGGGGGAGAGGGCGTGGGTCAGGTACTTCATTGGGGGATAGCCGAGCCAGTAGTGAGGATAGCCATCAAGGTTCTGCACATGGATGCCGTCGTACAAGGTGAGTTGGCCAAGATCCCCGCTCTCGTGCAGTGCGGTGAGGCCTCGGAACTCGCGGGAGTACACGGTGGTTTCCATCATCATGTAGGTCATGCCTGTCGCGGCTTGGACGGCAAGGATTGCCTCCAGCTCATCGAGCTCGGTGGCCATGGGCACAGCACAGGCACAATGCTTGCCCGCTTGCATGGTGCGGATCGCGTAGTCGGCGTGAAATTTCACCGGTGCCAGAATGTGGATGGCGTCCCAGTGTTGATCGGTCAGCACATCGTCAAAGTCCCGATACCGGTGTTTCACTCCGTAGCGGTCGCCGATGTCGGTCAGGCGCTGGACATCCGGGTCGACGATGCCGACGTCGCCAACATGGGGGTGGTCGCGGTAGATGGGCAGGAAGTCCTCGCCAAAGCCCAGGCCGACGACGGCGATATTCAGTGTGGTTGGGTTCGTCATTAAAGAACTGTCTCCTCGTTGCCGTACAGGAAGGTGACGCCGCCAGTAGCGAAGTTGTCGACGTCGGCCGCGGCGGCTTGGCCTTCATCAGAGGTGAGGACGGCGTCCATGGATTTTTCGTCGGCCGCGTACAGGTCTGCGATGAGATGGACCGCTGGCGCCATATCGCCGTCCTGCTGTCCTACCCACGTCAATGTCCACCGGGTGAGACCGCGCATTCGTTTTGCGATGGGGATATGGACCTCCCTGTAGTAATGGTCAAAGGCTTGTAGATCAGTTGGAGTGCCGTACAGAATACTGACTCGATACATTCAGCTGTCGCCTTTCGAACGAGATGCCGCGCCGTTCTGCGGTTGGTTGCGGGTAGAGAGGTCGACAAAGCGCCGCATGCGGTCCACCATCGCGACCTCGGTCGGTAACCGCTCCATGCTGGAGGCGCCTAAAAAGCCGTGTACTCCTGCGACATTCGACAGAATATACTCGGCGTCTTCAGGTCCAGCGATGGGCCCGCCGTGACAGAGCACTGTTGCGTTCGGGTTGTGGTGTGCGATGACTTTCTGCAGCTCCGACACCCGCATCGCGGCGTCGTCCAATGTCATAGCGGTTTGGGCGCCGATCATGCCGGACGTGGTCAGTCCCATGTGGGGGACAAGTATGTCTGCTCCCGCTTCCGTCATAGCGCCGGCCTCGTCCTCGTCGTGGACGTATGCCATGGTCATCAGCCCGCGTTCGCGTGCGAGGCGGATCATCTCCACCTCTTTACCGAAGCCCAACCCGGTTTCTTCGAGATTCGCCCGGATAACGCCGTCGAACAGGCATACGGTGGGATAATTCTGCACGCCGGTAAACCCCATCCGCTGCACCTCGTCGAGGAACTGCGGCATGGAACGGAAAGGATCCGTACCGCAAACTCCCGCGAAGACCGGGATGGATTCCACGACGGGCAGCACCTCAGCGCCCATCTCCATCACGATGGCGTTCGCGTCACCGTAGGGCATCAACCCGGCCATGGAGCTGCGGCCAGCCATCCGGAACCGGCCGGAGTTGTAGATCACGATCAGGTCGAGCCCGGCCGCCTGAGCGCACTTGGCCGACAGGCCGGTCCCGGCGCCGCCGCCAATGATCGCTTCGCTGTTTGCGACCTTGCCGGCTAGTCTGGCGCGGATGGGGTTGTCATCAGTCATTTATTGCTTCTCCCATGTAGTTAATGACGACGTCGGCAGCAGCTTCGGCCACCGCTGGATCATTGATGTCGCACTCAAAGGTGCGCACGTCGATGGTGTCCCGCAGACCCGCGGTGAGGGAATCGATGAGCGCGGCATCGGCCGCCGGATCGTGAAACGGCTCCCCGGGTGTGGACAGCATGGAGAATCCGCCGGCGGGGATCAGCACCGTCACCGGTGCCGTGGCGGTGTTGAGCTTCTCAGCGATGTGGCGTCCGAGCTCCGCGGATTCCTCTTTCGTAGTGCGCATCAGCGTCACTTCCGGATTGTGTTCATGGAACAGCCGATTGGCGAACTGTGCAGGGACAGACGATGCCGGCCCGAAGTTGACCATGTCCAAGGCACCCAGGCTGACAACCTGCGGGATTCCAGCCTTGCCTGCGGCCGTGAGCCGTTCTGGTCCGGCGGAGCAGACGCCACCGACGAGATCATCGGCGAGTTCCGTCGTCGTCATATCTGCAACGGCAGCGAAGGTTCCGGAGCGGATGAGTTCCTCCATGGTCTGTCCGCCGGTACCGGTGCAGTGGAAGGTCAAGGGTTCGAGTCCTGCTTGCTCCAGTTGTGTGGCCAGCTGGGCTCCGCACGGGGTGGTGACGCCGAACATCGAGACTGCTACAGCTCTGGCCGCACCTTCTGCGCCAGTGAAGGGTGACCGAACCATCCCTGCGCATGCCTTAGCGGCATTGGCGAGGACCGGTTTGGAGATTCGGTTGAGGCCATTAATGTCGACGACGGGATTCACCAGGATCATGTCGGTATGCCCGACATAGGGGCGGGTATCGCCGGTGGCCATGGTGGAGACGAGGACCTTGGGAAGGCCGAGCGGCAGGCGGGCACATGCGGCGGCAAAGATGTAGGCGGCGTTTGAGCCGCCCAGGGCCAACGTGCCGTCGACATCTCCTGAGACGACCAAACCTTCCAGGATTAAGGCTGCGCCGTCGGCCATGGTTTTCATGCCGGGACCACGCTCGTGCTGCTCCTGGAGCCGGTCGAGGCTGGCTCCCGCCGTTGCTGCCACTTGGCGCCGGGAAATGTCCGCCGCTATCTGCGGCTCACCGAGCACACCGGTGTCGATCAGCAGCGCGTCGCACCCCTCGGCATGCAGCTGATCTCTGACGAAGCCGTACTCCGTTCCCTTGGTGTCGAGTGCGCCGAGCAGCGCGATGGTCGCCGTCGTCGTCATGGTCCTCCTCTCTGGTTGATGCGTGTGCCGGCTACTTCACGGCCCCGCGCAGCATCCCCTCGGAAAGCCGCTTTTGACTGAACAAGAAGACGATCAGGATGGGCAATGTGGTCAGCACTGCCAGGGCCATCAGCCGGTTCCATTCGGTTCCGTAGAGACTGATCTGCTGGGCGAGGATGGAACTGACTGGATAGCCATCCGGGACGGACAGCAAGGTCACGCCATAGATGAATTCGCCCCAGGTGAGCATGAAGACCATGACGCAGACCGTGACGATGCCATTGCGGGCCAACGGCAGGACCACGGAAACGAATGTCCTCCAGAAAGAGGCGCCGTCGACGATTGATGCTTCTTCGAGTTCGATGGGGATGCTCTGGATGAAAGGCCGCAGCAGCACAATGGCGAAGGGCAGGAACAGCGCAGCGTCGGCGAGGATCAACCCGGAAATTGTGTTCACCACATGGAGCTGTGTCAGCACGCCATAAAGTGGGATGACCGCCATGGCTTGAGGCACCATCTGCAGCACGATGATGAGGATCAAGAGCAGGGTGGTGATTCGTGCCCAGATCCGGTGTTTGCTGCGCACCAGTCCGTATGCGGCGGGGACTGCGAGGGCAATCACCACGGTCGTGGTCCCCAGCGCAACCTGCGTCGAGTTGATTATTGCGGGCCAGGCGTCGCCGGCAACTGTTTGATATGCGTCCAGTACCGGGGCGAAGATGAAACCTGATGGGTTCGCCAGAATGTCGGACTGCGACTTGAACGACGTCATCACCATCCAGAGCAGCGGAAAGGCGTAGAAGAACACCAGCGCCGCACGGCTTATGAATCCCCCAACTGTTGATCTGCCCGGGTTCATAGCTGAAGTTCCCTTCTGGACGCGCGTGCGTAGACAAGGGCGACAATCACCACGAACACCATGGCAATGGTGGCAATGGTGGCACCCTGACTGAAGTCGAGTTTGGTGAACGCTTCGCGGTAGGCAAGGTAGGGGAGCGTCGCACTTGAAGTTCCCGGCCCGCCTTTGGTGAGGACGTAGACGAAGTCAAAGCTCCGGAAGCCATACATGACTGTCAGAATCGCCAAGATGGTTAATGTGGGGCGGATCAGCGGGAGGTTGATTTGGAAACGGATGCGCCATGGTCCGGCACCGTCAATCGCCGCCGCCTCTACGATCTCCTGGGGGACACTGAGTAAAGCAGCCCGAATTAGCATCACGGCGAAGGGAATGCTGGCCCAAGAGGCGACGAAGGCTACGGTCCAGATGGCGTAATCCGGGCTGCCCAGCCAATTCACTGATTCGATGCCGGCGAGGCCCAATGTGGTGTTGATCAGGCCGTTTTCGTTGAACAGAAAACGCCAGATGTTGCCAATCACGACCGGCGGCAAGGCCCAGACGAAAATCATGATGCTCTGAATGAACATGTCACTCTTCCACGCCCGGGCCAGCAGGTTCGCCGCCAGGAAACCGATGATCAAGTTGGCAGCCAGCAGGGCGATGGTGAACAGCAGGGTGGCCCACGCTGACTTCCACAATTGCGCAGACTGGAACGCCTCAATGTAGTTGCTGAAGCCGACCCAGTCCCACCCGCCGATCAGATTGGACGGCCGGACCTCGCTGACACTCATCCGGAGCAGCTTGAACAACGGCCAGATCGACAGCACGGCCAGAAAGACGACGGCTGGAACGGCAAACCACGCCATCTTCGGACTGTGGCCGACGCCGAAAGACCTGTGGTTGCCTCGTGGAGTCCCTGGCCGGTTGGCAGTGTCGATCGTACGGGTTTCGCGGGTTTGGGAATTAACAGTCACCGGTCCCCTTTTCGAATGCAGTCTTGACGGCAGCGGCCATCTTGTTAGCAGCCTTCTTCGGAGGAAACGCATCCGCCAGCATTGAGCTGTAGATCGTTCCCACGGCGGTTTGAGCCTCCAGAGTCCGGCTGTTTTCCGGCCAAGGCTTGAGATGGTCTTCATTCATTGCCGTTACGAAAGGCTCGGACAGTTCCACCTGCTGGACGGCTTCGCGGCTCCGTACCTTCGGACTGGGCGGCAAGGCGCCCACCATTTCAAAGGTTGTCAGCTGCGAACTCGGTTGCAAGTAGGTTTTGATCAGCTCCCAGGCCAAATCCGGGTTGTCGGCGAACCGTCCGATGCCGATCGACTCACCGGCAAAGGTGGAATACGAGCCCTGCGGGCCGGCGGGGATCAGGGACGTACCGACGTCGAACTTAAGCGGGGACTGCTCGAGTGAGGCCATCTCCCAACTGCCACCGATCGCGAAAGCATAATTTCCGGTCGCGAAAGCATCGAAGGCTTGGTTCTGGTCCAGGGTCGTGACGTGCGGCGCCAACAGACCATTCTCCTGCCAACGGTCCACCATTTTCATCGCCTTCACCGTTCCGCTGGACTCAATATTGCAGTAGTTCGCGCCGTAACCGAGCATCCAATGAATCGCCTGCCAAGCAGTTGGAACTTGCGGCGCTCCGGCCATGGCCATGCCGAAGTTCTCAGACTCCCGGATCACTTTCGTCATAGCTTTTTCGAGTTCCTGCACGGTATCGGGCGGTTCGATTCCGTGCTTGTTAAGAATCGATTTGTTGTACCAGAAACCCAGATTGTTGAAGCGCCACTGAAGGGCCAGAACTTCCGAACCGTCGGTCCAAATGGCTTCATCCTGCAGATTCTCCCGCAGGGCGCTGTTGTCCAGCTGTTCTGACAGATCCGCATAGACGTCTGCGCCGGCGAGCAGGTCGAAATCGGCCACCGGGTTTCCAATAATGACATCGGGACCGGCTTTGGTTCCGGCGGCCGCAACCAGCTTCGGCCCGAACTCACTGAGCGGGATGTTGACGACCTTCACTTGGACACCGGGGTTCTGCCGCTCGAACTTTTTGTTCAACGCCACCATGGAGGGCTCGTCTGTGCCGACGTAACTCCACATCACCAGCTCGTCGTCGGCGTCCACCGCGTTGAACGTCGATGGCGTGAACACGCAACCGGTCAGCACCGAACACAGCGCGGCGGCGACCAGCCCGAGTGCCATTCGCTGAACTATGCGTTGTCTTACTGGTTTGCTCATCCGAAGCCGACTTCCATCTCTACTGTCGCATTGCTGCAACTGTTGTCATCCGTTGACCGACGCTTCGACTTGCTGGCTGAGAGCCGCAACCACTTACGTCGATGAGAGTTATATGTGAGGTAAATTATGTTGATGTTCAACATAAACAGAGAGCGTTGGAGAGTGTCAAGGGTTTTTAGTGAGATCCGTTCGATAAAATAAGTCTGACCGGTTTCGGTCCGGAAGGAGCGCACACAATTGATTCAGTCCCAAGAAGTACCAGGGCAGGACGCCGCTTTCGTGTCCGCACGAGTGACGCGTACAGGAGAGGTCCTCGACCTTGTTCGGTCGGGACTGACAACGATTTCAGCTTTAGCCGCCCGGCTTCAGGTATCCCGTTCCACAGTGACGGAGCGCGTCGATTTACTGATCAAGCATGGTTTGCTAAGGACCGACGGGGAGGCACTCGCTGGAAGGGGGCGGCCGGCGACCTCCTTCGTGTTTAATCCGGCATCACATGTGATCCTTACTGCCCAGCTTGGAATCCAGGGAACGCGGATAGCGGTAACCGACCTGGCCGGAACGGTGTTGAGGGGACGGACGATGAAGCTCGACTTGAGCGTAGGGCCGGAAGTCGGTCTCGATTTTCTCTTGGCCGAATTCAGGGCGCTACTGGACGAAGCTGACCGCTCCATCCATCAGATACATGGCATCGGTATCGGTATCCCCGGCATCGTTGAATTGGAAATGATCAAAGACCAGTCCACAGAAGAATTCGGACTGTGGATTGATTACCCTGTTGCCCGCCAGACGAGCGAAGCATTCGGGGCGCCGGTCTACCTCGATCACGATGTCAATCTGCTGGCTCTCGGTGAGCATGCGGCGCACTGGTCCGACGCTGGGGTATTCCTTTGCATCAAGGTCGGCACCGCAATTGGGTGTGGAATTGTAATTAATGGCCAAGTCATCCGCGGCGGTGCGGGTCATTCCGGTGAAATCGGGCATACCAAGGTAGCCAACAGGGATGCGCAATGTGCTTGTGGAAACGTGGGATGTCTAAATGTTGCGGCCAGTGGACGAGCGTTGGTCGATACGTTGACGGACGCGGGGGAGGTAGTCAGCACTGCCGATGAGGTTGTGGCCCTGGCACGGGCGGGAAATGTCAAGGCAAACCAAGCCATCCGCGGTTCTGGCCGGGATATTGGCGATGTGCTCGCCGGTATCGTTAACCTGCTCAGTCCAGACGTTGTTACCTTCTGGGGTCACTTGGCCGAGTTGCCCGAGCAGTTCCTTACCGGAGTGCGGGAGTCTGTCTATAGAGGTGCAGTTCCGGCGGTGACCCGGACGTTGACCTTGGAGAAGGCCCGGCTGGGTGAGGACTCGGGAATGCGAGGCGCTGCCTTATTGGTAACAAGTCAAACGCTACGGCCGGAAGCGGTGGACCGATATATGGCGGTTCATGGCTAGGGCGTGCCTCCTTATCTGCGGGGCTTTGGCGGACAGGCTGGGAGTATGGCTTGTCGCAATGTACTCAGTGATGATCAGTGGTCGTTGATCCAGCCGTTGTTGCCCTCTTCGCATGGGCGGCCGGGCCGCCCGTTTGGTGATGACCGGAAAGGTTGTGGAAGGCATTATTTACCGGTTTCGGTGCGGTATTGCCTGAAGGGATCTGCCCGCGGAGTTCGGCCCGCGGCAGACGGTGTGGAAGCGTCATCGACGCTACAGCGGTGATGGCACGTGGGACCGCGTGCTGGGTTCGCTGCTGGGAGATGCTGACCAGCTCGGTTTGATTGATTGGGCGATCTCGGTTGATTCGACGGTCAACCGTGCCCATCAGCATGCGACGAACCTGCCACGCCACACAGGGGGCACCGTCGAATTACAAGGATTTGTCGATCGAGCCGGGTGACCACGCGGTCGGACGGTCCCGTGGCGGGCTATCGACCAAGATCCATTCGCTCGTTGATGGGGCCGGACGCCCGCTGGTGGCGCTGGTCGGGCCAGGCCAGTCCGGGGATGCGCCCATGTTTCCCCACCTGATGGATCACTTGAAAGTCTCCCGGCCAGGGCCGGCCCGCACCCGTCCGGAGAAAGTCCGCGGCGATAAAGCCTACTCATCACGGGCCATCCGGACCAGCCTGCGCAGTCGGAACATCCAAGCTGTCATCGCCGAACCGGCAGATCAGGCCGGACACCGCCGCCGCAAAGGCCGCAAAGGCGGTCGGCCACCGGCCTTCGATGCCGAGGACTACAAGCGCCGCAATGTCGTCGAACGAGCCTTCAACGTCTACAAACAATGGCGCGGCCTGGCCACCCGCTACGACAAACTCGCCCTGACCTACCGCGGCGGCACCGTACTCAGAGCCATCACCATGTGGACCAACCTATTAGGAGACACGCCCTAAGCCTGGATCCACCGATCGGGTTGAGTCCGTTGCGGCGCGTTAAAACGGAAATGTCCCTCTGATCAGGGAAAATAGTAATCGGCGAAGAAACTATTGCACTGGTCAAAAGGACATCTCGTAGATGCAACTCTCTCACACTCCGCCGGTGGCCACGGCGACGTTCGACGACCCGAATCTCGTGTCATCGGCCGGTCTCGTCCCGGCGGTGAAACTCGCGGCCGATGCTGGCCTGGGCGAGTTGGCCGGCAAGCAGCTGACGGTGCCGACGGACAAGGGTGCCAACGCAGGGTCGAAAGTCGCCTCATTGGTCGCCGGAATGGTCGCCGGCGCCGACTCGATCGATGACATGGCCCTGCTCAAGCACGGTGGCACGGGCAAGATCTTCACCGGCCGGTACGCCCCGTCGACGCTCGGCTCGTTCCTGCGGTCTTTCACCTTTGGCCATGTCCGCCAGCTCGACGCGGTCGCCTCCCGCGTGTTGACCGGCCTGAGCACGCGCGCTCCACTGCTCACGCATGATCCGGATAAGTACGCCTGTGTTGATGTCGATGACACGATCGTCGAGGTCCACGGCTACCAGAAGCAGGGTTCCGGGTATGGATACTCCGGTGTGCGCGGACTGAACGCGATGCTGGCCACGGTCACCACGGCGGACTCCGCGCCGGTAATCGTCGCTCAACGACTGCGTAAAGGCCAGGTCGGCTCCCCGCGCGGGGCCGGTCGGCTGATCGGTGACGCGCTGGCGGCCACCGGCCGCCTCGACGGCACGGCGGGGGCGCGGATGCTGGTGCGGGCTGACTCGGCCTACTACGGCCACGCTGCCGTGCAAGCGGCGATCACCGGCGGGGCCGACGTGTCGGTCACCGTGAGGATGGACCCGGCCGTGAAGAGGGCCATCGCCGCCATCGACGACGACGCCTGGCAGAGGATCGAGTACACCGACGCGATCTACGACGAGGACACCGGCGCCTGGATCTCCACCGCCGAGGTCGCCGAGATCGACTTCACCGCCTTCACCTCGAAGAAGAAAAGCCAACGTATCCCCGGTCGGCTGGTGGTCCGTCGCATCCCGGAACTGAATCCAAAGGATGCCGAGCAGCCGACGCTGTTTGACACCCACCGCTTCCACGCGTTCTTCACCACCAGTGATCTCGAGACCGTCACCGCCGACAAGATCCACCGGGCCCATGCGGTGATCGAGCAGATCAACGCCGATCTGAAAGACAGCGCCCTGGCACATCTGCCCTCCGGGAAATTCAATGCCAACGCCGCCTGGCTGGTGCTGACCGTCATCGCGTTCAACCTCACCCGGGCAGCGGCAACCCTCGCCGGTGCCGGCCTGGCCAAGGCGACGACGGGCACGATCCGGCGCAAACTGATCAGCGTCCCGGCCAGAGCCGGGACCTCAGCGCGCCAAGTCATCCTGCATCTACCCCAAGACTGGCCGTGGGAGTCCGCCTGGACGAACCTGTTCACCAGCATCAACGCGCCACCACGGCACGCAGCAACCTGACCGACCAGCCGAGACCGGCCCGAGACGAGGACTCTTCAGTGGAACATACCGGGCAGCGAGGCCCCGCCACCACCCCTGCCCGAAAGCCGCCAGCACAGCCGAAATCAGATCAGAAGCTCATTCCAAACCTCATCGGTGGATTGAGGCTAAGAGATCCCGCCAATAGGTGGTGGCGTGTCGGTGAAGTAGGGCAGGCACAAGCCCTGTTAAACACGGATTGGTCAAAGAATTCGCGTTTGTTGGCTCTTCGCATTTAGGCATGGTTAGCGGTTTTTCGCCGGTAGGGGCGGTGGCCGCCGGCGGCCAGTAGGCATCTGAGCCTGTAGTTGGCGAAGTTGCGGAATCCGCGGGCGATACGGCGGGTGGTTTCGATGACGCCGTTAATCGCTTCGGTGGGACCGTTTGATGCTCCTCCGGTATCGAAGTAGGCCAGTATCGCACTCTTCCACGCCCGCAGGCTCCGTCCGAGGCGGGCGATCTCAGGGATCGGGCACGTGGGGAACGAGGTCAGTATTTCGGTGACCAGTTGCCGGCCCCGGGCAGGGCTGGCGTGGTAGACGGCCCGCAGCTTCTGGTA
>NZ_AUMN01000024.1 GCF_000430705.1 Arthrobacter castelli DSM 16402
CGACCGGCTCTATTACGCCAGCCCGGCCGGGCAGGTACCGGCCACAGGCGGCCAGTGGAAGAAAGCCGGCTCCCCACCCATCACCCACACATAAACCGGCGTCGTGGAAGGGACCTGTTGTTTTCCGCTGCCGGCACAGTAGCCTGAGACGTGTCAAGGCAATGGCGTCGATCTCAGGAGACAGCAATGAGTGCAAACACATACCGCGTCATCGAAATCGTGGGAACGTCCACCGAAGGGTCGGACGCGGCCATCGCTAATGGGGTGGAACGTGCAGGCCAGACCATGGAAAATCTGGACTGGTTCGAAGTTATCCAGCTCCGCGGCCACATCGACAACGGATCAATTCAGCACTACCAGGCAACCCTCAAGGTCGGTTTCCGGCTCAACGACCCGGCGAGCTGAAGCGGGCGCCGCCCAGGACCCTAGATGTACATGGCCGGGTCAATGTACTCGGCCGGGTCCACCTGGGGTTGCTTTTCATGTTCCGATACGCGCGGCCTGGCCTTGGCCGGGATGCCGGTCAGGATCGAGTCTGCCGGCGCGTCCTTGACGACGACGGCGTTGGCTCCCACCGCGCTGTCCGCACCGATCTCGACCGGGCCCAGCACCTTGGCGCCGGCGCCGACCACCACCCGGTCACCGAGGGTGGGATGGCGCTTGACGCGCGCCAGGGAACGGCCTCCCAAGGTGACGCCTTGGTAGAGCATCACGTCTTCGCCGATTTCCGCGGTTTCGCCGATAACGACCCCCATGCCGTGGTCGATAAAGAAGCCACGTCCAATGACCGCACCGGGATGTATCTCAATGCCGGTAATCCACCGCGCCGCCTGCGAAATCAGCCGTGCCGGAAGCTGCAGACCCGGGTTGGCCCACATCCGGTGGGTCAGCCGGTGCACCCAGATGGCGTGCAGTCCCGAATAGGCCAACAGGTTCTCCACGTCGCCACGGGAAGCTGGATCGTGCGCGCGTGCGGAGGCGAGATCGTCCCGGAGCCGGGAAATGAATGTCATGACTTCCTTTTCGTGGGCGCGGTGCCGGGCGTCGAAGCCATCAGCTGCGGATGTCGTCGTATAGCAGGGTGGAGATATACCGCTCCCCGAAGTCGGGCACGACGGCGACAATCAACTTGCCTGCGTTTTCGGGGCGCTTCGCCAGCTCCAAGGCCGCCCAGACGGCTGCTCCGGAGGAGATGCCGCCGAGGATACCTTCCTGGGTGCCCAATGCCCGGGCCATCGAGACCGAGTCATCAATGGTGGCGTCGAGCACCTCATCGTAGACATCTGTATCGAGGATTTCGGGAACAAAGTTCGCCCCAAGTCCCTGGATCTTGTGCGGGCCGGGGGCGCCACCGTTGAGGATGGCGGAATCCTGCGGTTCGACGGCGACAATCTGCACCTCCGGCTTGCGCTCCTTCAGCAGCTGGCCGGCGCCGGTGATGGTGCCGCCGGTGCCGATGCCCGAGACCAGCACGTCGATTTCGCCGTCGCTGTCGGCCCAGATTTCCTCGCCGGTGGTGTTGCGGTGCACGTCCACGTTGGCCTGGTTGGCGAATTGCTTGGCCCAAATCGAGTTATCGGTGTTGGCCACGATTTCCTGGGCTTTATCCACCGCGCCGCGCATTCCTTCGGAGCCGGGAGTGAGGACTATCTCAGCGCCGTAGGCACGCAGCATGACGCGCCGTTCGGTCGACATGGTCTCGGGCATGGTGAGGATGACCTTGTAGCCGCGGGCGGCGCCGACCATGGCCAGGGCGATACCGGTGTTGCCGGAGGTGCCTTCAACAATGGTGCCGCCCGGCCTCAGGGCACCTGCGCGTTCGGCGGCGTCCACGATGGACACGCCGATCCGGTCCTTCACCGAATTGGCCGGGTTGTAGAACTCCAGCTTCACCGCAACCCGGGCATCGAGCCCTTCGGTCAACCGGTTGAGCCGCACCAAAGGAGTGCCGCCAACCACCTGTGTTACGTCGTCGTAAATCCTTGCCATCAAAGCCTGCCTCTTTAGTAGTGTGAATTAGCCCGCTGCCAGCCTACCGACCGCAAAGAACGCTCTGCTAAGCCACCAGCCATTCTCTGTAATGTTTTCGGGCCTTGGCCAGTTTCGGATTAATGATCACCTGGCAATATCCCGCCTCCGGGCGCTTGCCATAGAAATCGTTGTGAATTTCTTCTGCGGCGTGGAAACGAGGCAGCGGAGTCAATTCCGTAACAATCGGTGCGTCCCACGCATCCTGGTTCCGGTCGATGGCCTCCTTGAAGAGCCGCTTCTGCTCGTCATCGGCGTAGAACATCACCGAGCGGTACTGCGTACCAACGTCGTAACCCTGGCGGTTCAGGGTGGTGGGATCGTGGGCGGTGAAAAACATGTCCAGAATGACGTCGGCCGGGATGATTGACTCGTCGAATGTCACCGATACGACTTCGGCATGACCCGTTGTGCCCGAACATACGCTCTCGTATGTCGGTTCCGGGTCTTCACCGCCTGAATAGCCGGATACCACCGCGGTCACGCCGCGGGTCTTTTGATAGATCGCATCGAGGCACCAAAAACAGCCACCACCGAGAACATAAGTCTGCATGCCCTTAACAATGCACGCGCGGCCCGGAAGATTCCCGAGCCGGGTACGGCGCGCTCATTTAAGGTAAAACTGGGGTATGGACACACCAGCAACGCCCCCGGGCGGACCCGGCGGTGGCGCTTCGCCGCGAGCCGGCGCCGTGGCCGGTCACGGCACAGTGGCCGGCGACGGCGTGGCCGGGCCCACTGTGGGCGAAGTGCTGGCCGCAGCCGAAGAATTGTGGCCGGCGACGCTGGCCGAACAGTGGGACGCCGTCGGACTGGTGGCGGGCAGGCCGTCACGGCAGGTGCAGAAGATCCTGCTGGCGGTCGACCCGACGTCGGCGGTGGTTGACGAAGCCCTGCAGTGGGGCGCGGACCTGCTGATCACCCATCACCCGCTGCTGCTGCGCCCCGTCACCTCCGTCGCGGCCACTTCATTCAAGGGCGACGTGGTCCACCGGCTGATTGAGGGCGGATGCGGGCTGCTGACCGTCCACACCAATGGGGACAGCTCCGTTGGCGGCGTGTCCGACGTGCTCGCTGACGCGCTCGGCCTGACCGATGTGCAGCCGCTGCAGCAGGCACCGGCGGGATTGGATGAAGAAGGCCTCGGCCGGTACGGGGAGCTGGCCGAAGTAAGCAGCCTGTCCGACTTCGCCGCGAAGGTGTTCAGCATTCTCCCGGCCGTGGCCGGGGGCGTGCGGGTGGCAGGCGACCACGATGGCATTGTGAAGCGGGTGGCCGTCTGCGGGGGAGCGGGCGATTCCCTGTTCGAAGCAGTCCGTAGCTGTTCGGCCGACGTGTTCGTGACAGCCGATATGCGCCACCATCCCGCATCCGAGGCGCGCGAGGCGGCGGCCAATGGCAGGCCGTATCTGATTGACGTGTCTCATTTCGGTAGCGAATGGTTGTGGTTGACGCCGGCGTCCGAGGCGCTGGATAACGTGCTGACCGATCAGGGCCACCAAGTCGATATCCGCGTCAGCAACATCAACACCGATCCCTGGGATTTCGTTCTCACTCCCGGCGCAGGTTAGGGTTCCACACGGTCGGTCCATCGCGTCCGGGCTGATTTTCGAAGGACGCCTGCACTAACCTGTTACAGACCGGGCCGACGGCGTCCGGGTGACGTTTGGAGGAATTCAGTGGCAAAAGCGGCAGCAGCGGACCAATTGAAATTACTGGATCTGCAAGCCCTGGACACCAAACTCGCGCAGCTTTCCCACCGGGCACGCACGGCCAACGCCAACCCGGACATTGCCGAGGCGGACAAGGGCCTCTCACAATCACGCCGTCAGCTGGTGGAGACCGACACCGCTATCGAGGACACCCAGCGGGAGCTGACGAGGGCGGAGAACGACGTCGAAATGGTGGTCAATCGTATCGACCGGGACCAGAAACGGCTGGACAGCGGAGCAGGCACCTCCAAGGACCTGACAGCCTTGCAGAGCGAACTGGAATCGCTGGCCAAGCGCCGCTCCGACCTGGAGGACGTTGAGCTGGAAGTGATGGAGCGGATGGAGGCGTTGACGGTCCGCCGCGGCAGCGAGGCAGCAGCGTCAGACTCGCTGGCGCAGCAGCACGATGAGCTGCTCCGGCAACGCGACGAGGAACTCGCCGCCATCGAGACTGAGCGGGAATCGGTCGAGCAACAGCGTGCCGAAACGGCCGACGGTATCGACGCCGGGCTGGTCGGCAGCTATGACAAAATCCGTGCCAATCACAACGGCGTAGGGGCCGGTGCGCTGCACCAGCGCCGCTGCGGCGCCTGCCGGATGGAACTGAACCCCCGCGATCTGGCCGACATCGCCAAGGCTGCCGAGGACGACGTCGTGCGTTGTGAGGAATGCGGCAGGATATTGGTGCGTACAGCGGAATCGGGGTTGTAGAGCCGTGACACTTTTCGATGAGTCTGAACCCTTGGACGCCCACAGTGGAGACCTGCTGGTTGTCGAGACCGACGGCGGCTCCCGAGGCAACCCGGGCCATGCCGGTTACGGGGCGCTGGTCCGTGACCCCGACTCGGGGCGGATCCTGGCCGAAACGGCCGAGTACTTGGGCGTGGTGTCCAACAATGTTGCTGAATATTCCGGTCTCGTGGCCGGACTGCAGCTGGCGTTGGCCCAGGATCCCGATGCCCGAATCCACGTGAAGATGGATTCGAAACTCGCCGTGGAGCAGATGACCGGGCGTTGGAAGATCAAGCACGAAGACATGCGCAAGCTGGCGACCAAGGCCCGCAGCATCGTCGATCCGCAGCGGGTGACGTACGAGTGGATTCCGCGCGAGGAGAACCAGGACGCCGACCGGCTCTCAAACGAGGCCATGGACGCCGGAGAGGCCGGCGAGCAGTGGGTCCCGTCCCCGCCGCCGGATCTGAGCCCTGAACCCACCACATCGCCCATGCCCATCATCGTGGACCGGGATCCGGAACTGTTCGTTGAAACCGAGGCGCCCGCCGAAACCCAGGCTGCGGCCCCGGCGGCGCCGGCGGCGCCGTCGGAGCCTGTCGTCGCGGCACCGCCGACCGGCCGGGTGCACCACATCGAATTGTGGGTGGAGGACTTTGCCGAGGCCCGCCGGTCGCTGGGATGGATCTTCGAGCAACTCGACTACCAGCGGAAGAACGAATGGGAGTCGGGCGCGAGCTGGCAAGGCGCCGTCGGATACATCGTGCTCGAATCCGGGCCCGACGTGACCCCGGGACGGCATGAGCGCAAGCGCCCGGGCCTGAACCATCTGGCATTCTGGGCCGGACCGCCGTCGGCGGTCGATGCGATGGTCGCAGACGCACCGGCCTACGGCTGGACACTGATGTTCGAGGACCTGCACCCGTACGCCGGCGGCAGCGGCCACTACGCGGCGTACTTGGAAAATGAAGCCGGCTTCGAAGTCGAACTCGTCGCCACGATTGAACCTTCGTAAGCCCCGAGCCTCCACAGCCGGGCAGCTGAAACGCCGCGCCGGCCGGATCCAGGACGACCTGGAACCGGTGGCGAACGCCGCGGAAGAAGTGGCGAATACCCGCACCCTGGACGCCGTCGCGCGGCTGGGCTACGCCATCACCGCCATACTCCATCTGCTGATCGGCGTCGTGGCAGTGAGGCTGGCCCTCGGCGGAACCGGCAGGGCCAGCACCGCCGGGGCCATTGAGACGCTGGCCCAGGACACCCCCGGACGAGTGGCTGTCTGGATCGGGTTTATCGGTTGTATGGGACTTTCCCTGTGGCAGCTGAGCGAGGCGACCGTGCGCAGCCGGAGGCAACCGGCGCGGTACCGGCTGAGCAAGGCACTTACCTCCGGAACCCTGAGCGTCGTATACGCTGTCCTGGCGTTGACCTTCGCCAACTTTGCGGTGGGACCGGGCTCAGATGCCCGGGCGGGCACTCGCCATTTCAGCGCCATCGTGCTGTCTTATCCCATGGGAGCCGTGTTGCTCAGCGCCGTCGGTGTGGTGGTCGCCGGCGTCGGGGTTTACTTCATTGTCAAAGGCATCCTGCGTAAATTCCGCCCGGAGTTGAGTTTCTTCAACTCCGTGGGCGGTACGGTCATCGACGCGCTGGGAATTCTTGGCCATGTGGCCAAGGGTATTGCGTTGATTCTGGTCGGTGTGCTGTTCGGCGTTGCCGCCGTCCAGCACAATCCCGCCCGTCCCACCGGGCTGGACGCCAGCTTGAAGGCGCTGCTGGATGAACCGGCGGGCCAGTATGTGCTGGCCGTGATCGGAATTGGATTCATCTGCCACGGCATCTTCGGAATCATCCGCGCCAGATACGGCCGGATGTGAAGGGGGCCCGGGTGGCCGGTTCGTGCAGGAAAGGGTGCAGGGATGTGAACGTCTGCCGGAGCTATCCGTGCAGCACAATATTGAGCTGGTACGGCTTACGGCCGGAAGCCTCGACGAGTTCTGCGTCCCAGTGCCGGCGGGCCGCCTTGAGCAGTGACTGCGGTGTGGACGGCGGTGCGCCGCGTCGCGTCAGCAAGTGCCGGGCCAGCTCACCGCGGGTGTGTTTCGCGAAGTGCGACACCACGGTGCGACGGCCATGGCGCTGCTGGAAGACGTTCACAGCCGCCGTCTGATGCGCCGGGGCGGCCCAGGCGGAAGAGTAACTGCTGGAACGGCAGTCGATGATCAGTTCATCATCGGCACGACGGGATAACGGTTCGGAAAGTTCCCGCTTCCAATAGGAGGACAGCCGGCCGGTTTCGGGCAGCGAAACACCCATCGACAGTCGGTATGCGGGAACCCGGTCGGCGAAACCAATGGCACCCCACAAGCCGGAGATAATGACGACGGCGGCATCAGCCCTGCGCTGCTGCACCGGTGTCATGCGGTGATAGCCCAGAGCGTCGTACAGCACACCGGAGTAGATGGTGTGCGCTGGTGCTGCAGGTTCCACGTCAAGTGCGGTATTGCGGCGCACCTCGTCGAGCAGTGAAGCACCAACCCCGAGGACGCCCAGCGCGTCATCGGCCGAACTGGCGCCGGCCAAGGCCGCCAGCACCTCCTTGCGCGCCGGATTGAGCCCGGGGAAGCTGAGCTCGTCCAGGGCAAACGGGGCGCCCGTGGCGGCGGGGGTCTTACCTTCGGAGGGCGGCAGTAAAATCAGCACCCGTCGATCCTACCGGTGTCCGCACCTTGCCATCAGCCGGGTAGGATGGACGCGGATGGGTTGGCCAGGCGGCCGCGTGTGAACGAGGAACGTCCGGGCTCCGCAGAGCAGGGTGGTGGGTAACGCCCACTCGGGGTGACCCGCAGGAAAGTGCCACAGAAATCAGACCGCCGGTGCATGCCACCGGTAAGGGTGAAACGGCGGTGTAAGAGACCACCAGCGCCCCGGGCAACCGGGGCGGCTAGGTAAACCCCACCCGGAGCAAGGTCAGACAGGACGTGTTGGAGGGCTGCTCGCCCGAGCGTCCGGGTAGGCCGCTGGAGGGCACCGGTAACGGTGCTCGTAGATGGATGGCCGCCACGCCACATGCGGGCAACTGCGGTGGCGTACAGAACCCGGCGTACCGGCCAACCCATCCCGATAAAATCCTTTGCCCGGCGGTCTTTGTGTGCCATGATGCCGACATGGACGAATCTGCAGAATACCGACAGGCGGAAGCGAACCTGAAGGAAGCGGACCGGCAATTGAAAAAGGCCCAGGAAGCCCACAAAGCCGGTGAGATCGACGATGCGCGTCTCGATGAGCTGATCAGGTTGCGCCAGACCGCCGCGGAAGACGTACAGCGGCTCTCCGGGCAGTGGTACTGAAGCCCGGGCAGTGGTACTGAAACTGCTGCCTGAGCAGGCTTAGTGGCCGAACGGGTCGGGATCCACGCCCGGCATCCAATGGTGCCCGGGTACGCCCCAGCCGTGGTCTTTGGCTGACCGCTTCGCCTTTCGCGCATAGCGGTCGTTGAGGCGGTCCACGTAGAGTTTTCCATCCAGGTGGTCGTATTCGTGCTGCATGCACCGGGCAAACCATCCGGTTGCTTCAAATTCGACCGCTGCACCGTCGGCGTCGAAACCCGTCAGGCGCGTCCATGCTGCCCGCTGCAGCGGAAAGGAATCCCCGGGCACCGACAGGCAGCCCTCGGAGTCCTCCTCAGGGTCCGGTGCGGTCCCGGGAACCTTCGTGGTGGTGATCCTGGGGTTGACCAGCACTCCGCGATCGGGGACGCCGTCGTCGTTGCCCATGTTATAGACGAATATCCGCAGTCCTACGCCTATCTGCGGCGCTGCCAGTCCGACCCCGTTCGCGGCATCCATAGTCTCGAACATGTCATCGACAAGCCGGGCCAGGTCGCTGTCGAAGCTGGTGACCTCCGCCGCACGCCGGTGCAGCACCGGTTCGCCGGTGATGACAATGGGACGTACCGTCATTTCGTCGTGTCCTTCGTGGCGGCGAACTGTCCTCCAACGACTTCAGGCATGATTTCGTACCGAGTGCGTTCCATCGTTGCTGCTGCCTCTCCGCCGGTTGCGGCGCAAAATCAGTGGGTAACCTCATGCGAAAGGCCGCCCCGGACGGATCCGGTGCGGCCTGCAGAAACCGTTTGGCCTCGCATTTTCAATGGGGTGAGTAACGGGGCTTGAACCCGCGACCTCCTGGACCACAACCAGGCGCTCTGCCAACTGAGCTATACCCACCATGTGACCCTACGACTTTATTCTGCTTCGGCCCTGGACACAAACCGGGCAGCGATTCGCTTGGCTTTGTCGCTGTCCGGGCCGGGGGCGGGCACGAATACCGACTCCCGGTAGTACTTCAATTCGTTGATCGAATCCTTGATATCGCCCAGGGCGCGATGGTTGCCTGTCTTCGCCGGAGACTGGAAATACGCCCTTTGGAACCAGCGCCGGGACAATTCCTTGATGGTTGACACGTCGATGATCCGGTAATGCAGGTGATCGATGACGGCAGGCATGTCGCGGGCCAGGAACATCCGGTCCATGCCCACCGAATTTCCGGCCAGCTGAGCCTTATTGGGCGTCGGCACCCAGGCGGTGATGTATTCCAGCACCTGTTGTTCGGCCTCGGCCATGGTGATGCCGTGCGGCAACTCGTCGAGCAGCTTGGACTCGGTGTGCATATGCCGGACAAAGTCGCCCATCCGGTCCAGGGCCCCTGGTTCCGGCCTGATGACGACGTCGACTCCGTCCCCAAGGATGTTCAATTCGGAGTCTGTGACGAGCACGGCCACCTCGATCAGCGCGTCGGCGAGCGGGTCCAGACCGGTCATCTCACAGTCGATCCATACGATGTGTTCGTTAGATATAGGCACCTGACCAATGTACCGTGCCGTCATGCCGGCAGCACCCGAAGCAACCGCAGCACCCGCAAGCCCCCGCAGACTCGCGGCCCCCGCTGCAGCGCCGCGTGCGTGCGCTAGACTTGCGGCACGATGCCGATGTTGCTTCGAAGATAGGAAATCCTTCCAGAGATGACCGGTCCGGTTCCGTCCACAGAGCCCCCTGCACGGGGCTCCGGTCCGGAAGTGGACAACCCGAAACGTGCCATCGTGTCCGGAACCGTCGGCTCGGTCATGATGCTGGCCGGCTCCCTCGGCGTCGGGTGGCTCCCGGCCGTATCCGATCTTTCACGCTGGCCATTGTTCATATTTCTGCGGCTCAATCCGTTTGGGGTCGTGCTCTGCGTCGTGCTACTCGCAGCCGGCGCCATGTTGCTGGTGCGCTCCTGGCTCCGGCTGGGACAGCAAGTACGTGTCTGGGGCCGGCAGGCGCGCAGGGCCACACTGACGGCCGTGGCGGCCTGGGGTGCACCGATGATGCTCGCCATTCCACTGTTCAGCCGCGATGTGTACGCGTACATGGTGCAGGGCCAGATGGTGCTCAACGGACTCAACCCCTACGAAGAGGGCTACTCCCAGGTGTCCAACTGGTTCTCCACCGGCGCCGACAAGCTCTGGGCCCAAAGCCCGACGCCTTATGGGCCCTTGTTCCTGTGGGTCGAGGAATGGGTCGCCTGGCTGTCCGGCGGCCAGCAGATGCTGTCCATCCTGCTGTTCCGGCTTGTCGCACTCGCCGGAGTGGCGCTGTGCATTGTGTACGTACCAAAACTCGCCAGGCTGCACGGCATCAACCCGCACCGGGCGCTGTGGCTGAGCGCGGCCAACCCGTTGTTCCTCATCAACTTCATCGCGGCGGTGCACAACGATGCGCTGATGCTGGGCCTGGCCCTGGCAGGTCTGTACCACACTGCGGTCAGGCGGCCAGTGCTGGGGATCCTGCTGGTCTCCCTGTCGATCGCCGTCAAGCCCGTGACAATCATCTTCCTTCCTTTTATCGGCCTGCTGTGGGCGGGCAGGAGAGCCGGCTGGGGGCGGAAAAGCCTCTACTGGGCGCTGACCGCCTGTGCCTCCTTCGCGGTGCTGGCGCTGCTGGGGGCATTGAACGGCTACGGATTCGGCTGGGTTGGCGCCATGAGCACCCCCGTCACGCTGTGGATCTGGTACGCACCGGTGGGGATTGCCGGATGGATTGTGGCCACGTTGTTCAGCGCCTTCGGGCTCAACGGCTGGGTCTTCGGCAATGTCGTGCACCTGCTGGGGCTGGCCGCAGCCGGAGTCATCATCGTGCTGCTGGCGCTCAAGGGAAGCTACCAGCGCATCATCCGGCGGCTGGCGATCGCTCTTGGCGCGCTGGTGCTGCTATCGCCGATGATCCAATCGTGGTACGTGGTGTGGCTGATCCCGTTGTTCGCGGTGACCGGCATCCGCACCGACTGGCAGGTCAAGACCCTGTACTTCCTGGTCTCGTTCTTCATGATCTATTCGGTCTCCGACCAGCTCGATATCACCTGGTTCATCGACCTGAACCTGCTGGTGGCACGCTGCGTGGCGGCCGTGGTGGCCGTCGGGTTCGGCCTGTACCTGGTGTTCATCGACCCGAAGACGAAGGCGCTGTTCCTGCGCAAACTTGAAGACCCGCAGTCAACGCCGCAGATCTAGCCGCTGCCGGCGGCCCAGCCGGACAACGGCCTTCACGGCCCATCCGAGCAGCACAAACAGCAGGACATTCCGGCCGGTCAGCAAGAGGGCAACCCATGGGTTCAGGGTGTACAGCTCCCCGTAGAAAATCGGATACACCAGCGTGGTCAACGCCGCGATAACAAGCATCAGCAGCCCGGGCACCCGCCAGCCGTGCCGGTCGTGGGCCAGCCCGACGGCGACGACGGCGATCAGCCACACTTGGAACTGCGGCGAGCCAACCTTATTGAACACCACGAACGCGCTCACCATAGCCAGCGATCCGGCCAGGATCAGCGGTGTACGTGCAGCGCCATTGCGCATCGCCCACACCAGCAGCCCGGCGATGCACAGTGCGGCGAGGATCAGCAGCGGGGTCATCAGGTTGGCCATCACGGGGCCCCATGCACCCCGGATTTCCAATGTATTGATGTCCCGGTGGTGGAAGACCCGGGCGTCATCCAGTCCCAGTACCGCCTGCCACAACCCCGGAGTAGTGAATGGGGCTTCAAGCTGCATTCCCCGGTCTGCCTGCGCGCCGATGAAACTCAGCAAATGGGACAATCCGCCTGCCGCGGCTACGGCGGCGGCAATCAGCACCGATACCGCGAAACCGGTCAGCAGCAGCGTCAGCCGCTTCCGGCCGGCCACCAGCAGCACGCCGATGACGGCGGCCGGCCACACCTTGATCCATGTGGCCAGTGCCAGTACAGCGGAGGCAATGACGGGGCGGGCAGCAAACAGCATCAGGCCGGCGACCACCATCGGACCGGTGAGACCGTCGATGCGTCCGACGGCGACCGGCGCCAGCACGGATGTGGCGGCCAGCCACCAGTACGCGGCGGGAAAGCCTTGGACCCGGCGCCCGCCACGGGTCAACAGCAGCACCGCCGCGGCGTTGAGCAGGGTGAAGATCAGCCACCACGTCAATTGGTAGAGATCGTAACCGGCAGCCATCGAGGCCAGCATCGGCAGCAGCGCGGCAATGGGATATACCCAGTCCTTATCCAGACCGACCCAGTTGCCGTTGTGCAGGCCGTTGAAAGCCCACCAGCGGTAAAAGGCGACGTCGCTGAGCACATCCCCTTGGACAATCAGCGGCAGCAGGAACATCAGGAACCCCAGGTGCACAGCGACGAAGACCAGCAGCAGGGTTCGGGGCCGCCGCATGCTCCGGCGGACCGCCGGAGGCAGCCGCTGCTGAAAGGTGGCAGGCATCAGGGCCGGCCGAGCGCGCCGAATGTCCATCCGGCGTTGCGCCACTTGGTGGGATCGAGCACATTGCGGCCATCGATCATCACCGTCCGGGCCACCTGAGAGCTGAGCTGATACGGATCGAGCTGTCGGAATTGCTTCCACTCAGTCAGCAGCAGCAACGCATCCGCGCCGGCCACCGCCTCGGCCAGCTCCGGGGTGTACGCCAGATCTGGGAAGCGCAGTTTTGCGTTACCCGTGGCGTGCGGATCACACACCACCACGTCTGCTCCCGCGTCCTGGAGCTGTTGGGCCACGTCCAGTGCCGGTGAATCACGTACATCGTCACTGTCGGGTTTAAACGCTGCACCGAGCACCACCAACCGCATCCCTTCCAGCGGGCCGCAGATCCGTCGGGTCAGTTCCACCAGGCGGCTCCGCTGGCTTTGGTTGATGTGATCAATATCATTGAGGAAATTGACGGCGGAGTCGACCCCGAGTTCTTCCGCCTGCGCCTGCAACGCACGGATGTCCTTGGGCAGGCAGCCACCGCCGAACCCGAGACCGGCGTTGAGGAATTTCCGTCCGATCCTCTCATCCAGTCCCAGCGCTTCGGCCAGTTCGGTGACGTCGGCTCCTGCGGCATCGCACAGTTCCGCCATGGCGTTAATGAACGAAATCTTGGTGGCCAGGAATGAATTGGCGCTGTTTTTGACCAGCTCCGCGGTTTGGTAATTCATGATCATCCGCACGGTTCCCTCGTCCAGCATGGGCGCGTATGCCTCGTCCAGGGCGGCGATGGCTGCCGCGGCATCCGTTTCGTCACGCACCCCGTAAATCAGCCGGTCAGGATGGAGGGTGTCCTTGACAGCATGGCCTTCACGCAGGAATTCGGGATTCCAGATCAACTCGGCACCGGCGTCGAGCACCAGCGGTGACAGCCGCGCTGCCGTGCCCACCGGGACTGTGGACTTTCCCACTATGACATCCGACGCTTCGAGGTAGGGCACCAGCGACCGCACCGCGGCATCGACGTATGACACATCGGCCGCGAGGCTGCCATCCAGTTGGGGGGTACCGACGCAGAGAAAGTGCATGGTCGACGACGCGGTGTCGGCGAAATCGGAGCTGAAGCGCAGGCTGCCGCGGTTCTGCGCCTCCAGCAGCAACTCGTCGAGGCCCGGCTCAAAGAAGGGGGAGTGGCCGGCCTTGAGCCGCTCCAGTTTCTGTTCGTCGATGTCGATACCGACGACGTCATGGCCCAACGAGGCCATGCCTGCGGCGTAAACGGCGCCAAGGAAGCCACAGCCTATCACTGAAATCTTCACAGTTGTCCTTTGCTCCACGACAATGCCATGCCCTTCGCGATGAGTTCGAAAGGTATCAATTACACTCTAAAGGGACGCGTTCGGCCCTCGCGGCATCACGCGACCTGAACAGAATCACGCGACCTGAACAGATCATACGTGGGTAAGGGAAATAGCTGGCATGAACGCTGCCGACTTTGCGGCCGAGAACAATCTGCACCGTGTCGGTGCCAGGCCGCCCCTGCATCGCTACCTGCAGGAAATGTGGGAACGCAGGGACTTCGCCATCACGATGGCGAAGTTCAAGATCGAGGCGAACAATCAGAAGAACCGGCTGGGCATGTTGTGGATTGGCCTGAGCCCGGTCCTCACTGCCGCGGTGTACGGCGTCGTCTTCGGGGTGCTCCAAGGCGACCGTCGCCCGGACAACTTCGCATCGTTCATCATTGCCGGGGTCTTCCTGTTCCAATACTTCACCAACACGATGAACAATGGTGCGAAGTCGATCGTGAGCAACCGTGCGTTGGTCCAGTCGCTCGCGTTCCCCCGGATGACGTTGCCCATGGCGACGGTGGTCCAGCAATTGCTCAACGTGACAGTGATCATCTCGGTGATGTATGTCATCTTGTTCGTGCTGGGGAACCCCATCAAGTTGTCCTGGCTGCTGATCGTGCCGCTGGTCGTGATCATGACCGTCTTCAACGCGGGCGTGGCGCTCTTCATGTCCCGATTGACGGCGCACACACGGGACATCACGCAGTTGCTGCCCATTATTAATCGGTTCTTCTTCTACAGCTCCGGAGTCTTGTTCCCCATCGACCGGATCCTGTCCAGTTTCCCCGCCCTGCTGCAGGTGTACGACTTCCATCCCATCTATGAATTCCTGGTGATCGGCCGCGGGGTGCTGCTTCAGGGATACACCGTCCCTTCTGAATACTGGTGGTATGCATCCGGCTGGGCAGCGCTGCTGCTGATCATTGGTACCGTGACATTCTGGGCAGCTGAGGAGAGCTATGGACGTGTCGACTAGAACGGAGGGCATCGTGGAACAGAGCGAGACGCCCCCCGGCAAACCTGTCGTCGTCGTCGATGACCTGCATGTGGACTATAAGGTCCACGCCACGGGCAAACGGGCCAAGAATTCGCGCAGGAAACTGTTAACTCCCACCCGTGGTCTGAGCAGCGTCCATGCACTCAGGGGTGTTTCCTTCACTGCCTACGAAAATGAGTCGATCGGGGTGATCGGTTCCAATGGTTCCGGCAAGTCGACCTTGATGCGTGCCATCGTCGGATTGACTCCGCCCAGCAAAGGTGCAGTCTATGCATCGTCGCGGCCCAATATGCTGGGCATCGGCGCAGCCTTGATTCCGGATCTGTCCGGGGAGAAGAACATCATCCTCGGCGGACTGGCATTAGGGCTGCCGAAGGAGCGGATCAAGCAGCTGCAGGAAGAGATCATTGAGTTCGCCGAGCTGGAGAACTTCATCGACCTGCCTATGCGGACCTATTCGTCGGGAATGCAGGCCCGGCTGAAATTTGCCATTGCCGTGGCGCGTGACCACGAAATCCTGATCGTGGATGAAGCGCTGGCGGTGGGGGACCGGCGGTTCCGTCAGCGCAGCGAGGACCGGATCCGCGGGATCCGGGAAAATGCCGGAACTGTGTTCCTGGTCTCCCACTCCATGAAGTCAATTGCCGACACCTGCAGCCGCGTGATCTGGCTGAACCAGGGGCAGCTGATGATGGACGGTGGTCCCGAAGAGGTTATCGAGGCCTATCAGGGCAGCAAGGGCCAGCCGGATGACTGATCCGCTGAGCACGGGCGAATCGAGCAGAATGCCCGGCGTCTCATTCATCATGCCCATCCTGAACGAGGCGAAATATATTGAGCGTGCCGTCACCAGTGTGCTGGCTCAAAAGTACGACGGCGACAAGGAAGTAGTACTGGCACTGGGCCCGTCGGCTGATGGCACTGACGAGATCGTCGCCCGGATGCAGCAGACCGAACCGCGGCTGAGGACGGTCCACAGCCCCACCGGAGCCACCCCTGCCGGCCTGAACCTGGCTATCGGCGCCTCCATCCACCCGGTGGTGATCCGGGTGGATGCGCACTCCGAACTGCTCCCGGACTACACACGGCTGGGAGTGGGCACCTTGTTGCGCACCGGAGCGGACAATGTCGGCGGATTAATGGATGCCAAGGGCGAGAATGCCTTCCAGGCAGCAGTGGCCCGTGCCTATGTCAGCCCGGTCGGGCTGGGCGGCGGTGTCTACCACAGCGGCAAGCAGTCCGGCCCGGCTGAATCCGCCTACCTGGGCATCTTCCGGCGCGATGCACTCGTGTCTGCAGGATGTTTCGACGAGTCGTTGCGGCGTGCCCAGGACTGGGATCTCAATTTGAGAATCCGCCAGAGCGGAGGCACCGTCTGGTTCGATCCCGACTTGCGGGTCACCTACTGGCCACGGTCGTCCTGGACCAAGCTGGTCCGCCAGTTCTATGCCACGGGCGTGTGGCGCGGGGAACTGGTGCGGCGCCACAGCGCACGCAATTCGCTGCGCTACTTCGCGCCGCCGGCGTTGGTCGCTGCGATATTCGTGGGATTGTCTTCCGCCATGCTCAAGGCCCTTGGACTCGGCTCGATGCTGCCCGCCGCCGCGGCGCGCACACTGACGTTCGCGGCCTGGGCGCCAGTGAGCTACCCGGTGTGGCTGTTGTGGGCGATCGCGACGTCGGGAAAGGGTATGAGCGTACGGGAGCGGATGTATTTGCTTGCCGTGCTGCCGAGCATGCATATCAGTTGGGGGTTGGGTTTCATCTCCGGCCTGTCAGCCGGCGCCGCCGACCAAGTCGACACCAGCCGGTAACGCCCCGTGGCTTCTGAGAACATGAATTCCGACGACAACGCCGCGCGCCGTCCTGATCGCCCGGCACGGCCGGCGCGTCCGACCCTGAATGAATTGCGGGCTGTTGCACAGCCGCCCGAGGTGCGCAGCCGGAAGAACGCAGAGCATTGGACGGCGGATCTGTACCTGCGGCACATGTCGATCTACTTCACGATGCTGCTGGTGCGGACCCGCATCTCGGCCAATGGTGTGACGGGATTAATGATCGCAGCCGGGTGGGCCGTGGCCGCCGCGCTGTTAATCCCCGGCATCTGGGGGCCGATACTCGCCGTCGTGTTTTGCCAGCTGCAAATGTACATCGACTGCTGCGATGGCGAGGTGGCCCGCTGGCGGGGGACCTCCGGCCCCAAGGGCGTGTTCCTGGACAAGGTGGGGCATTACACCACCGAGGGCTTCGTCGGGCTGGCCATCGGGCTGCGGGCCGTGGGGGACCTGGGACGGTTCAGCACGGATCCGGCCACGGCGTTCGGTTACGCTTTCGCCGGCGCATTGCTTGCCTTCTTCATCGTGCTGAATAAGGCGCTGAACGACATGGTGCATGTGTCTCGGGCCTTCGCCGGCCTGGAGCGGCTGCCCGACAAGGCCGAAGCGACCTCCTTTGGGCGGCGGTCAGTGGTGGCCCTGCTGCGCAGTGCTGCCCGGTTCGTCCCCTTCCACCGGATATACCACTCCGTTGAGCTCGCGCTGCTGACGCTTGCCGCTGCTATCGCCACCCTGATCAGCGGCGTGCCGCTGGCTGGCGAGCGGGTGTTGGTGCTGGCGCTGGTCCCGCTGGTGATTCTTGCCACGATCGGCCACTTCATCACTATTGTTGCCTCCTCCAGGTTGACCAAATGACGCCGCCGGCTTCCGGGCACCGGCCGTCCTTCGGCGTCGTCGTCCTCACCCAAGGCACCCGGCCCGGCGATTTGCACCGGGGACTGGCATCGTTGCAGCAGCAAACCGGTGTCGACCTCGATGTCATCGTGGTGGGAAACGGCTGGAGGCCCGAAGGGCTTCCCGCAGGTACTGGCAGCCACTACATCGAAGAGAACGTAGGGATCCCGGCCGGGCGCAATGCCGGAGTCCCGCTGGTTGACGGTGAGTACCTGTTCTTCCTCGACGACGACGCATGGCTGCCGGACAGCGACTTCCTCGCCAACGGCGCTGCACTGCTGGCGGCCGAACCCGGTATCGGCATGATCCAGCCGAGGATTGAGGACCCGGCCGACCCGGCTTCCCCGACCCGGTGGATCCCGCGGCTGCGTAAGGGGTCGCCCTTCCACTCGAGCAATATCTTCTCCGTGGTGGAAATGGCCGTGCTGATGCGCCGCGGGGTGTTCGATGCGACTGGTGGCTGGCCGGCCCCTTTCTGGTACGCCCATGAGGGCATCGAATTTGCATGGCGGGTATGGGACACCGGCTTCCGGGTCTGGTACGCCGGAGACCTGAGGGCGGCCCATCCGGTTATTGATCCGGCCCGCCATGAAGAGTATTTCCGGCTCAACGCCCGCAACCGGGTCTGGCTCGCCCGCCGTAACCTCCCGTGGCCGTTCAGCTGGCTGTATGTGACGACGTGGATGCTGGTGCAGGTGGTGCGGTGGCGCTCCCACCCGGAGCGGCTCAAATCCTGGTTCGGCGGCTTCCGTGCCGGCTGGCGGCAGCACCCGTGGGTGCCGGGGGAGAGACGACGGCGGATCCGGTGGCAGACGGTGCTGGCGATGGCACGATCCGGGCGCCCACCGGTGGTCTGAGGTGCGCGGAAACCGACAATGTTCCGCATAGACTTGACGGCACGAACGAGAACCGACAGCTGCCGGCGAATTGAGGAAGACAATGGCGAAGACAGTTTTGACGTACGGGACTTTCGACCTGTTCCATATCGGACACTTGAACATCCTGAAGCGGCTCAGCGAGCACGGGGAGCGGCTTATTGTGGGGGTGTCCACTGACGAGTTCAACGCCATCAAGGGCAAAAAGCCGATTGTGCCGTTCGACCAGCGGCTGGAGATCGTGCAGTCCATCCGTTACGTGCATTCGGCGATACCCGAGGACCGCTGGAGCCAGAAGCGGGAGGATATCGACACCTACCAGGCAGACGTTTTCGGCATCGGCGAGGACTGGAAGGGCAAGTTCGACGATCTCGAGGACCGCGTGGAGGTGGTATACCTGCCCCGCACGAGTGGAATTTCCACCACCGAGATGAAGCGGGTGCTCAGCGCCTTTGACGCCAAACACGTCGAGGAACTCAAGCGCACGTTGGACAGCATCAGCCAGATCGTGAAGGAATTGAGCTAACAGCACTGGCCGGCTGCCCGGTCAACAGCGGCGGGGCCGGTAGCGTGGCCTGCGGCGCTGTCACCGGCCGCCGCAGCGCCTACAGCGGATAGCCGAACCTCAGGTAGTCGGCTTCGTAGAATTCCTTGACGGCCGTCTCCATTTTGGGCGAGACCACCACGTCCTTACTGGAAAATCCAGTCTCCTTCTGCCCATCCTTGAGCCGTGGAATATTGGGGCCGACATCCAGGCCAAACCGCCGATTAAGATCGTCCACCACAAACTGCATCCCGGTTTCGAAGTAGTAAACATTGCTGCCGGGAACGTAGAAATCCACTTGCGGCCGCAGGTGGTTGTCGAACAGGAAATTGTCCGTTCTATATTTCCTGAAGGCCTTGGCGCCCCAGCTGTTGACCGACTCCGCATCGACCCCTTTGAGGCCTTTCCGGTTCCGCCAGATGTATTCGGATTTGAACCTGTTCAGCGGGTCGCGGACCATCATGAAGGTCGCGTCGAACCTCTCCAGCCGGAAATTAGTCTGCAGCATCTCGGCATGCATGTGTTGAGGGGTGCAGCGGCGAACATGGTTCACGGCTTCGCGGCCCATTTTTCCGTCCAGGTAGAGCACTTGGTATCCGCTGTCGCGGAAGACATTCTCGATCGTTGTCCCACCGGTTTTGGGGACGTGGACGAAAAGAAAGTTCCGTCCGTCTTTCTTGAAAATTGGCACTTCGCAGAGTCTTCCTTTGGCTAGTCAAACGATGGGACGGACTCCACAGCGGGTGTCCGGGCAGTGACGGTGTGTAGCGGTGGTGGACAATAGTTTATCCGGTGGGGGCAGCTGCGGTGTGCGTGATCAGGTGCAGAATGTCCGCCGTCGCATCTTCAACGGACGTGACTGATGTATCGACGACGAAGTCCGGGTCCACGGGAACGTCATACGGTGAATCAATTCCTGTGAAATCCGGAATCTCGCCGGCACGGGCCTTGGCGTACAGCCCCTTTCGGTCGCGCTGCTCGCATACCTCCAACGGCGTCGAGACATGGACCAGCAGGTACTGCCCGGCCGCCCGCGCAAGTTCGGCGACCCGCCGGCGGCTTTCCTCGAAGGGGGCTATGGGGGCGCAGACTGCGATGCCGCCGACCGCCGATATCTGCGCGCCGACCCAACCGATTCTCTCCACGTTCGTATTCCGGTCTTCGCGGGTGAAGCCCAGGCCGGCGGTGAGGAACCGGCGGATATCGTCTCCATCCAGCAGCAGTGCCTTGCGCGGATCGACGCGGTGGACCTGCTGTACCAGCTCGCGGGCCAGAGTGGACTTTCCGGATCCGGACAACCCCGTGAATAGCACCACCAGCCCTGTGTGTGGCTCTGCAGCATTTTCTGCCGGTTCGTGGCCGGCGAAGTCGAGTACCTGGCCGGCTCCCAGCCGGCCGACGACGTGTGCACCGCACGTACCGGCCGTTCCGTGTGCGGCGTCGTCGTGCCCCGGTACGACCAGCACGTGGGCTGAAGCATTGTCCAGTTCCGCAGCACAGGCGCGCAGCACATCGATCAGTGCGGCCAGCTCCCGGTTGCCGCCATCGGCTCCGTCGCTGATGGCGATCAGGTGCAGGTGTCCATCCAGGCGTGTGACAGTTGCGGTTGCCTTGGCGATGTCGGCGGCCGCCGGCGGCGCATCAAAGATGGCGGCGATGTGCGGCCGCCCCTCGGGGGCCTCAAGCGGGGAGGTGATTCGAATATCACGCCCCAGGCCGTGTTCGGGAGGCTGCAAGGCCGACACCTGCCCTGACAGGTGGATGGTCCCGTCCGCTGCAGGCTCGCTGTCGGCGATATCCAGTCGGGCCAACGGCGTACCATCCGGGTCCCTGAGCTGCAGGCTGCCGTGTGCGATGCCCTGCTCAGCCGGGCCGGCAGGAACCTGCAGCAGCGGCGCTGCCGGATTCGGACCGCCGGCCTGCCGGGGCAACACGTAGGAGGCGGAGCCATCCGCCAGTAATCCGCCCAGCAGGAGTTCAAGCGTGTCCAGGACGTCGTAGTCGAACGAATGGCCTGGTTCCTGCAGTACATCCTGCCAGTCAGTCATCGTCTGGTCCTTCCTTGGGAGTGAGGGGATGGTTGCCGGCAGCACGGAACGGCAGTTTCATGTGCCAGGCGGGGAAGCCCAGCCGGGTACGCATGTACATCCACAGCGGGGGAGCCACCAACAGTACCGCGAGCAGGATGATTCCCGTCGTCAGGTTTTCGAGGCCAAGCATCTTCAGCCCGGATGCCAACAGTACAAAGGCCAGCGCCCGGCGCACGAGCCCGCCGTTGAGACGGGATGAAAGCTGCGCGCCCAGAAAGACACCGGGAATACTACCAATGATTAAGGGCAAGGTGACGGACATACTGATGTCGCCAAAGAAATAGTGGCCCAGAGCGGCGGCCAGCACCAGCGGAACGGCCTGTACGAGGTCCGTGCCCACCAGCTGGTTGGCCTTCAACCCGGGGTACAGCAGCATGAGCCCGACGATGATCAACGATCCGGACCCCACTGACGTCATGCCCACGATAAATCCGCCCACCAGCCCCAGCAGCAACGTGGGCACGATCCTGGGGGACACGCGCACCGGGACGGTGCGGCTGCTCGGGATGCCCCCGCGCGTTTGGTCCCGGCCATCCCGGTTGCGCGCCTTTTCGACGAGCCGGAGATACGCTCTCACCACGAGCAGCGTCGCGGTCAGCAACAGGGCCAGGCCGAGGGCGGTCTGAATGTTGGATTGGACACTTTGGTCGTCGCCTAATGCTTTCAACACCAGAACACCGCAGAACGCGGCGGGCACCGAACCGATGACCAGCCATTTGACCAGCGACAGGTTCACGGTCTGATGCCTGAGGTGGACGGCTGAGCCGACCGGCTTCATCATGGCACTGGCCACCAGATCACTGGAGACGGCCGCCAGCGGAGGGACGTTGAAGAACAGCACGAGCACCGGCGTCATCAAGGCGCCGCCACCCATGCCGGTCAAACCGACGACTATTCCAATGGCGAACGCGGACGACGCCATAGTCAAATCCACAATTGGCGATTCTCTCACACCACCTCACAAGTCGATGCGGATTATCAGGGCGGAAGCCATGATCTGTAAAGTGATGGCCGACAGGGTTCACCCCCGGGTGCCGACTACACAATGAGCTTGGAGCGTGCATGGACCAGGAAGAGTGGCTGAAGACCGAATTCGGCCATGCCGAAGACGACGCCACTTTCGCCCATCACTTGGCTGAAGCAGCCGGACGGGCGTTGGCAGACTTCAGGACCGAGGCACTGGCCGAGGGGCTGGACGGAAAGAAGCTGAAGGATCAGGGAGACGCCCGTTCACAGCAGCTGATCAGTTCGGTACTGCGCTTCGCTCGTCCACACGACGCCGTGTTGTCCGAGGAAGCAACGGATAGCGAGGAGCGTCTTTCTGCCGGTCGGGTCTGGATTATCGACCCCCTGGATGGAACTCGCGAGTACTCCGAAGACCGGCACGACTGGGCCGTGCACGTCGCCTTGTGGTCGGACGGATCCTTGGTGGCCGGCGCCGTGGCACTGCCGGGCCTGGACACGGTGCTCAGCACCGGGCGTGAGGGCACCAGTGATGCAACGGTAAACGGACGTCGTCCAAAGATCGCCGTCTCGCGCAGTCGTGCCCCGCAACTGGTGACTGATGTTGCCGACATCCTCGATGCCGAACTGGTCCCCATGGGATCGGCCGGATACAAGGCAGCAGCGGTTATCCGCGGCGAAGTGGATGCGTATATCCACGCCGGCGGGCAGTACGAGTGGGACTCTGCGGCCCCTGTTGCCGTGGCGCAGGCGCGCCGGTTGCACACTAGTAGGATTGATGGCTCCAGTCTTCGATACAATCAAGCAGATCCCTATTTGCCTGACCTGCTGGTATGCCGTGCCGATTTGGCCGACCAACTGCTGAATACCATCAGTAAAGTCAAGTGACCCTGACAGCGAAAGCTGAGAACGGACTAGATACATGAGTACCGACAGCGGCTCAAAGTACAACCTGAGCCAACTAAAGGCGCTCGAATCCGAAGCGATCTTCATCATTCGGGAAGTAGCCGCCGAATTGGAGCGGCCGGCGATGATGTTTTCCGGCGGCAAGGATTCCATGGTGATGCTGCACCTCGCGGTGAAGGCCTTTGCCCCGGCGCCGCTGCCGTTCCCGGTGGTCCATGTCGACACCGGCGTCAATTTCGACGAGGTCCTCGAGTTCCGCGATCGCGTGGTCGACGAGCTCGGCGTCCGGCTGGTGGTAGGTTCCGTGCAGGATGCTATTGACCGTGGGGAGGTGCAGCCCGAACCCAACGGTTCGCGCAACCGGATTCAAACGCCGGTGCTGCTGGCCACCACCGAGGAACACGGATTCAACGCCTTGATGGGCGGTGCCCGGCGCGATGAGGAGAAGGCACGCGCCAAGGAACGCGTCTTCTCTTTCCGCGACGAGTTCGGCCAGTGGGATCCGAAGAGCCAGCGGCCCGAACTGTGGAGCCTGTACAACGCCAAGGTGCACCAGGGCGAAAGCATCCGCGTTTTCCCGTTGTCCAACTGGACTGAACTGGACATTTGGGACTATGTGGCACACGAACAGATCGAGTTGCCGCCGGTGTATTATGCCAAGGAGCGCGAGGTGTTCGAGCGTGACGGCATGCTGTTTGCCGTCAATCAGCACTCCCAGCCCAAAGAGGGCGAAGATGTTTTCACCGAGATGGTCCGCTACCGCACCGTGGGGGATGCCAATCTCACCGCGGCGGTCCGTTCCGCGGCGACCACGGTGGAGGATATTGTCACTGAAATTGCGGCTACCCGTATTACCGAACGCGGTGCGACCCGCGGGGATGACCGTGTGAGCGAGGCGGCGATGGAAGACCGCAAGAAAGAAGGCTATTTCTAAATGGATCTCTTGCGATTTGCTACCGCAGGTTCGGTCGACGACGGCAAGAGCACGCTGATCGGCCGGCTGCTGCACGACTCCAAGTCCATCTTCGAGGACCAGTTGGAGGCCGTGGAGAAGACCAGCCGGTCCCGTGGCACCGACTACACCGACTTGGCACTGTTGACGGACGGACTGAGGTCCGAGCGCGAGCAGGGCATCACCATTGACGTCGCGTACCGCTACTTCGCCACCCCGCAGCGTAAATTCATTATTGCGGATACTCCCGGGCACATTCAGTACACCCGGAATATGGTCACGGGCGCGTCCACTTCGGACTTGTCCATCGTGCTCGTTGACGCGCGGAAGGGCCTGGTTGAACAGAGCCGGCGCCACGCCTTCCTGGTGTCCCTGCTGCAGGTGCCTCACCTGGTCGTGGCGGTGAACAAAATGGACCTGGTCGATTGGTCCCAGGAAGTCTACGAACAGATTCAGCGGGACTTCTCCGAGTACGCCACCCGGCTGAACATTCCGGACATGACGGTCATCCCGGTGTCGGCTCTGGCCGGCGATAACGTGGTGAACCGGTCAGAGAACATGCCATGGTACGAGGGCCCATCCCTGCTGCACCACTTGGAACATGTACACATTGCCAGCGACCGCAACCTGGTCGACGTCCGTTTCCCGGTGCAGAACGTTATCCGGCCAAAGAGCGACGCCTACCACGACTACCGCGGTTATGCCGGTCGGGTGGCCGGCGGCGTGATGAAGCCCGGCGACGACGTCGTCGTGCTGCCCAGCGGTATGCCGTCCACTATCGAGGCGATCGACACGGCCGAAGGAGAGCTGGACGAGGCCTTTGCCCCGATGTCGGTCACGGTCCGGCTCAAGGACGATATCGACGTCTCCCGCGGCGATATGATCTGCCGGCCCAACAACCAGCCCATCATCACCCAGGACGTGGAAGCCATGATCTGCTGGATGGACCATGCGCCGCTGAAGCCCGGCGCCAAGCTCGCCATCAAGCACACCACGCAGTCGGCCCGTGCCCTGGTCAAGGACCTGCACTATGAGCTCAACATCAATACCTTGCACCGCAACATGGACGCCGAGGAACTGAGGGTCAACGAGGTCGGCCGTGTACGGATGCGGACCACCAAACCGCTGCTGGCCGATGAATACCACCGCAACCGGATCACCGGAGGGTTCATCTTGATCGATGAGTCCAACTACAGGACCGTCGCGGCCGGGATGATCGTCAACGCCGAATAGCTCATGCGGCGCTCTCGGAGCGCTCGTGCCGCCGCGTGATGTGCCCGCCGGACGGATGTGGTCAGTTGCATCCGTGCGGCGGGCCTTCGGCATAGTGAGTATTTTTGATCACGACAATTGAGTAGGTGCACGCAAGTTGAACACCCCGCTATGGAACGGCGTCCGTCCTCCCGCCAACTCCTTCGTGTTGCCCGAGCGGAAAATGGTCTACATATCGGTGACCAAGGTCGCCTGTACCAGCCTGAGATGGATGGTTGCCGATCTTGCCGGCGAGGACCTGGACATGTTTGCCCGGGCGACCGGCGGGCAGCAGAGCCGGCTGATGACAATTCATGGTGGACGCAACCGGTGGAAGAAAACCCCGCAGCTGCATCACCTGAGCCAGCGGCAACTCGATGAGATCCACCCGGACAACGGCTGGCTGATATTCGCCGTCGTCCGGGATCCGTGGAGCCGGCTGTGGTCCGCATGGGAATCCAAATTCCTGGTCCGGCATGTCAGTTACATGCGCCGCTTTGGCGATGAATCATGGTTCCCGCGGGTGCCGAGGAGCGCCGATGACGTTGTGGAGGACTACCGGACGTTTGTGCAGGAGCGTCCGTGGGAGAGCTATCCGGAGTTGATCAAGGACGCTCACTTTTGGCCCCAGGTCAAGTCGGTCCGTCCGGATGAGCTTCCTTATACGAACATCTACAACCTGAGCGAGTTGTCAACGCTGTTCCAGGACATCCACGCGCATCTGCAGTCGGCCGGGACTGACCAGGAGCTCTATCTGCCCCGGGCCAACGAGACTCCGCTGGGCATGACGGCGGACACGCTGGGCGGAGGAGTGCTTGAGACCGTCAGGGACGCCTATGCCCCCGACTTCGAGGCCCTTGGCGATCGTTGGGATGCGGATAAGTTGAAGCTGGTCCCTTCCGGATGGACCCAGGACGCCATCGACCATGTTGCCTTCCACACCGCGGCCAATGAGAGGATCGGCGACTTGTCCTCGGCGCTGCGGACCACGCGGGAGCAGCTGGGCACCACCCGTCAGAAACTAAAGCAGTTGCAAGCAAGGAAGTCGCCGCAGGACCTGGCCGCCGACGAGGTCAAGCGGCTGCGGTCCATACCCGTTGGCGAACTGCCGGGCAGGGCGCTCAAAAAGGCCAAGGGCACACCGGCCGGGCGGCGTGTCCGCAAACTGCTGAAACGCTGACTGACTGCAGTTTACTGCAGCAGTCCCAGCAGGTAGTTGCCGTAGCCGCTCTTCACGAGTGGCTCGGCGCGGGCGCGCAGCTGGTCGTCGTCAAGGAGGCCAAGGCGCCACGCGGCCTCTTCGGGACATCCAATGGACAATCCCTGCCGCTTTTGCACAGTCCGGACGAATTCCGAGGCCTCATTGAGCGAATCGAAGGTGCCGGTATCAAGCCACGCCGTCCCGCGGGGCAGGACCTCGACCTGCAACTTCCCGCGCTCCAGATAGGCACGGTTAATGTCGGTGATTTCCAGCTCGCCGCGGTCCGACGGCTCAAGGTTCCGGGCGATATCGACCACGTCGTTGTCATAGAAGTAGAGCCCGGGAATGGCATAGTGGCTGCGGGGCTCGGCGGGCTTTTCCTCCAGCGATACTGCCGTGCGCGCCTCGTCGAATTCGACCACTCCATAGGAACCGGGATCTGCGACCCAATACCCAAAGACCGCGGCCCCGTCGATGTCCCGGAATCTGGCCAGACTGGTTCCGGTTCCGGGGCCGGAAAAGATGTTGTCGCCCAGGACCAATGCGGCCGGCCCGCCGCCAATATGTTCCGCTCCGATGGTGAACGCCTCAGCCAGGCCGGCCGGCTTGTGCTGCCTGGCATAGGTGATGGAGATGCCAAACCGGGAGCCGTCCCCGAGCAGCCGTTCGAATGCGGCCGCGTCATGGGGAGTGGTGATAATCAACACGTCTGTGATTCCTGCCAGAATCAGTGTCGACAACGGGTAGTAAATCATCGGCTTGTCATAGACGGGCACCAGCTGCTTGCTTGTCCCCAGCGTGATCGGGTGCAGCCTCGATCCGGATCCGCCGGCCAGAATAATTCCACGCATAACAGCAATCATGTCCCAGCCGGGCCGTGGAGGCCAAACCGGTAGGGTAGGAGGAATGCAGAATCTTTTGGTGACCGGTGGCGCGGGTTTCATCGGATCGAATTTCGTCCATTACTGCGTCGAACATACCGGCTTTCACATCACGGTGCTGGATAAGCTCACCTACGCAGGCCACCGGGAGTCGCTCGCTTCATTGCCTGCGGACCGGGTGGACCTGGTTCATGGTGATATCGCCGACGCCGCGCTGGTAAACGACTTGGTGCCACGGGCCGACGTCGTCGTCCACTACGCCGCCGAATCCCACAATGACAATTCATTGCACGATCCTCGGCCGTTCCTGGATACCAATATTGTCGGCACCTACACGCTGCTGGAGGCAGTGCGCCGCCACGGGAAGCGTTACCACCATATTTCCACTGACGAGGTCTATGGAGACCTTGACCTTGACGATCCCGGCAGGTTCACCGAAGAGACCGCGTACAACCCGTCGAGTCCGTATTCGTCCACCAAGGCAGGCTCGGACATGCTGGTCCGGGCCTGGTTCCGGTCGTTCGGGGTGCAGGCGACCATCAGTAATTGTTCGAACAACTATGGGCCGTTCCAGCACGTGGAAAAGTTCATTCCCCGGCAGATCACGAACCTGATCGATGGCGTGCGGCCGAAACTCTACGGTGCCGGCGCCAACGTCCGGGACTGGATCCACGCCGACGACCATTCGGCAGCGGTGCTGAAGATCATCGAAAAGGGACGCCCCGGGGAGACATACCTGATAGGGGCCGACGGCGAACGGTCCAATCAGCAGGTGATCGAGACATTGCTGGAGCTGTTTTCACTGCCTGCCGGCGCCTACGACCAAGTGACCGACCGTCCCGGACACGACCTGCGGTATGCCATCGATTCGACGAAGCTGAGGACCGAGCTGGGATGGCGGCCGGTGGTTGACAGCTTCGAGACCGGCCTGGCTGCCACTATCGACTGGTACAAAGCGAACGAGACGTGGTGGCGCCCCCAGAAGGCCGGCACCGAGGCCCGATACGTGGAACAGGGACAGTAGACGAGGAGCCGTTCGAGTATCTATGAGCATCGAGTTTTCAAAGGCATTGGCTGTCGAGTCGACGTCGATCCCGGGGCTGCAGGTCATCGACCTGGCGGTGCATGGTGACAACCGCGGGTGGTTCAAGGAGAACTGGCAGCGCGCCAAGATGACTGCCGCCGGGCTGCCGGATTTCGGACCCGTGCAGAACAACATCTCCTTCAATCCTGCGGCCGGCACCACGCGGGGGATCCACGCGGAGCCCTGGGATAAATACATTTCCGTGGCCAGCGGCCGGATCTTCGGTGCCTGGGTCGATCTGCGACGCGGGCCCACCTTCGGCAATACCCACACCGTGGAATTGGACCCGTCCAAGGCCGTCTTCGTCCCCCGCGGCGTTGGCAACGCCTTCCAGACCCTGGAGGATGACACTGCGTACACGTACCTCGTCAACGACCATTGGAGTGCCGATGCGCAGGGTCAGTACACCTTCCTGAATCCGGCCGACCCGACGGCGGGCTTCGAATGGCCGATTCCCCTTCAGAGCGCCCAACTGTCAGATAAGGACCGCCTCCACCCCTGGCTCGCCGACGTCGAGCCCATGGAGGGCCGGAAGATTCTGGTCCTCGGATCGAACGGCCAATTAGGCATGGCGTTGCGCGCTGAGCTCGGCGATGCGGCAACTGTCGAATATGCAGGCCACGAAGAATTCAACCTCGCGGAGCCGTCTTCCTGGCCGGCGCTCGACTGGCGCAACTATCAGGCCATCATCAACGCGGCCGCGTACACAAAGGTCGATGACGCCGAGGCACCCGGCGGGCGGAGGGCGGCCTGGGCCGTTAACGCCGCGGCACTGGCGCGGCTGGCCGACATCGCCAACGCCAACGGCCTGACCCTGGTGCACGTGTCCAGCGATTATGTATTTGACGGCACGGCCGCGGTCCATGATGAAGACGAAGGATTCAGCCCGCTGAACGTCTATGGCCAGACGAAGGCAGCCGGCGACATGGCTGTGTCCACCGCCGCACGGCATTACCTGATCCGCACCAGCTGGGTCGTCGGGTCCGGTAAGAACTTCATCTCCACGATGATCACGCTGGCGGAAAAGGGCGTGGATCCTTCAGTGGTTTCGGACCAGATTGGCCGGTTGTCCTTCACCACCGACATTGCGCGCGGCATTGTGCACCTGCTGGACGGCGGCGCCGCCTACGGAACGTACAACCTGACGAATACCGGGCCGCCGCAAAGCTGGTCAGATGTGGCCAAGCAGGTATTCGAGATCGTCGGACACGATCCGCAAAGAGTCACGCCCGCCACGACCGAGGCCTACTATGCGGGCAAGCCTCACGCACCGCGACCCGCCAACAGTGTGCTGAACCTCGACAAGTTGCAGTCAACGGGGTTCACCCCGCGTTCGGCCAGTGAGGCGCTCAGCGATTATCTTCAGGTAATGGATACCCGAAACGAGTGAAGTCGTCGTGGTAGAAGTCGATCAGCCTGGTCTGCAGCTGGTCAGAGATTTCCACATCGCTGCTGGAGGAACCACTGGCGCTCTTCCGGTCCATCACCCGCGGAATGTTTGGATCAAGCCCCAACCCGTAGCGTGAGTTCAGGTCCGCGACGAGTGTATCGAGTCCATCCTCCAGCCGGTACACATCCGACTTCTCCAGCTTGAATTCGCTCTGCGGCCTGAGGTGATTGTCAAAGACAAAGCTGTCCGCCAGATACTTCTTGAAAGCTTTATCCGCCCACTGGTCGACATCGGCCGCGGTACCATGTTGCAGGCGGTCGGCATTGCGCATGCCGTACTCGGAGCGGAACCGGGCAAGGGGCTCCCTGGTGACCATCAAGATCAGGTCGAAGGCGTTGAGCCGGAAATTCCGGTCAAGCATCTCGGCGTGCATGTGCTGGGGCGAACAGCGCCGCAGCCGATTGACGGACTTCGGGCCGGTCTTCGGGTCGCGGTAGAGCACTTGATACCCGCTGTTGCCGAAAACCCGTTCGACAGTCGATCCTCCGGCCTTTGGAACGTGGACAAACAGAATATTCTGTCCGTCTTTCCTGAAAATCGGCACTACTTGACCTTTCGCTTAATCTGGGCACCGACCCGCTTCATCCTGCGCTTTACGCCGGTCGGCAGGCGGCGGGAAGCGAGTTCGCGCGCCGCCGAGAAAATGTCAACCACGGGCTGCGACTGCGCTACGTCCCTGGGAGACGGCCCGGCAGCCGGTGCCGGAACGCTGATATCGAGGGCAAGGAAGCCTTTTTTGGTCGGGTAGGCCGTAACTGTCCTGTCGGAGATGTGGTTGGTGACCGCTGATTGGCCCAGCATGGAGATCCGGTGTGTCGCGGTGTATCCGAGTTCAGTGACTCGGTGGAAGAGCTCCCATACTCCGGCCTCGAGCGGTTGGCCCATCGCTGCTGTTTCCGGATCCACCGCGCCGGTCATGCGGACTTCAATGGTGTGGCCGCCGTCCTCCAGCGGGACCACGTCCACGTCGCTCTCGGTGGGAAGTATCCAGTCGACATTGGAGGGCCGGTGCCGCACGGCAATCTCCCCAAACGCCTTTTGGACATGATCGGTTAAATCCCAGACATCTGCCGGTGTGTCGCCCCGCAGTTCCTCCGGGACGACCCGCGACACCCTCCCATCACGGGTCTGAACCTGCAGCGGCTGACCGTCGCGGTCCACGATCCTGGTGCTGAGCGACACATTAAGCTTTCCGCGCGCCCAGTGGGCCTCGAACGCTGTTCCCTGCAGCCTCATGCCATGGTCAAGGGTCGAGAGTGTATGGAGCTGTTCCCGGGTTCCATGCCGCAGCAGGGATGACCGCGCGCGGTCCGCAGCTGACAAGTAGAAGTCGAGCTCTGGGGGGAAACAGGGCAGCAGCGTGGCAAACTTTTTCAGCAATCGGTTCTGGTATTTTTCGCCGTGACCCTGGAACTGGCCGTTGAGCCGTTCCAGCATCCGGCTGCGGTACCAGCGAACCAGCAAATGATTGCGCTTTTCGCCGTGGGGCAGCTCATCCAGGATTGGATCGAGCGAGCCGCGGAATGCCTTCCAGTACTCTTCGAAGTCATAGCCCTTTTTGTGGCTGTTGTCCTCATACAGGATCCAGCGGTAGCACGGATATTCGGCGAAGATGCCGATCGCGTGAGTGCGGACCCAGGCCTGGGCGTTGAAATTGAAATCTTCCAGTCGCGGCCTGTCCTCCGGGAACCGGATCCGTGCCTCATTGAGGAAGCCGAGACGATACAGATTATGCGGAGTGATGCAATGGAGCGCGGTCTGGTCCAGTTCCGCCAGCACCGGGCGCTGCTGTCGCCAGGTGACCCACCCTGGCGTCGACCACCCTTGCACCACTTCCTTGGGATGGACCACGTCCAGCTTGTTTGTTGCGGCAAAATGGTACATGCGCTCGAGCGCTTCGGGAAATACATAATCGTCGTGGTCTACGAAGAACACATACTCGCCCTGCGCCAGATCGATTCCGACGTTGCGCGGCCGTGACGGCCAGCCGGAGTTCTCGATGCGGCGCACCACGACATTCGTGCGCTGGGCAGCGATGTCCTGCAGCCGGGCATAGGTGCCATCCGGGGAACCGTCGTCGACGAAAATCACTTCAAATTCCGACGCCGGCATGGACTGGGCGTCCAGGGCCGCGACGACGTCGTCAAGCTCCGGCGGTGAGGAGTAGGTGGGAATGATGACGCTGACTTTGACTGTCATTTCATGTTGCTCCGCGGTAGTTTCGGCTGGTCATCCTCCGCGCCAATGGCACGGTAGAACTGCTGCATCGCTTTTCTGTTGTAGGCATCGGCGTCGAACTCCGCCGTGGGTATCTCCCCGCGGATGGCTCGGCGCATGCCGTCGGCGAGAGCCGTGTCGTCCCGATCCACGACGAGTCCTGTCCCTTCCGGCAAGGCGCTGGCTGCCGACTCAAACGCCGTCGTCAACACCGGGATACCGAGGATCAGGGCCTCGAGAATCACCATCGGCTGCCCCTCGTAGTCGCTGGACATCACCATGCAGTCCGCGGCCGACATCAACACCGCCGCGTTCGGTTGTTGCCCGGTGAATGTCACGGATCGGCTGAGCCCGTGATGCGCCGCGATATCCCGCAGTTCCCCCGTCAGGGGACCGCTGCCCACGATCACCAGACGGGTCGCCGGATTCTCGTGATGGATGTCCGCGAAGGCCCGCAGCAGACGGGCGTGGTTCTTTTCAGGTGATAGACGGCCCACCGTGACGAACGTGGTGACATTGTCCCGGTGCGGCATGTAGGTATCGACAATCCGCTGCCGCTGGACTTCGCTAGCCACGCTCGCCAATGGATACCCCTGCTTCAGGTAAGCCACAGCCTCGGACAGATTCTTCGGCGTGGACTCCAATGCGGGCGTATCAGCCGGAGCGTTGGAGTCAGCATCGCCAAACGCATTGCGCCGGATCTGATCCGCATTGACCGTATTGACTGCGGAGACGAACCTGTCGGCGCTGGCATATTCAGTCAGGTTGGGCTGATTCACTTCCTGGAGGGCTTCAGACACAGAGACCAGTCGATCGAACCGGTGGTACGTCTTGAAGACTGCTCCAAGCCCGCGCCGCAAGGGTTGTTTGCCGTCAACTGTGCGCTGCGAGTCGTTCCACACGTCGTTGTGCAGCCAGATGGAGTGGGTTTTGGCCCGGCCGTTCAGCAGGATGTAATCCCAGAACGGACCATATCCGCTGAAATCGACGATGTAGTCGAATTCGCTGTCGCCAAAGCACCGGCGCCACTCGTCTTTCCAGATTCTGGCATCCGGCGCGTGGTCGGGGACGACCTTGACCGGGCCCTTTCCGATATGGCTTCGCATCATCCAATGCTCCACCTTGCTGCCGTTGAGTCCGCCTTCGCGGGGGAACAGCCGAACATTGGGATTAATCGTCGCGGCGCTGCGCTTTTTGGAGTCCATCCTGCTGTAGGAGTAGAACGCAGACACGTCGAAACGCGAGTGGTCGATGTTGTTCAGCAGATTCAACGCCGAGGCGGTGATGCCATTGGGCGCCATGCCGCCAAGGTAGATCAGAATAGCTTCGCGCCCGTCGGAGAAGCCATGACGTACGTTCATGCCCTCGACGCCCTTGAAAATGATGTCGACAATCCGCTGTGCTGCGTGGCCGTCTTCATGACGGCAGAATCGTTGCCGGGCGCTTTCATACCGTGCGCTCAGGTCCGGATCGGCGAAGACCTGGCCGTCGGTCCGCTGTTCCAACGACTTGATGTTGGCCGACAGCTCAGTCACATCGGTCGAGACCGGCCCGGGAAGCTCATCCGTGGACAAATACAGGCCCCGCCCGGAGGAGTACTGATCGAGATCCGGCAGGTGGAACAACACGGGGTGTCCGCTGGCCAGGTAGTCGAAGAAGATGCTCGAGTAGTCAGTCACCAGCACGTCGGTGGCACCGAGGACCAAATTCGCCGGCACATCGTTCGGAACCAGGTATCCGGCCAGTTCCGGCATCTCAGCCATTTCCCTGTAGACCACTTGGTGGGTCTTCAGCAGAATCCGGTACTCGGAGGTGTCGATGTTTTGTTCGAGCTGTTCGACAACACGTTTGAGGGCAATGGCATCATTGACCGGACGGTAGAAGGATTCGCCCTTCCACGTGGGCGCATAGAGAATGATCTTACGATCATCAAGTTCAATGCCGGCCGAACGCATCTGCTGCCGAAAAGCACTGGGATCATTGGCGGTGGCAAACTGGCGATCGACCCGGGGGTAGCCTTCTTCGACGATTTTTCCCTCGAAGATGTTCCGGAGTTTGTAGCCTTCCAGATACATCTGCTCAGACATAAACTCGTTCGCGGACAGCAGGTAGTCCGCAGCCACAAAGTTCCGGATGACGTTGCGGGTATCCGGCCCGCCGCCTTCGACGTCGTACCCCATGCGCTTCAGGGGTGTCCCGTGCCAGGTGTTGATATATGTTTGCCCGTCACGTTTGCTGAACTGCCAGGGGAAGGTGGCGTTGTTAATCAGGTATTGAGACGTGGCAAGAGCCTTGTAGTACCTGTCTGTCTTATACTCGACAAACTCCACATTGTCGTAGTGACTGTACCGTTCCACCGCTGAGCGATAGTGGTCCAGGTCGGAGAGCACCCAAATATGCCGTAGGTGGGACATTTGGGGGTCGTTCAGCAAGGTCTGGAAGATCGCCTCAGGATTGTCCAGCATGCCATTGCCCGAGAATGACTCGTAGACTACTGAATCCGGGCTGATCGGCCGGGAGCGCCAAAAGGCATATGACTCATAGCGCTTGGCTCTTGTCAACTTCTGGTTGACAAGATCTACGTATTTGTTGCGACCCAATACTTCCTCCGTATCAACATTACCGCCGGGCGGTGTCCAACCTCATACGCGGGTTGCGAGTGACCGCCCCGGTGAGCCACACGATAAGGACGGACAATCAAGTCTAACTTAGGAGGTGCGTCGAGGCCGGTGTTCCACGCCGTGACACCGGTACTGTTGCACAGGAGGGCGTATACGGCCCGGAAATCATGAGTTCGTCCCGCAGGACGGAAAGAAAAGGGAGCATGTCAGTCAGTGCTTAAAATACTTCGCCGGGTGCTGGAAATCTTTTCCTCGCAGGTGGGAAATGCCTTGGCCGCAAAACGGGTCCGTGCCCGACTCAAGCAGACACATCCGGTGAAGGGGCCGGTTGAATGTGTGCTGTATTTCGCCGACGAGCCCGTCAATTCGTATCAAGTCCGCCAGTGGTACGAGCCGATGCTCAGGCTCGCCGACAGCCATCGGGTCACCGTGATGGTGCGCAAGCCAATGACGGTCCGGAGTCTTCATGACTGTCCGCTACCGATGGTGCTGGCGACCAATATGCCTGAACAGGAGGCATTCCTTTCGGCCCACCCGGTGAAGATCATCTTCTATGTCAATAACAACAAAGAGAACTTCCTGACGCTTCGCTATACCGGCCCGATCCACATTCATCTCAGCCACGGGGAGAGTGACAAGACCTCGATGGCGTCAAATCAGCTGAAAGCCTACGACTATGCTTTCATCGCCGGGGAGGCGTCCAGAAGCCGCATCGAACGTACCGTCAAGAGGCTGGACCCGGATCACTTGGTCCAGATCGGCCGGCCGCAGCTCGACGCACCGCAGTATCAGCACCAGTTGCCGGACGATGGCCGGACGGTGGTCCTTTATGCCCCGACATGGGAGGGCGAACGCTCCGCGATGGCCTATGGCTCGGTTGCCTCGCACGGGACGGCCATGATCTCCGCGTTGTTGTCGGACCCAAGCATCCGGGTGATCTACCGGCCCCATCCGCGGGTCGGTGTGAGGGAAGCCGTACAATCGCGGGCATCGAAGGCGATCAAGACATCGATCAACGCCGCGAACGATGCTGATCCGTCGGCCTGCCACCTGGTTGATGAACAAGCCGACTTCCGATGGTCCCTGTCGGTTGCCGACATCGGCATTGTGGATATTTCAGCTATGGCTGCAGACTGGCTCGCGACGCGTAAACCAATGGTCATTACCCGCCCGTCCAACCCGCATGCACACGTCGACCCGGCAGGAATCGCCGGTAGCCTCGATCTGCTCTCCGCCGGCCGCGCAGACGATGTCCTGCAACTCGTCGCCGAACTCAAGCATGCCGGTCCATCGGCGGCACAACTGGGGCAAGTGGAACACCATTTCGGGGACACCACGCCAGGAAACGGTACCCGTCGATTCCTGCGGGCAGTCGATAGAGTGTTGGCAGAATGAAGGGACGTTCTGTTGCTGCCTCACATCAGTCAAACCATCGTGGATAAGCTTTCTCTGCTGGACAACGGCCTCCTCGAGGTAACCGGGCGCGCGGCTTTGTCCGGCTCGAAGGCTGCGGCCGATTCAACGGCGTGGCTGAAGCTGACCAGGCGGGGCACCACTCAGTCACATCTGGTTCCTGTCAGCCTCGATACCGACGGCTCGGGAGGCTCACTATTCCGGTTTGAAATCGACCTGCGGAACGATGCCGGTGCCTTGGAGGCGGACGACATCGTTGACGCCCACCTGGTGCTCAAGAGCAACGAAGGTGACGCTGTCGGCCGGCTCCCTTGGCCCCGTGCATTCAGCTCCTGGACTGTTTATCCGACTGCCTATGGAAACCTGAGTCTCAAGAAATCGCCTAAGCGTCCAGACAACGAATAGGAATCGAACGGAACCATGACACAGAGCTCTCCGGAAGAATCCTTGCAGCATTTTATGGTTACGTGGGGGATCGGTGATGAATTCGGCGGGATGACGACAATGTGTCTGTACCGTGCAGAGATATTCCGCCGCCACAGAGGAATTACGGCTCCGATTGTCACATTCGATCCCGTGGGAACCTATGACGAGATCAGGGCAAGGCTGAGGAGGACCGGCCTTCTGCACGCCGATACGCCAGTGCTCAATCTCTACGAATACCACCGTGACAAGGATTTTTGCCGGCTCGAAGCACTGGCTGCCCCACAGCATCTCCACACCGATTTGCCCGACGATGTGATGGTGAAAGACAGCAACGATTCTGCCGGCCGGTTGTTCAGCACCATTTTGACGGACCTCGAGGGGGAACAAACCTTCTGGCGCAAATACTTCCGCACCGACGGTTCGCTTTTCGCCCGGGATGAAACACCGCCGGCGGCGGACGGGCAGCCCAAACGACGGTTGATTTCCTTGTTCAACGGCCAAGGCGATGTCGTCAAGCAATACTCGACGGGATCAAAATGGTATCGGGACTGGGTGGATACCCTGGTTGCCCAACGCCCCTCCGCACTTGTTGTCGACAGCGCACATGCCAGCAGGTTTATGGCAAAGTACCAGTCACCATACGCCGTCAAAGCGGCTGTATATCATAGCAACCACATCGGCTCTGCGGGAGATCCGTATAGAGGCAACCTTGCCAAAAGCAGGAAGCACATTGCCGAAAATCCCCATGAGTGGGATGGCATAGTATTTCTGACCGAGCAGCAGCGGCAGGACTTCATCAGCCGCTTCGGCCATACCAACAACCTTTTTACCGTCAGCAACCCACGTTCCCGGTTAGCCGAAGCGCCGGATGCTTCCACCCGACCACATAACCGCGGAGTGATGCTTTGTCGGCTTGAACCAGTAAAGAACATCAGCGCGGCCATCGATATCATCGAGGCCGTGCGGCGGACCGTTCCGGACATTCAGCTCGACATCTACGGGGACGGGGTGCAGAAAGCCCGGTTGCAGAGCCTGATCGAAACCCGGGGGCTTGGCGGCAATGTCGCGCTCAGGGGATATGCCAACGATGCGGTCAATCAACTGGAGCGTTCCACATTCTCTTTGTTGACCAGCAAGTATGAAGGGCAGCCATTGAGCATCATGGAGAGCCTTGCCAGGGGGTGCCCGCCGGTTTCTTTTGATATTCGCTACGGTCCCCAAAATCTGATTCAGGACGGGCACAACGGATTCCTGGTTGCAGCAGGCGACATCGAGGCTGCGGCCGAACACGTCGTCGAACTATGCCTCAACCCAGACCGGGCGGTGGAGATGAGCCGTAATGCGTGGGAAAGCAGTAAGCGCTTTGATGATCGGTCAGTCGCAGATACGTGGAAGAGCACCTTTGACATGATGTGGGCCCAGCAGGAGGCCTCCATCTCCGATGTTCACTTTGCCCTCGAGCGCGTCGATCTCGAACGCGACGCCGGACTCTCCCTTCACGGCGAGGTTTCCTGGACCGATCCTGTCCCGTCGGGCAGTACGATGCTTCCTGCCGTGGAACTGCAGGCCTTGCCCCGGACACGAGGAGGGCCAAAGCGAAAGTCAATGGACATCGACTATCGGCGCCCAGGCGCACTAGGGGTCAGGGCGGCTTTCGACCAGTCGGATTTGGACGAGATCGCTACAAAAGACGACCAGCAGATCGATTTCTTCGTTATCGTTACGTGCGGGAAGGTCCGGAGCGTCGTGCGCGTTGCCTTTGGCAGCCCGCTCGACCCCCTTCGTCCCTACCCGACAAGTGAAACAAACGTGAGCCTGAAGACCGTACGGTAGGCTCAGTACTTTGTACTTTTAGCACCTGCCCTGTTTAGCGTTCATAACCGAACCTGATGTAGTCCTCGGCATAGAATTCCTTGATCCTTCGTTCCAGCAACGGCGGGACAACGACATCCTTGCTGGACATATGGGATACGCTTCCGCCCTCCCTGACTCTTGGGATATTCCGCTCTAGTGAAAAGTCGAACCGGTGATCCAAGTCGTCGACGACGTGCTGCATGCCTTGTTCGAAGTGGTACACGTCGCAACCAGGCGTCAAAAAGTCCACTTGGGGGCGTACATGGTTGCCGCCCAGGAATTTGTTCGTCGAGAACTCCCTGAATTGCTTCTCGACCCACTCGTGACTCATCGTCGAGTTGATCGAGGCTTGCTTGCGATGGGACCAGACGTAACGGGACTTGAATCGCGCCAGCGGATTTCTCGCCATCATAAAGGTGAAATCAAACTTGCTGAGCTCAAAATTGGTCTCCAGCATTTCTGCGTTCATATGCTGGGGGGCGCACTTGCGAAAGTGGTTTGGGGAGTTTGGGCCCATTTTTCCATCCAAGTACATAACTTGGTATCCACTCGAGCGGAATACTTCTTCAATGGTGGAGCCACCGGTCTTTGGGACATGGATAAAGAGTATGTTTCTACCGTCTTTTCTGAAAACCGGCATGTAATTATCTTCTCTTTCGATTCGTAGCGGCCATTGGGGTTGGGAACACGTCCGGGTGGAGCCTCAAGCAGTATTTAGGTGTCAACGGCTTCGCCGGACGTCGCATGGAACTCATAATCCTCGAGCCTCTTGTTGCGTTCGGACAGCAGTTCTTCCACAGCGGTAATGAAGGCTCTGGTCGAGTCGCCCTTTTTGAGGTCGCCGAAATAATAGCGACGCATCCTGGCGCGTTGTGACGAGCCGTCTTCGGCCTCCAAAACTGATGAGATGAGTTTGTCCATCCCGGTTACGGTGGTTTCGTCGACGACGGGACAGGCGCGGGCTATAGGCGCATCGCGTTCAAGCTGCTGACGATTACTTCGCCGGTCGCTCAATACCAGCGGCTTATCAGGGTGGAGATACAGGAAGTCCAACCCCACACTCGACACATCTGTGACGAGCGTCTCCACGTCGTTGAACATTGCCAGGATGTTTCCCGCGGTGGAAACTATGTGAGGGATACTGCGGCCGATATTCGCCTGTTCTATAGCTTGGACGATGTCGAAATGCGCCCCGGAGATTTCCGGATTGCGGCTCGTGGCGATCCGGGGGTGGGGTTTGTAGACTACGCGCGTATCGGGAAGGCGCAGCAAGGCATCGACAATTTCCCGGCCATAGAGATCCAGCGACGTATAGTTATTCGATTCGTTCTCGCCCTCCCACGTCGGCGCGTACATGACGGTTCGCATGTCCTCTTCGGCCAATTCGCGGGGGAAATCCAGGTCGAGCTGCGGACGGCCTACCATTGCCAGCTTGGATTCGTCGAAATCCAGTAGAACTGAACGGTGCCTCTCCATCGCCGCCGGTCCGGCTATGAACACTTTATCGTAGGCTTTTGCCTGGTTCGAGACCATCGACAGTTTGTCGCTTTCTCCATGATTGACATGAACATGCACCATGCGGCTGAAAGTGAGTGACTGGAAATTGGTGACGCCATTATTCACATAGATGCCCAGTCGGTAATCATTGGTGTCATAAAGATCCATCACATCCTCAAACCGACGAACAAAAATCATGGGGAGGGATGTTTTCTTCTTGACCTCCCGAAGCGTTCCGACTTTTCGGAATAGCAGCAAGACTTTATGCTCCCGGTTCAGCTGCTCCAATACCGGCAACCATTGTTCGAGTTGGTAGAGTTTGGTCGTGACGTCACCAAAGTAGACGACTATCTCTGCTGGCACGGGTACACCGTGTAATTCGTGGTTGGAGCGCAAGACGCTTCGGAGCCCTAACCAGTGACGGGTGGCTACGCCTTTCGGCGACGTGATTGCTGTATGGAGCTGCCGGCCGATCCATTTCTTCATAGTTCCCCCTTGTCGAAGTCCCCGTGCAGGTGCGTGCCTGGTGTCCCAGGATAAAGGCGACGCTACTCCCTTCTATGGTCTGAACGTCTCAGCCATGCGGTGAAGTGGCGAACTTTACTTCGTGGCGATGTCAGCAGCGTCTGTTTGCGGACGGGACCAGTAGGACCGCTGGAGATATTGCGCCCGTTAAGCCGCCGGATCTCCTCTTCCAGCTCCCCTATTCGTTGCCTGGCCTTTTGAAGCTTTGACGACTCCACCTTCGCCCGGTGGAGGAGGGGCGGGACGACTTTCAAAGCGGTTCCAAGGACGTCGCTCTCGGGCACATCGTCGGGATGGACGGCACCATCCAATCCTCCAAAGCGGAGTTCTTCAAGGTCGCCCTTGACTCCGAACCCCGCACGTTTTATGGCCGCCACCGAGTGGTCCGACCTTGACCTTATAGCGGAGACGTCGGCATCGCGCAGTCCTATCCTGCTTCCGCCGAGGGGCGCCAGTATTGAATGGGAGAGAAAGCTGCGGATCCAACGATAGGGCACGGTCCATGGGCCGTCGTCTGCATTGACAGCCTCTCTGAGTTCGGGGCCAATCAACTGAAGAAGGCGGGCACTTTCCGCGCCGACAGATTCGTTGGCCGAGGCGCCGTTGGTGCTGCACATGGCGGGATCAATATTGCACGCAGCGGCAAAACGGTTCCAGAGGGCATCAGGGCCGGCGCTCTTCGGCGGGACGGTGACTATCTGGATCCGGTCTGCCGGTACTGCCGTTGTCCAGTCGGCCAGCACCACCGCCGGGTCGAGGGTTCCCCACCACCATCGCGGGTTGGTGCCGGGTTCATCCAGGTCTTTGACGAAGTCGTCGAGTCCAATGGTGAATCCCAGCTTCAGGGTTTCCTGCCAAGCAGCCGGCACCGTGTTAACCAGGTTCCGTGCGGTGAAAATGACATGAACCTCCGCAGGGCTTAATACGTCAACCAGGCGTTGTATTTGGGTCGGCGAAGCCAATGTGAACCACTCGTTGCTCAGCACCACCGGCCCGGCCCATTCTCTGATTTGTGCCTCAAGGCGCCGCCACGTTTTTAGCACGGCGGCGGGCGGCCGATCGCTACGGGCAAACGTCGCTATGTGGTTGTGATCGAACTTCTTTGTACCGGGCAGCAGGACGCCTGAAGCGGCCAGGTTTTCCTGGTTGGCCCACAGCAGTGTTTGCAGGAACGTTGTACCCGACTTGGGTGCCCCAATATGGATATAGACTCGGTCTGCCATCGGAATACTGTACCTCAGCATCTCGCCATGACAGGCTCCAACAGGCGGCTTATGGTGAATAGATTGCCCAATCACTTTCTCGTGATCGCCCGAGGTATCGAGAGGGCTGACGGCGGACCACCTGCTGGAGGCAGGGTCGACCCCGTGGCAGACTTTCAGGATGGAGAGTCAAGCGGATGCTTGAAGTATAGACCCCCAGCAGCAAGGATTTCGGTGTGCCAGACAGCGTAAAGATGCCCTCGTTCCGGTATTTCATGGTCACGTGGGGCGTCGGAGGGGAATTCGGCGGAATGACCTCCATGTGTTTGACCCGTGCCCGCACGATGCGGCAATTCTCCGGGACTCACGCTCCCGTGCTCACGTTCGATTTTCAACCGGACTACAGCGAGATCCTCGGGTCCCTGCACCAGTCAGGCCACTTGGTTGATGGCATGGAGATCAGGAACCTCTACCATTACTACCGGGCCGCTGACTTGGATGGCCGCGCTCCAGCACCCGACGAGGGCGGCCGGAAGCTTGAGATACCGCAGCAGGACATTCAGGCACAAACCGTTCGAGATGGCGACGGAGGCGTCTTTTGCCGGATCATTCGCAGCCTCGATGGCGAAAGGGAGTACCGCCGCGAGTACTGGCGGCCGGACGAAAGTATATTCCTGACCGAAACCACTGAATACGATGACAACGGGGAACAGCACCGTGAGCTCCGTTTGATGACCCGGTCCGGCGCGACTGTCCGAGTGTTCAAAAGCCGGGAGGACCTGTTCCGCTTTTGGATGGTTGAGCAAACCGAAGGTGAGCCATCCGTCTTTGTGGCAGACAGTGTTCAAACGACACAGTTCACCGGCCGAATCCGCGCCAAGCATGTGATGAAGATGGCGGTGATGCACAACAGCCACGTGGCCGGGGGAGGAGAGCCGCTGCGTGGGCGGCTCGGCGGGGGACGACGGGACGTGGTGTTACAGTCACAGCGCTGGGATGGAATCTTGTTCCTGACCGAGCGCCACCGGCAGGATTTCGTTGACAGATTCGGCAGCGCCAATAATCTGTTTGTGCTTTCCAACCCGGCGCCGCGAGCTGATGAGTTTCCCCCATTTTCCCGTCGCGTGCCAGCTCGCGGGGTCATGCTGTGCCGGCTGGAGGACGCCAAGAACGTGTTTGCGGCGATCGACATCATCGACATCGTCCGGCGCTCGGTTCCGGCCATTCGCCTGGATATTTACGGCAGAGGCAAGCAACGCCAGGACATTGAGGGTCGGATCGCGGAGCTGGGTTTGCAGGACAATATTCAATTGCACGGCCATGCTCCCGATGCCTCCGGGCAATTCAGCACCGCCACATTTTCGTTACTGACCAGCCGAAAAGAGGGCCAACCACTTGTCTTGCTGGAGAGCCAGGGACAGGGCTGCCCGCCTGTTGCTTTTAACGTTCGGTACGGTCCCGATGACGTGATCTCTGATGGGGAGAATGGATTCCTCGTCGACGAAGCAGACGTGCAGACGGCGGCGGAACACGTGAGCGCACTGTGCTCTGACGACGCCCTTGCCCGGCGGATGAGCAAATCGGCTTGGGCGGCCAGCGAACGGTATAGCTACAGCCAAGTGTTGAAGCGCTTCGGTTCCATTGTTGATCGCGCCTGGACACAGCGGCCGGGACGACTGGCGCTGGCCAACACAGCCGTGAAGATCCTGAGCACGACGGCGGGCGCCGACGGTGTGGCGCATATCGTCGCATCGTTTACCTGGAAGCAGAACGCGGGTCCGCCTGCCAAGGACGAGTTGATGCTGCGCTTGCAAATACTGCCGCGTCATAGGGGCCCGACCCAAACCGTATCCGGACAGATCGTTCATCGTGAGGATGGCAGGCTCGATGTGCGGTTCGACCTGCCCCGCGACCAGCTGGTTCCTGAGGCCCCTGCAGAGCCGAGGGAGCTGTTCATCCTCGCCGGGGGCAGGAACATTCTCTTCAGGCAGCGCATCGACGCGGGCTTCGCAACGGTCGACAACGCGCTGTGAGCAGGGCCGCGCGATGGGGCACTGACATGTGGCGCTCACGTCGAACCGATATTGTGTTGGCATGGCGCAGCATCGTCTTTACACAGTCGGGCACGGGTCCGCCGAAGGGCAGCAGTTTGTCGAGAGACTGAAATGGGCCGGCGTGGAACAACTCGTCGATGTGCGTATCGGGCCCGGCAGCAGGAAACACCCGCACTTCGGCAAAGACAGCCTGCAGCAATGGCTTCCAGAGGCCGGCGTCGGCTATCGCTGGGACAAGCGGCTGGGCGGATTCCGGAAGCTTGAGCCCGATTCACCGGACGTTGCCTTGCGCAACGAATCCTTCAAGGCCTACGCGGGCCATATGAGAACGGAACAGTTCCTGCACGGGCTTGACGAACTGTTGGAACAGGCTATGGGCGCTCCCACCGGGATCATGTGCAGCGAGACCGTATGGTGGCGGTGCCATCGCCGCCTCATTGCCGACCACTGCGTGCTGGTGAATGGCTTTGAGGTGCGCCACCTCATGCCGCAAGGCAGAAGCACCGGCCATCAGCCAACCGCCGGCGTCCGTACCGCCGACGGCGGGTTGGTCTACGACGACGTGGAATCAGCGCGGCAGGGGACCCGGAATTGAGGCGCTGCCTGCTTAGACGGTCTTTGCGGGCCCCTCCGAGCCGCTGCGGCTCTTCGGTCCCCGCACCGCGGCTCCGATGCCGACCACGCATGAGATGCCGCCGATGACCCAGGCCACGAACGCACCGCCGGGGTTGTCCATCATGTCCAGCCCCCAGGGTGCGAGGAACAGCAGCAAGCCCGCCAGCCCGGCGACCCAGAAGACGGAGAAAACCTTGGGGGCCGCCAGATTGATGACCCCGGCCAGCGCAAGCACGCCGCCCACCAGGGCCAGCGCGCCGGCTGAGGCAGGCGTGGTCTGAACCATAGACGGGCTGAATGCCGCGATGAACCCTCCTGTGATGAGGATCCAGTCGGCCATCCGTGTCCACGCCTGCATTGAATTCACGCTCCTGATTCGAGTGCACTCTTACAGTCAGTATTGCTCAACCAGTGCCCCGGGCGGGAATCGAACCCACGACCAAGAGATTAGAAGGCTCCTGCTCTATCCGCTGAGCTACCGAGGCGCACGGCTTCCGTCCCGGCACACCGGCGGCGGATCCTCCAATACTCTATCAATCCTGTCACTGACTCGGCCTCCACATGGTGCGCGCTGCGCCGCGTTGTGCACATAGGGCCGATCGGACCTTTCCTGTGCCCCAGCTTCCGTCGAAGCTGGTTCCTGCAGCGGTTGCTGCCAGAGGGAAAAGGAGACTTGAGATGAGCATCACCGTAACAGTGAGGGGATTCGTCGCATCCGATGTGCGCAGGCATGAAACGCAGGCGGGAGATGAGCTGGCAACCTTCCGGTTGGGTTCGACTGACCGACGGTTCAACCGCCAGCAGAACACGTGGGAAGACGGGGAGACGAATTGGTTCTCCGTCTCCGGATTCCGGGGATTGGCACGAAACGTAGCCCACAGCTTGCGCAAGGGCCAGAAGGTTGTCGTTCACGGCCGATTGCGGATTTGGCCCTCGACACGGCCCGACGGGACGCCCGCAACCAACATTGGTATCGATGCAGAGACGGTGGGACACGACTTGGGCTGGGGCATCTCCGAATACCAGCGGAACAGCAAGGATGCGCCCATCCCGTGGGTGGCCGTCCAAGCACCGGAGCTTGGCACTGAAACCTCCCCTTCCTGGGTAAACACCGAGACAGGGGAGATCCCCGAGACGGAGGAACCGGAAGAGGCCGGAGCGGATGCAGCATGGCAGCCGGAGGTCAGTGCATTGGACGAGGAATCCCCCTCCGAAACACCGGACGAAGCCGGGGACACTGTACAGGCGGCATGACGGGCGGCTCTCCAAGGCGGGTGGCGGAAGTCCACGCAAGGGGCTGCCTGTCGATAGAGTGACGGTGTGATTACCTCAGCCGGCCGCCAGGGACCCGGAATCCGCGCGCGCCGCCGCACACAGCTGGTGCTCTGGTGCGTGATTGTCCTTGCGCTCAGTGCCTGCGGCAGCGGAACCGGGGTGGCCGGTGAGCGACCCGATCGACCCGTGACCGCTGCGTCCCGGGCAGCAGCCGGGCAGCAGCCAGAGGCGGGAAACGGCGACTCCAGGGGCATCAGTGGCACCAAGGGGACCGGGAAGCCCAAGGAAGCTGGCCGGGCACGCGACCGGTTCACCACGGCGCTGGAAGGGATACTCGCCGGTGACACCGACCCTTCACGGAAGCAGATCGCTTCGGCCCTCAAGTCGGCCGGCTTTGACGAGGTGGAAGTATCGATTGGTCAGACTCCCACAGGTCTTGAGGTTGAAGCGATGGAGGCTGCCGTGCGTTTCGGTGGCGACTGCCTCGTCGGCCAGGTCCGCGGCGACAAGTTGTCGGTGGCGGTGCTGCCGGTGCTTGCCAGCGGCCATTGCTTCGTGGGCGATCAACGCTGAATGTGAGTTCGGCGCGCCGAACGATTAGCCTTGAGGCATGGCGGAATTTATCTACACAATGACCAAGGCCCGCAAGGCTGTTGGCGACAAAGTTATCCTCGACGACGTAAGCATGTCCTTTTACCCGGGCGCGAAGATCGGCGTCGTCGGCCCTAACGGTGCGGGTAAGTCCACCATCTTGAAGATCATGGCCGGGCTTGACACTCCATCCAATGGTGAGGCCCGGCTCAGCCCCGGCTACACTGTCGGCATCCTGCTCCAGGAGCCGCCGCTCAATGAAGACAAGACGGTGCTGGGCAACGTTGAAGAAGGCGTTGGCGAGATCAAGGCCAAGCTGGACCGTTTCAACCAGATTTCCGAGGAGATGGCCAGCCCGGACGCGGATTACGACAAGCTGCTCGATGAGATGGGCAAGCTTCAGGAAGCCATCGATGCCGCCGATGCGTGGGACCTCGATTCGCACCTCGAACAGGCGATGGACGCCTTGCGGTGTCCGCCGCCGGAGGCCGACGTATCGGTGCTCTCCGGTGGTGAACGCCGCAGGGTTGCCTTGTGTAAATTGCTGCTGCAGAAGCCTGACCTGCTGCTCCTCGATGAGCCGACCAACCACCTGGATGCCGAGAGCGTGCTGTGGCTTGAGCAGCACCTGTCCACCTACGCCGGCGCGGTGCTGGCTGTCACTCACGACCGGTACTTCCTGGACCACGTGGCTGAATGGATCGCCGAAGTCGACCGCGGCCAGCTGTACCCGTACGAGGGCAACTACTCGACCTACCTGGATAAGAAGCGCGCCCGGATGGAAGTCCAAGGCAAGAAGGACGCCAAGATGGCCAAGCGTCTTGCCGATGAACTCGAATGGGTGCGGTCCAACGCCAAGGGCCGGCAGACGAAATCGAAAGCCCGTCTGGGACGCTACGAGGAGATGGCCGCCGAGGCCGAGCGCACCAGGAAGCTGGACTTCGAGGAGATCCAGATTCCGCCGGGACCCCGCCTGGGCACGCAGGTGATCGAAGCCAAGGATATCGAAAAGGGCTTCGGCGACCGTGTGCTGATCGACGGGCTCAGTTTCTCCCTGCCACGAAACGGCATCGTGGGTGTGATTGGCCCCAACGGCGTCGGCAAGACCACGCTGTTCAATACCATCGTCGGCCGTGAGGAGCTCGACGGCGGTGAACTTAAGATCGGTGAATCGGTCGACATCGCCTACGTCGACCAGTCCCGCAGCGCCATCGACCCGGAAAAGAACCTGTGGGAAGTTGTCTCCGGCGGCCACGACTACATTCAGGTCGGCAAGGTCGAAATGCCGTCCCGCGCTTACGTATCGGCCTTCGGATTCAAGGGCCCGGACCAGCAGAAGAAGGCAGGAATCCTCTCCGGCGGTGAGCGCAACAGATTGAACCTGGCGCTGACGCTGAAGCAGGGAGGCAATCTGCTGCTGCTCGATGAGCCCACCAACGACCTGGACGTGGAAACACTGGGCAGCCTGGAAAACGCGCTGCTCGAATTCCCCGGCTGTGCCGTTGTCACCTCCCACGACCGGTGGTTCCTGGACCGTGTCGTCACCCATATCCTGGCGTGGGAAGGCACCGACGAGAACCCCGGCAGCTGGTACTGGTTCGAGGGCAACTTTGAGGCGTACGAGCAAAACAAGGTGGAGCGGCTCGGCGCCGAGGCCGCCAAGCCCCACAGGGTGACCCACCGCCGCCTGACACGCGGCTGAGAACCGGCTTCATCAAAGGCAGGTGCCGGCGCCCAACGGTCGCCGGCACCTGCCTTTGGTGTATCACGGTGGTGTCCTACTCCGTGGGCACGCGGATCATGCCCTCCTGCGCCACGGATGCGACCAGCTCACCCGACCTGTTGAAGATGCGGCCAAACGACAACCCGCGTGAGCCGGAGGCGCTGGGGGAGTCCTGCACGTAAAGCAGCCACTCGTCCGCGCGCGTCGCACGGTGCCACCACATGGCATGGTCCAACGACGCCACGCTCATCCCGCCGGTCACCCAGCTCAGCCCGTGCCGGCGCAGCACCGGCTCCAACAGTGTGTAATCGCTGGCATAGGCCAGCGCCGCCCGGTGCAGATTCGCGTCGTCGGGAAGCGGGCCGAGCGTCTTCATCCACACCGCATTGTGCGCGGTCCGTTCCCCATCGACCTCGATATAGATGCTGGAGTCGATGTGACGCACGTCGAAGGGCCGCTCATAGGCCCAATGCCGGGCCACCGGATGGTCAAACGAGCCAAGCAGCTCGGCGGTGCTGGCGATGGACTCCGGGTCCGGCACGTCTTCGGGCACCGGGTCCTGGTGATCGAGGCCCTCATCCGGGACCTGGAAGGAGGCAATCATGGACAGAATGGGCACGCCGTTCTGATACGCATGCGCCCGGCGGGCGGAGAACGACCTGCCGTCGCGCAGGCGCTGCACGCCGAAGGTGATGGGCTGGTTGGCGTCGCCGGGGCGGAGGAAGTAGCCGTGCATCGAATGTACCGGCCGGTCCGGATCCACGGTCCGGATGGCCGCTGCCACCGACTGCGCGAGCACTTGGCCGCCGTATACCCGCTGGCGCGGCTGCGGGAGGGACACACCGACAAATATGTCCTCATCGGTGTGCGCTCCATCGGCGTCGCTGAGGCTGAGCAGGTCGATCAGTGCCTGGGTGGGCTCCTGCTTCTGCGTCGCTTCGTTCGTCGTCTCCGTCAAGGGGCGCTCCTCGCCATCGATCGGTGTGCCATGGACACGGGTACCTCGACTTTAGAGCCGGAGAGTATGCGGCCTCAACTTTGCGCCGGCACCGGCGGTTCGTAGTCCATCGCAGGGTTTGAGAGTATTGATGGATGGATTCCAAGCATCAGGCCGGGCTGCAGTTTCCCGTGCAGATCCGGTTCGACGACATCGACTCATACGGCCATGTCAACAACGTCACGTTCCTGACGTATCTGCAGGATGCACGCGTGCAATTGATCCACCGCTCCCTGGGGTCTGCAGCCGGCGCCGGAGCAGCGGAGGAAGACACCTTCCATGACCTGGTGGGCAAGGACAACTTCGCCCTGGTCGGCCGCCATGAAATCGAATACCTGCAGCCGCTGAATTTCCGGCCGGTGCCGGTATACGTCAACATCTGGGTGACGTCGGTGGGCAAGTCGAGCTTCGAGTTCGGCTACGCGGTGGCCGAACAGGATGGGGCGAAGATCTATGCACAGGCCACGTCCGGCATGGTGCTGATGAATAAGGCCACCGATAAGCCCATCGAGTTAACTCAGGCGCAGCATCACGCACTCCAGGAGTGGTCAGGCGCGCCGGTCGAGTTCCGCCGTCGCCCTAAGCCCCGTAATGCGTGAGGATTCGAAGCAGCTTCAACTGGCCGATGAGCAGGTCACAGCGGATCTGCGCACCTTCGTGTCATTGGCCAGGGCGATTGACGACGGCGGCGTCCGGCTGCAGGCCTCCGGAACCGTGCTGGCAGCATATGTCTGCGTGATGCAGCCCAAGGGGCTGGGCGAATCGACGCCCACCATCCTCGGCTTGCGGACTATGAACTTGGCCGCGCCGGCCGAACTCGACACCACGGTGCCGCTGTCGGCGGTGTCCGACCGGCTGGCCCGGATGCGCGACGCCGAGACCGCCCTGCAGATCCCCCCGATGACTGTCAGCCACAGCTGGTCGGGAATCTCACCGGACCGGTCCGGGTGGAGCCGGCAGGGAACCTTATCCGGCGAACACCTGATGGATACCGCCAAGGCCGGTGTACGTGAGGTGGCCGAAATCGTTCCGGCCAATCCCGGAACGTTGATCGTCAATAATGCCCGCAACGCGGTCTGGGGCCGGCCGATCGAGGGCACGCAGGTTCCGGCCGGAGCGGCGTTCGCCGCGTACGGGCTGGGGTTCCTGACTCCCGAAGGACAAGTGGCCGTCTACGGGCATCACCGTTGGATGCGGTTGAGCAGTGAACGCGGGCATGTGCTGATTCGTCCGGCGGTGTCGCTATAGCCGGTGCCTTATTGCCGGTGCCCTATAAGGCGCGGGGAGGCGTCAGGCGCTGTTGACCATGGAATGCGCCGCGCGTTCGAGATAGTCCCACAGGGTCGACTCGTGCAGCGGCGACAATTGGAGCGACTCAACGGCGTGCCGCATATGCAGCAGCCACCGGTCGCGCGCCTGTGGAGTGACTTCGAATGGCATATGCCGCATCCTCAGCCGCGGATGGCCGCGCGTCTCGCCATACGTCTTAGGGCCACCCCAATACTGCTCCAGGAACATCCGCAGCCGTTCCTTCGCCGGCCCGAGGTCTTCCTCCGGGTACATCGGCCTGAGCAGCTCGTCGTCGGCCACGGCCTCATAGAAGACGTCCACCAGCTTTTGGAATGTCGGATGTCCGCCGACCGCGGAATAAAAGTTCTCGGTGTATGAGGGCTGGTCGAAATGCGTCCCGACCGGACGCAGGTTCGCCACGGGCTGTCCGAGGTGGGCGGGCCCGGCTGCCGGCGGGCTGCCGCCGGTGTCGTGCTGTTCGTTCATTAAAAAGCCTTCCGGGTGAGGGAGGGGAACTGTCTCCACCTTACGCCGTGCACCAGCGCCGGGTCGCCCGGTGGCCCGCGATGCTGGTCAGGCTGCGACGACGATCCCGGGCTCGTGGTGGACGGGAAAATTCACCGACCGGCGGATAAAGCAGGCACCGGCCGCGTCGCGGTGCAGCGTTTTGGCCAATTCGGCATGGTCACGAGAGGCCACCACCACCTGTGGATGAAGCGTGGCATGTACGAATTCGCCGCTGCCGTCCCGGTTCAGTTTCAAGGTCCCCGACGCGTGATCGGTGTAGCCGGTGACCACGACGCCGGCCGCCGAAGCCACATGGAAGTAGGACAGCATGTGGCACTGAGTCAACGCAGTGAGCAGCAGTTGCTCGGGGTTCCACCGGCCCTCATCGCCATGGAAGGTACGGTCGGCTGATCCGAACAGCTTGGGCAGGCCCGGTGCTTCGACCTCGTGGTTCCGGCTGTACTTGCGGTATCCGGTGGTTCCTTCACCAAGGTTGCCGGTCCACGTTACTGTCACGTCATAGTGGTGCTCGACCAGCGACGCCGTGCGTACCATTGTCCACCTCCTGATGCTTGTCCGCCGCCGGTCCGAAGCGGGTGCGGCCCTCGGGCCGGCGTGCCGGCACTGTTACTTGTCTCTCTGCTGGGCCTTCAGAGCGCGGGCAATATTGTCCCGGTTCTCCAGCGTCAGTCGGCGCAACGAATTGGAGCCGGCGGGGAGGGATTCCAGGAAGGCATCCGTCTGCTCCAGCGTGCGGCGGGTGGCCAACTGGGCAGGGAAGAGGCCGACGACGATCTGCTGCGACAGTTCATGAGTGCGGGTATCGACGATGCCCGGTACGGCGTCGAAATATTTGTCCACGAAAGGCTCAAGCAGCGACGTGTCATGGACCCTGTTGAATCCGGCGATCCGGGCCTGTTGCACCGCATTGGAATTGTCATCCTTGACGACAACGGAGTGCCACACCGCTTCCTTCGCCTCGGGCGTCGGGATGGCCGCCCTCGCCAGCGCCGCCGCGCGCTGGCCGCTGGAGGTGTTGTCCCGGGTCAGTTCATGATCGATGGCGGACTCATCGGCACGTGCGCCGGCCACCAGCGCGGTGAGCAGCTCCCAGCGCAAGTCCGTGTCGACGTCGAGCCCGTCAAGAGTCACAGACCCATCCAGCAGGCCCGCCGCCCGGTCCAGTTGTCCGGCCGTGCGGGCCAGCGATGCGAAGGCCTTGGTGAACTGCAACTGAGAGTCCGAGCCGGCCCCGGCGTCGCGGGCCAAACGCCACAGCGAGTCGGCCGCCGACTCGATGGTCTGCCGGCGTACGCCCGGGTGTACATAGTAGTTCAGCGCGCTGGTCAGCTGCCGCAGCAGCACCAGCACCACTGAAGAGTCCGACTCGTGGGCGATATTGTTCAGCACCAGGTCGACATACCTGCGTGCCGGGGTCTCTCCGTCGCGGGCGGCGTCCCAGGCAGATCCCCAGACCAGGGTTCGCGGCAGCGAATCGGCGAAGTCCTTCAAATGGTGCTTGGCTGTCTCCAGGGACGAGTCATCCAGCCGCACCTTGGCGTAGGCGAGGTCATCGTCGTTGAGCAGCACGAGGTCCGGGCATTCCAAGCCGACCAGTTCGGGAACCGTTGTGCGATCGGATGAAATGTCCAGCTCCAGCCGGTGATTGCGCACCAATTTGCCGGTCCCGGTGCCGTCCTGGGCGACGTCGAGATCATAGAAGCCGATGGCCATCCGGTGCGGCCGGATGCTCGGGTAGTCATCCGGAGCGGACTGCACCACGGTGAAGGACGTTATGATCTCACCGCCGTCGGTCTCTATCTCGGGCCGGAGGGTGTTCACGCCGGCTGTCTCCAGCCAGTGGGCCGACCACAGTGACAGGTCGCGTCCGCTGGATTCTTCCAGTTCCGCCAGCAAGTCCTTCAGCTCGGTGTTCCGCCAGGCATGCTTGGCGAAGTAGCGGCGCACGCCTTCCATGAATTCATCGCGGCCCACCCAGGCCACCAGTTGCTTCAGCACCGAAGCACCCTTGGCATAGGTGATGCCATCGAAATTGACCTGCACGTCTTCCAGGTCATTGATTGGAGCAACGATGGGGTGTGTGGTCGGAAGTTGGTCCTGGCGGTAGGCCCAGGACTTCTCCAACGAGGCGAAGGTTGTCCAGGCCTGCTTCCACTCCGTGTTCTCGGATGCCGCGAGGGTGGACATGAATTCGGCGAACGATTCGTTGAGCCACAGGTCGTTCCACCACCGCATGGTGACCAAGTCGCCGAACCACATATGTGCCAGTTCGTGCAGGATGGTGATGGCGCGGCGCTCGACCATGGCGTCGGTGACCTTGGACCGGAAAATGTAGTTCTCCAGCAGGGTCACGGCGCCGGCATTTTCCATTGCGCCGGCGTTGAATTCGGGAACGAACAATTGGTCGTACTTGGCGAATGGATACGGCGTACCGAAGTGATGCTCGTAGAATTCAAAGCCTTGGCGCGTCAGTTCGAAGATGTTCCCGGCGTCCAGGTACTGCATCAAGGATTGGCGGGCGTACACCCCCAGTTCAATCGTCCGCCCGTCGCAGCTGGTCAATTCGCTCGTCACGGAGTCGTACGGGCCGGCGATCAGGGCGGTGATGTAGGACGAAATCGATTCAGTCGGCGGGAATTCCCAGATGCAATTGCCGTCGTCGGCGGGGTGGGGGCGGGGAGTGGCAGAATTGGAAACCACTGTCCAGTGGGCCGGAGCGGTGACGGTGAAGGTGAAACTGGCCTTGAGGTCCGGCTGCTCAAAGACGGCGAACATCCGGCGGGAATCAGGCACTTCGAACTGGCTGTACAGATAGACCTCGTTGTCGACCGGGTCCACGAACTTGTGCAGCCCTTCACCTGTGTTCATGTACGTAGCGTCGGAGACGATGCGCAGTTCGTTGACGGCCTCGAGGTCGGGCAACTGAATGCGGACGTCGTCGGAGACCTCACCAGGGTCCAGCGGCCGGCCGTTCAGCACCACCTCGTGCACGGTGTCCGTGATGGCGTCGATGAACGTGGACGTCCCTGCCTTCGCCCGGAACCTCACGACCGTCGTCGAGCCGAAGGTTCGCTGCGGACGCCTCAAATCGAGAGTTACGTGGTACGACTCGATATCGAGCAATTCAGCACGCCCGCGGGCTTCATCACGGGTCAAGTTCATACCTGGCAAGGTAGTGCCTCCAGTGTCGTCACGTTCGGCCACGCCATGGGCCCCAATAAGACAGATTTAGCTATTCTCTCACTCAGCCTTGGAATGCCAAGTTCGAAGTTCCCCCCGGTGCCCCGATCTTCACCTGTACCGGGGTTAGGCTACCAAAATGACTGAATCGTTCACTTCGCCAGCTGCTTTCACCACTCGGCCCACTCTCCGTGGCACCTTCGGTATGACGTCCTCGACCCACTGGCTCGCCACGGCGGCCGCACAGTCAGTGCTGGAGCGGGGCGGCAATGCCTGCGACGCGGCCGTGGCCGGCGGCTTTGTGCTGCACGTGGTGGAGCCGCATCTCAATGGCCCCGGCGGTGACATGACCGCGATCGTTGCCGCCCCTGGCCAGGCCCCGGAGGTGCTGGCCGGACAGGGAGCCGCACCGGCGGAAGCCACCATTGAACACTTTGAGGGCCAGTCACTGGCCATGATTCCCGGCGCCGGCGGACTGGCAGCGGCGGTCCCCGCAGCCGTGGACGCCTGGTTGCTGCTGCTGTCCGAGCGGGGGAGCTGGGAGTTGGCCGATGTGCTGGCCTGCGCCATCGATTATGCACGCCACGGACATCCTGTGGTCGGTCGCGTTGGTTCGGTCATTAGCACCGTGTCAGAACTCTTCGAAAAGCACTGGCCGACGTCGGCACGGCTGTGGATGCCTGAGGGCCGGGCGCCGGCCGAACACGAGCTGATCACCAATCCCGCCTATGCGGCAACCTTGGAGCGACTGGTGGCCGCCGGCACTGGCGCGGCGGACCGGAAGGCGAGGATCGAGGCGGCGCGGGCCGAATGGCGCGACGTCGTCGGCCGGGCTGCCGAGGAGTTTCTTCGGCAGCCGCATCGCCATTCCACCGGCACCGACCATGCAGGTGTGATCCGCCAATCTGACTTCGACGGCACTTTGGCACGGTTCGAACCGGTGGTCAGTATCGATTTCCGCGGCGTCACCGTGGCAAAGTCCGGGCCGTGGGGACAGGGCCCGGTCTTGCTGCAGACGCTGGCTATCCTGGACGGGTTCGACGATGCCGATATTGACCCGTCCACCGCCCGCGGCGCGCACCACGTGCTGGAGGCGCTGAAACTGGCGATGGCCGACCGCGACGCCTACTATGGCGACGCGGACGACGGCGGGCCGGACGACGGCGGGGGCGCCCCGGCGGTCCCGCTCGATACCTTGCTGTCCCGGGAGTATGCGGACGAACGCCGGGCACAGATCGGTTCCTCGGCCTCGGCCGAGTTCCGCCCCGGCGTCGTCGAGGGCTTCGCTGCGTACCGGCCCCCGCTGCTGACCGAGCAGCAGTGGCAGGCGGCCTCCGCCGGCTCCGCACCGGCAGGTGCGGCAGGCGAACCAACTGTCAGCCGCGGCGGGGACACGCGCGGCGATACGTGCCACATCGACGTGGTCGATCAATGGGGCACGATGGTGGCCGCCACGCCGTCGGGCGGATGGCTGCAGTCGTCGCCGGCCATCGAGGAGCTGGGCTTCTGCCTCGGCACCCGGCTGCAAATGAACTGGCTGGACCCGGCTGCCCCGTCGGCGCTGCGCCCCGGTCGGCGGCCGCGCACCACACTGACGCCGACCATGGTGCTCTCCGGCGGCCGAGCCGTTGCGGCGTTGGGTTCGCCGGGTGGAGACCAGCAGGAACAGTGGCAGCTGCTGTATCTGTTGCGCACCCTCGTCGGCAGATACACGCCCCAGCAGGCTATCGACGCGCCGGCGCTGCACACCACGTCGCTGGCCGGCTCCTTCTGGCCCCGGACCTGGGAACCGGGTGGCGCAGTCGTCGAGGATCGCATCGGTGCCGAGGTCATCGCCGGGCTGGAACGGCGCGGGCACCGGGTGACCAGGGCGGGAGACTGGTCGCTGGGGCGGCTGTGCGTCGTCGGGATCAACGACGACGGCAGCTACTACGCGGCGGCCAACCCCCGCGGCGCGCAAGGCTACGCCGCCGGACGATAAGCTGGGCTGCAGACCCTGCGTCAGCGACCCCACCTGCGAACCCACCAGCGACCCCGGCGGGCAAACCCGGCCAGAACGGACATCCCATGCGTGTACACATCGCCACCGACCATGCGGGCATGGAGCTCAGTGCCCATCTGAAACAGCACCTGACGCCGGCCGGCCACGACGTCGTCGACCACGGCCCGGCAACCTACGATGCGCAGGACGACTATCCCGAGTTCTGCATCCGCGCTGCCCAGGCCGTCGTCACCGATGAAGCCGCGGGCACCGAAACACTCGGCGTCGTGCTCGGCGGATCCGGCAACGGGGAGCAGATCGCCGCCAACAAGGTGACAGGTGTGCGCGCGGCGCTGGCGTGGAACCACGAGACTGCCGCACTGGCGCGGGCGCACAATAACGCCAATGTGGTGGCTGTCGGCGGGCGGCAGCATTCGGCCGAAGAAGCCACGGCGATCATTGACGCGTTCCTCGCCGAGCCGTTCAGCGCAGAGGAACGGCACCAGCGCCGGATCGACCAGATCAGCCGTTTCGAGTCGACGGGCCAACTGCCCGCCGACATCGGCCAGGCTCCGGCCACCGGCACCTTCGAGCTGCCGGAAACGGACTGAGGCGGTGCCCGAGGGGCATTCTCTGCATCGGCTGGCCAGCCAGTTCAATTCGGTGTTCGCCGGTCACCGGTTGCGGCTGAGCAGTCCGCAGGGGCGGTTCGCCGCCGGCGCTTCCCTGTTGGACAATCACCGCCTCTCCCGGGCCGAGGCGTACGGCAAGCAGCTGTTCCTGACCTTCGACAACGAACTGGTGATGCGTGTCCACCTGGGGCTGTACGGCGCCTGGGATTTTGGCGGCGACCGGCATTTTCGCGGCGCATCCAGTATCGGGGCGCCACGGCGGGTCGGCGAACGCGAGCTGGGCTCCAACGACGACGCGGATGCGGACGCCGGCTATACAGGTCCGCCTGAACCGGTCGGCGCGGTGCGGGCCCGGCTGGTGGCCGCGCATGGCTGGGCCGACCTGCGCGGGCCCACAGCGTGCGAAGTGCTCACCGGCGACGAGTCCCGCGCCGTGTATTCAATGCTGGGGCCGGATCCGCTGCGTCCGGACGCAGACCCCCACGGGTTCGCTCGCGGGATCAGGTTGAAAGGCAGTGCGGTCGGGACCCTGCTGATGAACCAGAACCTGATTGCCGGCGTCGGTAATGTCTACCGGGCTGAGGTGCTGTTCCGCCAACGCCTGAACCCTTGGGTCCCCGGCACGTCACTGGACGAGGGGCAGACGCTGGCCTTGTGGGACGACATTGTGGCGGCAATGAGCTGGGGCGTGAGCCACGGCCGCATCGTGACGACCGTCGATGGCCCCGAAGGGGCAGACGTCCCGCCTGAGGCCGCGCATTACGTCTACCGCCGTGCGGGACTGCCGTGCCGGGTCTGCGGCACAACGGTGGCGATGGCCGCCGCCGGCGGACGCAAACTGTTTTGGTGCCCGCAGTGCCAGGCCGGGTAAGCAAGGCCAATCCGGCGGGCCGGGGGGAGCCGGGCCAGGCCAGGCGGGCCGTTCAGCCGCGCTGTTTTCAGGCGCGCGCCGTTGGACGGGCCGCGCAGTCCGGGCATAATCCCCGCAGGATCACCTGCGCGGATTCAACCCTCGCGCCCGGTAGCTCGGAGTACAACGAACCATTGACCGATTCCTCGGTCGGCACATCCAGCAACGCGTTGCATTGCCGGCAGATGAAGTGGTGATGGGACTCGCCCCTCACTTCATAAAGCGTGGTTCCCGGACCGGCGTCGACCACGTCAGCCAAGCCGGCATCGACCAATGCCTTCAGCGCGTTGTAGACGCTGGTGCGCGGCAACGAGGGTCCCGCAGCGGTGATCGCCGCGGCAACTTCATCGGCCGACCGATGCCCGCCCTGCTTCGCCAGGGTGTTGTACACAACCAGCCGAGGACCCGTCACCCGCAGGCCACGGCTCCTCAGCCGGTCGCTGAGTTCATCGACGCTGAGCGGTTGCCCGGGCGTTTCTGAACCGGAATCATTCGTCATGACGAGCTTGTTTAGAGTGTCCGGCTTGAATCCAGGAACCAGCGGTCCTTGTCAAGCCCGCGGACAATCTCGATGGCAACGTCCTGGCTCATATCGTCGATCTCGCCGAGTGGCTTAACTGCGTCCCGCAGCTTGGAGAGGACGACGTCCATGTGCTTGACGACTTCATCGATGGCGGTGTCGGCGGTGATGAAGCCGGTGGGGAAGGCCGGCGTTTCGGTCTGCTTGGCGACGGCGGCCAGCGTGGCGTCGATCGGAGCGCCCAGGGCCACGATCCGCTCGGCAGCCGTGTCCGCAGCGTCGCGCGCATGGTCGACAATGCTGTCGAGCAGCTCATGCACCGGCACAAAGTTGGACCCCTTCACATGCCAGTGGGCCTGCTTGCCGGTCACGGACAGAGCGGTCAGCTCGACGACGGCGGGACCCAGCAACTGGGCGACACCGGCAGCTGTTTCAGTAGGTTTTACATCAACGGTGGCAGTCATGGTGATTCCCTTCCGCGCCAAGGCTCCGAAGTGAGGTAAGCCTTAGCTGTTTATACAAGATCCAAATTTTGAATCTGTACAAATAATACCTCGCCGGGTGCAGGATTCAACGAAGGAAGGCCTTGCTTACCTGGCCTACCTGCCACCGAGTGCAGGGGAGTGCCGGGTACGGCCGGATGCCGGGTCCCGCGGCCGTACCCGGGCCTGCGCGTCCGTCCGAGGAGTACAAAGCGCCGATTTCGGCGCCTTAGTACCTGGAAGCCGCGAAGTTACTCCCCGCCCGAACATGACTGCGCTTTTCTGCGCCCCGGCGATCACGGCTAGAGTCGGCCGGGTGCCTGAACAAGAGACGCCCGAACACCGCGACGGATTTGTCCGTGTCCGCGGAGCCCGGGAGAACAACCTGTCCAACATCGACGTCGACGTCCCGCGGGACTCCATCGTGGCCTTCACCGGCGTCTCTGGCTCGGGCAAGTCCTCGCTGGCGTTCGGAACGATCTTCGCCGAAGCCCAGCGCCGGTTCCTGGAGTCGGTCGCCCCGTATGCGCGCCGGCTGATCCAGCAGGGGCACTCGCCGAGGGTCGAAGAGATTACCGGCCTGCCTCCCGCCGTCGCACTCCAACAGCGGCGCAGCGCTCCGGGATCGCGCTCCACGGTGGGCACCCTGACGACCCTGTCCAATTCGCTGCGCATGCTGCTCTCCCGAGCGGGAACGTATCCGGCCGGTGCCCACCGCCTGGAATCGGACGCCTTCTCGACCAATACCGCCGAGGGCGCCTGCACGGAGTGCCATGGCCTGGGCACTGCCCACACGGCCAGCGAAGAACTACTGGTTCCCGACCCCTCGCTGAATATCCGCGATGGCGCGGTTGCCGGATGGCCCGGCGCGTGGCAGGGCAAGAGCCTGCGCGACATCACCGCCACCCTGGGATACGACGTCGACATTCCCTGGCGGGAGTTGCCGCGCCACAGCCGCGACTGGATCCTCTTCACCGACGACCAGCCGGTGGTTCACGTTATTCCGCAGCGTGACCGGATCGGCAAGCCGTACAACGGCAAGTTCGTCAGCGCCAAGCGCCACGTGCTGACTACGCTGTCCGAATCGAAGAGCCCGACCATGCGTGAAAAGGTGTTGCGCTTCATGCAGAGCGGCCCGTGCCCGGTGTGTGAGGGCGCGGGATTGAAGGCGGAGGCGCTGACTGTCACCTTTGCCGGGCGGAATATTGCCAGCCTCAACGCCGTGCCGATGGCTCAACTGGCCGCAATCCTCCGGCCCACGGCCGAACGTGTCGACGCCGGCACCGCACGGTCGTCGGCCGATTCCGGCGAGGGTACTGAAGTGGCGGTGACGCTTGCCCGCGACCTGCTGGAACGGATCGAGGTATTGCTCGACCTTGGGCTGGGCTACCTGAGCCTGGGGCGGCCGACGCCGACACTGTCGACGGGCGAAATGCAGCGCCTGCGGATCGCCACCCAATTACGGTCGGGCTTGTTTGGCGTCATCTACGTGCTCGATGAGCCTTCCGCGGGGCTCCATCCCGCCGACGCCGAGCCCTTGCTGGCTGTGCTGGAGGAGCTCAAGGCGGGCGGAAACTCAGTCTTCGTGGTTGAACACAATATGGACATCGTCCGGCGGGCGGACTGGGTGGTCGACGTCGGACCGTCCGCCGGAGAAGCCGGCGGAGAGGCGTTGTACAGCGGCCCCGTTGCCGGGTTGGGGCAGGTCGCAGCTTCGGTTACCCGCCCGTATCTGCTCGATGGTGACCGTGAGCATGGTTCTCCTGGTTCGATGGGGAAGAGTTTGCCGGCGGCAAAACCCGGGCAGGCTGCGGACCGTTGGGAAACGGCCGGCGGGTCAGGCCGGCAGCCGGAGGGCTGGTTGCGGCTGTCGGGTATCACCCGCCACAACCTGCACGCGCTCGACGCCGACTTCCCCCTTGGCGTGCTGACGGTCGTGACCGGTGTGTCGGGCTCGGGAAAGTCCACCCTGGTCAGCCAGGTATTGGCCAATGTGGCCGGCGCGCATGTCCGCAATGATTCATTGCCGACCGAGGCGGATGTGGAGGTCGCACCGGGCGACCGAATGATTATCGAAGACATCTCCGGGCTGGACAGCGTGGACCGGCTGGTGCGCGTGGACCAGAAACCGATTGGCCGCACCCCGCGGTCCAATCCGGCCACCTATACCGGATTGTTCGATTCCGTGCGCAAGGTCTACGCCGCCACCGAGGCTGCCCGGGTGCGCGGATTCGATGCCGGGCGGTTCTCTTTCAACGTTCCCGCCGGACGCTGCGGGACGTGCCAGGGCGAAGGATTTGTCGCCGTCGAGCTGCTCTTCCTGCCGGGCAGTTACGGGCCCTGCCCCACCTGCCACGGTTCCCGGTACAACCCCGAAACGCTGGAAGTGACATACAACGGGCGGAACATCGCCGAGGTGCTGTCCCTGACCGTCGACGCCGCAGCGGAGTTTCTAGCCGGGGTGCCGACGGCGGCGCGGAGCCTGCAGACCCTGCGCGAGGTCGGCCTCGGCTACCTCCGGCTTGGGCAACCCGCCACCGAGCTTTCCGGCGGCGAGGCCCAGCGGATCAAATTGGCAACGGAGCTGCAGCGGGCCCGGCGCGGACGCACGCTCTACCTCCTCGACGAGCCGACCACCGGACTGCATCCGGCCGACGTCGAACTGCTGATGACGCAACTCAACCGACTGGTCGACGCAGGCAATACCGTGGTGCTGGTCGAGCATGACCTGACGGTGGCGGCCGGCGCGGATTGGGTGATTGATCTGGGCCCGGCAGGCGGGGACGGCGGCCGGATCATGGCTGCGGGGACGCCGCAGGCTGTCGCTGCAACCACGGCCGGCAAGACCGCGACGTACCTGTCACGCGAACTGGCGCGCCGTGCAAACTGACTCATCCGGCGAGCTGACTCGGAGGTGAACGGGCGTGTGAACTGATGGGCTCCGAAATACTCCGTCCCCGAACCAACAAACTCCCCGGCCCACGGACCGGGGAGTTGCGCTGGAGGGGATGACGGGAATCGAACCCGCGTAATCAGTTTGGAAGACTGAGGCTCTACCATTGAGCTACATCCCCGGAGCCGCCAAAACCGGCGAACGGATATAACTACATCATACCGGTGGCTGCAGGTGTCAAATGTGCACGCCGCGCCGATTCCCCGTAGACTGGCCCGTGCACTACGGGGCGTAGCGTAGTGGCTAGCGCACCTGCTTTGGGAGCAGGGGATCGCAGGTTCGAGTCCTGTCGCCCCGACGAATTGCCGTTGAAGTACTTCAAGACCCCTACATGCATCAGGAGTGCCCCGCTGTGAAGAGCGCTGTCGAGAACCTCAACCCGACCCGGGTGAAACTCAAGGTCGAGGTTCCGTTCGAGGAATTGAAGCCGCAGATCGACGAGGCCTACAAGACGGTCTCATCCCAGATCCAGGTGCCCGGCTTCCGTAAGGGCAAGGTCCCCAACAAGCTCATCGACCAGCGCGTCGGACGGGCCTACATCATTGAAAGCGCTGTCAACGAGGGGCTGAACGGCTACTACCAGGCCGCCGTGCAGGAAACGGAAATCAGCCCGTTGAGCCAGCCGGAGGTGGAAATCACCTCGATTCCGGATCCCGAGTCCTTCGAAGGCGACCTCAACTTTGAGGTTGAAGTGGACATCCGTCCCGACGTCGAACTGCCGGACTACTCGGGCATCGAGGTCACGGTGGAGCCGGCCAAATCGTCGGACGAGGACGTCGACAAGGAACTCGACGAACTGCGCGGCCGGTTCGGCACGCTGAAGAACGTCGACCGGCCGGCCGTCAAGGATGACTTCCTCACCCTTGACCTGAGCGCCAAGATCGGCGACGAGGAAGTCGACTCGGCCTCGGACCTCTCCTACCAGGTCGGAGCGGGCACCATGCTCGATGGCATGGATGAGGCCGTTGAGGGCCTGTCCGCGGATGAATCTGCGATCTTCGAGACCAAGCTCTCCGGAGGAGATCACAGTGGCGAAGACGCCCAGGTCACCGTCGTGGTCAAGGCCGTCAAGGAACGGGAACTGCCTGAGCCGAATGACGACTTCGCCCAGCTGGCCAGCGAGTTCGACACCATCGAAGAGCTGCGCGCCGATCTGGAGAACAAGGCCGGCGAGTCCAAGGTGGTCGACCAGGGCGTGGAGGCCCGCGACAAGGTGCTCGAACAGCTTGTCGGAATGATTGACGTGCCGGTTCCGCAGTCTGTGATCGACCAGCAGGTCGAGCAGCACTTCAACCAGGAAAATCAGGAAGAGGACCACGACACCGAAGAGCACCGTGAGGAAGTGGCCGGCAACGCCGAACATTCCTTCCGCAACGAGGTCATCCTCGACGCCGTCGCCGATAAAGAGGAAGTCGGCGTCGAGCAGAACGAGTTGATCGACTACATCGTTTCCACGGCCAGCCAGTACGGCATGGACCCGAACCAGTTCGCGCAGATCATCGATCAGAGCGGCCAGGTTCCGATGATGGTTTCGGAAGTTCGCCGCCGCAAGGCCCTGGCCCTCGTGCTTGGCCAGGCCACGGTCACTGACACCGAAGGTGCCGAGGTGGACCTGACGGAATTCGTCCGTCCCGCCAGCGAGACCCAGGGAGCCGAAGCCGCAGAGCAGGCTGCCGAGGCAGAAGGCGCCGCAGCAGAAGGCGCAGCGGCAGAGGATGGCGAGTCGTCTCATGACGCCGCCGTCAGTGCCGACGATCCTGGAGCCGCACGCTTCTAAGTACATGGCAGGAGCCGCCGCCCTCGAAGGGACGGCGGCTTCAGCCATTTAAGCGCCAGGACGGTGCCACGCAGGCCACCGGCAGCACTGCCTGCCTCGGGCGGTCAGGCTTAATGCGCCGTCAGCGAACAGCGCGGATTTCGGAAACAATACCGCCCCCGATGACGCTAATGTCCACAGTGAGATGATTAGGGACGATCCCGCGTCCCACAGTTCCACACAGAGCGAGAGGTAACTGAATGTCGACTGAGCCCCAAACCCCGCGAATGGACACCCAGGAACTGTCCAACCGGGATGACTACATCTACAACCGGCTGCTCAAGGAACGGATTATCTGGCTGGGCTCCGAGGTGCGTGACGATAACGCCAACACCATTTGTTCCCAGTTGCTGCTGCTCTCAGCCGAGGACCCCGAAAAGGATATCTACCTTTACATCAACTCGCCCGGCGGCTCCGTGACGGCCGGCATGGCCATTTACGACACCATTCAGTTCGTCCCGAACGACGTCGTCACCGTGGCCACCGGCCTGGCAGCTTCGATGGGGCAGTTCCTGCTGTCCTCAGGCACCAAGGGGAAGCGCTACGCCACGCCGCACGCGCGGATCCTGATGCACCAGCCTTCCGGCGGCATCGGCGGAACCGAATCCGACATCCGCATCCAGGCCGAACTGATTCTGCACATGAAGAAGCAGTTGGCCGAACTGACCGCCGAACAGACCGGACAGAGCGTCGAGCAGATCTTCAAGGACAACGACCGCGATAAGTGGTTCACCGCAGAGGAAGGGCTTGAGTATGGCTTCTTCGACCACATTTCGGCCCATGCCGGGGGAGTATCCGGTGGCGGCGGCACCAACCGCGCGGAATAGCCCAGGTACGACGGCGGCAGCCGGTTTTCGGTGAACGAACAGACTTTCTTCAGCAATCAGGAGTAGCGAAACAATGAACTTGCCTCAAGGATCAGCATTTGGCGGGATGGCCCCGCAGATGCCCACCGACCGTTATGTGCTTCCACAATTCGAGGAGCGGACGCCGTACGGGTTCAAGCGCCAGGACCCTTACACCAAGCTCTTCGAGGACCGGATCATCTTCCTCGGCGTGCAGGTCGATGATGCCTCGGCGGACGACATCATGGCCCAGCTGCTGGTGCTCGAGTCCAGCGACCCGGAACGCGACATCACCATCTACATCAATTCGCCCGGCGGCTCGTTCACAGCAATGACCGCGATCTACGACACGATGCAGTTCGTCCGTCCGGAGATCCAGACAGTGTGCCTGGGCCAGGCCGCCAGCGCCGCTGCCGTGCTGTTGGCCGCCGGCGCGCCCGGAAAGCGGCTCGCTTTGCCCAACGCCCGGATCATGATCCACCAGCCCGCCCTCGCCGGCGGCCAGGGCGGCCAGGCATCGGACATCGAGATCCAGGCCAATGAAGTGCAGCGTATGCGTACGTGGATGGAAGAGACGCTGGCTGACCACTCGGGCCGCACCGCCGAGCAGATCAACCAGGATATTGAGCGTGACAAGATCCTGACGGCCGAAGAGGCCCAGGGATACGGGCTGCTTGACGAGGTGCTCGAAGCACGTAAGATCCGCTCGTCCGGCAGCTCCAGGTAAGCGGTAAGATCGAACGCCCTGTGGTGTAATTTTTCACCACAGGGCGTTTGGTTTCTGAACCGGAGTAAAATCTGGCCTACAGTAGAAACTGATCGAAAATCGCTTCGAACTGAACGGCCCGTCCGTCAGCGTCGACACTGTTACCACGTAAAGGGGAACGAGCTATGGCCCGCATCGGTGAGAGCACAGAGTTGCTGAAGTGTTCTTTCTGCGGCAAGAGCCAAAAGCAGGTCATCAAGCTGATCGCCGGCCCCGGAGTCTACATCTGCGATGAGTGCATCGAGCTGTGCAACGAGATCATCGAAGAAGAGCTGGCCGAGACGACTGAAACCAGTTCGTTCGAACTGCCCAGGCCCAAGGAAATCTTCGGTTTCCTGCAGGAATACGTCATTGGCCAGGAACCGGCCAAACGTTCCCTCGCCGTAGCCGTTTACAACCACTACAAGCGGATCCAGTCCGGGCATGCGGCCAAGGCCACCACGCTGGGCGAAGGCGCACAGGCCGAAGACGTGGAGATCTCCAAGTCGAACATCCTGATGATCGGCCCCACCGGCTGCGGCAAGACGTATCTGGCCCAGACCATGGCCCGCCAGCTCAACGTACCGTTCGCTGTCGCGGACGCCACCGCGTTGACCGAGGCCGGCTACGTGGGCGAAGACGTGGAGAACATCCTGCTCAAGCTCATCCAGGCCGCCGACTACGACGTCAAAAAGGCCGAACAGGGCATCATCTACATCGACGAGATCGATAAAATCTCCCGCAAGAGTGAAAACCCCTCGATTACCCGCGATGTCTCCGGCGAGGGCGTCCAGCAGGCGCTGTTGAAAATCCTGGAGGGCACCGTCGCGTCAGTGCCGCCGCAGGGTGGGCGGAAGCACCCGCACCAGGAATTCATCCAGATCGACACCACGAACGTGCTCTTCATCGTGGCCGGTGCGTTCGCCGGACTGGAGGAGATTATTGGTGGCCGTGCCGGGAAAAAGGGCATCGGATTTGGAGCCCCGCTCAGCTCGCTGAGCCAGGACGACGGAAGCTATTCCGATGTGTTGCCCGAGGATTTGTTGAAGTTCGGCCTGATTCCCGAATTCATTGGCCGGCTTCCGGTCATCACCTCCGTGGAAAGCCTGGACCGTCCGGCTCTGATCCAAATCCTCACCGAGCCGAAGAACGCACTGGTGAAGCAGTATCAAAAGATGTTCCAGCTCGACAATGTGGAACTGAACTTCGACCAGGAAGCCTTGGAAGCTATCGCGGACAAGGCCTTGGACCGGGGCACCGGTGCCCGAGGCCTGCGCGCGCTGCTCGAAGAAGTACTGCAGCCGGTAATGTTCGACCTTCCCAGCCGCGAGGACGTCGCAACGGTGGTGATCACCGACGACGTCGTCAAGGACGGCGCCGAGGCCACGCTGATATCCAGGGACGTGGACGCCAAGCGGCGTAACAAGTCCGCCTAAGCAACCAGTTTCGCCGCGATCGGCTCTGCCCTGTCACTCTGCCGTGTCCGGAATATCGGCGTCGGTGATCCCGTTATGCCATTGAGCACATCAGGCAGGGCAGGGTCGCTTCCCGGACCCGCCCGACGCCCAGTCAAGGAAGCGCAGAGGAGAAAGAATGAGCGAAAAGAACGCGGTGGATTTTTGGTTCGACCCGGCCTGCCCGTGGGCATGGATGACCTCACGCTGGATTGGCGAAGTGGAGAAGGTCAGGGACATTGAAGCCGAATGGCACGTCATGAGCCTGGCGATCCTGAACGAAGACAACGACGATTCAGCCGAGCATCAGCAGAGCATGGCCAAGTTGCGTGGCCCGGTCCGCGTGATCACCGCAGCGGCTCAGTTGCACGGCAGCGAGTACACCAAGAAGCTGTACGACGCCATGGGCACCCGCATTCATCCCGGCGGCAACAAGGATTTCGACGACGTCATCGCCCGGTCCCTGGAGGAGGTCGGATTGCCCGCGTCATTGGCCGGCTATGCCACCAGCGACGAATATGATTCGGAGCTGCAGGCCAGCCACGATAAGGGCATCAGCCTGGTGGGGCAGGACGTCGGCACACCTGTGGTCGCCTTCAATGGAACCGCGTTCTTCGGGCCGGTCATGACCCCGGCACCCAAGGGCGAGGAAGCCGGCAAGGTCTGGGACGGTGCCGTCCTATTGGCCGGGTATCCGGGTTTCTACGAATTGAAGCGCAGCCGCAGTGAGGGCCCGATCTTCGACTGAGGCTCCCTGTTGGCTCTTGTATCCCGATCGCCGGCGGAGTAGAACGGACACACACACCCTTCAGGGTGCCGAACGGACACCAAAGATTCAGTGATCCAACGGGATACGTCCGGTTGGGGCCGGCAGGTGGCGGGGCCGGGAAGACCTGGAGATCGGCGGAGTCCGGGAGGCCAGTGTCCGCCATCCGCTGACCGACGGCAGCCCCCTCCAACTCATACTGGAGGGGGCTGACGCCGTTAAGTGGCGTGTTTGCCACTGACCGGCGTCCACTTGGACGCTGGTCACTTACCTGCCGTTCATTCACCTGCGGCGGCCCTGCAAGCTCATACCCAAGCAGGGCCATAGGCGAAGTTAATACCCCAGTGAACACGCCTGCGCGCGCTTAGGCACGCAGGCGCGCCGAAGCCACTACTCGGCAGGGGCGAGTTCGACACCGGAAACGGCCAGCTCGCCGTCGTGCTGGACAACCTCGAGATCCCGCACATTGCCGGCTGCTTTCAGGTCGCCCAGCCCGGCGTGCAGCTGTTCCACCTGCTGTGCGGGGGCGCTGATTCCGGCCTTGAGGACCTCGGTGCGCTGCTTGACCTTGGCCTCTGATTTCGCCTTGCGGATGCCGCTGAGCGCCTCGCCAACAGTGGCCAGCAGCTCGGTGTCGGCCCGGGAGGCAATTGGCTTCAACGCTTCCGCCGCGGGCCAGGACGCCTGGTGCACTGACCCTTCGCGCCACCATGACCAGACCTCTTCGGTGGCAAAGGGCAGGAACGGCGCGAACAACCGCAACACACTGTCCAGCGTTGTCGCGAGGGCGGCGAGCACCGAATCCTGTTCTTCGGCGCCGGCGCCGCCATAGGCCCGGTCCTTGATCAACTCGACATAGTCGTCGGTAAAGGTCCAAAAGAACGCTTCGGTCAGCTGCAGTGCACGTGCGTGCTCGTAGTTGTCGAACGCAGCAGTGGATTGGTCGACGACGTCGGCCAGTCCGGCGAGCAGTGACCGGTCCAGCGCATTGGTCACCACCGACGTGTCGGATGCGACGACCGAATCCCTTGTCGCGCCCAGGTTGAGCACGAACTTGGAGGCGTTCAGCAGCTTGATGGCCAGCCGGCGTCCGATCTTCATCTGCCCGACCTCGTAGGCCGTGTCTGCACCGAGCCGGGCGGAGGCTGCCCAGTAGCGCACGGCGTCGGCCCCGAACTGTTCGAGAATATCGCTGGGGACAATGACATTGCCCTTGGACTTGGACATCTTCTTCCGGTCAGGGTCGAGCACCCAGCCGGACAACGCCGCGTGCTTCCAAGCCGGGCTGTCGTTCAGCGAATCGGCCCGCACCACGGAGGAGAAGAACCAGGTTCGGATGATGTCATGTCCCTGCGGCCGCAGGTCGAACGGGAAGACATTGCCAAAGAGCTTCTCGTCACGGCTCCAACCACCCAGGATCTGCGGGGTCAACGACGACGTCGCCCAGGTGTCCAGCACATCGGGATCGCCGGCGAATCCGCCCGGTTGGCCGCGCTGCGACTCGTCGTAGCCCGGAGCAGGTTCGCTGGCCGGGTCCACCGGAAGCGACTCCGACGCCGGCAGCACCGGATGGTCGTAGTCAGGCTCACCGGCTGCGTCGAGCGGGTACCAGATGGGAATCGGGACCCCGAAGTAGCGTTGCCGGGAGACGAGCCAGTCGCCGTTGAGCCCCTCCACCCAGTTCTTGTACCGGGAGCGCATGAAGGCAGGGTGGAATTCGATCTCGTTGCCGCGCTCGATGAGCCGCTCACGGCGTGCTGCGTCGCGGCCACCGTTGCGGATATACCACTGGCGGCTGGTGACCACCTCGAGGGGCTTATCACCCTTTTCGTAGAAGTTGACCGAACGCGTGGTCGGGGTCGGCTCGCCGACCATGTCGCCGCTGTCGCGCAGCAATTCCACGATCGCTTCCTTGGCGCTGAATACGGTCTTTCCGGCCAGCGAAGCATAAGCCTTCGTCGGACCCTCGCCGGCAATCCATTCCGGAGTCTCGGCGATGATGCGCCCGTCGCGGCCAACGATCGGACGTGTCGGCAACTGCAGTTCGCGCCACCACGTCACGTCACTGAGGTCTCCGAACGTGCAGATCATGGCAATGCCGGAGCCCATGTCCTGCTTGGCCAGTGAGTGCGCCAGGACGGGCACCTCGACGTCGAAGAGCGGGGAGGTGACAGTCGTTCCGAACAGCGGCTGGTACCGCTCGTCGTCGGGATGGGCCACCAGCGCGACACACGCGGGAATCAGCTCGGGGCGGGTGGTCTCGATGTAGACAGTGCCGTCTGCGGCATCCGTGCCGGCATCTGTGCGCTGAAACCCGACACGGTGGAAAGCGCCGGGGCGTTCGCGGTCCTCCAGCTCCGCCTGGGCGACTGCGGTGCGGAACGTGACGTCCCACAGTGTTGGGGCTTCGGCCATGTACGCGTGGCCGTCCTTCAGGTTCTGCACGAACGCGCGCTGGCTGACAGCCCGGGAGGTGTCGTCGATGGTGCGGTAGGTCAGGTCCCAGTCGACCGACAGCCCCAAGGTGCTGAAGAGATCCTCAAAGACCTGCTCGTCATCGACGGCAAGCTGCTCGCACAGTTCAATGAAGTTGTGGCGGGAGACCTGGTCATAGTCCCGGTCGTTCTTCGCCGGCTTGGCCGGGGGAGTGTAGTCGGGGTCGTAGGGCAGCGCGGGGTCGCAGCGGACGCCAAAGTAGTTTTGGACCCGGCGCTCAGTGGGCAGGCCGTTATCGTCCCACCCCATCGGATAAAACACGTTCCTGCCGCGCATCCGCTGGAATCGTGCGATGACATCGGTCTGCGTGTACGAGAATACGTGGCCCACGTGCAGGGAGCCTGAAGCTGTTGGCGGCGGGGTGTCAATGGAATAGACCTCTTCCCGGCTGGTTTCCGGGTCGAACTTGTACGTCTTATCCGTCCTCCACCGCTTGGAGAGCTTGTCTTCGAGTCCCTCCAAGGCCGGCTTGTCCGGGACGGCAGCTCCGTTGGAGGTTGACGCCGGTTCCGATTCGCGTGCGGGCGTGTCTGTGCCCGGAAGATGTTCTGCCATGGGGGCTATTCTTTCATGCTTTCTGCGACCGCCGGTCGAGCAGATCCGCCCATCCGGGGCCGTCCGACCTGCAGGGTGGGCTGACACCCGACTTGAGACGGCAGCAACGATAGCATTGACTCATTATGGGGATACAGGCGAAGCGGATCCACGGACCGGCGGCTGCCATACCACATGTTGCCAAAATGGCGTGCCTTGGTGCAGCTGTCGCGTTGGCCGTCACTGGGTGTGCCCCCGGCACGGGTGATCAGGAAGCCCCCGTGGCTTCCTCGCCCCCTGAGGACCCAGCCTTGAGCGGCACTCTCAGTGTGATGGGCTTCGACACCGGCGGCGGGGGGAATCAAACCCGCTACGAGTTGGCTGCCAAGGCGATGGACGGCGTCGACCTTAACCTGCTTGAAGGCCGGCTCAATGTCCGGCAACTCACCTCCGGGGCCTCCACCGGGGAACTGCCGGACTTGATTTATGTCGACAGAAGGCACATCGGGACCTTAGCCTCCGGTGGTGCCATCATGCCTTTGGACACGTGTATATCCAACGAGCGTATCCGGATGCAGAACTTTCTCGATACCGCGCTCAGCCAGGTGACTTTTGAGGGAAAGGCCTACGGCATCCCCGAGTTCAACCAGGTCCAGGTACTGAAGGCAAATTCGGAACTGCTTGCCGCAGCCGATCTTCAGCCGGCGGATGTGGACGGCTCGGACTGGGACCGGCTCGCCGCCTCCGCCGAAGCAATGGCGGAACGCCATGACGGGGAACTGCGGGTTATCGGCTTTGACCCCAAGCTGCCGCAATTACTGCCTCTGTGGGTGCATGCCAATGGGGGAGCGATGGTTTCCGACGACGGACGGACCGCCATGCTGAACACGCCTGAAGTGGTCGAAGCCCTGGCTTTTGCCGCCTCCTTATACGAAGTGCAGGGCGGATACTCCGAAGTGACGGCCCGCCGCGAATCAACCGGTTTCTTCGGCGGACCCAACCAGACTGCAGGAACCCTCGGTGCCGTGCCGGTGAAACAGGGGGACGCCAACGTGCTGAAGGACGTGCCACCGGACGCGCCGGTGACGTTCACCACGCTCAAGAACAAAGACGGATATCCGGTCTCCTACTCCAATGGCCGGGCCTGGGCTGTCCCCGCCGACAGCACGAATCCGGCAGCCGCGTGCCGCTTCATCAAGACGATGACAGCGACCGGGACCTGGGTCGCCGCCGCCGAAACCCAGGTGAAAGACCGCGGAACAGAGGATGCACCGTTCACCGGCCTGTTCACGGCGAATACGGCGGCGGACCAAAAGATCAGGAAGCAGTTCGTCGACGATGGCGGCGTGGAACACTTGGACGCCGCCATCGAGGCCTCCTACGAGGCCAACGAGCATGGTTTCACGTTGCCGACCATTCCCGCCGCCGCTCAGTTCCGAAAGGCGTGGCAGGACGCGGTGAAGCGAGCCTTGAACGGCCGGCAGGAACCTCAGCAGGCACTCGACCAGGCCCAACGAGAAGCGCAGCAGGCCCTGGACAAGGCCTGGGACAGTCGCGACACAGCAGAATAACCAATCCGCGTGCTGAGTCACGGCCCACTGTGCAAGGATGGGCGAAATGGCTCTTGGACTCGACCATGTTGGGTTCAATGATGAGTGTAGGTTCCGCATTTTCGTGTCCTTTTCCGTTTCATGGCCCAAGGAACATACTGGGCAGCGTGAAGTGGACTGTATAAATATGTGTCCTGTTGAGTGAGTACACACTGATTAACGCAGACTCGTTCCGTTATCGGCAGGGCTGGGCAGGCACGGCGATGTGGGTACGACCGACATCTTGGGGTCTTGCAGCAGGTGTGTCGTATAGGGCCCGTCGCCGGACAGATCACCGGACGGGGCAACAAGGACGGCCTCGGCCGCGACACTTCAACGTTGCTGGTCAGAGCTGGGTTTGTCCGGTGGAGGTTGGTCTACTGGCACACGTCCAGCCTGCGCCGACTTTCGCTCTGTGCGACCGGCTCCAGACAAGATGCAGCATTGTGCAGATAACTTCTAGAAATGACAAAGATGCTCTCGGCAGATCGTTCCACTTACAAATCTTGAATAGCCTGGATGTAGCGGTACGTTTGGAGTGCTGGGGAAAGGGGGCATGAAGTGAGGCAATATTGGTGGGCAACGCAGTCTGATAACTACTCGAGGGTGGGAGGAACACTGTGGACCAACTTTTTTAATTCTCGCGGGGCCCGTCGGTCGAGTTCGGCTGCTTTGGCCAGGACGAAGCCCGGTGACATCGTTTTTCACTGCGAGAAACGATTCATTAGAGCTGTCAGTGAGGTCGTGTCGGAACCTGCAGTTGTGTATCGGCCCAAGGCGTATATGGAAAAACGGAGCGGGTCAGACAACGACGAAGGATATTTGGTTCTAGTTGACCCGCTCAAAACCGATCTTCAGATTGACCGGCGCACGGACATACCGTTCATAGAGTCCGACGGTAGCGGTCCGCTAAATATAAACAGGGGGCTGAAGCGGGAAGGGTTCTTTTACCCTCTGCCGGAGAGTTCCGCCGGAGAGCTTCTACGAATGGCTGGTCTAGAGATTTCCGAGCTGCCGAAGGCATCAGCGGATGAATACCTTGAACCATTCTCCGGAGCGGGCCTGACTGAAACAGACCGGATTGGCCTTGCCAAAAGGAGAGTAGAGCAACGTTATCTGCGATCGGCTTTGCTGGAAGACGACGCCACCCAATGTGCGATGTGCCATCGCGGGCTGCCAGAAGACTTACTCGTCGCTGGGCATATCAAACCACGGTGGGCATGCACAGAAGATGAGCGGAAAGACTTCACCTCCGCGGCGATGCTGATCTGCCTAATCGGCTGTGACAGCTTCTATGAACGCGGCATGATCGCAGTGGACGACGCCGGTGAGGTTGTACGTACTTCACACTCGACTACCAGTGAACTAGATTCGCTTCTGGATTCACTTACGGGCAACAAATGTCTACGGCACGACAGTAGAACCGCTGCACATTTCCGATGGCACTACGACAACGCTTTTATGGAATAAACGCGGCTGCGACCAAGTCATCCTGAACCGGCGCATCGAAGATGACCAGTGGTTCAGCATGACAATGTCCGCATCAGAGCCATCAACTGACTCATCCTCTCCTCCACAGTTCTGTGCAAGCAACTTTGGACGAAAACCAGCGTGACACTGCATCGAGCTTCGGACACTTGTGCCAGTTTTCCGCCTGGACGAGAGGCACATGGGACGAGGCGCGGCCGGCCAGTCAGCAAACGAATGCGATGGCGCACGGTCCCGTAAGCGGATCGGTCAGCGGCGCACGGGATAGCGCAGGTGAAGCACCCGGTTGCCCTGAATCACCTCGTCAGGATCCTCCAACAGGTGCTGCGCGTGGACCGCCCCGAAGTAGCGTTTGCCGGACCCGATCACGACGGG
>NZ_KE387202.1:0-63960 GCF_000430705.1 Arthrobacter castelli DSM 16402
AAAGCCAAACAGCAGGCAAATCCGCGAAAGAGGCCGAGCAAGAAGCCGGCAAAGACGGCAAACGGCTCAAACCAGTGCGGAGCCGCGGGCCAAAAGCACGGCACCGGGGCCAAACCGCCCCCGAAAGATCCGTGGCAAGTCCCCAATGCCAAGAAGGACGGCGCCGGCGACGTGACGAAAAGGAAACTATCACGGAAACCAACCGACGACCCGGACGACCCAGCACCATTCTGAATGCGATTCCCGATGGGATCGTCTCGGAGGATGAATCCCGGTTCTCTGTAGTGAGGCTGTCGGGTCTTACTCGCCCGCAAGCCTGCCGAAGTGGCTGCGCGCTACCCGCTCGACCTGAACCGTATCGTGGCCTTACCGCATTCGGCCCGGGGCCCCTGGGCCGCAACACCGTTTGGTAGGTTGTAGTCGTGCTGACAGTAATCGGTGAGACCCTGATCGACGTAGTTGAAGGTGCCGGAGTCAAGCCGCGTGCACATGTTGGTGGCAGTCCCATGAATGTTGCCGTCGGCCTGGCCAGGCTCGGCCATGCGGTTCAGTTCCTGGGCCGCTACGGAAAGGATAACTTCGGTCAGATGGCGTCGGGTCATCTGGCGGACAACTCCGTGCTGAATCCGCTTCCGCCGGACGATTCGCCGACCAGCACGGCCACCGCTTTGCTCGATGAGACCGGGTCTGCGACCTATACGTTCGAGCTCGAATGGGAACTGGACCAGCTGCTGGAACGGATGCCGACCCTCCTGCAGGGCAGCTCCTTGATTCATACCGGCTCTATTGCGACCATGCTGCAACCAGGGGCCAGTACCGTATTGACCGCCGTCGAACACGCCAGACCTACGGCGACTATCAGTTACGATCCCAACTGTCGGCCGACGATCATCACCGATGCCGAATATGCCCGGGAGCAGGCGGAGAAGTTTGTCCCGCTCGCCGACGTCGTGAAGGCTTCCGATGAGGACTTGCATTGGCTGTATCCGGATCGGTCCGTCGAGGAGTCAGCACGGGCGTGGCTTGAATCGGGGCCGGCCATTGTTGTTGTGACTCGCGGCGGGGACGCACCATGGGGGCTGTGCAAATCAGGCCACAGCACTGCCGCAATTCCCGAAGTCGAGATCGTGGATACCGTCGGCGCCGGGGACTCCTTTATGTCGGCCCTGCTCGCGGCTATCGTGGACAGGGAGTTGGACGGTTCCGGGCGCCGAGAACGGCTGCACCAGATAGGAACCGGCGAGCTTCGCGCGATCTTGGAGAGTGCCGCTACGGCCGCTGCCATTACGGTATCGAGGGCCGGGGCCAATCCACCATCGCGGAGCGAACTCCGCAAGCACCTTAGTTCCTGACCAACAGCACGGAAGGAAGGACCACATGACCATCAAGGATCCCTACGCAGACCTGCCAGAGGTAGCCGGATTCACCGTGACGTCCGAGGATATAACCCACGGTGAGGAGCTGAATTATTCACAGGCCAGCGGCAAGATGGGCTCCGGCGGGGACGATGTTTCGCCCCAGCTGTCCTGGAACGGATTCCCTGAAGGCACAAAGAGCTTCGCCGTAACGGTCCTCGATCCGGATGCTCCCACGGCGAGCGGATTCTGGCACTGGGCGGTATTCAACATCCCGGTCTCCACCACCTCGCTGTCCTCCGACGCCGGCAACCCATCGGGCGAGAGGCTGCCGGCCGGAGCTGTGCAGTTGAAGAATGACGCGCGCATGGATGGCTACGTGGGTGCTGCGCCGCCGGAGAATCATGGCACACACAATTACCATGTCGTCGTGCATGCCGTGGACGTTGAGACGCTGGATATTCCGGCGGAGGCCACCCCGGCCTTCCTCGGGTTCAATCTCTTCTTCCACACCTTGGGACGCGCCAGGATTATCGGCACCTACGAGCAGTAGTACAGCACGAGCAGTAGCGCGGCGTGAGCAGTGGTACAGCGCGAGCCGGGGCGCACCTACGAGCCGCGCATCTGCGGCCGGGACCGGAGCAGGTGGTGCGTCCGGAAGGCGGATACAGGCGCTTGCCGCATAGACTGGGTTCATGAGGCTGGTGGCGAGTGACATGGACGGGACGATCATTGACCGTGAGGGCAGGATCAGTGACCGTACCGTGCGTGCCTTCCGGGCCTGCCGCAACGCCGGTGTGGAGCTTGTGTTCGTCACCGGCCGTCCGCCACGGTGGCTCGCTCCGCTGCAGGAGCAACTGGACTTCAACGGCACCGTCATTTGCTCCAACGGAGCAGTCACGTACCGGCTCTCCGATCATCAGGTGCTGGAGGCGGCGTTGCTGCCGCAGGAGAGCGTCTTCCAGACCATACGAATCATCCAGCAGCTCTATCCGGATGCGGCGTTCGCGGCAGAGACCATCAAGGGGTTCCACATCGAGCCGGGGTTCGCCGACAGGGCAACACTGGAACAAATCGGCGTGACGCCGGGCAAGCTCAGCGACACATTGGTCGCCGAGGCCGAAGCGGGTGCCAATGAGGCGGCGCAAGCGGGAACGGCGGAACCGGATCCGGGCGGAGGAGTATCCAAATTGTTGGCCAAGGTCCCCGCTATATCTCCTGACACCTTTGCGGCCGGTGTGGATGCCGCCGTCGGACATCTGGTCTCGGTCACCCATTCCAGCCCGGGGCAGGCCCTGCTGGAGATGGCCTTGCCGGAAGTCAACAAGGCCGCGGCTTTGCAACGATTCGCCGCCTCCCATCGTATTGACGCGAACGACGTCGTCGCATTCGGCGATATGCCCAACGACATCCAGATGCTGAACTGGGCCGGGCACGGATACGCGATGGCCAGCGGCCACCCCGGCGCCATTGCCGCCGCCGATTCGCAGGCACCACCGTTTTCCGATGACGGTGTCGCGCAGGTGCTGGAAGCCCGGCTGGCGGCTCTGAACGAAACGGCACCGGCGTAGCTGGCGTGGCTGAGGGCTTCCTGCGGAACAGGTACGACGGCGGTGTCCGTTGGCCGATTGCTTTTGCCCATCGGGGGTTCTCCCGGGACGGGTTGGAGAATTCCCTGCAGGCGTTCAAGAATGCCGCCGCCCTCGGGTACGGCTACGTGGAAACCGATGTCCATTCCACCTCGGACGGCGTCGTGGTGCTTTTCCACGACGAGACGCTCGACCGGGTCACTGACGGAAGCGGACGCATCGAGGACCACACCTATGCGGAGCTCCGGAACGTCCGTATCGGCGGAAGGGAACCGGTTCCGACCTTGGACGAATTACTGACCGCGCTGCCTGGCATATGCATCAATATCGACATTAAGGACGCTTCGTCGATCCGTCCGCTTAAGGAAGTGCTGGACCGACACGACGCCTATGACCGCGTCTGCATCTCGTCCTTTTCAGATCGACGCGTGATGGCCTTCGAAGCCCTGGTTCCGGGGCACAGTATGACGACGTCGGCGGGCCGGCTGCGGGTCGCCGCCTTCGTCGCGCTGTCCCGGTTGGGGTGTCTGTGGCCGCTGAAGTGGATCCTCCGCGGCGTCGATGCCCTCCAAGTGCCGGTCCAGTACGGAAGGATCCCCATTGTCAACGCCGCGTCGGTGGCCCGCGCCCACCAGTTGGGGCTGCAGGTGCATGTCTGGACCATCAACGATGTTCAGACCATGAACGACCTGCTGGACCTGGGTGTCGACGGGGTGATGACCGATCGCGCCGACTTGCTGGCCGACATCATGGCCGCACGCCGGGAATGGCCGCAACGGGCCGGATCCTCCTCGTCCGATGCGTGAACTTGTCGTGCTGGGAACTGCCTCCCAGGTTCCCACGCGCACCCGGAACCACAATGGCTACCTGCTGCGGTGGGACGGCGCGGGGTTGCTCTTCGACCCCGGTGAAGGCACTCAGCGGCAGATGATCCGGGCTGGCGTCTCCGCAACGCAGATCAACCGGATCTGCCTGACCCACCTGCACGGCGACCACTGTTTCGGGCTGCCCGGCGTGCTGTCGCGCATGGCCATGGACGGCGTCGACCATCCCGTGCATCTGCATTTTCCTGCCTCCGGCGCTGATGCGGTGCAGGCACTTGTGTCCCTCGCGCCTGCCGGGATAGATCTGCGGCTGCACCCTCATGGAGGTGCCGGGATGGTGGCGCCGGGTCTCGAGGCGCGGCCCCTGCACCATCGGATCGAGACCTACGGCTACCGCCTGGTGGAGCCCGACGGCCGGACCGTTTTGCCGGACCGGCTCGCTGAGGCAGGGATCGCCGGTCCCGACGTCGGCCGATTACAGCGTGGCGAGCGGGTGCGAGGGGTGGATCTGGTGGAGGTCAGCGTCCCGCGGCCGGGCCAGCGCTTCGCTTTTGTCATGGACACCGCTCCGTGCCCGGGCGCGGAGGAGTTGGCTCAAGGGGCGGATCTATTGGTCGCCGAATCCACGTTCAGCGACGACGACGGCGCTCTCGCCGCACAGTATCGTCACCTGACCGCCGGACAGGCCGGGGCGCTCGCCGCGGGCGGAGATGCCGGCACCCTGGTGCTCACCCATTTTTCGGCGCGGTATCAGGACGTCTCGATACTTGCCGCGCAGGCGGCCGGACGGGCCGGCCGCACCGCCGTTGTGGCGGCTCAGGATCTTGACCGGTTTCACATGCCCAAACGCCGGGCGGCGCTGGACCCTTGATACAGGGTGGTGACCTTGACCTCACGTGGGAATTTGCGCGCATGGGGCACGGTTGGAGAATCGCGGATGCTCGCGTCCTCCCCGGTGCGGTCGGACGCGAGGAATTCGTGTGCTCATCGTGCCCTGAATGAAGGAGAACCGCCCTCGTGTCCGTATTGACGAATCCGCTCGATCTCGGCTCCTTGACGATCCCGAACAGGGTTGTCATGTCCCCGCTGACACGGGCCCGGGCCGGTGACGAACGTGTTCCCAATGACCTCATGGTCGAGTACTACTCCCAGCGAGCCGGGGCCGGTCTGATTATTAGCGAGGCCACGTCCGTAAGCGCGCAGGGGGTCGGTTACCACGGCACGCCGGGCATCTGGAACGAGGATCAGGTCACGGGATGGCAGAAGGTCACCCAGGCAGTGCACGCCGCAGGCGGCCGCATCTTCCTGCAGCTGTGGCACGTGGGACGAATCTCCGACCCCGAACTTCTGGACGGCGCACTCCCTGTGGCACCCAGCGCGATAGCCGCGGCCGGCCGTGTGAAGAGGCTGCGCCCGACGCGGCCCTACACGGTACCTCGGGCGTTGGAAACCGAAGAGGTCGCCGGCATCGTCGAGGACTTCCGCCGCGGGGCGGAGAACGCGAAGCGTGCCGGATTCGATGGCGTGGAGATCCATGCAGCCAACGGGTATCTCATCGACCAGTTCCTGCAGGACAGCACTAACCACCGCTCCGACAGGTATGGGGGCCCGGTCGAGAACCGCGTACGGTTCCTCCTTGAGGTCACCGATGCCGTCACGGAGGTGTGGGGGGCCGATCGCGTGGGTGTGCATCTGCGTCCGCGCGGCGAGGAGCACGATATGGGCGACAGCGATCCGCGCTCCGTGTTCGGCCACGCCGCTGAAGAACTGGGCAGACGTAAGGTGGCGTTCCTGTTCATTCGCGAGATCGAGGCCGAGGACAGTCTCTTGAGTCATCTGCGCAGTCTCTTTGCCGGCCAGGTGATCGCCAACGAGGAAATGGACGCCGATGACGCGTTCCGTCTCATCGAGAGCGGCAACGCTGACGCGGTGGCCTTCGGGCGGGACTACATCGCCACGCCGGATCTCGCGGAACGCCTCGCCGCCGGCGCTGCTGTGAACACGCCAAACCCGTCCACGTTCTATCCCGACACCGGGGACGACCTGGCAGTGGGCTACACGGACTACCCGTCGATGTCCGAGGTCGCGTTGAGTTACTGAGGGTCCGACCGTTCCGTCATCGCAGTCCGCAATGTTTAGCAGCGCCCAGACATCGGCCGGTAGTCTTGCGCCATGCGCATCCTGATTGCTCCGGATAAATTCAAGGGCACATTGACGGCCAGGCAGGCCGGCGAAGCGATGGCGGCTGGTGTGCGGGAAGTCTTCCCGGACGCTGTCGCAGACATTGTCCCTGTGGCCGACGGTGGCGAGGGCACGTTGGAGGGGGCGCTCGCGGCCGGCGGTGAGGAACGCACTGTGGCGGTGCAGGGGCCGCTGGGTGAAGAAGTCGAGGCCCGCTGGGTACTGACCGGCAAGACGGCGGTGATTGAGACTGCCGAGGCCAGTGGTCTGCGCTACGTCGAACCCCGCGTGCAGGCGGCGCTGGGAGCCCATAGCTACGGCAGCGGCCAGCTGATCAAGGCCGCCCTGGACGCCGGTGCGGAGGAGATCATTTGCGGCATCGGCGGCTCGGCGATGACCGACGGTGGCTCCGGCGCATTGAGGGCACTGGGCATGCGGGTGATGAACACTGATGGTGCCCGCGCCCGGCTGGGAGGGTCGGCCCTGTCCACTGCGCTGCGGATCGACGACACCGGGCTGGATTCACGTCTCAAAGACGTGCACATCCGGATCGCAGCGGACGTGACCAATCCGCTGTATGGCCCGGATGGGGCGGCTCACGTCTTCGGCGCCCAAAAGGGAGCCGACGCCGCCGCCAGATCCATGCTTGACGACGGACTTCGGCACTGGGCGGAGCTGCTGCACCAGGCCACCGGAGTCGATGTGCAGATTCCCGGCGCGGGGGCGGCCGGGGGATTCCCGGCGTCGTTCCTTGCCTGTACCAGCGCAACGCTGGAGTCGGGCTTCGACTTGGTGGCAGAGCTGGTTCAGTTCGATAAGGCGCTGGAGGGCGTGGATCTGCTGGTCAGCGGCGAAGGGTCGATGGACGAGCAGTCCCGGTTCGGCAAGGCGCCGTTGTCCGCGGCGGACCGCGCACAGGCGCGGGGGATCGACAGCGTGCTGGCAGTGGGCCGGTCCACCCTGAGCCTGGAAGACGTGGCGGGACACGGGGTGAAAGCCATGGCCGCGGCCGTTGATTGTGCACCTTCGGTGGATGAGGCGATAGCCCGGGCCGCGCACTACCTCCAGCAGGCCACGGCCGTGGCACTGGACAGCTACGACAAGGGATAGGTTCAGCCGGGGGCGGGAGCGGACGCCGGCGCGTTGAACCCTACGGTCGCGTAGGTTACGCTTGCGTAGGTTATGTGACCCCGGCAGGCAGGTGCGCCAATGACGACCACTGAGCAGGAGCAACGCGCTTCGAAAGCCAAGCCGGGCTTCCGGCCCGACAAGACCGGCTCGACCGTCGATATTGTCACTCACGCCAGGGAGCACCCTGAACAGACCAGGCCGCGTCCGGTTATCGACGGCCCCCGCAGTTCCGCCGGACAAGTCAGTGTCTACATTGGGGTGCTATTGCCGCTGGCGGCGTTGGTGGCCGCCGTCCCGCTTGCGTGGGGCTGGTCACTGACGTGGACCGACGTCGTACTTTTCTCCGTTTTTTACGTCGTCAGCGGACTGGGTGTCACTGTCGGCTACCACCGCTATTTCACCCATGGCTCCTTCAAGGCCAACAAGGGTCTGCGCGGCGCGCTCGCCGTGGCCGGATCACTGTCGGTGCAGGGCTCCGTCATCACCTGGGTGGCCGACCACCGGCGCCACCATGCCTTCTCCGATACCGATGGCGACCCGCACTCGCCGTGGGCCTTTGGCGATAGTCCGTGGGCGTTGGCCAAGGGCTTCTGGCATGCGCACATGGGCTGGTTGTTCGAACGGGACGTCACCAACCGGATCCGTTTCGCCCCGGACCTGCTCAAGGACCGGATGATCCTCACCATCGACAAGATGTTCGGCGTCTGGGTGCTCGTGACCCTGCTGCTGCCAGCGCTGATTGGCGGACTGGTCACGATGAGCTGGTGGGGCGCATTCACCGCGTTCTTCTGGGCCGGCCTGGTCCGCGTGGCGGTACTGCACCACATCACTTGGTCGGTGAACTCCATCTGCCACATGGTCGGGGAGAAGCCGTACCACTCCCGGGATAAGGCCGGAAACTTTTGGCCGTTGGCTGTTGCCTCCTTTGGCGAGTCCTGGCACAACTCGCACCATGCCGATCCGACCTGTGCCCGGCACGGTGTGGATAAGGGCCAGATCGACATCTCGGCCCGGATGATCCGGGTGTTCGAGAGGCTCGGCTGGGCCACCAAGGTCAAGTGGTCCAAGCCGGAGCGGCGGGCGAAACTCGCGGCGAAGGCACAAGAGGGCTGACAGGCTCCGTCGCGCCTGCGCCGGTTGCGTGGGCCAGTCAGCGGCTTGACGCTGATATCGGGAACGGTCCTTCGCCGCCAAAGCGGTGGGCACCTGAACCGTCTTCGACGTCGAGGCCGTCCTCGGTCGTGGCGTGCCAACTCTGGCCGCATGGCGCGCAGTACGCTACGCTGATCCGCATGGGAACGTTAATTTTCGAGTAACAGTAGTTCGACTGCTGACGGCATTGCGCCGAAAGACTGAAACTTCTTGTTGAGGCCCGGCCTCCGGGACGATTCCCATTCTTCCCATCCGGCTCGTTTGCGGCGATTAGCGGCAACAATTTCCGGTTCCTGACCCCTTTATGCGGCGTGACGACGTTGTACGGCGAAGTTTCCGCCGTCGTTTTCCGGGACCGGGGACCGGGGACCTGGGGCGCGTTGACCTGGGAGGCGGTGAATGGCACCGGCGGCGGCTTCAAGAAGCCGAACGAGAAGGGAATTGCCATGACTGCCCATACCAACCGCCATCGCACGTCTGATCCGGACGTACGACAAGTAAACGAAACAACATTCAAGAAGCTGCTGAAGGAAAAACACGTTCCGGACGAGCAGCTACTGGTGCACTCCGACAACGGGCGTTCGCCGCGACTTGCCGCAATGCAACGCTACTGGGCTCCCTGGTACAGCATCGAGCAGATAACCAACGCCGGGCTGGCCAACGCCGGGCTGGCAGACGCCGGGCTGGGCGACGACGGCTTGGCCGTGCGGGTGCGTCTGCTGGACGAGCCGTTGCTGCCGTGGGACGAACACCACGCGTTCCAGAAGCTGGTCGACCGGGTGCTGCAGGGCAAGCGACAGGGTATCCGGGCGACCGCGGCGCGGATCATCGGCCCGGCACCTGCCCACAGGTGGGTGGTCGATTCGTCGCTGGACCCGCAGTCGCCGGCGTCGGACCTGGAGACCGGTCAGTGGGTCGAGTTGTATCGGCTCAGTCAGGCCGGCGGTTTCGGGAACCTCTCCGGCGGCCGCAGTGTCGGGGTCGACCACAAGCCCAGGCAGGCCAGCGGTCGGCAGGGGGCGCGGGAGCCGAAACTGCGCTGGTGAAGACCGAGGCGCTGAAGCGACCGGGCAAAGCGGCGTGTCGATGGGCCTCCCGGCCGGTCGCACCCGACGGTCGCCTATGTGTCGACGTGCAGCGGACCGCGGCGCCGTGCTTATTCGGCGTCGTGGTCCGTTTCCAGGATCTTCACTAGCCGGTCGAGCGAGTCGTCCGCTTCAGCCCCTTCGGCACGCAGCACTACGACGTCGCCGTGTGAGGCCCCCAGCGACATGATGGACAGAATGCTGGAGGCATCCAGGGCATCGCCGCCTTGCAGTTCTATGGTGATGTCCACAGGCTGCTCGGTCGCGGCATCGACGAAGAGCGAGGCCGGCCGGGCGTGCAGGCCCACTTTGCTGGCAACGGTAACGGTGCGTTCTGGCATGTCTTTCTCCTTGTTGTATGTGCGAACGGGCCCTAAAGACCGAGTTCATCGAGTACGGGGAGTCGGGAACGGGCGGCCTCTTTCGTGGCTGCGGCCGTCGGCTGCGCCGCTGCTTCCGCCGCGATGTCCTGCGCCTCGCTCAGCGTGACGCTCTTCAAGACCGTGGCCACGGTACCCAGGGCCCGTGCCGTCATGGACAGCGTGGAAACTCCCAGCCCGGCCATCACGACGGCGAGGGCAGGGTCGGCGGCAGCCTCACCGCAGACGCCCACTGGCTTGGGATGCTGCCCGCCTGCGGCCTTGCCGCCGTCGACGGTCATGTCCACCAGCCGCAGCACGGCCGGCTGCCAGGGGTCGTTGAGCCCTGCCAGTTCCCCGACTTGGCGGTCCGCTGCCATGGTGTACTGGGTCAGGTCGTTGGTGCCCAGGCTGGCGAAGTCCGCCTTCTCCAGCAGTTGCCCGGCCACGACGGCGGCCGAGGGGACCTCCACCATGATGCCGGGGGTCTTGAGTCCGTTGGCCCGGCACAGCGCGGCGAATGCGGCCGTCTCGTCGCGGGTCGAGATCATCGGGGCCATCACCCAAACCTCCGCCTCGCTGCCTTCGGCGGCTGCGGCGATGGCGGTCAGCTGCCGCTCCAGCACACCGGGCGAGGTCATATCGGTGCGGAAACCCCGCACGCCCAGGGCAGGGTTCGGTTCGTCGGTATTGGTCAGGAACGGCAGGGGTTTATCCGCGCCGGCATCCAAGGTGCGGATCACGACCTTGCACCCGGCAAAAGCGTCGAAAATTGCCCGGTACTGCTCCACTTGCTCCTGATGGTCGGGCTCGGTGTCGCGGCCCAGGAAGCAGAATTCGGTGCGGAGCAATCCGACGCCCTCCGCGCCGGCAGCGGCAGCAGCGGCGGCGTCCTCGGGATTTCCCACGTTGGCCAGCAGCGGCACGTGGTGACCGTCCGCCGTCGTCGCCGGTGCCTCAAAAGCCGTCAACGACGCGGACTGCTCCCGCCATGTCTGCACCTTGGCTTCCAGTACGTCGTCCGGGCTGGTGATGACTTCGCCGGTGGCGCCATCCAGATAGACCTCGGAACCATCGGCAATCCGGTCGACACCGCGGGCGGCGACGGCGGCGGGCAGGCCCAGGGCGCGGGCCAGGATGGCGGTATGGGACTGGGGTCCGCCACTGCTGGTGGCCAGCCCGACGACGACGGCTGGGTCGAGGGTTGCGGTATCGGCCGGCGCGAGGTCCTGGGCGGCGAGGATGAATGGTGTGTCCGAGACCGGTATGCCCGGGGCCGGCATGCCGCGCAGTTCGGCCACGATCCGTGCCCTGACGTCGAGCACATCGGCGGCCCGCTCTGCCATGTAACCGCCGAGGCCCTTGAGCGTCTCTGCCACCTGCTCGCCGGCATCCCAGACAGCCCGTTCGGCGCTGTGCTGCTGGGTGGAGATGAAATTCCCTGCCGCCTTGAGCAGCATGGGATCCGCTGCCATCTGCGAGGTGGCTTCCAGTACGCCCACTGCGTCACCGGTGGCGGTTGCCGCCCGGGACTTCAGCTCGGCTTGGACGGCAGTGGCAGCCGTCTTCAGCCGTTGGGTCTCCTGGTCGACCGTCTGCTCCGGGTCGAGTTTCTCGCTGGGCGCCGGCTCCTGAACCGGTGGCGGCATCTGCAGTACGGGGCCGATCACTCGGCCGGGGCTGACTCCTACTCCGTTTATGGTCTCCATCGATAACTCCTCTCAGACTCCCGCCGTGGCAGGCTGGGCGCCGGCCGGAACGGTTTCAGCCTTCCGGGACGTGAAGCGCTTCAACGCGACGACGGTCAGCGCCGAGATGATCATTCCGGCCAGGATGGCTATTACAAACATAGTGACGTTGTCGATCGCAAAGAGGACGAAGAAACCTCCATGCGGCGCTTGGGACGTTACTCCTGTTCCCATCACTATGGCGCCTGTCGTGGCGGCGCCCAGCATCCCGGCAGGAATCACCCGCAAGGGGTCGGCGGCAGCGAACGGAATGGCTCCTTCACTGATGAAGGCTGCGCCCAGAAGCCAAGCTGCCTTGCCATTTTCGCGTTCCATAGGGGTGAAGCTCTTCTTGTCTATTTCCGAGGCCAGGGCCATGGCCAGCGGTGGAACCATCCCCGCAGCCATCACCGTGGCCATGATCTGCCACGGCGCTTCGTTGCCCACGGATCCAGCCGACAGTCCTGCCACAGCGAAGGCGTATGCCACCTTGTTGATGGGCCCGCCCAAGTCGACGGCCATCATCAGTCCCAGAATGATGCCAAGGACAACGGCTGCTGCACCGGTCATTCCCGAGAGCCAGCCGTTTAGCCCGTCTGTCAGCGCCGCAATGGGCCCGCCGAGGACCATGAACATCAAGCCGGAGGCCACAATTGAAGCGACCAGCGGAATGATCACGACCGGCATCAACCCACGGAGCCAGCGCGGAACGTTCAGCCGTCCGATCAACATCGCGACGTAACCGGCCAGCAGGCCACCAACGATGCCGCCGAGGAATCCGGCGCCCATGAAGAATGCCACGGAGCCGGCAGTGAACCCCGGTGCAATACCGGGCCGGTCCGCCAGCGCGTAGGCGATGTAACCGGCGAGAGCCGGGATCAGGAAGTTCATGGACAATCGGCCGATCTTGAACAAGACTGCGCCCACGTATGATTGCCAGCCACCATCAGGCAGATTGGTCAGCGTGCTCTCACCAAGGATGGAGTCAGCGTTGTTCGCGATTTCGTATCCGCCCACCAGGTAGCTGAGGGCCATCAGCAAGCCGCCAGCGGCGACGAACGGAATCATGTAGGAAACGCCGGTGAGCAGCGAGCGTTTCAAGGCACCGCCCACGCCTTCACCGGACTCGCTCTGGCCACTTCCGTCTGATGCTTCGGCGGCGTTGACCTTGCGGGCAGCAGGGTTTCCCGCGGCGGCAATGGCTTCGCCCACCATTTCGTCCGGTTCGTCGATGCCGCGTTTGACGGGTGCGCTGACAACGGGCTTTCCGGCAAACCGGTGCTTGTCCCGGACATCGACGTCGACGGCGAAGATCACCGCATCGGCGGCCGCGATGACATCAGGATCCAAGGCCTTGGCGCCGGCGGACCCCTGGGTTTCAACCTGAACGTCGACGCCGGCCTGGTTACCGGCTGCCACCAGGGCGTCCGCAGCCATGTAGGTGTGGGCGATACCAGTCGGGCAGGCGGTGACGCCCACCAGGCGCTTGGCCGGACCACTTGGAATTTGCTCTGACTCTGGAGCCCCGATGCCCGACGATGCAGGCCCGGTCGATGCCGACCCAGGGGCACCTGCCAGCGTGGGTGCCTCTGCCGTGGAAGCACCTGCTGCCGGAGCCGGCGTCGTGGATTCAGCCGTTGCCGTTGCTGTGCCGGCGGGGATGGTTTCCGGAGTGGAGACGGGCTTGTCATTGAGCGCGTCATCGACCAGCTCGACGATCCGCTCGGTGGCTCCGGCTTCGCGCAACGCGGCGGTGAAATCCTTCTTGATCAGCGACCGGGCGAGCTTGGCCAGCAGCTGCAGATGTTCCTGGTCTGCTCCATCGGGCGCTGCGATAAAGAACACCAGATCGGCGGGACCGTCCTTGGCGCCGAAGTCCACGGCCGGGTTCAGCCGCGCCATTGCCAGCGTCGCTTCGGTCACCGCAGTCGAGCGGCAATGCGGGATTGCGATACCGCCCGGCACGCCCGTCGCGGTCTTCTCTTCGCGTGCCGCGGCATCGGCATACAGCGCGTCGAATTGGGTGGCGCGTCCGGCGTCGACGACGTTTTGGGCAAGGTGCCGGATGACGTCGGTGCGGTCTGGACCGAAGTCGCGGTCCAGGGAGACAAGCTCTTCAGTGATTAGTGCCGACATGGTCAGCCTCCTTGGGATGGATTCAATGCCAACGGCGAAATGACGACGGCGGCAGGGTCGGTGTGGTGTTGCGAAGGGAGCGTGGAGCCGGGCAATGATGCCGCTGCTGCTCCATACGCCACGGCTTGCCGGAGCCGGTCTTGTGGATCGTGTCCGGCAATGCTGGCCAGCAGATAACCGGCCAGTGCGGAGTCGCCCGCGCCAACGGTGCTGCGGGCCTCGATGGGTGGATAGGTGCCGTGCAGCCACACGGTTTCGGAGGCAAGGATTGCGCCCTGCCGTCCCAATGTGGCCAGTACGGTCGAACAGCCTTGATCCAGCAGAGCGCGTGCTGCGGCGGCTGCCAGAGCCGGGTCGTTTTCCAGCTCGGCTTCCGTTGCGATGCCGGTCAGTTCGGCCAGTTCCTCAGCGTTGGGCTTGAGCAGCTCGGGTGCCAGTTCCCTGCCCGCGGACATCACTGCGCTGAGGGGGGCGCCGGATGAATCGACCGCGATGGATGGGCATGAAGCCCCAAACCGGCCCCTGGCCTCTCCGATGATGCGGGCGTAGAAGTCGTGGCGGACACCAGGGGGCAGGGAACCGGCGAGCACCAGCCACCGGGCACCTTCAGCCTCCTCAAGCAGCAGCTCTATCAGGCTGGACTGTTCGGCCTCGCTCAGTTCCGGGCCGGGTTCGTTGATTTTGGTGGTGGTTCCGTCCGGTTCGGTGACCGTGATGTTGCTGCGCAACGCCGCACCGATAGGAAGATTGGCAAAGCCGATACCGGCTTGCCGCAAGGCAGCCACCACGGGGTCGTCGTCGGTTCCGGGCAGCACTGCCATGGTGTCCGCCGCCGAGGTGGCCAAGGCGCGGCAGATGTTGACGCCCTTTCCGCCCGGATCCTGGCTGGCGGCCGCGGCCCGCTGTACCTGGCCCCGGCTCAAAGGTCCCGTCAGATCAATGGTCCGATCGAGGCTGGGGTTTGCTGTGAGGGTGACGATCATGCCGGAACCACCTCCGTTCCTGCCTCGCGCAGGGCGTCGGCCAGTGCACCTTCCGGTGCCGTATCGGTAATCAAGGCGTCGACGTCGTCGAGGGCGGCAAACCGGACCAGCGCTTCTTCTTCGAGCTTGGAGGCGTCGGCCAAAACCACCACCCTGCGGGCCGAACGAACAATGGCGGACTTGACCGCGGCTTCCTGGGCGTCCGGGGTGCTGAAACCGAAGCCGGGATGAACACCGTTGGTGCCGACAATGGCTATATCGGGCCGAAGGTTTTCCAGCTGCTTCACGGTTGCAGCTCCAACGGAGGCCCGTGTCAGTCCGCGGACCCGGCCCCCCAGCATTTCCAGTTCCAGGGCCGGGGAGTTGGAGAGCTTTGCTGCGATCGGGACGGCGTGGGTGATGACCAGCAGGTTGTCCTCGGGGCGCGGCGATTGCCAGTCCTGGAGCAGGTCGGCCAGCAGTTCGGTGGTGGTTCCGGCGTCGATCACTACGGAGCTGCCGGCCGGGATCAGGTCGACAGCCTTCCGGGCGATCCTCAGTTTCTGTTCGTGATGCTGGCTCTGGCGGCTGGTCAAGCTCTGTTCCCCGGTGCTTCGCTTGGCCGCCGCGACTGCCCCGCCATGGACCCTGCGCACGACCCCGTCAATTTCCAGGGCCGCCAGGTCCCGCCGGACGGTTTCCTGGGTGATGTTGAAGCGGTCAGCCAGTCCCGCCACGCTCACCCGGCCTTCGGCCGCCGCCAGATCGCCGATCTTCTCGTACCGCTCAGCCGCGAACATGGCCCTCCCTCCGTCGGTTGGATAACAGTGACCAGCATCACTTCAATGTTGGTTTAGTTGACTTTATATCTGGTTAGTTGGCTATGTCAATGCAAACACAGAAACAAACACAGATTCGGGAGCGGGGGTGGGGTTAGTCAGAGGTTCATGGCCGGCCGTCGTGCCCATGTTCGCGGTATGGGAAGATGCGGGTCCCGGCGTGTCGACGGAAGGTCGTGTCAGGCCACCGGTCCCGACAGTGTGGCTGCCGGTGGTGTCGTTGAATTATCCCACCGGCGCTGGCCCCTGCAGGTGGTGTATTCAGCCCAGCTTACTGGGGCGGTATTCGCTGCCTTCGGTATCAATCTCGTCACCGTCATCGTCCGCGGCATGCCGGCCCTCATGATGTTCCTCGTCATCCGTTCCGGCGGTTCCACGCCAGCGGGCGATCAGCGTCATGCCGTGGTAAATGATCAGTGCGGCTCCGGTGCCAAGGGCGATACCCTCGAACGTCAGCTCTCCGATCGCCCAGGTGAAGTTGCCAATGCCAACGACCAGTGAAACGGCCGCCGTCGTCAGGTTCACCGGATTGGAGAAATCAACCCGGTTCTGCACCCAGATCCGCACGCCGAGCACGCCGATCATGCCATACAGCACGGTCGCCGCGCCGCCCAGGACGCCTGCAGGCACGGTGGCGATCAGCGCCCCGAATTTGGGCGAGAAGCTGAGCAGCAGGGCGGTGATGGCGGCAACCCAGTACGCCGCCGTCGAATACACACGGGTGGCGGCCATGACGCCGATGTTCTCCGCGTACGTGGTGGTTCCCGAACCGCCGCCGGAGCCGGCCAGCACGGTGGCAAGGCCGTCGGCCATCAGGGCGCGGCCGGTCAGTGGATCCAGATTGCGGTTGGTCATCAGCGCCACGGACTTTACGTGCCCGATGTTTTCGGCCACCAGCACCAGCACCACAGGAATGAAGAGCCCGGCCACAGAGAGATGGAACTCCGGAGTCTGGAATGGGGGAAGTCCCACCCACTCGGCGTCCCTCATGGCCGAATAGTCCACTTGCCCCTGAAGCATCGCCACTACATAGCCGATGATGACGCCTGCGAGGATGGAGAGCCGCCCCAGGATCCCCTTGAACAGCACCGTGACCAGGATGATGGAGACCAGAGTGACCAGGGCCGTGATGGGCGCGGCGTTGAAGTTTTCCTTGGCCGATGGAACCAGGTTGAAGCCGATCAAGGCCACGATGGCGCCGGTGACGATCGGCGGCATCAAGAGCTGGAGCCAGCGGGTGCCGGCAAACTGGACGACGGCGCCGATCAGCCCGAGCACGGCACCGGCCATCACCACACCGCCCAGCGCTCCGGCCGGGCCGTACTGGCTGCTGGCCGCGGCAATGGGCGCGATGAATGCGAAACTCGAACCCAGGTAGCTGGGAATCCGGCCCGCTGTGATCAACAGGAAGCCGATCGTTCCAATCCCGGAGAAGAAGAGCGTGGTGGCCGGCGGGAAGCCGGTAATCAGCGGCACCAGGAACGTCGCACCGAACATGGCGACGACGTGCTGCACCCCAATGCCGATGGTGCGGAACCAGCTCAGTCGTTCCTGCGGGGCCACCACCTCGCCGGCGCGGATGGTCTTGCCATCACCGTGCACGGCCCACTTCATTCCCAGCATTCGGTGCCTCTCCTGTGTTCCCGGGCCTCTCCAGTTCAAAAACCCCCCGACAGCCTACCGGCCGAGGGGCCCCGCGCGAGCGAAGCGAGTGTGGGGAGGACGGGAGGCTGTCGGCCGAGCGGCGGTGACCGAAGTCACCGCTGCTTTTGGAAATGTCCTGACCGGCAGGATGTTGTCTCCTAAGGAGAGGCCCCATGGCCGCACGCCGAAGAAAGAGGTAACTGGATAATGACCGCTGAATTGACCGTTGATGAGACCCTCGCACTGGAACCTGCCGCCGTCGACCTGTTGTTCCGGCAGGCGCGCACCACCTCGAAGTTCACGGACGAGCCGGTGACCGAAGAGCAGAGGCGGGCGATCATGGAACTGGTCAAGATGGGTCCGACGGCGTTCAACAACCAGCCGCTGCGGGTTACCTTCGTCCAGTCTGACGAGGCGCGTGAACGGCTGGTGGCACATTTGGCAGGCGGCAATCAGGAGAAGACCCGCAAGGCTCCGTTGACGGCGATCCTCAGCTACGACTCCGAATGGCACGAGCACTTCCCCACCTTCAATCCGGTGGCTCCGCAGATGAAGTCGATGTTCGATGACGATGCCGAGAACCGCCACAAGATGGGCAACAACAACGCGAACCTGCAGGCAGGCTATTTCATCATGGCTGTGCGTTCGGTGGGCCTGGCGGCCGGGCCGATGAGCGGCTACGACGCCGCGGGCGTCGACGAAGAATTCTTCGCAGGGTCCAATACGCATTCGTTTATGCTGGTCAACATCGGGCGCGCCGCCGAAGGCGCCTGGGGTGAGCGGCTGCCCCGTTTCGATTATGACGACGTCGTCACGACCCTTTAGCCAACCACACGGCGGGGCGCGCCGCCCGCGTCTGCCATCGCCGGCGGTGCCGTCGTAAGATAGCTGTGGTCCGATGTAAAGGGGGATCACACATGCCTCAACAGGCAAGGGCACAAGCGACCCGTCAGTCCATAGTCGAAGGCGCCGCAAAGGTATTCCTGGACGTGGGGTACGCCAGAACCACTATCACCCAGGTGGCGGCTGTCTCGGGCGTCACCAAGGGAGCGTTGTATTTTCACTTCGATTCCAAGCAAGCCCTGGCCCGGGAAGTGATTGAGGAGAACCTGAGCGCGACAACTGCGATCGGGATGCGGGTCCTCGCCGGGGGACATCCGCCACTGGAATCGTTGGTGCGAATCAGCGTCGGCGTTGCCACCGAATTACTCGAAGACCCCATGACCCGCGCCGCCGTCCGGTTGAGCATGGAAGATTCGGACCTGCAATTCCGGGAGGATGTTCCCTACCTCCAATGGATCACCACCTGCGAAAGCCTCGTGCAGCAGTCCATCGACGAGGGAAGTGTGGTCGGCGACGTCGATGCGCCGGCGCTGGCGCGGTTCCTGGTGTCGGCACACACCGGCGTCGACACCGTTTCAGGCATTGTCGCCGATCGTGAAGATCTGCTGCAACGGCTTGAGGAAATGTGGCACATGATCCTGCCTGGCATAGTTCCGGCGGAGCAGCTCGACCAACATCGGGGCCTGCCCGCTTTATTCCGGCAACCGGAAGTCGGTACGCAATCGTGACCCAAGGGGCATATCCGCCCGAAACATACCGTCATGACGGTTTATTATGGTAGATTCAGGGTAACCTTACTTTCCTGGGGGCGCATGACGTGGGGGTGGTGTGAGGAATAGGTGAGTTGGTCCGGCGGTATCATGGATTCCGACCGGACCAACGACTTTAACCCGGACGTCACTTCCGCCCCCTGCGTCACGCTGTTTCCCTGGATCATTCGGTGCTTCGAATCACTCCGTCGACCAGTTTTTTGGCTTCGTCCTGTACCTGCTGCAGATGTTCCGGCCCCTTGAAGGACTCGGCGTAGATCTTGTACACGTCTTCGGTCCCGGACGGGCGGGCGGCGAACCAGGCGTTGTCCGTGGTGACCTTGAGACCGCCGACGGCGGCGCCGTTGCCCGGGGCCCGGGTCAACTTGCCGGTAATGTCCTCGCCGGCCAACGACCCGGCGGTCACCTGCTCCGCAGACAGTTTCCCCAGTGCCGCCTTCTGGTCGCGGGTGGCCGGTGCGTCAATCCTGGCGTAGGCCGGATCTCCAAACTGGTCGCTCAGCGACTGGTAGCGCTGCGACGGCGTCTGCCCGGTGACAGCCGTGATCTCTGAGGCCAGCAAGGCCAGCAGAATGCCGTCCTTATCCGTGGTCCAAACCCGGCCGTCCCGGCGCAGGAAGGACGCCCCTGCTGACTCTTCCCCGCCGAATGCGCCGGTCGAATCCAGCAGCCCAGGAACAAACCACTTGAAACCGACGGGGACCTCGACGAGTTGCCGTCCCAGCGCTGCGGCAACCCTGTCAATCATGGACGAGGACACTAATGTCTTGCCCACGCCGGCCGCCGCGGGCCAGTCCGGACGGTGGCGGTAGAGATAATCGATGGCAGCAGCGAGGTACTGATTGGGATTCATCAGCCCGGCATCGCCGGTGACGATGCCGTGGCGGTCCGCATCGGCGTCGTTGCCGGTGGCGATGTCGTATTCCGATGCCCTGGCGATCAGCGACGCCATCGCATCGGGCGAGGAACAGTCCATCCGGATTTTTTCGTCCCAGTCCAGGGTCATGAACGCCCACTGCGGGTCCACCTGTGGGTTGACCACCGTGAGGTTCAACCCGTGGCGCTCGCCGATCTCACCCCAGTAGTCGACACTGGCCCCGCCCAACGGATCGGCACCGATATGCAGGCCCGATGCGGTGATGGCCGACAGGTCCAGCACGGAGGGAAGATCGTCAACGTAATGCTCCAGGAAGTCGTAGCGGCCCAGGGATTCCGACTCCAGCGCCTGGGCCAACTGGATGCGCCGAACGCCGCGGAGGCCGTCTTCGAGGAGTTTGTTGGCGCGGTCGGCAATCCACCCGGTGGCATCCGAGTCAGCCGGACCCCCGTGCGGCGGGTTGTACTTGAAGCCGCCGTCCGAGGGCGGATTATGGCTGGGGGTGGCGACAATCCCGTCCGCCACGTCCGAGTGGGGCTCCGGCCCCCTGTTGTAGCGCAGGATGGCGTGCGAGAGCGCCGGTGTGGGGGTGAAGCCGTGGCGGGCGTCGGCCAGCACCCGGACGCCGTTTCCGGCCAGCACCTCAAGCGCGGTGTTCTGGGCCGGCTCGGACAGGGCGTGGGTGTCCTTGCCGATAAACAGCGGTCCGTCGATGCCCTGGCCCGCCCGGTACTCCACAATGGCCTGAGTGATCGCCGCAATATGTGCCTCGTTGAAGGAGGCCGTGGTGCTGGATCCGCGGTGCCCGGATGTGCCGAAGGCCACGCGCTGGGCCGGATCGTCCATCTGCGGCTTGATGTCATAGTACGCGTCCAGCAGGATCGTCAGGTCCACCAGGTCGCTGGGAAGGGCAGGGGTGCCGGCTCGACTAGTCATGGAACCAGCATGCCAGAGTCGACGACGCCGCGGCAGAAGCAGACGTGCACGGGGTTGCCGGGTCTTGGCCCGGCAACCCCGTGCGTCGGAGGAGATCTCTCGCGGCGGGTGGCGGTTTAGTGGACGCCGGTCATCAGCTTCTTGATCGGCTTCGCTCCCACTGCCAGCGCGACGGCCAGGATGATGGTCACCACGCCGATGGCCCCGAAGTACGGAATCTCGTTTTCGGGGTTATAGAAGCCGGCCAGCACGCCGGACATCGCCGTACCCAGTGACACGGATAGGTAGTTCAGCGCCACCATCTGGGTCTGGAAGACCCTGGGTGCGAGCTTGGTCGACAGCGACAGCCCCACCGGCGAGATCATCAGTTCCGCGACGGTGAACAGGAACAGGATCCCGATCATCGCCAGCAACGGTGTGCTGTTCGGTCCGCCACCGGCCAGCGGGATGAAGGCGAAAATGGCCAGCGCCATGACGGCCAGACCGATGGCGAACTTGGTGGGGGTGATGGGCTGCCGGGATCCGAGCTTGGTCCACACCATGGCAAAAATCGGAGCCAGGATGATGATGAATGCCGGATTGAAGGACGTCACCCATTCGATGGGCATTTGCCATCCAGCGATGGTCCGGTCCAGCCGCTTGTCCGCGTACAGCGTCACCACAGTGAACTGCTGCTGGAACAGCGAGAAGAACGCGGCACTGGCGATGAACATGGGAATGAACGAGTACACCCTCCGGCGTTCGGTGTGGTCGATTCCCTTGCTGCTGAGGATGACGACGAAGTAGATGACGGCTGCCACGATTGCCACGCCGGCGACGACGGAAGCGAGGTTTCCGGGATTCACCAGCCCGGTGAGCACGGACAACACGATGACGGCAATGCCGGCAATCGCAATCCCGATCATCATGGGGAACTTGTTCCTGGGCAGCGGATTGGCCACGCGATGGGACTCTTCGGGCAGGTTCTTGCGCGTGAGTGCGTACTGCAGCAAACCAATTGCCATGCCGACCGCGGCCAGACCGAAGGCAAAGTGGAAACCGAAGTTGTCGCGTGTCAGGCCGGTCAGCAACGGGCCGAACAGCCCGCCAATGTTGACGCCCATGTAGAAGATGGAGAAGCCGGCGTCACGGCGATCATCGTCAAGGGAGTACAAGGATCCGACGAGCGAGCTGGCGGTTGCTTTCAAACCGCCACTGCCGATGGCAACCAGGACCAGCCCGAGGGCCAGGCCGGGAATCCCGGGGACCAGGGACAGTGCGAGGTGGCCGCACATGATCATGATGGCGGTGTAGAACAGCACCCGTTCCGGGCCGAGCAGCCGGTCCGCCACCCAGGCACCGAGGATGGTGGACAGGTAGACGGTGCCGCCGTAGGCGCCGATGATGCCGGTCGCGATGCCTTCATCGATTCCGAGGCCGCCGTCGCTGACCTCGAAGTACATGTACAGCAGGACGACGACCTGCATGCCGTAGAAGGAGAAGCGCTCCCACAGTTCAACACTGAACAGATTGGCGAGCATGCCCGGCTGTCCCAGGAAGGACTTTCCGGACGGGTTCCTGTCGCTGGCAGCGGTATTACGCGGGGGTGGGGTGGGTTCCACTGGGGTAGTCACAGTCTGTCATACTCCCACCGGCACTTGTCCCGTGTCACATTCGGTGGTAATGGGATTAATCACACCAATATGGCTTCATTCCTCAAGCTGTGCGACGGTCGAGAGCAACTCTGCTTCACCACCCGGTCGTCCAATCAATTGGATCCCCATGGGCAGTCCGTCCGCGGTGTGCAGCGTTGGTGCGGTAATCGCGGGCAGCCCGATCACATTCACGAATGAACTGAACGGGCAGTACTGGCACTGCCGCTTGTAGTCTTCATCGGGATCCGATGTGTACCACCCCACGGGTCTGGGCGTCATGGCCAGCGCCGGGGTGAGGATCATGTCGTAGTCGGAAAACTGCCTGAGGGTTTCGGCCTCGAACCGTTTCAGCGTATTCACAGCACCAATGAATTCGGCAGCACCGCGCTTCATGGCCCGCTCCCGGTAGGTGCGGGTCAGGGGCATCAAGTCCGGTTCCCGGTCCTCGGCGATGGGAGCCGCGGCCACCATCGACGTCCAGGCTGTGGTGAAGGCTTCCGGGTAAGACCGGTCATAGTGGATGGGCGCCTCGACGACGTCGTGCCCCAGGGCGGTCAGCCGATCGATGCCGGTCTGCAGCGCAGCCATGGCTTCGGGGTCGACGTCGATGGGAAAGTGCCCCTCAAAGGGCGAGGCCAGACTGACTCCGATGCGGAAGCGTCCTTCGGCGCGGAGGGCCGCGGCCAGGAACGACGGCGGTGGTTCAGGCTGGGCCGCACCCGACGGTGAGATAGTTCGTGGCCTTCTCGGCACGCCCAGCGCCCGGTGATGTGGCGACTGCACCATCGCATCCAGCAGCACGCCCGCGTCGGCGGCCGTCCTGGCAAGCGGTCCGGCCACCCCGAATCCGGCAGCATCAGCCTGGCCGGAACCGGCCGGTACGCGCCCGCGGTTCGGTTTCAGGCCAATCAGGCCCGTTGCCGCAGCCGGGATACGGATGGAGCCGCCGGCGTCGGACGCGGGCCCAAACGGGAGCATCCGGGTCGCGACGGCGGCGGCACTGCCACCTGATGAGCCTCCGGCGCTGAGCGCCGTGTCGTAAGGGTTCCGCGCGGGCGGGGCGATGTTGTTCTCGCTGTAACTGGTTAATCCGAACTCCGGCACCTGCGTTTTTCCCAGGCTGATGGCACCCTGGTTCCGAAGCGCGGCAGCCAGGGGGCCGACACTGCCGACGAACTGCAGTCCGGTGGCGTCGCCGGCGGCCTGCAGTTCGTCGGCAGTGTCGGCCTCCTGCAAGGCGCGCCCGGCGCTGACGGAGATGAAGGCCCCATTGGAATCATTGAGGCTGTCGATTCGTTCCAAAAAGTGTGCCACGGCCTGTCGTGAACTGATCTCGCCGGAACGTATGGCGTCCCTGAGGTGCATAGCACTCAAGTCGTGAATCTGGGTTTCGCCCACCGCGGGGGCTCCTTTCCGCCGAGCAGGGTATCCGGTAGGTACAGGTGCCGCACCGAACGGTGGAGGAGACCGGGCGGTGTCATATTGCGACGGCGCACCTTTAGCCGTCAGTTGAAGCCTATAGGCTGGGGACAAGTAACCCCACGCCGTCGAAAAAAGGAGGACAGTCGCCATGGAATCCGTCCCCAGCATCAATGTCAACGAGTTGGGCGAACATCATACGATCCTCGATGTCCGCGAGCCCTACGAGTGGGAGACCGGCCACATTGACGGTGCGGTCCATATCCCCGTGGACCAGGTGCCGGAAAGGCTGGAGGAGCTGGACCCGGACGACGACGTCCACGTTGTCTGCCGCAGCGGAGGACGTTCCAGCCGCGTCACCCAGTGGCTGACCCACAACGGCTACAGCGCGGTCAATGTCTCCGGTGGCATGGGCGCCTGGATGGACGCGGAGAAACCGATGGTGTCCGAAACCGGTGAAGAACCCTACGTCAAATGAGCGGTTCGTCAGTTTCGAGCCCGGAGACCGCACCGCAGGCGCCGGTTTATACCTACCTGGGGCCGGAGGGGACATTCACCGAGGCTGCCTTGCTCCGCGTGCCGGGAGCCGACACCGCACGGCGCCTTCCGTCGTCGAGTGTCAACACGGCGCTGGAGCGGGTGCGCTCCGGTGAAGCGGCGGCCGCCATGGTCCCCATCGAAAACTCCGTTGAGGGGGGCGTCACCGCCACGCTTGACGCGATGGCCTATGGCCCGGAACTGCGTATTGTCCGCGAAGTGCTGGTTCCGATCAGTTTCGTGCTGGTCGCCCGGCCGGGGCTGGTGCTGGAGGATGTCGAGGTGATATCCACCCACGCCGTGGCCTGGGCACAATGCCGCGACTGGATCGACGCGCATATTCCACACGCGGAACACGTGCCGTCGTCGTCGACGGCGGCGGCCGCGCTGGGACTGGTCGGCGGGCACCCCGAGGCCCCGGCCTCGGGCGGCTACGATGCCGCCATCTGCTCGCATGTAGTGGCCGAACGGCATGGCCTGAACGTGATTGCCGACGGTGTGGAGGACAACACCGGTGCGGTGACACGTTTTGTGCTCGTCAGTACCCCGGGGCAGCTTCCCGAGCAGACCGGCCGTGACAAGACCACGCTGATGATACCGCTTCCCGAGGACCGCCCCGGTGCGCTGATGGAGATCCTTGACCAATTTGCCGCCCGCGGGGTCAACTTGAGCCGGATCGAGTCCCGGCCCACCGGGGAATTCCTCGGTGACTATTTCTTCAGTATCGACGCCGAAGGACACGCCCGGGACGCCCGGATGGTGGACGCGTTGACCGGACTGCACCGCATCAGTCCCTCGATCCGCTTCCTGGGGTCGTATGCCCGCGCCGACGGCAGGGCACCGTCCGTTCCCTGGCATCACCGGGATGCGGCGTTCCAGGCCGCCGGGTCCTGGGTGGAGTCGGTACTTCGCGGGCAACAATGAGGAAAGATTCGGCTCGTTGACCCCAGTCCGTGGTGGCTTTGTTAGGCTCTACTAATTCAAGCTAGTTCAAGCAATCTCAGCAGCGGAGAAAGGGGCCTCATGAGCGAGAATCCAGACAACGGCGAGGGTCGGATCGTAAACCCGCCGGAGGGGGACAATCCGGAAGGGGAGATCGTCAATCCGGGGATGGCCGCGGATCAGGCCGACGGCGGAGGAGACGCCGGCGACCAGGCCAACGATGTGCGGTTCGCCCAGGAAGAGTCTTTGATCGGCGAGCAGTCACAGGGCGTGTTCCCTGAAGAGGGCGGGTCGTCGCAGGAGCCGGGTGAGGAAGCCCCGGCGGATGGGGCCGGCACGGACGAGGGCGCCGCCGAGTCCACCGAGCCGGATGGCAGCGACGACCCCGCTCACGGCGGCGAATCAGCTTAGCCGCCCGGCGTCCGGTCCTCGATCGCACGGTCCTCCGTGGCCGGGTTTTTCAGGGCCGGGTTTTCCCTGGTCGGGTCTTCGACGGACTGGCCTTCGACGGACTGGCCTTCGACGGACTGGCCTTCGACGGACTGGCCTTCGACGACCGAGTGCAGCTGTTCCTGCTGCCGCCCGTCCGCGTCCTTGCGGTGCACCCGCACCGTAAGGGCGCACCGGGCCACCTGGACCGACAACGATTTCACCGGCCCCGACGGGTCCCCGTCGAGCTGGGTTTCCATCGGTTCCGTGCAGTGGAGGGTGATTTCCTTCGCACGGTAGAAGGTGATCGACGGTGAGGGGCGCCGCGGTTTGAAGAGCACTTTCCCCGCCATCGCCAGCCAGCCGAGGGCGCTGCGCGGGCTCATCACGACCACGTCCATGATCCCGTCGTCGATCACGGCACTGGGGATGAAGTCGATCCCGCCGGGAAGCAACCCGCAATTTCCAAAGAGCACGCTGCGCACCCTACGGTTCTGCTCCGGTTCGTCGTCGAGGGCGATACCTACCTTGGTGCGGCGCCCGGGCAGGTGGCGCACTCCCGATTCGCCATAGGCGAGCCAGCCCATATTCTTCTTCAGGTCGTCGCGGGTTCCTGAGATCATTTTGGCGTCGAACCCAATGCCCGCCATCACTAGGAACGTGTGCTTGGTGACTTCGCCGGTGTCGGCGTTTTCGAGCTCGATCAAGCCGGTGTCGATAGTGCGTTCGTCGCCAAACAGTGCAGCGGCGATACTTCCGTCCAGATCGGAAATGTTCATTTCGAGATTGCGGGCCAGCAGGTTTCCGGTGCCCAGCGGCACCAGTCCCAGGTTGACGTCCGTTCCAGTCAGGCCTTCGGCGACCACCCGGACCGTGCCATCGCCCCCACAGGCGAGGACGACGTCGGCACCCATCTTCAGAGCCTCGGCCGTCATGGCTGCCCCGGGGTCGTCCACGGTGGTCTCCAGGAACACCGGTTCGGGCCAGCCGGCCAGCTTGCACTCGGCCTTGATGATCTTCCGCGCCCTGTCGGCGTTGGTCTTCACCGGATTTATGACGACGGCGACTCGTTGTTCCCCGCGCCCCGAAGACGAGGCGTTAATCGGAGAGCGGGGCTCAGGGTCCGGGTCGTGAAGCTTCCGCACGCCATACCAACTGGCGAGACCGATGATAATAATGACGCCGATGATCAGCGCGGGAATCCAAGTGTCCATGGTGCATCCACCATAACCGTCCTTTCCTGATGGCCAGCTGTGAACGGCTGCTCTGCTGCGGCTGCTGCCTGTGCCGCTTCCCGTTGCCGGACGGACCTGGGCCGTCCCGGGCTGTCCCGGGCTGTCCGGCGGCGAAATGCGCCGGCCGTTCGGTAGTCTTGAACGGTGATCGACGTAAATGCACTCCGCGAGAACCCTGAACCCTTCCGCGCCTCACAACGCGCCCGGCAGGCCGACGAGTCGATTATCGATTCGATCATTGCCGCCGATTCGACCCGCCGTTCGGCCCTGAGCAGGTTTGAGTCGCTGCGGGCTGAACAGAATGCGTTTGGCAAGAAAGTTGCCGCCGCCACGGGCGACGAAAAGCAGTCACTGCTGGCCGAGGTCAAGGAACTCGCAGCGGCCGTGAAGTCCGCCCAGGCCGAATCCGAAGACGCCAAGGCCGAACAGGACCGGCTGGTCCGGCAGGTGGCCAACCTCATCGAGCCCGGTGTGCCCTCAGGCGGCGAGGACGACTTCGAGGTGCTGCGCCACGTGGGCCGGCCGCGGGACTTCAGCGCCGAGGGGTTCGAGCCCAAAGACCATTTGGAGCTAGGCGAACTGACCGGCGGTATCGACATGGAACGCGGCGCCAAGGTCTCCGGCGCCCGCTTCTACTTCCTCAAGGGCATGGTGGCCCGGCTGGAGCTTGCGCTGCTGCGCCTGGCCATGGATGAGGCAATTTCCCACGGGTTCACCCCGATGATCACCCCGACCCTGGTACGTCCGGAAACGATGGCCGGCACCGGCTTCCTCGGTGAACATTCGGACGAGATCTACCATCTGGAAGAAGATGACCTCTATCTGGTCGGCACGTCCGAGGTGGCCCTGGCCGGATATCATGGCGACGAAATCCTGGACATGTCGGACGGCCCTACTCGGTACGCAGGCTGGTCGTCCTGCTACCGCCGCGAGGCCGGTTCGCATGGAAAGGACACCCGGGGCATTATCCGCGTCCACCAGTTCAACAAGGTGGAAATGTTCTCCTACGTGCGGGTCGAGGACGCCGACGCCGAGCATCAGCGGATGCTCGCGTGGGAGGAAGAGATGCTGGCCAAGATGGAATTGTCCTACCGGGTCATTCAAACTGCCGCCGGCGACCTGGGAACCTCCGCAGCCCGCAAGTACGACTGCGAGGCCTGGATCCCGACCCAGGATGCTTACCGGGAGCTGACCTCAACGTCGAACTGCACCACCTTCCAGGCCAGGCGGTTGAACATCCGCGAACGGACCCCCGCCGCTGATGGCGCCGCCGGAGGCCGCACCCGCCCGGTTGCCACGTTGAACGGCACCATGGCCACCACACGCTGGCTGGTCGCCCTGCTGGAGAACCACCAGCAGAGCGACGGTTCGGTGCGAATTCCCGCCGCTTTGCAGCCGTATATGGGAGCTGCGGACGTGATCGACGTCCAGTGACCCCGCCCATGATGTGAGCAACGTCCTATCGTCGGGGGCATTGGTTCTGGTTGACTGGATGCATGACAACAGAAATAAAGGCAGGCATCGACGACCTGCAGAAGAATCAGAAAACGGGGGCAACAGCCCGAGTGGCCGGTAAAGAAAAGCAGCTTGTGGCCCTGGACGTGGACGGCACATTGGTCGACCACGAAGGCCAGATGAGCGAGGCTGTCCGGCAGGCGGCGCAGGCGGTGGTCGACGCCGGACATGACGTCATGATCGCAACCGGCCGTTCGTTGAACGCCACGCTGCCGATCGCGCAGAAGATCGGCATGCGCCGCGGATACTGCGTGTGTTCGAACGGCGGCGTCATGCTGCGAGTGGACACCGATCTGCCCGACGGCTACAAAATTCTTAACCGTGTCACGTTCGATCCTAAGCCGGCGCTGCTGGCGCTGAGGGAAAAACTTCCCACCGCCAAGTACGCGCTCGAGGACGACCAAGGTGACTTCTTATCCACGGAACGCTTCCAGGACGCCAGTTTCGGGCTGGAAGCGCAAGCTGTCGACTTCAACAGGATGCTGGAGGCAACAGCTGTCCGCGTCGTTGTGTTCAGCGCTGAAACCAATCCGAACGACTTCGCCACCGCGATCGAGTCGGTCGGCCTGCACGGGGTCACCTACTCGGTCGGCTGGACGTCGTGGCTGGACATCGCGGCCGCGGGCGTGACGAAAGCCAGCGCCCTGGAAGATCTGCGGCAGGAACTGGACGTCGATCCTTCCGTCACAGTGGCCGTCGGCGATGGCCGCAACGATATCGAAATGATCAGCTGGGCTGCCCGCGGCGTGGCCATGGGGCAGGCACCTGCCGAAGTCGTCGACGTCGCCAGCGAAGTGACCGCATCGGTGTACGACGACGGTGCGGCCAGCGTGCTGCGCAGCCTGCTGTAGGCACGTCAGGATAGCGCAGGCGGGCGCAGGCAGCAGTCCGCAGTCTGCGGGTCAGTCACCCTGACGGAACCGGGGTTGTCGTCAGGGTACTAATCCCGGACTGTCGTCCGCCCGGACCGTGCGTTGGTTGCCCAGCAGGGCCAGTAATCGGGAAGCGGCCGGTCGCGCGGCCCACTCCTCCTGCCACAGCGACCGCACCACTGCCTTGCTGACCGCCTGCGGGGTGATCCCCAGTTCGGCAGCCACTGCCTTTTGCTGGCCCCTCACCCCGGGGATCATCAGGTCGACGACGCTCCATTCCGACTGCGAGCGAACGGCCACAATCCGGCCCAGCAGCCGCAGCACCGCCTCCGCCTCCGCCGCAAGGTCGCGCTCCAGGCCTTCAACGGCCAGCGGCACCTGGTCGTGGATCTTCAACGCGCGCTCGGCCGCCTGCCGGGAGTACACCATGCCGTACCCGGATGCGTCGGTGATTTCCTCCGGCACAGGGTCGTCGATGCGCCCGACGCCAATACCGATTGACCACGAGCCGCCGCGCAGCGCCGAAAGGGCGGCCGACACGGCGTCGCCGGCGTCGACAGTGACGCCTTGCACTTCGTCACTGACGGAACGCTGGAATTCGATGACGGTGGGGATATCGCGCAGCTGGCGCACCAATTGCGGCACCATGTCGCCCACGTCGCGCGAATTGCGCTGATCCATGGTGACGACATACATAGCACCAGTATCTCCGCCGAGGGCGAAAAAACAACCGATTTGGGTTGTTCAGGCGCGTTGGAATGCTTTTGAGGAACCCACGTACCCGGGCCTTTGCACTCAGCGGGCCAGGCATCGCCTTCCAATGGTCAGTTTCAGCCGGACAGGCAAGTCTGGTTCCGGCGCGAATTGGCTTCTCGGCGCGATACTGGTGGAAATTGTCCAGTCGAGCGCGCAGCCGAGTTCCGGCGCCCCCAGCGAGTGTCGGCGGGCCCGAGCGTCATGATGGGCACCTTCGCCGTTACCCGTTTCCGGTGATGACCGCCTGCAGCCGGGAGAGCATGGTTTCACGTGAGACGGGGGCGACCCCGTACGTCATCTGCCCGTCTGAATCCTCCACCTTCAGCCCGTGCACCACGCCGGTTGCGGCATAGAAGGTGGCATTGGCGATGGTTTCGCTGTCCTGGCTCATTCCTGTCACCACGGTGACGGCCCGGGTATCGGCGAGGAGGTCGGAGGCCTGCTCTTCGAACTCCTGCTGGGTCAGCTCGCGGGGGTCGCCGTCCTCGTCGGCCTGCTCCGCGGGGTCGGCCAGCAGTGCCAGCCGCCCGGCAAACTCTTCGACGGGGTAGACGCTGAAGGCGTGGATACCGCTGTCGTTGACCTCTTCCTCCAGGATGACGTCGGCGTGGACATACCCGTAGAGCCAATACTTGCCATTGCCGGTGGTCCGTTCGGCCGTGATCAGGCGCTGCCCGGTCCGGCGCAGGGTGATGACACCGGTGATGCTCTCGTTGGCGTTCAACCTGGTGGGCTCGGTGTCACCTTCCTGGGTGACGGGGAAGGCCAGTCCCTTGACCAGCAGCGACCGCAGTGCCACGTTTCCAGCCAGTTGGATGTTGTCCTTGTGCTCGTCCAGGAACGGCAGGGCAACAATCTGGTCGCGTTCGATACCGTCGAGGGCGACGATCTCCTCATCCGTCAGGGTCGGAAGTCCCTGGTCTTCGTTGCCGCTGAGGGCCAGCACGCCGTTGGCGGCTTCGACGTCCCGCTCCGTCCATTCGATGGGGTTATCGCTCATGAGAACCTCCAGTGGTTCCAATCGGGTCAGTAGTCAATTGCTTGCGCAGGGGGCCGGAACGACGCCGGCGGAGGGGGCAGGAACGGAGGCGTGTCAGTTGCTGCCCTGGGCGTCGAAACGGTTGAAGGAAGCCTCCACCTCGGCCTCAGCGGCTGCCCGGCCTTCCCAATCGGCGGCTTCGACCCACTTGCCCGGTTCCAGGTCTTTATAGGTGGTAAAGAAGTGCTTGATCTCATCGAGCACGAAGTCCGAGACATCCGACAGTTCCTGGATGTGGTCAAAGCGGGGGTCGACCGGAACGGTGAGGATCTTGGCGTCCCCGCCGCCGTCGTCGGTCATGTTGAACACGCCGATCGGGCGGACTTCAGCCACCACGCCGGGGACAATGTCGACGTCGAGGAGCATCAGGGCGTCCAGCGGGTCGTCGTCTTCGCCGAGGCTGTTTTCGATGTAGCCGTAGTGGGCGGGGTACTGCATGGAGGTGAACAGGATGCGGTCCAGCCGCAGTCGATGGGTCTCGTGGTCGATTTCGTACTTGACCTTCGACCCCTTGGGGATTTCCACAGTGATGTCGAACTTCATCTTATCGCTCCTAAACGGATTGCGGGCAGCAGAATTTGCGTCGGTGCGGCATTTGCGGGCTCCGGCACACACCTCTGGTATCCAAGATATAGTGCCAAGGTGTCGATTGAGCACACGAGGGACGCCGCAGAGGAAATTATGACCGCAGCTACGCTCCAGACCGGGGCATAATGCGCCGCAGCGGGAGAATTCTCACAGCTGCGCTGCTGGCGTTGGTGCTCGCCGCGTTGGCTGTCCCGCTGGGACTCTACTTGGCGCCGGCATTGATCGACGCGTCCGCTCCCACCGCCGACGACGTCAAAACCCGGCCACCGGCGACGGATCCTGGCCCGGATTCGGTGGCGGACATGACGTCAGTGACGGGGCTGGACAGATCCGCGCCGATGCCGGACCCGCAAGTGCTCTCCAAACGGCTTGAGACAGCCTTGACGACGGCGGGGCCGGGCGGCTTCACTGGCGTCGTAGTCGATGCCTTGAGTGGAAAGGCGCTATATGACGACGGCGGCAAGCAACCGAGGGTGCCGGCGTCGAACACTAAGCTGCTCACCGCCGTCACCGCCCTCGATGCGCTGGGCGCCGACCGCCGGTTCACCACCCGAGTGGTGGAGGGGAAGAAGCCAGGGCAGATCGTCCTCGTGGGCGGGGGCGACGTGCTGCTGGCTGCCGGGGCATCGTCCCCCGGCGATGTGATGGGCCATGCCGGGCTGCGGACACTGGCCAGGCAGACGGCCAAATCGCTGAAGCAGCAGGGCGTGAGCGGCGAGGTGACTGTGAGCGTCGACGATTCCCTGTTCACCGGAAAGCCTGCCCGCGCCGTTTGGCCTCAGGGCGATCTGGCGACCGGACAGGTGGCTCCGATCTTCCCGATGGCCATGTACTCGGGCCGGTTTTCGCCCGGCCAGCGGTACGGAAACCGCCCGCAGGACTCGGCGTTGCATGTCGGCAGAGTCTTCGCCGCGGCGCTGCAGCAGGCCGCGGATCGGCAGGGTGCGGATCACAAGCCGGGTCAGCAGGCCGGAGATGAGCAGCAGGCGGATCACAAGGCGGATCAGCAGAGCGGATCCGCCGTCATCAAGGTGTCGGACGGAGTCGGTCGAGCCGAGGCAGCGGCCAAGGCCAAGCCGCTGGCAGCGGTTCAGTCGGCAACTGTTGCCGAACAGGTGCAACTGATGCTGGAAACCTCCGATAACTACCTCGCCGAAGCTCTCGGTCGGATGGCTGCCCGCGCGAACGGACTCGAAGCGTCCTTCGCAGGTTCCACCCGCAATATCGTCAAGACCATCTCCCGGCTGGGGATCGAGACGGATTCGCTCAGGCTTGAGGACTCCTGCGGGCTGTCCAGCGAAAACCGCATCAGCACTTCACAGATTGCCGCGGTGCTGCGGCTGATGGTCAAGACCGAGGATCCCGATCTCGCCGCCGCCCGCAACGGGCTGCCGGTGGCGGGATTGAACGGGACGCTCGAGGAGCGCTACCAGAAAGATACGCAGAGGGCGGCCGGGTTGGTCCGGGCCAAGACGGGGACACTCAACGAGGTAATGGCGCTGTCCGGCTACGCGGTGACGGCGAAGGGCCGGTTGCTGGTTTTCTCCTTTATCGGCAACGAGCTGGGACACATCAATCCGGCCAACGAACGCGCCCTGGACACCGCGGCAGCGGTCCTGGCCGGCTGCGGTTGCCGCAACGCAGCCGGTGGATGAGGTGTCTCCGCAGTTGGTCCGGGTGCTCCGACCGGCAGGCACGCCGGCGAAGCAGGAACAGCGAGGTCGGACCGGTTTCGGGATCCCGGTGTGTGATCCGGCGGACTCTGTGTGATCTGATGGATTTCATGGATGCCAATAAGCCCCCGAAGACCCCAAGCCTCGTGAACTGGGAGCTGGCGGCAAGCACCGCCGCCAGATTGACCCCGGCCGGACCTCGGATGCCGCACGCGGAGATCACCGGTGTGGTGGCCAACCTGCGGGAGCTTGCCGACGAATCAGTGGGGCACGTGCACCGCATCACCGGGCTGGATGCCGCCCGGGACCTGCGGGACTCTGAGCTGCTGGTGGTGGACCGGGCCTCCTGGGCGAAGGCGAGCACTCAAAGCTTCCGCTCACTGCTGCAGCCCACATTGGATGAACTTGCCCGCACTCGCGCCGATCAGCTCAACGCCGCCACCGCTGCGCTGGGAGGGACTGTGACCGGCGCCCAGATGGGGGCCATACTGGCGTTCCTGTCCAGCAAGGTGCTTGGCCAATACGATCCCTTTGCCGAGTCCTCGGCCGGCCGGCTGCTGCTGGTGGCTCCCAACATCGTCTCCGTGCAGCAGGAGCTGAACGTGGACCCGCAGGATTTCCGGCTGTGGGTGTGCCTGCACGAACAGACGCACCGGGTGCAGTTTGCCGCCGCGCCCTGGCTCAAGGACCACATGCGCGAACAGATCGGCCGGCTCAGCTCCGGGCTGATGGACAAGGCGGACTCCCTCGCGGAGCGGATTGGTGCAGCGGCCCGGAACCTCGGCCGGTCTGCAAAATCCGTCAGCGCCGGCGACGACGGGCAGCAGGACGGCCCGGATGCAGGACAGGACGGACAGGGCAATCCGGGAGGTGTGCTTTCGGTGATCCAGGATCCTGAGGACCAAGCCATCCTGTCCCACCTGACCGCAGTGATGAGCCTGCTCGAAGGCCATGCCAATGTGGTGATGGACGCCGTCGGCCCCGACATTGTCCCCACAGTGAAGACGATCCGGCAACGCTTCAATGCCCGGGGCAAAAGCCGCGGCGCGCTGGAGAAGTGGATCCGCCACCTGCTGGGCCTGGACGCCAAGATGCGGCAGTACAGTGACGGTTCACGCTTTGTTCGTGCCGTCGTCGACAAGGTCGGAATGGAAGGGTTCAACCGGGTCTGGGAGAGCCCTGACTGCCTGCCGACCGAAGAGGAAATCCACGACTCCTCGCTGTGGATTGCCCGTATGGGGCTTTAGCCATGGGTACCGCGCCCGGGTATCGCCCGCGCCTTGCACCCGTGGTGGGAAGGGGACGCCAGGCCGTCAAAACTGCTCTCGGCCTGGGGACCGACCAAGGCGCGCAGCTCGGCATTCCGGTGGTCGACCAAGCGAGCTCCAGCGAGCGCGCGTCGGTGGTCGACCAAGGCGCGCAGCGCGGCGGGGCGGTGGTCGACCAAGGCGCTCAGCGCCGCGCGGAGACCCCCGTCCTGGTGGCCTGCAGCGGGGGCCCCGACTCCTTGGCCCTGGCGGTCGTCACCGCCTTCTTCGCCAGGCGCGGCGACATCGCGGCGGGCGCCGTCGTCGTCGACCACGGCCTGCAGCGGGGCAGCGCATCCGTTGCCGCAGAAACTGCACGGGTGCTGACCGGTATGGGCCTGGAACCGGTTGAGATCATGACCGTGACCGTGTCCGACGACGGCTCCGGCCCCGAAGCGTCCGCGAGACAAGCCAGGTACCAGGCCCTGGAGGAAGCCGCGGCACGGCACGACGCGTCCTCCGTGCTGCTTGGGCACACCCTCGATGACCAGGCCGAAAGCGTATTGCTCGGGCTGGCTCGTGGATCGGGCACCCGGTCGTTGTCCGGTATGCAGTTCCGCCGCGGCCGCTATCTGCGCCCGTTGCTTGGGCTGCGCCGGGCCGATACCGAAGCGATCTGCGCGGCGGAGGGATTGACGCCGTGGCACGATCCCACCAACTCGGATCCGGCCTATCTGCGCTCGCGAGTGCGCGCTGAGGTGCTGCCCCTGCTGGAAGAGAAGCTGGGCCCGGGCATTGCCGAATCGCTCTATCGCTCCGCGCAGATCCTGGGCGAAGACGCGGACTTCCTGGAGGCGGAGGCGGCCCGGATCTATGCGGAGCTTGCCGACGTCGAACCCGGCCATGTCAGTTTGCCGGAGGAGAAGCTTCGCTCACTCGCTCCGGCCCTGCGGCACCGGGTGCTCGCCCTGGCCGCCGTCGAGGTCGGGGCCGAACAACCATCGAGGGAGCGGATCGAGTCTGTGGCGGCGCTGCTGCGGCGCCGGGGATCGGCCGGGCCGGTGCAACTGGCCGGAAAAGTGGAGGTGCACCGGCAGGTTTTTGGCCACGATGTTCCTCCAGCGAAGCGTGGTTATGGCAGTCTTGTCTTTACGGCCAAACGTTGAGCCCCGGAGGCGCGGGCGGCCATCGCAACCAACACTTGAAAACCCGGGAGTATTCGTGGAGTCACACGACGTTCAGGACGACCTCAAGCACGTCCTGTACAGCAAGGAAGAAATCCAGCAGCGGGTGGCTGAACTCGCCGCGCAAATCGACGAAGATTACAAAGACCGCGACCTGCTGATTGTCGGTGTGCTCAAGGGCGCCGTGATGATCATGGCCGACCTGGCGCGGGCGCTGCACAGCCACGTGACAATGGACTGGATGGCGGTTTCCTCCTACGGCTCCGGAACCCAGTCCTCCGGCGTGGTGCGGATCCTCAAGGACCTCGACACGGACCTGAGCGGCAAGAACGTGCTGATTGTCGAGGACATCATCGACTCCGGCCTGACCCTGTCCTGGCTGAAGAAGAACCTGTACTCCCGCGGGCCGGCCTCCGTGGAAATCTGCACGCTGCTGCGGAAACCGGACGCGGCCAAGGTGACAATGGATGTGAAGTACGTCGGCTTCGACATCCCGAACGAGTTTGTCGTCGGCTACGGACTGGACTTCGCCGAGAGGTACCGGAACCTGGATTTCGTGGGGACGCTGGCGCCGCACATTTACGAGTAGCGGCCGTCCCGCCCCGGCGCGGGACCAGTGCTGCAGGGCGCGCGGCGTTCGGGCCGGGAGTAAAACGGGCACTTCCAAGTGCAAAGGGGCCGATTTCGGCGTAACTTACTCCCCGACGGAACGCCGGTCGTGTCGCCGGTCGAACACCTCTGTACGCCCAGAGGGAACTTTTAGCGTCGAGTATGCGTGCATAATGAGGAACGGTGTATAGCTAGATGCGTACTTGTGAGCGCTTGTGCGCAGTTTAACCAGGAGGGACGGGGTCACGGCCCTGAACAAATGAACTTCAAGAAATTCTTCAAAGGCCCACTGGTCTGGATCGTCCTGGGCGTCGCCGTGCTGCTGTTCATTTTCCCGACGTTTCTTGGCGGCGGCGCGACCCGGGTGGATACGAACATCGGTCTGCAGCTGCTTGAGGACAACAAAGTGGAGCAGGCCAAGATCTACGACGGCGAGCAACGCGTCGACCTGACACTGCGCGAGGACTACGTGGTCGATGGCGAGAGCAAGGGCCAGAGTGTCCAGTTCTACTTTGTCACCGCCCGCGCGGACGAGGTCGTCGAGGCGGTCAACACCTCGGACGTGGAGGGCTTTACCGACCAGCCGGCGCAGAGCAACTGGTTCACCAGCATCCTCGGCCTGATCTTGCCGATCCTGATCCTCGGCCTGATTTTCTGGTTCCTGCTGTCCCGGATGCAGGGTGGCGGCGGAAAGGTGATGCAGTTCGGCAAATCCAAGGCCAAGCTGATCACCAAGGATATGCCTCAGGTGACGTTCACCGATATGGCGGGTGCAGACGAAGCGGTCGAGGAACTGCACGAAATCAAGGACTTCCTGCAGGAGCCGGATAAGTTCCAGGCCGTCGGGGCGAAGATCCCCAAGGGTGTATTGCTCTATGGCCCTCCTGGTACTGGTAAGACCCTGCTGGCACGCGCTGTTGCGGGTGAGGCCGGGGTGCCGTTCTACTCCATTTCCGGTTCCGATTTCGTCGAGATGTTCGTCGGCGTCGGTGCTTCGAGGGTGCGTGACCTGTTCGAGCAGGCCAAGACCAACGCCCCTGCGATCATCTTCGTGGACGAGATCGACGCCGTCGGCCGCCACCGTGGTGCCGGCGTCGGCGGCGGTAACGATGAACGTGAGCAGACGCTGAACCAGTTGCTGGTTGAGATGGACGGCTTCGACATCAAGACAAACGTCATCCTGATTGCTGCCACCAACCGGCCTGACGTGCTCGATCCCGCATTGCTCCGCCCGGGTCGTTTCGACCGCCAGGTCACCATCGAGGCGCCTGACATGCTGGGCCGCACCCAGATCCTGGAGGTCCACGCCAAGGGCAAGCCGATGGCCCAGGGCGTCGACCTGCACGCGGTGGCCAAGCGGACCCCGGGCTTCACCGGTGCGGACCTGGCTAACGTGCTCAACGAGGCGGCACTGCTCACCGCCCGCTCGAATGCCCAGCTCATCGATGACCGGGCCCTCGACGAGGCGATCGACCGTGAGATCGCGGGGCCGCAGAAGCGCACCCGGGTGATGAAGGAGTTGGAGCGGAAACTCACTGCTTACCACGAGGGCGGCCATGCCCTGGTGGCGGCCGCATTGCGCAATACGGATCCCGTCACCAAGGTGACGATTCTGCCGCGTGGCCGCGCGCTCGGATACACCATGGTGCTGCCGTCCGACGACAAATACTCCACCACCCGTAACGAGCTGCTGGACCAATTGGCCTACGCCATGGGCGGCAGGGTCGCCGAGGAGATTGTCTTCCACGACCCGACCACCGGCGCGTCCAATGACATCGAGAAGGCCACCTCCATGGCCCGCAAGATGGTCACGCAATACGGGATGAGCGAGAAGATCGGAGCCGTGAAGCTCGGTTCCGCAGGAGGCGAGCCCTTCCTCGGCCGGGACATGAGCCACGAGCGCGACTACTCGGAGGAAGTCGCCTCAGTGGTGGACGACGAGGTGCGCCGGCTGATGGACAATGCGCACGACGAGGCCTGGAACATCCTGAACGAGAATCGCGATGTGCTGGACCGCCTGGCGCTGGAACTGCTGGAGCGCGAGACCTTGAACCAGGCCGAAATCGCTGACCTGTTTCGCGATGTGCGCAAGCGCGACCTGCGCGAAGTGTGGCTGTCCAGCGAGTCCCGGCCCGTCTCCAGCATCCCGCCGGTGGTCACCCCGGCCGAGCGTGCGCAGGCGGCGGCCGACGGCGAACCCGACCCGGTAACCGTTCCGCCGCAGGATCAGGCCGCGAACGCGGATATGCCGCAGCCCTATGACCCGCCGGCCTCTGAGTCGGGAGGCTCTCACGGGGGCTCTGCAGGCGGTCCGGAAGGCGAAACACCGCCCGATCGTCCGCCGCACTCGGATGGCACATCAAGTCCCGGCCGCGGCACGGCGTCGGACAACTGAGTTTACGACCGGCTCTGGTCCATGGAGGGCCAGTGCCGGTTAGACTCGCATAGTGATGGATTTCGACGACGACGTTCCCCTCGGCGGTGTCTCCGCCGACGAACGTACGCCACCGGTGGACCGGCCACGGATCGAGGCGGCAGTGCGGGAAATCCTTGCCGCCATCGGCGAGGATCCGGACCGCAGCGGACTGGTCGGCACCCCCGCGCGGGTGGCCAAGTCCTATGAGGAGATGTTTGCCGGACTGCACCAGGATGCCAGCGAACTGCTGGGGACGACCTTTGATCTTGAACACGAGGAAATGGTGCTGGTCAAGGACATCCCGTTCTATTCGACCTGCGAGCATCACCTGGTGCCGTTCCACGGCACCGCCCACGTGGGCTACATCCCCTCCTATGACGGAAGGGTCACCGGCTTGAGCAAATTGGCCAGGCTGGTGGAACTGTTCGCCAGACGTCCCCAGGTGCAGGAGCGCCTCACCACCCAGATTGCGGATGCCCTGATGACCAGCCTCGCACCGCGCGGAGCGCTCGTCGTCATCGAGTGTGAGCACATGTGCATGTCGATGCGCGGAATCCGCAAGCCGGGGGCGAAAACGGTGACCTCCGCCGTGCGCGGCCAGCTCCACGACCCCGCCACCCGCTCCGAAGCCATGAGCTTGATACTCGGAAGGTAATGATGGATTCTCTCGCTGCAACACCTGGAACCGGCCCCGCCACCTCACCGCTGCCGGTGGTCAAGCCACCGCGGCCTGCCGCCAAATTCGAGGACCTGCCCACCGGCCGCACCCTGCTGATGGGCATCCTGAACGTCACCCCGGATTCCTTCAGCGACGGCGGCCAGTACAACGATCCGGACACCGCCATCGGCCACGGGCTGCGGATGTTCTACGCCGGTGCCGACATCATCGACGTCGGCGGCGAATCCACCCGTCCCGGCGCGGAAGAGGTATCCGATGGGGAGGAGCAGGGGCGCATCCTGCCGGTGGTCGAGGCGCTGGTCAAGGCTGGTGCGCTGGTCAGCGTGGATACGATGAGCGCCGCCACCGCCGCCGAAGCGCTCGACGCCGGTGCGGCTGTGGTCAACGACGTCTCCGGCCTCAATTTCGACCCCAAGATGCCGGCGCTGATTGCCGAACGGGGCGTGCCCTACGTGCTGACCCACCGTCGGGGAGACGCAGGAACCATGGACCAGCACACCGACTACGACGACGTCAGCGGCGAAGTCATCGAAGAGCTGAAGTCGGTACGGGACAAGTTCTATGAAGCCGGGGTGAAGCCGGAACAGCTGATCCTCGACCCGGGCCTGGGCTTCTCCAAGCAGGCCGGACAGAACTGGGAACTGCTGCGGAACCTGGAAAGCTTCACCGCACTTGGCCATCCGGTGCTGGTCGGTGCCTCCCGCAAGCGCTTTCTCGGCAGCTTGCTCGTCAGCGCAGGCAAGGCCGCCCCCGCCGAGGAGCGGGACCATGCCTCGGCCGCCGTCTCGGCGCTGTCGGCCCACCATGGCGCCTGGGCAGTACGGGTGCACGACGTCGCCGCGAGCCTTGACGCGGTCAAGACTGCGGCAGCTTGGGGTGGAGGCAGCTAGATGGACGGGCCGCGGCCGGACCACATTCGACTCAGCGGTATCGCCGCAATTGGCCATCATGGGGTATTCGACCACGAGAAGCGTGCCGGCCAGCCGTTCATCGCCGACGTCGTGCTCTACGCCGACTTGTCCGCTGCCGCCGCCTCGGACGACCTGAACATGGCGGTCAATTACGGTGAGGTTGCCGAACACGTCAAGCGGGTGATCACCGGCCGACCCTACGACCTGATTGAAACGTTGACCGAGAGGATGGCCGCCTCGCTGCTCGATAGCTTCCGGATCGACGCCGTCGAAGTCACCGTGCACAAACCAAAGGCGCCGATCGAAGTGACCTTTTCCGATGTCTCAGTCACCGTCCACCGGGAGCGAAGATGACGACCCGGGCGGTGCTGGCGCTGGGCAGCAACCTGGGTGAGCGGGACGACACCCTGGCTGCCGGCGTCGAGCAATTGGTCGACCATCCGCAGGTGCGGCTGTCGAAAATGTCCCCGATGGTGCAGACCAAGCCGGTGGGCGGCCCGGAGCAGCCGGACTACCTGAATATGGTGATCGAGGTTGAAACCGATTTTGAACCCTACGCTTTGCTGGCGCACTGCCAGGGGGTCGAGCAGGCCCACCACCGCCGGCGGGCCGTGCGCTGGGGGCCGCGCACCCTGGATGTGGACATCATCACCTACGGAGACCTGGTGTGCGACGATCCGCAGCTGACCCTTCCGCATCCGCGGGCGGCGCAGCGGGCCTTTGTCCTGCAACCATGGGCATGGATGGACAACTCGGCGCAGGTGGCCGGCCGGCCCGTGGCCTCGCTGGCGGCCGAGGCCGACGACCTGCCGGGACTGAAACTTTACGAAAGGGACGTGTGAGTACCATCCGCACCCGTTGGCTGATTCTGATTGCCACATTCAGCGCTTTGGCGGGATATCTGGTGTCGCTGGCCGGAACCATGCTGCGCTGGCCGACGCCGGTGCTTCCGCTCAGCTCCTTGTTCACCATGGCCGTCATCGCCGGATTCACCCTGGTGCTCGGTATTCGGGTGCTGCGCTGGCGGCAGGGTAAGCGGCAGCGGCAACTGAACCTGATCCTCGCCGCCCGCACCCTGGTACTGGCCCACGCCTGCGCGTACGCCGGGTCCCTGTTGCTTGGATGGCACATCGGGATTCTGGTTGATCAGTTGCCGCTGTGGGCGTTCCGTTCCGACCACACCATTAGCTTCACTTCCCTGGCGATGACCGGCGGCGGGCTGGTCATGATAGTGATTGGACTGGTGGTTGAGCGGTTCTGCCGCATCCCACCTGAAGACAGCGAAGAGTCCGACGGCGATGGCGGACAATCGAAGGGTGAGGGAGAGTATGCGTAGCGGCACGGCGCGTGAGCCGGTCGACCCGGTCGATGTGCAGTGGAGCCGGGTCTCGGAGAAGCTCATTACGCTGCGCGTGGTCGGCGCGCTGATAGGTTTTGTGATCGCGCTGCTGGTGTTTTCGGTGCCCGTGGTGCTGATGCTGTCCGATGTGTGGCCGGGCTTTCCGGCGTGGCTTGCCTGGGCGCTGCCCGCCGTCGTCGTGGTGGTCAGTGTCTGGTCTCTGCTGCTCATCCCCCGGCAGGTGCGTGCCATTGGCTATGCCGAACGCCATGAGGACCTGCTGATCCGGCAGGGGCTGTTCTTCCAACGCGTGATGGTCGTTCCCTATGGCCGGATGCAGTACGTGGACATTTCGGTTGGTCCCATCGAGCGTGCCCTGGGGCTGGCGTCACTGAAGCTTCATACCGCCTCCCCCAGCACCAATGCCACGCTGGTCGGTCTTCCAAGCGCGGAGGCCGCCCGGCTGCGGGAGCAACTGTCGTCGCTGGGTGAGGCGAAGCTGGCAGGACTATGACGGCACCACCTCCGGCCGGGAACCTTCCGGCCGACGAGCATTTCGGCCCGGACGACGCCGAAACCTGGCACCGGGTGCATCCGGTCTCGCCCATGGTCAAGGGATGGATCGGCATCATCGCGGTCATCCTGGTGTTCGGCCGCGGGATCTTCGAAGACCTGATTGCAGGACGGGGCATGCCGCAATACGGCCCCGGCGGGGACACCGTGCCGCTTTGGATCATCGCGGGCGGGCTGATTCTGGTGATCCTGCTCTTTGCCCTCGGATTCTTCCTGTCCTGGTACTTCACCCGCTACCAGGTCACGGACCAGCACGTCAGGGTGAACAGCGGCATCGTGTTCCGCCAGCACCGGCAGGCCAGGCTGGACCGGGTGCAGGCCATCGACGTCGTCCAGCCCTTGCTCGCCCGGCTCTTCTCGCTGGCCGAACTGAAGTTCGAAGTCGCCGATTCGGGCAGCTCCGCAGTGCGGCTGAGCTACCTGAGGCTGTCAACGGCGCAGCAGCTGCGTGCCACCATTCTCGCCCGGGCCTCCGGCGCGGAACCGGACCCCGAACACCCCGACCAGGTGAGCGAGGCGCCGGAACAACCGGTGCTGGCGCTGTCCGGCGGCCGCATTGTGGGTGCCACACTGTTGTCCGGAACCACCATCTTTGTCGCACTCGCCGTGATTGCCGTCGCGGTGGTGGCAGGCGCCGTCGATGAGCCCTTCGCGCTGGGCGCGGTGCTGGCCGGCGCGGTGCCGATCCTGTTCGCCGTCGCCGCCGCCTACTGGACCACCTTCAGCAACAGCTACAACTTTCGCGCCGCAACCTCGCCCGACGGCATCAGGCTGCGGTACGGGCTGCTGGACACCAGGGCGCAAACCGTCCCGCCCGGACGCGTGCAGGCGGTCGGGATCGTGCAGTCGCCGCTGTGGCGGCTCAAGGGTTGGTACAAGATGCAGGTCAATGTGGCCGGCTACGGGGTGGACACGCAGGCCAGCGGATCGCGCACCACCCTGCTGCCGGCGGGAACATCGTCCGAGGTGATGCAGATGCTGGCGCTGGTGCTGCCGGATCCGGGAACTGAAGACCCCTTCGACGTCTTCGGAGCGGCCCTCGGCGGACGTGATCAGCACTTCGGATTCACCACCACGCCGCGGCGCGGCCGGATCCTGGACCTGCTGTCGTGGCGGCGCAATGGATTCACTGCCACGGCGACAGCGCTGATCTGCCGGTCGGGCTGGCTGTGGCGGGCTGCTCAGGTGGTCCCGCATGAAAGGACCCAGTCCCTCGCGCTGCACCAGGGCCCGCTGACCCGCCGTCTGAGGCTGGCGGATGTGGTGCTGCATTCGACGCCGGGGCCGGTGACCGCGCGGGTGGTCCATGCCGACCTGGATGTCGCCCGGCAGTTGTTCGAAGAGCAGGCCGACCGGGCGGCACAGGCGCGCCGGGTCAGCGCGCCGGAACATTGGCTGGCCCCGCGGCGCGACGACGGGGAGAGCACGGAATCCCGTCGGGAATCCGGCCCGGAAAGCAGCCCTGAAGCCGTACCGGAAACGCCGCAGGCAGCCGGGCCGGCCCCGGAAGGCCCGAACGAACGCGACAAGGACCTGCCCCCTCGGGAGGATCACAATGGCCAGTAAACCGGGACGCCTCGGAGTCGGCGTGATCGGCGCCGGCAAAGTGGGAGCCGTCTTGGGTGCGGCGCTGCGGGCGGCGGAACACGCCGTCGTCGGGGTCTCAGCCGTCTCCGAGCAGAGTCTTGACCGCGCGGAGAACCTGCTGCCCGGTGTCCCTGTCCTGGAGATCCCCGACATAGTTGAACGTGCCGAGTTGGTGCTGCTGGCGGTTCCCGACGACGAGCTGCCCCGGCTGATCGAGGGCCTGGCCGCCACGGGGGCCTGGCAGCAGGGCCAGCTGGTCGCCCATACCAGCGGCCGGTTCGGCGTCTCGGTGCTGGACCCGGCCAGGAAACTCGGTGTGCTTCCGCTGGCACTGCACCCGGCGATGACGTTCTCGGGGATGTCGCTGGATCTGGCACGGCTGGCTGACTGCAGTTTCGGCGTCACGGCCGACAAACCCATTCTCCCGGTCGCCCAGGCGCTGGTGGTGGAGATGGGCGGCGAACCGGTGGTGATCGAGGAAGACGACCGACCTCTCTATCACGCTGCATTGGCGCATTCGGCCAACCACTTGGTGACCCTGACCGCCCAATCGGTGGAACTGCTCAGCGGGATGGGAGTCGAAGATCCCGCCCGGATGCTGGCACCCTTGCTGCGGGCCAGTCTGGATAACGCGCTCGCTTCCGGCGAATCCGCCTTAACCGGTCCGGTGGCCCGGGCGGACACCGGAACCATCGCCGCCCACGACAAATCACTGGCGGGGCAGGACGAAATCCAATCCGCCTACCGCCACTTGGCACAGGTGACAACCACCAGGGCGCTGCGGCGGGGACAGTTAGACAGCCGGCAGGCGGCCGCCATCCTCCGTGCCCTGGACCTGCCCGCCGAGGACTGAGCGCGGCCACATATGAGGGGAGCAGACAACGATGACAACACCGGAGCCGGCAGTGGTGACGACCCGGGATCAGCTGGCCGCTCGGAGCCTGCCGCTGCTGCAGCGCGCCGCAGCCGGCGGGAGGCGGTTGAGCGTACCGAGCCTTCCGAGCCTGGGGCTGGTCCCCACTATGGGAGCGTTGCACGAGGGTCACGAGGCCCTGGCTGCCGCCGCCGCGGCGGAGAACGACGTCGTCGTCGCCACCATTTTCGTCAACCCGCTGCAGTTTGGGGACACGGCAGACCTGGAACGTTACCCGCGGACCCTGGACGCCGACGTCGAACTGCTGGGCCGCTGCGGCGTTGACCTGGTGTTCGCGCCGCCCTACGAGGAGGTTTATCCGCAGGGGCCGCCGCTGGTGAGCATCAGCTCCGGTGCCCTGGGCGACAAGCTCGAGGGGGCTTCGAGACCTGGCCACTTCGACGGCGCATTGACTGTCGTCGCCAAGCTATTGCACCTGTGTGCTCCCGCTTCCACCGTTCACGGACCAACCGCCTACCGTGCCTACTTCGGACAGAAGGATGCCCAGCAACTGGCCTTGGTGCGCCGGATGGCTGCGGACCTGAACTTCGACGCGACCATCGTGGGGGTTCCTATCGTACGCTCGGACGACGGCCTGGCGCTGTCCAGCCGGAACCGGTTCCTTGATACGGCCGAACGTCAGGCTGCTCTGACGCTGTCTTCGGCCCTTCACACCTTGTCCCGGCAGGCCGCAGCCAATGAGCCGCTTCAGGTGGACGAGGTGGCAGACCTGGTGCAAGCCCATCCGCTGGTGGAGCTGGACTATCTGGAAGTGGTGAATTCCCACACACTTGAGCCGTTGGGGGTGAACTGCCGCCACACCCCGTTCACCGGTCACGCGCTTGCCATGATCGCCGCGAAGGTGGGGCCGGTCCGGCTGATCGACAACATGGAACTGTCAGGCGGGCACGACGGCGCCACTTGGGAGCACGGCGGTGCTACCGGCTAACCTTGGACGGTGAGCAACGAGAATTCCAACCACACGGAGCCTCCCATGGCCAGTGACGCGTCAGAGCAAATGCAGATTCGCCTCGGCAAGCGGCAGCGGCTGCTGGATCGGGGGACGGAACCGTATCCGGTGGTCCTGGAACGTACGCACAGCTTGGCGCAGATCCGGGATGAGTACGGGCATTTGGAGGCCGGTGACAGCACGTCGGTGATGGCAGGAGTGGCTGGACGCGTGGTGTTCACCCGCAACACCGGCAAGCTGTGCTTCGCCACGTTGCAGGCCGGAGACGGGACCCGGCTGCAGGCGATGATCAGCCTGGCCAATGTCGGGGAGCAAGCCCTGGCCGATTGGAAGGAGCTGGTCGACCTGGGCGACCACGTGCTGGTGCACGGGGAGATCATCAGCTCCAAGCGCGGCGAGCTGTCGATTATGGCCAACTGGTGGAAGATGGCTTCCAAGTCGCTGCGGCCAATGCCCACCCTGCACAAAGAATTAAACGAAGAAACCCGTGTTCGCCAGCGGTATGTGGATTTGATGGTGCGCGAAGAGGCACGCCAAATGGTCCAGACCCGTGCGGCAATTACCCAGGCGGTCAGGGATACGCTGCACGGGCACGGCTACATTGAAGTGGAAACTCCAATGCTGCAGTTGGTGCACGGCGGGGCGGCGGCCCGCCCGTTCGAGACGCATTTGAATGCCTTCGACCAGAAGATGACAATGCGGATTGCCCTGGAGTTGTACTTGAAGCGGGCGGTTGTCGGCGGTATCGACCGGGTGTATGAAATCGGCCGCATATTCCGGAATGAAGGCGTCGATTCCACGCACAGCCCGGAATTCACCATGCTGGAGTGCTACGAAGCGTATGCCGACCAGTTTGTGATGGCCGAAAGAATGCAGGAAATCATCGTCAAATGTGCAGACCTAATGGGATCACGGACGTTGGACACCCCCGAGGGCGAAATCAATCTCGACGGGCAATGGCAGTGGCTGTCGGTCTATCCTGGTCTTTCCGAAGCTGTCGGCCAACAGATCACCACCGAAACGGACGCGGAACAGCTCCGCAAAATCGCCGACCGGCATGACGTCAAGGTTGATGCGGGCTGGGATGAGGAAAAGCTGGTCCTGGAACTCTTCGGCGAAATTGTCGAACCGAACCTGATCCAGCCCACGTTCGTGTACGACTATCCGCCCTCGGCCCAGCCGCTGGCCCGGCAGCATCGGGAGGATCCGCGGCTGATCGAGGCCTGGGATCTGGTGATCGGCGGCATGGAGCGGGGAACCGCGTTCTCCGAATTGATTGACCCGGTGATTCAGCGGGAGCGGCTGACGGAGCAGGCCAGCCGCTCCGCGGCCGGAGACGAAGAGGCCATGCAGCTGGACGAGGACTTCCTGCGCGCTCTCGAATACGGGGCACCGCCGATGGGCGGAATTGGATTGGGAATTGATCGTTTAGTCATGTTGTTTACGAATGCAGGAATCAGGGAAACGATCCTTTTCCCTTTGATGAAGCCGGAGTAGCCGCCTGCCGTGACGGGTACCGCCGTCATCGGACCCGGCGTCGTACACCCGGCCGCAGAACCAAACGAAGGCGCCGGTCGCGGCGTCCCGCAAAGGAGTAAACTGGAACCGTGGAATATCTGACAGTTCTGATCCCGTCCGCCGGGGTCGGCGCGGTGTTTTACTTTGCGATGCGGGCGGTCTTTAAGGCCGACCGTTCCGAGCGGGAAGCATTGGCACGTGCTGAAGAGGAAGCCCATCGCGAAAAGGAATAAAGAAATCCTTTGACTCAATATAAGTCTATAGGCGATACTTTGAATACTAAATTCTTCCCCTGCCAGCAATTAGAATTGATATTGAGGAGCCGTAGTGGCACAGAAGGTACAGATCATCCTGACCGATGACATAGATGGCGGAAGCGCTGACCAGACAGTCCGTTTTGGTCTTGACGGCGCGAATTACGAAATGGATTTGTCCGAGGAAAATGCGGGCAAGCTCAGGGAGGCGCTGCGTCCCTTCGTGGCCAAGGCTCGCCGCTCCAGTGGACGGGTGCAGCGCGGCAAGGGAACAACCCCCGCACGGAACCGTGAGGCAGCGGAAATCCGTAAATGGGCCCGCGAAAACGGCTATAAGGTCAGCGACCGCGGGCGTGTGCAGGCCGAAATCCAGGAGGCCTACCGCAAGGCCATGGGCCAGCGCTAGGTCGGCGCCGTACCGGACGGAGTCGCCGGATCAGCCGGAGCAGCACGGCTGGATTCCAGCCGAACGAGGCGGCACTGGGTCCCGGGCGGGTCTCCGCCCGGGACCTTGTCGGTGCTGGCGCGTTCCGGTGTGCGCCGACGCCTGCTGTGCCCGCTGATGCGGCTGTGCCGGGTCCTGCTGACGCGCGCATCGTGGCAACCCTCACGCCCACGGCGAACATGGAACCATGGCGGTTATTTAGTGCGTAGCATCGAAAGTACGCAGTAGCTAGGAGTGTGCCGCAATGTTTGAACGTTTTACTGACCGAGCCCGACGAGTTGTCGTGCTGGCCCAGGAAGAGGCCCGCATGCTCAACCACAACTACATCGGGACCGAGCATATCCTGCTCGGCCTAATTCACGAGGGTGAGGGCGTCGCCGCCAAAGCTCTGGAGTCGCTAAGTATTTCCCTGGGCGCAGTGCGTGAACAGGTCCAGGAGATCATCGGCCAGGGGCAACAGGCCCCGTCCGGGCACATCCCCTTCACACCCCGTGCCAAGAAAGTCCTGGAGCTGTCGCTGAGGGAAGCGCTGCAGCTGGGACACAACTACATCGGCACCGAGCACATTCTGCTCGGGCTGATCCGCGAAGGCGAAGGCGTTGCCGCCCAGGTGCTGGTAAAGCTCGGCGCCGACCTCAGCCGGGTCCGTCAGCAGGTCATTCAGCTGCTCTCCGGTTACCAGGGTGGTGGCAAGGAAGCTGTCTCTGCCGGTAACCCGCAGGAAGGCACACCTGCCGGCTCCGTTGTACTGGACCAGTTTGGCCGCAACCTCACGCAGGCCGCCCGCGAGACGAAGCTCGACCCGGTTATTGGCCGTGAGCACGAGCAGGAGCGCGTGATGCAGGTGCTGTCACGGCGCACCAAGAACAACCCGGTGCTGATTGGCGAAGCCGGTGTCGGCAAGACTGCCGTCGTCGAGGGTCTGGCCCAGTCGATTGTGCGCGGGGACGTTCCCGAAACGCTGAAAGACAAGCAGCTGTATACCCTGGACCTCGGGTCCCTGGTGGCCGGCTCCCGCTACCGCGGTGACTTCGAAGAGCGGCTGAAGAAGGTGCTCAAGGAGATCCGCACCCGCGGGGACATCATCCTGTTCATCGACGAGATCCACACCCTGGTCGGAGCGGGTGCCGCCGAAGGCGCGATTGACGCGGCCTCCATCCTGAAGCCGATGCTGGCCCGCGGCGAACTGCAGACCATTGGCGCGACCACCCTCGATGAGTACCGCAAGCACATTGAGAAGGACGCCGCGCTGGAACGCCGGTTCCAGCCGATCAATGTCGATGAGCCGTCGGTGGCCCACTCGATCGAGATCCTCAAGGGACTGCGTGACCGGTACGAAGCGCACCACCGCGTGTCAATCACCGACAGCGCACTGGCTTCGGCCGCCAGCCTTTCCGAACGCTACATTTCGGACCGGTTCCTGCCGGACAAGGCCATCGACTTGATCGACGAGGCCGGCGCCCGGCTGCGTATCCGCCGGATGACGGCCCCGCCGGAGCTGAAGGAAATCGACGAGCGGATTGCCGATGCCAAGAAGGAAAAGGAGTCGGCCATCGACTCCCAGGACTTCGAAGGCGCCGCATCCATGCGCGACAAGGAGCAGAAGCTGCAGGCCGAGCGGGCGGAGAAGGAACACGCCTGGAAGTCCGGCGGCATGGATGACATCTCCGAGGTCGACGACGAACTGATCGCCGAAGTGCTGGCGAACTCCACCGGTATCCCGGTCTTCAAGCTCACCGAGGAGGAGTCTTCCAGGCTCATGCACATGGAGGAGGAGCTGCACAAGCGGGTCGTCGGCCAGGACGAGGCCGTCAAGTCGCTGTCGCAGGCTATCCGCCGCACCCGTGCCGGACTGAAGGACCCGAAGCGCCCCGGCGGTTCGTTCATCTTCGCCGGCCCGACCGGTGTCGGCAAGACCGAATTGGCCAAGGCGCTGGCTGAATTCCTCTTCGGCGAAGAGGATGCGCTGATCCAGTTGGATATGTCCGAGTTCTCCGAGAAGCACACCGTATCCCGGCTGTTCGGTTCACCTCCAGGCTACGTCGGCTACGAAGAAGGCGGACAGTTGACCGAGAAGGTCCGCCGTCGTCCGTTCTCCGTGGTGTTGTTCGACGAAGTGGAGAAGGCACACGCCGATATCTTCAACTCGTTGCTGCAGATCCTCGAAGACGGCCGGCTGACCGACAGCCAGGGCCGCGTGGTGGACTTCAAGAACACGGTGATCATCATGACCACCAACCTGGGCACCCAGGACATCTCGAAGGGTGTGCCAACCGGTTTCGCATCGGAGTCGAATACAGAGACTTCGTACAACCGGATGCGGGCCAAGGTGATGAACGAGCTCAAGCAGCATTTCCGTCCCGAGTTCCTCAACCGTGTTGACGATCTCGTGGTCTTCCCGCAGCTGAGCCAGGACCAGATCATCGAGATTGTGGACATGTTCGTCTCCAAGCTGGAGGACCGCCTTAAGGACAAGGACATGGGAATCGAGCTCACGCCGGAGGCGAAGGTGCTGCTGGCCACCCGCGGATACGATCCCTCAATGGGTGCCCGTCCGCTGCGCCGCACCATCCAGCGCGAGGTCGAGGACCAGCTCTCCGAGAAGATCCTGTTCGGCGAGTTGAAGGCCGGTGAAGTAGTGGTCGTTGATGTCGAAGGAGAAGGCGACGACGCGCAGTTCACCTTCGCCGGCACCGACAAGCCGGCCGTTCCGGACACTATCCCGGCGAGCTAAACGAGCACCGCCGGTTAGCGCCGGTTTAGATCACGGCAATGGAAAGGGCCCCGCACTTGACGTGCGGGGCCCTTCCCATTCCTCCAGCAGTGAATTCGTGTGACCCATTCAACATTTCGATGGTAGGAATGATGGCATGACTTCAGACAGTTCTGCCGCGGCCTCCGGCAATCCCGAGGCCGCCAACCCACCTGAAACCCCGTTCCACGATCTGGATCACTACATTGCCCTGCCCCGCATATCGGGCCTGACACTCAGCCCGGACGGACAGCGGTTGGTCACTTCAGTGGCCACTCTGAATACCGAATCGACCGAATACACCACGGCGCTGTGGGAACTCGATCCTTCCGGCAACGTACCGGCCCGGCGGCTGACGCGCAGTGCCAAGGGTGAGAGCGGCGCCGCCTTCGCCGGGGACGGCAGCTTGCTCTTCACCTCCGCGCGTCCGGATTCCAAACCGGCGGAGGACCAACCGGCCAAGGCACTCTGGGAACTTCCCGCCGCAGGCGGTGAGGCCAGGGTCGTCATTGCCCGCACCGGCGGTATCAGCAGCGTGCTGACGGCCAAAGGCAGCACGGACAGCTTCGTCAAGGCACCGGTGCTGCCCGGATCGACCGACGAGGAGTCCGACGCCGGCATGCGCGCCGGACGCCAAGACAACAAAGTGGCGGCCATTCTGCACTCGGGCTACCCGGTGCGGTTCTGGGACTCCGATCTGGGGCCGGAGCAGCCGCGGATCTTCGCAGTTGAGGCAGACGCCACCGCCGGCGGACGCGCCGGGAACGGACGCCCCGGAACCACCGAAGAGGAAACGGCCAGGAAGCTGCGCAATGTCGGCGGCGACACCGGAGAGGGGCTCCGTGAGACGGCAACGGTGGTCAGCCCGGACGGCAAGACCATTATCACCGGGATGAACAAGCCACTGGCCAAGGGCGATATGCGCACCATGCTGGTGCGAATCAATACGGTCACCGGGGCCCGGACCGTGCTGCTGGATGAAGATGGCATGGATTTCAGGCCCGGCCCCATCAGCTGGGACAACAGCACCGTCGTTGTCGTCAGTGAACGCCACTCCACCGCCGCGGAAGCGCCGGTGGAACGGCTGAATCTGCTCCCCGTGGCCGGAGGGGAACTGCAACCTGTCGCCAGTTCCTGGGACCGGTGGCCGCAGCCGCATGCCTGGACGCTCGATGATTCCGCCCTGCTGGTGACGGCCGACGACGGCGGCCGGTCCCCGGTATTCTCGGTCAGCATTCAAGGTGGTGAGGTCACCCGGGTGACCGGCGACGACGCCGCCTACACCGACGTCGTCGTCTCCAATGATGGTGGTACGGCTTATGCGGTCCGCAGCTCGTACCTGCTGCCGCCGGAAGTTGTCCGCATCGACCTTGCCAGCGGCGAAACCACCAGGCTCCCCGCCCCGGCCGAACGACCGACGATCCCCGGAAGGCTGGAAGAAGTGGAGACGCGGGCCGCCGACGGGTCCAGAATCCGCGCCTGGCTGGCCCTGCCGAATGACGCCGGAGGGAGCGCGCCCGCCCCCTTGCTGTTGTGGATCCATGGCGGACCGCTGGGGTCATGGAACGCGTGGACTTGGCGGTGGAATCCGTGGCTCATGACGGCACAAGGCTACGCGGTGTTGCTGCCTGACCCTGCCCTGTCGACCGGGTACGGCCAGGATTTCATCCAGCGGGGCTGGGGCGAATGGGGCGAAAATCCGTTCACTGACCTGATGACCATCACCGACGAAGTGGAGCGGCGCCCGGATATCGACGAGACCCGCACCGCCGCGATGGGCGGCTCCTTCGGCGGGTATATGGCCAATTGGGTCGCCGGACACACCGACCGGTTCGACGCGGTCGTGACACATGCCAGCCTCTGGGCCCTGGACCAATTCGGCCCCACGACGGATGCCGCGTTCTTCTGGGAGAAGGAAATGACTCCGGAACGTGCCCGGCTGAACTCGCCGCACCTTCACGTCGAGAACATCCGCACGCCGATGCTGGTCATCCACGGTGACAAGGACTATCGGGTGCCGATCGGCGAAGGGCTGCGGCTTTGGTACGAGTTGCTGTCCAAGTCTGCCCTGGCGGCCGATGAGAACGGTGATACCGAACACCGGTTCCTTTACTATCCCAATGAGAACCACTGGATCCTGACCCCGCAGCATGCCAAGCTCTGGTACTCCGTGGTGCTCGGCTTCCTCTCCGAATACGTGCTGGGCAAATCGGTCGACCTGCCGAAGGAGCTCGGCATCTGAAGCGGCGGGCTTGGGCGGTCTTGGGCGGTCTTGGGCTCGCTTTGGTCCTGCCTTGGTCTGGTGTGAGAGGGTCCCATGGAGGTCTCTGATCGGGGAGCCAGGGCTGACCCCGGGGAGCCTGGGCTGCTGTGAGGGGTCCTCCGCTGCTGAATTATCCGGGCCCTTGCGCGGGTGGTGCGGGCATTCCGTGCGTGCTCTCCGCAGGTAAGACTCGTCGAATGGGCAGTTTCTGCCGGAATTCGCGTTGAGCGTTTCGAGAAGGCAGTTTCCACCCTTCCGCGCGACGTTATCCGGCAGTTATTGACCGATTGAAAGTCGCATCCCCTTTGCATCCCTTCGTAGCCGTCATGCCGCTTTGGGGATGGTGTGTCCTTTTCTATCGAGCGCCCAACGAGTCTTCCTGACGGCAGTCGGTTCACCGCCATACCAGCCGGGAATCAGGTCGGGTTGGCAATACTTCAGCACGGTCCAACCAAGCTCAACTGCTCGGTCATCCCGCGCGATGTCCGAGCGGCGCTGCATCTCGGTGATGTGGTGGCCGCCGTCGTACTGCATGGCAATTTTCAAGTCCGGGTAGCCCATGTCGGGGTCTTGTACCCACTGCCCGTTCTCGTCCAGTATTGCGACGTTGATGGCAGGTTCGGGCAGCCCCGCGCGTATCAGGACAAGGCGGAGCTCCGTCTCCTTCGGGGAATCGGTGCGGGGGCGGATCCACCGCAATGCTTCCTTGGCCTTCTTCACGCCGCGTCGGCGAGCCATGCCTTCGACGAGATGCAGCAGTCTGTCCATCGAACTCAACGGATCCTGCCGTCGCACCAAATGGTCCCCGGCGATAACGAGTTCATCCACAGTCAATTCTTTTGACAAGTCGAACCACGTCCGTTCCGGGGAAGTCGCGTTCAGGGATCTCCCTTTCGATATATCCGCTTCATCGAGTTCGAGCACGTGCCCTTTGACGCTATTCCGCCTGCATGCCCGGCTGCCTGGAGGCTGGATCAAGTGCACGATACCGGTTTCCATCCGCTCCGGCAGCGGAATCTTCCACAGCGTCGCGGCGGTTGAGAAGCCGACGACAGAACCAGGTACAACCATGCTGCAGGCGGCGGCCTTCGTCAAGAAGTCGTCCTCGAATGCGGCCGGCATTCGGGTTCCTCTTGTCGGTATGATCAGGTCCCGCGCCAGGGTGCGCTTGTTCCCCACACCAAGATCACGGGCCTGCTGCAAGGTAAATGGTCCGGAGTCGAGGGATTCCGGCAACGGGGACGGGTTTCTCATACCACCCATTATTCGACGCAGAATGGTTCACTATTCGGTTTTCCACAGGATTGATCGGGTCCGTTGCCGTTGTTTTCGTTATTCAGGCCCCGGTGCACATGGCTTGTGGGTCCGGGCAGAGGCACCGGGCTCACCGTCTGCGGCGCTCAATGGCCGTTATCTTCCGGAATGCCGTGTTCATGGTGGCAGATAACGACCACTGGAGGGGATTAGGGTACTTATCGCCGTTTCGAGCCCCGTCACATCCATAACCCGCGGGCACGGCGTGCAAGGCGTGCATAGACTGACCGTGTGAGTTCTTTCAATTTGCGCCCCGCCCGCACCTCAGATGTCGCCGAAATCCGCCGTCTGGTGGCGCCTTTGGCGGACCGGCGGGTGCTGCTGGAGAAGGAGGCCGTTGCCTACTTTGAGAGCCTGCAGCAGTTCCGGGTGGCCGAGGACGACGACGGCACGGTGGTGGGGTGCGGGGCCCTGCACGTGATGTGGGAGGACATCGCCGAGGTCCGTACCCTGGTGACGAGCGTGCCAGGAACCGGGGTCGGCCATGCCCTGCTGGGGCAGTTGCTCGACGACGCCCGCGCCGTCGGTGTGCAGCGAGTGTTTTGCCTGACCTTCGAGGTGGAGTTCTTCGTGCGCCACGGCTTCGAAGTGATGGCCAACCAGTCGGTGGTCGATCCCGAGGTGTATTCCGAGTTGCTCCGTTCCACGGATGAGGGCGTCGCGGAGTTCCTTGACCTGGCCCGGGTGAAGCCCAACACGTTGGGCAATACCCGGATGATCAAGATCCTGTAGCAGCGCCGCCGATCGTGCAGCAACGCCTTCATCGGCGCGCCAGCGGTCTTGCGCTGCGCCGCGCCCCTGCGCCGCCGCGCCCCTGCGCCGCGCCCCTGCATCGCGCCGCCTCTGGGCAAGAGCGGTGCCGCGGAGTAGGGTTCTAAAAGGGTCCCATGGTGGGGCCTTTGCAGTGCAATTGAGGGGATAGCGGCAGCATGAAGAAGCTCATCAACGACCCAAAATCCGTAGTGACCGAGACCGTCGAAGGTTTCGGCCTCGCGCACCAGGACCTGGTCACCGTCAACACGGATCCGGCCTACCTCGTCCGGAACGATGCGCCGGTCCAGGGCAAAGTGGGACTGGTTTCCGGCGGCGGCAGCGGGCACGAGCCCTTGCATGCCGGGTACGTCGGCAAGGGGATGCTCGACGCCGCTGTCCCCGGCGCAGTCTTCACCTCACCGACTCCTGACCAGATCATTCCCGCGACGCAGGCCGTCGACGGGGGAGCCGGCGTCGTGCATATTGTGAAGAACTACACCGGCGACGTCCTCAACTTCGAAACCGCTGCCGAAATGGCCGATGCAGAGGGCGTGCCGGTGCGCACTGTGCTGGTCAACGACGACGTCGCGGTGGAAGATTCGCTGTTCACGGCAGGCAGGCGCGGGGTCGGCGGGACCGTGCTGGTCGAGAAGATAGCCGGCGCCGCAGCCGAACGTGGCGATGATGTGGACGCCGTCGCCGCCATCGGAAACCGGGTCAACGAGAACGTCCGCAGCATGGGTGTTGCCCTTAGCTCCTGCACGGTTCCCCATGCCGGCGAGCCGAGTTTCGACCTCGGCGACGACGAAGTGGAAATCGGAATCGGGATCCACGGGGAGCCGGGGCGCCACCGGATTCCGATGGAACCGGCGGACGGTATTGTGGACCGGCTGCTGGAGCCGGTGCTCAACGATTTGAAGCTCGACGACGGTGCGAAGGTGCTGCTGTTCGTCAACGGAATGGGCGGGACCCCGGCCAGCGAACTGTACATCGCCTACCGCCATGCCGCCAAGGTACTGGCTCAGAAGGGGGTCACCGTGGAGCGATCGCTGGTGGGCAATTACATCACCGCACTGGAAATGCAGGGTGCCTCCATCTCGGTGCTCCGCCTCGACGACGAGATGGTGGAGCTGTGGGATGCTCCGGTGCACACCGCGGCCCTGCGGTGGGGGCTGTGATTATGGCCGATACTCTCAATGCTGCGTGGGCCGAAGCGTGGCTGCGGAACAGCGCCGCCGTCGTCGCCGAACACCGCAAGGAACTGATCGATCTCGACCGGGCGATTGGCGACGCCGACCATGGCGAGAATCTGGACCGGGGGTTCTCCGCCGTCGTGCAGAAGCTGGACGAGTCGAACCCCGAAACGCCCGGTGCCTGTTTCAAACTCGCCGCCATGACGCTGATGTCCAAGGTTGGCGGTGCCGCAGGTCCGCTGTTTGGCACTGCGTACCTGCGGGCGGGCACCACCGTGGGTGAGTCGACGGAGTTGGATTCGCCCCTGCTGGCGCAGGCGCTCGCCGCAGCCCGGGACGGTATCGTGGCGCGCGGCAAGGCTGAAGTCGGTGACAAGACGATGATCGACGCCTGGACCCCCGCCGTCGACGCCGCCACCGAAGCGGCCGAGGCCGGTGCCGGTCCGGCCGACGTACTGGAAGCTGCCGCGGTGGCAGCACAGCAGGGGGCCGAATCGACCGACCCGCTGGTGGCGCGGAAAGGACGGGCCAGTTACCTGGCCGAGCGCAGCGCCGGACATCGGGACCCGGGCGCGGCCTCCAGCGCGCTATTGCTCCGCGCCGCGGCCGACGCAGCCGCGGCGGCAGGGAACGGGGCCGGCGAGGCAGGAGCGTCGGGCGCGTGAGCGTTGGATTATTGATCATCTCGCACAGCGCGAAGATCGCCGAAGGCGTATGCGAATTGGCCGCCCAGATGGCCGCCGACGTCGTCCTTGTGCCGGCTGGCGGGACGGACGACGGCGGCATTGGCACCAGCTTTGAAAAGGTCCAGTCGGGCATCGAGAAGGCTGACACCGGCGACGGCGTCCTCATCCTGACCGACTTGGGCTCGGCCGTGATGACAGCCGAGTCGGCGCTCGAGTTCCTCGAAGATGCGCAGCGGAACCGGGTCAGGATGCAGCCCGACGTTCCACTGGTCGAAGGTGCTATAGCTGCCGCGGTGGCTGCGCAGACCGGCGTCACCCTGGAAGCAGTGGTGCAGGGCGCGCAGTCGGCGCAGACCGGCGCCCCGGCCGGCGGGACGCAAGGAGAAGCGGCATCCGCTGAACCGGCGATTGCCCCGTCGGGTTCTGCTGAACAGCCTGCTGAGCCGTCGGAGTCGGCGATTGCCCTGTCCCCGGAGCCTGCCGGCGGCGCCGGGGGCGTGGAGAGCGCGTCGGGCGACGTCGAATTGATCAACCCGATGGGCCTGCACGCCCGCCCTGCAGCCGTGACCGCGCAGGAGTTGACCGGGATGGATGCCGACATCACCATCAATGGCGTTGACGCGAAGTCCGTCATGCTGTTGATGACGCTCGGACTGAAGCAGGGGCAGACGCTGCACGTCGCGGCAACGGGGCCGGATGCGCGGAAGGCTGTGGATTTCGTGACCGGCCAGGCCGCAGATGGATTCGGGGAACTGTAGCGCCGGACCAGCATTACCCGGGCAGCTGCACGCCGTCGGCGGTCTGCTCCGCGAGACGATCCTGAAGCAGACCGTTCAACGCCCGTTCCAACTGGCTCGCGTCCGCCTGCAGGGAGTGCAGCTTGCGCAGCGCCGTGCCCGCCCCCGCCGCAGGGTGCTCCGCCGCCGGGTCCAGCAGCACACCGGACGGCACCGGCACGTCGGAGACCCGCAGCACCGCCATCAGGGCACCACGCACCTGCCGGTCCGTGCCATGCCAGCTTTGCCCCTTGGGCTGGTAGTGCGGTTCGGGCCGGCCCTCGGCTACCCAGCGGCAGCTGCCCAGCAGCGGGCACTGGCCGCACTTGGGTGCCTTGGCGGTACAGACCAAGGCACCCAGCTCCATAGTGGAGGCGTTCCACCGCACCGCGGCTGCGGGATCGGAGGGCAGCAGGTCCCTGGCCAGCTCGCTTTCGGCGGCGGTCAGCGCCGGTTCGGGAAGCGCCCGCCCGCGGATGGCGCGCGCCTGCACCCGGCGGATATTGGTATCGACAACGGTCTCCCGCTTGCCGAAGGCGAAGGATGCGATGGCTGCCGCAGTGTAATTGCCGGCTCCGGGCAGCCGCAGTAATTCGTCGAAGGAATCGGGAACTTCGCCGTCGTGCTCTGACACAATGGCGGCGGCAGCCGCGTGGAGCCGCAGGGCCCGACGCGGGTAACCCAGCCGTCCCCAGGAGCGCACAGCTTCGCCGCTGGGTTCAGCCGCCAGGTCGGCGGGCCGGGGCCAGCGCTGCAGCCATTCCTGCCACAGGGGAAGCACCCGCGCCACCGGAGTCTGCTGGAGCATAAACTCGCTGACCATTATTCCCCACGGGGTGCAATCGGGGCTCCGCCATGGCAGGTCACGGGCATGGGCGGCGAACCAGGTATCCAGAAGCTGATGCAGATTGTCGTGTTTCACCGCAAACTATCCTATGTTGGATCACCTTCTTCTGTTTCGAACGGCGTGGTGCCATCACAGGCGGCCCCGGGGTTCCTAGCCTTGAAGTATGGCTCAGCACAGACCCGGTACGGCAGTTCCACGTAAGCCCAGTCCTGCCGTGTACCGCAGGCGCCGCCTCGTTGCGGCGATCATCCTGCTGGTGCTGATTGGGTTGCTGGTGGCTGGGGGTTTCTTCATCGCCAGCCTGTTTGGATCCGGAACCACCGAGGGACAGGCTCAGGCCGGTACCGATAAGGCAGCCGTGCAAGGTCAGAAGTCGGAGACCGGGTCAGGTGGACAAGGCGAGTCCGCCGGCAAGGACAAGGCCGGCAAGGACAAGGAAACCGGCAACGACGCCGGCGGCAGTGGTGATAACGCTCAGGCCGGCGGCGGAAACGCCGACACGCAGGAAGCCGAGGGCTCAAAGGACAGCGACGCTGCGGATGCGAAGCAGGAAGCTAAAGAGTCCGGAGGTCCGGAAGAAACCGCGGATGAGGAGCCAAGCCCGGAAGCCACAGGGCCGTCCAGCTGTGAGGATTCCGACGTGGTGTTGGAGGCATCGACCGATCAAACAGCCTACCCGCAGGACAAGAACCCGGTACTGACGATGTCGGTGTCCAATGAAAGTGATGAGAAGTGCACCATCAATCTGGGCACCTCGCAAATGGAGTTCCTCATCACCAGCGGGGAAGACAGGATCTTCTCCTCGACCGACTGCCAGGTTGACGCCGTCGACAATAAGCAGACCTTAAAGTCCGGCGAAACCGAGAAGGCCAAACTGACGTGGAAGCGGAACAGGACGGCTCCCGATTGCGCCCCGGTGGAGTCCAAGCCGCTGCCGGGCACCTATACGCTGGTGACCAAGCTGGGGGACCGAACCAGCGAAGAGACCACCTTCCGGCTCGAGTAGGCGGGCTGCCGGGCGGGAGCCCGGGATCGTCGACAGATGTAACGGACGAGGAAGTCAGATGAACCTGTCGAGCAAGCTCGACTCTGCAATCCGGGAGAGCCCCTCGCGGACGGTCCGGGCCCGTTGTTCGCCGATCCCTTCGACCGCCATCAGGTCATCAATGTTGGCCGCCATCAGGTTTTGCAACCCGCCAAAGTGGTCGACCAGTCGGTCGGCCACGGCGCGCGGAACCGTCTTGATGTTGCAGAGCAACCGGTATCCGTGCGGCTGCACCACCGCTTCCAGCGAATCCATCCCCGGAGTGAAGCCTACGACGCCGGCGATCTTGCCCAGGTCGATCAGCTCCGTCGAGGTTAGTTCGGTCAACCGTTCCAATGCGGCTCCGACATCGCTGACCTCGCCGCCCAGGTCGCGGTAGTCCCGGATCACCATCTCGCTGCCCGGGCCCAGGCCGGTGGTCAGTTCTTCCAGCTGCAGGGACAGCAGCCGACCGTCCACACCAAGTTCGAGAACGTATTGGGAGATTTCTTCGGAAATCCGCCGCACCATTTCCTGCCTCTGCAAGGTCACGGCGACATCGCGGACGGTGACCATGGCTTCGATTTCCAAGGCGGAGAGTGAATTGGTCACCTGGTCAAGCCGGGACCGGTACCGCTCCAGGGTGGCCAGAGCCTGGTTAGCCTTGGCCAGCACTGGTTCGGAACCTTCGAGCACGTGGCGCAGGCCGCCGACGTACAACGCAATGATCTGCATGGACTGACTGACCGAAATGATGGGGAGGCCGCTCTGCTTGGCCACTCGTTCGGCAGTGCGGTGCCGGGTTCCGGACTCCTGCGTTTCAATGCGTGGATCGGGAACCAGCTCGACGCCGGCGCGCAGTATCCGCGCCGCGTCGCGGTCGCAGACGATTGCGCCGTCCATCTTGGCCAGTTCCCGCAACCTGGTGGGATTGAAGTCGATACCGATTTCGAATCCACCGGAACACAACGACTCGATGGTCCGGTCCATCCCCAGCACAATCAGAGCACCGGTGCGGCCGCGCAGAATACGCTCCAACCCATCGCGCAGTTCAGTCCCAGGCGCAACACGCGCCAGCGTCGCCCGCAACGACTCCTCGGGCGTGCGTGGCATTGACACTCCTTTCTGCACGCCGGGTCCGTGCGCCGATGGATTCATGTGGCTAATACTAGTAGGCCTGCGTGCAGAGGCACCCACTGGGTTACGCCCTGCGGCTGCGGCAAGACGTGGGGGTGCCGCGTTAGATCGGTGAGGAATCCGGGCGGGGAAGTTGTCGGTTCAGCCGGCCGGAAGCAGCAGCTGCAGAGTCTCGGCAAGGCTTGATACTTCCCGTACGCTGAACCCCTCGGGAACCGGCCCGCAGCCATTCGGCGACTTTGGCACGACGGCTGTCCTGAACCCCAGCCGCGCAGCCTCCTGGATCCGCTGATTAATTCCGGGAACCGGCCGTACTTCTCCCGCCAGCCCAACTTCTCCAAGTGCAATCATCTTTTGGGGCAGCGGAATGTCCCGTTTGGCCGAGGCCAGCGCCAGCGCCACGGTAAGATCGATGGCGGGTTCGCTCAGCTTCATGCCGCCCACGGTGGCGACGTAGCAATCGTCGGCTGCCAGCCCATAACCGCCGCGCTGCTGGAGCACGGCGAGCAGCATTGCCACCCGTGAGCTGTCCAGCCCGCTCGTGGCCCGCCGGGGCTGGGAGTTCGAGGTGGCGGCCAGCAGCGCCTGCACCTCCGCCACCAAAGGTCGACGGCCCTCAATCGTGACGGTGATGCAGGTCCCGGAGACTGATTCCGCCGTTCGTGACAGGAACAACCCGCTGGGGTCGGCCAGGCCGACAATGCCCCCTTCCGTCAGGTCGAAGCAGCCCACCTCGTCCGTGGGTCCGTATCGGTTTTTGGCGGCGCGCAGCAGCCGCAGCCTTGAGTGTCTGTCGCCCTCGAACTGACACACCACATCGACCAGATGCTCCAGCAAGCGGGGGCCGGCGATGGAACCGTCCTTGGTCACGTGTCCCACCAGCAGGGTGGTCATATCGTATTTCTTCGCCGCGGCGATCAACGACGCGGCCGCTTCCCGTACCTGGGTCACCCCGCCGGGAGCACCATCGACATCGGCGCTGCTCAGCGTCTGCACGGAATCGACAATCAACAGCGAGGGTTTGACCTGCTCGATGTGGCCCAACGCGGAAGCCAGATCGGACTCGGCGGTCAGGTACAGGCTGTCGGACGTGGCGTCGATCCGGTCGGCACGCAGCTTGACCTGTGCGGCCGACTCCTCACCCGTGATGTACAGGACATCGCGGGCTCCGTTGGCGACCCGCGCGGCCACGTCCAGCAACAGCGTCGACTTCCCAACCCCCGGTTCCCCGGCCACCAGGATGACAGCGCCAGGAACCAGCCCCCCGCCTAATACCCGGTCCATTTCCTCCACCCGGGTGGGACGGTAGGCAGCAGTGGAGGAGTCGACGTCGGAAATCCGCTGCGCCGGCGAAACCACTGCCGTGGCCGCCGTCGTCCGCGCCGCCGTCTGACCCGTCTCTTCAACTGTGCCCCAGGCCTGGCACTCGCCACACCGGCCAACCCATTTCACGGTGGTCCAGCCGCATTCGGCGCAACGGTACCCAGGCGCGCGGGAAGTCCTGGCGCGCGTCTTAGTGCTCATCCCAACAGGCTAGACCATCTGAAGGAGGGGTTAGCCTCCCTACGGTGGGTGTCTCGCGACCAGATCCGGACAGTGTCCAGACAGCGTCTGGTTAGCCAGGATGTGAGGCGGGAGCCAGGGCTCCAAACCAGCTGAGAATCGGGTGAATGCTTCCAATGAAAAGACTGTTACGTGAAGTTTGCTTTGTATTTACCTGAGACCGTTGACATGAGTAACGAGTGGGAATAGCGTTACAGGTGTGACAGTGGTTCAGGGTCAACCAAGAGGGCCTGCAGCCACCTGATCCGAGAGTGGCGACGTGCCAAGACGTCGCATCCAAGCGCTTTTCGGTTCACACGTAAATCCGCGTCACAGCGCGGGGGGACTGGTGATCGAATAAACCCTGCCTGGGTGCGCCCCGGGCCCAGACTCTCGAAGGTGGTGGAATGCAGATGAATAACGCGTCGGTCCCCGCCGTTGGAGAGACTTCCAATTCACGATCATTCCGCCCCCGGTCGAGGTTCATCCGCGCAGCCTGTCGATTGACGATGGTCGGTGGCATTTCCGCTCTGGCCTCGATGGCGTTCGTTACTTCGGCCTCGGCCAACAGTGGTTTGCTTTCGGAGCTGGGCACGAGCGAACCGTCACCCCAGACAGCCAAACAGGTTCCCGATCAATCCAGTACCGGATTGTTGAAGTCGGCCACCAAGAAGCTTGGTTCGGCTGTTCCTCAGGTCGTTGAATCCGCGCGGAAGATAACCGAACCGGTGACCGACGCGGTTGCGGAGGCACCTGCACAGGTGACCGGGAAGACTCCGTCTGCGGACCCTTCGGCACCGGCCGGCGCCGCCGTTTCGGAACGCACGAATGGTGCTGGCAGCGGGAAGGCTGTGCAGGGCAATAAGGGTGCTGTCGGGGCTGCGGCTTCCCAAGCGCAAACCGGTGCGAATCACAAAGTTCTTTCGACCCAGACAGAAGCGTCGGCCTCACCGACTCCTGTCAACCCGTCGGGTGGATCAGTTCCAGCCAACGCGAATACCCCGACACCGACGGCCGGTGGGCCTGAAGTCAAGGCAGCAGAAGTTGCCGATCCTGCGGAGCCGTCGAACGCCTCGCAGTCCAAAGGTCTGGCAGGAGCTGTCACCGGCACAGTCAAGAAGCTGACCGGGGCCGTGCAGCAGCCGCAATCGGACGCCGGCACCACGGAGGCATCATCTCAAGACAGTGGAAGCGTGGACTCGGCGGATCCGTCGGGCTTCGGAGGACCGGCAGCGCAGCCGGCCGCGCAGCCATCCACTCCCGCTGGCGGGGCAGAAACACATGCAGCCAATAGTGGCTCCCCGACGTCGGCAGCTATCCAGCATGGAGCGAAGGCAGCAGAAGGTGCCGATCCTGCAGGAGCCTCGAAGGCTTCGCAGTCGAAGGGTCTGGCAGGAGTTGTTACTGGTACAGTCAAGAAGCTGACTGGGTCCGTGCAGCAGCCGCAATCGGATGCCGGCACCACGGAGGCATCATCATCGCAAGACCGCGGTGTCGTTGGTTCGCTGTTGGACCCGGCCGAAGCTGCTGCAGACGCGGTTGTTCCAGCGGCGGAGTCAGTTCGGGCCGGTGATGGTTCCCAGGCACCTTCGACTGTTCGCGGTGACCGTGGGGCCGATGCAGACGAAGTCGCTATCGACTCGGAACCGGCGAAGGCGCCAGCGACCAACGGATTGGCCGGAATCGTCAGTCAGACCGTGGACAGTGTCGCCGGTGTTGTTGATCCCGCATTGGTTCAGGCCGAAACCCTTGCTGCCGATGCGGTCGATTCAGCGACGCGATCAGTCACGGCTGACAGCGATGCTCGCACACCGGACGCTATCCAGGCCCAGGAAGTTACGGCTCAAGCAGTCCCGGCGAAAGCATCAGCCTCGCACTCTCTGGCGGGACTCCTTGACTTGAGCGTTGCCCAGCCACGTGGTGCTGTGACCGATACGGTGCCTAGTGCTGGCGGCGCCGAGACACGGTCGGTTTTGGAT
>NZ_KE387202.1:64249-65939 GCF_000430705.1 Arthrobacter castelli DSM 16402
CCGGTTTTGGATTCGGCTGTTGCTCCGGTGTTGGATGCGACCGTCACCCTCATTTTGGATACGGGTGTTAGTTCGGACGAGGGTGTGGCAGGAACGTCTGCTGCCATTGCTATCAACAAAATCGATAGCGTGAATGACTCATCGCTTGAGCTGGTCCAGCGTGGAGATCGTGCCCAGGAGAAGCAAACCGGGATCCGCGCTCACACCCAGAAGCCGCAGATGGATCTGCGGACCTCGCCAAAGGCGCCCTCCACCTTCGTCGAGCAAGAGCTCTCGACTGCCACTGCGACTGTGCAGGCCACTGCTCCTGAGGCAGTCACTTCAGACTGGGCAGATGTTCTCGCACCTACGACATCATCCTTCGCAGCGGGTGCGAGCTGCCTTGGCGGGGGCAGCGGAGGATCCGGTTCAGGCTCTGCCGCCGCCGGATTTGAATCCGGCTCTTTTCATCTTCCTGGCATCGGAAGCGGCTCGAATCAGGATTCGGCCGCGTGGCGTCTGCCCGGTGCCCCCTCCTTCGATCCAGGCTGTTCCCCGGACTGATTGGTAAACCGGCGTCATCTTACTGGCGCAAGGTTAGGTGGCGTGCGCGCCACATCCAATACAGAACGGGAGAACGTTGTGTGTACAAAGCTCCCCAGGAGCATACAAAGAGCAATAGGTGCGTCTCTGTTCGCCGGCGGCATTCTTGTCTTCGGCGCCGGAGCAGCCAATGCAGATACTGGGCCACCTCCGGTCCAGGACAACAATGGTCAGAAGCCGGTATCCGAAGTAGTTCGGACGGTCGATGGAGCACTCTCCAAAGCCACAAACTCCGTCTCGTCCCTCCTAGGTGGCGGGTCGGAACGGACGACTGAATCTCCGGCTCAGTCTGATGCAAGTACACAGTCGACTCCGGTCCCAACCGACGCCAACCAAGCGTCTGAGGGAGCGGCGAACACTGTGGAAACGCGTTCGGCGACAAGTCAGGCAGTCCCTGGCCAAGCCGTGGAAAAGGCTGCACCGACCGCGGGTAAAGATGCCTCGACGCCATCAGCGCCGGTTGAAGACGCCACGCCGCGTCCCACACCGGTCAAAGCAGGCCCGTCGCATCCGACACCGGTCAAAAATATCGATCAGGCCGACAGGCCCGAGGTGACTGCCAAGCAGGCTCAGGCGACGCACGAGTCGTCGACTCAGCCCAGCAAGAACAGCACCTCAGGCCAGAGTGATGAGGCGAATGCTTCAGCGCCGAATGCCGGTCAGTCAGCCGATGAATCAGCCAAAAGGCTCGGCTCGGAGAAGCTCGGAAACACTGCGGACGGCCTTCTTGGTGGCCACGCTGCAGATAAGGCCGAGGTCCCTGAGTTCGAGACTGATGGTGCCGATAAATCGGTACAGGAACCCACTGCGGTCTCTGCCCCTGCAGGGCAGAACGACCCGGGCCAGAGCGGGGTCTCTGCCCAGGGTTCGATCAACAAAGAAACCAATGGCACGCCGACGGGTTCGGCAGGTGTTGAGGTTGAGGGAGACCTTCTTGGTGGTTCTTCCGCGACTGACACTTCCGAATCGGATAGCGCGTCTGCCGCTGGTACAGAGAATGGTTCGTCAGACAAGGCGTCAGGCGAGCCAACACCTAGCGGGTCGCTGCCGGGTGCTGAGGTCGTGGATGGTCTTCTTGGCGACAATCCCTCCGATCCAGCAAACACAG
>NZ_KE387202.1:67009-67633 GCF_000430705.1 Arthrobacter castelli DSM 16402
CCGGTGCAGAAGGTGACCGGTACGGTTGGTTCGCTCACCGGTGCGGTGAGTGGCGGCGGTATCGTCAGCAGGGTCACCGGTACCACCGGTGATCCAGTCAGTGCGATCGTTGCCGATGTTCCCGGAGCCAGCTCATTGGCAACGTTGACGACCGATCCATCGGGTTCAGTCGCTGGTGCTGTTGATGAAGTTTCCAATCCAGGAAACCCGGTTGAAACAACTGAGGCCGTGGTGGACGACGCTTTCGCTATGAAGGCAGCGCCTGCTGAGGCATCGGGAGGCCAATCGAAATCGGCCGATGGTGACGCCGCAGTGCTGGACATTCCCGTTCAGTCCGGCATGACCGCCATTCCCGGGGCATCCAGTGCCCCCTCGAATGGTCCTGCCGGGGCCGCAAACGCGGTGACAACCAACCGGAACAGCGGGCCCAAAGAAACCAGCATGAAGGCGATTTCGACAACGATCGATTCCACGTCAACGGGACAGACCGGGCGCCAGCCACATCATGTTGGGGCCCCGGGCAGCTCCTCCTCCGAATCTGGCGATTCAGAGGGCGGCGATCCCGAACAACAAGCTGGCTCACCTCAGCCGGAGCTTATTTCTGCTCCCGTAAATGCTGAGAGT
>NZ_AUMN01000028.1 GCF_000430705.1 Arthrobacter castelli DSM 16402
GGCGTCGTATCCAACAACACGTACTCGCCCGGATACGACGGATTCAACCGCCCATACACGCCCTCTGGCCGTTCAGCCACCGATCGGCGTCCCCGCCCCGAACCAAACGAATGCCTGCCCTTGGCCAACTCATTAAGCCTCCGATAGGCCGCCGTCTTCCCCGGCGCCGGAACCACGCCCTCACCATGGACCCGGGCCACTTCGGCATTGACCCGGCGGATCACCGCATCCCTCGTCGGCGTCGAGGCATACACCGCCGCATCCAGAACCTGCACACACGCCGCATCCCACCGCGGATCAACACGCGAATCGTACTTCCGGGTCACCCTGCTATCGACGAGACCGCCCAACCCTGCGTCCCGATACCCGCTCAGCTTCCTCTTCAAAGTGGGCACGGAGATGCCCAATTCCTGGGCCGCCTCCACATACAAAGGTCCAGCAGCGGCACCATGATCGCGTGCCTCAATAACCCGCTTCAGGACCGGCTCCATGCCCCGGAGCTGTTCCAGCCCCTTCCGATCGAGGCTCGACAGCACCAAGGCCAGCGGATCCGGTGGATCTGCAGGAGGCTCTTGGCCGATCACCAGAGCGGACACTGAGAACGCGCCGACATGAACTTCCCGCACCGTCCCGCCGCTGCGGATCCGCACCCCGGCTCCGGTGACTTCATCGACCTGCCACATGGCGCCGTCAAACCACACGTTGGCACCGGCACTCACTTCAATGCTCGACATGAGCTTCTCCCATCCCGATATCCAGCACACTGCCCGCTGACAACGGCACGTTCAGATCCGTCCGCAATACCTGTCGCCACAGCAGATGCAGGACAGCAGCCTGCGTTGCCGGTCGGCCGAAACCAGCGACGGACCGTGTCACGGCGTCGACGGTCATCCCAGGCTCAAAGCATGCCAGCATCGCAGCAACAGCCGAATCGTGGACCAACTCCGGCCGGCGGGCCGAACCAAGGAATCGGATATTCCTCAGCATCTGGGCATCAGCACCGGTCCACACCTCGTACCCCCAGCGGCGGGCCGCGCATAAAGAAGCAGTCCAACGAAAGACCTCGCGGACTTCAGGACGCTCTGCTGCCGCTGCCGGTTTCACATCAACCACCACATACCCGCGCTTTGATGAATTCAGCAGGAAATCCGGTGCATGACGCCTGGCACTGCCACCGATATGACCATGGATCCAAAACGGCTGGCTCGCGATAGCAGTAACATCCGTATCGAAATCAGCAAGCCACAACCAGTCCAACTCCAACAAGCTTTCATAGCAAAGATGAGCATCCATGGTCGAGGACCAAAACAATCCCGGGTAATTCGATTGCCCCGCATGAGACCCCGGAACCCGAATTGGACGACCGGCAATAATCGACGCCGGATCCGCTTTGAGCCAGGCCGTACTCACCTCGCCGCGATCACGGCAAAGATACTCAGCAGTGACATTGTAGGATCCCGTTCTACTTGTCATCGGCGCAGAGTTGTGACCTGCAGTTTTACTTCGGCTGCCCGCGCTGAAATTCCGCGTTTCGTGACATTTTCCTAAAGCCACTCCCACGCGCTTTCCATCTCGTGACCACCAACGCCGTCACCTTTCGAGGGTCCAAGGCTGTATAAATATTCGGCCAGTAACTGTTGGCGGCAACTGCAAACACCTCTGGCTTGGCCGCCACAACCACGCTTTTGCCCGGCTGCGCGGGGTGTCAATTGAGGATCCGTATGCGGATCAACGGATCCTCTGATGCCAATGCCCAGCTGGCGCTCAACTCGGTATCGGTGGGTTGCCGCGGGAAGCCAGCAGGCGGTGAGCCCGACGCAGCACCGTCGGAGCGAACCGGCGGTGCTGGGTTGAGATTAGCCGCCACGCAATGCGGGAGATGCTCCGCTCATACCGGACAGCGGTGGTAAGTGTGACTCCCTCAGCGTGGACGCATACGACGACCTGGTCGCTGGTCAGTTGCGAGGTCGACTCCATGCGCAGCCACCCCGCCGTGGTGTCGTCCACCGTCCAGCCAGCGACACGGCCCTCCGGTTGGGGGGAACTCAACAGCGCGCCAAGGAAACCGAGGTCACGCGTGCGCTGCAACAGCGATCGGCGGTCCTCGAACATCGCCCGGCCCCATTGCTCCGGGGACCAGCGCTGAGCGTCTTCGGCGGCCATTGCATGGTGGTCGATATAGTGCGCGCCGAGCAGCGTGACCAGCGCACGTTCCTCGATGGGGACATCAGGCCCCATAAGACGCCGCACCACCTCTATCATGGATGAAATGCTATCAACAGGGGCCGCCAGGTGGCGGTCCGCACGTCAGCGGAGGGCGACACGCGCTAGAGTGTCCCCCAGGCCGATCGGCTGGCGGGACGGCCAAAGCGAGTCTTTTTCTGCGCACGCTGGATCCTTCGAATCACAATGGTCACCGAGCGAAAGGCCTGATTCAGCTCGGTAAGAGGCGGTGATCCGCTTTGACGATGCGTGGAATGAATTTGACGAAGACCACCATGCCGATGAGTTCGATCAGTGTTTGGGTGACGACGACGAGTGAGACCAGAGCCAGCGAGTCGGGCAGGGCAAGCGCTAGTGGGAGGACCACTAATGAGTTGCGGGCGGCCCCGCTGAAAATGGTTGCTCTCGTACTTCCAGCATCTAATTTGGCGACCCGTGCCGCAGCCAAGCCGACGGGAACCATCACGGCCAGGAAAGCCACGTAAATGGGGACCACGGCCACCAGGGATGTGAGTTCGTTGCTGACACCGACGATCTGCGACCCGATGACGACGGCCAGGGTCAGCATCATGAGCGGAACCATCAGGGCCTGCATTACCCCCATCACCCGCCGTCCGGCTGCGGCACGCCTCGACCACCATTGGGTAACGGCCGCCAACAACAGTGGGATGATGATCAGCACGATTAGGGCCTCGATAAAGGGCTGAGGTTCAATAGCTGCAACAATGCCGGGGCCGATGAACAGCAGAAGATAGACAGGCACAGCAGCATCTGCGTCAGCATGAGCAGCGGCGCCGCGGCAAGGAGCCTCTCGCCGGAGCCGCCGGCCAACCCGGAGAACACAATGACGTAGTCGATGCAGGGAGTCAGCAATACCAGCATCACCCCAATGAGAAGGGCCTGGTTATCGGCTACGAACCGGGACAAGGCTAAGACCACGACTGGAACCAGCACAAAGTTCAGGACTAAGACTGTGGCCATGAAGCGGCCGTCACGTACCGCCTTCCCCACCGATGCGAAGGGGATCCCCAGAAAAGTCGCGAACAACAGCAATCCCAGGACAGGATTGATGGCGTGTTCGAGGGGTTCCGATGCGTCCGGGACCAGCCAGCCGAAAGCACCTCCTATAACAATCGCCAGCAGGTAGAGAGCGACCTGGCGGCGCTCCATGATGTCAACCAATCGAGTCATGCCCACCCACCAAGCCTAGATGGAACGGTAGCTGCTCACTCGGTTAGAAAATGGACTACCCCTGGTAGCCAACACTCATCAATCAAGTCGATGATCATCGCTTCACAAAGGCTGGTTATGGTCTGCACCCTCGAAGGGGATCGGGCACCTCACGGCAGCTGCACATGACTGCAGATCCGTGCATTCTGCCGCGATCGTCTCCCGCAGCGTCGATGCGATGACCTGAAGATCTGCTCTTCGTCTTTCGACATCGGCCAGTTTGTCTCGTGCCGCATCCCGACACGAATCCGCACCGTGGCGGCGTTTTGACACTTCAAGAAGCCCGATCACCTCATCGAGAGTGAATCCGAGCCGCTGGGCGGCCTTGATAATCCGCACTTTGGTGACGTCATCGACATCGTAGAGGCGGTGTCCACCGGAGGATCTCACTGGTTTTTCCAAGAGTTACGCGTCCATGGAAGGGCGTGATGCGTTCCACGCGAAGCCTCGAAACAGCGAAGAGACTTTCGAACTCGACGACACGCAACGGTTGCTCTGCGATAGGTAGTGTGCAGGCCTCAGGCGCCAGGTTGCTGAAATTGTTTCGCGCATACTTTCACGATAAACCCGTACCTAGATACCAGATACAAGCGGGAATGTGGCAACGCGGCGAAACTCATGAGCTTCACATCACCGGTGTCTCATTTGAGGGTCGGGCGATTCGGAACTGTGGAATTAACGGTGTATCCGGCCCAACACACCACGGCGGTGAGCGTGGAGGGCGGGAGCCGTTATGACGCGCGTGTCGCCGGTCTGCATGCCGGTCGAAAACTACCTGGTCACAGTGTTTACAGCGGTCGAACGCATTGTCTATGCTTGTACATATGAACAGTTCATTTGAACAAGTGGGTGGGTCGCGACCCCGCTCTGCGGAGACTCGGCAGCGGCTGCTCACGGCTGCGTCGGAGTTAATTGCCGAGGCCGGCTGGGGACGGGTAACCACGCGGGCGGTGGCGGAGCGCGCCGGGCTGCCGTTGGGGGCGGTGAGCTATCACTTCCGTGGCAAGCAGGAGCTGCTCAGTCAGGCCGCGCTGGAGACAGTCGAGGCCATCTTCCCGCTGAGGGAACTCGCCAATGTGCAAACCCTGGTGGAACTTCTCGGGATGATCAAAACCTCGGTCGGCAATCGCGAGTCGTTCGATCCGGTGGTGTCGGCCATGCTGCTGGAGACCCTGCGGGAGTCCGGGCGTGATCCCGCGCTACGCGAGCGTATGGTCACGTTGCTGCGCGACTACCGTCAGTTGTTGGCCGAGCTGGTCCGGAGCGAACAAAACCGCGGTGCTGTAGCCGCCGACGCCGACCCGGCCGCCGTGGCGAGCCTCATTGCCGGGGCTGGGGACGGGCTACTGATGCACGCCCTGGTTGATCCCCGGCTCGACGTGACTGCGTCGGTCGAGACGCTGCTGGCTCTGCTAAGCGGCGGCGGTGGCGACGTCAGCGGCCGACCATAGCAAACCTTGCACATATCCGGCTTCTATCCGCGGAAGGGGTGAGAATCCGATGAGCGAATCACACAGCAGCACCAGTCACACCGGCCTGGGTTCGTTGGCGCCGCGGCAGTGGGCCAACCTGGCGATGTTGACGCTGAGCATGTTTATCATCGTCCTGGACGTCACCGTCGTGCTGATCGCCTTACCGGCAATCCGGCAGGACCTGGGGGCAAGCCTCGATCTCGCCGCGTGGGTGCCGGGAGCGTTCATCCTCACCTTTGCCGGACTGCTGCTCTTATTCGGCAAGCTCGCCGACCTCTACGGCAGACGCCGCCTGTTCGTGATCGGGATGACGGTGTTCACTCTGGCCTCTGTTGCCTCAGCGGTGGCCCCGTCGATCGAGATACTCATCGGCGCGCGGGTGGTGCAAGGTATCGGAGCGGCCATCGTTGAACCCGCGATCATCGCAGTGATCAAGGCAACCTTCCCATCCGGCAAGCTCGGCTTAGCCTTCGGCATCGAGGGTCAAGCCGCAGGGTTGGCCAGCGTGGTCGGCCCCATCGTGGGCGGGCTGCTGACCAGCAGCCTGGGGTGGGAATCGATTTTCTGGATCAATGTGCCCATCGGCGTCGTTGCGGTCGCCATGGCGCTGCTGCTGATCCCGGAATCCCGCGACGAACACGCATCGCGCAGAATTGACCTTCCCGGCGTGATCTTCAGCGGTGGCGGGTTGTTCGCTCTGGTTTTCGCCATCGTCGAGGGACAGCGGTTCGGCTGGGCCTCACCAGTGATCGTCGGGTCCTTCGTCGCCGCGGTTCTCTTGCTGGCCTTGTTCATTGTCACCGAGCGTCGGGTGCGGAATCCCTTGGTGGATCTGGAGTTGTTTAGCGATCGCTTGTTCTCTGTTGGGTGCTTCCTGCGCGGGGCCGGGGAGTTCGTCAGCGCCGGGATCTTTCTGCCACTGCTGTTTTTCATGCAGGCCCAGCTGGGGTATTCGGCCCTGCAAAGCGGTCTTTTGCTACTGCCCATCATCGTCGGCGCGGCAGCCACGGGGCCCCTGGCAGGGGCCCTGTCCGATCGGGTCGATTTGAGATGGCTGGTCATCCCTGCATTCCTCGTAGCCGGCGCTGGCCTGTTCTGGCTGGCCCACCTGTCCCCGGACAAAGAATGGACCTTCTTCATCGCTCCCTTGGCAATCATCGGGGCCGGACTTGGGGCACAGTACGGCCCGACCACCAGCGGGGCGCTGCGCAACATCCCCACCGCACGGTCCGGCATCGCCTCAGCTGTATCGTACGCGGCCGTCACCCTGGGATTCGAACTGGGTATCGTCGTGACCAGCGCCGTACAGCAAACCCAGACCACCCCCGAGGTGACCGCTGTCGAGGCAGCCAACACCGCCATCCTCGCCTGCGGCGCCATAACCCTTGTCGGCGCTATCGTCGCCGTCTTCTTCACCACCAACCGGTACCGGCACGTCACCCCAGCGACGTCACACCCGAATACCACTGCCGACGACACGGGATCACAAACCACACCGGAGATCTAACCGGTGCCGGACATGACTCAGATGCGTCCCGCGCCATGGGCTCGCGGTCGGAGACAGGATGACAGTGTAGGAGCCGGTTTTAGTTGTCATCATCACTGCTGCTCGTGCTCACATGGTGCTTTGGGTCCTGGGCTCTTCGACCGGTTGTGTCTTCTTTTTCAGGGTGGGAACGAAGATCGTGGTGAAGCCAACCCCGCTGGAGCAGCACCACAGCCGACGACTGTGAACAGAAAGGTCGTCAGTGGGGCACGACGACTATCTGGAATTCGTCCTCATAAATGAGTCTTCCCGGATCATCGGACATGACGTGCTCACATTCGACGCTGTAGCGGTGGAGCAATGCGAGATAGCTATCAACTTTGTCGAGGAGGTGCCGGGCCGACGATTTGAACCATGCCTGCGTGACCGGATTGACCGTGCTGTCGTAGATACTGGGATCAACGCGGCCAGGATCAGGATAAGCGGCATTGCACCAGTCGTTGCTCTCCCGCCACCAGATGAGATCAGCAGATGACAGCTCGCCGTCCTTGGCCAAGCCGTTGACAAGGGCGAAGACACCAGGGTGGGTGCCTCGCCGATTCGGCAACGCGGCCTGATACCTCACGTACTTGTTCGCACTGGCCATGGCCTGATGCTGCCACCGATCACCCAAGCACCAGGTAACGAACACGTGCGCGGTCCGACACCGGTCTAGGTTGGGGCCCCAGCCAGCAGCCGCCGGCCGACTCTGAGAACGCGCCAACATGAACTTCCCGCACCGTCCCGCCGCTGCGGATCCGCACCCCGGCTCCGGTGACTTCATCGACCTGCCACATGGCGCCGTCAAACCACACGTTGGCACCGGCACGCACTTCAATGCTCGACATGAGCTGCTCCCATCCCGATATCCAGCACACTGCCCGCTGACAGTGGCACGTCCAGATCCGTCTGCAATATCTGTCGCCACAGCAGATGCAGGACAGCAGCCTGCGTTGCCGGTCGGCCGAAACCAGCGGCGGACCGTGTCACCGCCTCGATCGTCATCCCTGGCTCAAAGCATGCCAGCACCGCAGCAACAGCCGAATCGTGGACCAACTCCGACCGGCGGGCCGAACCAAGGAATCGGATATTTCTCAGCATCTGGGCATCAGCGCCGGTCCACACCTCGTACCCCCAGCCGCGGGCGGCGCATAAAGAGGCAGTCCAACGAAAGACTTCGCGGACTTCAGGACGGTCTGCGGCCACTGCCGGTTTCACATCAACCACCACGTACCAGTGCTTTGAGGAATTCAGCAGGAAATCCGGTGCATGACGCCTGGCCTTGCCGTCGATATGACCGTGAATCCATAACGGCTGGCTCGCGATAGCAGTGACATGCTTATCGAAATCAGCAAGCCACAACCAGTCCAGCTCCAACAGGCTCTCGTAGCAAAGATGAGCGTCCATGGTCGAGGACCAAAACAATCCCGGGTAATTCGATTGGCCGGCATGAGATCCGGGAACCCGAATTGGACGACCGGCAATAATCGAGGCCGGATCCGCTTTGAGCCAAGCCGTACTCACCTCGCCGCGATCACGACAAAGATACTCAGCAGTGACATCCAGACCAACAGCCTGACCCATACAACAAGTCTGCTCCCTTGGATCACGAAATCCGGAAAAGACCACGCCGGGATCATGAAACGCGGAAAAGATCACGAAACTGCGGATCCTACACCAGAACTGTAGGATCCCGTTCTACTTGTCATTGGCATAGGGCTGTGACCTGCGGTTATACTTCGGCTGTTGACAGTGAAATTCCCACTTTCGTGTCATATTCCTACAGTCGACCCACATCCTATTCAGCGGACGGTCGTCGACGCCTTCTCAGGTCAAGGACCTTTGGGCCGCAAAATTATTCGGCCAGAAAGGGGTGGCGGGGAAACGCGAACACTCTTGGCCGCCACAATCATACCTTCGTCCGGTTTGCGACCCGTGGTCATTTGGAGGATCCTCTTGCGGTCGTGGCAGGGGCGAATGCAGAATGTCGGTCAGGAGCACCCTGCTGCAGCGGCCACGTGCTTTACTTCTGAGGAGAGACGGTGACCTCAACCGACAGGACCAAGAGTTCGACGCGGTCTGTCGTGGCCGTGGTCACCGGCGCAGCACGCGGGATCGGCCGGGGCATCGCATTGGCACTCGGCGACATTGGCGCAACAATCTATGTTGCCGATCGTGAAACCCGGAACCAACGCCATTCCGAGCTGCCGGGCACCGTGGAGGACACTGCTGAACAGGTCGAAAATCGCGGCGGCCACGCCATCCCTGTGTCGGTCGACGTCACCCAGGACTCCGCCGTCGATTCGCTCTTCGCACGGGTGCGCGCCGAGCGCGGCGGCCTCGACTTGCTCGTCGCTAACGCATTCGACGGGAACGCCTTGCCCTTCGCTGGAGGCCCATTCTGGACGTTGCCGTGGCAGCACTGGCACAACATGATCGACGCCGGCCTTCGCGGCCACGCCTTGACCGCCTGGCACGCCGCACCCTGCTGATCGAGCGCCGCGGGCTGGCCGTGCTCACCGGCTACGCAGAGCAGAACAAGGACGACATCCTGGCCGACCACCTCTTCTACGACCTCGCCATGACCTCGATCAGCCGACTCGGCTACGGGCTCGCTAAAGACCTGGCCCGGCACGGCGTCACCGCGGTGACCCTCTCTCCCGGAGTCACCGGCACTGAAGCGATCACCGCCGCGCTCGGTGACGACCTCCCGCCCGGTACCGACCCCGTCGAGTTCTGCGGCCGCGCGATTTGCGCCCTCCTACAAGACCCGAACGTGGCACGACACGCCGGCAAGACCGTTCCCGTCGCCGACCTCGCTTCGGAGTACGGCTTCGCCGGCGACGACCCTCGGCCACCTTCCTGACCCGCAAGGTCCTCTCAGAGGCGATACGGACCGAGATCAACGCCGATCCCTCAGCGGGCACCATCTATAAATACCTGGGTGGGCTAGCCTCCTGGAGCGACACACACAATCACTTCCTAAGGGCATCCGGACACCGGGCCTGGCCAGTATGGGTCGATCCGCACTTAACGCCCGGCAGCGGCATACCCCTGACCGGTCGTTAGTTGGCGTCGCGTGTGGTGTCTCGGTGGCGGCCGGCAGCTGTGATGTAGGCGCTGCCAAGGATCACCAGGCACCCGAGGATTTGCAGTATTGAAGGAACTTCATCGAGTACGACGGCGGCCAGCAGCAGAGCTCCAACTGGGGTCAGTAACAGCAGGGCGGATCCAACCTCGACACGCAGCCTTGGAGTGCCTATGGCCACGAGAAGCCAGCCAAGCACCTGTCCAGCCACGGCAGTCAGAGCCAGCCAACCGGTCGCCGCCCAACCCGGTGCGGGATCGAAGCCACCCCACACCGACCCCGCCACCGCGGCAACGACCGCGGCTGAGACCATGATGACCACGTAAGACTGAACCGGTGGCCGGTCAGGACCACCGCGGCGCAGCAAGAACAAGAATCCCGAATAACACAGTGCGGCCAGAACAGCGTGAATCGTGCCAAGCACGGGAGCCGAACCGGTCACACCGGTCTCGAAGACACCACCGGTCAGCAGCGTGCCGACAACGATGAACGGAAGAATCATCAAAAACCGTCGACAGACCGGTTCGCGATCAATGACGACTGCCAACAGCGGCACCATCACGACCTGGGTGTTGACCAACACGGCAGTCAGGCCGACTCCCACCTCGTAGATCGCCTGGGTCCACAGCAGGGCATCGGCGGCGAACAGGACACCGGCCGCTGCTGCCCAGCCCAGCTGGGCACGGGTCATGACCCCGACCCTCCGGCGCTCGGCCACCGCCAATGGCACCAGCAGAGGAATCGCCAGTAAACACCGGAAAAAGGACGCCGTGCCCGGCGACGTGGCCGACAGCGCCACAAAGAGCCCCGAGGTGGCCACCCCCAAAGCACCGATCGACGTAGCCATGACCGGCCGGGAGGCTGCCGCGGCAACGACACCGGCACCGCGCAGGAAAGCTCCTGAAAACATCACCCGATCCTAGCGCGGCACCACTCCTTGCATCCTTCACGACCGAGCCGACCTGAGCCCCACCGTCCCAACCGAGAATCCTCACCGGAACGGCGCGTCATCTGGTCCGGACTCGCGGGCACTGCCAAAGTCCAAACCGGCACCAAAGTGGGCCATGATGGAGTTCTACAACCACCCCGCCGAGCACTGGGTCCCACCTCCGGACCACGAACCCCATCGATGAGTTTGTCAGGATATGGCCAGACCGGCGGCGGCACGGGAGTTAGACCCTTCGTCTCCTGGGACCGTAGCGGCACGGTCGCGAACGTCATACCACCGTGAAGTTGGCCATCATGGCCATGTCCTCGTGTTCGAGATTGTGGCAGTGCACCAGATACTTGCCGCGGAAACCGGTGAATTCGACGAGTACTTCGACGACGCCGTACGGGGTGACGTTCACGGTGTCTTTCCACCCGGCGTCGTGCCGGTTCGGCTTGCCACCGTCACGGGAGTGCACCTGAAAATGCGCCAGGTGGGTGTGCACCGGATGATTGAAGTCGCTGGTGAACCGCCACAGCTCCACCGTGCCGAGCTTCGGTGTGGCCAGCGATTCGCGCGGGTCGAAGGGTTCACCGTTAACGGTCCAGATATCGCCGGTGCTCAGGCGGAAGTCGAAGGTGCGCACGCCCACGGCGTCCTTCCGGTCCAGCCGCCGATAGGACCGACAGAGCCGGTCGGGAATCGTCGTCGTATCGGTTTCTGCGCGGTCCACGACGAACTTCATCACCTGACCGGCCGGCCCCGAGCCCACGGAGTTGGCGACCACGACCTCGGTGCCGACCGGCAAAGCGGAGAAGTCGACGACGACGTCGAACCGCTCGGCCGGGGACATCGGGATGGACGGAAGCCGCTGCGGCGCAACCAGCAGCCCGCCGTCCGAGCCGATCTGGGTGATGGGCAACTCCCGGTTACCGGCGCGGAAGGTGAGCTGGTACACCCGGGCGTTGGAGGCGTTGAGCAGCCTCAGACGGTATTTCGTGTTGGCCACCCGCTTCACCGGCCACGGCGCGCCGTTGACGAGCAGCACGTCGCCGAGCACCCCGTCCATATAGGCGGACTTCACGCCGCCCGGATCGTGAAGCTGCGGGTCCTTCGACGGGTATTGCAGCTGCCCGTCGGCGTCAAAGGACCGGTCGCAGATCAGCAGCGACAGTTCCTTATCTCCCGCCGCCAGGTCCAGGAAGTCCTCCTCCTCATCCCGCACGAAGGCCGACCCGACGAGGCCGCGCCAGAGTTGCGGGCCGGAGAAATCCATCCGGTGATCGTGGTACCACAAGGGCGCGGCGCGCTGCTCCAGCGGGTACCGATAGGTCCTGCTGTCCGGGTGCAGACTCCAGACCTGCGGGTCCGGCTTCTGGGGCACCCGGCCCTGTTGGGGGCCGTTGCCGGTGCCAGCAGCCTGCCGGGCGTGCATGCTCAGCATCGCCGCATCCACTCGTTTATCGTATCCGTCGGGGACGATCAGATCGGTGGGATAGCCGTCCGAATCGTGGGGATTGACGCCCCCGTGCAGATGCGTCGAGGTGGGAACGGGCAGCTCGTTATGGATCGTCACCTCGATCTGCCTGCCGCTGCGCGCCTCTATCGTGGGTCCGGGGAAGATGCCGTTATACCCCCAGATCTGCGTCGTGAACCCGGGCAGGATCTGCGCATCGGCCGCCCGCTGCGTCACCTCATAGTGGTCGACCCCGCCCGCCGATCGCACCGGCTCGAGCACGGGGACTTTCGGCAGTTCGGCGTCGAACCGGGGCGGAAGCTCGACGGCGGAGGACATCACCGTGCCCGTGGCACCGGAAACCGGACCCTTGGGCGTGAACAGGGAATCGCATCCGGTGACGGTCCCGGCGGCCACGGCACCAATGCCTGCGGCGGTCAGGAACTGGCGGCGGTTGACGGTGCGGCTCACGGCTGCCTCCCCGGCTGATCCACGGCCGGCCGAACGGGCTGTTCGCGGAAACGCTCCCGGCGGCGCGGGCGGGGACGATACACATGCCGCCAGAGCGCGTAGCAATAGATCGAGCACACCGAGATCAGCAACACACCGGCAAAGATGTGCAGCCCGACGACACGCGTATAACCGATGATCTCCTGGACGAACAGGCCCAGCCAGAGCAGCACCCCGGCGACCATGGGCCACCACGCGCCGCGGGAGACAGTGGCGAAAAAGATGCCGAGCACGAAACACGCGAAAATGACCACAGTGATGAAGAACGCGTTGATGCCGTGCATGGTCAGCATCGACACGTTGCCCTCAACGAAGAGGGCCGCCAACAGCGCCTGAGCGACCAACAGAAGCATCAGTATCGAGGACACGACGCGCAGGGCCCACAGCATGACGCTGAACGGCCGCTCGGCGAATGCCTCGGGCGGCGGCTCAGGATACTGACCGTGGTGGTCATCGGCCAGATGATCAGCACCGGAAGTTGGCATGACCCTATTCTGCACCCGCACTCCGCCAGCAGGCATCATCTTTTCGACGTAGTCGCACTACGTCAAAAAGCGACCGGAGCCGTGCAGTAGCGACCCGCGGAATCAGCCGGCAGTCGCGCACCGAAAAGACTTTCAGGCGGTTACGGTGAGCGTTGATAGGTCGGCGTCGGTTGCCATGTCAGCGAAACCAGGACTGGTCGGCGATGATGCCAAGCTCAGACCGCGAACACTCCGACCCGCTGCCATCACATGGCCCGACGCTCGCACTCACCTCGACTGTCGCCGGTGCACGCGGGAGTCAGTAGGTGACCACTGGCGTATCCACCGCACGAAAGGACGCCCGTCCAACCACCGTGCGCGGCATCGATGCTTACGACGAAACCTGGGACTTCCTCTTCGACCAGCCCCAAGGCCAGATCGAGTTAGTTCCTGATGACCGTGAAGTGACAGACCAGACCAGGTTGAGGATCAGCAACCGGAACGAGGCGCAGCCTGATTGGTCATTATGAGATGTCTAGGTCCAATGCCGAGGAGATGGCGGCGTCGGCGATGATTTGGAACATTTCTTCCATTGCGGCGGCGGAGTAGTCACCGGCGATGTCGCCGTTGAGCCATCCGGATAGCAGGGCCTGGTAGGCGCCGACCATCGAGTGGACTACTACCTCCAGTGGCACCGCCGGTGCGTGCCCGGCGGGGAGCAAGGCAGCCAGCCTGCTGCGAAGGGCCTCTGACAGGAGCGCCTCAACGCGGGCTTGCACCAGCGCAGAGGCGCTCCGCCGAGGTGTGAGAGCGCGATAGAGCTGGCTGTGTTGAGCGACGCCGGCGAAGAGTCCTGGGTTAAACCTCATCCCGGTCCCGGTAACCGGTCCGGGAGCGGGGGCGAGAAGTTGCTCGATGCGGTCCAGGCAGGAGAGCAGTAGGTCGTGTTTGTCGGTGTAGTGGGAATAGAACGTCGACCTGCCCACGTCGGCTCGATCGATGATGTCTCGCACCGTGACTGCCTCGTAACCGTTTTCGACGACCAGGGACAGCAGTGCCTGCTCGATAGCTTGCTGGGTGCGTCGGACCCGACGGTCCGGTGTCGTGTTCATGAAGGCTGCCTCCAAGAGTTCGAACAATGTCCCCACCGGTGTTCGGAATTGGACATTTCCACCGGATTGACTGTTGACCACCAAGACTATCGAATGAAGAGTTCATTACTGAACACCTGTCCGTTTATGGCGGAGTACCGATGGCGCCACCACACCGATCGCTGCCAAGGCTCTGCTGAACCCGGACTCTCAAACGAAAGCAAGGAGGACTTACATCGTGGATACTACGAAGCGAGCCGGGCCCAACCGGCACGACATTGCGGAGGCCCTGCGCCAGACAGCCTCTGGTTCGGTACACATGGCCGGCGAAGAGCGCTACGATGCAGCACGGCAGCCCTGGAACACGACCATCAACCCCAGTCCCGCCATCGTCGTCGAGGCAATCGCGCCCAGTGACGTACGGGCCGCTGTCCGCGTGGCTGGTGAGTATGGGCTGCGTGTGGCGGTGCAGGGCACCGGCCACGGCGCCGACCCCGCCGATGGTGCACTCATGATCAACACCGCTGGGATGAACACCGTTCACGTTGACGCGTCCCGGCGGGTGGCACGCGTCGGGGCCGGGGCGACTTGGGGTGACGTGATCGGTCAAGCCGGCCGCTACGGCCTCGCACCGCTGTCGGGATCCTCGCCAACCGTTGGAGTGGCTGGCTACACTCTCGGAGGTGGGCACGGGTGGCTGTCGCGCACCTACGGGTTTGCCGCGGACAGTCTGGTCCGCGCGCACATCGTCACCTCCGGCGGACAGTTGTGCACCGCCGATGCCGAGAACAATCCCGAACTGCACTGGGCGCTGCGCGGCGGCGGCGGCAACTTCGGCGTAGTCACCGATATGGAAGTGCAGCTGTACCCGGTCAGTAGCGTATACGGTGGCATGCTTCTGTTCGACAGCATGCCAAGCACCATTGCCAGCTACCGGGACTGGGCACTCGGCCAGCCCGACGAGATGAACACCGCGCTGATGATGATGCCGATTCCCGACGTCCAGGGCGTGCCCGAGCCGATCCGCGGCAAGCGGGTCCTCGCGCTGCGGGTCTGCTACCTGGGCGACGCTGAACGGGCCGAACGGCTGCTCTCCCCGCTGCGCGACGCAGCCGGGCCACCCCTGATGGGAGAGCTGACCGACATGAGCTATACATACCTGGCCCGCGACATGATCGACCCGCCACCGCCGCAATCCAACCGCGGACATCTGGCGATGTATCAGCAGCTGCCCGACGCGGCCATCGAAGCCCTCAACGATGCGGCGGGCCAGCCAGCCGACACCGCCGATTCGCCGGTAAAAGTCGTCGAGATCCGACACTTCGGTGGAGCCATGGCCCGCCCGTCTCATCACGCGGGACCGGTCGGTGGCCGGGATGCCTCCTTCTGCGTCCTGGTATCGGCGCCCCTCGACGGCCTCGAACAACCGCAGGTCAACGCCGTAGACACATACATGGACGCACTGGCTGGCCGACTTGACCGCCACGCCACCGGAGGAAGCTTTCTGAGCTGGCTGCCACACCCCTCCAAGATCGCCTCCGCGTACTCCCCCGACGACTATCAGCAGTTACAGGCCGTCAAGGCCACCTACGACCCGACGAACCTGTTCGGCTACCCCAACATTGCACCTACTCAAGAGAGCTGAGCCCAATGTGCCGAAACTGCAGTAACCAAGTCACATATCGCAAAGGAGCTGCCATGAGCTACCCCCAGCCCCGCTACCTCGCAAAACAAGGCGAAGCCAGCGCACAAGTCCGCACCAGTTCTGAACCACCCGGCTACACCACCGCCAAGGGAACCGCCGGCCACTACCTCGCATCGACCCACCAGACCGACGGCCTGTTCAGCCTCTTCCGATGGGAGATGAGCGCCACGTCAGGAGGACCGTCTCCGCACTTCCACCGCAGCGTTTCCGAGACCTTCTACGTCCTCAACGGCATCGTCCGGCTCTACGACGGACGCGACTGGTTCAATGCCCATCCCGGAGATCTCATCTACGTCCCGCCCGGCGGCATCCACGCCTTTACCAACACATCCGGCGCACCAGCATCAATGCTGATGATGCTCGCTCCCGGAGCCGACCGCGAAGCCTACTTCGCCGAACTCACCGAGCTTGCCGCCAGTGGCCACACACTCACTGACGATGAATGGGCCAACCTCTTCGCCCGTCACGACACCGTCCTGGTCAATTCCTAACAGACAGCCAACACAAGCAACCCGGCAAGACGCCTGCGGTGAACCCGGTCCCTGGTGCCCAAGCGCCGCCGCCCATTGCCCGGGGGTGAGCATCCGCCCTGAAGGTTATTTCAGCCGCCTGTTGCCGGATCTGGGTCCTCGGGTACTTGGGGCCAGCCTGATCAGGACGATGCCGTAGATGACGATCCATACGACCCAGAGTAGCCAGCCGGCCAGGCCGAGCAGCCCCAGGAAACCGCCCCGGTCCATTATCAGCGGGGTCAGAACCGCGGAGCTGAACTGTAACCCGGCGGCGGTGAACCCTATTGCCGCGTGCCATGGCCGGATCAGTCCGCTGCGCTGGCCGCTGAGCGACAGGCCAATGAGTGCCACCGCCAAAAAGGTGCCGTTGAGAGTGAACAGCGCTTCCTGCAACGCCCACAGTCCGACTGTCACGTTGTGATCGTCGGCCGCCGTTGAGGCGAGAGCTAACCGGACAGCGATAACGGCGACGAAATTGCCATTCTGAAGGATCAGGCCGGCGAGCCCCACCAGAGACCATGCCTCCCCCCTCTCATACTCTGATCGCCACGTAGCCGCGACAGCGCCGGCCCCGAACAGGGTGGCCAACACCCAGGCGGGGGCAGTGAAAGCGGAAGCCAGACCAATCGCAGTGCTTTCCGTGCTGAAGAACGTGACCACGTCGCTGATCGCCGCGCCGGTCGTCGGCATGCCCGCAGGTACTAGCACGAGCGCATTTACAAGGAGGATGATTGCGGCGAATCCGATAGCGGCGACACCGCAGACACGCGAAAACGACATACTTGTTCTCCTCATGGAAGGAAGTGGTGCTGCTGATGTTCAGCGTGGCCGTGAGTTCGCGGCTGTTCGTCGTTGGACGAGCGTCAAGGACAGCAGTACGATCCATACCCAGGTGACGAGGGTGAAGGGAACGATAATGGCGAAGTTCATGGCCATGGCCCCGACGAACCATCCGCTACCTGCCACGGCGCCGGTCCAGCCAAGCCATGAGGGATACAAGGACGTCCGCACAAGCACCAGGGCGTAGAGCAGAATTGATATCCCCAGCATTGCCTGGGCGACAAAGGCCAGCGCACCGAGGACAGCTATCACGGCCGTGGCGGCGAGTTCAGCGTCGGCGCGACCGGCCGCATCCGCCGAGACCCATTGGGAGCTGAGGGATTCCAGTCCAAGAGCGTGTAAAGCGAAGTACACGCTGAACACTGCTGTGCCGGCGATGATGACTGCGTGTGCTGACTTCCTGATGCCCCGCGCTTCGTCGTCGGGCAGTGAGGTGCCCATCAGCGTGAACCCGATCATCCACAGGATGACGGCGCCGATATTCAGGTAGTGCTCGGCGGGCCAGAATGGGCGGCCAGCGACAAGGTCCAGCATCGCGGCCGCATCGGTGATCGGCGGATTGCCATGGAATGCCGTCGCGGCGACGTACATGATGGTTCCGGTGAGCAGGCAGGCCGCCGCCGGCCCGGCCAGCGGCCGCCGGCGGGTGTGAGTCATGGCCGACTGCCCATCGTTGGGCTGATGTGAGGTGTCCATAGGTACGGCACTTTCGAATGTTGAAGAGGGAACGGATGGTTAGGGAACGAACAATGATGCTGCAGCCATCAACGCCGCAATCGCCGCTGCTGCTAGGAACAGCCCGAGTCCCAGGCCTACGGGCGATCCCCAGCCATGCCAACGTTGCTGCAGTTCGGCATAGGTAGTGCTCTCTCGTTTTTCGTCAGCCATGATGTGCTCCTTGGATCGATCGATACGCGGTCATTTCACCTGCTGAAGCCAATACAACCATAACTAGTTATTTTATGTCTAGTTATGGTTGTAGGATAAACTCTTTGTATGGTGGAGACTTCGAGACGCAAGGGATTGTCCGGACTGGCCGTCATCGTGCTCTCCCTGCTGGCCGAACGACCATTGCACAGCTACCGTATTCACCAGCTCATCAAGGATCGCGGCAAAGACCAGGTGGTCAACGCCGCCCAGCGCAACAGCGTGCAGCAGACAATCAACCGTTTGCAGCGCGACGGGCTCATCGAGGTCCAGGAAGTACAGCAGGTTGCCGGATATCCACAACGAACCGTGTACACGATCAACGCAGACGGCCGTCACCGGTTCACCGAACACCTCAAGCAGATGCTCGCGCAGCCAGCTGGCGAGTATCCAACCTTCCCTGCCGCGCTCTCGATGCTGGGATTCACCGCACCGGCTGAAGCCGTCCGCCTGCTGCGAAGCAGGTGCGGCTACTATGAACACCAAATCCAGGAACTTCGAGCAACTCTCGACGCTTCCAGCGACCTGCCGAGAATCCTCATCATTGAAGACGAATACCGCCTGAGGGCCATCCAACATGAGATGCACTGGACCGAGTCGCTGATCAACGACATTGAGTCCGGCACTCTGACCTGGGACGCCAACGGCCTGATCGCATTCGGAGATCACATGGAGGACATCGCCGCTCCGACCACCAGGCCCTAATGCCATCGCCCCCAAGGCAACGGCTACACCAACCGGGACTGGTGGACCGGGTGCTGTTCACAGCATCCAGTGTCGCCATCATTCCGGCTCCCTTCCGCCAAGCTCACCGCCTGGCGTGTTGGGCCGGATACACCGGTACTGAGATAGTCCCGGTCTAACGACACGAAAACCGGAATCCTACAACTTACTGTAGGATCCTGATTCACTTGTCATCGCTGCAGGCCGCTGACCTGCAGCTTTATTTTCCCTCTCCACACCGAAATTCCGCGTTTCGTGACATATTCCTACACCCAGCCCTTTCATCGAAGCACCTCCAGCCATCACCGTTAGCCGCACGCATTCAGATGTCCCAAGGGCCACTACCTGTTGATTCATTGTGAATCAAAGGGGTAAGCTGGGGGTGAGATGAAGGAAGGAGTGACAACGATGATCACCATGGATCACGAACTTGGAACTATCCATCGCGGCGCTCTACAACGGCAGGCCCGCCAGCGTGTAGATCGAATCGATGATCTGCGCGCCGCAAAGAATGCAAGTGACCGTGGCCTCAATCAACGCGACATCGCCGAGCTTCTGGCCACCAGTCAAGCCAAGGTACACCGGATGCTCAAGACCATTGAGCGCCGTAGTGGGAATCTGGAGCAGGATCCAGAAGAGCTCATTCTGCGCGTCTTTGCCTACGACACCGATCGTCGCGAACTCGTCGAAATACTCAAAGCCTTCCCCTACACCTTTGGGGAGTCCGCCCCGTATCCCCATGAAGGGCGCACCCCTGGGACATGGGATCAAGTCGTCGCCGCCTACGCCCAGGACTTACTCACCAAAGACGAATTCAACAAAGTCAGGGCGGCCATTGGCCGGTGACAGAGACAAAACCTACGCTGCCTTAACCACGCTCTATGAGCCCGGAAATGCGCTGGCCGAGGCGCCAACAGCATTAGGTGAATTCTTCGATTCAGCACGCATAGCTGAACTAGCCAAGGCATACATGACCCAGCAGACAGACGTGACTGCAGACGGAAAAGCTGTCGTCGTCAGCGCCGGACCACCCGGGGCCGGCAAAACCGAAGCCCTGGCCACTTTCCAATTGCAGGGCTACCGCAGGATCGACCCCGACATTGCCAAGGACCTGTTGCTGGCAGAAGCAGACCACGCCGCCTTACTCGATTACCGATACGCATATACGCTGCCTGATGGAAGGGCCTTAAACCTGAGAGAGCTGGCTCCACACATCCATCAATACTCCACCCAAGTCACCGACGTCGTTCGTGCCCTGGCCCTTAATGCAGGTGAGAACGTCGTCATTGACGGAACCCTCTCATGGAAGCCACTGGTCGAAAACTATATAGACGAACTCAACCGCGCCGGATACGAAGATCTCGATGTGGTCGACGTGGAAGCACCTCTAGAAGTGGCCTTAGCCCGGGTAAAGCAACGCTGGTGGACCGGCCGAAACAACAATCCGCTGGGCGGCAGGTTCCTCTCCGAGCACCACATCCGAGTCCTCTACGACAATCCAGCGGAATCGAAATGTGCATCAAACGCTGTACTACTCGCTGAACTGGCACGCGAAGAACTCGGCCGGGGAAGTCATCGACGTTTCGACGTAGCAGAACCAACCAACAAACCCCAGCTAACCTCTGAGACCACGTTCCCATAATCCGTTCCGTGGCATTATGCGGTTACATGCTCGCCTGACGACACCGCGCCTCCAGGCCAGACGGACGCCCGGCTGGTTCAGAGCGCGAATCCACAACCAGGGCGTATCTGGTCTTTGACTTGGAGTGCACTCCAACTTATAGCGTTGTTGGCATGAGGCCGTCACCGACTGAGCATTCCGACCACGGTGGAGCAGATGCTGGCCGGGGGTTGTCGATTGCCGAGGTCGCCGAGCGCACCGGTTTGTCAAAGGACACGCTGCGCTACTACGAAAAAGCCGGCCTCATCGAGGCCATTGACCGCGGCACCGGTGGTCGCCGCCGCTATGCGGCCGGCGACATGGACTGGCTGGCCTTTCTACTCCGCCTGCGGGAAACCGGCATGTCGATCGCCGACATGCATCGGTTCACCCAACTGCGCAGGACCGGCGGCTCCACCGTGGCCGCCCGGCTCGACCTGCTGGCCGGTCACCGCGACGACGTCGAGAAGCATATTGCCGCTTTGCAGGACCATCTGCAAGGCCTGGACAGCAAGATCGCCCACTACCAGAGCCTGCTCAAAGCGCAGGCCGGAACGGAGCCCCCACCATGAACACCACCCACTCCGGCGACCAGCCAGACCTCGACACCGAGGTGGAGCAGGCACGCTACGACCGGGGTGCCGAAGTCCTCGCCACCGTTGACGGCACGGCCGGGCAACATGTCGTGGACGCCCTCGCCGACGTCGCCCCGGCCCTGGCCCACCACGTCGTCGCCTACGGTTTCGGCGACGTCTACGCCCGCCCCGGCCTCACGGCGCCTCAACGCCAGCTCGTCACCCTCGGCATCCTCACCGCCCTCGATGGGTGCGAGTCTCAACTCGAAGTACACATCAACGCCTCCCTCAACGTCGGTCTGAGTGCGGCCGAGATCGTCGAAGCGATCACCCACGCCGCGGTCTATTGCGGATTCCCCAAGGCGCTCAACGCCACCTTTACCGCCAAACGCGTCTTCGCCGACCATGAGCTGCTTCCCGTCACCGCGCCCCCGGCCACCGGCAACCCCGAGACAGCGGATTCCACCGGCCGGACGGTCCAAGGCTTCTTCGACAGCCTCGCAAACGGCGAACCGGTCAGCGCCATGTTCGCCGAATCGGTCGATCATTACGTGCCCGGAGCGCAGACGGTGCCCTGGACCGGCCGCCGATCAACACGGGCCGAAGTCAGCGAGTTCTTCGACCTGCTCGGTGAGCACCTGCAGCCCCGATCGTTCGAGGTCTCACAGCTGTTCGTGCACGGATCCGATGCGGTCGCCTTGGGCCGGTTCGCCTACACCGTCCGATCCAACGGCCGCCCGTTCGAAGGCCAGTTCGCGCTGCACCTGACCATCGAAAACGGACTCATCACCCGCTACCACATGTACGAGGACAGCTACGCCCTCGAGCAGGCCGTCACGGGCCACTGACCATCAACCAAAGCTGTACTCCATTACTGTTGCCGGGGGCAATAGTGGTCCCGTCAGAGGTTTGTCAGCCGGCCGACGGTGTCGACGATCCTGGACTTCAGCTCATCGTCGGAGTAGTCATGGCCAAGGACCAGCGCAGCAATCTGGGGCAGGGCGGCCGTATAGCTGGTCAGGGCCAGCACGACGAGCAGCGTGTATCTGGCCTCATCATCGTTCAGACCGGCGTCAGTGAACGCGGCGATTTTGCGGTCGTAGTGCTGTTGGCGTCCGGAATCGGACAGGGCCGCCTCGACCGGCCTGCTCAGTGCCTCCCACATCAGCAGCCGCAGCAGGTCCGGATCGTTGCGGTGGAAGTCGAACGTCCGGTCCGCGTAGCCGGCGGGACTGTCTCCGGCCTGCAGCGGCTTATCGGCGGCGGCCTCGATCATCGTTTCGGCCAGCACGGCGTCAAACAATCCGTCCTTGCTGTCAAAATAGCCATAAATACGCTGCTTGTTGATCCCCGCCGCAGCAGCAACCCGGTCCACCCTGGCACCGGCCAGCCCATGCTCGGCGAACTCTGCCCGCGCCGCGGCGAGCAGTTTATGTTTGGTCCGTTCGGCAATGCTTTGCATAACTCCACTGTAAACCATCTGGTTGGTTGACAGAGCAACCAACCAGATGGTTGGCTCTTAATCATGACCACATCACCAACTTCCGCACTTCACCACGATCCGGCACCGTCATCCGTGCCGACAATCCGTACCGTGGCGGCGCTGAGCGCGGCGTCACTGCTGGTCGTCGGGCAGTTGTACGCCACGTTGCCGTTGCTGAACGAGCTCAGCGCCGCCTTCGGCGTCTCCGTTGATGCGGCCGCGTGGACTTCCTCGGTCTTCGGCTTCGCCTATGCCGCCGGCATGCTCATCGCCGGGCCGGTCTCCGACGTCCTCGGGCGCAGGCGCGTCGCCGTCTGTGGCCTGGCCGCAGCCGCCACAGCCAGCTTGATTGTCTCGCTGGCTCCGACCTTCCCCGCTCTGCTGGCAACCCGCGCCCTGCAGGGTTTCGCCGCGGCGTTCTTCCCGCCGGTGGCCCTGGCCTATCTGACCGAACGCATCGATGAACGCCACCGCACGACGGCGCTGACGACCGTGATCAGCTCGTTCCTCGCCGCCGCCGTCGTCGCTCCTTTGTCCGCGCAGGCCCTTGCCGCCGTCGGTGACTGGAGGACCTGGTTCCAGGTCAGCGCCCTGGTACTGCTGGTGTTGGCGGGCCTGCATCTGCGGGTGTTGCGCCCGGATATCCGCCGGAAGAAATCAGCATCAGTGGGCACCCAGCTGGTCCGGCTGCCCCGGTTGCTGCGCTCGGCACGGCTCAGCGGCCTGTACCTGACGACCATCACCGTGATGTGGGCCTTCGTCGGCGTGAGCACCCTGGCTCAGTTGACCGGTCCGGGCACCGCAGACCACCCGGCCACCATGCAGGCAGTGCGGATAGCCACACTCCCTGCCTGCCTGCTGATCCCGCTGCTGGCACCGGCCCTCGCCCGCGTACCGGCCCGCCGCCGGCTGATCACCGCCCTGGCCGTCACCGCGGCCGCCATCGCCACCGCGGCATTCGCCACCGGCCCCTACACCCTGGCGATCGCCCTCGCCGCGATGACTGCCGGCGTGGTGGCCACCGCCCCGGCACTGGTCGAAACAATTGGGGCCACCAGCCAGCCGGCCCAACGCGGCTCAGCCACAGCCCTATACGGATTCACCCTCTTCGTCGGAGCGAGTCTGGCCGCCCCCACCGCCGTAGCCGCCCAAGGGCTGGGATTCCCCACCGGCGCTGCCGGCATCGCCGCAGTACTGACCCTCGGCATCATCAGCGCAACCGCGGCCACACACCCCCAGGTGGCTGAGCCGGTAAAATCCTGAACGGAAAAGCGTAGCCGCTCTTCCAAAGCTGGCAGGCCACCCTTCCCCCAATAGCCCGGAAGGGCGTTGCCCGAAATCCGGGGAACTGTCCGGCAAGGATTCTTGATTTTGCCGGTGACACGGACTGATCGAACCCTACCGACACGACACAGGCGGAACCTGCACGCACCGGCGGTTATGGCCAATCACGCCCCGGATCGGGACCAGTCATCCCCATCCACTGACGCGTCTCACCCCTGTCTCGACAGCCGAGCCGGCGGTGCGGCGGACTTGGAAACCGTCGGGACCGCATCCGCTTGTATTAGTGATCACTACGCCTGGGTCATACCTGCCGGGTGGCCTGCGGCCGCGAGCAGTGCCTCAGCGGCGCTTCGGGCCCGGAGCGCGACATCAGGGTCGTTAGTGATCCCGGCTGAAACGATGGCTCCTTCGGCCAGGAGGTGTACACCTTCGCATGCCGACGGATTAGTTGCTGCCACCCACGCTGCGATCTGATCATGGAACGCTGCCTTATGCGCGCTCACCTCGGTGGCAATCGCTTCCGATGACGCCCCCAATTCGCCATGCGCATTAACCCAGGCGCACCCGCGGAAGCCTGGCTGGCAGAACCACTGATGGAGCCAGTCGAACACCGCCAGGACTCTCTGGCGCGGATCTGTTGCCCTTTCGACATATTCGGCCAGATCAGCCCGCCACCGAATGTCCCGCCGCCGCAGCATCCCAACAACCAGTTCCTCCTTCGAGGCATACAGGGCATAGATCCGCTTCAAGGCAAGGCCGGCCTCCGCCCTGATTTCATCCATCCCGACCGCCTGGATGCCTTTGGCATACAGCAGGACCTCTGCAGCGTCGAGCAGCGACTGCCGGTCGCGCTCGGTCTGTTCATCACTGATCAAAGCAGGCAACGGGTCTCCTTGACATCGAGAATGCGCGTTCTCTAGTTTAGAACAAAACAATAAGAGAACGCACGTTCTCAATGCGAGTGGAAGAAGAGATCATGTCAGAACACCGTGCACCATTCCCGCCATTCACGCCGGAGACCGCGGCCCAAAAAGTTCAAGCCGCCGAGGACGCGTGGAATACCCGCGACCCGCACCGTGTGGCACTGGCCTACACATCTGATTCGGTCTGGCGTAACCGCGACCAGTTTGTCACCGGCCGGGAGCAGATCGTTGAATTCCTCGCCGCAAAATGGGAGCGCGAACTCAACTATGCCCTGCGAAAGAGTCTCTGGACCTATCACGGCAACCGAATCGCCGTGCGCTTCCAATACGAATGCCACGATTCAACCGGCCAATGGTGGCGCAGCTACGGAAACGAACTCTGGGAGTTCTCACAGCAGGGACTGATGACGCGCCGTGAAGCGAGCATCAATGATCTACCGATCGGTGAGGGCGACCGCCGCATTTTCGGCCCGCGCCAGGAACACGAGCGGGACCTTGTCATTGCGCTCCACTAAGTACGCAGCTAAGGGCTGAGACGACACGTTCACCTTCCGGGAGAAGGGTTCTTATGCGGGGCCCGGCGTGCACCCGTTTTCATTGTGGACACTGCATATCCACCTGAAATCAGTCTTGCCAGACGGGGTATCGCGCTTCGCGCCCGGGTCGCGTAACGAGCAAAGGGAACTATGATTCGTTACATCGGGGAAAGTCATGTAACGTGCCAACATGGTCTTTGCACATGACACAGAGAGTGCGATGCGGACGGCGGTCGCACTCGTCAACACGATGACCCCGCCGGACACCCTCACGACGGTCGGGGAGCTCGAGGGCTTCTTCCGCACTTGGGACTACACCGGTCGACACAACCGCACCGGCGCAGAACTCGCCGAGGTGAGGGCCACGCGGGCCCGGCTGCTCATGCTGCTGCGCAGTGATCGTGACGATGCGGTCGAGTTGATCAACGAGTGGCTGGCCGAAGCTCAGGCGGTTCCGCAGCTGGTCCGTCACGGCGATGTCGACTGGCACGTCCATGGCGTCCGGGGAGATGAGCCCCTGGCACAAAGGATCCTCGTCGAGTCCGCGATCGCGATGATCGATCTGGTCCGTGCCGACGAGATGTCCCGGCTGAAGCCGTGCGCGGCTGCCGGCTGCGAAGGGGTCGTGCTCGATCTGACGCGCAATCGATCGCGGGTTTTCTGCTCCAGCAGCTGCACCAACCGGGCCTCGCAAGCCGCATACCGGGCGAGGCAGAACCACTGATACACCACTGATCCCAGATTGGAGAGGTCCATGACTGACAAGTTCATCGTCGCGCTGCCCAAGGGGATCGAACCGGGGCGCGCGGCCAATGTCACCGCCCATCTCTGCCTCGGAATCGTCGCCGCCGCGTCGGATCGCGGTGGGGATTGGCTGAGCCGGATGAGTTTCGCCGACTTCCCGGACGCCGATGGGAACAAACACGAGCCGATCTCCACCCTCGGCGCGATCATTCTTGCCGGCCGCCCGGCCTGGTTGCGCCGCCTGCGCGAGGAGGCCGCCGCACGATCGGTCATCGCGGTGGATTTCACCGATGCCATGACGGTCGGCACCGGCGAGCAGCAGCAGGAAACGATAGCCCGCACCATCGGGTCGGATCTGAACTACCTGGGCGTCGGTCTCTTCGGATCCGTCGACGACCTCGACCCGCTCACCGGACACTTCTCGCTGTACAAGTGACACGCACCAGTGCCGGAGTGCTTATTGTCCTTACCGCAGTCATTTGGCAGGGCGTCGGCACCGCTGTCGTCGGCCTCACCGTAGGCCCATCGGAGTCGACTGTCGTGACATTCGCGGCGTTCGCTACTGCCGCCCTGATCTCCGCGGCTGCCCGGCTCACCACGCGTGGAATAGGGGACAAGTCGACGGCCCCGAAGATGTCGTGGCGTGAGGTCCTGCTCCTCAATCTCGTCACCGTGGGCGCATTCGGCACGTTCTACGTCGCCGCAACCCTCGTGCCGCCGACGGCAGCCAGTGTGACTGAGTTCAGCATCGCCCCTCTGCTCGTCGCCCTCCTCTCAGGTGCACCGCGCCGGCAATTCATCCAGCCAATCCTGATCCTCACCATCGCGGCTATCATCGTCACCCTGACCATCTCCGGGACGACAGCCGAGCCTGGTCCCACCAGCGCTGGCATCGCTCTGGCCGTGGTAGCCGGCGCAGGCGCCGCCGGTGTCCTGCTGACGTCGAGACACTTGACCCAACGCGGCTTCAGCGCGTTGCAGATCGCAGTCAGCCGCTTTCACCTGACCTGGGCACTGACCGCAATGCTGGCCATCCCCACCATCCTGGGCAGCGATCCCCAGGACCTGATGAGCACGGCAGCGATTGGCGTTCTGTGCATCGGATTGCCGATCCTCCTGCTCCAGTGGGGCATCACTATATGTCCGCCGCTTCCCGCAGCCCTGCTGCTGACCATGGTGCCCGCCGTTGTCTGGTTCAGCGAGTCGGCATTCACACTGAGCTGGTCACCTGGCCATGTCCCCGCCATGTGCGCACTCGTGGCGGTGGCAGTCCTGGGGACGCTCCACTCATCATCGAACAGACAGAGCGTCGCGCAGAAAGAGCAGCGGTGATGCAGGTATTGGTGACAACTACTCCGGCCTCAAGCAATCGAGAATGTAGGCTACGCATTCTCGTGACCCCGGTGTGGCCTGTCCCTATTTCGTGATCCACAGGAGCATAACCCTGGAAAGTGCTATCCCAGCCTTTCAGGATGGTATCCATCATCACTGTGGATCAGGCAGCGGCCGGTTCCATCGCTCATCTGTATCCATATCACCGAGCCGTCCTCCATGCAGGCATCCACCATCCCGGTAATGGGCGGACGATTCGCCGCATGACGAAACCTAACCCATTGCCCAGGACGGATCGACGCCCAGTCCACACCCGCTCCCGAATCCATACTCACCCTTCCCATCATCCAGCATGGGCGGGCGGATGAGCCATCCCCCGCGCAACGGTACTTCATTGAGAGTCCCGTGGCGCGTTACGCTGCCGGAGGCGCAGTGCACACATCACGGTACTCAAGGCGACTATGAAAGCGACAACGTTCGGGATGACGAGCGCAACGTTCCCGGAGGCCACCCCGTACGCGACCCACAGGGCAAAGCCTGGCAACAGGATCAGCAGATATGCCACCGACACGTCAGCCGATGATTGGCGTTGCAGCATCCGTCGGGTTTGCAACAGTGGCGCCAGTGCCATCAGCAGAGCCCAACTGGCAGCGGCAATAGCGAAGATGGTGACCACGAGCGATCCCCCTTTTTGGGTAAAACGCTCGTACAGGAGGATTGCGTCCGGCACAGTGCCAGGGGCGCACGCGCAACCAACTCCAACTATAGTTCGGGGTTTGACGGATGCCACTCGATCAATCGATTCGCTACCGTTCACCGTGCCTGGCACCGGTAGCAGATGGGCACACGGTTTCATGCCGGCGACGACATCGGACCGATGTAGGAGCACAATGTGATCGTTACCTCGACGGCAATAAGGAGAGTCATCGTGTTTCCCTTCTCTCGATTACCAGTGGTGTAGAACGGCTGGCCGTTTCTTGTGGTGAGTTAGCGCGCTGTGCGGTGACAACTTGACCAATGCCAGCGCCTGCAATCGCGGCAAACCCCATCAGTTGGGAAATGGTGACGATCGTTCCGTAGGCGATGAGATCGACCACAACTGCAGCAGCCGGGTAGACGAAAGCCAGAACGCCAATGGTGGCGGTACCCAAACGTGGGTAGGCAGCGTAAATGATGAGATACATCAATGCCGTATTGACCAGACCGAGCACGAACAAGTGAGCCCAACCCGCCCCCGTGATCTGACGAGGGAACAGCGCCAGCGACGGTGAGGTGATGACGGCCCCGGCGATAAGTTGGATCGTGATGATCACCAATGGACCTGGAGCCCCGTGCGCCAACGCTTGCTGCCGCCGGACGACGACGATCGAGGCCGCGTACAAGGTTGCTGCAACAAGCGTGAGGACGACTCCGAGCAGAAGATTGCCCATGTTCTCCCCGCCAGCGGTCCAGGGCTTAGCCACGAGCACAATCCCGACAAAGCCCAGCCCGGCCCATCCAAGGGTGCGGCGGCTCAAACGTTCCTGAAGGAACAGGGCACCCAACGCGATCAGGATAAAAGGTTCGACGTGGAAGATAACGGTGGCAACACCGATCGACAGGTAGTCATAAGCATTGAATATAAGGATCCAGTTCAGGACCAGGAAGGCGCCGCTCGCGGCGACGGACAGCCCGACCCGGGAAGTCACCGCCTGCCGCAGTTCGCTTCGTGTATTCGCACGGACGGCAATCACAGCGAACAGGCCCGTGGCACCGATCACACAGCGCCAGAACACAACCACCGCCGGTGGAGCACCGGACTCGACCACGAAGTAGCCGATAGTGCCCGACATGATCATGCCCACGGTCAGGAGGAACACTGCGGTATGTGGGCCCTGGATACGGCCGGTGTGTTGAGACATGTCTTCATGCTCGCAACAGACGTCCCTTCACGACCAGCAAAAGGTTCGTATGGGTATCTGTAAGCTGTACTTCATGTTTGATCGAGAGCTACTACGATCCCTCAGAGCAGTCGTGGACCTCAAGACGATCACGGCGGCCGCAGACCACTTGAGTCTCACACCTTCAGCAGTCTCGCAACAGCTCGCCAAACTCCATCGCCAGGTCGGAGCCGAGCTCCTGGTCCGGCGTGGCCGGTACCTCCGACCTACAGAAGCAGCCAAGGTATTGGCACAGGCAGCGACTGACATGGAAGTTGTAGATGCGCGGGCTCGGGCGCGCCTGGAGGAACTGCAAGGAACTCCCACCGGCCAGGTCACGGTGGGAGCCTTCCCGAGCGCGTGTCGCGGACTGATTGGGCCGATAGTGGCCGAAATCGCCGCCCGTTACCCGAAGATCTCATTGGTGGTACGCGAGACCTATCCCGAGGAGGGTGTTGAGAAAGCCGTGAACGGCAAGGTGGACATCGCCGTGATTCATGAGTGGAAACGAGTTTCTCTCACTATTCCTGCTGCCCTATCGACGACCGTGCTCGGGACCGATGACGTCGACCTCATCGTTCCCAGCGGTCATCCCGCGACGCAGCGTGAGACGATCACAGTGGCCGACTTACCTGCGGAGCGGTGGATCACCGATACCACCTATATATACGCAAGGTGGCTCAAGCAATCCCTCGAAGCTGCTCGTATCCCCTATGAAATGGCAGGCTTGGTCAACGAGCACGAATCGCAGGTCGATCTCACCGCCCACGGCCTCGGCCTCAGCATCGTCCCCCGGCTCGGGCGCTCGCCTTTACCCCACGGCGTGGAAACCGTCACTCTCAGCGACGACGTTCCACGACGCCGCCTCATGCGCGTCGAACGTATAGACTCCATCGACCGCCCGGCCCTCAGCGCCGTGCGCCAAGTAATCGATGAACAAGCCCAGACCATTCTGGGCCAAATGAGGCGCACGGCTCTGCCAAATCAGGACTCACCTGATATCCAACCCGCTGCAGCACAAGAAAACGACGCGTCGAAGCCGTGAAAGAGGTGCCACGCAAGCCGATCCTCAATTGACACACTTGGATGCGAAAGTCGCGCTAATAGTCAGGGCAATGAAGAAAGCGCCTTGGTCTCTTCTTCGGTCGTATGTTCGGGGATTTCGAGTGTGACGACGATTCCGATCATCAGCACAGCGGCGACGGGCAGGCCCGCCGGTAGGAGGGCTGCGGTGCCGAGCAGCACTCCCAGCCCTGGCACGACGATGTTCTTTACCTGAGGCAGGTTCGGGCGGAGGGTGAGCCACCAGACTCCGAGGATGTAGATGGAGACCGGCACGGTCAGGGTCGCTGCCGCGATGGTGCCCGCCAGGTCCGTCGCGTTCGTGTTCTGATCTACGGCCACCCCGATTCCTGCGGAGAACGCGCCGGCGGCGGCGAAGACGATGTAGTGTCCGTATCCGAAGGTCAGGGCGTTGCCGATGCTGCCGAATTGGTCGTGGTTGTCTTTGGAGAAGTAGATCCACCACATGCCGGCCGCCATTATCAGCCCGATCCCGGCGAGCATGATCAATTGGGTCAGGTGCTGGCTGTGTTGGGCCGCCTCAACGAAGGCGTTGGTCGAGGCCAGTACGGATTCGCCGAGGAGGATAACTATGAACAGGCTGTAGCGCTCGGCGATATGGTGTGGGTGCCACGGCGTGGTGCGGCGGCGCTCGGCGACAATCGGCACGGCCAGCTCACCGGCAACGAGCGCAAGGAAGGCCACAAGCGCGATCTCCTCGGGCAGGAAGAGCCAAGCCACCCACAGACACTGCATGATGGCGATGCCGCCCGCGTATGTGAGGGTGGTCCGGCGCAGGCGGGCATGATTACGCGAGGCGCGCAGCCACTGGATGACCATGACCAGACGCATGATGACGTAGCCGATGATGATCAGCAGGAATTGGCCCTCGGCCATGGCGGGGCCGGCCCCGGCCGCGACCACCAGAACGCCGCCCATCTGCAGGATCGTGAGCATGCGGTACAGCCAGTCGTCGGTGTCAAAGGCGGTGGCGAACCAGGTGAAGTTCATCCACGCCCACCAGATGGCGAAGAACACCATCAGGTAGGAGCCGATTCCTGCCCAGATGTGCTGTCCGGACTCGGCATGATGCAGGTGCGTGGCCGCCGTCGCGATGGCCACGACGAACACGAGGTCGAAGAACAGTTCCAACCCGCTGGCAGAGCGGTTCGGTTCGGCGTCATCGCGTGGGCGCATATGAATCAAACCGAATCGATCTCGACTGGAATCAGTCACTGGGAGCCTTTCTGCGCAGAGAGTAGAGGGTGACGGCGGCAGGTCCGGTTCTGTTCGGCGGCATTGGCCTGTGCGGCGGCGCGCACGGCTGTGTCACCGCCCCACAGACGAATGTCGCCTAGGTACAGCTAGCCTTCGCGGATGGTCATCGATTCCAGCTTGTCACCGGCGATGCGGAACGTGAAGGTGCTGCGGCCGTTGGCATAGGTGCTGCGCCAGTCACCGATGACGGTCACCTCCTCGCCCTGGCGGGAGGTTTGCTCAGGCGTGAGGACTCCGGAGGCTCCGATGAATTCCTTCTGGCTCCAGTCGTCGATGGCGTCGCGTCCGGTGAAGACGCGGCCCCAATCATCGACGAAGCCGGTCTCGGTGAACGCGTTGAGGAATCCCTCGCGATCGTGCCGGTTGACGAGGTCGATGAAGGCTGCCACCGGTTCGGGGATATCGATACTCATTGTCATAGTCTCCTTCTCGCGGATTCTCCGGGTTTCTCCGGGATTACCGGGTGGTGTAGCCGCCGTTGGCGAAGATGGTCTGCCCGGTGATCCACCATCCCTCAGTGGCCAGGAACCGCACGATCGGGGCGATGTCCTCGATCTGGGTCAGTTGGTTGCCCATGGCCTGGGACTTGTGGAACTCCACCCGTTCCGGGGTTTCCTGCGGGTAGAAGAACGGTGTGTCCATCGGTCCGGGCGCGAGTGCGGTCACCGAGATGCCCCGCTCGGCGAATTCCTTCGCGGCAGCGCGGGTGAAGTGTTCCACCGGCGATTTACCACCGGCGTAGGTGGAGTAGCCATCGGTGAATGCGGCCTGCAGGGATGTCACGAGGGTAATGATCTTGCCGCCGTCGGCGACGTGTTTACCTGCCTCCTTGATGAAGAAATAGGCTGCCTTCGAATTAATATCGAACATCGAGTCGTACTCGTCTTCGGTGGTCTCGATGATGGGCTTGCGCAGGACCTTGCCGACCGTGTTGACGGCGACGTCCACCGGTCCGATTGCGGCCTCGGCATCGTCGAAAAGCTTCGCCACGTTTTCCGGAACGGTCAGGTCCCCTTGAAGAAGAGTGCCCTGCACGCCTGCAGCCTTCGCTGCCGCGAGGGTCTCTTGCGCTTCCGCCCGGGTCTCATCGGAATTGAAGTGGATGGCCACATTCGCCCCGGCTTGTGCAGCCTGCCGGGCCACCAACCCGCCGAGGTTCTTCGCGCCACCTGCAATCAGAACGTTCTTGCCCTTGAGGGTGTGTTCCGTCATCACATCTCCTGTCGTATCAGCGTTATGTATCTCTATGTCATGGGTACACGTTGTACTGTAGCAGTATGACAGACATCGCGGAAGTAGATACACGCACCCGACTGCTCGATGCGGCAGCGGATCTGATCGCCGCCGCCCCCGGAGACGACTTCTCCCTGCGAGCAGTCTGCGAAGCGGTCGGGGTGAAAATGCCGACGCTGTACCACTTTTTCGGATCCAAGCAGGGGCTGATCGATGCCGTCGTCGAGCGCGGTTTCGACATGTACCTGGCCGAGAAGCAATCCCATGAGTCCACCGGAGACCCGATCCAGGACATCCGGTACGGGTGGGATGCCCACGTCACCTTTGGTTTGGAAAATCCGGGCTTCTACACCCTCATGTACGGCAAAATCCGACCCGGATACTCACCGGAAGCACAGGAGCGGCCCAGCGCCATCCTGCGAAGCCTCACCCGGCAGGCAGCCGAACAGGGCAGGCTCGCCGTGCCATATGAGCAGGCCGCGGCACACATTCTGGTCACCAACATCGGCGTCACCATGCGCCAAATCATCCTCGCCGAAGAAGACCGGCCACTGTCCAACGCGGTTCGCGAAGGTTCCATCGCCGCAATCACGGGAACCTCCCCCGCTGCAGAAAGCGGCGCCCCCGGTGCCGTCATCGAACTCGCAGCCGCCAATCCCGGACTCCTCGGGCCCGCAGAAACACAGCTTCTCATCACCTGGCTCCAAAGACTCGCACGCTAAGCCGACCCGCTCAACGAAGTCGGTGATCTTCGCACACCAAAGAGGACATGGATGCTTAACCGCACGGTTCTCTGACCAAGTAGCGACAAGTTTTTCATGCTGCAATGACCCGCACCGACCCCATCAAGGTCATATTCCGCCAGTAGCTCCCGCTGCATGAACCCGTCGTGACCGGTAGCCGAATCGCAACCGCGCTTTGCTGCAGCCGAACGAGTCCAAGGCATCGATCATGCAATCAGTGAGCCCTCACCCAGCTCTGCACTCTCCGCATCCCGTAAGAGGAACCTCCACCGGTCACACCCCTCCCTGACCAGCATCATTGAAGTGTCGCGTCCCAGTTACCCCGTCCGGTGGTCTGTCCGGTGACGGGCCCTATGTGAAACACGTGCTACGTCGCCCAGAAGTGTCGATCGTGTCGATATTGCCGTGCCAAACCAGCTTTGCCGATCACAGAACGAACTTGGATTAGCCAGTGGGTGCCCACTCAACAGGATGCATACTTATACAGTCCACTTCACGCTGCCCCGTATGTTCCTTGGATCACGAAATCCGGAAAAGATCGCACCGGGATCACGAAACGCGGAAAAGATCACGAAAATGCGGATCCTACAGACATCCAGACCAGCAGTCTGACCCATGCAACCAAGTATGCTCCGTTGGATCACGAAATCCGGAAAAGACCACGCCGGGATCATGAAACGCGGAAAAGATCACGAAAACGCGAAACCTACATGTAGGATTCCATCCGACCTGTCATCAGGGCGGGCCTGTGACCTGCTGCTTTAGTATCAGTCCCTGAACAGAAATTCCGCGTTTCGTGTCATTTTCCTACAGCAGCCCATTTGCTTATTTGTCCAATGCCCGCCCGACGGCCGCTCCATTCGAGGGTCTTCCCAATGCATAATTGTTCGGCCCGGCAGTTTCGTAAGGCTCGGTCGCTATGCTGATGTCGATTGTTTCGGTGCGACCCCGCTTTTGGGCCTGGTTTCGCTTGTTAGGTAGACCGTGGCGGCGGCGGTGAGCGTGACGGTGGCGAGGACGAGCCCAAGGTTGGCGCTGTCGGATTTGTCGGCGAGGATGCCGGCCAAGACGGGGCCCACGCTTTGTCCGAAGGCGAATGTGATGGTCAGTACGGCAATTCCTGAATTCCATGATGTCGCCGGAAGTCGGCGGCGGGCGAGATGGGCCATGCCGGCGGGCACGGCAAGGAAAGAGCTGCCGAAGATCACGGCGGAGATTAGCCCAGCGGCGAGTTCGCCGGTGAGCAGGGGCAGCAATGCGCCGAGAACGAGGACGGTGCTCATCAGAGCGAGGGTGTGGCCGGAGCGCAGCCGCTCGAGGAGCCGGCCCCACAGGGGTACGCCGGCCACCACGGCGATCCCGAGCAGGGTCCAGAAGGCGGTGACCTGTCCGGGGGTAAAGCCTGCGGCTTTCAGATCGGCTATGACGAAGGTGATGTAGGCGATGTAGCCACCTCCGAACAGGAAGTAGCCGAGTCCGGGTAGTAATAGTGGCTTGATACGTCGGGGGTCACGCTTCTTGTTGGCTGGTGCTGGCGGGTCTGGTTCGGTGGTGCGTAGCAGCGCCGGCAGAGCGGCGATTAGACTTGCTGCGGCCAGCGCAGCCATGCTGACCCACGCCCAGCGCCAGCCGTTGGGTCCGGTGGCCTCGAGCAGCGGAGGCACCAGCAGGCCGGTGACGATGATGCCGGCGCCGGCACCGGCGGTGTAGGCATTGAGCAGGGTTCCCGCGCGGGTTTGAGTGTGTTGGGCGAGTTTAGCAACCAGGCCGGTGCCGGCGATGAAGGTAACTGCTGAACCAATACCGGCCGCCAAGCGTAGCAGCAGTTGCAGCCTAAAGCTGTCGGTGAATGCGGCGCCCAGCAGGGCGGCCGCGGCCAGGGCCATGCCGGCGGCGAAGCTGCGCCGGCTGCCGAGTCGCTGGGTCAGGGGTGCTGCGACGATGGCACCGGCTAAATAGCCGAGTGCGTTGGCGGTGTTCATCGTCCCGGCCTGCCCGAAACTCCACCCCAGGTCGGTCCGCATCGCCGGCAGCAGCAGGCTGTAGGCGAATCTGGTCAGTCCGAGGGCAACGGCCGGGCCGAATGCCAGCCCCAGCGTCAACCGCATTGCGCTTGTCCCGGTCGATGATCCGGCGGGCTCAGCCATGACACTGTTCGTTCCGATACTGGGATGCTGTGACCAGGGTGGCTGCGGCCCGCTTGGCTCCAGCAGCTGCGCCCAAGTCACCCTCGACGCTTACCCGGGCGCTGACGCCGTCGATCAATAATAGCAACGCCTCGCCGAACTCGGCTGGCTCCGCGACGCCGGCTTCGCGTGCAAGGTCCGTGAGCCGGTTCCGCATCCAGCGCTTATGGTTGGTGATCACTGCCCGAGCCGGATCGGCCGGATCGGGGATTTCAGCCGCGGCGTTGAGGAATCCGCATCCCCGTATGCCCGACTCGGCGAGCCAACTCGCAAGCCAATCGAATACCGATAGCAACCGCGTCTCCGCGTCCCCGTCGACCTGGGTCAGGTAAACTTCCCAGGAGCTTCGCTGGGCATCGTGCCGCCGTTCCAGCACCTTGGCCACCAAGGCACGCTTCGATCCGAACTGTGCATACAGCGTAGGTTTTGACACCCCGGCCCGAGCAGCGATGGTATCCACCCCGGTTGCCGCAATGCCCTCCCTGTAGAACACCTCGGCAGCCACCCGCAGCAACCTCTCACCGGCCGGCGTCATCAACCCCGAATCGTCAGACATGGACATCATACTAACAGGTCAGTAAACCTCCTTGCCGGCGTTGCTGCAACCATACGGACAAGCAGGGCGGACGACGTTTGCCCATTTCAACGCGTGACTGGAGTTGGTGCAGACCGCATCCTCCAAATGAGAGCCGCCCTTCAGCCACTGCCCACTATGCGATGACCGCCAGCCAGAGGCCGGCGCCGATTCCGAGCAGCACGGAGGCTATTGCTGTTGCGTGGACGGTCACCGCAGGTGCTGCCAGCACCGGCACACTGGTTGAATCTGTGCCCGCCTGGCGGTCGGAACCGGCGAACGCGGCGCGTGCTGCGGGGGCGATCCACCTAAGGTAGTAGAAGAGGCTGGCGATGGTATTGACGGCGGCCAGGACGAATAACCAGATGAGGTTCCCGTCGGCGGTGGCCGTGAAGATGGCCAGTTTGCCGACAAAAACTGCCGTCGGTGGTGTTCCCACCAGTCCCAGCAGGACCACAGTCAGGCTGAGCACCAGCCACGGACGCCATCGCACACCGTTGGCCCACTGTTCGATCTGCCCTGCTTTGGGCAAGGCAGATGCCGCGGCAAAGGCCCCCAGATTCGTGACGGCATATGCGGCCAGGTAGATGCTCAGTGCGGGAACGGTGTAAACGCTGTGCCCGGCGACAGCGACGACCATGAACATGTAGCCGACCTGGCTGACTGTGGAGTAGGCCAGCAACCGCAGCACTTCGGTTTGTTGGAAGGCGGCCAGGTTACCCAGGGTCATGCTGGCCGCGGCGATGACGGCGACCAACAGCGGAACGTCAAGGGAGACCTGGGCGAAGGGTTCGGCCACCAGCCGGAACGCGGCAGCCACGGCTCCGAGTTTGGGAATGGTGGTGATGAACGCCGCCATGACGGGGGTGGTTCCCGCTGTGACGTCGGGGACCCAGAAGTGTACCGGCACGGCTCCTGCTTTGAATGCCATGCCTGCCAGTACACCGATAATTCCGAGGGCCACGAGCGGTGTTGGCGCTTGCGGCAGTGCCGCGGCGAGTTCACGGTAGTTGCCGGTGCCGGCTGCCAGCATCAGTGCTGCGATGCCCACCAGCATGAGTACTCCGACCAAGGCGCCCATGAGGTAATACTTCAGGGTCGCCTCCACTCCCCTGCTGTCCTTGGCGAAGCCGGCAAGGGCATACAGCGGGATGCTGGCCAGCAAGTAGGACGCTGCCAGCATCAGCAGGTCATTGCTGGCGGCCAGGGCGATGGCGCCCAGCGCTGCGAGCATCATCAGCACGTAGGCTTCTGTTTCACGCGGATGTCCGGAAAGCCAGGATGAGGCCAGGAGCACGGCCGTGGCGGTGGCGAGGGCGACGGTGATGCGGACGACACCGGTGGTGGTGTCGATCATCCAGCTGTCGTCAAAGACTGCTTTGTCCGGCTGGGCCAGGTCGATAGCGGCGGCGAGGGCGCTGCCCAAGGCCGCCACCACGATCACGGTACGGACTCTGGCTTGCCGGCCTCGTGGTGTCCATAGGCCCAGCAACAGTCCCGCCACGGCTCCGAAGAGAAGCAGGATTTCCGGCAGCAGGTCCAAGGGGTTGGCCGACATTGCTTCCATACCCGTCATCGGCCCGCCAGAGAGCTCAGCGCTGCCGCAGCTGGTTCGATGACGTCCAGCAACGGTCTGGGGAACAGCCCAATCATGATGGAGAGCACCAGCAGCGGGACGGTCGCCACCAACTCCCGCCCGTGGAGGTCTTTAAACGTGGCCTGTGAGACGGTGTCATCGTCCACCGCCGTGGTCACGTTTCTGTCCCTGCGTGCCGGCTGTTGTCCGGTCTCGGTCGGCTCGGCCGGACTCACTACACCAGCGTGCCGACCATTGGTTGCACGGTTGGCGGGTTCCTCTGCCGGGTTGGGGACTTGGGTCTTGCCGGAGAGCAACCGTTGCAGCGCCACGAGGAACAAGCCGGCGGTGATGACGATACCGGTGACCGCGATGACAGTGGCCACCGGCGCAGCCTGCAGCGAACCGGTGAAGATCTGGAATTCTGCAATGAACGCGGACAGGCCGGGCAGACCGAGCGAACCGAACGCGGCCACCCCGAGGGCGGCAGCGAAGATTGGTGCGGGGCGCGCCAGCCCGCCCCATCGGTCGAAGGCGTAGGTGCCGCCGCGGGAGAACAGCACACCGGTGAGGAGAAACAGGCTTCCGGTGAGCAGGGCGTGGCTGACCATTTGCACCATGGCACCGGTGACGGCGATTGCTCTGGCTTGTTCGTCGGCCTGGGCCACGAGGCCGGCCGCTCCGAGACCGAGCAGAATGTAGCCCATGTGGTTCACGGAGGTGTAGGCGATCATCCGTTTGACATCTGTTTGGGCCAGGGCGGTGAAGGCACCCCAGAGCACGCTGACCACGCCGGCGATGACGATGATCATGGCCCAGCGTTGCCAGGCGTCGGGCAGCATTGGCATCGCAATGCGGACAAAACCGTAGGTTCCCAATTTCAGCAGCACCCCGGCGAGGATGGCCGAACCAGCGGCCGGCGCGTCGGTGTGGGCATCGGGCAGCCAGGTGTGGAACGGGAACAACGGCGTCTTCACCGCCAGGCCAATGCATATGGCCAGCAGGACCAGGCCGGCGGCAAGCGGCGAATCGATCAGCGGCGGGTTGGCCGCCAGAGCCACCATGTCGAAGGTGCGGTTCTCGCTGCCCAGGAAGAGGCCGATGAATCCCACCAGCAGGGCCAGGGAGCCAACGAACGTGTAGATGAAGAACTTGAGTGCACTGCGGCGCCGGTTCCCGTGTCCCCACCCGGCGATGACAAAGTACATGCCCACGATCGACAGATCGAAGAAGACGAAGAACAGGATCAGGTCCAATGCGGCGAACGTACCGATCGAAGCAGTCTGCAGGAAGAGGAACAGCGCTGCATAGCTGCGGGGACGTTTCTGTTCCCGCAGGGACCAGATGGCAGCGGCCAGAAACAGTACGGCCGTGACCGCGATCAGGGGCAACGACAGGCCGTCGACGCCCACATGGTAGGAGGCATCCACGGTGGGGATCCAGCGGATCTTCACCTCATAAGCGATACCGTCCACGATTCCCGACGGTGCCGCGGCACTATTGGAGGCGAATCCGGCCCACATGCCCACGATCAGGGCCAGGTCGATGGCGGCAACGATCACCCAGAGCCAGGAGGCGGCCCGATTGGACAAGGCAGGGAAGGCGAGCAGCATCCCGGCGGCAACCACGGGCAGGAAGATGACGACAGAGAGCAGCATGGTTACCTCACGACGATCAGTAGGAGAAACAGGGCACCGAACCCGATGGCGGCCTGCAGGTAATACTGGTGCACCAGCCCGGTCTGTGGACGCCGCATCGCGGCCCCGGCCCGCCGGGTTGCGGATCCAATAGTTCGCACAGCCCCGTCGATGACCCGGTGATCGGCCTGGCCGATCACCACCGCGCCGCGCCGAACGGTGGCCGCAAATGCCAGGACACCACGGTCGATCACCCGCTCATCGATGACGGTCACCGCGCGGCCGGCAGCCAGCCAGGGACTCGCAGAGAGAAGATGTCCCAGTCCGGCCCAACGGGCCAAGGGCGTGCGCTCCAGTCCACCCAGCCGCGACCGCAACGCAATCGTTCCCACGAGCACTGACACGGCCAACAGGCCGGAGATGAGGAATCCGGCCCATCCCGGCGATGGTTGGCCTTCGGCATCGAGCACAACCTTGGCCGCTTCGGCGACCGGGTGAAGGGCAAGGGCGCCGAGAACGATGGTGGCAACGGCCAGGACTGCAGCCGCAGCAGCGGCGGGGCGCGGCACTGTGCGTGTGCCGGGTTCTTCGGCGTCCAACCCGACGGCGGTTTCGGGACGGGCGAGGATGATGATCAGGATCTTTCCGGCGTAAACGGCCGCGAGACCGGCTGCGGCGAGAGATACGATGTGTAGAGGCGCGCCCTCGACCCCGGCAAGAACCTCGTCCTTGGTGACCCATAGAGACAGGGGCGGGACTCCGGCCAGCGCCACCGTGGCGATGACCCCGGCGGCTCCGATGCCCCGATAACGACGGGCGGCACCCCGAAGACCGGTAAGTTGTTTGGTGCCCAGAGCACTCAGCCACGCCCCGGCTGCGATGAACAGGCCCGCCTTTACCCCGGCGTGGGCCACGAGCTGGGCGGTTCCGCCCGCGGTGGTGCCGACACCGGCGGCGAGGACCACGAATCCGATCTGCGCGCCGGTGCTGGCTGCCAGTAGTTGCTTGAGGTCTTTCTGGGCCGCCGCGACGGCACCGAGCACCAGGGCGGTGACTGCCCCGACCCACGCCGCGGTCTCAGCGGACCACCCGGTGGACTCGAGCAAGGGTTGGGTCCGCAGCAACAGGTAAACGCCGGCGGCGACCATCGTCGCCGAATGCAGCAGGGCGCTGACCGGACTCGGTCCTTCCATCGCCGCCGAGAGCCAGGCGGAGAAGGGAAGCTGCGCAGATTTACCCAGGGCGGCAAGGAGGATTCCGGCGGCGGCCACGTGTTTCCAGCCCCCGTCCGCCGCGGCCAAGTCGTCCATTGCCAGTGTGCCGGTACCCGCCAGTGCGGCCCCCGCGGCCACATACAGGCCGATGTCACCGGCGCGGGTGGTCACGAAGGCTTTGGTACCGGCTGCCATCTTGCCCGGGACATTCCACCAGTATCCGATCAGCGTGTAGGAGGTGGCGCCCATGACTTCCCACGCCACCAAAAGAGCCGGCACGGTGGTGGCCGTAACGGTGACGAGCATCGCGGCGGTGAACAGCAGCAGGTACCCGAAGAACCGGGCCCGTGGTGCGTGCCTGGGCAGGTCGACCACCGCGAAAAGCACCACCATGGCGGCGACCAGTGCCACCGTGATGATGAGCACAGCCGAGAGGCCGTCCACTGCCACCGCGAAGTCGCCGCCTTCCACCATGCCGATAAACGGCATGGACAGGTCAGGGCCGGTCGCGGCAGTCAACACGGCCAGGGCCACGACGAGTACGGACGCAATCAAGGCAACCGGGCCAGCGGCGCGATCAGCGCGCCGGCCGGCCAGCAGCAACAGGGTCCCCAATCCCGCGGGGACAAACACCAGCGCGGCCAGACCAGCGGTTGTTAACGACCCCGGATTCATCCGCTCAGCTCCGAGGCATCATCGACCATATCGACCTGACGTGCACGGTAAATCGCCAGCGTGGCCGCGAAACCCATCGCCATCTCCACCGCCATCACCACCAGGGCAACGACGACCAGCATTTGCGCATCGGGCAACTCCGGAGACAGGAAAAACCAGGCAGCGCCGGCGGCGAGTATCACGCCGTTGACGATGAGTTCCAGGCCCATCATCACCATCACGATCGACTGCTGGGACAACGCGCCAAAAAGACCGACTCCGATCAGCGCCGCGGCAACAGTGAGGATCAGCTGCAGAATCACCGTCTCACTCATTTGAGACCCCCGCCGGTCGGGTCCTTTGGTCTGGCATTCCTCAGGTCAGCGCCGAAACGATCGTAGCGTCCACGATGGGTGGCCAGGACAGTGCCGGAAATAATAGTGGCGAACAGGCCGATGCCGATGACCAGCATCACCAACATGTGGCTGCCCATGATCGCCCCGCCTAATTGCCGGGTGCTGTCGGCCGGCAGACTGCCTGTACGTGAAGGCCAGTCAATGGTCCAAATTCCCACCGTCAGCACGGCGAAAACGGTGATACCGGCGGCTGCCGAAGCGCGGCCGTTATGGACCATGGTCATCGGCATCAAACCGGCTGGATTCATCATGAACATAATCATGAAAACCACCATGATCAGCATCTCGATGGTCATCATCAATGCGGTCACTACGCCGAGGTAGGTCAGCTCCAGGGCCAGCAACATCCCGGCCACGGCAAGGAACGACACCAGCAGTGCGAATGTGGCCCGGGCCATGGAATCCACCACGAACACCGCGACCCCGGCAGCCACGGATAACAGCCCCAGCGCCGCCACAGCCACCACGGACAATTCATTCAGCATTGGTACACCCTCCCGGACTGCTCCCGATCCTGTAGTTTCCGACACTCACGGGTAGAACCCCCATATCACCAACAGTCCCACCATCAGTGTTTGCAACAGCGTTGCCGGTACCAGCACCATCCAGGCGAACTCTACAAACCGGTCCGGACGCAATAACGGGACGCGGCGGCCCACCGCAGCAACCGCGGCCATCACGGCGAAGGTTTTGAGCAGGTACCACACCGGCTCACCCAGCCACGGCCCGGCACCGCCGCCCAGGAACAACGCCACAGCCATGGCAGCCGCAGCCCCCAGGAAGACCGCCCGCCCCGCCTGGACCACCAGCCGGTCCACCCCGGAAAGCTCCGATATCACCCCCGAGGCGATGTCCGCCCCGGCCGGCGCTGCGAAAGGGCCCCAAAACGTGAACGCCGCCGCGCTGGCCAAAAACACCACAAATGCCACCGGCATGGTCACCACAAACCACAGGTTCTCCTGGGCAGCGACGATGCCCGTGGTGCGCAGCGAATCCGCACCAAGCCCGGCAGTGATCAACGCGAACATCAGTGGCAGCTCATACGCCAGGCCCTGCGCCAGGAACCGGTACCCGCCCACCAGGGCGTGCACGGCGTTGGGTCCCCACCCCACCAGCCACACCGCGGCCCACAGCAGGGCCTCCATCGCGTTGAACCAGACTAAATCGGCACTGGTCGTCAACAAGGTCCGCCCGCCGATCGGCACGACGGCCAGGGACAAGACCGCGAGAACAGGCACCGCCACGATGCCGGCGCGCCACAGCAACCGGTCCGGGGAGAGTGTGGTCCGGCGCTGCTGGATTAACCACCGCAGGGATGTGCGGAACGGCTCGGCCGCACTACGAACTCTGGCGCCGTTGATGGCGACATTGTCCACTATTGCGAATACCGTCCCCAGAACCAGAGCGGCCGCAACGACGGCCAGCACAGCAGGCACCAGCCCCCACGCGGCAGCCAGACTCAGCGGCTCTGCCCCGCTGACACCCGGATCAGGCATGGCCGGCTCCGCTGTGGACTACCGTCGGGGCGGTCTCAAACATGAAGCTGGCGACGATCAACCTGGCCGCGGCGAGTTCAGCGCCTTCGAGCAGGAACTCGACATCCTCTGGACCAACCCCGGGCACGGTCTCCATGGAAGGATCGTCTCCTATCACCACCGTGCACAGCGCACGGACGCGCTCGAGGACATCGCCGGTCCTGCATGCTTGCCGGGTGTCTGGCTCTTCAGCATGACCGCGGTCATCACCCAGTCCACCGACCGACCAGGCCAGCAAGGGTGATCTGCGAATGGTTTGTGCCACCGCCCGGGCACGCCGGCGGCCTCGCCTCCTCTCATCGGGATCATCCGAGGACAACGCGGCGCGCGCATGGCGAGCTTGTCTGGCCGCGTGCGGCCAGCCGGCCACCAGGGCGAACTGTGCGAGTGCATCCACCAGGAGGAGAGTTGAGCGGTGCCTGGAATCCTGGCGCAGATGGTGGTCGTCCTCGACACCGCAGATCCAGGACAATGACACGTTGGTCAGCACATCGCCCTGCATCGAAGCCTTTAGCACCAGTCCGGTCGGCCAGCCCGCCAGCACCGGCCCCAACGCGACTTTCAACTCGTCCAACTGGAGACCGTCCCGGTCAGGGGCCGTGCCGGCCATCGCCAGTCCCGCGACCTCACCACCATGGTGCATATGGGCATGCCCACCCATATCGTGGCCGCCGTGACCGCCCATCTCATGATCGGAATGGTCCATCTCGTGACCACCAGCGTCGTGGCCGTCGTGTTCGTCCGTCGCGTGGCCATCATGGTCCATCCCGTGACCGCCCATATCGTGGCCGGTGTGCTGAACCGGATTTTGGTGATCGTGGTTTAGCTCATGAGCCGGGTCAGCGTCCTCCTCGTTTTCTTCATGATCATGCATACCGCCGTGGTGGCCCCCGTCGGACCTGTGTGACGCTTCTGACCCCTGGGACAGCTGTGCGGCCGGACCGACTACATGGTGCTCGTATGCTGACGGTGTGCTCAGCGCCGCGACGGCGGCATCGAGTTGCCCGCCCACGCCCGTCTCGTCGATGGCCTGTCGGTGTCGTGGCTGCGGCATTTGCGACCACAAGAGATCGGCCGCCTCTGACAGTGGCGCAGGAAGCGTCCCGATGGTCAGCAGCAATCCTGCCTCCGCCGGCGAGAGCGCCCGGGCCCAGCCCCGACTGTCCATCGCCGCCTCCAACTGCCACCTCAAGGATTCATGGCCCGGTGCGTCAACGATAAGCGCCCCGGGGCGAGCCAGCGCCCAATGCCGCAACCGGTTCATCAGCTCCACCGCAGTGCACCTTCCCGCCAGACGTAGATCACTCCGACAAAGAGGATGGCCAGGAAGCCAAACATTTCGATGACCGCAGAGGCGCCCATATCGGCGACAACCACCGCCCATGGATACATAAAAATCATTTCCATATCGAAGGCTAAAAACAGCAGGGTCACCGCATACCAGCGAACGTGATACCGGGAGAAGGCGTGCTGCTGTGGCAGGGATCCCGACTCGTAGGGCAGGACGTCAACCGGTTTCCTGGCTATCCGGAAGGCCATCGAGACACCGTACAAGCCCAGTATCAGAGCCAGCACTGCCACGAGCAGTGAAACGACGGCGGCCATCTCTGTCTCCTTGTCTTGTCGGGCGGCCAGCTGGAGGGTTTAAGCGGGCGTCGCCTACAGGTGCACGCAGCCTGCCTCCGCCGTCGTTACGACAGCGGCGGCACAGGCTACGTTGCCGTGTACAGGTCCGGGTCGGCGTCGAACATGGGAGCGCAGGTATCGCAGCACAGGTAGTAGCGCCTTCCGTGATAGTCCCGCACCAAACCCTCCTCTTCAGCGTCCGCTTTAATGACCTGCGTGCCTTTCATTACCGGGCATTCGGCGACTTCGTCCGCGTCGTGCACCCCAGCGCCGTCGGGTACGCGGTGATGGTGATGTCCCATAATCAGCTCCTCTCCGTCCACTTCGTGACCATACCGTAAGGGGGTATCCGTAGCAAGGCCGGCCAATCGCCGTGTGCGGGGCAATGCCGATGTGATGTTTGAGCCGGAGCACAGGCCGTTCAGTGAGCCGTCGTAATGCCGTTTGATACCATAGGGGGGTAGCCTTTATGCTCGGGCCGCGGCTGCGGTCCACCCCCACTCAGACGCACAGCGAAGGACCCAAACAGATGACGGCACAACAGGTGGCTCCATCGACCACGGCACCAGAGGGTGGTACCCATGGTTATATGTCGAGCAAGGAAGAGTATCTCAGGCGGCTCAAGCGCATCGAAGGCCAAGCCCGCGGGCTGCAGAACATGGTTCACGACGAAAAGTACTGCATCGACATTCTCACCCAGGTTTCTGCGATGACCAGGGCCCTCGAGTCGGTGTCCCTGGCACTGCTCGATGACCACATGAGCCACTGCGTGCTGGAGGCCGCAACCACCGGCGGAGAAGAAGCCCAGGTCAAGCTGAAGGAAGCCTCCGACGCCATTGCCCGACTGGTCCGGTCCTGAACGCAGCCCGGCAGCACCTGGTCCTGCGTATCGAGGTGATAACTGCCCTGTAAGGCGACCCGCTGACCGCTGAACGTTGACCGGCCACAGACGAACGTTAATGGCCGGGGCGCGGTGCCCAACGTGCTGGCCGCGGCTCAGGGGTGGACCACCTCTGCAGGTTCGTGATCGCGCAGGTGCTTCGTCTCCAGCTGAAGCGTGGTGTGTTCGATCGCGACGTCGAAGTGCCCAGCTACACACTGGCGGGCGGTTTCCAGAATTTCCGGGGCGTGTCCATCTTCGAAGCACTCATCATCCAGGACGATGTGCGCGGACAGCGTGGGAAGGCCCGTCGCGACCGTTGAGGCGTGCAGGTCGTGAACCCCTTGAACGTGATCGAGTTTCAGGATGTGGGCCCGAACCTCGTCCAGATCGAAGCCCTTCGGGGTGAACTCCATCAGAACGGCCAACGTTTCGCGGATCAGCAGCACCGCACGGGGAATAATCATCAGGGCAATGACGACGGCCGCGATAGTATCCGCCCGCTGGAACCCAGTGGTCATTATGAGCAGGGCTGAGACGATGACAGCAATGGTTCCGAGCGCATCCATGAGCACTTCCAGGAACGCGGCACGCATGTTGAAATTCGCACCACGGCTGGAGGCGAGCACAAAAGCGGCACCAACATTGAGAACCAGCGCAATGACGCCGAACATCAGAAGTTCCGGCCCCGCCACCTCGGGCGGGTTGGACCAGCGCTCCACGGCTTCGACAAACGCATAGACGCTGACGCCAGCCAGGAGCACCGCCTGCCCGAGTGCAGCGAGGACCTCGATGCGCCGGAATCCCCAGGTGCGTTTGCTGTCGGGCGGGCGAACCATCAGCATTGCCGCGACCAACGCCATCAGAAGGCCGATGGAATCGGTCAACGAATGAACAACATCAACGACGAGGGCAAGACTGCCGGTAGCCGCCGCCCCGATACCCTGTGCCAGGACGATAGAGAAGACGAGCGCGAAGGCGATAGTCAGCTTCCGTCTAAAGTCAGGTCTCGCCGCTGCCTCCTCCGGTCCTGGCCCGTGATTATGTTCTGCTCCCATGATTGACCGCCCTCCTGGTGTGGTCGTGTGTGGACGACCGGAGTCCGGGCCGGCATTGAGCCCTATGCCCCGGGTATCTACTGTTCCGGTTTGAGTCCGACGACAAGATTGAACGCGCCCGTGAGGATGTTCAGTGCCACAATGCCGACGACATCGGCGATCTCGCGGTCCTTGTAGCCGTGTGTGCGCAGCGCGGCGATCTGCTCGTCGGTGATGGCAACCGGTTCGCGGTAAACCTGAACCGCCAGGGCGATGATCGCCGCAATCGCCGGATCGGCGGAGGTGCCCGCACCGGCGCGTTCGATCTCTTGGTCGTTGACTCCCACAGCGCGGGCAGCATCGATGTGCGATTCGAGGCACAGCCGGCATCCCTGTTGGGTTTGGACTGCGATCGAGATACGTTCGCTGAGCTGGCGGCTAAGCTTGGCGCGCTTCATGGCACGGCTGAGCTGCAGGTAACCACCCAGGAGGGCCGGTGAGTGCGCCATCGTGGAAACCATGTCTCCAACCTGGCCATGCCGGGAGATCAGCTCGGACAAGAGATCACGAGAGGCGCCAACCGCCGTATCGGGCGTGAGTCGGGCAAAGCGTGGCATGCTGCTCCTTCAGGGGTTGTAAATGCGGGGGAAGGCTCGTTGCAGGTGCTAGTGATGCTTCAGACGTGCTGTGGAATCGGAGGAGACGTCAGCGCTTGAGCTCCGTATTTTGCCCACGTGGATCTGCGTGGGTGTTCAGGCGGGCACCGTCGAGGGCTTGCTGCCTGCTGAAGTCGGCTTCGTGCCCGTCTCGGCAGACTGGTTGGCTGCCTTGAACCCGCGCAGTCGGAGGCTGTTGGACACGACGAACACCGATGAGAAGGCCATGGCCGCTCCGGCGAGCATCGGGTTGAGCAACCCGGCTGCAGCCAACGGCAGCGCGGCGACGTTGTAGGCGAAGGCCCAGAACAAGTTCCCTTTGATCGTGCCCAGGGTCCGTCGGGACAGCCGGATGGCGTCGGCTGCCGCCCGCAGGTCTCCACGCACCAGGGTCAGGTCGGAGGCTTCGATGGCCACGTCCGTTCCGGTTCCCATGGCCAGGCCGAGGTCTGCTTGCGCCAGGGCGGCTGCGTCATTGACGCCATCGCCGACCATTGCCACGGTCTTGCCCTCGTCCTGCAGCCGTTTGATGACATTGACCTTATCCTGTGGCAGCACTTCGGCGATGACCTGCTCGATGCTTACCTGTGAGGCGACAGAACGGGCGACGGTTTCGTTGTCGCCGGTCAACAGGACGGGGGTCAGCCGGAGCTGCTTGAACCGGGTGATCGCCTCTGCGCTGGTGTCCTTGATCGCATCGGCGACGACCAATATTGCGCGGGCGGCGCCATCCCATCCGATGGCCACAGCTGTGCGGCCCTCCGTCTCGGCGTCGGCTTTGGCCCGCTCCAATTCCGCGGGAAGTGGCTGCGACCGGTCCGTCAGCAGCCGGGGACGCCCGACCATCACCGCGTGTCCGTCGATTTCACCCTGGACCCCGAGTCCTTCCAGGTTCTTGAAGTGCTCCACAGCGGGCAGATCGCCGGTCTCCTCAGTGGCCCCCTTGGCAACGGCCTGGGCAATGGGGTGCTCGGAGGCGTTCTCGAGCGCCCCGGCCAGCCGCAGGACCTCGGTCCGGTCTTCGCCGGCGGCGGCCACCACGTCCAGCAGCGTCATCCGTCCGGTGGTGACGGTTCCGGTCTTATCCAGCACGATGGTGTCCACTTTGCGGGTGGATTCCAGTACTTCAGGGCCCTTGATGATGATGCCCAGCTGTGCCCCGCGGCCGGTCCCGACCAGCAGGGCGGTCGGGGTGGCCAGGCCGAGGGCGCAGGGGCAGGCGATGATGAGCACCGCGACCGCAGCTGTGAAGGCGTACTCGGCCCCGCTTCCGGTACCGAGCCAGTAGCCGAGGGTCGCAGCTGCCAAAGCGATCACGATGGGCACAAAGATGCCCGAAATCCGGTCGGCGAGCCGCTGGGCCTGTGCCTTGCCGTTTTGGGCGTCCTCGACCATGCGGGCCATTTGCGCCAGTTGGGTGTCGGAACCGACACGACTGGCACGGACGAGCAAGCGCCCGCCCACATTGACGGTGGCGCCGGTGACGTTGTCGCCGGGCACCACCTCGACGGGTACCGATTCACCGGTGAGCATGGAGCCATCGATGGCAGAAGAGCCTTCGGTGATGACGCCGTCGGTGGCTATTTTTTCTCCCGGCCGGACAATGAATTCGTCTCCGACGCTCAGGGCGTCGACGGCGATGCGTTCCTCGCTCTTACCCGCCGGTCCGTCCCGCAGCACTGAGACTTCTTTGGCGCCCAGTTCGAGCAGGGCGCGCAGGGCGGAGCCGGCGCGGCGCTTGGACCGGGCCTCAAAGTACCGGCCGGCCAGGATGAAGGTGGTGACTCCGGCAGCTACTTCCAAGTAGATGTTGGCGCTGCCATCCGTTCGGGCGATGGACAGCTCGAAGGGGTGGGTCATCCCCGGCTGTCCAGCCTCCCCGAGGAACAGTGCGTATGTCGACCAGGTGAAGGCGGCGATGGTGCCCATCGAAATCAATGTGTCCATGGTCGCCGTGCCGTGTTTCAAGTTCGCCCATGCTGCTTTGTGGAAGGGCAGCGCCGCCCACACCAGCACCGGGGCGGCCATCGCGAAGGAGAGCCACTGCCAGTAGGTGAACTGCAGCGCAGGAATCATCGCCATGGCGATCACCGGCACGGAGAGCACGGTGCTCATGACCAGGCGGTTGCGCAGAACCGTCAACTCATCCGGTCCCTGCCCGGCAGCATCATCACCCGGGCCGTCACCGTGCTCAGTGTTTTTGGGCTGGGGCAGGTTGGCGGTGTAGCCGGCCTTCTCCACCTCAGCGACCAGGTCGTCGCCGCCGATATCGGCGCCGAATGTGACTTTAGCCTTTTCGGTCGCATAGTTGACCGATGCGGTGACGCCGTCAAGTTTGTTCAATCGCTTTTCGATGCGGTTGGCACACGAGGCGCAGGTCATGCCGCTGATGGCCAGTTCAATCTGGCCCGCGTTGGCCGGCTCTTGCCGGATGCTGTCCGGAATGGTGCTCATGGTTCCTCCTTCATGGGGCTGATTCGGCACTGAGAGACTGACCGTCAGTGCGAATGGTTCTCGTCGCTCATGTCTTCGTGGTCGCCGCCGGTATCGGCGGAAGTGTCCGCGCGGTCAGCGGTCACAGTGAACTCCGCGGTACGGACCACGCCGTTGTGCCGGAAATTCAGATACAGCCGGTAGTCTCCGGCCGAAGGTGCGGTGGCATAGAAGGTGATGTCCGGGCCCGGCTCGGTCTCACCGTCTGCCGGGGTGCCGGCCGGGTGCACGTGCAGGTAGGCCAGATCCCCGGATCGCAGGGCAACGAGGTGGCCATAGGCGGCCAGATAGGGCTGCAGATCAGTCACTGGTTCACCATTGCGGCTGACCGAGAGGGTGAGTTCGGTTTTCTTCCCCGGCACCAACTCTCCGTCCAAGGCGACGGTATAGTCCCCTACTGTGGCGGTGCCCGACGGGGCAGGCAACTCTTCGGGCACATACTTGCCGGCCACCTCTACGTCGACGCCGAGGGTAACCGTTTCGCCAGCTGTTCCGCCGGTTGCCGGAACGAAGTCGGCGAAGACCCGCCAGGTTCCCGGGGCCAAATCGAGAGGAACGCTCCAGGTACCATCATCGGATAGTTCCGGATGAACGTGTTGGAACCCGGTGGTGTCACTGCGGACCGCGATCACGTGCATCTTCTTGTCGTGGCTTTGTTCATAGGCGGTGACCGGTTCGCCGTTCTGGCCAATGATGCGGAAGTTCAGTTCGACACCTGACCCGGCGGGAAGAAGGCCGGATTCCGCCTCAAGGGTGTATCCGTTCGCGGAGACCATGAGGCCACCGGGCAGTGAGTCGCTGGCGGCAGCCTGGGCTGTCTTGGGGCTATGAGTACCACCGTGCCCATCGGCCGGCGGGGGCGGGGCGGAGCCGCGGCTCTCGTTAGAGGTGTGCATTTCGTCCGCGGGGGCTATCGGGCTGCCGATCACGCTGCCTGTCCCAAGCGCTGCGGCGAAAACCACGGCAAGGGCTCCACCGTAAGCGCCCAGTTTGACTGGAGTACGCATTTGCTTGTTGCCTTTCGGATTTGGGTTACCGCCCGGTGCGACAACACAGGAATCTGTATGGGCCTGCCGGGCCCGGCGGGGTTCCCCCTGCCAGGCCCGGGGCGGATTAGCCGAGGATTAGCCGCTGGCGACTACCTCGTACCCGGCTTCCTCGACGGCCTCGGTCACCGCGTCGTCGGCGATGGGGTTGTCGCTGTTGATCGTCAGCCTGCCGGCGGCCACATCCACCGAGACGTCGTTGACTCCCGAGATCTTGGTTACTTCCTCGGTGACTGAGGTGGCGCAGTGATCGCAGGTCATGCCCTGGACTGAGTAGCTGTTGCTCGCCATAGCGGGTGTTCCTTTCGAATAAGGGATCCCGGGTACCCCCCGGGTGTACACACCATACCCCCCTAAGGTATATTTTCCAAGTACCCCTCCCCCGTACTGTTAGCGAGGAAGCGTCATGGATTCAAAACAAATAGTGATCATCGGCGGCGGAGCCGCCGGAAGTGCGGCCGCGCAGGTGTTGCACCAGTCGGAGCTAAACCTTGAAGTTGTGGTCGTCGGTGCCGAGAACCGGCTGCCCTACAACCGCACCACCGTGAACAAGGGGCTGCTCTCCGGTGCAGTCAGCGCCGAAGACATCGCCATGCCCGGAATGGACATGCCGGGGGTGCACTGGCGGATCGGGCGCACAGCAGTCAGACTGGACACCGCAGACCGCTCCGTACAGCTCGACGACGGCACATCCATTGCAGCCGACGCGATATTGCTGGCCCCGGGAGCGACCCCCCGTAACCTGCCCGGCTCTATTATCGGCGATGCTTCCTCCAACCGGGTGCTCAGTCTTCGCAATCTGGCCGACACGCAGCGGTTGCGGGCCATGCTGGAGGACACATCGCGGCGTGTGCTCATCGCCGGTGCCGGACTCATCGGCACGGAAACGGCCGGCATCCTCCTGGCCGCCGGGGCCGATGTCACCCTCACCGACCCGTCGCCATTGCCGATGCAGAACCACCTGGGCCAAACCGTTGCCCGGTGGGTGGCCGAAGCGCACGCGGCCGCCGGCGCCGATTTCCGCACCCGGACCGCTGTTTCGGCGGTACAGACCATCGGGAACAACCTGCAGGTGACGTTGGACAGCGGAAGCCAGCGTGAGGTTGACCTCGTGCTGACCGCTTTCGGCGTTACACCAGCCACCCAGTGGCTGGCCGATGCTGGCGTTCGACTCCAGGACGGGCCGCGCCCCGGTGCCATCATCGTCGACGGACACCACCGCGTCGACGGAGTGCCGGGAGTCTATGCAGCCGGAGACGCAGCGGCTGCACCCGGCCCCAATGGGATACCTGTCCGCGTCGAACACTGGGGAGCTGCCCTGTCCCAGGGTCGGACCGCTGCCACAACTATCCTCAACGATTTGGGCGACCGGCCCTCGGCGCCGCCGCCCGCCGAATCGCCCAGCAGTTATAGCACCTACGTACACGGCACCAAGCTCACCATCGTAGGAACGGCCTCGGGCAGCACGAGGGAGCAACTCGTTCTGGGAGAGGTGGGTGCTCCGCGCTTCGCGGTGTCCTTCTTCGATGCCGAAGACCGGATCACCGGCGCAGTTGGGGTAGGCGGGGCCCGTGCCGTCAACCGGCTGCGTCCCTTTATTGCCAGCGGCGCCACATCCTCGCAGATTGACGCCGCCGGCGATACGGCAATGGCCGGGACGGCACTGTGAGCGCCACGCTGAAGGCGGTGGTACAACGACAGGTCGGACACTGGACCGTGGTGCTGATAGTCCTCGCCGAGGTTTCTCACGCCTGTGACCGGCTCTGCCGGGACCGCCGCACACCCTCATAAGGTCGGCCACCGAGGACAGTGACACGACCCTGCGTACATCGGCGAACGCTAATCGCTCCAAGAGGAAACACGAACGAGGTGCCAATCGAAGCGGCCAAGGCCACCACAACCGGCAACGACCCCAATGCCGTCCGGGGTAGTACGGCCCGGGGCGGACTACCGGAGATGAGGCAGAACCTAGTCCGGGCCACCGGATACAATAGAGTCGTCATTTCCATTCACTGTGGTTTATCGGCCTTACAGGTTGGACGCTCCATTCCGGATGTCCGTCTCCACTGTCGGGCTGGCCGGGCTTAAGTCCGAAAAGGTACTCAATGCGAAGTAGGCGCGTCGCGCACTTTGATGGTCGGCGGTTGCCTCGGGCACCGTTGATCATGGTGCTGCCCGCACTGATTCTCGGGATTCTCGCAATGCACGTTTGGCTCGGCGGCCACGGAGCCAACGCTGCCGCCTCCCCTGCCGGGCACTCCACCACAATAGAGTCGACCGCGGAACACCACCTCCCGCCCGGTGATGCTGTATCGGAGCCGAACCACGATCCCGGAGGCCAATGCGGCCATGGATGCGGTTCCATGGATGCGGCCATGGCCACCTGCATGCTCGCCCTCGTACTGCTTACTCTGACGCTGTTGGTTCCACCAACCGCGATCCCCCTCCGCCTCCACCTCGCCGTATGGAGGGTCCGATCCGTACTGGCCTGGACGAGTGCCGCCGCGAGGACACCTTCCCTGGTGGAACTGTCGATCAGCCGGACCTAAAAATCGCTATGTCCCGTCCCGGGTGCTAACCGCAACCGGGCGGACGCAACGATACGGCCGTATGAGACCAAGTGGTGCCTCAGCGGCACCGGCTACACGGCTGTCGACACAGACAATCACTTTGATGAAGGACGTCTCTACCATGAAGAAAATCTTCCCCTTGAGCGCCGCAGTGCTGGCCACAGCCATCGCCTTGACCGGCTGCGGTACCGACGACGCAGGACAAACACAGGGCATGGATCACAACACCATGGGAACCGAACAATCCGCGGCACCAACCAGCGAGGCCTCCGCCGGAGACGGAAGCCCCGACGTATCAGCCAAACACAACAAGGCCGACGTGGTGTTCGCAAAAATGATGACCGTCCACCACAGTCAAGCGGTGACGATGAGCAACATCATCCTGGACAAAGAGAACATTGATCCGAAGGTCAACGACTTGGCCAAACAGATCAAGGAAGCCCAGGGCCCGGAAATCGAAACGATGACCAGTTGGCTCAAAGCCTGGGGAGAACCGGCCCCCATTGGCGATCACAGCACGGGTGGCATGGAACCCATGAAGGATATGTCTTCGGAACAGATGGAGGGCATGATGTCCGGCAAGCAGATGCAACAGCTCAAGGACGCCGAAGGCAAGAACGCCGCCAAGCTGTTCCTGTCCCACATGATCGAACACCACAAGGGCGCAGTCACCATGGCGCAACACGAGGTCAAGATCGGAACCAACCCCGAAGCCATCAATCTGGCCAAAAAGATGATCAAGGCACAAAAGGCCGAAATCGACAGAATGAACGAATTGCTCGGCACCCTCTAAGTACTGAATCGCCATGATCATCCCGTGATGGGGCTGCCACGATCGTTTTCGTTCGTGGCAGCCTTGTCCTGACTCTGGAGAGAATTCTCTTGCCCACACGCAAATTTGCCTTCACGGCATCCCGTAAAACCGCTGTGTCCGTTGCTACCGCCACTGTCCTGCTGGCAACCGGCTGCAGTAGCGCATCATCAGCCCCAACGTACCCGGAAGCCCACATACACGGTATGGCCGTCCAGGACGGCGGACATACCGTGCTACTGGCCACCCACGCCGGCCTGTATAACATGTCTGCCGATCCCATCGAAGTCATCAGTCCATCCATCGACCTGATGGGCTTCACCACCACCGGCGAGCCCGGCCACTTCTATGCCTCCGGGCACCCTGGTGACGGCGTCCAGCTGCCCAACCCGGTCGGACTGATCGAATCCACCGACGGCGGCCAAAGCTGGCAACCCCTCTCCCGGCAGGGCCAGTCCGACTTCCACTCACTGACCTACACCGAAGACGGCGTCGTCGGCTTTGACGGAGCGATTCGAACCAGCAAGAACGGGCAGAGCTGGTCAATGTCGAACACCAATATTCAACCCGCTGACCTGTCCGGCACAGCCGAAGGACAAACGGTCCTTGCCGCCACCGAAGAGAGAGTCAAACGGTCCACCGACGGCGGAACCACCTGGACCAAGGTTCCGGACGCCCCATTGCTTTATTTAACCGACTTCGCCTCCTCACAGTCGGCGGCCGGTGTCAGCCCCGACGGCATTGTCTACACCAGCGACGACGCAGGCCTCACCTGGCACCGGGCCGGCAGCATCGACACTGAGGCCCGCGCCATGGCTGCCACCAACCTCGCCGACGGGCAGTTGCAAATCTGGATCGCCACAGAGCAAGACATCCTCGTTTCGACCGATGGAGGCGGTACATTCTCAACCTGGACCAGCCAGTAAAAACCGGAATGCCAAGCACTCCAGGATTTCGATTCAACAGAGGTGTTGATAGGCCGCTGGTGGGAAGTGGGGGTCGCCGCCGGCGTGGTCTGCCCACTGCTGCAGCAGCACATTGCCTTGCCTGCCGCGGAAATCGTCGCCAGTATTCGTGGTGGTGTTGAAGAAGGATGGGTGGGCTGCTTCGCGGCGCAGTCGTCCGTAGTCGATGGGCTCCTCGGCGTCCCTCAAACAGGCTGCCAGGCGTTGCAGGGTTGTGGTGATGGCTGTGGTGTCGTGTTGTTCTTGAATCTTGTGCCACCAGGCTGGGATGCGCAGGTGGTCTTTGTATTGCAGGCCGAGGCGGTTGCCGGTGCGGGACCATGATTCGCCGGTGCCGAGCCTGACGGTCAGCACAGCCAAGCCGATCCGGTTCAACGTGCAGTCTCCGAGGTCGAAGGTGTCGAGGATGTCGGGGAAGAATCCGGCCGGGACCCGGTCGGCCAGGTGCACACTGCGCGCCGCGGCCACCATCGTCCGTGCCACCGGCGGCGGCTTCAGGGTGGCAACTGCTGTGGGCAGTCTGGTGACGGCGTTGATGGTGGTGATGGTCTCGATCAGGCGCCGGTGTCCGGCGGCGAGTTTGGATAGCAGGTTGGCTGCCCTGATCCGGACGGCGGACCCTGCCTGGCTCGGAGTGGGTTTGAGGGTGAATCCGTCGAGGGATTCGACGATTCTCAGGTAGTGGGCGAAGGCTTCGCGGTTGATCACCTCGGTGCCGAACCAAGTGGTCTTTGCGTGGGGGCACCGGTCTGCATTTCGCGACAGCTGCAACAGGGCTCGCTGGCCAGCGGCCGCCTGAGGATCGTCTACGGGCATCGGATCGGATTGGCGCAGGTCGTATCCGCAGCGGCGGGTGCGCCGCCGCCCATCCTGGTGCGTGATGATGGTGCCGGCGCATACTGGTCCCGGTGCCCGGGTCCACAGCCAGGCCGTGCCCCGCCACGGACGCTGCCCGCAGGCGGGGCAGACAGTTTCCAGCCGGAGGTGGTGGGCCGGGCAGATTACCGCCAGCGGGTGGAGCCAATCCGCCAGCCACCGCCCATGATTCGCCTGCAAACATGCCGGGCAGAAGGAGCTGCCCGGCCTGGCCGGGCCCAGCACCGCCTCATGGGTCCGGAGAATGTAGGAGGTCAGGACGGGCCGGAACCAGGCCTCGCCCATGGAGCGGATCAGCGAGGTGGGGTGGCCGGTGGCCGCAGCGGGATGCCACCCGTCCCGGGCGGCCGCGCGGTGGAAGGTATCCAGATTCTGCTTCCTGATGGGCAGGCCCATGGCCTGGGCGATGGTCTTCGGATCCGACTGATAGATCCCGGCCATGGCCCGCAGCCAGCTGCCGAACGTTTCCCCCTCGAGCGGCTCGATCCGTAATGGCCACGGTCCCGTGTCCGCTGCGGGCACCACCCCGTCAACAGCGCCAGCGCCGGCGTCGCCTCTGTCGGCTGACTCGACTGGCTCGGCTGGCTCGGCTGGTTCAGGCGGTGGCGCGAGCCGCAGCATTATCCAGTGCCGTTGAACGGATCATCGCCGGCGTGATCGACTCCGCGCCACCGTTGATGGCCATAAAACAGCACCGGTCCACCAGCGACACCAGCGAGGCGATATGACCCTGCGTCCGCTCGAACATCAGCTCCGCATGATCAGTGAGCATCCCGGCCCGGGCATCGGCGAGAATGATGTGCTGCTCAATGGCGGCCAGCACGTCGGACCAGGCCCTCGCCCCGGCATCAGTGGTGATGGTAAAAGGTTCGACCGGGCACAACGTCGTCCGCCTCGCCGTCTGCGCCATCGCCGCCCCCTCACCGGTCATCCCCTCATTGAAGAACGCCTTCGAGGCTAATCCGACGCCGGTATAGAGGAAAGTGACCGGCAGTTCGTTGGCCAGCCACTTCAAATGATTACTCACCTCCACCCCCATCCGGTGGCGGAAATCCACAAAATGCAGATCATCAACCACGATCAGACCCGTCTCGCATCGGCCCACATATTCGGTGGCCAGTGAGGCGAGTTTCGCCGCCGTGAGCTTCTCAATAGCCGGATGCCCGTAAAACTCCACGATCTGCCGGTTCAACGACTTCAATGTCATATTCGCCGCCAACGACACAAACACCACCGGCACCCGCTGATGCCCCGCCGAAGTCCTCTCACCCAGTCGGCGGATCTGCCGGCGGTGGAAACGTCGGGCGTAGGTGGCCGCGATCGTGGTCTTGCCCAACCCCGGGGGAGCATCGATCGCGACACCGCCTTTGATCCGGCCGCCGTCGCGGGCATTGGAATACATCACCTGATCCAACACACTGACCACCGCGGTCAGTTGGTGGGTGCGGATCACCGGCATATTCACATTCCATACCCGGCGGCACTCATCATAATCCTCCCGCTCCTCCTCCCCCAGCTTCGACAGTTCCGCCATCGACAACCGCCGCAACGGGCGGCGGGACTGATCTTCGGCGAAGGCGAACCACCCCGACCGATGGGAAAACCCCAACCCCCGCGGGTGATTATCCCGCAACCAACGGGACCAGATGTTGGTGCTCATTCCATGAACTCCAACCCGCCCTCGGGATGATCCCGGTAATACCTCTCAAACACATCCAACCCCTCATCATCCTCCTGCCCGGTCGGATTGCCGGCCGGTTCAGGTTTCTTCGGGCTGCGCCTGCTCAACAAGTCAATGACACCGGGATAGGAGGCCGCCACGCGTGCATCCTCACGATCCTTGCCGTCGTGCCGGCTTTCGTCGTCGAGGGACGGGTCGGTGGTGCGTTGGGCGCTGAGCCGGCGCGCCAGTGATCGGTCGCGGCGGCTGCCGACCTCACCCTTGGCCCAACTGGCCAGCAGCTGACCGACCGCCTCATGCGGGTCCACGTGACGGTTTTCCCGGATGGCAACCGTCTTAGCATAGTCCGCCGCGTCCTGGCTGAATGGTGCATCCAGCCCCTGGGCGAACTGCCACTCCAGTGCCGACCAGTCACCGGTCTCGGGGTCGCGGAAGTAGATCTGGCGGATGTCGTGGGCGTCGTAGAAGAAGGGCCACTTGCCGGCGTGACGGCCGCGGTAGGCGGACTTGATGTTCCGGTACCCATTCAGTCCCGGCCCGTTATAAATCTGGCCCTTGACCTCCACCCCGTAATGCTGGATGGTCCGCCAGTGCACCTGCAGGAACTCATAGGCCAATTCCGGCCGGGCGGGAAGCCGCAGCACACCGGTGCGGGCCCGGCCGATATCGAACAACTCCGCCGGGGAGAAGAACATCCCCGGCAGGTCGGGCAGTTGCAGGCTCGAGTGCTTCGTTCCGTGATAGACGGTCCCGACCCATTCGCGGATCAGCTGCTCCATCTCCGTGACCAACAAGTACGCCTGATCCTCGATATCCTTACCACGTGAATAGACGTCCGGGCCCTTATAGGCAGGCAGGTGCTGCAGGAACGATTCCCGCAGTGTCCTGAAGAACCGCTCCACTGCCGGTTTGTCCGTCGGCTTATGCGGAATCGCCGGCTGCACATTAATCCCCAGCCGGGCGCAGGCACCAATCACATGATCAGACACATACTGCTTGCCGTGATCGACCACCACCGTCGACGGCACACACCCCCGATCCAAGGCCTCTTCACCGCCGGGGACGAGAACATTCTTCGGCACACCGTGATACGGAAAACCATCCCCGGCATCGTCACCGGCCGGTGGGCG
>NZ_AUMN01000029.1 GCF_000430705.1 Arthrobacter castelli DSM 16402
TGGGTGAATTGACTGGGACGTCCCCGGTTGGTTCGCTGGCCTGTTCCTCGGATGCCTTGGCGCCGGGGGAGTCGACCACGTGTACAACCGAATTCACCGCCCCGGCTCAAGAAGCGGGCTGGGCCTTTCCTGTGACGGTAAGTGGAGCTACAGCGGGAGACGGTGAACAGGTCCAGGCCTCTCAGCGGGTTTACTTCACCGTGGCGAGTTCAGAGCGCAGCGATGGCACCGTTCCTGATGGCCATGGCTCAACGGGTGGATCAAACCCAACGGGTGGATCCAACTCGGCTGGTGGTTCTTACCCGAGCAGTGGAGACGCTCCGGTGGGTGGGTCTGATCCCGCGACCGGTGTCGGTGGTGCATTTACACCGCCGTTGTCCACGAACAATGGTGGTCCCGCCAACCTGTTTCCAAACGGTTTGGATGCCGGTGGCAACCATCAAGTAGGGAAGGTGCCCGCGGGTAGTGTCGACGGCGGTCTTGCTTCGCAGTCGGCCTCGGATAGCGGATGGCTGTTCAACGCTGGCCTGTTGACGTTGCTGACAGCTCTCGTTATTGGGGCTTGGCTGCGCTTGGAGCCGGCGACGGCATCGATTGTGGCGAAGATGGAGAAAGAATGAGCCAAAAGGAAAGGAGACGCAGGAGCGGTCGCCGGTCCCTGATGGGCCCGGCGGCCCTCGTCGGCAGCGTATTCCTCATTCTGGGGTTGGGATTCGGTCCGCTCCTCGGCCCGGCTAATTCGGGTTCGATGCCGGCATCAGGCGAAGCTGCGCAAGCGGACCCCACAGGTTCAGCCGAATCGACAGATGCGAATTCCGGCCCGGAGATGGACCGGTCTAAACCGGTCTCATTGAAGGTGCCTGCTATGGGGCTTCGCGAACAACTCCTTGAGCTGGGGACGAAAAAGGATGGTGATTTCGTCGAGCTCCCGGCACCGGCGCGAGCCGGATGGTTCACCGAATCGGTGACGCCTGGAGAGGTTGGCATCGCAACAGTAGTCGGTTACATACGCAAGTCCGAGAATCAGCCCGGGGTGTTCTCAAACCTGGGTGATCTGGCGCAAGGGGACAAGATTTCCGTAAAGCGCGAGGACGGGTCCAAAGCCGTCTTCGACGTCGGCCGGATCGAGACCTATGCGGAAGGGAAGTTACCGGAGTCTGAGGTATACGGGCAGACGGATCGTCCCGAGCTTCGGCTCATCACCAGTGGCGGTAAGCTACACCCGGATGATCCGGCCGGCAACGTCGTCGTCTATGCCCACCTTGTCGATTCGCGATGAGGTGAACAACGATGCTGTCGACGCTGAGATCCCTGGCCCGCAGGCCGGGGCGCCTCGGCTGGAGATCAGGGAGTATCCTGGTCGGCGTTTTAGCCACACTGGGATGTGCCTTTCTGATAGTGGCTGCCCTGAATGACGAACAGGGCAGTGGCCCGCAGCCGGTGGAGGCTGCCTCGCCCGCTCAGAAAAGCCAGTCTGGTGCAGGCGAAGAACCTCGCAAAGGCCAGGATGTTCGTCAGCTGAGGCGGCCGACGACGAAAGACGCCGCGGCAACTATGTCCCATTCACAGCCGGTGCAGTTGGCGATTCCCGCGATCGAGGCCGGTTCCCGGCTGCTCACCCTGGGTTTGCAGTCCGATGGGACTATGGAGGTGCCCCGGCCCGGGCAGGCGGATATGGCAGGTTGGTACCGCCATTCGCCGGCTCCCGGGCAACTGGGTCCTGCCGTGATAGCCGGTCATGTCGACTCGCTTGACGACGGGACTGGGGTCTTCTACCGGCTGAGCTCGTTGCAGCAAGGCGACGAGGTGCGGGTCACCCGGGCGGACGGGCTCATCGCGATCTTCACGGTCGAGACGGTCGCCTCGTACTCCAAGGAGTCCTTTCCGACTGAGAAGGTGTATGGCGACATCGACCACGCCGGCTTGAGACTCATCACCTGCGGAGATCTAAACGAGGCAGCCGGCGAATATCAGGCAAATACGGTTGTCTTCGCCTCATTGGACCGTATCGACCATCCACCGTCCGGGTGAGGCCGGCCCCGCGAGGGGCGGCGGGACCATTCGATAATTGCAGGTCAGGGAAAGGGAGTCATCATGGCCAGGTTACGGCCCCGACGAAGCTATGGTGTCCTGCTGCTGGCCATCGCGCTTTCCGTCACACTTGCCGCCATCGCGTTTTCAACCACGTTGGCCGCTTCCGGGGCGTCGATGGCCCAATCGAATCCGGCCGGCTTCGATTCCGGTGGCCAGGACCGGTCGCCGAGCCGCGATGCAGCGCCGGCCGCCTGGCAGCTGGCCGATGTTCAGTCTCAACTGACCCGTTTCGCGGTCAATCATGGGGCCGGTCAGGTACAGAACTGGTACGTCGATCAGGACCGTAATTCGGTCGTGCTGATGGTGCGGGCAGGCGCCGATGATGCGAAGACCCGGGCATTCGTTGAAAAGGCCCAAAGTTTCGGTCACCGGGTCGACGTCGAGCGGGTCCGGTCACAGGCCCGTTCAGCGGCGTACCTCTACGGCGGGCAACCGGTCACGCTCAGTAACGGCAAGCAATGTTCCATTGGGTTCAACGCGAGGACGTCCAGTGGTGAGTCGATCTTCCTGACGGCAGGCCACTGCGCGGCCGGCGGGCCAATAGCCATCCGCAATGGCAGCCGGATCGGCCACACCATAGGACGCAGCTTCCCGGGCAACGACTACGCCGCGATGACAATCAACCGGCCCAATGCCTGGAACCCGCAGCCGGCAGTCGACAAGTACAACGGGTATGCGCGAGTGGTGCGCGGGCATCGTGAGCCGCCGGTCGGCTCGAGGGTGTGCAAGGGTGGTGAAAGTACCGGCTGGACGTGCGGAACGATCCAGAGCTACAACCAGGCCGTCAATTACAACGGCAACATCGTCTACGGGCTGGTCCGGTTCAGCGCGTGTGTGCAATCCGGCGACAGCGGCGGCGCCGTGATGCGGGGCAACTACGCCGTCGGAATCGTCAGCGGCGCGCAAATGAAACAACACGGAGCGGCCACAGGGTGCGGGCAGCGCACGGCACCGAATGTGAGCTTCTACCAACCCATCGGCGAGGTGCTCAACGCCTACGACGCCACACTGGTGACCCGCCATTCGGGACCCTGACGCTCTCGGCTGACGAGACCCGGCCTTCCGCCACTGTTCATCTGAAGGACAACGCCACGTCAGCTGCCCGGAACTTCCGGGTGGCACGGTAGGAGCGTTGTTGAACAGATACAGGAGGCCAGACATGACCGGGACCAACATCCGGGGAGCACACGCACGCCGCAGCCGTGTCCTTATCACAGGCTTGCTGACGGCAGCGATGCTGAGCACCGGGACAGCCGCCGCCCACGCCTGGCCTGCGGCGGCGCCGAACGATGAACCAACTGTGATCGCCCACCGCGGCGCTTCCGCCCAGGCGCCCGAAAATACGCTGCCCGCCGTTGAACTTGGTACAAAGGCCGACTTTGTGGAGGTTGATGTCCAGATGACTAAGGACGGTGAGTTGGTTGTCATTCACGACACCACCCTTGACCGCACGACGGATGTCGAAAGCAAATACCCCGATCGCGCGCCCTATAACGTAGGTGACTTCACCCTCGCCGAAATCCGCACTCTCGACGCCGGATCCTGGTTCAGCGACGAATACGCCGGCACCAGGATCCCCACCCTGGAGGAGGTGCTCGACACGCTGCGCGGCCGCGCCGGTCTGCTGTTGGAGGTCAAGAGCCCCGCGCTGTATCCCGGCATCGCAGAAGCCATCGTCGCCGAGCTCGACGGCGAGGGTTGGCTGCGGGCGAACCCCCGCTCCGGACGGCTCATTGTGCAGTCCTTCAACTGGGACTTCATGGCCCAATTCAACTCCCTGGCTCCCAAGGTTCCGGCAGGGCTGCTGGGCGGGCCGCCGTCGGAAGCGGAAATGGCTGAGCTGTCCACATGGGCAGACCAGATCAACCCCAACCACAATCAGGTGGACGCCGAATTCATCGACACCGTGCACGAATACGGGATGGTCACCTGGCCTTACACAGTTGACGATCCAGCGCGGATGGGTGAACTCGCAGGGATCGGCGTGGATGGCATCATCACCAACCACCCGGCGGTGCTGATCGAGGTACTGCGTGAAGGACCGGGCTTGCGGGACGCCGCCTGACGGGCGCTGCTACAGCTCCGGCAGGTAGCTTTGCGCGTCCTCGTGGTCCAGGCCGGTGGCCTCAAGCAAGTCGACAATCATCGGCCGATAAAGCAGCACCAGGCCCTCGCCCTCGAGACGCTTGATCGACAACAGATTCGGATGCAGGCTGACCGCTACGGCCTCGAGCTCATTGCGGGCGCGGCGCAGGTAGCTTTCCTGCGACCCTGCTTCGGTCTCCGACAGTGCCGCGGCCAGGATCCTCACTCCGTCGGCGGTGTCCTCGATCAACGCGCCCAGATTCTCCATCGCCTCCTCGGTCAGGGCAGCGTTGTTGATCACCGACGCCAGCCTCCGGCTGAATACTCGGCTGTTGCGCACTGCCAGATCGATATGGTGCAGCGCTTTCTCCAACCGTTCCACCTCGCCGCGGTGCCGCCGGTTGGCCGGAGAGATCGTGGCCACCTCCCGGGAGGACCGGAGGGTGCCGGAGAGGCGGTCGACCAGGGGCTGGCAGTTCCGTGCCCGGACCAGCGCGTGCCAGGCCCGGGTGGAGTCGCTGCGAGTGACTGCTTCCGCCGTCTCACGAAGCACCTTCGCCAGCTCATCCAGCAGCTCGCGGAGACTCACTTTTGGTTCACGGCGGGGGTCCCGGGGCACCAGCATGGTGATCAACAGCGCGAACGCACCGCCGACGACGGCATCGAGGCTGCGGGTGAACGGGCCGCCGTCGGGCGCGGGCAACAGCACCACCAGCAACGCCTGCAGCCCCAGCTGGGTGGTGAAAATGCTGCCACTGTCCAGGAAGCGGGCCAGCATGACGGAGATGAAAATCACGACGGCGGCCTGCCACAATCCGACGCCGAGAAGGTGCAGCAGCGAATCTCCGACGACGATGCCCAACGTGCAGCCCGCCGCGACCTCCAGCACCTTGCGGATTCTCGGGTCCCGGGAGAAGCCAAGGGCGATGATGGAGGATGTTGCAGCGAACAGCGGACCCTCATGGCCGAGGACATACTGAGCGAAGGCGTAAGCGCCGACGCTGCACACCGTGATCTGCAGGGCCGGCCAGACGGAATTCCGGCTTCGGAGCAGGCCAACCTTGGCCCGGCGTCGCAGGAACGACGCGGGCCGCTTTGCCCGTGAACCGGAGGTGGCCATGGGTTCACTCTATTGGACACAACGACGGTACACAGACGGGCGCGAATGACTCACGTGCTGGAGGTGAGACAAGGGGTTTAGTAGGCTTACGCCAGGTTATTGACTGCTGTTCACCGGTCCTGGCTTGTAGTTAACCTTTTGTTCATCTGGGTTGTTCACGGTGGTGGTTGCGGGTACAGCGGTGCCCGGATGCAGACAACGAATGAAAGGGGCATCGCCCGTGAAGGCATCCCGCCTGCGCGTTGTGGCCGCCATGTTGGCGGCGGGTGCGGTGGTTTTGACGGGTTGCGGTTCGGATAATCCGACCGGCGAGACCCCCGGAGCAGACAGGGCTTACCAGGGAGAGGGCCTGGCCGGCACGTTGACGGGTGTCGGGTCCTCGGCCCAGGCCTCAGCGATGAATGCGTGGAAGACGGGGTTCATGGCCGAGCATCCCGGCGCGACAATCCTGTACTCGCCCGACGGCTCCGGAGCGGGCCGTGGCGCCCTGCTGGCCGGCGCGGCGGATTTCGCCGGTTCCGACGCCTACCTTGACGAGAAGGAACTGAAGCTGTCCAAGGAAGTCTGCGGCCCCGGAGGCGCCATCGACATACCGGTGTACATCTCTCCTATCTCGCTGGCCTTCAACATCCCGGGGGTCGAGAAGCTGAAGCTGGATGCCAAAACCATCGCGCTGATCTTCCGCAACGAGATCAACAACTGGCAGCATGAGGCCATCGCCAGCCAGAACCCGGGAGTCGACCTGCCGGACCTGAAGATTACGGCCGTCAACCGAAGCGACGACTCCGGAACCACCGAGAACTTCACCGACTATCTCTCCGCCGCCGCCCCGAAGGTATGGCCGGAAGACCCCGGCGGCACATGGCCGACGAATCTGCAGGGCGAGAACGCAAAAGGCAACTCCGGGGTGGTTAAGGTGGTATCCAACACCCCCGGCGCCATCACCTATGCGGACGATTCCGCCGTCGACGATTCGGTCAGCACCGTCAGCGTGAAGGTTGGCGACGAGTACGTTCCGGTCACGCCTGAGGCGGCCTCCAACGCGGTGGAAGAAGCCACCCGCGTGGAGGGCCGCGCCAAGCACGACATTGCACTTGAGCTCGACCGCTCCACCACCAAATCCGGGGCCTATCCCATTGTGCTCGTCTCGTACCACATCGTCTGTACGCAGTATGAGTCGGAAAAGACGGTGAAACTGCTCAAGGAATTCGAGTCCTACGTGTTGAGCAGGCAGGGACAGCAGGACGCCCAGGAGGCCGCCAGCAGCGCTCCGATTCCCCGCGGTCTCGCCAAACAGGCCCTGCAGGCGGTTAATTCGGTGGAGGTCGCCCCGTAATGTCGAAGCAAACCTCCCGAGCCGGGGACAGGATATTTTCCACCACCGCACTGATGGCCGGCGTGCTGATCCTGGTCGTGCTGTTCAGCGTGGCCGTCTTCCTGCTGATCCAGGCGCTGCCGGCCTTCTTCGCCGATCCGTCGGAAATCACCGGCGGCGAAGGATTCTGGTCCTACATCTGGCCTATCATCGTCGGCACGGTGATTGCCGCGGCCATCGCACTGATCCTCGCCACCCCGGTGGCCTTGGGCGTGGCGTTGTTCATTTCGCATTATGCCCCGCGCAGGCTGTCACAGGGGCTGGGCTACGTCATTGATCTGCTGGCCGCCATCCCGTCAGTGATTTACGGTGTCTGGGGCATTACCTTCCTGGCGGTGCAACTGGAGCCGATGTACGAGTGGCTGGCGGAATATGCCGGTTGGATACCGATCTTCGCCGGTCCGGCGTCGGCCACCGGTAAAACGATGCTGACCGCCGGTATCGTGCTGGCCGTGATGATCCTGCCGATTATCACCTCGATTTCCCGGGAAATCTTCCTGCAGACGCCGAAACTCCACGAAGAAGCGGCCTTGGCGCTGGGAGCAACGCGGTGGGAAATGATCCGGATGACCGTGATCCCCTTCGGCCGTCCGGGAGTGATCAGCGCAGTGATGCTCGGACTGGGACGCGCGCTGGGTGAGACGATGGCGGTCGCGTTGGTGCTGTCGACCGGTCCGCTGATTCTCAGCTTGATCCAGACCGGCAACTCCACCATTGCTGCAGAAATTGCCCTCAATTACCCGGAGGCATATGGGCTTCGCCTGGCTGAGCTGATCGCGGCGGGCCTGCTGCTGTTCATCATCACGCTGGCCGTCAACATGGTCGCCCGCTGGGTCATCACCCGGAACAAGGACTTCTCTGGAGCCAACGCATGACCAACACCATGACGACCCGCAGAAAGTCGAACCTCACCAGAGGGCAACTGCCCAAGTACACCCCCTGGGTGGTGGTGGCAGCAGCGGTGGTCCTGGCCGCGGCGATCATGACCCTGGTCGGTTTCAGCGCCTTCGGTTGGGGCGTGCTGGCAGCGATCCTGTTTACCGTCGGCCTGACCGGAATATCGGCGGCCGTCGAAGGGGCGCGCCAGGCAAAGGACAAGCTCGCCACGTGCTTGGTGTTCGGGTCCTTCCTGATTGCTCTATTGCCGCTCATTTCGGTGATCTGGACCGTGCTGGTCAACGGCATCCCTGGATTGACCTTCGATTTCCTCTTCTACTCAATGAACGGGGTAACCGGCCAATTCGATGACGCTGCGGCCGCGGGCGAGGCACCGGTGGTCGGCGGCGTCTACCACGCGATTGTCGGCACCCTGCTGATGACCTTATGGGCCACGCTGATCTCAGTTCCGGTGGGGCTGCTGGCTGCGGTTTACCTGGTCGAATACTCGGAAGGCGGCCGGCTGGCGAAGGCCATCACCTTCTTCGTCGATGTGATGACCGGTATCCCTTCCATTGTGGCCGGCCTCTTCGCGGTGGCGTTCTTCGCCGTCGTCTTTGGCCCCGGGACCAAAACCGGCATCGTTGCTGCTGTGGCGTTGTCGGTGCTGATGATTCCGGTGGTGGTCCGTTCCACGGAGGAGATGCTGCGCATTGTGCCCAACGAGCTGCGTGAGGCTTCTTATGCGCTGGGTGTGCGCAAGTGGCGGACCATCACCAAGGTGGTGATTCCGACGGCGATCTCGGGTATTGCATCCGGTGTCACCTTGGCCATTGCGCGAGTGGTGGGCGAAACCGCCCCCATCCTGGTGACCGCCGGATTCGCGACATCGATCAACTTCAACGTGTTTTCCGGTTGGATGGCGTCGCTTCCCACCTTCATTTATACCCAGATCATCACGCCCACATCGCCGTCGAATCCGGATCCCAGCGCCCAGCGTGCCTGGGCAGCGGCGCTGCTGCTGATCATCCTCGTGATGCTGCTCAACCTGGCGGCACGGTTGATTGCCCGGTTCTTCGCACCCAAGACCGGCCGCTGAACCGGCGAACCCGGCTGAGAAACCAGTAAAGGATTTCCATTGTCCAAGCGTATTGACGTACAGGACCTGAACGTCTTCTACGGCGACTTCAAGGCAGTCGAAGACGTCACCATCCGGGTCGAAGCACGCTCCGTGACCGCCTTCATCGGTCCATCCGGTTGCGGGAAGTCGACCTTCCTGCGGACCCTGAACCGGATGCATGAAGTGATTCCCGGCGCCCGGGTGGAAGGGCAGGTCCTGCTCGACGGGGACGATCTGTATGGGGCCGGAGTCGACCCGGTGACGGTGCGCAGCCAGATCGGTATGGTCTTCCAACGGCCCAACCCGTTCCCGACCATGTCCATCCGGGACAACGTGCTGGCCGGGGTGAAACTGAACAACAAGCGCATATCCCGTGCCGAATCGGACGCACTGGTGGAACGTTCGCTCCGCGGCGCGAACCTGTGGAAAGAGGTCAAGGACCGGCTGGACAAGCCCGGTTCAGGACTGTCCGGCGGGCAGCAGCAGCGGCTGTGCATCGCCCGGGCCATCGCTGTGGAGCCCGAGGTGATCCTGATGGACGAGCCGTGTTCGGCCCTCGACCCCATCTCCACACTGGCGGTGGAAGACCTGATCGACGAGCTCAAGGACAACTACACCGTCGTCATCGTCACCCACAATATGCAGCAGGCCGCGCGCGTGTCCGAGAAGACTGCTTTCTTCAACATCGCCGGCACTGGCGACCCTGGTCGGCTGATTGAATACTCGGACACCACGGAGATTTTCAACAATCCCCGTGAGAAGTCCACCGAAGACTACGTCTCCGGCCGCTTCGGCTAAACCCGGGCGGCGGCCCGGAACCATCACCTAGCCTGCGGTTCGGGACCTCCGCCGTACTCCCCGGGAGCACGTGCGGGTACGTTGCGGTTCGCTGATCGGCACCACTCACCGAGGTAGCGACTTCCCAGCGACGTAGCCCGTTGCAACGGGCTACGTCGCGGGTATGGGGCTCCCTCGGTGGAATTCAGCCGTCGGCCACTCGTTTCCTATCCACCCTGGTTCCAACAGCCGTCCCCGGTGCAGCGCAGACGCCCCATAGCCTGCCCGGCGCACCGGGTCAAGAGGCCTGGCGCCGATGTCAACCAAGAATGCGCCGGTTGTTCACCTGAAGTTTGCCTGGCGCCGCCCCTTCCGTTACCTAAGGCTCATAGCTTCGTAGTTGTACAGCACACGAGTACAACCAATGCGGATCATCCGCACCGAATGTGGCTAATCCTTGGAAGGGGCACTGACACGTGAAGGCTCTTCGCTATGGCCGCCCAGCGGCACTTCTTGCAGCAGGCGCACTGGTACTGACCGCCTGCGGAACCGACAACGCAACCGGCACCAATCCGGACCCGGCCGGCAACAGCGCCTCCGCCGGGGCTTCGGTGACCGGCACTCTCACCGGCGCCGGGGCGTCATCGCAGCAGGCGGCAATGACCGCCTGGAAGGCCGGTTTCGAGGAGATGTACCCCGAAGCCCAGGTCCAATACTCACCGGACGGCTCAGGCGCCGGCCGCGAGGCGTTCCTGTCCGAAGGCGTGCAGTTCGCCGGCTCGGATTCGTACCTCGACGACAAGGAATACGCCGCCTCAAAGGAAATCTGCGGCCCCGAGGGTGCACTGAACATCCCCGCCTACGTCTCGCCGATCGCGGTGGCCTTCAACCTGCCCGGTATCGATTCGCTGAAGCTGGACGCAAACACCATCGCGTCGATCTTCAACGGCGACATCAAGAAGTGGAACGATAAGGCGATCGCATCCCAGAACCCGGATGTGGATCTGCCGGACCTGCCGATCACCGTCGTGCACCGCTCGGATGATTCCGGCACCACCGAGAATTTCGTGGACTACCTGTCCGTCGCGGCGCCTCAGGCATGGCCCTACGAGGTCTCCGGCAATTGGCCGTCCGACATCGTGGCAGAGAGCGCCCAGGGGACCAGCGGCGTGGTGGCAACCACGTCTTCGACCAAGGGAGCCATCACCTACAGCGACGCGTCCGCCGTCGGCGACCTGGGCAAAGCCAAGGTGAAGGTCGGCGAGGAATATGTGGAATTGAACGCCGAGGCAGCTTCCAAGGCCGTCGAGGCGGCCACCCCGGTGGAGGGGCGTTCCGATCAGGACATGTCCCTGGACCTGAAGCGTGACACCACAGAATCGGGTGCCTACCCGATCGTGCTGGTCTCGTACCACATCTACTGCTCGGAGTACGAGAACCAGCAGACTGCTGATCTGGTCAAGGCCTTCGGCAGCTACGCGATCAGCGAGAAAGGCCAGCAGGACGCAGCCAAGTCCGCCGGCAACGCGCCGATCTCGGACAACCTGCGGCAGCAGGCACAGAAGGCGATTGATTCCATCAGCGCCACCTCTTAGTAATTCGCCGGTGCCCCGTTCGGAACGCAGCAATGCCGGACGGGGCTTTCCGGCGGTGGGCGCCCCGCCCCGCGCGGCGGAACCCGTCGCCGGCCACCGTCGAGTCCCCGTGATCCAAAGGTCCTTACGTGTCAACCAATACTCTGGCCAGGAGAGGCTCCGGCCGCTCGTCTGACAAAGCCTTCCACCTCGCCACGCTGGCAGCCGGCTGCCTCATCCTGGTGGTGCTGTTCAGCGTCGCTGCGTTCCTGCTGGTGCAATCCATACCCGCGTTCCAGGCCCAGGCAGAAGAAGTCACCGGCGGCGCCGGTTTCTGGTCCTACATCTGGCCCATCGTGATCGGAACCTTGATTGCCGCGGCCATCGCGATGGCTTTGGCCACCCCGGTCGGTATCTTTGTCGCCCTGTTCATTTCGCACTTCGCCCCCCGCAGACTGGCATTGGGCTTCGGCTATCTGATTGACCTGCTGGCCGCAATTCCGTCGGTGATTTATGGCGCCTGGGGTTACATCTTTCTCGCCCCGCTGCTGACGACGGCGTACGACTGGCTGGCTGCAAACCTCGGCTGGATACCGGTCTTCGCCGGTCCGGCCAGCCAGACGGGCCGCACCATGTTGACTGCCGGAATTGTGCTGGCGGTGATGGTGCTACCCATCATCACCGCGCTGACCCGCGAAATCTTCCTGCAGACGCCGAAGCTCCACGAAGAAGCCGCCTTGGCCATGGGCGCCACGCAGTGGGAGATGATCAAGATGGCTGTACTTCCCTTTGCCCGGCCAGGCATCATCAGCGCAGCGATGCTGGGACTGGGACGGGCCTTGGGCGAGACGATGGCGATCGCCTTGGTGCTGTCCCCGGGTGCCCTGACGGCTAGCTTGATCCAGAGCGGAAATCAAACGATAGCCGCCGAAATCGCGCTGAACTTCCCCGAAGCCTACAATCTGCGGCTCAGTGAACTCATCGCTGCAGGCCTGGTGCTGTTCGTCATCACCCTGGCGGTCAATATGCTCGCCCGGTGGGTCATCAGCCGCCACAAAGAATTCTCGGGAGCCAACTAATGCTCAAGGTGGATGCAAAACAACACCAGTCCCAGCTGACCAGGAACCGGCTGCCGCGGTTCGCCCTGCTGGCGGTGCTCTTCCCCGCTGCTATCGCGGCAGCCGCTGCCGCCACCCTGATCGGCTTCAACGTGGTGCTGTGGATGGTATTCACAGCCGTCCTGTTCGTCATCGGCGCATGGCTGATCACCCTGTTGGTCGAAGGAAGCCGGCATGCCGGCAATCGGATGATCAGGTACGTGGTCTACGGAGCGTTCATTCTTGCCCTGATCCCGCTGGTGTCAGTGATCTGGACGGTGCTGGAACGGGGTCTGCCGGGGCTGACCTCCAACTTCCTGTGGACGTCGATGAGCGGCGTGACCGGCGCCGTCGACAATCGGACCGTGGCCGAGGGCACGCCGGTGCTGGGCGGCGCCTATCATGCCATCGTCGGCACGCTGCAGATTTCGTTGGTGGCTACGTTGATTTCAGTTCCGATTGGCCTGATGTCGGCCATTTACTTAGTGGAGTACGGCACCGGCGGTCCATTGAGCCGGGCTATCACCTTCTTCGTGGACGTGATGACCGGCATTCCCTCGATCGTGGCCGGCCTGTTTGCCGCGGCCCTGTTCGGCATGGTCTTCGGTCCCGCCACCAGGACCGGCTTCGTCGCTGCTGTGGCGTTGTCGGTGCTGATGATTCCGGTGGTGGTCCGTTCGACGGAGGAGATGCTGCGGATCGTCCCCAACGAGCTGCGGGAGGCTTCCTATGCGCTGGGTGTGCGCAAGTGGCGGACCATCACCAAGGTGGTGATTCCGACGGCGATCTCGGGTATTGCCTCCGGCGTCACCCTGGCCATTGCCCGGGTGGTCGGAGAGACCGCGCCGATCCTTGTCACCGCTGGATTTGCGACTTCGATAAACTGGAATGTGTTCTCAGGCTGGATGGCCTCATTGCCCACATTCATCTACTACCAAATCAGGACGCCGACGTCGCCCACCAACGTTGAGCCTAGCGACCAGCGGGCATGGGCGGCGGCGTTGATCCTGATCCTATTCGTCATGCTGCTGAATCTGGCAGCCCGTTTGATCGCCAGGTTCTTCGCGCCCAGGACGGGCCGATAGGCAGCAGGCGAGCAACCGCAGTAAGGAATTAAGTGTCGAAGCGAATCAGCGTCAAAGACCTCAACGTTTTCTACGGCGATTTCAAGGCCGTCGAAGATGTCACCTTGGATATCGCACCCCGGTCCGTGACCGCATTTATCGGCCCCTCGGGATGTGGGAAGTCCACCTTCCTGCGGACCTTGAACCGCATGCACGAGGTGATTCCCGGCGCCCGGGTGGAAGGTGACGTCCTGCTCGACGGCGACAATCTCTACGGGCCGGGTGTGGACCCGGTAACGGTGCGGAGCCGGATCGGCATGGTCTTCCAGCGAGCCAATCCATTTCCGACGATGTCCATCCGGGACAATGTGCTGGCCGGGGTGAAGCTGAACAACAAGCGGATTTCCTCCAGCGATGCCGATGACTTGGTGGAACGTTCCCTGCGTGGTGCGAACCTGTGGAAGGAGGTCAAGGACCGGTTGCAGAAGCCGGGATCGGGCCTTTCCGGCGGGCAGCAGCAGCGGTTGTGTATTGCCCGGGCGATCGCGGTGGAGCCCGAGGTGATCCTGATGGACGAACCCTGTTCGGCCCTCGACCCGATCTCCACGATGGCGATCGAGGACCTGATCGCGGAGTTGGAGAAGGACTATACCGTGGTGATCGTGACACACAATATGCAGCAGGCGGCACGGGTTTCCGAGCGGACGGCGTTCTTCAACATCGCCGGCGCAGGCGAGCCGGGCCGGCTGATTGAGTACTCCGATACCACCGATATCTTCAACAATCCGCGCGAGAAGTCCACCGAAGACTACGTGTCCGGCCGCTTCGGGTAGCCCGTTCCCTCCGGTCAGCGCCGCATGGCGCGCCGTCCCCTCCGGCCAGCGGCGCAGCCCGGCTCCGTCCCCGCCAGTCAGCGGCGCAGCCCGGCTCCGTCCCCATCCGGCACAGGTAGTCTGGAAGCTGGCGTTCACTGTCCGAAAGGTTGATTCATGTCTGATCCGGTTGTTGTCACAGCGATTTTCCGCCCCGTTCCGGGCCAGTTCGAGGCGGTGTATGAGGCCCTGGTTCCCGCGATCCAGGAAGTCCACCGGGAGCAGGGGTGCGAGCTCTACGCGATCCACAAGCACCAGGACGGCAACACCATCGTGATGATCGAGAAATGGGAATCTGCAGCGTTGCTCGATGCCCACGGCGAGGGTGAGGCGGTGGCCCGGCTCAACGCATCGCTTGAAGGCAAGGTCACCGGACCGGCCGAGGTGACGCGGCTTGAGCCCCTGCCGGTTGGCGACTCCGGCCAAGGCGTTCTATAGACCTCTCACAAGACCGGATTGAGCGCGAGGTAGAACACCCCGCCGAGCAGACCGGTCGCCACGGCGGTCACCGCCCAGACAGCGACCACCTTAAGTACCAGCGCCACGTTCACCGAATCGAAGCGTTGGTTGGCCCCGGCCCCGACAATCGCGGAACTGATGGTGTGGGTGCTGGACAGCGGCATGTGCAGGCCGATGGCCCCCACGAACAGCATCAGAGCGCCCAGGCCCTGGGCCACGCTGCCGCGGAGCGGGTCGATCCGCACCAGCCTCCGGCCGAGCGTTTGGGCGATCCGCCATCCTCCGAACAGCGTCCCGGTGGCCAGCGCGGTCCCGGCGAGCAGTTGCACCCAGAGCGGAATGCCCGTACCGGTGGCCCACCCACCGGCGATCAGCGCCAGCATAATGACGGCCATGGAACGCTGCCCGTCCTGCAATCCGTGGCCGAGGGCGAATGCCGCGGCGGACACCGACTGTGCCATCCGGAAGCGCCGGTTGATCCTGCGAGGCTGGCTGTAGCGGGCCAGCCATGTGATGGGAAAGACCAGCAGGTACGCCAGCCCGAAGGCCAGCACCGGAGAGAGCAGCAGCGGCAGCCCGACCCGCAGCCATAGATCGGCACCTGCCACGGTGTGCCCGCCCACCAGCGTGGACGCGAAGCCGGCACCGACCAGACCGCCCAGCAGGGCATGGGTCGACGACGACGGGTAGCCCCGCCACCAGGTGAACAATCCCCACAGGCAGGCGCTGGCCAGCGCGGCGACCAGGATACCCAGCCCATCGGCACCGGGGGGAAGCACAATCCACTCGTCGCTGATCAACAGCGCCAGCGTGGTTCCGAGCAGGGCACCGGTGAGGTTGAAGATAGAGGCTAACAGAACGGCCACGGTGGGAGTCAGGGCGCGGGTGCGCACCGCCGTCGTCACCGAATTGGATGCATCGTGGAACCCGTTAATGAAGGCGAAGGTGCCGGCAAAGCCGACCACGACCACCAGCAGGAACAGCTCCACGCTTACGATTCCTTGACGATGATGCTGCCCACGTGCGTGGCTACGCGGCGCATATCCTTGGTGACGTCGACCAGCTGATTGGCCACATCCCGATGCCGGGCGTAGGGGATGGCCTTATGCTCGGAGAGCAGTTCGTAAACGTAGGTACGGTGTGTCCGTTCGGCCCGTTTGGAGAGCCGGAGCACATCCAGCCAGTAGTCCTCCAGGTCGTCCAGCTCACCCAGCTGCTGCATGGCTCTAGCCGTCAGTTCGGCCTGCCGGCCAATCACCTCCAGCTGCTCCGATGCCCGCGAAGAGAGCCGGTCCAACCGGTACAAGGCGATCAACTCCGCCGCGCCGTCGAGCTTCTCCATCGCCTCATTGAGGTACCGGGACAGGGCGTACATGTCCTCGCGGGGCAGGGGGTTGATGAAGCTGGTCCGCATCGAGGTCATCAGCGCGTACAGCAGGTCGGTGGATTTCGCCTCGTGCTGGTGCAGCTCTTCGGCCAACCGGTCGAGGTCGTCTTTCGAAGCGCCCAGCAGCTCCGACAGGGTCTGCACCCCCAGCACCACTTGGGAGGCCATCTCGGACAGCAGGTCCAGTCCAGCGTTCTCCTGTGGGAAGAGGCGCAACTTCACATCATCACCAGGCTTTTCGGGTTCAACAGGCAGCAGGCAAAAGGACTGCCCGGAACTACTCTACTTCGGCCGGGGAATCAGGGCATAAAAGTGGTGTCGGACTGGGAGCGCCTCTCGGCGGATGGCCGCTCGAAGCGGCTAAAAGTTGGAGCCCGGGGCTGCCGCAGTCCGACACCACCTTTAGTCTTCTACTTCGCTCCAGCAGTGTCAACCACATGGCTGCAGCGGCTGGAATCAACTGTTTGGCCCGGAGAGTTGCTTGCGTACCAGTGCCGAGACCTGGTCCACGACCACAATCAGCACAAGCACCACGATGATGTGGGTCAGCATTGCGTCGAATTGGAAAGACTTGATGGATTGGTTGATCAGCAGCCCGATCCCTCCCGCGCCAACGAGTCCCAGCACCAGCGAGGACCGGACATTCACGTCGAAACGGTACAGCAGCAGCCCCACGAACTGCGGCACCACCATGGGCAGCGTGGCGTTGGCGGCCTGCTGCATCCGGTTGGCGCCGGCGGTGCGCAAGGCCTGCTGCGGGCCCTGGTCGGTCTCCTCCATGGATTCGGCCCACAATTTCCCCATCACGCCGGTGTTGTGGCAAATCAGCGCCAGCACACCGGCGAAGGGCCCCAGCCCGACGGCGGTCACGAAGATCAGTGCGAAGACAATGTCCGGTACGGCCCGGAAGAAAGACAGCACCGACCGTGCCGCCTGGTACACCAGAGGATGGGCACCGGTGGTCCGGGACCCGAGCACGGCAAGGAGCAGCGCGGTGGGTATTGACATGGTGGTGCCGAGCAGCCCGATCCACAGGGTGACGACAGTGGCCTCCAGGCCGGGCCGCAGCACCGTTTCCCAGTCCAGGTCCGGGGGAAATGCCTCTGCGAGGAATCCGGCCATGCCCTGCCAGCCCTCCACCAATACAACCGGGCGGAAACCGGTGCCTTGGAAAGCCAGCAGGTGCAGTACAACGATGACGACGGCGGCCAGCACCAGGCGGGAGGTGCGGAGCCCGCGGCGGGGCTTCGATGGTACGGGCAGTCGTCGTGGCGTCCGGGTTTCAGCGGTGGTCATGCTGCCACCCGGTCCGGTAGGTAGAGCGGTTCAAGGTGTTCGCCGGTCAGGTCGGCGGGGGCGACGTCGAAGTCCACTTGGCCTTCCAGCAGCCCAACCGCGCGGTCCGCATAGCGGCGGGCCAGGTCCGGCTGGTGCAGCACGGTGGCTACAGCGAGGTGCTCCGTATGTGCGAGATCGGCCAGTAACGACATCACCTGTTCGGCGGCGTGCGGATCCAGTGCGGAGACGGGTTCGTCCGCCAGCACCACCGTCGCCCGTTGGCACAGCGACCGGGCGATGGCCACCCGCTGCTGCTGGCCCCCGGAGAGCCGTCCGACCTGTTCCAGCGCCCGGCCGGCCATCCCCGTTCGGTCCAGGCAGGCCATGGCTTCTTCGCGGATCTGCCGGGGGTACAGCTGTGGCAGCATCGACCGCCACCCGGGCATCCGGTGCAGTGCGCCGGCGCAGACGTTGTCCACGGCGGATAACCGAGGCACCAGATGGACTTTCTGGAACACCATGGCGGCCTGCTGCCGGGCGGCGGCCAGTTCGCGGCCGCGCAGCGGCCCCAGGTCGGCACCACCGAGACGGATGCCGCCGTCGTCGGGGTCGGCCAGCCCCATGATGCACTGCAGCGCAGTGGACTTGCCGGACCCGTTGGCGCCCAGCAAGGCCACGATTTCCCCGTAACGGACATCAAAGTCGACGCCGGTCAGCACCGGTCGACCGCCATAGCTTTTGACCAGGCCGCGGACGCTCAGCGCCGTCGTGCTCACTTCGGGGGCCGTCATCGTCATATTCATTAGAGGCTCTCCTCTGTCAGGTTCATGGTTTCCGCCAGGTCAAACAGCGGCGCGTAGGTCTTTTTGTCCACCTCGACCAAGGGGCCGGGAGGCGATACGTCGAGGAACTTGCCGACCTTTTTGACCGCGGACGGATCGAGGTCCAGCAGCGCCTCTTCCACTGCCTTCTTGAATTCGGGGTCCATGTCGCCACGGACCGTGATCGGGTCATTGGGAATCGGCTCTGACTTCCAGATCTGCTTGTACTTGTCCGGGTCGATCGTTCCCTCGGACTTGGCCGTGGCCAGCGTTTGGGAATTGATCTGCGCGGCGTCGACGGCGCCGTTGACCAGGGACAGCAGCGCCTCGGGGTGGCCGCCGGTGTAGTCCATTTTCAGGTCGCTTTCCTGGATGCCCGCCTTGTTCAGTGCGTAGCGCGGCAGCACATCGCCTGAGGTGGATCCAACACCGCCCAGCGCCAGGGACTTGCCCTGAAGGTCCTCGATGTTCTCGATTTTCGAGTCCTCCGGCACCCAGATTCCGGCGGTGTAGGTGCTGAGTTTGCCATCCGAGGTGCCGAAGGACACCAGCGGCTCTGCGTTGGCCCGGTTGCTGGCGAATACGTATCCGATGGGACCGAATTGCCCCAGGTCGAGCTTTCCGTTCTGCATGGCGAGGACTTCGGCCGAATAGTCGGCGACAACCTCGACGTTGACCGGGCAGTTGAGCTCGTCTTCCAGCGCGTTGGCCAGGACTTTGTAGGCGGGTTTCAGCTTGGAGGGGTCCTCGTACGGTTCAATGCCGAATTGGATCTCTCCATCGGGGCAGGTCGGGCGGTCCCGGGCGGCTTGTGTCCCGCCGCCGCAACCAGTCACGGCAAGGCCGACGACGGCGGCGAGGGAGACGAGCGAGAGGTGCTGCTTTTTCATGGATTCCTCACAAGAACGGATTGGTTGAGGTACAGCTCGGACGGGTACATGGATTCGAGGGTGCGTTCGGCCAGCCCAAAGGAGACGGTCATCCCGACCCCGGAGGTGACGGAGACGGCGGTGACGCCTCGCTGGACTTCTTCGACGAACAACGGCCCGGCATCGCTGGAGGCATACACGCCCTGCCACCGCTCAGCCACGGCCAGCTCGATTCCCAGCAGAGCGCTGATTTCCTGGTTCAGCCGTTCGGCGATGGACTCGGCAAGGAACGGTGCAGCGGTGTGCTGATAGGAATGCGAATCGCCCAGCAGCAGGCTTCCGTCCGGCTGCTGGGTGAACATCACGTTGGCGCCGATCTGCTGCAGCAGCGGGTCGGCGTCGGCCTGCAGCGCATCGGCGGACGGCATGGATGCGAAGGCGCCGTAACGGAGCATCGACGTTCCGGTGAGCACCGCCGGAGTGAGGTCCAAACCGGCTTCAGGCATGGCGCGGGACATCTGCAGCGTGCAGCGTTGGATCCTGTGATCGGCGGCGGCCTCGGGGAAGAGGTAATCGAGATCGTGGCCGACGCAGACAATCACGTGGTCGCCGGTGACGGCGCCCCGGCTGGTGTGCACCGCACCGTCGGCGAATCCCAGGGCGCTGGTCTTCCAGTGGAACGTGACGCCTTGTCCGGCCAGCCACGCGGCCAACCGGTGGACTGTAGTGCGCGGATCCACCCGCAGATCGTCGCGCAGGAAAGCACCGCCGATGATCCGCGGGTCCGGCTGCCCGCCTCTTGCTTGCAGATGGCTGACGACGTCATCACTCGGCAAAAGGGTGATTTGCCCGGGTTCGCGGCTACGGCCAAGTTCGCGCAGCACTTGCATCTCGATGTCAGTCCGGGCCACCACCAGCGCCCCTGTTTCGGCGGCCGTAAATCCCGCCTTGGTGGCGTAGTCCAGCCAGTGCCGGCGCCCGTTCATCGCGAGGTCGTACAGTTCGCCGCTTTGGCCGGTGATGCAGCAGTGGCCGAAGTTGCGCACGGAGGCGCCAACGGCATGCTCATCACGTTCGATCACGGCAACGGTCAGTCCGCGGTCGACGGCACGTGCCGCATGGGCAAGTCCCACAATTCCGGCTCCGACAATGACGACGTCGACCGGGGTCACAAGGTCGTTTGGCTTGGTCACGCTTCCGATCGTGCCGCCCCGGCTGAGCCTGCCACAAGCGGATTCGGCACTTATACATACAAGTTCACCAGACGTTCAAATCTGACAGTGCGAATTCATCGCCCGTTCATCCAGCACCCCCGAATTCGGGGCGTTGCGAGTGCCATTGAACTTGTATGATCAACCCATGGACGACGTCGTTAACCTCCCCCTGCATCAACGGCTCAGCCACGAATTCCGGCAACGGATCACCGAAGGTATCTGGGCGCCGGGCTCGCAGTTGCCCAGCGAGGCCGAGCTGTGCAGGGAGTTCGGCACTTCGCGCGGACCGGTACGGCAGGCACTCGCGGCGCTGCGCTCCGAGGGAGCCGTGATCGGCGGGAGGGGCCGCCCGCCGATGGTCCGGGGTCAGGTCCAGTCCCAGTCCTTTTCCACCTTCATGTCGTTCACGGAGTGGGCCCAAACGCTGGGCAAGGTCCCGGGCCAGCACACGCTGGAGGTGGCACGCCGGGCCGCGTCCCCGGCGGCTGCCGCGCAATTGATGCTGGACGACGGTGCGCAGGCGGTCGAGGTGTTCCGGGTGCGATTCCTGGATGGCACGCCGGCCATGATCGAGCGCACGACGTTCATTCCCGACGTCGGCCGGTTGCTCTTCGACTTCGACACCGACAGCGGGTCCATCTTTGCCTATCTAAAGCGGCATGGCGCGGACCTGAGCAGCGCACGCCACACCATTGACGCGGTGGCCGCCACGGACAGGGACGCCGAACTGCTGCACCAGGAGCCCGGAACTCCGCTGCTGCGCGAACGCCGGCTCACCTCAACCGCCGGGGGACACCCGGTGGAGTACTCCGACGACCGCTACCTGCCGTCCCTGACCAACTTCACCATCGAAAACAACGCCCAGCACCGGGCCAATCTGGTCCGCATCCACACTGCCTAAGGAGCGCTTTGATCACGTTAGTCGTATTCGATATGGCAGGAACCACCATCGACGAGCATGGCGATGTCTACCGTGCGCTTGCCCGGACGGTCGAGGAGACCGGCGCCAGCATCACGGACGATGATGTGCAACGGTGGATGGGCGCTGACAAGCGCGAGGCGATTGCGGCCTTGATCGAGATAGGGGGAGGCGTCCCGGACCAGAGCGTAGTGGATGCCGCCTTTGATCGATTCCGTGCCGTGTTGTTGTCCCTCTACAGTTCAAATCCGCCCGCGCCGCTGCCCGGGATCCCCGAGGCACTACAGGAACTGAAGACGCAAGGCATCAAGACCGCGCTGACCACCGGTTTCTCGCGGGATGTGACGGAACTGCTGCTCAAGGGACTTGGCTGGCAGGACGTGGATTTCCTGGACACGGTGATCTGCTCCGATGAGGTTCCGATGGGACGCCCCGCGCCGTACATGATCCACCGGGCGATGGAAGTGACCGGCGTCATCTCCGTCTCCGAAGTGCTGTCGGCGGGGGACACGGTCAATGACCTACTGGCCGCACGGAACGCCGGCGTCACCGGTGTCGGGGTGCTGACGGGAGGGCTGAACCGTGCAGAGTTGGAGCAGTATCCGCATGAATGCATAGTGGACAGCGCCGCGGATGTACCGGCATTGGTGAAGAGCCGGAGCTAATCAAGTTCGCCGCGGCGCCACGACGAGGCGGCGTGCTCCAGGTCCTCGGCCGTTTTCATCAGCTGTTGGGAATCGCGGGTGAGTTTCGACGCGTGGCGTTCATTGCCGGCGTCGGTGTCATCGGCCATGGTCGCCTGCCCGAGCGCTACGACCCTGCAGAATGCGGCGGAACGTTCCAGTGCGACGTCGAAATCACCCTCGAATGCTCCGGAGAGAATGGTGTTGGCCATAGTCTGGACTTCGTCTGCGCCCGGCGGCTCGGCCATCCCGGCCACCACATTCGAAACCTGGGCCACGTTGCGTCCGGCCGCGAAGTAGGACGAAATCCGTTCCGGGTTCTGCTGCGCCGCGGCCCGCAGGGCATAGAGGCGCCACAACGCGCCGGGAAGCGAACGCGGAGGGCTCTCCGCCCACAGCTCGGCGACAGCCTCGAGCCCCTGTTCATCGCTGAGCTTGACCAACCGCTCCGTCACTTCGGGATCGTCACTGGCGCGTCCGTGGTGCACGAGTGCCTGGGCAGCCAAGTGGGCCGCCTCGGAAACCCGCGCCGGATCCGCGCCACCGGCGTAGGGCTCAAAATCGGCCGGCGCAAACGGCTTCGGCTTGTGCGGCCGCGGTGCGTTCGAGCTGAGGTCGTTCATGGACGCGACTTTACTCCTCGACTCTGCGAATGTCTGCCTTTCGTCTGCTCAGCGCCTAAGTCGATACAGCTCGTTCTTATGCGATAAAGTGATTACGGTCTTCGCCGCATACCGGTTCCGCTATCGGGTGCGGTGCTGTGGAGACCGGGGCCTCTAGCTCAGTTGGTAGAGCATCGGACTTTTAATCCGTGGGTCGTGGGTTCGAGTCCCACGGGGCCCACCACGGCGGCGTCGTTCAACCCACCGACGTATCTGGCTATACACGCCCGTCTCCGTTCCTCCCTCCCACGGGCTGCTGCGGTCCCCTGGGTGGCGTGACTTGATTCCGTTCGGTCTCGTTACGGCTGGATGAAGATCTTGATCGTTTGGCGGCTCCGCTTTCACACCGCGATTACATCGGGTGATGAATGCCCTGCGATAAGATTGTCTAATGGCCCTGCTGGATGAGTATCGTGATGCCAGACGCGACGAGGATATTGCACGTCTGCGTCGAGTGGTCACGTTGCGCGTCGACAAGCGCGCCGGGACTCAGATATCGACCTCGCATCATATGGCGCCTGAAATCCAAACTCGGTGACGGCATCCGGCCGTGAGGCGGTACTGCTCTTCCTGCATGGCGAGCGTCACTGCAGCCCCCTTTGAGGAGGCTCAGGCGGAAATTCGCTCAGAAGCTCAGTGACTTTGTCCCGATTCCCGGCGCTTGTGCATTGCCTTCCACCCTCGGCTGCCTTCTTGAGTGGCAGGATCATTGTTAAACCCAGTGGGTAAACCGCACGCACGGATTGAAAGGGGATGGGGAACCAGGACCGTACTGCGGAGCCTGCGTCCTTGACTGCTGATGGCCTTGCTGCTGACCGGGATTGCACTCACCCTTGGTTATCTTGGGGTGGTTTTTGCCGTGTTGGCTGTCTATGCCCTGTCTGGTGCCCGACGGCGGAAGGCCCCCGAAGATGCCGGCGTCATCATGGTCCTCGGCGCACCCGTCTACAACGGCCAGGTGCTGCCGCTGCTGGCGACCCGGCTGGACGCGGCATTGAAACTCTACGGTGAAGCCACCACGGTCAACCTTCACTCCGTATCCGGTACCAAGCCGGTCCTTCTCGTCTCCGGCGGCAGGCCGACGTCGTCCTCTGCCGGTACTGAGGCTGCCGCGATGGCCCGATACTTGATTGAACGCGGGGTTCCCGAAGAGCGGGTGCTGCTCGAAGAGCAGTCCACCACGACCCGGGAGAACATCCGCTTCAGCCAGGAACTGGCAGCGTCCGCCAGTGCTGCGCCTGTTGTCGTCACCAGCGATTTCCATGTGCTCCGCTCTATCAGCATTTGCCGCCGTACGGGGTTTCCCGCCACCGTCGTGGGCGCCGTCTCGCCGCCCGGCGGGGTGCGTCGTTCAGTGCTGCGCGAATATGGTCTGCTGCTTGGCCAATGGTGGCCGTTGCACATTGTTGCGGCGGCTGCTGTCACCGTCGCACTGGCCGCGGTGGCCGCTCAGTAGTCCCGCCGGTAATCCGGTGCCCGCCGACCGCGGTCGCTGGCGGTCAGGATGACGGAGATGATCAGCCCCAGGGCCCCGAGGGCCAGCAGGATGTACCCGACCATGACGAGATTGACGAAGTCGACCACGTCCGTCACGGCGAAGGCGAGGATGGCTCCAATGGCCATCAGGGCAATTGATGAACCGATTCTCATGACCAGCAACTCCTAAGGTCGACGGCGCACGCCGCTGTGCGACGCGTCGTTGGCGAACACTACCAGCCTATCGCGACAGCCCGGCGGCCGCCGGGCGGGTGGCCTCGGCGGCCCGGGGCGTGATTTAGAGTTAAAGGGCAGACCAACGAGGGCAGGAGGGGTCGATGCCAAAGTCCAAAAGCGTCCGGCCGGCCATGAAGATCGCTGCCGAGGCCGCCTTTGACAAGCACGGTAAACCCAAGCCTGGTTTGTACCGGATGATGTACAACGCCGTCGAAGTGCAGCGCCCATTGGTGCTGGCAAACCTGCGGCGGCTGCGGCGGCGCTACCCGCACGCTTCGGCCGAACAGCTCGGTAAGAAACTCGAACGTGATTACCTGGCTTCGATTTCCGGCGGGGGAGCGGCGGTGGGCGCCACCGCCGTCGTACCCGGCATTGGCACCGTTGCCTCGCTGTCCCTTTCAGCTGCCGCCACTGTTGGTTTCCTCGAAGCCAGCGCGCTCTATGCGCAGTCTGTGGCGGAGCTGCACGGGGTCCGCGTCGAAGACCCGGAGCGTGCCCGGACTCTGGTGATGGCAATTCTGCTCGGCGAGGAGGGCACCGCCATGGTATCCGCCTTCGCGTCGCACGCCACCGGCCGGTCAGGTACGGTGATGTCGCAGTGGGGGCCGATGGTGGGCGAACGGCTGCCGAAAGGCGTGGTCAAGAGCATCGGCAGCATGATCCGCAGGAAGTTCATGCGCAACCTGTTGGCCAAGCAAGGTTCCGCGCTGCTCGGCCGGGCGGTTCCGTTTGGCATTGGCGCCGCAGTCGGCGGCGCCGGGAACCTGATGATGGGTCGCTCGGTGATTGCTTCGACGCGCGAAGCCTTCGGACGTCCTCCCGAAACCATTCCCGGGGAGCTGTTGGAGGATACCTCTACTGCCCTGCCGGCTCCTCCGGCACCCGGAGCGGACGCAGCTTCGCCCACAACAGGAACAGCAGGCCGGCGGCGATCAGGCCGATCCCGGACCACAGATTGAGGTTTACACCCTCGGCCTTCTGCAGGTCGGCGTCGCTGGTGAAGAACAGTCCCATCACCAGCAGGATCAGGCCATAGAAGCCAATCAACATTCCGATGATGGATCGAATATCCAAGGCACCGGCGCGTTTGGACGGCTTCTGGCCGCGCGTACTGACGTTCGGTGGCGGGTCTTCTTGGTCCGGCATCTCAAAATCTCCTCATTAACATTATGCTCGTGCGTCCTTATGCGAACACGATGTTCAGCACGATGATCAGCACCAGGGCAATGCCCGCCAGTAGGGGCGTTGACCGGTACCAGGCCGCGTTTTCTCCCACACGTTCCTCGGTGCGTTCGGCCTTGGGTGTCTGGGAATAGACCAGGCCGCGGAGCTCGGCGTCGGGTTTAGGCTCGGTAAACATCGTGACGATGACGCTTGCCACAATGTCGACGACGAACGCCGCGACAGCGCCAACGAAGGCCGCGCCCTGCCCGGGCAGGTCCAGCACGCCGACCTCGGCGAGAATGAACACCGTCACGGCGGACAAGGTGCCCAGCACCAGCCCCACCCAGCCGGCGGTCGGCGTCATCCGTTTCCAGAACATACCCAGAATGAAGGTTGCGAACAACGGCGCGTTGAAGAACGAGAACAGTTGCTGCAGGTAGTTCATCAGGTTCGAGTAGCCCGCGGCGAAGAACGCCGTGCCGATTGCGGCTACGGCGGCGCCCACGGTGGCCGCGCGGCCGACCTTCAGGTAGTAGTTATCCGGCCGGTTCTTGACGATGTAGGTCTGCCAGATGTCGTAGCTGAACACGGTGTTGAAGGAGCTGACGTTGGCAGCCATGCCCGCCATGAAGGAGGCCAGCAGGCCGGTGATGGCCAGGCCGAGCAGACCATTGGGCAGGATGTCCCTGATCAGCAGCAGGATGGCGTCGTTGTAGTCGATACTCCCGCCGGTCGAACCCCCTGATCCGCCCGCTGCCTTGTACTGGGCGAGCTCGCTGACCGAGACTGCGGCGATCATGCCGGGGACCACGACGATGAACGGGATGAAGATCTTGGGGAAGGCCCCAATGATCGGAGTGCGCCGGGCCGCGGACATATCCTTGGACGCCATGGCACGCTGGACTTCGACGAAGTTCGTGGTCCAGTAGCCGAAGGAGAGAACGAACCCGAGACCGAAGACGAGGCCGACTACGGACCAGAAGTCTGAGCTGAAGCCGGTGAGGTCGTTGCCGGGCCACACGCCGAGCTCTTCGGCCCCGCCGGGCCCGCTGCTGACCTTGTCGACCAGGCCTTGCCAGCCGCCCACATTGTTCAAACCGGCCAGCGTCAGCGGCAGCAGCGCGGCGACAATGACGAAGAACTGCAGCACTTCGTTGTAAACGGCGGCCGTCAGCCCGCCGAGGAAGGTGTACAGCAGCACAATCACTGCGGCCGCGACCAGCGAGACCCACAACGGCCACCCCAGCAGCACGTTCACGACGGTGCCGAGCAGGAACAGGTTCACGCCGGCGATGAGCAGCTGTGCAGCGGCGAAGCTGATGGCGTTCACCAGATGAGTGGTGGGGTTGAAACGCCTCAGCATGAACTCCGGCACGCTTCGCACCTTCGAACCGTAGTAGAACGGCATCATGACGACGCCGAGGAACAGCATCGCGGGCACGGCACCGATCCAGAAGTAATGCATGGTGGACATGCCGTACTGCGCGCCGTTGGCCGACATCCCCATGATTTCGATGGCGCCGAGGTTGGCTGAGATGAACGCCAAACCTGTCACCCAGGCCGGCAGCGAGCGCCCGGAGAGGAAGAAGTCGATACTTGAAGAGACCTGCCGGCGGGCGAGATACCCGATCGTCAGGACGACCGCGAAGTAACAGGCGATAATAAAGTAGTCCACTGGATTGGCATCCAGCCGTAGTATCTCCGAATCCACCAAACTCTCCTTCGAGGTCGCGGTAACCGGTGTGAATCATGGGACACAATACACCCGAGGGGGCGGAAGTGGCAGTGATTTTGTGATGGTGGTGGAGATTGGACACGGGAGGCGGCGACGATAGTATCTGCAACCATGCAGACGACGGCTGAGACGTTCGACGCCTACGGCCTCCTGCATTGGACAATGTTGGCAGTCACCGTCATCGGCGCTGTCCTGTTGGTCCGCTTCGGCAGGCGGCGCCGGGCAACGCCGAAGCCGGCAGTTGTGGCCCGGGCGATGGCGATACTGTTGCTGTCAGTAACACTCGGTTTCCAGGTCTATTGGCTGATGCCGCAGAACTTCGACCTGCAGCAGTCGCTGCCATTGCACCTGTCGGACATACTGCGGTTGGTGGCCGCCTACGCCTTGTGGACCCGGCGGCGCTGGGCCGTGGGCATCACCTATTACTGGGGGCTGACACTCAATCCGCAGGCCATGCTCACCCCGGACCTGAGTGCTCAAAGGCTGCCGGTGTTGGAGATGACGTCCTACTGGTCCCTGCACATCCTGGTGATGTGGGCGGTCATCTACTTGACGTGGGGGATGGGCCGATACCCGCGCTGGTCGGAGTACCGCTTTGCGCTGTTATTCACCGGCGTGTGGGCGGCGGTGGTGTTCGGCATCAACAGTGCAATTGGAACCAACTATGGGTACCTCAACGCGAAGCCGGGCGGCGCTTCCCTGTTGGACCTGATGGGGGAATGGCCGCTGTATCTGCTTGTTGCGTTGGTGCTCATCACGGTCGTTTGGGCCTTGATCACTTGGCCGTGGAGCTTGATTCACCGAAAGGTACCGTCCGCATCCCGTCGTATAAGTGGCGCGCTGTAGGAGGCGTACAGGCCTCACGACGACGCTGTTTAGGGTAGGTGGGCGAGCACATTGACGGTTGTGCCGCCTGGATCTTCCACGAAGAAGCGGCGGACACCCCATGGCTCATTGGTGAGTGGATAGACGACCCGCAGCCCCCGTTGCACGGCATCGTTGTGACACCTCGTCCACGTTGCCGGACTCCGCTGCCAGGGCACGGACAGCAGTCTCAGCGGCTGCGACGGCGGCGTGTGCGTCGCGCTCGCCTTGTTAAACCGGCTCATAGCCCGATTCTCCGCTTCGATACCCTGAATGGCCAGAGGGGTTTTTAAGTGCTTCCGGCCGGCAGTTTACCCAAACACCAGGTGCGCGATGGTGAATATCACCAGCCCGGCCAACGCGCCGACGATGGTGCCGTTGATCCGGATGAACTGCAGGTCCTTGCCCACCTGCAGTTCGATCTTCGACGAGGTCTCCTCCGCGTCCCAGCGTTCGACGGTTTCGCTGATCACTGCGGCGATGTCGTGGCGATAGGTGCGCACCAGGTAACCCGCGCCGTCGCCAATGAAGCCATTGACCTTGGCGGCGAGTTCGACGTCGTCGGCCAGTCGCCGCCCGAAATCCCGTATGGCGGCGGTGAATTTGATCCACAGTTCACTGTCCGGGTCGTCGACGGCGTCCAGCAGGGCGGTCTTGATGGTCAGCCAGGTCCGCGCCGCCAGGTCATGCACCCGCGGATCGTCCAGGACCTGATGCTTGATGTTTTCCGCCTGCGCGATCACCTTCGGGTCATGCTGCAGGTCTTCGGCCAGTCCCTTCAGGTAGTTATCCATCGACTGGCGGACTTCATGGTCGGGGTCCGCCTGCACCGCGAGCACAAAGTTATACATTTCGGTGTACACCTTGTCGCCGACCAGGCCATCCACGAAGCTTGGTACCCAGCCCGGAGCGCGGTCGGAGACCATGTGGGTGACGGCGTCGTAATTGTCCGCCACCCACTCCGCTGCCCGGTCCACCAGCAGGTCGACCAGCCGGTGATGGTGACCGTCCTCGAAGATTCTGGCGGCCATTCGTCCCACCGGCGGGCCCCAGGGCGGATCGAGCAGGTGCTTGCGGACCAGGGATTCGATCACGTCCTGGACCGCATCGTCGTCGAGGATGCGCATGGCGCCGCGGATGGCGGCGGCGCCTTCGGCGGCGACCCGGTCGGCGTTGGCCGGTTTGGCCAGCCAGCCGCCCACGGATTCGGCCACCCCGACGGTGGCCAGCTTGCCCCGGACCACGTCCTCGGACAGGAAATTGCTTTCCACGAAGTCGCCCAGGCTGGCGCCGATGGCGTCTTTGCGCCGTGGGATGATGGCGGTGTGCGGGATCTTCAGCCCCATCGGGTGCTTGAACAGGGCGGTCACGGCGAACCAGTCCGCTAGCGCGCCCACCATGCCGCCTTCGCTGGCCGCTCTGACGTATTGCAGCCACGGATACTCATCCTGCAGGGCGAAAGACACCAGGAAAATCAGCGCCATGGCCCCCAGTAACAAGGTGGCGAAGGACTTCATCCGGCGCAGCGCTGCGGCACGTTCGACGTCGGACGGCACTGACGCGGGCTGCGCGCCGTCGGGTCGGTGACCGGTGTGATGACCGGTCTTCGGTGGAGCAGTCATGGGCCCTCCAAACAGTGATGCACCGTATCCGCCAGTTAACCAGATGGCGTAATCTGCTTCTGACGTGAGTAGGTCCCTATCGGAGGAGGAGATGGTGCAGCCAGTTGTGTTTGCACACCGCGGAGCCAGCGGACGGTATGCCGAGCATACCCGGGCGGCCTACCTGCAAGCGCTCGCCGAAGCCACGGACGGGGTGGAATGCGACATCCACCTGAGTCGCGACCGCCAGCTGGTGCTGATTCACGACCACACCTTGGACCGGACGTCCAATGCGACGGGCCAGGTGGCTGATTACACACTCGATGAGCTGCGGCAGTTCGACTTCCACGGTTGGAAAAACTCCGACCTTCCGGCGGACTACGGATCAGCGGAGCAGCAGTTCCTGACCTTGCCGGAATTGATCGGCATCCTGCGCGAATACGGCAAGCCCATCAAGCTGGCGGTTGAATGCAAGCACCCGGACCCGTTCGGTGCGGCGCTGGAGGAAGAGTTGTTCGACCTGCTCGACGGCGAGGGCTGGGACGCTGCCACCTGCACCTTGGACAATATTTCGCTGAGCTTCATGAGCTTCGATCCCGCCGCAGTGGAACGGCTGCTGCAGCGGGTGCCGGCCCGGCTCGTCTGCCAGCTGCTCGAAGACATCAAGGTGGCCGCCGTCGCCGGAGCTGCGGGCGTTGACGACCCGGCGGGAACCGAGCAGATGGCTGCCGCCGAACAGTTCCTCGCTGACGGGCAAAGCAACCTGGACCGGCGGCGGGTGGGGATGGCCGGGCCGGGGGTCGAGTACATCGTCGAACACACCGAACAGGTCGAACGCTGGGTTGCCGCCGGACTGCGGTTCCGGGTCTGGACCGTCAACAGCGACGACGCGATCGACCTCTGCGCCCGGCTCGGCGTTGCCGAGGTGACCACCGACTGGCCCGCCCGCACGGCCGAGCGTTTCGCGCTGCGGTAGCCGCCCGCCTCGGAAGGACGGGATTACGATGGACGCATGGCATCACTGATCGAAGACTACGCACTGCTGACTGATCAGCACACCGCGCCGTTGATCTCCCGGAACGGCAGCATCGACTGGTTGTGCTTTCCCCGGTTCGACTCCCAGTCGGCCTTCGCCGCCCTGGTTGGCGACGAGGAGAACGGGCGCTGGTCATTGGCGGCCCGGGACGGCACGGTGACCCAGTGGGGCTACATCGATTCGACGTTTGTGCTGCAGTCAAAATGGGAGACCACCGGCGGCGCGGTGCGGGTCACCGATTTCATGCCGGTCGGGGACCGACGGGCGTCGATCGTGCGCAGAGTCGAAGGTCTCGAGGGTGAGGTCACCATGGACACCGAGCTGCGGATGCGATTCGACTACGGACTGGTGATGCCCTGGGTCAGGCGGCGGCAACTCGGCGGCGGCGAGGAGGCAATCGTTGCGATGGCCGGCCCGGATGCCATGGTGTTGCACGGCACTCATCTGCCGCACCCGGCGAACCACGTGCATTCAGGACACTTCGCCGTCGAAGCCGGACAGGTGGTGGATATGGAACTGACGTGGTTTCCGTCCCACCGGGACGTTCCACCACCGTCGGACGTTGACACCGCACTTCGCGAGACCACCGGCTTCTGGCAGCAGTGGGCATCCCATTTCACCCAGCAGGGACCGTACGCGGATGCAGTGAAACGGTCGCTGCTGGTGCTCAAGGCGTTGACGCACGAGGACACCGGCGGAATCGTGGCGGCCCCGACGACGTCGTTGCCTGAGGAGTTTGGCGGTGGCCGGAACTGGGACTACCGCTACTGCTGGCTCCGCGACGCGGCCCTGACCCTCGAGTCGATGTTGGTGCACGGTTACGAAGATGAGGTCTACCAATGGCGCAACTGGCTGTTGCGCGCCGTGGCCGGGGACCCCGAGGATCTGCAGATCATGTACGCGGTTGACGGCGCGCGGCATCTGCCGGAGCGGGAACTTGACCATCTGTCCGGGTACGAAAATTCCCGGCCCGTGCGGGTGGGCAATGGCGCCGTGGCGCAGTACCAGGGCGATGTCATAGGCGAAGTCATGGTGGCCCTGGAGAAGCTCCGCCATGCCGGGGTGACGGAGGACAACTTCTCCTGGCCGCTGCAACGGGCGATGCTGCAATACCTGGAGAACCACTTTGATGATAAAGACCACGGCATTTGGGAGATGCGGGGACCGAAGAATTACTTCACCCACTCGCGGGTGATGATGTGGGCCGCCCTGGACCGCGGCGTGCGTGCTGTACGCGACCACGGGCTCACCGGCCCGGCGGAGCGCTGGCAGCACCTGGCGGACCGGTTGCGCACGGAAATCATGGAGAAGGGTTTCAACAGGGAGCTCAATTCCTTCACCCAGACCTACGGTGAGCCTGAAACAGACGCATCGCTGCTGCAGATACCGCAGGTCGGTTTCCTCCCGTACGACGATCCGCACGTGCTCGGCACGGTCGCGCGGATCGAAGAGGAATTAAAGGATGAAGCGGGCCTGCTGCTGCGCTACCGCACCGAACACGGCGTGGATGGGCTGGAAGGCGGCGAGCACCCCTTCATGGCCTGCTCATTCTGGCTGGTGGAACAGTATGCGCGCAGCGGACGGGCCGATGACGCCACGAAACTGATGGATCAACTCGTTGGATACACCAATGAGACCGGGCTGCTCAGCGAGGAATATGCCACCAGCACGAGCCGGATGGCGGGCAATTACCCGCAAGCGTTCTCACACCTGACTCTGGTGCGCGCCGCGGATGCCTTGCACGGCGATCCGCAGGAACCGGTGGAGCCGTCGTGAACACCAGCCCGGGACGCTCGCCGTCGAACTCCACCGTCGCCCTGGCCGGATTGCTGACCGTCAGCGCCGTCAACCACTTTGCCACGCCGCACTTCTACTATGCCGTGGTGCCGCCGTCGATCACCACCGGATCAATGACCAGGAAGAACTGGGTCCATACCAGCGGTCTCATCGAGTTCGCAGGCGCGGCCGGACTGCTGCTGCCGCAGACGCGCCGGGCGGCGGCCATCTGCACGACTGTGATGTTTGCCGGTTTCACCGCCGGGCACATCACGGCCCTGCAGCGGGCGTGCGGCCCGAAAGGGTCGCGCAGGGCGCGGGTGGTCCACAGTCTGCGCCTGCCGCTGCAGGTGCCGCTGGTCGCCTGGGCCTGGAAGGCGCGGAACGGCTGAATGTCCTGGTTCACTTCGCCGGCCGTGCGGGTGGGGTTGTCCATCAGCATCGCCACCGGTCTCTACGGCCTGTCGTTCGGAGCACTTTCGGTGGCCGCCGGCCTCACCTTCTGGCAAACCATGGCATTGAGCCTGCTGTTGTTCAGCGGGGGGTCGCAATTCGCTTTCATCGGCGTGATCGGCGGCGGAGGCACCGGCGTCGCGGCGATGAGCGCGGCGACCCTGCTGGGAATCCGCAATGGCGTCTACGGCATGCAAATGAACGCGCTGGTCCGGCCGTCGGGACTGCGTAAAGCCATCGCCGCGCAGGTCACCATCGACGAATCCGCCGCCACGGCCAGTGGACAGCTGGACCATCAGGAGCAGCGCCGCGGTTTCTGGACTGCCGGGCTGGGGGTGTTCACCTTATGGAACATCTTCACGGCGGTCGGCGCGCTTGCCGGTGATGCCATGGGCGACCCCAGGCAATGGGGACTGGACGGGGCGGCTGTTGCGGCGTTCCTCGGTCTGTTATGGCCCCGGCTGCAGGCTAAGCAACCGGCCGCTATCGCCGTCGTCTGCGCCCTGATCACAGTGTTGACCATCCCGTTGCTGCCCTCCGGGGTGCCGATCCTGGTTGCCGCCGCGGTGGCCGGGGTTATCGGCTGGTTCAAGCACGATGCCGTTCCCGCCGGGATGGCCCCGGATGTTGAGCCGTACGAGGAGCCATACAGCGAGCACGACGTGGACCACTACGCCGCCGACCACAAGCGGCCTGATCACGCGACGCCTCACCGCAAGGGGACCGACCGCAAGGGGGACATATGAGCCTGTGGGGATGGGTGCTGATCGCCTGCGTGCTGTCGTTCGTGATCAAATTCGCCGGCTATCTGCTGCCGCGCAAGGCGATGGACAACCCCCGGATGTCGCGGGTGGCGGGGACACTGACCATTGGGTTGCTGGCCTCGCTGACGATGATGAATACGTTCGCCAGCGGGCAGGCGTTGGCCGTGGACGCCCGGATTGTGGCGCTCGCGGCGGCGGCCGTGGCGCTGTGGCTGCGCGCGCCGTTCCTGGTGGTGGTGATTGTGGGTGCTGCGGCGGCGGCGCTGACCCGGCTGGCCGGCTGGGGATAGGGTTGCCGGGAGCCGGGTTCCAGTGCCGGGTGCTCAGCAGCCCTGTGCGTGCACGACGGCGGCAGTCGCCTCGGCGATGGCCCGCTCCTCGTCGGTGGGAACCACAAGTACGGCCAACGCCGAATCCGGGGCGGAAATGACCCTGGCCGTATCCGCCTGCGCCCGGTTGGCGTCGTCGTCGAGCTTCACGCCCAACGGCGCCAGCCTGTGGGCGACTGCCTGGCGGAACTCCCACGAGTTTTCTCCAATTCCGGCGGTGAAGACGATGGCCTGGGCGCCTGAAACCGCCACGTGGTAGCCGCCGATGTATTTGGCCAGCCGGTAGGAGGCGATGTCGAGGGTTAACCGGGCACGGTCGTCGCCGGCCTCGACGATAGCGCGCATGTCATTACTTCCGAACAGTGCCGTGAGGCCGGATTCCCTGTTCAGCATCCGGTCCAGCTCGTCGGCCGTCCATCCGTCGCGTTGCAGGAAGAGCAGGATGGACGGGTCCAGATCCCCGGAACGGGTGCCCATCACCAGACCCTCCAGCGGGGTGAATCCCATGGAGGTATCAACGCTGCGGCCACCCTCGATAGCTGTAACGGATGCGCCATTGCCCAGATGGGCGACGACGGCGTTGAAGTCCTGCCGGGCAGTTCCCAGCAGCGTGGCGGCCTGGGCGGTGACATATTCGACCGAGGTGCCGTGGAAGCCGTAGCGGCGGATCCCGTAGTGCCGGTAGAAGTGGTTCGGGATGGCGTAGCGCCAGGAACGCTCGGGCAGCGTGCGATGGAAGGCTGTGTCGAAGACTGCCACTTGCGGCAGGTCGGGCCACGTGTCCTCGATGGCGCGGATGCCCAGCACATTGGCAGGATTGTGCAGCGGTGCAAGCGGGTTGAGGCGTTCGATGGCCCGGGTGATTTCGTTGCTGATCAACACCGGTTCACTGAACCGTTCGCCGCCGTGCACCACCCGGTGTCCGACGGCGTCGAGCTGCCGTCCGCTCATCGTTTCGTCCAGCTCGGCGTTGATGATTGCCAGGGCCTCGACGTGGTCGGTGACTTCGCCCTCGCCGATCCGTTCCACGATTCCCTCGGCGATGAGCGCCTCCGGACCGTCGGATGTACTGCTGCCGTCTCCGGCGGCGCCCCCGCCTGCCCCGTCTGCGCCGACTGCGCCGTCTGCGCCGACTGCGCTGCCGGTGCTCACGTGGCGGACCTGGTACTTAACGGACGACGAGCCGGAGTTCAGCACCAGAACGAGCATAACGCGGACCTCTTTCTAAGACTGGGCCTGGATGGCCGTGATCGCGACGGTGTTGACAATGTCGTCGACTGTGCAGCCGCGGGACAAGTCGTTAACCGGCTTGCGCAGTCCCTGCAGCACGGGTCCGACGGCGACCGCTCCGGAGGATTGCTGCACCGCCTTGTACGTGTTGTTGCCTGTATTCAGGTCGGGGAATATAAAGACTGTGGCCTGTCCGGCCACACTCGATTCGGGAAGCTTGGATTCGGCCACCGAGGCATTGACCGCGGCGTCGTACTGTATGGGGCCCTCCACCGGCAGTTCCGGACGCCGTTCGCGCAGCAGGTCGGTCGCGCGGCGCACTTCGCTCACTGATCCGCCGGAACCGGATGAGCCAGTGGAGTAGGAGAGCATGGCCACCCTTGGATCGACGCCGAACTCCGCTGCGGTGTCGGCCGAAGCGGAGGCAATATCGGCCAGTTGTTCCTCGTCCGGCTCCGGATTGACGGCGCAATCCCCATAGACCAGGACCCGGTCCTGCAACAGCATCAGGAACACCGAGGAAACGATCTTGACGTCCTCACGTGTCTTAATGAATTCGAGGGCCGGCCGGATCGTGTTGGCCGTGGTGTGCGCGGCTCCGGACACCATGCCGTCCGAATGCCCGAGATGGACCATCATGGTGCCGAAATATGCCCCCTCGGCCATTCTTTCGCGCGCGGTGGGCATATCGAGGCCCTTGTGCTCCCGCAGCCGGAAGTATTCGGTGGCGAACTCTTCCCGCAGGTCACTGGTTTCCGGGTCCACCAGGTTGATTCCCTGCAGTTCCACGCCTTCATTGGCGGCCAGCTCCCGCACCCGGCGTTCCGGTCCGAGGATGGTCAGCTCGCAGACGTCGCGGCGATACAGGATCTCCGCCGCCTGCAGGATCCGGGCATCCAGTCCCTCCGGCAGCACGATGTGCATCCGGTCGGCCCGTGCCCGGTCTACCAGACCGTGGAGGAAGCGCAGCGGCGTCATCCGTTCCGCCCTCGGCAGGGTCAACCGGTCGACAAGTTCCGCCTCATCCACCACGTTGGACCAGGCGCCCAGCGCGGCGGCGGTGCGGCGCGGCCGGTTTCCGGTGATTTCCCCGCGCACTTCGCTGACCAGCCGGGCGGTGGAATAGGTGTCGGCCGGGTGGGCCAGCACCGGGAACGGCGCCTCATCGAGCAGCGACGCGATATTCGGGTCAGGCTCGAGGCCGCCGGTGAGCACCACCCCGGCAGGCACAGGGAACTCGGCCGACAAGGCCGAGGCGAGCGTGGCCACCAGCACGTCCGCGCGGTCGCCCGGAACAATCACCAAGGCTCCTTCGCCCAATTCGGCCAGGAAGTTGCCCACATTCATCGCCGCCACCTTGGTGACGGCGATCTCCCGCTCCAGATTCCGGTTCCCGGCCACCTGCCGCAGTTGCAGCTGGTCGGCGACCTCCGCCATCGTCGGCCGTGATACCTCCGGAATTTCCTCCAGCACGTAGACCGGTCGCCTGGAGGCTCCGGGACGGACGGCCGCGGCAATCCGTCCCGATTCCCCGTCGTCGGCACGGTTGACCATCATGGCCAGCAGCGAACAGTTGGCGGCGGCGAGCTCGCGGCGGGCGACGTCGACGGCATCGGCCGCTTCTGCGGCGGTGAGCCCCGCGGCGCTGACCACCGCCAGCACGAGGCAGCCGAGATTGTTGGCCAGCCGCGCGTTCAGGTCGAACTCGACGGCGGCATCCTGCCCGGTCAGGCTGGTGCCCTCGACGATGACAATGTCGCATTCATCGGCGATCCGGCCATAGATCTCCACACAGGCGGTGTCGATTTCATCGCGCCGTCCGCTGGCCAGCAGGCTGCGTGCCTCGGCGGTTCCGAGTCCGGCCCGGCACCGTGATTGAGGCAGGTCGAACTGGTGGCCAATCATGGCGACGACCGGATCGGCCGAGGGGTCGTCGCCCTCGGAAATCGGGCGGAAGAAGCCGATTTTGTCGGCCCGCCGGTGCAGGGTGTCGGCCAGGCCAAGGCTGATCAGCGCCTCCCCGGACCCGGGTGTCATCGCACTGACATAGATTCCCTTGGCCACGTGCACCTCCTCTGGCTCCGCCGTCGGCGCGGTACCTGCACCCATCCTGCCAAACCCCCTGTTACGTGACCAGCGCCAGGGTTACGTGGCTGGTGTGAGGCCGTTTGTGCGCCGGTTATGCGCCACGTACCATTCATGAGGTTTTGTCGTGAGAGAAGGAGCAAACGTGGCTGAGTCTGTGACCACGCAGGAGGCCGGCGAAGAGAAGCCGAAGTGGCGGATTGTCGGTCCCGGCATCGTCGCGGCGGCCACCGGTGTCGGGGCCGGCGACCTGGTGGCGACCGCGCTGGCCGGCAGCCTGTACGGGTACGTGCTGCTGTGGGCGGCAGTGCTCGGCTGCATCTTCAAGATCATCCTGGTCGAAGGAACCGGCCGATGGTACCTGTCCACCGGCAAGACAATCTTCCAGGGCTGGCGCTCGCTGGGCATCTGGACCAGCTGGTACTTCGGCATCTACGTGGTGTTGTGGGGCTTCGTCTACGGTGCGTCCGGGATGGCGTCGGCGGCTTTGCCGTTGGCGGCGCTGTTCCCGGCCGTCCCGCTCAACGTGTTTGCCATCGCCTCGGGCCTGGTGGCACTGGTGCTGGTCTGGTTCGGCAAATATGGCGGACTGGAGAAGATCATGACGGTGCTGGTCGGGATCCTGTTCGTCTCCGTTGTCGGATCCGCCATCCTCGCGGTCCCCAACCTTGGCGGCATCATGTCCGGACTGGTTCCCAGGATTCCCGAAGGCTCCATGTTCTACGTGCTCGGCATCGCCGGCGGCGTCGGGGGAACCATCACCTTGGCGGCCTACGGTTACTGGCTCAAGGAGAAGGGCTGGAGCAAGCCGTCCTGGATGAGGGTGATGCGGATCGACAATTCCGTCGCCTACACGGTCACCGGGATCCTCGCGGTGGCGATGCTGATCGTCGGCGCCGAGCTGCTCTATTCGGCCAACATTGCGCTCTCCGAAGGCGGCGACGGGCTGATCGACCTGGCCGACGTCCTCGCCCAGCGATACGGCACCGTATGGTCGGTGATCTTCCTGGTCGGATTCTGGGCCGCTTCCTTCTCTTCCCTGATCGGGGTGTGGAACGGGGTGTCCCTGATGTTCGCTGACTTCGTGGTGAACTTCCGCAAGCACCCCAAGGATCTGTCAGCCGACAAGGCGCCCTCATCCGGAAGCAAGCAAGCCAGGGCGTACATGCTGTGGCTGACGTTCCCGCCGATGCTGCTGTTGCTGGCGGGAAAGCCCTTCGCCATCATTGTCGCCTACGGTGTCCTCGGGTCTTTGTTCATGCCCTTCCTGGCCGTGACACTGCTGTGGCTGTTGAACACCAAGCGGGTGCCAAAGCGGTGGCGCAACGGTCCGGTGAGCAACGTGCTGCTGTCGCTGGTGGCGTTGGTGTTCATCGTGCTCGGTGCCCAGGAGCTCTACAACCAGATCGCGGCGCTGTTCGCCTGACCCGCCTGTTCCGGGCTGTCCCTCCGGGGCGCGGGGGTTATCGGAACGGCGCCGGCATGGCAGACTAAAAGCATGCTTGTTGCCTTTTCAATTGCACCCTCCGGAAGTCCCCAACAAAGCGAAGCCGCGGATCAGACCGGCGACGGCGCTTCGGTCCACGATGCTGTCGCGGCAGCGGTGAAGATAGTCCGCGACTCCGGCCTGCCCAATCACACCAGCTCGATGTTCACTGAAGTCGAGGGGGAATGGGACGAGGTGATGGATGTCGTCAAGCGCGCCACAGAGGCCGTCGGGCAATACGGCAGCCGCGTCTCTTTGGTGCTTAAGGCGGACATTCGACCGGGTCACAACGGCGAAATCACCGGCAAGGTTCAGCGGATGGAAGCAGCCATCGATGGTGGCGACGGCGGGAGCGCACAGTGAAGGACCAGTGGAACGACGTCGACCGTTATCTCAAGGATACCGTCGTCGGGCCCGATGAAGCGCTGGAGCAGGCCATCGGGGCCACCACCGAAGCCGGGATGCCGGCCATTGAAGTAACGGCGGCCCAAGGCAAACTCCTGATGCTGCTGGCCCGCATCCGCGGAGCCAGGAAGGTGCTCGAAATCGGTACGCTCGGCGGTTTCAGCACCATCTGGTTGGCGCGGGGGATGGACGACGACGGCCGCGTGATCAGCTGCGAGTACGAACCCCGTCACGCCGAGGTGGCGCAGCGGAACCTGGAGCGTGCCGGCGTATCCGCCAAGGTCGATATCCGCGTCGGCGCAGCGCTGGACACGTTGGACGGGTTGAAGGACGAGGCGCCGTTCGACCTGTTCTTTATCGACGCGGACAAGGCGAACAATCCCAAGTATCTCGAGTGGGCGGTGAAGCTCTCCCGGCCGGGCAGCGTGATTGTGCTGGACAACGTGGTCCGCGGCGGCAGCGTGCGCGACGGCGCCGTGGCCGAAGGGACCGGTGCCAGCGGAGGCACCGTCGAAGACGAGGATATCCGAGGTACCCGCGAGGCGCTGGAGTTGCTGGGCAGCCACCCGAACCTCGATTCCACGGCCATTCAGACCGTGGGGGCGAAGGGCTGGGACGGGTTCGCCCTCGCCGTCGTGGTTTAAGTAGCCTCAATGCCGCACAGAGCTATGAACACCGCCGGTTTCACCATCCGCCGGGCCGTCCCGGCCGACGCCGGCGCATATGCCCGCACCCACGTGCAGGCGTTGGGAGAAACCTACGCCCACCTGATGCCTGAAGAATTCCATCGTGATTACCAGGGACGGCTTGATGAGCTGACCGCCCGGCACGCCGGCCGGCTCGAAGCGGAAAACAGTGACGACGACGCCGGCAGCAGCTGGATCGGCCTCGATGAGGCGGGCGCCGTCGTCGGATTTGCCGCGGCCGGGCCGCACCGCGACGCCGAATGGCAGCAGGGAGTCCCGCAGTCCTCCATAGAACTGGAACTTCACCATCTCTACACCTTGGTTCCCGCCCACGGATCCGGGCTGGGGCAACGACTGCTGGATGCCGCCATCGGCCACGAGCCGGCGTTCTTGTGGATCCTCAACGACAACCCGCGGGCGGAACGGTTCTACCGGCGCAACGGCTTCGCCCCGGATGGTTACTCCCTGCTGTGCGGGCGCAGCTGGTACCACAAACCGATGTTCCGGTTGGAGCGGCGCTGATGGCGGGCCGGAACACGCAGCAACCGGCAGACGGGTTCTACCCGATTGACACCGGTACGGCGGAGTTGATCTCGGATGGCGACCGTCCGGGCAGCTGGCTGCTGAAGGTCAACGGGGTGCAGAGCTCCCATGTGGACCAGGATGATCCGTTGCGCCTCGACTTCGAGTACATGCGGTGGATGGTTGCCCTGATCGAGTCGCATTGGGATCCGGACACCTCGCGTCGGGGTCCGGACGCCAAGTTCCGTGCCCTGCATCTGGGCGGCGGTGCCTGCTCCGTGGCACGGTATCTGGCGGCCGCCTACCCCAACTCCCGCCAGGTTGTGGTCGAAATTGACGGCCGCCTCGCCGAATTGGTGCGTTCCTGGTTCGACATTCCCCGCGCGCCGCTGGTGAAGATCCGGGTGGGGGAAGCCCGCGAAGTGCTGGAGTCGCTCACCGACGGGAGCCGCAACCTGATTATCCGCGACGTATTCGCCGGCCCCTACACGCCTGACGAGCTGACCACCGTCGAGTTCACCGAGCACGCGCAAAGGGTGCTAACCTCCGGCGGGATGTATATGGTCAACTGCGGCGATGCCCCGAATCTGTCCCGGGCCAAGCAGGAAATGGCCACCATCGGTTCAGTGTTCGCCCACACGGTCATCGTGGCCGACCCTCCGATGCTCAAGGGGCGCCGGTACGGCAACGTGATCATCGCCGGCAGCGACGTGCCGATCGGCGACGACCCGAAACTGGCCCGCCGGCTCCTCGGCGGCGGGGTGCCCGCGCAGCTGTGGGACGACGCGCGGGTGCGCCAGTTCAGCGCCGGGGCCGCCGTGCTGCGCGACGAAGACGGGGACGAAAGCGGGGACGAAGGGTTGAGCGGGCCGCGGACATCGCAGCACAGGAAGCCGCCGAGGTACAGGAAGCCACTGAGGTAGCACCTTCGCCCCGAGATAGCCCCCTGCAACGGGCTACCTGACGGGCGCGGCGCTACCTCGGGGTGGGTGAGGGGGTGCGGGCTACCTCGGCGTCAACGGGCTGACTCGGCTGAACCAGCAGCCATCACCCAGGGTAGACCCGGATTTCGCTGGCCTTGAGCTGCGCCCACAACCGCGAGCCCGGCGATAAGCCGAGGTCGGCCACCGCTGCCGGAGTGATGTCCGCGAGCACCTCAGGCGGGCCGGTCAGGTCGATGCGGGTCGTCAGCCCGTGGTTTTCCAGGCCGCGGATCTTCACGGGCCAACTGTTCCGGGCGCTTCCCACCGGATGGTCAACATGGAGGCTGACCGCAGTGGGGGAAAACGCCACCATAACCGGGCCCTGATGCGAGGAGGCCGCAGTGATCTGTCCGCCGTCGTCGAGCGACACCACAGTCCCGTCGCTGGTGCCCCGCAACAGATTCACGCCCACCAGATTCGCCACATAGTCCGTCAGCGGATGCCTGGCGATCTGAGCCGGTGTTCCGTCTTGGATGACGCGCCCGTCCTGGACAATGAGCAGCCGGTCGGCCAGCACCATGGCGTCCAGCGGATCGTGAGTGACCAGCACGGTGATGCCGGTGAAGTCCCCCAGGTGTTCCTTCAATCCGGAGCGAACCTCGATTTTGGTGCTGGCATCCAGGGCGGCCAGCGGTTCGTCGAGGAGGAGCAACCGGGGGTCGGTGATCAACGCGCGTTCCAAGGCGATTCGCTGCGACTGGCCGCCGGAGAGCGATCCCGGCCGCTGCTGCGCGTAGCGTTCCATACCCAGCCGCTGCAGCGACGCGTACGCCCTGCTTCGTGCCTCGCTGCGTCGAACGCCGACTGCCCGGAGCCCGAAAGCGACATTGTCCACCACTGACAGGTGGGGAAACAGCAGATAGTCCTGGAACACCACGCCCACGGCCCGGCGCTCGGGCGGGACGAATACGTTGTCGTCTGCGTGGTCCAGCACCTCGCCGTCCAGGATGAGATGTCCGGCGGCCAGCGGCAGCAGTCCGGCCAGGCCACGCAGCGCGGTGCTTTTACCGGCGCCGTTTGGCCCCAGCAGCCCGACGGTTTCGCCCGCGCCGGCGGCGATATCGATGTCCACCGTGAACCCGGAACCGCGCCGCAGGCCGATGCTTCCGTCCAGGCTCATGAGGCTGGACGGATCCACTTATCCCGCAGGATGACGAGCACGGCGATGGACACGGCCAGCAGCACGAGGCTGAGCACAATTGCTGCCTCCGGATCGGACTCCAGCGCCAAATAGACCGCAAGCGGCATGGTCTGCGTTTCACCCGGGAAATTGCCCGCGAAGGTGATGGTCGCGCCGAATTCTCCCAGCGCCCGGGCCCAGCACAACACTGCTCCTGCACCAATGCCCGGAGCCGCCATCGGCAACGTCACCTTGCGGAAGATCAGCCACCGCGATGCCCCAAGTGTTGCGGCCGCCTCCTCGAACCTTTGGTCGGCGCCACGCAGGGCGCCGTCGACGGCGATCACCAGGAAAGGCATCGCCACGAACGCCTCGGCGACAATCACCCCCGCAGTGGTGAAAGGCAGCGAGACGCCGAACCATGATTGAAGGTATTGGCCGATCAGCCCGTTCCGTCCCAGCACGAGAAGCAGGGCCACACCGCCGACCACGGGGGGCAGCACCAGAGGAACCGTGACGAGCGACCGGAGGAGGCGCCGGCCCGGAAACCGGCTGCGGGCCAGCAGCCAGGCCAGTGGAATCCCCAGCACCAGGCACAGCGCGGTTGCGGAGGTGGCCGCGATGAGCGACAACCGCAATGCGGCCAGCACGGCCGGGTCGGTGAGCCTGGTCAACAGCGTTCCCCACGGCGCTTCGAGCACCAGCCCCGCCAGCGGCAGCACCAGGAACGCCAGCCCGGCCACGGCGGGAATCACCAGCAGGGCAGGGATGGCACCGGCCCGATAACTGCGGGAGCGGTGACTGCCGGATCGGTGGCCGACCCGATAGCTGCGGGCGGACCGGGTCACGAGCCGCCCGCCATGAATCCAAAGTCTGCAAGGGTCTGCTGCCCCTGCCGTGACTGTACAAAGTCCACAAACGCGGCCGCCGCCTGCCGGTGCGGGGCTTGGTTCAACACGGCGATGTGGTAATCGTTGACCGCGGCATCGGAGGCCTCGAAGCCGAAGTCCTCAACCTCATCGCCGGCGGTGGCGGCGTCCGTGACATACACCAGCCCCGCGTCCGCTTCGCCCAGCGATACCTTGGTCAGCACGGCTTTGACATCCTGTTCCAACGTGTCCGGAGCAGGCTCCACCCCGGCGGCAGCGAAGGCCTCGCGGGCGGCCGCGCCGCACGGAACCTGCTCCACGCACAGCGCGATAGTCAATTCCTCCTGGGCAAAATCCCGCAGCCCGTCCACGCCGGCAGGGTTGCCTGCCGGCGTCACGATCCGCAGCTTGTTGTGTGCGAAGACCGCGGGATCGGTGACGACGCCGGCGTCGACGACAGTGCGCATCTGCTGTTGATTGGCCGAGGCGAAAACGTCTGCAGGAGCGCCCCGTTCCAGCTGCCGGGCAAGCGTGGAACTGCCGGCAAAGTTGAACTGCACGTCGACTCCGGGGTGCTCCGCTTCGAAATCCTTTCCGATGGCGGTGAACGCTTCGCTCAATGATGCCGCCGCGAAGACTGTCACGTGGCCGGATACGTTTCCAGCCATTTGTTCAGGCTCGGGATCAGTGGAGGACGACGACGGCGGGTTCTGTCCCGCAGGGCCGCACGAAGCCAGCGCCATGGCGACAGCGGCCACGACGACGGCACGCCGAGGCAGTGCCCGCCACCGTCCGCCCTGCCGCCTGCGCATAGTCGCCCTCCATCACCAAGTGCAGTCTCAGCGTGGCAAATTTGCGGGACAAAAACAAGACATTCATCCGCAATTGCGGATTGAAAGGCCAGGATTCGCCGGATGTGCGGATCTCCGCCTACGGTGTCTCCACGATCACCTGGGTGCTCTTGATCACCGCGACAGCCAGCACACCCGGCTCCAGCCCCAGGTCCCGGACGGCCTCGCTGCTCATCAGGGAGACGACCCGGTGCGGTCCGCACTGCATTTCCACCTGTGCCATCACCCGGTCCTCGACGACTTCGGTGACAAGGCCGACCAGGCGGTTCCGCGCCGAGCGTCCCACCGTCGATGGATCGCGGGACGTCTGCGCCTGCGCCTTGGCGAAAGCCGCCAGTTCGGCACCGTCGACGGCCAGCCGCCCGCCGTCGTCGTTGCCCGCCGGCAGCTGTCCGGTGTCGATCCAGCGCCGGACCGTGTCGTCGCTGACGCCCATCAGGCCAGCCGCCTCGGCGATACGGAAGGTCGTCATGGACTCCACCCTAGCGCCCGAGTCGCTACGCCATCCCCAGCACCCGAGTCGCTACACCATCCCCAGCGCCTGCTCGATCGGGCCGAGGCCGAAGAACACCACGAACGCCGCCGCGACACCCCACATCAGCGGGTGGATCTCGCGGGCGCGGCCCTGGAAGCTGCGGACCAGCACAAAGGCGATGAATCCCGCGCCGAGACCGTTGGCGATGGAGTATGTGAAGGGCATCAGTGTGAAGGTGAGGAAGGCGGGGATGGCGACGCCGGCGTCGGACCAGTCGATGTTGCCCACCTGCGAGACCATCATGAAGCCGACGACGACCAGAGCGGGTGCCACCGCCTCAAACGGCACGATGGCGACCAGCGGAGTGAAGAACACAGCCACCAGGAACAACAGACCGGTGACGATATTGGCCAGCCCGGTGCGGGCGCCCTCGCCAATACCGGCCCCGGACTCCACGTAGATCTGGCTGGAGGAGACCGATCCGTACCCGCCGGCCACGGCGCCGAGGGCGTCGACGATCAGCACCCGGTCCACATTGGGAATGTTCCCCTTCTTATCCGTCAGCCCGCCTTCGTTGGCCAGCCCGACCATAGTCCCCATCGCGTCGAAGAAGATGCTCAGCAGGATGGTGAAGGTCAGCAGCGACGCGGCGGTGATGCCCATATGGGAGAACGCGCCAAACAGATTGATGTTGCCAATCAACGACAGATCGGGCAGCTCAATCCAGCTGTCCGGCACGGTCGGGACCACCAGGGACCAGCCGGTGGGGGTTTCCGGGCGGACGCCGGAGGGGAAGATGGCCTCGATAATGATGGCGAAGATCGTCGTGACGATGACACCGATCAGGATGGCGCCCTTGACGTTCTTCACCACCAGCGCGATGGTCAGCACCAGCCCGACGACGAACACCAGGGTCGGCCAGCCGAGCAACACGCCATTGAACCCCAGGCCCATGGGAACGGTGGTCCCGGCCTCGTCCGGAATGCGCCGCACAAATCCCGCATTCACCAGGCCGATCAAGGTAATGAAGAGACCAATGCCCACCACGATGGCGGTTTTCAGGCTTTGCGGTACGGCGTTGAAAACCGCCGTCCTGAAACCGGTCAGCACCAGGATGAGCATGGTGACACCGGAGATGACCACGAGCCCCATCACATCCGGCCAGGTCAGGTTCGGGTTGGAGGCAATGGTGACCGCGACATAAGCATTGACACCCAGCCCGGTGGCCAGGGCGAACGGGTATTTCGCCCAGGCGCCCATCACGATGGTCAGCACACCGGCCACCAGCGCCGTCACCGCCGCCACCCGTGCCGCGCCCAGTTCGTCGCCGGCCGCGTCGGCTCCACTGAGGACCAGAGGATTCAGCACCACGATGTAGCTCATGGCAAAGAAGGTGGCCAGCCCGCCGCGCACCTCCCGCGAGATGGAAGAGCCACGCGCCGTGATCTGAAAATAGCGGTCAAGGGCAGAGCCTTGCTTGAGCATAGTACGTTTCCTTGTGCCCGACGTCGATAAGTCCTCGGTGAATCCTACCGTTCCGGCTGCAGCGTCCCGCCTCCTGAGCCCGTGAGATGTCATACGCTGGAGACAGACACTTTGTTCGAAGGAGCCCCGTGCAACACACCTCAGCCATCCGCCGCGCCCTGGCCACACTCGGCGCCGTCCTGCTGGCCTTGTTGCTGCCGGTGTCCGCGGCATCGGCCCACGACACATTGACCGGGTCCAGCCCGAAAGACGGCCAGCAGCTGGAGACGATGCCGCAGAACATCGAGCTGACCTTCAGCCAGCCGCCGATCAAGATGGGCTCCGAGGTCAAGGTGCAGGACGAGAACGGTAAGGATTGGGCCACCGGCAAGGTGGAAATCGTGGACAACGTCGTTAAGCAGGCCATCAGCGCGGACGCCCCGGCAGGGGAGTACACGGTGACCTGGCGGGTGGTTTCTTCCGACTCGCACCCGATTGAGGGTCAATTCACCTTCACGGCGGCATCCGGAGGCCCGGGCGGTGCCGAGGCCGGCTCCCAGGAGCCGTTGGCCTCGGATACAGCCGCCGCCGGCGGCGACTCTGAACAACAGGAAGCGCCGACGACGTTCCCCACCACCTTTGTCGTGTTCATGGGCGTGCTGCTGGTGGTGCTCGTAGTGATTATCGGCCTGCTGGCCCGCCGCCGGCTCGGCCGCCATGACGAGCGGTTCGGTGATCAGTAACTGACACTCTGGCACAAGCCCGCCGCCCGGGAACGCCGCGGTCATGCCGGCGGACGGCCCGGCAGGCACCGGCCCCCGGGCGGAGCCGGTACCTGCCGCGGTCAGCGGCGCGTACGTGCCAACGCAACACCGCCAGCAATCAATCCCAGCAGCCCGGCGGCCAGACCGGCCCAGCCCAGCACCTGCCCGGGCCCGCCGCCGCCGTCGTCGGATGAAGCGGCTGCCGCGGTGCCGGCCGCCGAATGCGACCCGGCCGCCGCCGTCGTGGTGAAGGACGGCGCAGGGCTCTCCGGCTCGGCTCCTTCGCCCGAGGCGACATCATCCCACTTGGCCACGCTGCCGTCCGTATAGATCTGCGACACCGGCAGTGTCACTTCGGTTCCCGCTTCGGGAAGGGTTCCCACTGACAGCGAGAACGTTTGGTACTCGTTCTGCGAGACCTGACGGGATTTGTCCTCGGCGGTCCACACCACGGACAGCGGTGCCTTCGTAATCTTGGCACCGTTGACGGTGACCGGTTCGGGCAGCTTGCCGCGGACAATGTCGGCGTTCCAACCCTCCACCGGCTTGATGCTCACCGAGGTGAACGGCGTGTCCTTGGGCAGTTCGATCTTGATCTTGTTGGTATTGGCGGTCTGCGATTCGTTCGGGACGTTGAAGGTCAGATGCGTGTACCCGCCGGCGGCGGTGGACTGCGGTGTCACGGTCACGTGGGCGCTGGCGGCACCGGCGCCAACCACCATCAGGGAGGTGGTTGCAGCGGCGACGGCGGCCGTTCTCAGGGCGCGCGAAGTCGGGAATTTCATGTCATGCCTTTCGTGATCTGCCCACTGGGGACAGTAAGTCAGGGTGGTGAAGAATGCTCCCATGGGCACCACCGCAGTGCTCAAGCGGGGCGGGCGGATGGTGCCACGGTGCGCGAGGGCGGTCCACGAAGGCTGTTGACGGGAATATTCCGCCATGGAGATGGCACCAGCAACGGGTTGCGGATAAACACCTGCGGCGGCCTGGCCGGGATGACGCCCGCAACCGGCACTGCCGCCAACGGGCGCAGCCACGCCAGCAATTGCCACAAGGCAGTCTCGCTGCGGCAGAGGAACCAGGCCGCGACGACGGCGGCAGCGACGTGTCCGGCGAGCATGGGCAGCGACCCGTACATTGGATCGTGATGCGCCATGGCGCCGTGATGGGCCATGGGGGAGAAGATCATGAATGCCTGGTGCAGCATGGCCTGTCCGGTGATCAAGATGGTCAGCAGCATGCCGTAGGAAAGCCTGCGGACGGTCAACAGCATGACCGGCTGGAACATCAACGCGAACATCACTGCGGCCGGCCCCGGTTCGGGAAGGACACCGCCACCGGCCAGATGCCCGGCAGCCGACAGGGAGAACAGCACCGCAGTGAGCAACAGCGCACGAAGATGGCGGAGTGGAGCTGGACTGCTCTTCATCTTTCTCCCGTCCACCGTAGGTTCCACCTGAACGCTAGGCAATGAATCCGCACGGAAGCAATTCCACCTCTGTACCTGTGACGGATGCCGGGCCTATGCTGAGCATCGTGGCGCCTGATCACGCCGGGAGGAAGCAACATACGCTATGAGATGCACTTCTCACGATGAGAAGGGAGATCCAGGATGGCCGAAGTACTGCTGTTCCACCATGCACTCGGGCTGACCCGCGGTGTTGAGGACTTTGCGGGAATGCTCCGACGCTCCGGGCACTCGGTCCATGTTCCGGATCTCTATGAAGGGAACGTGTTTGAAACCCTTCAGGAGGGGTTGGACTATGCCGGCAACGTTGGATTCGCCACATTCTTGGAGCGCGGTAGGGCCGCGGCGGACGAACTTCCCTCCGGCATCGTCTATGCCGGGTTTTCGCTCGGGGTGATGCCAGCGCAGATGCTCGCCCAATCGAGGCAGGGCGCCACCGGTGCCCTGCTGGTCCACTCCTGTGTTCCGCCGGGCGAATTCGGCAGCGGCTGGCCGCAGGGGGTGCCGGCGCAAATCCATGCCATGGACGCCGACCCGCTTTTTGTCGACGACGGCGACATCGACGCCGCCCGCGAACTCACCGCTGCCGTGCCGGAGGCCGAACTGTTTCTCTACCCGGGCGACGCCCACTTGTTTGCGGACAACACGTTGGCCTCGTATGACGCTCAGGCGGCCGATCAGCTCACCGATCGCGTGCTTGGTTTCCTCGATCGGGTGGCGTAGCTCGGATTCGCCCGGCCGTCGTCGTCGATTTCCGGCCAGGCACGAAGCATGCCTTGGCACCTCCCGGGCCGCGATGCACGAAACGCTTATCGGATCGGCGCGGGGATGGGTAGCGTACATTGCACACCGAATGTGTCACGCCGCCGGCGGAAGGTAAGCTGGAAGCAGGCGTCAACGCCCCTGGGGGCAGTCAAGGAGGACCGGCCATGAGCGAGGCAGCCGGACGTAGTCCGCAAGGAAGAACACCACGCGGAATTGTGGTGGGCGTGGACGGCTCCGATCAAAGCATGTGCGCGTTGATATGGGCTGCCCAGGAGGCGGAACGCCGTCGCACGCCGTTACACCTGGTGACGGCTTACACCGTGCCGATCTTTGCGGCGTCCGGGCTGGACGGCGGTTACGCCACCGTGGATGACACGGTGATCCGCGAAGGTGCAGAGACTGTGCTCAACCAGGCAGCGGCAAAGGTCGCCGATCACGATATAGAAATCCACGCCTCAGTGGAAACCGGAGACGCGGCGGGGGCACTGCTCGAACAGTCGGAAAATGCCGAACTGATCGTAGTCGGCTCCCGTGGCAAGGGTGGCTTCTTCGGGCGGCTGCTCGGATCTGTCAGCAGCGCGCTTCCTGCGCACGCAAGCTGCCCCACAGTCACGGTCCCGCTCAGTTGCGCGCCGCGGCTACCCGAGGCCGGCGTCGAACCGCCGGAAGAACATGGTCAACCCGCCGTCCCGGCAGAGACTGAGCCCGTTGTGCTGGTCGGCGTGGATGGTTCGGAGCAGGCCCGTGCCGCGGTACTGGTCGCGGCCGAACAGGCGCAGCGTTGGCGTATGCCGCTGCGGATGGTCTGCGCAGTGCCGCCGTTCACCGGTTCTTTGGCGTGGGTCCCGGCCCCGCTGGACCGCGAAGCGCTCTATTCCGATATCCAGGTCCAGCTCGATGCCGGCAAGGACTGGCTGCAGACGCATTTTCCCGGTCTGCAGATCTCCCATCAGGTATTCGACGGCGCTCCGGTCGAAGTGCTGATCGATGCTTCGGCCACCGGCGAGCTGATGGTGGTCGGCTCCCGTGGACGGGGAGGATTTGCCGGCATGCTGCTCGGGTCCACCAGCCAGGGCGTATTGCACCATGCCAAGGGGCCGCTGATGGTGGTGCCGGACCACGAAGATGAACGGCTGGCCAACCGACCGGATTTCGGCCCGATCCTCGGCTCTTAGGCGCTCTGGCTCCGGGCCGGAGGGATGCGCGGGTCCCGGCTACGTATGCGGGTCCCGTTCGTGATGGGCGTGCGCCTGCGGTTCGAGCTGGAACGTGCAGTGGGCGGTGTCGAAGTGGCTGCCCAGGCACTCGCACAGCCGGTCAAGAATCCTGTCCGACCCGGGGGCGTCCAAGGCATCGTTGTCCACCACGACGTGGGCCGAGAAGACCGGCACTCCGGAGGTGATGGTCCAGATGTGGATGTCGTGCACGTCCGTCACGCCGTCGACACTGAGAATGTGGTCGCGGACCATGTCCAGGTCGACTCCCTTCGGCGTGGCCTCCAGCAGCACATTCACCACGTCCTTCAACAGGCTCCATGCCCTGGGCAGGATCATCACCGCAATCAGGATGGAGGCCCAGGTGTCGGCCTGGCCATAACCCGTCAGCGCGATGACAATGGCGGCGGCGATGACGGCAATCGAGCCCAGCAGGTCGCCGAGGACCTCCAGATAGGCGCCGCGGACGTTGAGGCTCTCCTTTTGTCCGCCCTGCAGCACCAGCAGCGAGACCAGGTTCGCAACAGCGCCGACGACGGCCGTCGCCAGCATGATGCCGGTCTGCACGTCCGGTTCGGTTCCAAACCGGCGGATGGCCTCAATGAAAATGATCACGGCGATCACGATCAGCACCAGCGCATTGGCCAGCGCGGCCAGCACCTCTGCGCGTTGGTAGCCGTAGGTGCGCCGGTCGCTGGCCGGCAGGGTTGCAATCCAGGAGGCCAGCAGCGCGATTGAAACGCCGGCGGCGTCGGACAACATATGCCCGGCGTCGGCCAGCAGCGCCAGTGATCCGGACACCGCCGCGCCAATCACCTGGATGACAACGACGGCCAGGGTGATGGCGACGACGACAAACAACCGCTTGCGGTGCCGGCCCGCAGCGGTGGGATTGGCCGTTATGCCGTGATCATGCCCCATGGCACTAACCGTAGCGCGGCAGGGACCGGAAATTCATCCGACGGTGCCCCGATTATCCCCAGCCGAGTTCGTGCAGCCGGGCGTCGTCGATGCCAAAGTGGTGGGCGACTTCGTGGACCACGGTAATCAGCACTTCGGAGACCACTTCCTCGCGGGTTTCGCACATCTCGAGAATGGACTCGCGGAAGATCACGATCCGGTCCGGCAGCGAGCCGGCATCCCACCAGCCATCCCGTTCCGTCAGCGGGGTGCCTTCGTAGACGCCCAGCAACACGGTCTCGGGATCTTCGCCGGCAACAGGAACATAGCGGTCTTCGATGAAGATGGCGACATTATCCATCGCCTGGGCCAAATCCTCCGGGATCCTGTCGATAGCGTCGTCGACGGCGGCCTCAAACTCTTCTTCGGGCATCTGCATCACGTACTATTTCTACCGCGTTTTAGCCGCAGGGGCGTGTTAAGTGATGTTCATAACCGCCCGGTTTGGAACGTCCAGTTGCAAATCATCGCGTTCAAGCAGGCCGGCGCGGGCGGCGAGGACGGCAATTTGCACGCGGTTGTGGAGCTGGAGCGTCGCCATTATCTGACTCACGCGTGCTTTCACAGTTGCCTCGCTGCACAACATCACCCCGGCTATGTGGGAGTTGGGCATGCCCTTGGCTACGCAAAAGAGGGTCTGCTGCGCTTCCTTGCCCAGCTTCTGCAGCTTCTTCTGTTCGACGCTCTCCCGGAACTGAGCGGGTGGAGGAAATCCTCTCATGCCACGGGGGAGCGAAAATATGACCTCGCCCCGATGGATCATGCGCAATGCAGGACCCAGGTCCTCTGTAATGGCGTTCTTGGCCAAGTAGGCGCGGGCTCCGGCTTGATGTGCCTTCACAGCACCTTCAAGATCGTACGACGACGACAGCATCACGATCCGTGTGCCCGGCCACGACTCAGCAATTGCGCCGGCCGCCTCGAGACCCGAGACATTATTAATCGATGCTTCCATCAGCAGAATATCGGGCGTATGGATCTTGACCGCCTCGATGGTCTCTGTCCCTGTAGTGCTGATCATTCCCAGCTCGACGTAGTCGATCGTGGACAGCAGACGCTCGAGACCCAGCCGCGCCAAGTAGTCGGCTTCTGCTAAGTGGACGCGAATTTTGTTTTGAGACAATTTCCCTCTTGCCTCCCCCCGGAGTGATGGTGATTCAGTGTTGAAACTAAACAGTGAGACTACTGATTTAATATCACGCTTGAGCACTGACTCGCCATTTGCGTAACGATTGTGTATCTTAATCCAGCAAATTTGTCCGCAAGGTCCGTAACAATGAGCGATTGCGGCGGAAATCAGCTTAGCCAAGTAGCCAACTGGCTGCGGCGTTGGGGCGATGGCCTGCGGGTGCGGCGGCCCGCCGATCCCATCGTTCCGCTGAAAGTCATTCGGTACCTCGTGCCGCTGGAGTTCCGTCAGCGGAACTCCGGCGGCACGAATAGCCATTCGGCTAGTGCAAGTAGCCAACTGGCTACTCAGAATTACCCGATTGATGACCCCTTTTCTAGATGGCTTTGCCCTACTGTTCTAAGAGTGCGTGCCCCTGAGCGGGTGCGCATTTGCACGCACTCAGCACGTTCAACATCGAGGAGATTTCTTGGAAGCGAACCGTAAAAGACGATGGAGGGGGTACTTCGGTCGTCCGGGGAGGCTGCTGGCCGGTGGTGTGGCCGCCAGTATGGTGTTTGCCCCGGCCACCGGCGCCGTAGCAGCACCCAGTGACGACTCCGCAGCCCAGTCGCAGGTCATTGCGTCTGAGCTGCTCAGTGCAGAACTCCTTAACGTGGCCACTACAGACAGTGGCTTCCCCAGCGATCCCGGACCGCATTACGGCACTCTCAACCTGGAGGCGCTGAACACTCTCGGTCTGAATCTGGGCGGCTTAACCCTTCCGTTGCTGGATGCACCGGGGACCGACGGTCTTTTGGCCCTCGATGCCGGCGTGCTCAACAGTTACGCAGCATCGCCGGATGCATCGTCGTCGACGGCTTCGGCAGGCGCTGTGGGCGATGACGGTGCCATTGATCTGAGCCTTCCCGATGACCCGGCCACCCCCGGTAATGCCCGGGTGGACCTGACGGCTTTGCTGGGACAACTGAACGTGGACGGGCTCACTGATCAAATTGTTGACCAGCTGAGTGTTGAGCTCGGTGCTTTGGCGTCGACTGCCACCGCTGACGGTTCATCCTTCCAATCCGACTATGTTGTTGCCGATGCCCGGTTGGACGTCAGTAGTCCCTTGGTGGGTCAACTGACCAATGATCTCGCGGGCGTCACCACTGATCTCGGGACGACGCTGAATGCGCTGGTCGCCCAGGATGGGGCGTTGGGCTCTATTGCTAATGCCGTTGACATTGATCTCAGTGTTCCCTTGATAGGCGGACTCCAGGCGGGGCCTGGAACGGTCGGAATCAATGGCCTCGATGCTGCGTTGCAAAGTGTCGCGGACAATGTCCTGACCGGAACCTTGAGCGACAGCAGCGGCGTCGTATCCATCAATCTGGACACCGGCGTCGTTTCGGTCGATCTGGCCGCTCTCTATGGCACCGGCACTGGCGATCTTAACGGGCTGCCTGCCAACACTGAACTGTTGAGCGCAGCAGCGATCGATGCGATCACTAACGGCGTGGCCGAAGTTCTTGGTGACCTGACGGCAGAGCTGACGACGGCCTTGACCGATGTCATCAACACCGTTGAACTCGTGATTACCCTTCCGGCTGAAGTTTCGCTGCTGGGCGGTTCCGCTGCCAGCGGAGATGTGGTCGTCACCGGTGCCCTCGGCGATTTCGCCGGGACCACGGGCACGGATCCAGTGGTTGACGTAAATTTTGACCTGTTGGGCTTTCCACTGGACGCGCTCCTTGATCCCATTACGGACCAGTTGCTGACGCCGTTGGTTCAAGCCGCAGGATCTGCAATAACCACGTTGACTGGAAATCTGGAGCCGACCATTAACGGCGTCGTGGATCCAGTAATTGGGACCCTGCAGCCCGTCCTGGATGGTGTATTGAGCGAAATCGTTCAGATCACTATTAATCACCAGCCGACACCCGGGGCCCTTGGTTCCGAGTCATTTACAGTTAACGCTCTGACCTTGACGCTGCTGCCTTCAGCCACTGCTGCACAGGTAAGTCTGGCCTCGTCCACAGTTCGCGCTTCCGCAGTGGAGGCTACGATCACGCCCAACCCTCAGGTGGTTCCGGATGGTTCCACCACGACTGTGACCGGGGAGAACTGGCCCGCCGACACAGAGGTGACGGTTGAGCTTGTTAGTCCGTCTGGAGATACCATTGCCACCTCGCAGCCGGTTACTTCCGCTGCGGATGGGACCTTCACGGCAGACGTGACTGTTCCTGCGGGGACGCCTGCTGGAACCGACTATCAGCTGGTAGCGACGGCAGCCGACGGCACAACGGCAACAGCCCCGTTGACCGTCACGAATGACGACTCGACAGCGGACAACACAGCAGATAACACTGCTGATAACACGGACGTGAACACCGAGGTGAACACCGAGGTGAACACGGCGGACAACAGCGCTGACAACACGGACGTGAACACTGAGGTGAACAC
>NZ_AUMN01000030.1 GCF_000430705.1 Arthrobacter castelli DSM 16402
TCAGCCTGATCCGGATGCAACACCCCCTGCGCCAGCGCGTCCAACGTGACCGGCAGGCCGGTCGTGAGCAGACGACTGTGCTGGACCAACCGGTCGGTCGCCCGCTTGGACAAATCCAGCACCGTGCCGATCTCCGACTCGGCGACCATCGACGCCAACTGGTCAGCATCCGGACCGGACGGCGGCAACACATCCTGCTCATCGACCCGGTCCCCGGCCGTGGCACACACCCGCGAAACCGCTTTAGCTTTGAGGGCCTCGGCGGCCGAGACAAGCTTGGACGCCTCGTCCAGCAGATTCACCGCCTGCCGATAATCCAACGCCTCAGGATCCAGGCGGGTCAGCCCGTTGATAATGCCCCTGGCCAGCACCGCCTTGTCCTTAAACCCCGCGCCACGAACCACGTCACGTTCCAAAAACAACGTCACCAACAACGGTTCAAACACCGACTCACCACCAGCACCCGCGCCACCAGCACCAGCACCCGGCCGGCCACCGCCGTCGTCGTCAAAGGCACTGCGGCCCTTGGCACCCGGCCGGCCACCACCGTCGTCGTCAACACCCACTCGAACCGTCATAAAAATAGTCAACCACCGACCACTGACATTATTAGAAGATTTCGACGGCTTTAGATAACTAAATGATAACGAATCCCTGAACTCGCATCCGTTTTGCGGGCCGAAGTCTCCAGGCAACAGGCAACCTGGCAACCAGCCAGCCCACCCGTTCAGCCTCTCAGCCGCATTCGCGCGTTCGGAAGTGCAGGAGCAGGCAGCGGGGAAGGTTGGTCGGCCGGGAAAGACCCGAATCGCGGCGCCGTATCAGTTGCAGGCTTTCGACCCGCCGCGTCTGCATCATCAACGCCGATTTCCTGTTGCCATTGGGCCCGGTATTCGACGATTTCCTCATGGCTGCGTCCAACAAAGTTCCACCACATGACAATTTGCTCGCCGAGCGGTTCTCCACCAATCAGCAGCGCACACACTGGTTCGGACCCGGCCTTCAGCGATACCCGGCCACTCCCCACAGGCAAGTACGCCAAGTGATCCGCCGCAAGATCATGGCCATTGACCTGAAGCTCCCCTGCATCCAGCAAAACACCGTGCTCGAAGGCGGCATTGATGTCGAGATCCACTTCAGCTCCGGCGTCGACCAGGATTTCCGCACCCAACAAAGCAGTATGGGTGGCCACGGGAGAAGTGCTCCCGGCCAGGGAACCCAGGAACACCCGCACGGTCCAACCGTCTCCGTCGATGGGTTCCGGACCGTAGTGCTCAAAGCCGGGATCCTTATGTCGGGCCTGCTCCGGCAGCGCTATCCACAACTGCGCACCGTGCAGAATTTGTGTCTGTTCCGTGGAAAACTCTGAATGGCTGATGCCATATCCCGCAGTCATCAGGTTCAATTCACCTGGCCGAACGATGGCGTGATAACCCGCGGTATCCCGGTGCTCGACTTCACCCGTAAACAGCCAGCTCACGGTCTGCAGCCCGGTGTGCGGATGCCGTGGCACTTTCATCCCGCCGGAATCAGCCACCTGGTCCGGCCCGTAATGGTCCAGGAAGCACCACGCGCCAATCAAGCTCTTCTGCCGTTGCGGCAACGTCCTGCGCACATTCATCGCTCTTGGGCCGCCGAGCGGGACATCGCGCGGGACGAGGATTTCGACGTCGGATGTCGGCTCTGCAGCTCCGCACAACATTTCGCTGGGTACGAGCTCGGTATTGCTCATGGCTAAAGCCTACGCCGAGGCACCCACAGAATGCCCGCCGGGCCGGATGACCACGGCCGCCCGCCGGGCCAGATGTCCATAGCCGACCGCAGGGCCAGACGCCGGGGCGCGGCGGTCGGAGAAGCGCAACCCTTGCAGCATAATAAGTAAGCTTATAACCTTGAGGGAGTCCGACGTCGGCCGGAACGGAAGGAGTAGCTCAGATGCCTAAGACCGACAAGAACGGCAACGTTAAGGTGGACGAACTGCCGAGCACTCTGCAGCGCTCGGATAAGAAGGCCCAGGAAACTTTCGCCAAGGCGCTGGATTCGGCCGAAGAACAGTACGGCGACGAGGAGCGGGCCCACCGAGTGGCGTACGACGCCTTGAAACATACGCATGAAAAGGTCGGCGACCATTGGGAGCCGAAGGACGAGAGTGGGCCCTCCGACGAGCAGGCCGAAGGCGGCAAGAACACCTCCAGGGACACCGCCGGCGGCGTGGATGCCAATGCGTCCAAGGAACATCTATACGATTTGGCTCAGGAGATGGACATTCCGGACCGGTCCAATATGGACAAGGACGAACTGGTTGAGGCTCTGCAGAGGGCCAACGAGCGTGAAACCCGCGAGGCGCGCGAAGACTGAGGGAACAGGCCGACCGCGGCGACTGAAGAATACAGCACCGCAGCAATTAAGCGAACCAGTCGGCGTGAACCTATGTCGCTGCATCGCCGCCTAACGTCCAGGCCGTGACTTCGTCCGCGTCCTCGCCATAAGTCCTGGTGTGCTGCCAGGCCTTCAGCCTCCGGTCCTGCAATTGTTGACGTGCGCCGATTTCCCGCGCTGCCATTCCCGGGATCTGGTCGATGGCGTCGATCGCCAACTGGTACCGGTCAATCCGGTTGAGCATTGCCATGTCGAACGGCGTCGTGGTGGTCCCTTCTTCGATATATCCGCGCACGTGCAGGTTCGGGTGGTTGGTCCGCCGGTAGGTCAGCCGGTGTATCAGCCACGGGTACCCGTGGTAGGCGAAGATCACCGGTTTGGAGGAGGTGAACAACCCGTCAAAGTCGCGGTGCGACAACCCGTGCGGGTGCTCCTTCTCGTCCTGCAGCCGCATCAGGTCGACGACGTTAATCACCCGCACCTTCAACGCCGGCACCGATTCGTGCAGCAGCTGGGCGGCCGCGACCGCTTCCACCGTCGGCACGTCACCGGCGCAACCGAGGACGACGTCGGGCTCCTCACCGGATATTTCGTGGCCGGCAAAGTCCCACACGCCGATTCCGCGGGCGCAGTGCAGTTTCGCTTCCTCCGGGGCCATCCAGGTCAGCGCCGGCTGCTTGCCGGCGACGATGACGTTCACGTGGTCCCGCGAGCGCAGGCAGTGGTCGGCGACGGCCAGCAGGGTGTTCGCGTCCGGCGGGAGGTAAACCCGCACCACCTCCGCCTTCTTATTCACCACATGGTCGATAAAACCCGGATCCTGGTGGGAGAACCCGTTGTGGTCCTGCTGCCAGACGTGGGAGGAGAGCAGGTAGTTTAGCGAAGCGATCGGCTGCCGCCAGGGCAGCTGCTGATGCACCTTGAGCCATTTCGCATGCTGGTTGAACATCGAATCGACGATGTGCACAAACGCTTCGTAGCAGTTGAAAATCCCATGCCGCCCGGTCAGCAGGTAGCCTTCCAGCCACCCCTGGCAGAGATGCTCGCTGAGCACCTCCATCACCCGGCCGGACCGCGCCAAGTGCTCGTCGGCGTCGTCCGTTCCGGCTTCCCAGACCTTGTCTGTAGCGCTATAGACCTCCTGCAGCCGATTGGATGCAGTCTCATCCGGGCCCATCATCCGGAAATTGGTGGGATTAAGCTCGACGACGGCGGCCAGCCATGTGCCCAGGTTCACCATGGCGCTGATCCGCTCACGGCCGGGAGCGGCGACGTCGACGGCATGCCTTTCGAAGGAGGGCATCGTCAGGTCCCGCAGGATGCGGCCGCCGTTGGCGTACGGCGTCGCGCTCATCCGCAAGTCGCCGGGCGGAGCCTGCGATGCGATCTCACTCCGAAGCGCACCCTCAGCCGTGAAGAGCTCATCCGGTTTATAGGACTGCAGCCACCGTTCCAGCTGGGCCAGGTGCTCCGAATTCTCGTGCAGTCCGGACAGCGGCACCTGGTGTGACCGCCAGGTCCCTTCCACCTGCTTGCCGTCCACCTCTTCGGGGCCGGTCCAGCCCTTCGGCGAGCGCAGGATGATCATCGGCCAGCCCGGTGTGCCGTGCGTGTCCGGCTCATCGTCGTGTGCTGCGGTCCCGTCCGAACCAACTGTCCAGTGGTGGCCACCGGTATCGTGGCGCCGGTCCTGCTGGATTCGGTGGATATCGTCGACGCAGCTGTCCAGCGTCGCAGCGAAGTCCTGGTGCGCCGCCATCACGTCGTCGGGGTCGGTGACGGTGACGAAATGCGGCCGGTATCCGTAGCCTTCCATCAGCTTGGCCAGCCGTTCATCCGGCATCCGGGCCAGCACAGTGGGATTGGCGATCTTGTATCCGTTCAGATGCAGGATCGGCAGCACAGCGCCATCGTGGACCGGATCCAGGAACGCGTTGGAGTGCCAGCTGCCGGCCAGTGGGCCGGTTTCGGCCTCCCCGTCGCCGATCACGCAGGCGGCGATCAACTCCGGATGGTCGAACACCGCCCCGTACGCGTGGGCCAGCGAATAGCCCAGCTCGCCGCCCTCATTAATTGATCCCGGGGTTTCCGGTGCCGCGTGGCTGGGCACGCCGCCGGGATAGGAGAACTGTTTGAACAGTTCGGCCAACCCGGCTTCGTCCTGTCCCACATGGGAGTAGATCTGCGAATAGGTCCCCTCCAGCCAGGCGTTGGCGAGGTTGGCCGGACCGCCGTGGCCCGGCCCGGTGATGAACAGCATCTGCTGCTGCCGCCGGGCGATCAACCGGTTCAAGTGCGCATAGATGAAGTTCAGCCCCGGCGTCGTGCCCCAGTGGCCCAGCAACCGGCTCTTGACGTCGGACGCCTCCAGCGGTCGGCGCAACAGCGGGTTGTCCCGCAGGTAAATCTGTCCCACCGACAGGTAGTTCGCCGCCCGCCACCAGGCATGCAGTACGTCCAATGTAGGGCCGCCGGCCCGATCCCCGGCCGATTCTGTGGGTCCCGTTGGATCAGCTGGACCCGTGTTCGCCTGATCCTCAGTAGTCATTCCGTCACCTGCTCCTCGAGGTCCACTTCTTCGGGTTCCTTGTCCGGCCGCCATCCTCTCCACGCCGGTTGGCGCAGCCTGCCCGACGACGTCTGCTCGGCATAGCGGACCTCCCCCACCAGCTTGGGGGTGACCCAGTGCGCATCCGATACGTCCGGTTTGGGGACCTCATCGAAGGGACTGGTTTTCCTTTCCAGCTTCTGCAGCTTCACCGTCAACGCGTCCAGTTCCTGTTCGCTGAAACCGGTGCCGACCCGCCCCACATAGTGCAGGCCGTCGCCGTCGGGGATCCCCATCAGCAGCGAACCGATCTGCTTGGCGCGGCTGCCCTTGCCCGGCCGCCAGCCGCCTATCACCACTTCCTGGGTGAGCTGGTTCTTGATCTTGATCCAGCTGGCGCTGCGCCGGCCCGAGGAGTACGTCGAGGAATACTTCTTGCCCATGATTCCCTCCAATCCCAGCTGTCGGCTGGAGTCGAGCGCGTCGGCGGCCGAAGCTTCAACGGCGGGCGGAACGTGGATGTGGCCGGTGCTGGAGCGGGTGGAAGGGCCGCTGGAAGGGCCACCGGACGGGTTCCCGGAGGGCTCTGGCAGGACGACGTCGAGTGCCTGCCTCCGGTCGCGATAACTTTCCTTCAGCAGCGAGGTGCCGTTGAAATAGAGCAGGTCGAAGACCATGAATTCCACGCGGGTCTTCTTCGCCTCCCGTTCGACGTCGGATGTGCGACTCAGCTGCATCCGCGTCTGCAGCAGCCCGAAGTCCGGCCGTCCGGCCGTGTTCAGGGCGACGATTTCGCCGTCGAACACGGCCGTGTTGTTGCCCAGCAGGTCCGCCAACTCCTCCAGCTCCGGATAGGACACCGTCAGGTCGTTGCCGTTGCGGCTGGTCAGGCTGAGCTTGCCTTGATAAACGGTGGCGATGGCGCGGATGCCGTCCCATTTCATTTCGAAGGCCCACTCGTCCTCATCGGCGATATCTTCGACTCTCCCTTGTTTCGCCATCATGGGCACGACGTCGGGTGGTTGCTTTCCGGGGTCATCGCCGGGCAGGTCGGTGTTGTCCGGTCCGGCACCGGATTCGGAAGGCTGGGACTTCTTGTTCCGGCCGGTACCGGATTCGGAAGGCTGGTCCTTCTTGTTCCGGCCGGCGCCGGATTCGGAAGGCTGGTCCTTCATCAGGTGGATGAGCCAGTTATTCTTCGCATCGTCCCCTCCTCCCGTGTTGATCAGCGCATACTTGCGAGGGCCGCCGAGTCCGCCGTCGGACTGGCCGTAGAGCGTGACGATGACCTCCTTGTCGTCACGCCATTTCTCCAGCTCATAGGTGCCGGCGTCCCAAATCGAGACGTCCCCGCCGCCGTACTCCCCCTTGGGAATCGTTCCCTCGAAGCTGCCGTATTCAATCGGGTGGTCCTCGGTCTGCACGGCCAGATGGTTCTTCTTCACATCGGCCGGCACACCCTTGGGAAGCGCCCACGAAACCAGCACGCCGTCCCGCTCCAGCCGGAAGTCCCAGTGCAGCCGCCGGGCGTGATGCTCCTGGATGACAAAGGTGCGACCCGCCTCCGCGCGAGCCACCTCGTCCGGCACCGGCTCCGGGGTCTTCTCCGGGTCCCGCATGCTCCGGTACGTGGTCAGCCGGTCGTATGTCCAGGCCGCAGGCGATTTCTCCGCTTCGGGCTTTTCCCCTGCCGGCACGTTGGCCCGGCGTGGGGCTTTCCCGCCGACAGACCCGGCGGACAGCGCCGCCAATGGGTCCTCGCCGGTCTCCATCCGTTCCAGCACTTGCTTATAGTCCAGGTTCTGCAGGCCTTCGCCGTCCAGTTCCTCCCACGTCCTGGGGGCGGCGACCATGGGATGCAGCCTCCCGCGCAGCGAATAGGGAGTAATAGTGGTCTTCGCAGCATTGTTCTGGCTCCAGTCGACAAGCACCTTGCCCCTGCGCAGCGTCTTCTTCATGTCGCTGACAATCAAGTCGGGGTGGTCGGCCTCCAAAGCGCGGGCCAGTTCATGTGCGACGGCGGAGATGTCTTGAGACGATTGGCCGGGCTTCAGCCCCGTGTACAGGTGGATACCCTTGGAGCCACTGGTGACCGGCATCGGCTCCAGTCCCATGTCCTGCAGTATCGCCCGCGCCAGACTGGCCACTTCGGCGCATTCGACCAGCCCGGCCCCTTCTCCCGGATCCAGGTCGAGAACCATCCGGTCCGGCCTGCCACGGCCGCCGCCGTCGTCGTCGAACTTCCATTGCGGCACATGCAGTTCCAACGCTGCCATCTGCGCCAGCCAGGTCAGGGTCGCCTGGTCGTTGACCAGCGGGTAGCAGTTGGTGCTCGTCTTGTGCGTCATGGACTGCCGGGGCACCCAGTCGGGGGTCGACTTTTCCTCCAGGTTCTTCTGGAAGAAGACCTCCCCGGGCTCCTCGGCCGTGCCGACGCCGTTGACCCACCGCTTTTGGGTGACCGCCCGGTGGGCAGCGTGGGGAATCAGCCACCTGCCGATCTGTCCGTAGTAGTAGAGCACGTCGGCCTTGGTGGTGCCCGTTTTCGGATACATCACCTTGTCCAGGCTGGTGAGCCTGATCCGGCGGCCTTCGACGGTGACCACCTGTCGGTTGTCAGTTTTAGCCATGCTGAAATCTCCAAATGTCGCCGGACCTCTAGCCTAGTAAGCACCCTTGGTGTTGACTAGAGCCATGCGAGGTGTTCACTAGAGGTATGCGAGCCATCTGGAAGGGCGCGATAGCCTTTGGGCTGGTCAATGTCCCGGTGAAGGTTTACAGCGCCACCGAAAGCCACGATATCCGCCTGCATCAGGTCCATGACAAGGACGGCGGCCGGATCCGCTACCAGCGACGCTGCGAGGTCTGCGGCGAAACGGTCGAGTACGAGCACATCGACAAGGCGTACGACGACGGCGACCGCACCGTGGTGCTCACCGACGAGGACTTCGACTCGCTGCCGGTGGAGAAGAGCCGGGAGATCGACGTCGTCGAATTCGTCCCCAGCGACCAGGTGGATTCGCTGATGTTCGACAGGGCCTATTACCTGGAGCCGGATTCCAAGTCCAGCAAGGCCTATGTGCTGCTGCGCCGGACGCTGGAGCAGACGGACCGCACGGCGATCGTGAAATTCACGCTGCGGCAGAAGAGCAGGCTTGCGGCGCTGCGGGTCCGTGACGAGGTGCTGGTGGTCCAGACCCTGCTGTGGGAGGACGAGGTGCGCGAGGCGTCGTTCCCGTCGCTGGACGAGAAGGTGAAGATCTCCGACAAGGAATTGCAGATGTCGTCGGCCCTGGTGGACTCGTTCTCCAGCGACTTCACGCCCGAGGACTACAACGACGAGTACCAGGAGCAGCTGCAGGAGCTGGTCGAGGCCAAGCTTGAAAAGGGCGAGGGCTTCGACACCGAGGAGACGTTCGGTGAGACCGGCGAGAAGGAAGAAGAGGGCGCGAAGGTGCTGGACCTGATGGAGGCACTGCGCCGCAGCGTGGAGAAGAACCGGGACGCGGGAACAATAGCTGAAGAGGAAGGAGAGGAAGACAAAGGGGAACCGTCCGAATCCGGGCCCTCCCCGTCCGGCACGTCGAAATCCCGCTCATCCACGTCATCAGGGGAGTCCGGGTCCACGTCCGGCACGGGCACGAAGTCGAAGAGCCGCAGCACCAAGAGCAAGTCGGGACAGAAGAAGGGCGCGTGATGCTCAACCGATATTGAGCACCAGCGCCAGCACCATGGCGATGCCGTTAAAGGCCATATGCGTCACGATGGCCGGGCCCAACCGTCCGGTCAGCACCGTCAACGTGGCACAGACAATGCCCATCACAAAGATGGACACCAGCAGGATGACGGTGGAATAGAGGTCCGGGACGGAACCGGCGTGCACCAGTGAGAAGACCACCGCACTGATGAGCACGGCCGCCGTCGACGCTGCCTTCAGGGAACGGCCCGGGACAGCCTGGCGGATCCGGGACGGCACCGCGTTCATCGGCGGCGCAGCGACCGGGGCCGACGCCGGCATTGGCTTCTGCCGGCGCAACCACCAGGCATTCTGCACCGCGCGGAGGATGAACCCGCGGAAGAACAACTCCTCGAGCACAGGCGCAATCAACACGCCGCCGATGAACGCATTAATGATCAACCAGAGGGTATCGCCGGTGAGGAACACACCGATGTTCGTCGTCGGCATGTGCCCGTCCGGCGGCGGCCACAGAAACACCAGCAGCGCAGTCAGCCCGAGGATCATCAACCGGGCGACAATTCCGCAGCCGATTCCAATCGCGATGTCGATCCATTTGAAGCGCAGTCCGAAGTCCTTGGCCAACGAACCGTAACCGCGCAGCCTCGACACCAGCAGGCAGACGCCCAGAATCGTCACCCACACCACCACCAGCGAGAGCAGTATCAGCGGCGGAGTCAGTTGGCCACCGCCCAGCACGGCAACCAGCACTCCGCCGGCGAGCGGTACGAGCATAAATGCCAGCAGCCCCAGAGCAGCATCGGGCAAACCCCAGGCCGGCCGCGTGATGCCGTCGGCAGCGCCCGTCTGGACAGGATTGGCAAGCCTCAGTGTCCGGTCGCTGCGGTGGCGTGACCTGGACGGCTGATTGACCGGGTCGGGGAAGGGACTGCTCATAAGGCGAAATTACACTACAGACGCTCGTCCCCGGCGTGCCGGGGGCCTGGCCGCAGCAGCCGCGTGTACTTTCCGAGCAGCTGTTGCAGCACATCGATGGCGGCGTCGACGTCGGCATCGGCGGGGGCTGCGGCGTCCGGATCGAGCTGGGCATGGGTGACGTACTGGTCCACATACCGTTTAATACCGTTGCAGGAGGATTCCAGGGTCCTGAGGTCGGATCGGGGCACCTCCGAGTCGAGATGCCCCAGCAGCCGCTTGAAGGACCCGGCCCGCCGATCGCCGTCGACCATTCTCCGGACGCCGAGGGCTTGGCTGCGGAAGTATAGGTGCCCGATCCAGGCGGAACCGGAACCACCGGAGACGGTGGGCTTGGACACGGTACGGCCGGACACAGTCGGGCTGCTGCAAGCGCTGGCGTCGGACACGGTGGGTCCGGCATCGCAGGCGCTGAGTAACGCACGCCAGGCCTGCCGGTGCTCCTCGAGTTGCCGCACTTCCGCCTCGATACGATCAAGCAGCACAAACCAGTCGGCGGGCGGGTCCGGTGGCGGCGTGTCCACCGGGTGCTGGTTTGTATCGGGTAGCGGTCCCCGGTCCCACTGCGATTCCGGGTGTCCCGGCTCCGGGTGCGCGGCATCGTTGGCCATGCACCCATGTTTCCAGACCCGGTTCGTGCAACGGGGCACAACGGCCTGCACATGGAAAATGCCCCGATCCGAAGACCGGAGCACCTGCCATTTGCACTCGCTGGTGCGCGAGGGGGGACTTGAACCCCCACGTCCTTGCGGACACTGGCACCTGAAGCCAGCGCGTCTGCCTATTCCGCCACTCGCGCATCGGACCGCCACAAACCTTCGTGACAGCGCAATCCAGCATAACCGATCCGTGCCTCACATGCATAAACGGCCATAACCCTTAGTCTGTGTGAGATGAGTCAACACCCGGGCAGTGGAAGAACAAATCAGGGTTGCGATTCGTTAGCGTTTAAGGTCAATTGTCACTGACGCAAGTAGTATCTGTAAGAGTCAGGCGTGGCAAGGGCCCGCTTGAAGTATTGGTATGCCGGTCTCCGGCGGCCGCTGCTTGATTGCAGGCAGCGCGGCGCCGGGCACGATTCGATCACCGTGAGGAGGGAGCGCAATGGGCCTGTTGGACAACGTGGAACGCGGCATTGAGCGGGTCGTCCGCGGGGCCTTCTCACATGGTGCCAAGGCCGAGGTTCAGCCGGTGGAGATCGCCAGTCGGTTGCGGCGCGAACTCGACAACAAGGCGATGACGGTCGATGCCGGCAGAACGCTGGCGCCCAACATTTTCGATACCAGGCTCAGCGGCCCGGATTTCGAGCGTGCCCAAGAGTGGGGTTCGTCACTGGCCGAGGAGCTGTGCGACGTCGTCATCCGCCACGTGAACAGCCAGAATTACACCGTGCAGGGGCCCGTCCGCGTCTCTTTCACGCGCGACACCGACCTCAAAGCCGGCGTCTTCGAGATCAAGTCACGGACCGAGAAATCCGGTGGCAGCCCGGCCCAGTCGGCGCCCCGGCAGCAGCGCCCCAACGCGCCGGCGCGCCAGCCCACCCAGTTGCAGCCGGTGCTCGATATGAATGGGCAGCGGTATTCGCTCAATGCTGCCTCCATCATCCTCGGCCGCTCTTCCGAGGCCGACATCATGGTCGACGACACAGGTGTGTCCCGGCAGCACCTCGAAATCCGCAGCGAAAGCGGGCGCACACGGGCTGTGGACCTTGGCTCGACGAACGGCAGTTACGTCAACGGCCAGCGGATCGACGGCGAAGTGGACCTGACGGACGGCGCCACCATTTCCATGGGCCGCACCAAGCTCAGGTTCCGCCTGCTGCCGGCGCGGAGTGGGGGACGCGGGTGAGCCCGGAAATCAGCGAACTAACCATCACGGCCCTGCGTTTCGGCTTCCTGCTCCTGTTATGGGTGCTGATCTTCAGCATCGTCACGGCTCTGCGGCGGGACCTGGCCGTTGGCAGGCGCACCCGCACCGGGGCTCCCACGGCGCGGCAGGCGCGTAAACATCCGGAGGTCGCGGCTCCCGCCCCGCAGTCCGGCCGGCGTCCGTTGCGTGAACTGGTGGTCATCGAAGGCCCGCTGCAGGGCACGACCGTCGAACTTGCATCCAGCCCGATTCTGCTCGGCCGTGCCCAGGAATCCACGCTGGTGCTCGACGACGATTACGCATCCGGCCGCCACGCGCGGCTCTTCCCCCAAGGCAGCCGCTGGTTCATCGAAGACCTCGGCTCCACCAACGGCACCTATCTGGCCGATACACAACTGACCCGTGCCGCGCCCGTAGAGCCGGGAGTCCCTGTCCGCATCGGTAAGACAGTCATCGAGTTGAGGCCCTGACCGTGGCCAAGATCCTGCGCTTCGCAGCGCGATCGGATGTGGGCAGGGTCAGGTCCAAGAATGACGACTCTGCCTACGCCGGCCACCACCTCGCCGTCGTCGCCGATGGCATGGGCGGTCATGCCGGGGGCAATATTGCCTCGGCATCGACGGTGCTGGAAATGATCCACTTGGATGAGGATGGCTACCAAGGTGACGAAGCAGGCACTGCCCTGGCGGACGAGATCCAGACCGCCAATTCCCTGCTCGCCGACCTGGTGCGGAGCAGCCCCGCGCTGGCAGGCATGGGAACCACCGTCACGGCCATGCTGTTGTCCGGGGACAAGCTGCACTTTGCCCACATCGGCGACTCCCGGGCCTATCGGCTCAAAGACGGCGTGTTTGAACAGATCAGCGTGGACCACACGTTCGTGCAGCGGCTGATCGATGAAGGGCGCCTCCGGCCGAAAGACGCCGAGAGCCACCCCCACAAGAATGTTCTGATGCGGGTGCTCGGCGATGTGGACGCCAGCCCCGAACTAGACCTGGCCACCTTCGACGCCGACATTGGCGAACGGTGGCTGCTCTGCTCCGACGGACTGAACGCGGTGGTCGATGAGCGCACCATTGAGCAGTTCGTCCGTGCATATTCCGACCCGCAGGAATGTGCAGACCGGCTGGTGGAGGTCACCCTCGATGGCGGATCACCGGATAACGTCACAGTTGTCCTCGCCGACATCGTGCACAAGACTCCGGACGACGTCGCCACCCGCAGCCTGACCGTCATCGATTCCGGTTCAACAACCTCCCCAACCGCTGCTGACACGTCGGCGGCACGGCCCGACGGCGGCACGGACGCGGCCGGCGACGCTGAGTCGGAAGAACCGGACAACCCGGACCACCTCAATGCCGAGGTACTGCGACGGGAACTGGCCAACCGACAGCATGTGCTCGTTGGGTCGGCGGCGAGTGCCGCTGCCACCGGGCAGATTCCCAAGGTCGCCGAACGGTCGGCCACCCGCTCCGCCCAGCGGCGGGCGGCCATGCTGTTGACCCACAAGTCGCCGGAGACAGCCGAAGAAGTCGAAGGGGCAGAGCTTGAACGACGTCCCCGGGGTCGAAAACTGCTGGCCGTCGCGCTGGCCGCCGCCGTCGTCGTCATTGTGGCTGCCGGGCTGTGGGCGGGCTATGCCTGGACCCAGACGCGCTACTACGTGGGTCAATTTGAGGGCCATGTTGCCGTCTACCGCGGTATTTCCCAGGATCTGGGGCCAATTTCCCTCTCCACCCTGCGCAGCAAAACGGTGATCGAGGTGGAGTCCCTGCCGCAATATGCCCAGCAGCGGTTGGAACGGACCTTGCCGGCCGAAGACATCAATGAAGCGTTCCGCATCGTCCGTGACCTGCAGTTCCCGCGCCCCGATTCGTCGACTTCCGGACCCGGAGCCACACCATCGGAATCTGCCTCCCCGACCGGAGGACCGACCGAGGAACCCACCGATAATGCATCCACAGAACCCACCGGCGACCCGACGTCGGGAGCCTCGCCCACCGGGTCCGGACCGGAACCAACTGCCACCAACGAGGCCGGAGGTGGCTCATGAGCCAAATGATGACCGCAACCAAGCCACGACGCAATATCGAACTGCTCCTGCTGCTGCTGGCCCTCGTCACGGGCATCGGCGCAAACATGCTGGTCGGGCTGGAAGCAGACCAGCCCTTCAACGATGATTTCTTTATCCAGGCCGGTACGCTGACCGGAATCGTGCTTGCCGTGCACATCGTGCTGCGCTTCCGGGCAAAATATGCCGATCCGGTAATACTTCCGATTGTGACGGCGTTGAACGGTATCGGGCTGGCAATGATCCACCGTATCGATTTGGCCACCGGCCAATCCGCTGCCGCCAGCCAGCTGCTGTGGAGCGCTGTCGCCATCATCGCCGCCATTGCGGTGCTGCTGGTGATCAAGGATCATCGGATCCTGCGCCGGTTCACCTACATTTCCCTGGCCGTCAGTGCCTTGCTGTTGGTCCTGCCCCTGGTGCCCGGCCTGGGAACGCAGATCAACGGTGCCCAGATCTGGATCATGGTTGCCGGATATTCATTCCAGCCCGGCGAGGTCGCGAAGATCACGCTGGCTATATTCTTCGCCGGTTACTTATCCACCAACCGGGACCTGATCCTGCTGGCCGGAAAGAAGGTCGGGCCGCTGCAATTTCCGCGGGTCGCGGACCTGGGCCCGATGCTGGCCGCCTGGCTGGTGAGCATCGGGGTGCTCGTCTTCCAACGCGACCTCGGCTCGTCCGTCCTCTACTTCGGGCTGTTCATGGCCATGATCTATGTGGCGACCAGCCGTGTCAGTTGGGTACTGATCGGTCTGGGCCTGACCGCCGTCGGCGGATTCGTGGCGATGCAACTGTTTTCACACGTCGCGCTGCGCATCGACAGCTGGATCAATGCCTTCGATCCGGAGGTCTACAACCGCGCACCGGGTGGTTCAGGCCAGATTGTCCAAGGCCTGTTCGGTCTGGCCAGCGGGGGTCTCACCGGCACTGGCCTGGGACAGGGCCGTCCGGACCTGGTCTCCTACGCGAACAGCGATATGATCATCGCCGCCTTCGGTGAGGAGCTGGGACTGATCGGGCTGTCGGCCATCATCATGCTGTACGTGCTGCTGGTGACCCGCGGATTCCGGGCAGCGTTGGGTACCCGCGATGGATTCGGCAAGCTGCTGGCAACCGGCCTGTCCTTCGTGATCGGGCTGCAGTGCTTCGTGGTGATCGGCGGAGTCACCCGGCTGATTCCGCTGACCGGTTTAACGACGCCGTTCATGTCCGCCGGAGGGTCTTCGCTGCTGGCCAACTGGATCATCATTGCGCTGTTGCTGCTGATTTCCGACGCATCCAGACGCCCGGTGGCGCGCGGGCCGCTGCCCGACGACGATCTCACGGCCGCTACCCAGCATCCCGTGGCGGAGACAAGTAAGCAGAATTCGACCAATGGAGCAGCCACCGAGGCGGTGAAGAAACAATGAATCAGGCGATCAGGAATACGTGGGTGATTGCCATCGCCATGTTCGCCCTCGTTCTCGGGGCGGTGACCTACGTACAGTTCTTCGCCGCCGACGAGTTGAAGGCCAACGCCTGGAACAACCGGCAGTTGTACAAGCAATTCGGCAGCGACCGCGGGTCCATTCTGGTGGACGGCAAGCAGATTGCCTTTTCCGAGCCCTCCAATGATCAGTTCAACTACCAGCGGGTGTACGATCCCGGAGGCCTCTATGCTCATCTGACCGGCTATTTCTCCCTGGTCTATGGTGCTACGGCGCTGGAAGACGTGATGGGCGAGGAGCTCTCCGGCGAGGCCAGCGAATTGTTTATTGACCGTGCCATGGCGATGCTTTCGGGCAACCAACCCCGGGGCTACTCGGTCGGGTTGACCATTGACCCGGAGCTGCAGAAAATCGCCCACGATGTGCTGGGCAACCACTCGGGCGCCGTCGTCGTAATGGATCCGGAGAACGGCGACATTCTGGCTATGGCGTCCACGCCCACGTACGACCCCAACAAACTGGCCGGGCATAACACCAGCGAAGTAGTGGAGAACTACGAGCAAATCACCTCCGCGTCGAAGAATCCGCTCTACAACCGGGCAATTGAGGGCGACCTCTACGCTCCCGGGTCGGTGTTCAAGATTATCGACACCGTCGCCGCCTTGGAATCCGACGAGTACAGCCCGGACAGCACCCTGCAGAATCCGCAGCAAATCGACTTTGGCGGTTATTCGCTTCCCAATTACGCCCAGGGTGGCTGTGCCGCGCAGTCCGAAGCGTCGTTCGCCTTTGCGCTCCAACAATCCTGCAACACCCCGTTTGCCAACATCGCACTGGAGCTGGGTGGCGAGCGGATCCAGGCCGAGGCCCAGGAATTCGGCTTCGGCCAGAAGCTGTCCATTCCGCTGCGGGTGACCCCCAGCGTCTTCCCTGACGACTTGGAAGGCGCAGCGCTGGCGCAATCGGCCATCGGTCAGCGGGATGTGCGGACCACGCCGCTGCAGATCGCTATGATGTCGGCCGCGATTGCCAATGACGGAACGATCATGAAGCCGCAGCTGGTCGACACCGTGCGCAGTCCTGATCTGGAACCAGTCAGCTCGCCCGAACCGCAAACATTCTCCACCCCCACGAGCCCCGAGATCGCCAATCAGGTCACGGAGTGGATGGTCGGAGTGGTCGATGAGGGTATCGGCTCGTCGGCGGCGATCCCCGGAGTCGAGGTGGCCGGCAAGACCGGCACCGCCGAACTCGCGGTCCCTGGCCAAAACAACTCCTGGTTCACCGGCTTTGCCCCCGCTGACGACCCCCAGGCCGTAGTGTCCATCGTCGTGTCCGACGTCGACGTGCAAACCGGCGGGCAAATAGTGGGACCAGGTGCCAAGCGACTTCTTGAGGCGGTGTTGAATCAGTGAGACCAACCTCTGGTATCACTCTCGGTGACAGATTCCAGCTGACCGATCGCATAGCGATCGGCGGCATGGGAGAGGTCTGGAAGGCCCAGGACAAGGTGCTGGGCCGCGTGGTTGCCATCAAGATCCTCAAGGAGGAGTACACCGGCGACGACGGGTTCCTGGAGCGCTTTCGGGCCGAGGCCAGGCATACAGCGCTGCTGAACCACCCCGGTATCGCCAATGTCTTTGACTACGGAGAGGAGGCCGGCTCCGCATATCTGGTCATGGAGCTGGTGCCCGGCGTTCCGTTGTCAACGATTATCGATCGTGAACGGGTGCTCTCGCCGGACCGGACATTGTCCATCGTCGGCCAGACTGCGCGCGGGCTTGCCGCCGCCCACGCGCAGGGACTTGTGCACCGGGATATCAAGCCCGGCAACCTGCTGATCACTCCGGATGGCCGGGTGAAGATCACCGACTTCGGTATCGCACGCCTCGCGGACCAGGTTCCACTCACCGCGACCGGGCAGGTCATGGGAACTGCCCAGTACCTGGCGCCGGAACAGGCAACGGGACAAACGGCCACCGGTTCCAGCGACATATATTCGCTTGGGGTTATAGGTTATGAATGCGTCGCCGGATCCCGGCCGTTCTCCGGTGAGTCGCAGGTTGCCATCGCACTGGCACAGGTAAATGATGAACCACCGCAGCTGTCTGAGACGTTGCCGGCCCCGGTTCGTGCGTTGCTGATGTCGATGCTGGCCAAGTCTCCGGAGGACCGCCCCAAAGACGCGAAGTCATTGGCTGACGCGGTGGACGCCATCCGCCGCGGCGACGTGCGGGCCGCCGAAGCTGCAGTGCCGGGCATGCTCCTGTTCGGAGGCTCGCCGGGCGAAGCGGCGACGACCCCGATCAACGAACAGCCGACCGAGGCTACGCCATCGGTGACTGCGCCTGCGACGTCGACCCTTCCCGCCATGGGCCGGGACGAATCCGTGGAAGCCGAGCGGACCTGGGTGGCAGATGACGAGGAGCCGCCCGAAGAGCCCGAGGAGTCCCGACCGCGGCGGCGCAGTCCCTGGACGCTGCCATTGGTGGCGCTGCTGGTGCTGATCCTTTTCGCCGTCGTCGGCTGGCTATTGCTGAGCCCATTGATGGGCGGCGGGGACGATCCAGCGACCAGCCCAAGCAGTTCGCAGTCGGCGACGGAAACGGAAACAGTCAATATTGCCGCCGACGACTACGTGGGCCAACCCTTCGACCAAGTCGCCGCCGAGCTGCGGGGACTGGGTTTCAACGTTGACGGGAACCCTGTGGCATCCGACCAGCCCGCGTCCACGGTGACCGGCGTTTCACCGACAGGATCTTTAGTCCCCTCCGAAACGACCCTCACGGTCACCTACTCCAACGACAAGGTGACAGTGCCCGGCGGGCTCGTTGGCGCCGAGGAACAGGATGCAGTGCAGTCGATTGAGGACGCCGGACTCATAGCGAGCCGGATCGGAGCCGAAAACCACCCGAGCATTCCGGAGGGAAGCGTCATAGAAGTTACCCCGGCGCAGGGCACGCAAGTCGACGAGGGTTCCACCGTGGAATACGTCATCTCCCAAGGTCCTGAGGAGGAGCCAACCACAACCCCGTCACCCGACCCCACTCCCACCACCCCACCGGAGACAACGCCACCGCCGGAATCGACGCCCCCGCCCGAATCCACAACCCCGCCCGAAACGACTGAGCCTGCCCCAACCGAAACCTCCACCCAGTGACCATTGACAGGAGCAACGTGTCCGAGCAACGCGTCCTCGACGGGCGTTACGAAGTAGGTGAACTCATCGGCCGCGGCGGTATGGCCGATGTTCATCTCGGCCGTGACGTCCGGCTTGGCCGTTCAGTGGCCATCAAGCTCTTGCGCCCCGACCTTGCCCGGGACCCCCAGTTCCGGACCCGGTTCCGCAGGGAGGCACAGGCTGTTGCGGGGCTGAATCACCCAAGCATCGTTTCCGTCTATGACACCGGTGACCAGGAGGTGGCGAATGGAATAACAGACGCCGTCACGGTGCCGTTCATTGTCATGGAATACGTGGCCGGCAGGACGTTGCGGGATCTCGAACGTTCCAAGGAAGTCACCATCGGCAATGCCATCGAGCACACGCTCGGCGTGCTCTCCGCCTTGGAATACAGCCACCGTTCCGGCATCGTGCACCGCGATATCAAGCCGGCGAACGTCATCGTCACTCCCGACGAGACGGTTAAGGTGATGGATTTCGGCATCGCCCGCGCGATTGCTGACTCGGCCGCGACGATGACCCAGACCCAGGCCGTGATCGGGACCGCGCAGTATCTCTCACCCGAGCAGGCCCGGGGCGAATCGGTGGACGCGCGCAGCGACCTCTATTCAGCCGCGTGCCTGCTCTACGAAATGCTGACCGGCCGCCCGCCTTTCGTCGGCGAGAGCCCGGTTTCGGTGGCCTACCAGCACGTCCGCGAGATGCCCGAACCGCCGAGCCACTTCAATCCGGAAGTCGGCTCCGCACTGGACAGCGTGATGAACCATGCGCTGGAGAAGGACCGCCAGGAACGGTTCCAGGACGCCGCCGCATTCCGCAGGGCACTTCGGGCAGCCCGCACCGGCGTCGCACTTACCCCGCCCGCCCCTGCGGTGCCGGAAGAGCAGGGCAGGAACACCGAGGCAGTGACCGCGCCCGTGGCAACTGGTGCTGCAGGAGCTGCAGCGGCCGGAGCAACAGCGGCGGCGGATGAAACCCGCACTGAGGCGATGCCCCGCGCCGGCGCATCGGGAGATGCTGACCATCCGCAGACCCGCGCCATGACAGCTGTCGCCACGGCGCAACTGGATATCGACGACGCCGCTGCCGGTGGCTCCGGCACCGATCCTGCCCCAGCTGCCGGCGACGACGACGGTTACGGCGGTCCGATCGATTTCCACGAGGAAGAATACGAACCCCCGCGGAAGCGGAGGCGGGGAGGATGGATCGCCGCCCTGGTCGTCGGGTTGCTGGTGGTGCTGGGAGCAGCCGGGTTCTACCTCTACAGCACTATGACGGCCGAACCGCCTCCTCCGCCGTTGGTGAAGATTCCCGACGTCGCGGACATGACGGAGGCGCAAGCCCTGTCCGCGCTGTACGAAAACGACCTGGATCCGCAGACCGAACGGGTGGAGAACGAATCGGTCGCCAAAGGCATAGCTATCGGCACATCGCCCGAGGCAGCCGCGAAAGTCGAGGAAGGCAGCACCGTTGAGCTGCTGATTTCCACCGGCCCCAACAGCGTCACCATCCCGAAGAAGCTACAAGGCCAGAGTGAGGCATCCGTGCGGGACAGCCTGCAGCAGTTGGGCCTGGTCGGCGGCACCACTGAGTCGGTGGACAGCGCCACCGTACCTGCCGGCCAATTGATCGGGACCAATCCTGAACTGGGCGAATCCGTACCTGCCGAGTCGACGGTGGACCTGATTGTCTCCACGGGAAATGTCACGGTGCCCGCGTTGACCGGCGACCGAATTGAAGACGCCGAAGCCGCTCTTCAGGACCCTGCCATTTCATTGCCCTACTCCACAAACAAGAAGGAAACAGCGGATGCGGCCCCGGGCACGGTTGTCAGCCAGAGCATTCAGGCAGGCACTGCCGTTACCCAGGAGACGGAGATCGTGCTGACCGTGGCGGTTGAACCGGAGGAAGAGCCGGAAACTCAGGAGCCAACCCCGTCACCTTCGCCAAGCCCCTCGTCCTCGTCCTCGCCCTCGTCCTCACCTTCTGCTTCGCCCAGTCCGGATCCGACCGGAACGGCGTCGACGCCGCCCGAAGATTAGTCGGCTGCGGCGATCAACGGGCTGAGGGTGGCCGAGTGCGCCCCGGCGCCGGCCATACCGAGGGACTCCAGCCAGTTGCCCAGCATCTGGTATCCGCCTTCGGTCAGCACCGACTCCGGATGGAACTGGACACCCCACAAGGGCGCGGTCTGATGCGCCAGACCCATCACCACACCGCCCGGGGTGCGCGCCGTCACCTCCAGGATCTCCGGGATACTGTCGCTGACCGCCGCCAGCGAGTGGTACCGGGTGGCAGTGAGCGGGCTCGGCAGCCCGGTAAACACATTTCCGCTGCCGTGCAGGATCTGTGAGGTCTTGCCATGCATCAGCTCCGGCGCATGGGTCACGACGCCGCCATATGCTTCAGCCAGTGCCTGGTGTCCCAGGCAGACGCCGAGCATCGGTTTGCCGGTCTCGCCACAGTGCCGGATCAGCTCGATGCACACACCGGCGCCGGCTGGAGCGCCGGGGCCCGGACTGACCAACACCCCGTCGCGGCCCGAAGCGAGTTCAATCGCTTCAGCGAGCGTGACGTCGTCGTTCCTTACCACTGTGGTTTCGGCACCCAGTTGCTGCAGGTAGCCGACCAGTGTGTAGACGAAGCTGTCGTAGTTGTCGATCACCAGGATTCGGGTAGTCATGGGATGTGCGCGGCACCAATCGTAGAGTCTGTCAGCGGCGTGAACTGTTCCAGCCAGGGAAAAACGAACTGCGCCAGCAGCACCACGGCGGCCGCCAGCAACAGCACGGACAACACGATCCGCATCCACAGCGGTCCCGGCAGGTGGCGGAACATCCATCCGTACATCTAATTATCCCTCATTTTCCGGCCGCTTCCACTTGGCTCTCAATCGCCGGCGGCGGACCGGCGGCGAGCGGTCGCCACGATTCGAATACCGAGTAGGCGATAATCCGTTCCTCGTCCCCAAAACGCGGGTTGCAGCTGGTCATTGTCATGATCCGTTCCTGCGACTCCGCACCAGGCCGGGTCGGAACCGGCAGCAGCACATCCGAACGGTGCGGCAGCACGATCTGCTTATTGCGGAACACATAGGTGTAGTAGCCGGCTGCGGTCTGCACGTACAGCTTGTCTCCGGGAACCAGGGTATGGATCTCGTCGAGGACCTTGCCATGGGTTTGCCGGTGGCCTGCGATGGCAAAATTTCCTACGGCCCCCGGCATCGCCGTCTCCGGATAGTGGCCCAGCCCGAGCTTGTCCAAAACTTGAGGCCCGACGCCGGAAATGAGCGGCCGCATGTAGTCCTCACCAAACCGCGGAACGTACATAATCCCGAACGGCTCCTGCGGGCCCGCTGCCTCGGTCACCGGTGGCGGACCGGAATCCGACAGCAGCCCCTCCGGCTCCGCCTGCGACCTTGCCGGGCCACCTCGCGAACCGCCGTCGAACGTGTCAGCCAACCCCTGGACCACCTGCTCGTGCCGGTCATTGGCCTGTACATTGGTCCACCACAGTTGCCAGGCGACAAACAGCAAAAGCACGACGCCGGCAGTCACCAACAGCTCACCCAGCACCTGGATCACGGTACGCAGCACTCTGCCGCGTCGCGGTGCGGGGGACCCGGGGGGCACCGAAGACGGCCCGGATGCGTGTGCCACGTCGCCTCCCCCTCATTGTCTGCCTGCGTCACCCCCTGCGCCGCTGAAGTTCGCTAGACTGGAGCATCAGAAAGCACTGGTACCGGCCCCTGCTGAACATCTTGCATGGCGATGATGGTTCACTGAGCAGGATACCTTGCCGGCAGCAGCAGCTTTACAGCAGCCACTATGCCGAAATGGCCGGTCACCACCACCGGTAAGCGCGTCAAGGAGAGTTCGTGCCCGAGTCGAGATCCCGCAAGAAGCCGCAGCAGGCCGATCGCCGCCCCCGGGATACGCGCGAACCCGGGCCGAACCCCGTATGGTTCAAGCCGGTGATGTTCGGGCTGATGCTTCTGGGCCTGGTGTGGATTCTGGTCTTCTACATCACGCAAACCCAGTACCCGATCCCGGGCATCGGTGCCTGGAACATCACCATTGGCTTCGGGATCGCCATCCTCGGGTTCCTGATGACCACCCGCTGGCGGTCCTGACCATAGGGGCCGGGTAGGCCGTGCCGCCCACCGCGTCGCACCATCCGTGGCTCAGACCGCGACCATGACGACGACGGCCAGCAGCACCACTCCCACGCCGCTCAGTACCGAGATGCCCGCCCGTGAGCGCTTTGACGTTACCGTCCTACCTCGGACCATGAGCACGCTTGCCGCTGCTATCACCAACAGTGCAGAGAATCGTCCCAATGGAATGAAGACGGCTGTCGGCGGGAGGATAAGGGAAAGCACCGACAGCAGGGAGAGTACGGCGGAGACCATTCCCGCCGTCGTCAACCAGCGGGGCAGTAAATCTGCGCCCCGTGCGGCCAGGGACGAAGCGCCGACCAGAATCCCCAGGCCAATCGTGTGACCGGTTCCGCCCACGAAGAAGCTCAGCTGACGCAGCAGCGAAACAGCCGCCGGGCTGTCGTTCACCTGTTCCACCCCGAGGGTGGCTGCAATCAGCGCCGAGATTATCAGGAACACGGAGGCCAGAACGCCTCCAGCCAGTGCGATATCCGCCATTCCGCGGGTGTCCTTGCCCGACCGGCGCGACAATGAGGCCAACGAGCCACTGAATATCAACAACAGGGCGGCCGAGGCGGTCTGGATCAATGCCTGGACTTGGGCAAGGTCTCCCTGCTCCACAAAGAACTGCTGGATCTCGGCGGGATCGCTGCGGGGGAGGTTCGCCGGCGCAGAGGATGGGATCAAGAGACCCGTGACGAATAGGCCGCCGATGAATACGACGGCACACAACAGTCCACTGATCGCCGTGATATTGCGGGTGCGGGTGGTGGTTGAAGTAGTCATACCCGTCAGGCTAGGCAACCGCGTGCAGGCAGGTCGTCCGCTGCTGGAACCACATTCACCTACGCAAATCCGCGTACGCCGGGGCGTCCCTTGGGGCGCCGGCCCCGACAAGGGGCACCTTCCCGATGGATGGCCCCAGTCTCCGGCGTACAGCGGATGGCTCGACTCCCCGGACTTCGCCCGGCTCTACGGCGAAGGAACGGTGGGGTAAGGTCCCGGCTTGTTCTCGATCGAATAGACATACCGCTGCGGCGACTCAAAGTTAATGGGCGCGAACACCTACCGGGCGATGTCCGGTAGGTCCGATGAAGCGGCTGCCGCGGAATCGGACTTCTCCACCGACGAGGCGTCCAGCCTGACCGGACTCGTCGCCGTGTCCAAAGTGGTCTTCTCTTCGACGCTTCAGACACCGTTGACCTGGCCCAACACTGAGCTGGTCAGCAACGACGCCGTCGAGACCGTGGCAGAAATGAAGCGGAGCGCCGCGAAGCCAATGCTCACCATCGGCAGTCTCAGCCTGTGCCGGTCACTGATGGAAGCGGGCCTGGCGGACCGGTTCCGGTTGGTCGTCTTCCCCGTAATCACCGGCAGAACCGGACGGGAACGGATTTATGACAACTATCAGGACTTCAGTCTGGAGATGGTCGACAGCAGGACGTTCGACGGCGGGCTCCAACTGCTCGAGTACGTCCCCACCATGCTCGCTGAAAGGCCAAGCTGATCCGACGTCGAACGGGCAGCTATGTGACAGAGAGACGTGCACCGTGGGATTCCGGAATGTCGTCACTGTTCCTATCCCGAGAGCGGTGCTTCGAGACCCCGATAAGGCATCGGTTCGTTGTAGACGATATTCGTGGTGACGCCGCCAATGTCGCCGAGGTCATCGACGACCGCCGCAAGATGGTCCATTGACGCTGCGGCGAGTTTCAGGATGTAGCAGTCCTCACCGGTGACGCGCTGACACTCGAGAATCTCTGGCCGTTTGTCGAACACCACCCCGAGCGGTTCGCGGGCACGGCCGGGGTATTTAAGTCGTACGACCGCCATGACGGCCACACCGACCTTCTTCAAATCGACGCGGGCCGTGTAGCCGGTGATGACTCCTTTGGATTCGAGTCGCCTGATCCGGTCAGCCGTGGCGGTGGGGCTCAGCCTGACCAGACGGGCGAGCTGCGCGATGCTGGCCCGCCCGTCGGTCTGCAGTTCTCGAAGGAGATCCCAGTCGATGTCGTCTAAATCGTCACTCATATCCCTACTTTAACGTGGAATCAAGTGACATTGGAGGCAACAGCCGTGGATTTCGCTACACAATGGCGGCACTGCCCCACTAAAGTCGTCAGGGTTGTGCCACTTCGCAGGAGCGACGCCGCCGGGGCTGACTCTCGTGGCAGTAAGCAATCAGGAGGTAACCCGATGTCGGAAGTCAGGCCGCTGTTGCAGGCAGCTTTGAACGGTGACCGCGAGCATCCCGCCGCTCCACGTACAGCCGAAGAGACCGCGGTCGAGGCTCGGGCCGCCGTCGACGCCGGGGCGCGGGCGGTGCACCTGCACGTCTTTGATGCGGACGGTCGACAGACGTTCGCTGCCGAACCATCTGCGGCAACACTTCGTGCCGTCCGCGCCGCGTGCCCGGGGATCTCCATTTCGCTGAGCACCTCAGCGGAGGTGGAAGCCGACCCCCGCCGGCGCATTGAGCTGATCAAGGCGTGGACCGACCTTCCTGACGTGGTGACCGCCAACCAAGGCGAAGACGGCATCATCGAACTGTGCGAATTGCTGACTGTCCGCGGGATCGGCATCGAGGCCGGTCTGCTTTCGCTCGACGACGCACGCCAATTCGTTAACTCCGGCGTTGCCCCCTCCTGTGTTCGCGCCATGGTCGAACCCCTCGACGCCGACCCGGACGAAGCTACCGCGCATGCTGACGCCATCGAGCGGACACTTGCCGGTGCCGGTGTGAGGCTCGAGCAGATCCATCACGGAGACGGCGTGGCCTCGTGGGCCGTCAACGAGCGTGCCATTGCTCGTGGCCACGGAATACGTACCGGACTCGAGGACACACCGGTCCTTCCCGACGGGAGGATTGCCCGGGACAACCGCGATCTCGTTGCCACCGCAACGTCTATGCTGCGCCGCCGGGAATAAAAACTGACGGCCCCGAAAGGCGAACCCTTCACGAGGCACGAGACAAGTTGAAACTATGTGCGCAGTAGAGCGGACCGGCAATATCAGACGCGACTCCGGTCGCGACCGGACGTCGTCTTCCGGTGCTCGAGCACCGACGGGCGAACTTTCAAGGCAACAAGGATGAGGCAGGCGATTCCGGCCGTGATGAGGAAGCCGGTGGTTACACTGGTGGCAGCGATGACGGGCCCGATGAGGAGTGGGGACAGGAATTGTCCGGTGCAAACTGCGGTGCCGATCATGGAGGTGGCCGAGCCTCGTTGTTGGGGTGCCACGCTCGCGCCGACCAGGGAGGTCAGCAAAGGTATTGCCAATGCTTGCCCCATACCGAAGAGGACAGGGGCGGCCAACAGGATAGGCGGCTGGCTCGCAGTCCCCATCACGACGAACGCGATGATCCACGCTGCTGCGGCGAGGCGTAACAGGGTGCGGTAACGGAGCCTCGCACGGAGTCGACCGTATGCGAGACCGACCAAGCTCATCGTAGCTGAACAGGTGGTAACAGAGTAGATGGCCACGAGGAATGGCTCATGGACGCCGAGCGTCGCCAATCGTTGCGGCACGAAGATGATCACTACGTACATGAAAACTGCACTGGCCATAAGCATCCCGTAAACGCTGAGGAGGGCGGGATTATGCATGAGTAGCTGGGCCAGCCCGTGTCCGCCGGAGGGCGTCTTTCGGCCGGGTCTGGCCGGTGGCAGGACTGCCAGTGTCGCGATGGCCAGGGGGATCCCTACGAGGTAGATCGCAAACGGCGCGTGCCACGAATGGCCGCCGAGTGCTCCTCCCAGAAGAGGCCACACCATACCGCCGACACTGGTGGCGGTGGTGCGCCACCCCATCACCCGGTCTTTGAGCTGTCCCTGGTAGAAGATCAGTAGGGCGGTAGTAGTAGTGCTGAATACTGCTGCGGCCCCGATACCAAAGAAGAGCCGACTGGCAATCAGGGCCGGGTATGAGGCGGCGAGCAGACCTGCCCCACCGGCAATTCCATACAGCGCGAGGCCAGCTGCCAGTAGTGGGCGCACGCCCAAGCGGTCGGTCAGTTTTCCCATCAGGGGGCTGGATACCGCGATGGCCAGGCTGTGCGCGGTGACGATGAGCCCGGCTTCGGTGCCACTGACCTCGAGGTCGGATCTAATCACTTCCAGCACCGGGGCGACAACTGAGCCGGTCATCACGACAAGTGTTGAGGCGATCAGCAGCAGAGCGAGCGTGCTCGCCCGGGCCGGGGTGGTTTGTGACCATGAGTGGCCGGTCGCTCTGGTCATTGGAATCATCAGGTTTTGCTCCCATCAGCAACAAGAGTGGAGACGTGAATTGAAATCCCTGGTTCAGGCGAGGCCAAACAGCGATCGATAGTCGTCCATCCGCAGATGCCCGCCTTTCATCTCAGCGGTCTCCTTAGGGCCAAGTACCCCAACGCCCGGGGCGTAGGACGCACCCCCGGCCGGGCCCAGCGGCAGGGAGATGGACGCCGGTGCAGGGGCATATCCGGCCAGCGAGGATGATGGGTCGTCGAGCAGTCTGCGGATATTGTCGGCGACGTGTTCTGCGTGAGCGCCCGCAGCCTTGGCCATCTTGGATTCCGGCAGGGCGGTGAGGTCCCCAATGGCGAAGACCCGGCTGTGTCCGGCCACTCTGAGGTCATCGGTGACCTCGATATGGCCGCTTTCGCGTCGAGCTCTGGCGAGGCTGCCACTGAGATACGCGCTGTTTGGAATGACGCCGTAGCAGCGGAACCAAATGTCTGCATCAACGTCCCGGCCGGAGTGGGTCGGCACGGTGAAGGCACCGAGTTCCCCCGGGCCCGTCGGTGGCTGAGTAGCCAATGAGGTACCAAGGACCAATTCGATGTCCAGGGCAGCAAGCTGGCCACGCAGCTCTGCCCGGAACTCGTCCGGGAGGCCACCGGTAATGATGTCCTGTCCCCGATCCACGATAGTAATTTCCTTCTCCGGCCAGGCAGCCTTGATTTCGCCGGCCAGCTCCAATCCCACAGGTCCGGCACCGAGCAACAGGATTCGTTTGGATTCAGCAAGCGAAGCGTGGGTTGTGCGCATCGTGGCGACCGCATCCCGGTTGTGCTCAATGTTCACTTTTGCCGGGAAGGGATAACCGGAACCCGAAGCCAATACGAGGTAGTCCGGGGTAAAACGCTGCCCCGACTCCAGAACTACCGTCTCTCCATCTGTTGATGTGACCCGGCCCTGTATGACGCGGCCGCGAGTAAGCAACTCACTGTAGGGAAGGAAAATTGCCTCCACCCAATCCGGATCGACAAGTGCCCGCAAGGCAGCCACGTTGTGCACGAAACGGTCACGCGGCTCGACCAACACAACGTCCGCCACGTCGTCGAGTGCCTTCGCTGCCGCGGCGCCCCCGTACCCACCACCAACTACCAATACGTTCGCGGCCATTGATACTCCTTAGTTCTCATTGCGTACTGTTCGTAGTACCAACTAAAGTAGTTCGCAGTAGGAACGTTCGTCAACTATGCTTGATGCAAAGGAGGCGATGAGATGAGCCACACAACCGACGTCGAGGTTGGGGGCGAGGCACGCGCCCAACGCATGGCTGCCGGGGCCGCAGGGATCAGCCTGGAAGTGGCGCTGGTGCGCCTGTCACACTTGGTGCAACGCGTGTTCGCCGAGGTGAGCCGGGACCATGACCTCACCCCGCAACAAACCCAATTGCTGTGCCGCCTCGTCGATGGTCCAGTGGGGATGGCAGATTTAGGCCGGATGCTCGACTTGGAAAAATCCGGTCTCTCAGGGCTCGTCGACAGAGTCGAGAGTCGCGGACTCGTCGCCCGGACTCGGAGCGACCGGGACCGCCGCGCGTACCAGGTCGCGCTGACAACTGCGGGGCTGCAGGTGGGCACCACTGCCCACGATGGCGTGATTTCCCGACTGGGAGAATATGTCGGCGACACCGCACAAGATGACCGGCAACACCTGACAACGCTGATCACGCGGATGCTCGACAACTAGTCGCGCGAGCTTGGCCGGTGCGACGACCTTGTCAGGCGATCCGGCGTTCCTCAGCGATAAGCTGATCCAGGGTAGGAGTCGGCGGCGCACCTTTGAGCGTCGCTTGCACGTCATGTTGAATCGCGGGTGTTTCGGTATGGCGAGTAGTCCGAGCGTGCGGTCCCAGTATGAGCGTGCCCAAGTCGCCACGTAGCTGTCGACCCAATAAGAGCGCGGCCAGTGGCACCGGTATTGACATGAAGATGAATCGCAGTGATCGGGGCTCTATTCGCTGCCCGCCGTGTTGCTCCAGCGACGTGAAACCTTCTCTGACGGCGTATACGAGCTGTCGCAGCCGACGCCGGTCAGTGGCCAGCAGCCGGGGGTCTCCCCCGGCCACACTGAGTGCGGCAGCGGCGGCTGTGATGAATATGGCTTGACCCTGCAACCACACGTTCATTTGGGTGCTGGTAGCTGTCCGAAAGCCGCCAGATTGCAGGAGTTCCAGAACAGCTTGTTCGTCTCCTGCCGCCTCTGCAACCGTTGTCGACAACGGCTCCACGTAGCGGATGCGTCCATCTTCCATTTGGTAACCGCCGACGCCGGGGAAGGCAGAGAGCGTGCGGACCTTCTTCCGCCGCCCTAACTCCTGGGCGATCCCGAAGGGCGCGTTACCCAGCAGCAGGAACCGACCGGCGTGGATCGTCTCCAGCGTGGGAAGTGCCGTCTTGAGTTGATCGCGCCGAACAGCAACTATGACCAGATCGAACCCGGTCAGCGGCTCAGCCGGACCCAGTATCGTCGGCCTGCTGGTCTCCGTTCCGTCAGGTCCGTTGAGCCGGATGCCGAGCCCGGCCAGTTCGTCATAGCGTGCGCCCCTGGCCAGGATCGAGACCTCGCAACCAGCGGCGGTAAGCCGTGCCGCGTAGATCTGGCCGATGATTCCGGCACCAAATACCAGAATCTTCATCGTATCCTCATTCCTGGATGCTTCATCGATGGGCCTCCACGTGCCTTCCCATTCGTCGAGTGCGCCCCCATGGCTTGAACACAGCCAACATCAGTGCCAGCGAAAGTGCGACCAGGGACACAGCCGGCGGGAAGAACAACCAGGCCAGATCCGTCTCTACGGCCCCGCCTCGCCCCAGTCGCATCCCGACCAGAGCGACCTCGCCAATTCTGGGACGGAGAGCGACCACGATCAGGGTGCACAACCCGAACGTGATCACGAGTTTGGCCAGCACCCACCGATAGCGCAGCAGCCCCCATGACGTGCCGATGCCGAGGATCAGTCCCGTGGCCGCGCACAACAGGGCCGAGACCATCATTGGGACGACGACGAACTCACCGAGAATCTGATACGCAGCACCGCGAGTCGCCAACTCCTGGCCGAACCATCCGACTGTCACGAGCACCGCGACCATGACATCGATTCCGATCCACGCTCCGGCGGAGAGGATATGAATGGTCAGTACCGTATAGCGCATGCGCCGTCCGAGCCGGATCCGCGGACCACCGTATTGGCCTGATTCACGCTTGACGTGCGGCCTGGGGGCACGCTCAAGATCGACGATTCCGGGACGGGCCTGCCTGCTGACCTCTTCATCGCCTCTCATGGAGTACATCCCGCCGCTGGCGAAACTCGTCCTCGTCGATGTCGCCTGCAGCGAATCGCTCAGCCAGAGCTCGTTCACCGGATTGTGTCGCACAGAGGCGCCGCCGGCGCCGCCGGGTCAGGAAAAGGGCGGTCACGATGCTGCCGAAAATCAGCAGCCAGAACAGGGGGATCAGGAAGAACGGGAACGGTGGGGCGCCCCAGGCAAATGGGCCGAGGACTTCCATTGGCGCCGCGGCAACCGTCGTCGTGAGATTGAACATGCGTCCTCCTCGGAGTCGCTGTATCGATTGGTTCGAATCACCATCATCGCGCTCTCCGGTCGGGCGAGCATCCGCTCAGTAACGTAACCTCGCCTACGGTGGGCGGCGTAGGTCGCCCGCCCGACCCGGTGCACATCACCTCGCACGCCGCCACCGGCAAAGGGTGTCGTCTACGGTGGACACCCTTTTGGGCGGCGGGAGACAATTGAGGGACCTCGACAGCTGGAGCAGCCCATGCGTGTCATCCGCGTGACAACCGACCTCACGGTGCCCGACATCGAGGAGGCGCGGGCCTTCTACACGGACTATCTCGGACTCGATGGAGAGGACATGGGGCTCCACTGGGTCACCCGCTTCGTCGTGCCCGGTTCAGGAGAGCACATCCAGCTCGTGTCGCGGGACGTAACGGCGCCCGAGAACCCACTGCTCACCATCAAGGTCGACGACGTCGACGACGCGTACGCGGAAGCCCTTCGACGCGGATACCAGATCGTTCACCCCCTGACCACAGAGCCGTGGGGTATTCGCCGATTCTTCGTCCGTGCGCCCGATGGGACGGTGCTTAACATCGCCCAGCACCACGACCCCTAGCGTCGCCTCCTAGCGCGATGCCACAGGGCGAAGGACCCTGGGATTCCAACATACAAAAAGGCTGCGCCGACTTATCTATTTGAATCAGCGTTGCTCTTCGACGACCGACGGGACATCGAGACGCCCAGCAGTACGCCGGCGGCGGCGATACCGATCACGGCAATGATGATGGACACCAGCTGAAACTGCTGTGGGAAAGCCGGGGAGACCAGGGCCAAGCCCCCGGAACCAAGCGCTACGAAGGTGGCCACTAGCGGCAGGCTGTTTCGTTGCACAACTACACGGTACAGCCCCGTCGCGGGACCAGACAGGTCCAACAAGAACCTACAAACATTGTAGGATCCTGTTTCACCTGTCATCGCTGCAGGCCGCTGACCTGCGGCTTTATTTACCCACCCAGCATCGAAATTCCGCGTTTCGTGACATTTTCCTACAGTCAGATCCAAGCGCTACTCTGGCGATCCTCGGCGGGCCTTCTCCATTTCGAGATCCGTCGAATGCATAAATATTCGGCCTGATCCATCTGACTGCGAAGTGCAAACAACCTCGGATCCACCTACATCGCCAAACCGATGCCTGCTGGCACGGTGTGTCATTTGAGGATCGGCCTGCGGGACACTCGATCTCGTGCCGTGCTGCCATAGAACAGCGGGCCGGCGGCTGGCGATCAGTCGGCGCTGTCGATCGACGTTCTGTCGGCACCCTTGAAGTCCGAAAACTGACTGGCCCGTGATGATAGCGTGTCAGCCATGCTAGAGGTGGTGCGACGCCTGATGGGATCTGATGTCCCTACCGAGGAACGCGCTCTGGTCACCCTGGTCGGCGCGCACTACGTCGACCACCACGCCCTGATCGCCGAAGACGCTCAGCGCTGGTCCCCGGAGCAATGGGCTCGGGCGATGTTCGAGGACAGCCGGTCGCTGTTGAAGCGCATGCGCGACCTCGGTCTCCTGGGCGCACTGTTGAGCCCGCCTCAACCGGAGGGTCGTGTCGCCGGCTGGATGGTGGTCGACACCGCGGCGGGGTGGCTACGAATGGAGTCGACCTCTCAACTGACCAGCGACCAGGTGGTCGTACGCGTCGACGCCGAGGGAGCCTCACTGACCACCGCGGTCCGGTACGAGCGGCGCGGGTCCCGCATTGTCTGGCGGCTGATTTCGACCCAGCACCGCCGGTTTGCTCCCCGCGTGCTGCGGCGGGCTCACCGCCTACTGGCTTCCGAATAGGGATCCCCAACTGCTACGAAGAGACTCAGCGTCGGTATTAGGACACTAAGCGTCCGGGTCACTCTGCCCCAGCTTCGGTAGCCGGGTTAGAGTGCTGTCAGTGGCCGGGGTTTCCGGCTGTTCGAGGTGACTGCGGGTATGCCCGGATGGACGTTGAGTCCAGTGGACTGATTGCCGTGCACGATGAAAGGAACTGGACATGTCAACGAAGAGCGCGCTGCGGGGTCTTGCCCAAGTCAACGTCTCGGCCGAGGATGTCGTCGCGGCGCGTGACTGGTATGCCGAGTTTCTTGGAGTCGACCCATACTTTCAGCGACCCGATGCCGACAGTCCGGCCTACGTCGAATTCCGGCTCGGTGACTACGAACATGAACTCGGGATCATTGACCGCCGCTACCTGCCGGAGCACTCAAGCTCACCAACGGGTGGTGTCATCGCCCGCTGGCATGTGGAGGACCTCGATGACACCGTCGAGCGCCTGACTGTGCTCGGGGCGCGCGAAAACGAACCCGTCATCGAACGCGAAGCCGGTTTCGTCACCGCATCGGTGATAGATCCCTTCGGCAACATCATTGGGCTGATCTCGAGTCCCCATTACGTGCAGAAGCTGACCGAGGGCATTCGAGGATCATAGGGGCTGGCTGGACGTGCAGCGGACTGTGTCCCGGAAGATGGGCGTCCGGGAGGGTGTGCGGAGCTACATAGCCAACGCGTCCGCGGCCGCTCTTCGCGGCATGAACCCGCCTGATCTCGACCTCGACGAGACTCTGCTCGCCGGTATGACTGCGGTGACTGGCACTTTTCTCGAGGGGGATGACTCGATCCCGCGGGCTGTGTGTGGAGCGGGGCCTCCCTTGACGAAGCGGTATGGGACCGCATGGCCACTGTCATGTTTTGTTGCGGTACATCCGCATCGTGATCGGCGCCAGCACGCCGGTGAGGATGGCCGAGACCACGAGTACCCAGGCGATGTCGCCGAAGGATGCGGTGCCGTACATCAATCCCCGCACCCCGGTGACCAGGTATGAGACCGGGTTGATGTCCTGGGCCCAGGTCTGCAGGCCCGAGGGCATGGTGGCGGGGTCGACGAAGATGTTGGAGGCGAAGGTCAGCGGCATCAGGATCAGCATCGAGACTCCCATGACCGCGTTCGGGGTCCGCATCAACAGGCCGAGGATGGTGAAGATCCAGCTCAGTGCGAAGGCGAAGATCAGCAGGAGCATCACGGCCAGTACGACACCGACGAGGCCGCCCTCCGGGCGGAAGCCCAGGATCAGTCCCAGTCCGATGGTGATGGTCGAGGCGATCGTGTATCGGACGCTGTCGCCCAGCAGGGCTCCGACGATCGGTGCCGGTCGCCAGATCGGTAAGGACCGGAACCGGTCGAACACTCCTTTGGAGATGTCGGTGTTGATGGTGAAGCCGGTGTAGACAGTGATGAGCAGCACCGACTGCACGAGGATGCCCGGCAGCAGGAACTGCACGTAGGTCTGCGGGTCACCGGCGATGGCGCCGCCGAAGAGGTAAACGAACATCAGGGTGAAGATGACCGGGGTCAGCGTGGCGTCCATCAGCTGTTCGGGCACGTGCTTGATCTTCAGCAGGGCGCGGTGGGTGAACGTCAGCGTCGTGGCCAGCGCGGAGGGCCGCTTGGGCCGCCGTTCCACGCGGATGGCCTGACGCAGTGCGCTGTTGTCACCGATATCCAGCGTCGTCATCGGGCCTCCTCCTCGGTGTGCTGTTCTGTTTGTTCCTCGTCCCAGTCCTCGTTCTCGGGGTCCTCCGGCTCGGGCATCTTGCCGGTGAGGGCGAGGAACACCTCGTCCAGGCTGGGCTGACCCAGTGAGAACTCCGGCACGGCGATGCCGGCCTCGTGCAGCCGGGGCAAAAGGTGTGCCACCTGTTCCTCCATCCCCTGCGGCACGCGTGCCGCCAGCGCGTACGGGTCGTTGGGTCGGGTGACTTCGTCACCGATCACGCGCTCGATGACGGCCGCGGCGTCCTCCCGCTGCCTGGCGTCGGCAACCCGCAGGTGGACGCTACCGGTGCCCACCGAGGATTTCAGCTGCGGGGCCGTGCCCTCGGCAATGACCTTGCCGTGATCAATCACGGCAATACGGTCGGCGAGTTGGTCGGCCTCCTCGAGGTATTGGGTCGTCAGCAGCACTGTGGTGCCCTCGGCCACCAGCAGCCGGACGATGTCCCACACCTGGTTGCGGCTGCGGGGGTCCAGCCCGGTGGTCGGCTCGTCGAGGAAGAGCACTTTGGGGCTCATCACCAAACTCGCCGCCAGATCAATGCGGCGGCGCATCCCGCCGGAGTAGGACTTGACCGGCTTGTCCGCCGCGTCGCTGAGCTCGAACGCTGCCAACAGGGCTGAGGCGCGTCGGCGCGCCTCAGAGCCGGAGAACCCGTACATCCGCGCCAGCAGGGTGACGTTCTCGGCCCCGGTCAGATCCTCATCCACCGACGCGAACTGACCGGTCAGCCCGACATTGAACCTGACATCGTCGGCATCGTCGACGATGTCGTGGCCGAGCACCCGCGCGGTCCCGGCATCCGGCCGCAACAGCGTGGCGAGCATCCGCACAGCGGTGGTCTTGCCCGCACCGTTCGGCCCCAGCACGCCGTAGACCGAACCGGCGGGGACACGCAGGTCCACCCCGTCGACTGCCTTGACATCTTTGAAATGTTTGACGAGTCCAGTGGCCTCGACAGCCAACTCAGCACTCACGACTGCCTCCTGCATAGGTACGAGAAAGGGGCCCGGCACGTCCAGTGGTCCAGCGCACACTTTACGCAAGCGGCAGGCATTGCCACAACCAATCCTGCTTGGGTGCTGGTTTCGCCGCTGGTTCCTGGATGGTTGCCACAGTGCAGAACAGGGCGGCAGTTCGAGCGCAAACTGTCGCCACACCCCACAACGGCCAATAGGCGCCCGGGACCGGGCCCGTCATCCAGGCAGACGAACTGCGGACGCGCGTGCTGGAGCCATCGCTGGTTCCCGCTCCGGCGCTTCCGACGTTCAGCAAGTTCAGTGCTGGTGTTCTTCATGGTCAATGGCGACTTCAACGTCGAACTTGAGGCCGGGTGGCTGGCCGTTGCTGATGCCGCGATAGTGGACCGTGCCGGTCGGGGTAAAGCCACGCGCCCATGCTCCTTCAACAACGAGTTCACGCTCCTTGGGGAACGGCGCTCCACTCGTTACCTTCTGATGGAACTTCTTGGCCCGTTCCCGGTCGCTGTCGAGTTCAATTCTGATCACGGGCACCGCTGATTCCTCCCAGGATCGTATCCAAACCGGCCAGAAAAAGCGCCCGGTCTGTTTGTTGGTTCGTCTCTAAATGGCCGTCGCGCACCAGATGGGGGTACTGGTCTTCTTGTGCGACGACATGCGCACGGGCGGCATCCTGCAGCTCAACTCCGGCCATGTGCTGCCAGGTGGAGTCGTTGAGCGCTACGCCGACCACATAGTTAGCCAGGACATGCCTGATCCTGATGAGTTGTTGTCCGTGCAGACCTGCATACTCCAAGGCGGCATGTAGAAATTCAGTGCGTTTCAGTACATTGGGTCCGATCGGAGGCCGTCCGACCAGGGCCGGCGACCAAGGATGGTCAAGCATGACTGAACGCCAGCCGTCGAGTAGCTCAACGACATCGCACTTCCACTGCGCCGACAGCGCAGGTATCGGAACTGACCCAAAGATATGGTCAAAGGCGAGATCCATCAGGGCGTCTTTGGACCGGACATGCCAATACAAGGCCGTCGCCGTGACCCCAAGCTCAGAGGCCATGCGACGCATAGTCAGCCCGTCGATTCCTTCCTGGTCCAGTATCTCCACGGCCCGCACGATAATCGCCTCACGTGACAACTTGGAGACACGCTTGCGAGCCGGTGGTTTCTCCAACCACACAGTGCCGATCTGGCATTCCCTATCAGGCATGCCGCATCTTGGTGTTGCTCATAATCCAAATATAACAGTGTTAAGTTTAGGTGCACCAGTTCAGACTGAACGCCGCAGCCGATACCAACTGTCCCCAGGCCCACCCCCCTTACGGGATGCTGGCGGTGTGCAGGAGACGGAGTGATGCTCGCGAGGGTTTCAGCAAGAGAAGTCACCTCAGGATTCAGGTCACTCCAGTCGTCGTTCTCAAGGCCGAGGTAGCCTGCCTTAGCGCGTTCCAATAGAGCCCGATCTGGTTCAGCGAGCATCGGCGCGCCGACATTCACCGCAACGTCTTTAGACACTATTTGACCGGTGTCGAGGGTGACGATACTTCGAGCCAGGGTGAGCACTGTGTTCCGTTCGTCGCCTTCCAGGCCATGAAGGATTTCCGGAACGTTGTCCATAACAGCGCTTCGGAGCATTGTCAGCGGAACCTCGGGCACAATTTCATCAAGGGCAGGTCCGCGTAGCACGCGATGTGCTGATAGCGCAGTTGCGATCAGGGTAATAACGTCGGGATCAGTTGCGGGTTGCGGAAGGCTGCCAGCAACGAGGTCTTCACGGAGCCACTCCCCCCGAGTGGTCAGCCTGTTCGCGACTCGTTCGACTCTCGACTCAAGACGGCGTCTGCGATGCGCGAGGCAGCCTGTGCGGGCCTCAGCTGCGTGGTGTCGATGACCTCGGCCTCCTCGTGCATCCATGTACGGGCGGCCTCGGCGTAGGCGTCAAGGTGCGCGAAACGAAATCCGGAGGGCCCCATCTTGGTGTCCTCCTGGATGCGCCTGCGCAGTGTGTCTTGGTCAGCGTGGAGGACGAAGTGGCGTACCGGGATGGCATGGTCGGCAAGGCCGATGCTGATCTCGCGCCAATATTGCTCGACGGGGACGGTCATGGGCATCACCAGAGTGCCGCCGGTGTAGTCGAGTACTCGGCGGGCTGTCTCGACGACAAGGGGTCGCCACGGCGGCCAGTGCTGGAAGTTGTCCGTCCAGGGCAACCCTGGCGTGATGTCCATGAGCGTCTCGCCGACCTTCTCGGCGTCGAACACCCGTGAATCCGGGATCAGCTGCTGTACGAGTGTACTCGTCGTCGTCTTGCCAGCACCGTGGGTGCCATTAAGCCAAATGATCACGGAAACCAACACTACCGGCGTGCACAACACGCTTCGTCATCGGCTGTCAGCAGCATCCCGCATGACCATGCTTGGGTTTACCGGGACGCTCAAGGTCGCTCAGCACTCATCTCCAAAGCTCGGGTACTCTGGTCCCACTTGATGCGCATCTATTCGGCCGGCGGCCCGCTCTCATCGTCGGATTGAGCGGAATGTTATTCTAGCGACGGGATGAGACGCATCGTCTTGGTCGCCGACCGGCTAGTCGCGCCGAATGCCGCTACTCTTGCGGCCGTCCTGTTGGCGCTCAACCATCGCGAAGGTCAAGGAGCGCAACAGATGATCAATCCTCAGCTACAAGGCAAAGTTGTGCTGGTTACCGGCGGTTCCGGCGGCATCGGGGCGGCGATCTGCCAGGCGTTCGATGCGGTCGGAGCTCGTCTCGCTGTGCACTTCGTCCAAGCGGCGTCAGAGCCGCCGCAGGGCGCTTCTTGGGAGCACATCACCCCGAAGCCTGCTGCCGCTTTGGAGTTCGTACGCTCATTGCGCGACGGCGTGGCAGTACAGCAAGACCTCAGCGAACCCGATGCGTGCACGACGCTCGTGGACAAGGTCGAGCAGGAGCTCGGACCGGTTGACGTCTTGGTCAATAACGCCGCACACTGCGAATCTCCCGACACGTTCGAAGACCTGACTGAGGATGGCTTAGTGCGCCACTACCTCCTCAATAGCGCCGTACCGATCCGCCTGATCGCGGAGGTTTCCCGGCGGAGATCGGACACTGAACTGGCGGTGACGAACATCAGTACCGACGCGGCCCGAGCCTTCCCCGGTCAGATCGGATACGGCACCTCGAAGGCAGCACTGGAAGCTGCCACCCGCGCGGCTGCGCTCGACCTGGGCCCGACCGGCGTGCGTGTAAACGCCGTCGCGCCGGGCCCCATTCAGACTGGCTGGATGAGTGAGGAGATGGTCGCCCGAGCACCCGAAATGATCCCGCTGGGGCGGGTCGGCTACCCCGATGACATCGCCGATACTTGTGTCTTCCTGAGTTCCTACCAAGCCAGGTTCATCACCGGCCAGGTCATACAAGTCGCTGGCGGACACGCGATCTGACGGCGTCAGCGTCGGGGTCGCCCAGTCCCGTGAGCGGATTGTCCATCGACCAACCAATCAGCATGGCAAGTCGAACTGCCACCCCGTAGACCGATCCCTCACCAAGGCACATTAGCCAGGCGATGTCCACGTGGCGGTGTAGCGCCAGAAAAGTCGGCGACGCATGCGGATCCCAGGCAAGACCCTCCGAGCAACGCGCTGAATCTCCTCGAACGACTCGGTCGCGGCGACCGTAGGAGCTTGCATGTGCGATGACGGCTGTGTCGCGCGGCCCGGATGCCGCATCAGACCCACGAGCGGATTGAACGCCAAGGAGACCAGGGAAAGTGGCGTATCGGCTGGCGTTTCGCGGGCGAGGCCCACGATGACGATCCGTCCGCGCCGACGCATACTACGTTTTGCCTCGTGGAGTGTCGCCGCCAGAGGCATGTGATGCAGGGATGCAACGAACACAATCAGGTCGTACCCGCCCGGTTCCTCGTGCCCGAACGGTCGCTGCTCGATACGAACCGAGGCAAAGCTTGAAAGGTGGGCTGCTGCGGTTGCCGCGGCGCCTGGGTCAGGCTCGACACCGACGACCTCGGGAAACAGTCGCGACAAGTGCACGACCAGTTTCCCGGTACCGCACCCGACATCCATCACAGAGTGCCCACCCTCGCGTTTCACGCCGCGAGCATGGCGGAGAACGAATCCTGCGAACGCATCATTGTGCGACCAAGGGTGAGCCCGATTGAAACGGTCGAACGCCGCGAGCAGTCCCATCACACAACCGTACTGCGTCCCCGTCGCAATAGACGCTCCAACTGCGCCCGCTGGCCCGTTATGCCCGATAGCCGATCGTCAATCGGGACGGCCGCTCGCCAGCTGCTGATTCGGCTCTGCGGTGTCGTCATCGTATCGCTCATTCAGCCTGTCGATGACCTCTGGGACAAGTTACGTTGGGCGCCAGATGAGGCGGGCCAGTAGCGCGAGAGCGATCACTGCGACGGGGATCAGCAGGTTGGGTGCGGCCGAGGGCGCCACGATGGCGCAGATGGCGATCACTGATACGGCGGCCGTTCGGCCGGCTCCTCGCAACAGTTTGGCGCCTGAGAGGGAGGCCAGGATGTAGACGGCGACCACGAGCGTGGAGGGAACGACGATCAGGGTTTCGGTGCCCCAGTCCTGGCTGAAGGCCAGCACGAGCCCGGTGTAGGCGATCGCGGCGACGGCGATGACGCCGCCCCACGGCACCGACGAGGTCGACACGCGCGCCACTGTCGGTGGTAGCCAACCGTCGCGGGCCAGCGCGTACGCCAGCCGGGAGACGCCGGCGATGAAGGCGTTCGTGGTTCCCAGGCTGATGATCAGCGCCCCGAAGGCGGCGATGAGCGTGGCGTGCGGCCCGGCGAGGTTCTCCAGGAGCAGCGCGATAGCGACGTGATCGATGGCAGGGGTGCCGTAGGTCGCGGTGAGCACCACGGCTGCGGCTACGCCCATGTACAGCATGGTCACGATTAATACCGTCGCGGTGACTGCTTTGGGCAGGTCCCGATCGGGGTCGCGGAACTCGCCGACTAGGTGAGAGATGGCCTCCCACCCGGCGAAGGCGAAGAACAAGATGATGACCCCCTCACCTACCGGTCCCAGTCCGTGCGGCGCGAAGGGTGTCAACGTGCTGGCGTTCATATCCGGTACGGCCGCGACGATCGCCAACACCAGCAGGAGGGCCACCCCGGCGGCCATCGCCAGCTGCACGACGGCACTGACCTTGAGTCCGATCAGGTTGGCCGCGGTAGCGCACCCGAGAATGACGCCGGCGATCAGGTAGGCAGCGCCGTGGCTGAGCCCGAACGCCTCCACCAGATAGTAGCCACCGGTCAGCGGCACTATGGTCTGCCCGACTGCGCCGGCGACGAAGAACATCCACCCCGCGATTCCGCCGGCCGTTCGACCGAGACCATGCGACACATACGTCGCTACTCCTCCCGCATCGGGATACCGTCGAGCGAGTCGGGCGAAGAGCATGGCCAACGGCACGCCCATCAGGCAGGCCACCGCCCACGAGATCAGTGAGGCCGGTCCGGCTAGTGAGGCTACCTGGCCGGGCAGGACAAGTACCCCGGCGCCGAGGATTGCGCTCACGTATAGAGCGATCCCGTGCCCGAGGCCAATGTGTCGACGCAGACCGGAAGACTGCTGAGCATCAGCGGGTGTGGCCATGCCTTCAACGTTGGCAGCGGACATCACTTGAAGGAAGTGGCACAATAGCCAGTATGCGCAAGAAATCTGACACACATCGGGTAGTCGCTGTCGCTCTTCCCGGTGTCCCGGTGTTCGAGTTGGCGTCCGCCATTGAGATTCTGGGCACCGACCGCAGCGACATCACGGACGACTGGTACGACTTTGAGCTCGTGGCCAGCGGCGACGCGGTCACCATCGGCGGCGGCTTGCTAGCACCGAGTGGCCGGGGCCTGGCTGCCTTCGTTGATGCCGACACCGTCATCGTTCCCGCCTGCGCAAACGTGCACGGGGCCAGCCCACCCCATGTTTTGGACGCACTTCGTGCGGCTCACAGGCGCGGAACCCGGATCGTGTCACTGTGCTCGGGCGCTTTCGTCCTTGCCGAAGCAGGATTGCTGAGCGGCCGGCGAGCTACTACCCACTGGATGCACGCCGACCTCTTGGCCCATCGCTACCCGGACGTTCAGGTTGACGCCAGTGCCCTGTACGTCGAGGATGACGGGATCTGGACTTCCGCCGGCAGCGCGGCCGCGATCGACCTCTGCCTGGAGCTGGTCCACGCCGACCTCGGGGCCTCTATCGCCAACGAGGTGGCCCGTCGGGTGGTAACCGCGCCACACCGCAACGGCGGCCAGGCGCAGTTCATCCGGAGCCCGCGCCGCGTGAGTTCCGACGACGCCGATATCCATTCCTGGGCGAGGGCGCACCTTGACACGGCCACCGTCGCCGCGATGGCTACCCACGGCAGGATCAGCCATCGCACCTTGGTGCGTCGTTTCAAGTCCCGCACCAACCTCACTCCACAGCAGTGGCTCCGGCGCGAGCGACTCACCGCGGCCCAGGAACTTCTCGAGAGCAGCCATCTCACCATCGAGGCAATCGCCAGGCAGGCCGGATTCGGCAGTGCCGCGAACCTCCGCGCACAGTTCACACGGACATTCGGCGTCGCCCCATCCGCCTTCCGAAGCACCTTCGGCGCCACACGAACACCGGGCCAGGATAGGGCGACCCACGGCGTGGCGTGAAAGACGACGTGCCTTCGATCAAGGCGGTGCCATCCCCGGCGACCACGACTGCTCGGTCATGATCTCAAGGGGCCCACGCCGACCCGGTAGCCGATCCGCTTGCGGTGACGGAGGAGTTGTCCGACGGTACCCTGCCCACGGCTGATGCATCACCGCATGCCGTTCAGCCTGCGGGACATCGATCGCCGGTGTCGGGGTAGAGATGATCAGGATAGGTCCTTGAAGTAGCGCGCGACGGGTCGGCCAAGCCCGTTTATTGTGAGCGCCGCGCCATCACCAGGGCCCCGCGTTTGGTCACCGGCAGTGGTAGAGGGCCCCGGGTAGCCAGTACGCCAGCAAGCTGGTCGGCCTGCGGCTGAGGGACGAAGCGGGCGCGGAGGTAGTCCCGGATGGCTTCGCAGTCAGGCAGCCGGATCAGCGGCGCGTCCCAAGGCTCGGTTGCAGCCGATCCGAAGACAGCCTCGACCAGGCGTGGGGCGTCCTCGGTGTCGAATGGGGTCCGGCTCGGGCGCCAGTACGGTGCCAGCTCCGGTGAGTCGGCGTGGGAGATCGTGCCCGCGATGAAAAGTCCGCCGGGCGCAACACCCGGTGTGCCTCGCGTAGCCCGCACTCGGGCCGCTCCAGGTGGTCCAGCACATTGACCGCGACAATGGCGTCGTACCCTGCATCCGGGAAGGGAAGCGCTGTGATGTCGGCGTGCAGCGCCGGTCCGTACCGGCGCGCGGCTTCGACCATGGCGGCGGCGGCATCGACGCCGGTCACCTGCAGCGTGCTATCGGCTGCCGCTGAAGCCAGGGCACCCTCGCCGCACCCTGTGTCGAGCACTTGCACGGCACAGGCTTCGAGCAGGAACTGGACGATTCGGGCGTGCAGATCCGCTCCGTGGCCGCCGTGGGCGGCCGTGAGGCGGACGCCGAGCCGGTAGCGGTCTGGGTCGGCGTCGTAATCCCTCGGTGTAGGCACAGAATTATTGTCGCGCCGCAGCACCATACGACTCAATTGATGCCCGCATAAGAACCACAGTGACGACATCGACCCCATCTCACCAAGCGACCGGATTGACCAAACACCAACAGCTATATGGTGTCCGCTGCACCATCCCCCGCTGAGCTTAAATCGCGCTGTTAGCTGGTGAAGGTTGGATCGGCGACGTGTGCGTTTGCCAATCGGCCTTTTGGCTCCTCCCAGTCTTCTTGGCGTCCCAATGCGGTGATATCGAGCAGCCGATAGGCGTGCATCATCACCTCGACCCCACGGCCGTAGGTGGCGTAGGTGTGGAAGATCTCGTCACCATCACGCAGGAAGGCGCTGATCCCTGGCTGCTCACCGACATAGTCGACCAGCCATGCCATTCCCGCGGCCGGCAGTTCGTCGGTGTCCCGGAAGTTGTAGCTGTTGGGTGTGACGTCCGGATCCAGCGAGACGTGAAAATCGTAGTTGAAGTCGCTGCCGTGCGAGGAATACCAGGGGAACGTCCAGCCTCGGGCTTGCCGGTAGGCGGCCAGTTTTGGGAATGGGGCGCGAGACACGGCGGCGAAGGAGGTGTCGCGCGCGGCCAAGTGAGCGCGGGTGCCGTCGCTCAGGTCGTCGGCCATCCCGGTGCAGCTGAGGCAACCCTTCTCCCACGAAGGATCGAACATGAAGTGCTGCAGTATTAGCTGGTTACGTCCCTCGAACAGGTCCACCAGTGCGACCTCACCGTCCGGGCCGGTAAACCGATAGTCCTTCTCGACCCGCACCATAGGCAGCCGCCGGCGCTCGGCGCTGAGCCTGTCCAGTGCCTGGGTCATGTCCTTCTCCTTGGCCAACAGCTCCCGACGAGCCTGCAGCCACTGTTCACGGGTGACAACTTGTGGACGTGCCATGGTTCCCTCCAAGCATCTAAGTGTGCGTGATACAAGTAACTGTAAGGAGTCGCACTATCATCATGCAAGTAGTTGAGGTAGATTCGATGTCATGCTGGGTCGGACGTATGAACGCGAGAACTGCTCCGCGGCGCGCGCGCTGGAACTCGTGGGCGAGAGGTGGAGTTTGCTGATTATCCGCAACGGCGCGTTCGCCGGCATGACCCGCTTCTCCGAGTTCGAACGCCGCCTCGGCGTGGCGCCCAACATCCTCGCCAAGCGGCTCGCTGACTTCGTAACAAACGGGCTCATGGAAGTAGTAGACAGTGAGGCGGGACCGCGCGGACGGAGCTACCGGCTTACCGCCAAGGGTCGCGAGCTGAACGAGGTGATCATGGTCTTGACGGCATGGGGAGACCGGTGGGCGGCACCCAACGGCCCTCCGGTCGTCTATGAGCACGCCGGTTGCGGCGGTACGGTGGCCATGACCACGACGTGCACCGGTTGCGAAGCCCACCCTAGTGGCACCGACGTGGTCGCACGCACGGGGCCAGGCGCAACCGCATATCAACGCGCTGCCATGGAGAATCGCCCATCCCAGTGAACCATCGGCAGGCGCGACGGGGCTGGGTTCTGTCGGGTCACACCGCCGGGCGCTGCGAAGTTTGGCTGTGAGGGTCCTGAGCTCCACGGGCCTGGCGCCGCAGACGCAAGGGATCGGATTTGCGCGAGGATGTCACGATGCCCTACAGCAAGTCCATCCCCGAAAGCGGGCCCGAATGGAGTTCACCGATGATTTTCGGTGATACATCCCGTCTAGATCCGAGGATGGAAATAGCGAAGGGAGAATTCATGACAAGCTGCATAGTGGCAACCAGTCCCGACGTTGGTTGCGTGGACCAATGGGACGTGTAATTTACTCTGTTGCTTCTTCGCTGGACGGTTACAACACCGATGCCCAGGGCGACTTCTCATGGGCCATGCCAAATGAGGAAGTCATCGCTGCAGTGACTGGCGACTTAGCGGATGTGAGCACCTATCTCTACGGGCGTCGCATGTACGAGGCGATGGAAGGTTGGGAAACCGACCCTTCCATCGCAGCCCAGTCACCCGAATCCGCTGTCTTCGCTGAAACATGGAAGGCCGCCGATAAAGTGGTCTTCTCATCGTCGCTGACCGAAGTACGGACCGCTCACACACGCCTCGAACCCGAATTGTCGATCGCCGCCGTCGAAAGGGCGCGGCACGAGGCGGAAGGTGACCTGACCATCGAAGGACCAACTCTGGCCAAGAGCGCCCTGAAACTTGGCGTCGTCGACGTCATAGAATTACTCCTCTGCCCCGTCCTGGTCGGCGGGGGAACCTCAGTGTTCCCAGTGGGCATTTCTGCCGGTCTGCGCCTCACGCGCCACCGACGCTTCACCAACGGAATGCTCCAAGTCACCTACGAAGTAGATCGCCACTGACGCCCCATGCTGCAAGAAGCGCACCGGCAAACGCTCCCCAAACGGGAGACGTCCTTGGTCGACGGCGAAGTTGAGGAAATGGGCCGGGATCTCATTGGCCCAGTGCTCGACGCCGAGTCCAATTCCTTCGAAGTGGAAGTCCAGGTGGAGTAGTCTCCCCTCACCCGAGGACGTCGCGATAGTGTGTGGCTTTTGCCTCGTCGTCGCTGGGATCGTGGTCGAAGGGCTCCCCCGCCAGGTGCGCCTCGAGAGCTTCGACGCTGGTGTCCCAGCCGGCTGCGATGCGGGGCATCCATTCGAGGTCGAGGATGGTGTTGCTCAGGTATAGGACGGACCGGTCGCCGTCTGGCTCCACGGTCCAGCGCAGGTGCTCACCCGACCAGTCGAACGCGAACACGCGCGGTGGGTTGAACTCTGTCACGCGAGAGTATTCCGCCTCTTCGCCTTCGAACAGGAATGCGATGCGCCCACCTTCGCGCGGCTCGTACTCGAGACGACATGGGAACCAGTGGACCAGCTCCTCGGGGTCGGTGATCGTCTGCCACACCAGCGTCGCCGAGTACGGCAAGCTGCGTCTCAGGAGCAGGACGGAATTGTTCGGATCGGTGCGGTCTACTGTGATTTCAGAGCTCATGATGCCTCCTGATCTATTCGACGATGGAGCGTACGCCTTCAAGCATGGTTCCCCATCCGGAAGCCGTCTGTTCGGCGTAGCCGGAGAATTCAGCTGACATTTGGTGGGTGATGGTGACGATGCTTCCACTAGCTGCCGGCGCTATGTCGATGGTGACTGTGTCGGGTTCAATGTGCTCATCAACGCACCAAGTAAACGATAGGCGGTGAGGACGCTCGACGGCGAGGTAGGTGCCCCAGTGCCGGGCCAGTCCTTCCCTTCTTTGCTGGTCGAAACGGAAAATTCCGCCAACACGAGGATCCGTCTCAACCCGGACCATTTCACCCAGACCAGGGCTGAACCAGTGCGGCACGAGGCCGGGATCGATCCAGGCGTCGAAGACCTTCTCCGGCGCGGACTTCAGTTGCTTGGTGACCACGGTGTCCAGGGTCTTAACGGAATCCATCTGCTTGTCCTTTCTGCGATGCTCCGGGTGTTGGTTCTTCTTGGAGGAGTTCGTCCATGGCGCTCAAGGAGTCGCTCCAAAGCTGCTCATAATGCTGCAGCCACTGCGTTACAGCAGCCATTGGCTGCGGACATAGGCGACACCGATGATCACGGCCGCGGACTTCCCGGTGCACCAGGCCCGCACTCTCCAGCACGCGAACGTGCTTGGAAACCGCGGCAAGCGAGATTTCGAATGGAGCGGCGAGTTCAACGATGCCGCGTTCACCCTCGCTAAGGCTGCGGACAATGGTGCGGCGGGTGGGATCGGCCAACGCATGAAACGTTCTGTCAAGTGTGGCGCTTTGAGTTGTCACCCGGTCAGTAAAACATGATCACCAGCAACATTCAACCACTCGGTAAAATAAATACCCCGCTCTCGTGATCAAAGGAAGAAAGGCTTCGCCCTCTATGAGAGCAGCTCACGGCAGCGGAGATCAGAGGACCAAGCGATTAACGACGTATGGAGTCGTGGGCCGCACACCGACCGGCAAAGTCCACTTCTTTGGTCTCACTAACGGGCAACCGCCGGACCTCAAATTCGATGTCGAGGTCTACCCTGATCTGCACACCCCTCGCTAACAGATGCTCCCTACAACCACACCGAATATTGCTTCGCCCGTTAATCGGTCAAGGCTGTGGAACGCCACCCTGGTCCTGGCTGACAAAGAACGCGCCTGTACAGATCCACCTGCCGTCAGACGTCAGTCTCATAGCGACCAGTCCAAATGTTCCAATGACAAATCGGTTCAGCAGAGGTGTTGGTAGTTCGCAGGTGGGAAGCTGGGGTCGCCGCCGGTGTGATCGGCCCACTGCCGCAGCAGCTCATTGCCTTGCCCGCCGTGGGAACCGTCGCCAGTATCCGCGGCGGTGTCGAAGAAGGATGGGTGGGCCGCTTCGCGGCGTAGCTGTCCGTAGTCGATGGGGTCCTCGGCGTCCCTGAGCCGTGCTGCGAGCCGCTGCAGGGTTGTGGTGATTTCGGTGGTGTCGTGTTGTTCTTGAATCTTGTGCCACCAACTTGGGATGCGCAAGTGGTCCTTGTATTGCAGTCCGAGCCGGTTGCCGGTTCGGGACCATGATTCGCCGGTGCCGAGCCTGACGGTGAGCACGGCCATCCCGATCCGGTTCAACGTCGATATGCCGATGTTCAGGGTGTCGAGGATGTCGGGGAAGTATCCGGCCGGGACCCGGTCAGCCAGATGCACACTGCACGCGGCGGCCGCCGCCGTGCGTGCTGCCGGCGGCTGGACGCTTGTGGTGGCTGCTGCTGGAAGCGCCGTGGTGGCGTCGATGGTGGTGATGGTTTCTATCAGCTTCCGGTGTCCGGCGGCGAGTTTGGATAGCAGGTTGGCTGCCCTGATTCGGGCGGCGGACCCTGCCGGGTTCGGAGTGGGTTTGAGGGTGAATCCGTCGAGGAAGTCGAGGATTCCCAGGTAGTGGTTGAATGCTTCGCGGTTGATCACGTCGGTGCCGAACCACTCGCTGATGGCGTTGGGCCACCGGTCTGCATTCCGGGACAACTCCAACAGTGTCTGCTGTCCGGCGGCTGCCTGAGGATCGTCTACCGCTATCGGATCGGTTTGGCGCAGGTCGTGGCCGCAGCGGCGGGTGCGCCGCCGCCCATCCCGGTGGGTAATGATGGTGCCGGCGCATTCGCATCCCGGCGCCCGGGTCCACAGCCAGGCCGTGCCCCGCCACGGGCGCTGCCCGCAGGCCGGGCAGACGGTTTCCAGCCGGACGTGGTGGGCCGGGCAGATCACCGCCATCGGGTGGAGCCAATCGGCCAGCCACCGCCCATGATTCGCCTGCAAACAGGCCGGGCAGAACGAGCTGCCCGGCATGGCCGGACCCAGCACCGTCCCATGGGTCCGGAGAATGTAGGAGGTCAGGGTGGGCCGGAACCAGGCCTCACCCATCGCCCGGATCGTCGAGGTGGGGTGGCCGGTGGCCGATGCGGCCTGCCACCCGTCCCGGGCGGCCGCCCGGTGGAAGGTGTCCAGGTTCTGTTTCCTGATCGGCAGGCCCATGGCCTTGGCGATAGTCTTCGGGTCCGACTGGTAGATCCCGGCCATGGCCTGCAGCCAGCTGCCAAACGTCTCGCCCCCGACCGGCTCAATCCGTAATGGCCATGGCCCCGTATCCGCCGATGGCACCACCCCGTCGGCAGCACCGGGGCCGGCGCCTGGCTCGGCTGGTTCAGGCGGTGGCGCGGGCCGCAGCATTATCGAGTGCCGTTGAACGGATCATCGCCGGTGTGATCGTCTCCGCCCCGCCGGTGATGGCCATAAAGCAGCACCGGTCCACCAACGACACCAGCGAGGCGATATGGCCCTGGGTCCGCTCAAACATCAGCTCCGCATGATCGGTCAGCATCCCGGTTCGGGCGTCGGCGAGGATGATGTGCTGCTCAATAGTTGCCAGCACGTCGGCCCAGGCCCTCGCCCCGGCATCAGTGGAGATCGTGAAGGGTTCGACCGGGCACAACGTGGTCCGCCTCGCCGTCTGCGCCATCGCAGCCGACTCACCGGTCATCCCCTCATTGAAGAACGCCTTCGAAGCCAGCCCGACGCCGGTATAGAGGAAAGTGACCGGCAGTTCGTTGGCCAGCCACTTCAAATGATTACTCACCTCCACCCCGGTACGGTGGCGGAAATCCACAAAATGCAGATCATCGACCACGATCAGTCCCGTCTCGCACCGGCCCACATATTCGGTGGCCAGTGAGGCGAGTTTCGCCGCCGTGAGCTTCTCAATGGCCGGGTGCCCGTAGAACTCCACGATCTGACGGTTCAGCGACTTCAATGTCATATTCGCCGCCAACGACACGAACACCACCGGCACCCGCTGATGCCCCGCCGAAGTCCTCTCACCCAGTCGGCGGATCTGCCGGCGGTGGAAGCGCCGGGCGTAAGTGGCAGCGATCGTGGTCTTGCCCAACCCCGGCGGAGCATCAATGGCCACGCCGCCTTTGATCCGGCCGCCGTCGCGGGCATTGGAATACATCACCTGATCCAACACACTGACCACCGCGGTCAGTTGGTGGGTGCGGATCACCGGCATATTCACATTCCATACCCGGCGGCACTCATCATAATCCTCCCGCTCCTCCTCCCCCAGCTTCGACAGTTCCGCCATCGACAACCGCCGCAACGGGCGGCGGGACTGATCTTCGGCGAAGGCGAACCACCCCGACCGATGGGAAAACCCCAACCCCCGCGGGTGATTATCCCGCAACCAACGGGACCAGATGTTGGTGCTCATTCCATGAACTCCAACCCGCCCTCGGGATGATCCCGGTAATACCTCTCAAACACATCCAACCCCTCATCATCCTCCTGCCCGGTCGGATTGCCGGCCGGTTCAGGTTTCTTCGGGCTGCGCCTGCTCAACAAGTCAATGACACCGGGATAGGAGGCCGCCACGCGTGCATCCTCACGATCCTTGCCGTCGTGCCGGCTTTCGTCGTCGAGGGACGGGTCGGTGGTGCGTTGGGCGCTGAGCCGGCGCGCCAGTGATCGGTCGCGGCGGCTGCCGACCTCCCCCTTGGCCCAACTGGCCAGCAGCTGCCCGACCGCCTCATGCGGGTCCACGTGACGGTTTTCCCGGATGGCAACCGTCTTAGCATAGTCCGCCGCGTCCTGGCTGAATGGTGCATCCAGCCCCTGGGCGAACTGCCACTCCAGTGCCGACCAGTCACCGGTCTCGGGGTCGCGGAAGTAGATCTGGCGGATGTCGTGGGCGTCGTAGAAGAAGGGCCACTTGCCGGCGTGACGGCCGCGGTAGGCGGACTTGATGTTCCGGTACCCATTCAGTCCCGGCCCGTTATAAATCTGGCCCTTCACCTCCACCCCGTAATGCTGGATGGTCCGCCAGTGCACCTGCAGGAACTCATAGGCCAATTCCGGCCGGGCGGGAAGCCGCAGCACACCGGTGCGGGCCCGGCCGATATCGAACAACTCCGCCGGGGAGAAGAACATCCCCGGCAGGTCGGGCAGTTGCAGGCTCGAGTGCTTCGTTCCGTGATACACGGTCCCGACCCATTCGCGGATCAACTGCTCCATCTCCGTGACCAACAAGTACGCCTGATCCTCGATATCCTTACCACGTGAATAGACGTCCGGGCCCTTATAGGCAGGCAGGTGCTGCAGGAACGATTCCCGCAGTGTCCTGAAGAACCGCTCCACTGCCGGTTTGTCCGTCGGCTTATGCGGAATCGCCGGCTGCACATTAATCCCCAGCCGGGCGCAGGCACCAATCACATGATCAGACACATACTGCTTGCCGTGATCGACCACCACCGTCGACGGCACACACCCCCGATCCAAGGCCTCTTCACCGCCGGGGACGAGAACATTCTTCGGCACACCGTGATACGGAAAACCATCCCCGGCATCGTCACCGGCCGGTGGGCGCACCACCTGGAACAGGACATTGGCGACAT
>NZ_AUMN01000031.1 GCF_000430705.1 Arthrobacter castelli DSM 16402
AAGCATGACCCTGGAAAAACACCTGATCACCACCACCGGGATGATCCTTACCCCGAAAGAAATGATTCAACCCCACCTCATACAGGGTCGCCGCACCGGCATACGTCGAAATATGACCCCCCACCCCAATACCGGGCCGCTGCGCACGATGGACCAACACCGCAGCATTCCACCGCAACCACGCCCGATACCGCCGCTCAATCTCCTCATCCCCGGGAAACACCGGCTCCTGATCCACCGGAATCGTATTCACATAATCAGTCGTCGTCACCATCGGCACCCCCACCGACTGCGCACCAGCACGCTGCAACAACGACCGCATAATAAACTGCGCCCGCTCCGTACCCTGAACAGCAACCAACTCATCCCACGACTGAACCCACTCAGCCGTCTCCTCCGGATCGGCGTCGGCCCGGGTGCCGATCAGGCCAGTGAGGATTTCCGCTGTTTCATCGTGTGCGGACATGACTACCTCTTTTCACCCGCGGCCTCGGCCACAGGGACGTGCTTGCTCATTTCATGATACGGAATACAGTTTCCGCTATGCTAAATACAGTGAACTGCCCCCACAATGGATATGTCAATTACGGCTAAGGAGCATGTCACATGAAGCACACCACGATACCTGCCTCCGGCACCATTCTGATCACCGGCGGCGGATCAGGGATAGGCCGCGCGAGTGCACACGGCTTCCTCGATGCCGGCTGGACGGTGGTGCTGGCCGGGCGCGGCCGCCCAGCGTTGGACGAAACCGCCGAAGACCATCCGCACGCCCATGTGATCCCCGCAGACATCACTGACCCCGCCGACGTCGAGCGGCTCTTTGACTATATCGGCACCGAAGTGGGGCGGCTGGATGTGCTGTTCAACAATGCCGGCACGTTCGGTCCCGCCGGAGCCGTGGATGAGATTCCGATGGCGGCGTGGGAACAAACCGTTTCGGTGAACCTGACGGGCTCGATGCTGTGTGCGGCCGCGGCGGTGCGGCTGATGAAGGCGCAGCAGCCGCAGGGCGGGCGGATCATCAACAACGGCTCAATATCGGCCCATGCCCCGCGCCCCCTGTCCGCCGCCTACACCACCACAAAACATGCCATCACCGGGCTGACCAAGTCGATTGAACTGGACGGGCGCCCATATGGCATCAGCTGCGGCCAGATCGACATCGGCAACGCGGCAACGGCGCTGATGGAGAACATCGGCAGCGGCCCGGGAGCGCTGCAGCCCGACGGCACTCGCAGGACCGAGCCGACCTTCCCCGTCGAGGAGGCAGCCGAGGCCGTGCTGTTCATGGCGCAGTTGCCGCCGTCGGCCTCGGTTGGCACGATGGTGATCACGGCCAGCGGGATGCCCTTCATCGGCCGCGGCTGACCAGCGCTATCGACCATCCGGCCTGCTCCGACGAGGCCCTGTGAACCGGAGAACAATGCACCAACGGATCATTCTGGACTGCGACCCGGGCCACGACGACGCCATCGCGATGCTGCTGGCGCACGGCAACCCCGGCATCGAGCTGCTGGCAGTGACAACCGTCGCCGGCAACCAGACGCTGGACAAAGTCACCCGCAACGCGCTGGCCGTCGCCCGCGTCGCCGGGATGACGGGCGTCCCTTTCGCCTCCGGCAGCGCCCGGCCGCTGGTCCGGACCCTTCGGACGGCGGCGGACATCCACGGAGAAACCGGCCTGGACGGCCCGGCCCTGCCGGATCCTGCCCTCACGCTGGACCATCGGCACGCCGCTGACCTGATCATCGACACGGTGATGAACCACGACGCGTCAACGGTCACCCTGGTGCCGACCGGACCGCTGACCAACATTGCGCTGGCCGTGCGCAAGGAACCACGCATCGCCGACAGGGTCCGTGAGGTGGTGCTGATGGGCGGCGGATACCACGCCGGCAATCAGACCGCGGCGGCGGAATTCAACATCATCGTCGATCCCGAGGCCGCGCATATCGTCTTCAACGAGCAGTGGCCACTGACCATGGTCGGCCTGGACCTGACCCACCAGGCGCTGGCCACCGAGGACGTCTCCGCCCGGATCGCCGCCGTCGGGACCGGCCCGGCACGCTTCGTCAGCGAACTGCTCGGCTTTTACTCCGGCGCGCACCGGCACGCCCGGAACCCACGGGACTCCCAAAGCACCGGTTTCCCGCCGGTGCATGATCCCTGCGCGGTGGCCAGGGTCATCGACCCCGCCGTGATGACCACCCGGCCCGCACCGCTGGATGTGGAGCTTTCGGGCACGTTGACCTTGGGGATGACGGTCGCCGACTTCCGCTCCCCTCCCTCGGCTGACTGCACGACGTCGGTGGCCGTGGACCTGGACACGGAGCGATTCTGGGCCTTAGTGGTCGACGCCGTCGAGCGGCTCGGCGGGGGCGGGCTGTGAGCGCCGGCTCCGCCAACGAGCGGACAGCGGACGTCAGCGGGCGAGTGCTCGTCGTTGGGTCCCTGAACATGGATCTGACCGTGCGCACCGAGCGGCACCCGGCCCCCGGTGAGACTCTCGCCGGATCTGAGCTGGTGCTCGCCCCGGGCGGCAAGAGCGCCAACCAGGCCGCCGCCGCCGGGGTGCTGGGGGCCGACGTCGTCCTCCTCGGGGCCGTGGGCGCGGACGGGCACGGCGACATGCTGCTGGACGCGGCCCGCCAAGCGTCGGTCGATGTCTCCGCGGTGTTGCGTCGTGAGGAAACGTCCACCGGCACCGCCATGATCGTGGTCGACGCCGCCGGGGAGAACACCATCGTATTTTCGCCCGGCGCCAACGGCACCCTCAAACCCGAAGACGTCCGGACCGAATTGTTCGATGATGCCGCGGTATTGTGCCTGTGCCTGGAAATCCCCATGGACACCGTGCTCGCCGCCGCCCGTACCGCCGCCGGCACCGGGACTCAGGTGCTGCTCAACCTATCGCCCTACCAATCGGCCCCTGACGAACTACTGGCGCTGACCGATGTGCTGCTGGTCAACACGCACGAGGCCGCGCAGGTGCTGGGACGCGAGTCCCTGGAGGGCATGGGCGCCGGCGGGCCGGACACCTCCGGATGGGAGGCGGTGCTGGCCGGGTTCGGCCGGCTCGGGGTGCCACGGGCCGTCGTCACGCTTGGCGCCGACGGCGCCGTCGTACTTGACGCCACGGCCGACGTCGGATCCCGGATCCAGCCGATCGCACCGACGGCGGTCGACGTCGTCGATACCACCGGTTCCGGGGACGCCTTCACGGCGGCTATTGCGCAGCAACTGGCCGAGGGAGCTGCCCTGACGGACGCCGCGCACGTGGCGGCACGGGCCGGGGCGATGGCCGCGACCCGCTCCGGGGCACAGTCCTCCTACGCCGCACTGCGACCGCCGAACGGGACGTAGCGGACGGTCGCGGCCGGGCTCCTCCGGATGGTCCGGCTGCAGCCCCAGCTCATGCGACGGACTTAATCTTGACGACGAAGACCGCCCCCAGCAGACCGATGACTGCGGACGTGACGTACAGGGTCAAGTAGCCACCTGCGGTCAGCACCAACGGACCTGCAATGACCGGGGCGAGCACCTGCGGCAGCGAATTGGCCACATTGATCACGCCCATGTCCTTTCCCCGGTCCGCCGCCGTCGGCAGCACCTCGGTGAGCAGCGCAAAGTCCACCGCCAGATAGGCACCAAAGCCAATCCCCAGCACGAGCGCACCGATAATCGCGCCGGTCATCGTCGGGAAGAAAGCCAGGATCAGGGACGCAGCCGCGATCACCGCCGACGAGGCAATGACGATTGGCTTGCGCTTCCCCATCCTGTCGCTGAGCCGTCCGCCGAGGACTGCCGTGACAATGGTCATCGCCGCGTAGAGGCCGGTCAGGATCAACACCCCATTGGCCGGCTCGGGATATCCTACCGCATCCTGCAGGAAGTAGAACAGATAGAGCGTCACAATGTGATTACCCAGGTTGACGAGGAAACGGGTCAACCAGGCCCATCCGAAATCCGGGTACTGGCGCGGCGAGATGTAGAAGCCGGCGACGAACCTGGACCAGGAGAAGGGAGGCCGGTCGGCCGGATCGAGGCGCGCGTCGTGGCTGTTGACCACGTACGGCACTACGCTGAGGAACAGTGCCACGGCGCAGACGATGTACCCGGCGACGAAGCCCGCCACGACCGCAGCGATGACGGCCCCGCCGACGAGCCCCACGGTCACCCCCATCCCGACCAGCCCGCCGATCCGCCCGCGCTGGGCACGCGGCACCCGGTCCGGCACGGTTGCGGTGATCGCGGCCACGGCGCCGTTGCATCCGGTCTGCACCAGGCACCACAGGATCGTCATCGCGGCGATGTTCGGGGCACCGGCCAGACCCAGGAGGGCGGCGACGCCCAGGACGGCCCCGCCCAGCACCCACGGCACCCTGCGGCCGAATCGTGACGTCGTCCGGTCCGAGAAAGCCCCGAAGATGGGGTTGGCGACCAGCGATACGGCGGCACCACAGCCGGTCACCAGCGCCAGGATGGCTTCCTTATTCACCGGGTCCAAAGCCTGCGCTTGCTGGGCCAGCAGCACCTGCAGCGGCCCGAAGAAGGCAGCGTTGATTCCCACATTGACCAGCACGACGGCGGCAACCCAGCCGGCGCGCACGTTCACCGTGGGTTCGGACAGCGCCGGCACCTTGGGCAGTGAGGCATCGCCGGGCACGGAGCGGGATGGGCTCATAGTCTGAAGCGTACAACCTGCCGCGACGCTGTCCAGGATCGATCAGCCGGAGCTGGTGTAGCCGCCGATGTGTTGGACCGTCGCCGAGGGACCGTTTAGCGTGGTGCTATGCCAGCCAGCCAGACCCCGGGTAAATCCAGTGCCAGTCCGCTGCTCGTCCTCAACAAGATCAGTGCGATCCTGGATTCCTTTTCGCTGACCCGCCCCGAGCTGAGCCTGGCTGACATCCGTGCCGCGACGGACATGCCCACCTCCACCGTGCAGCGGCTGGTACGGAACCTCACGGATCAGGGATTCCTGGAGCGGGACGGCGAAACGTACCGGATCGGCTTGAAAATGGCGTACTGGGCGGCCCCCGCCACCAAGGGGATCGAGGTGCTGGACCTGATCAGCCCGCTGTTGAAGGAGCTGCGGGACGCCACGGGTGAAACCGCATGCTTCTTCAAGTCGGAGCAGAATTACCGGGTGTGTGTCGGAATTGCTGAAACCAACCACGCCCTGCGCCGCGAAATGCATTTGGGCAAGATTCTTCCGCTGCATGCCGGCTCGGCGGGCCGGGTGCTGCTGGCATGGGAGCCCGAGCTGCTCGACCGCATCGTCACGGGGCCGCTGGAACCTATCACCGACTACACCATCACCACTGCGGAAAGCCTGCGAACGGCCGTGCAGCATACCCGCCGGGATGGCTTTGCCATCACCACCGGTGAGCGCGAGGACGGAGCATCCGGCCTGTCGGCACCGGTGTTCGACTCCGCCGTCGGGCTCGTCGGCTCTGTGACCATCAGCGGGCCGACACTGCGCATGCCGCTGTCCGTGTGCGAAGACTGGGTGGAGATCCTGCTGCAGACAGCCGAAAAGATGACACGATTGATCGGCGGACGCTACCCCGGCGAAGCCGGAGCGTGAGCCGCCGTCAACCGTATGGTGGCTGTTAGCTGGTCCGTGCGCCGTCATCCGCGGACGCAGCGGGGCTCATCACCCAGTCGAACGCTTCTGCCTTGGACCGGGCGCCTTGGGCGGACTTCGAACGATTGGGTTCGGCCAGCTCGCTGACCAGTCCTTCCGAGAGCCGGACCAGGTCGCCGAACTTCGCGGGCGTGAGCCATGGCGGACGGGTGGCGAACAGAATGTCCTCGCTGGAGGTGTTGCCGCTGGCGCCCGGGGCAAAGGGGCAGCCGCCCAGTCCGCCCAGGGCTCCGTCGACCATCGTGGCTCCGGCTTGGATCGCGGCCAGGGTGTTTGCCACGCCCAGGCCCCACGTGTCGTGCCCGTGGTAGACGACACGGCGGGCGGGAGTTTCGTCCCGGACACGCTCAATCAGGCCGGCGACCTGGGCCGGAACGGCCTGGCCCAACGTGTCGCAAATGACCACATCGCTTGTTCCATCGGCCCGTGGATCAGCTGCGATGTCCAGCACCCGCTGTTCGGGCACCATCCCTTCGAAGGGGCAGGTGAACGACGTCGCGATGCACAGCTGGATCCTTCCGCCGACGTCTTCTGCCAGCTTTACTGCCTCCGGCAACGCTTCCAGGCTCGCGTCGGTGGTGCGTCCGATGTTGGCTTTGTTGTGTGAATCGGTTGCCGACAGGCAATACTGGAAATTCCGCGCTCCGGCAGCCGCGGCTTTGGCCACGTGCCCTGGAGTGGCCACCCAGATCCAACACGCATCCAGCTCCTCCGCACTCAGGGCCTGGACCACCTCAAGCGTATTGGCCATGGGCGGCACCAGGTCTCCCCGCGCCATGGATCCCAGTTCGATGGATGTCACTCCCAGGCGCAGCAGTTCCCGGACGGTTTGCACTTTCCGTTCGGCGGACAGCATCTTCCCTGTCAGCTGCAGTCCGTCCCGCAGGGTGACGTCGCGCAGTTCCGCGGCAGGTTCCATGGTGAAGTTCATGGCTGGACAGCCTCCTGAGGATTGGATGCGGCATCGATATCTTCGTCGGACATGCGCAACAGCCCGCCGAGGATCTCCGTGGTGTTTTCCCCCAGGTCCGGCCCGAGGTTGCGGACAGGCAGTGATGTTTCGCCGATCACGGGCACCACTCCAGGGAATCCGACGTCGGTCAGCACTTCCTCGCCAGTGGAGACGTCGAACTTCTGGATCATACCCCTGGCGCTGTACTGCTCGTCCGCCGAGATGTCAGCAGCGCTGTAGATCGGCCCCGCCGGGACTCCGGCCGCGTCGAGTGCCTCCAGCGCTTCGGCGGCCGTACGCTGCATCGTCCAGTTGCCAATGGCTCCGTCGAGTTCTTCCCGCCGTTCCCATCGGCCGGCGTTGCTCTGCAGGTCCGGCGCTGAGCCGAGGTCAGGACGGCCAATGAGTTCCATGTAGCGCTGGTAGATGGAGTCGCCGTTACCCGCGATGACGATGCTGGATCCGTCCTTGCAGAAGTAGGCGTTGGACGGCGCGATCCCCTGCAACCGGCCGCCGACCCGTTCACGATGCACACCATAGGCTTCGTAGTCGGGCACCAGGGACTCCATCATGGAGAGCATCGCTTCGTTCAGGGCGACATCGATAATCCGCTCCTGCAGCGGCGATGCCGTCCCGGCCTCGCGCCGTTTCACTTCCCGCCGGTAAAGGCTCATCACTGCACCAAATCCTGCATAGAGCCCGGCGATGGAATCTCCGATGGAAACCCCCACGCGTACCGGTGGCCGGTCCGGATCGCCGACCAGATTGCGGAATCCACCGTACGCCTCAGCGACGGCGGCGAAGCCCGGGCGGCTGGACATCGGCCCCGTCTGGCCAAAGGCGGAGATCCGGGTGATGATCAGCTCCGGGTTCACCTCGTTCAGGACGTCCGGTCCCAGGCCCCACTTCTCCAATGTTCCGGGGCGGAAGTTCTCCAGCAGAATGTCGCACTGCTTCACCAGCTCCAGCACCGCCTGACGGCCCGCGTCGCTGCGCAGATCCAGCACGATCGACTTTTTATTCCGGTTGAGGGTCCGGTACAGCATTGACGTGTCGCCCTTGTACAGCCGCCAGTTGCGCAGTTCGTCACCGGTGCCGGGGCGCTCGACCTTAATCACTTCGGCGCCGAAGTCGGCCAGCAGCCGGCCGGCGGTGGGCGCCGCAATATAGTTCCCCAGCTCCAGCACCCTCACGCCTTCCAGCGGAGCGATAGTTTCGTCAGTCATGTCCCCTCTTTCGTTTGTCTTGTCAGTATGGATGGCCAGGCTCCTTAGAAGAAGAGACTCATCGGCAGGATCAGCAACAGGGCGACGACGGATGCCACTGACACCCCGACGGATACCGACTTCAGCGCTCCTCGTACGCTCTGGCCGAGCAGCGACTGCAGCAACCAAAACGTGTTGCTGGTGACGTGGACCATGAACAGCGAACCTGCGCCGGCCGCCAGCGCAAGCAGCACCGGCTCCAGCCCGATGGTTGCAGCAACCGGCGCCAGCAGCCCCGCTGAGGTGATGGCCGAGATCGTCACAGATCCCACGGCAATGTGCAGCACCGCTGCGATGGCCCAGACCATGATCAGTGGGGCCACCGTATTGGCGGAAAAGAAGCCCCCGAGGATGTCCCCCATTCCGGCGGCTGAAACGGTCGCGGCGAGAGAACCGCCGACGCCGGTGAGGATCAGGATTTGGCCGCTTTCCTTGAAGCCGCTGCCGATTGCCTCTTCCACACGGCTCTGTCCCATGCTGTAGCGGCCCACCAACGCGGTACCGATCAGGCCAATCAGCAAGGCAATGGTCGGTTCGCTGATCAATTTCAGCCATGAAATCTCGATCTTGGCGATCTCCAATATGGCACCGGCGGCCATCAGGACCAGGGCAAACAGCATCGGGGCGAAGAGCACCATCAGCGGAGTGCTCCGTTCCTGCCGGTCCAGCACCTGCACTGATGACGGCTCACCTGCAAGCTCCCCGTCGTTGGTATCCGCCGGGCCGCCGGCGGCGGGCGCGGGCGCTGCGCCGGACATGGCCTCTTCGTCGTCTACGGCTGGGTCGTCGTCATCTTCGACGTCGGCGATCTGGTCCTTCTCTTCATTCCAGAAGCCTCTGCGGAACAAGAAGGTCATAATGGCAATGGAGATGATGATGGTTGGCACAATGAGGATCAGCCCAAACAGCAGCATCTTTCCCAACGGGACGCCCAGCACACCGGCCAGGGCAACGGCTGCAACGCCCGGGACCATGAGCACAATGCCACACTCGAGGGAGATAGCCATCGATGTGGCGACCCGGGGCAGTCCCAGCTTGCCGATCTTCGGGGCCAGCTTTCTGGCCAGCGGGGCCGAGATGACCAGCAGCACGTCAAGGAAGATCGACTGCAGGAAGGTTCCCATCGAAAGCCCGAGTGCGTAGGGAAGTCGCTTCGGACCGAAGACATCCAGCAGCCGATCAACGAGCCGCCGGATCGCGCCCGTCTCATTGAGGATGGCTCCCATCAGCACGCCGAAGGCGATGAGGAGACCGACGTCGGTCATAATGTCGCCGAATCCTCCGGCGATAGTTTCGACGGTCTTTGTCACTCCGAGTCCGGTGGAGAGCCCGAGATAGACAGAACCAATCACCAGTGCGATGACCGGATTGGTCCGGAATCGGACGATCAAAACCACGACCGCCAGAACGGCGACGGCGGTATTGATGATGATAGCGATGTCAGACATATTCTGATCCGTTCGTTTCAGGTCATTGAATCGAAGGTCCTCGCGCCGCGTGTGACCACCAGCACAGAACGGAACCCATACTATGAGCTGAATCTCATAATGTAAATCACGTGACGCTGGCGCCACACACAAAATGCTGGGCCAGGACGACCGCCATGCCAGCGGCGCCCTGGCCCGACTACACTCGGGGAATCACGAGCTCATAGTGGAATCATCGTCGCCCGTGCGCCTGTCAGTAGTATTGCGACGCATTGTCGCCCTGCCGCATGCCAATCCGCTGCAGATGGAACCGCCGCGCCAGGCGAATCACGGGACGCAACAGGAAGTCGATACTCCCGAGGACAAAGAAGGTTATCGCCCAAAATTCCAGTGGCTTGAAATAGAACAAAACACTGCCGACAAAGAAGAAGATTCCGATCAGGATGTCGTTGATGATCGACAGCGACTCGTACCGGTTGCTGATGATGATCTCATCGTGGCCGATGTCGATTTTGACCGGCGGATCCTTGTCCGGTTCCGCGTCCTGTGCGGCACGGTCCCGGTTCACGTTGGGCTCAGTCATCGATATTCAGCCTCCTGACGACACAGCTTTCTCTCCTTACGGTAAAACCGATCCACCCATATCACAAGCAGCCTTACTTTTTCGCACGACGGGCCGGTGTGGGATGCTTGTCCGGGGAGGGAGCGGCACATGAGATTGAATCCGCGCATCAAAGACCGTGGACGCCAGCGCACTCCGGCGGGCCAAGGCACCGGAGCGTGGCTGGGGATGCTTGAACAGGGCGCGCATCTGCTGCAGGACAACGCGCCGATGCAGGGATTCAACGCCTACGTGGTCGGGTTCCACTGCGCCAAGGGCGAACCAGGCTTCCAAATGGAGGCCCACCACTACTGCCGGGTGGTCAATGACGACTTGCTGCAGTGCGTCCTGTTCGATGGAAACACCAAGGACGCCAACTTAATCGGCATCGAGTACATCGTCTCCGAACGCCTGTTCGACACCATGCCGGACGCGGAGAAAACCTACTGGCATCCCCACAATTACGAACTGCTCTCCGGCCAGCTGGTGGCACCGGGCCTTCCCGAGGCCGCGGAGAAGGCCCTGTTCAAGCTGCTGCTGAATTCCTACGGCAAGACCTGGCATACCTGGCACACCAGCAACCATGGCGGCCGCCCTGGCATGGACCTCCCGTACGGCGACCCCAAGCTGATGTGGTCATTCAACCGTGACGGCGAATGCGACGAGGACCTGCAGCAAGACCGTGACACTGCTATGGAACTCGACACTGAAGCGAAGCGAGCCGACCGGCAAACGTTTGTCGAACATGCCAACCCGCAGCACGGCGTCAATGAAATGAGGGATGACTTCCCGGACTCCACGCCGATCCCCGGCGTCGTCGACATTGAGGACGCGGGCGAGGCTGGGTAGTCGTTGGTGCCCTGACCTGCTATCCCACGGTCGATCCTTCGAGTTGATGCAACCGGTACTCCAACTTATCTCTCCTCCGGCCGTCTTCGCCGAGATCTTCGGTCCGATCTATGTAATCGTGCTTCCAGCGGTTTAGAAGAAAGTCATCAACAATTCGTACATGTCCGGGGTCGAATTTGTACTTGATCCTGTCCCTGATGAATTGCCAATCGGCGGATCCCAGGATTGACGAGGCCTTACTGGCTGTGGTGACTCCATTCGCATTGAACAGCTCCACAAGCCACCCGTATTGCTCCATCTTGCTCCGGGGATTATCCGGCAAATTACCCTCCAGTATCGTCAGCAGCCCACTTCCTGTAAGCACATCGTCGTCATCGTCGATGGGGACCTCGCCCTCAGCCTTTTGCCCCGACACCATCTTATTGATTTCGGTGAACTGCTGATCTGCCAGTTCGATCAGACCCGATGCCAGGGTGAACGCACGATTTATCTCGGGGCGCGCACGGCTGGCCGCCTTGTACCGCACATCGTGCTCAAACTCAGCCCAGGCGTGCTGCAAGACTGTCCGAACCTGAACCTCGAACCGCTGCCCTGTGTAGGCGGAACATCCGTTGGGAGGCTTGGTCTGGCCAATCTGCAGAACCAAGTGCTGCCCTGAATACCCAAATTCGCCCTTGCGTTTCTGCTCGGAAGTCTTGTCAACATGCTCAATCTCATTGAAACTTCCGCGAAGCGCCGCCATTGCCAGTTCGACGTCTTCGTTGAGATAGGTAATCACTCGAAGTCCGATAATATCGTCGATGTCGTCGGTCCCATTGATATACTTCGGAGATCCGTCGGAAAGGGTGCGGCTTAGTTTACGGCGGAGAGACTTACTCTCTTTCACCCGCTCGTCGACCACGTGATAGTTGAGCCCATCATCATCCAACCGGGCTCTCACAGCCGCGAGTATCGCTTTGGACGCGCTCTTGTACTTGCTGTCATCGTCCGAATATTCGCGCATCCATTTGTCTACGTCGGCTTGGTGCGCAACCGGCTCCTCCATAATCGACCACCCCTCAATGCGGCATTGATTCATCCATATCCAGTTTGATCGAATATGGGTCATAACAACATATCGGTAAGGACTATCGGCCACGCAGCCGCGACGAGTGGGCCTACGCCGCGGTGGCTACGACTGCATGTCCTCTCCAACAATCCGCCGCCGCCCGGCCCGATATCCAAAGACGGCTCCAAGCACGCCGACGACGAGGAACATCACCCCCGCGGCGGTGAACGTCCCGGTTCCCTCGTACAGCACCCCGACCAGCAATGTGCCGGATGAGCCAACGCCGTAGCCGACGCCCTGCATCATGCCGGACAGGTGGGACGCTGTTGCGGCGTCGCGGGTGCGCAGCACGATCATGGTCAGCGCCAGCGCCGTCATGCTTCCCTGCCCGAGGCCCAGCATGGCGATCCAGACCCAAATCAGTTCCAACGGCCCGAAGATGCTCAACGCGAAACCGCCACCGGTGAGCAGCGCGATCACCAGATTGATGGTCCGCTGGTCGTAGCAGCGGGCGGCGATGGCGGGAGCCAGGAAGGAACCGGCCACCTGCAGCAGGATGGAGACGGCGACCATCAGTCCCGCCGTGCCGCCGTCGACCCCGCGTTCGCGCAGGATCGGCGCCAGCCACGCGAAGACGCTGAACGACATCATGGCCTGCAGAACCATGAAGATTGTCACTTGCCAGGCGGTGTGCGAGCGCCACACCGACGGCCCGCCCACGGCCTTGGAGATTCTGGCCGGCTTGCGGCGCAGGGCCAGTGGCGCAAACAGCAGGACGACGACGGCGGCCGGCAGCGTCCAGGAGAACAGCCCGAATTGCCACGATTCTGTGGCGGCGTAGATGGGATGCGTGAAGCCGGCCCCCAGGGCGGCGGAGGCGCAGATCGCACCGGTATAGAGCCCGCTCATCGTTCCCAGCCGGTGCTGGAAATCCCGTTTCACCAGCGAGGGAAGCAGTACATTGACGACCGCGATCGCCGCACCACAGGCAATGGTTCCGGCCAGCAGCGCCGGCGCCGCGCCGAGTCCGCGGGCCGCAAGTCCGGCGGTCAACACGACCATGGCGGCCAGGATCACCCGTTCCGCGCCGAACCGCCGCGACAGGGAAGGAGCCGCGGGCGCACAGACACCGAGCAGCAATACCGGCACGGTGGTCAGCGCACTCACCAGCGCCGCAGACATACCGGTGGCGGAGGTAATCTCGGGCAGGATCGCCGAGAAGCTGGAATACAACGTGCGCAGGTTGAGCCCGATCAGCACGATACAGACCGCGAGGTAAACCAGTGCACGTCCGGTATTAAGATGCGATGAGCCGGCTCCGGGAGTCGGCTTCGCACCCGACTGCCTCAATCTGTCCACCAGGAAACCCTCAATTCGTCTGCTGCAGGGATACCGTATCGCAGCGGCACGGTGATGGCGCCAATGAGACGTCCGGAGAAACTTCCGAGCGCGGTCGGGGTCCTACACCGGGGCGATGACGCCCACGGGTTCGCGCTTTTCGGCCTGGAATCGCAGTTCGTCGCGGCCCAGTGCCCAGTAGGCGGACAGCGAGAGCTGGTCCCGGGTGACACCGCGTTCCTTAAAGATGGACCGCAATGACTTCATTGCCCCACGCTCGCCGTGGGCAAAGATCTGGGTCCCCTCGGCCTGCCATTCCAATCGGCTCACCGCTTCGGGCAGCAACGGCTGCGTGCCGGGGACAGCACCATCGCGGTACAGCCACTGCACCCGCAGCCCCTCAGGCTTCACCAGAGAGATGCAGTCTTCCGGCCCGTCCACTTCGAGCAGCACATCTCCCTGGGCATCGGCGGGCAATGCCTCCAATGCGGCGGCGATAGCGGGCACGGCGGAGTCATCGCCGACGAACAGGTGCCGCTCTGCAGCCGGATCCGGAGCATACTGCCCGCCGGGGTCGCCGAAGACCAGCCTGTCCCCCGGCGTCGCCGACACCGCCCATGGCCCCGCCAGCCCTTCGTTGCCGTGGACGACGAAATCAATGGCCAGCCGCTGTGCCGCCGGATCCGACCACCGCACGGTGTAGGTGCGCGTGGTCGGAAGGTCCTCGGGCGGCAGCACTTCCCGCAGCGCAGCCATGTCATACGGAGGCTCGAGGCCGAGTTCGGGCCGGGTGAAGTAGATCTTGACGTACTTGTCGGTTGCGTCTTTGTCCTGGAAGGCCGCATAACCTGGTCCACCCGCAATCAGGCGGACTGTGTGCGGGTTAATCCACTCGGTTTCCTGCACGGTGAGAATGGTTTGCGGCCGTGCGGGGCGCGAATCGCTGGTCATGCATCGTCCTCGGTTGGGGTCCGCCTCCGACGTCGGGCGGCCAGAGCCACCTTAGCACCGCCTGGTTAGGTAACCCTAACTTTGTTACCGGACGAACTCACCGGCCAGCACCCGGCCGGCCACCTCGGTCAGCATCCGCACCCCGTCCAGCATGTCCTCGTCGCTGGTCAACTCGCGCTCGTTGTGCGAAATGCCTTCGACGCTGGGGACGAAGAGCATGATCGTGGGGACGATGTCCTTCAGATTGGTGGAGTCGTGCCCGGCCAGCGTCCGGACGGTGCCATGGCTGAGTCCGAGTTCGTCGGCGCTGGCTGCGGCGAGCTCCATGCCTGCCTGGTCGTAGGCCTTCGCATCCCAGATGTGCTCCGCCCCGCGCTCAATACGCACGTCGGCCCGCTGTTCGATGTCGGCAATCCGGCGATGCAGTTCGGCGTCGGCGGCGGCCAGCACGTCGGCGTCGGTGCTGCGCACGTCCACCAGCAGCTTGACCTGGCTGGCCACCACCACCGGCGAATTGGGAAAGACGGTGAACTCACCGCAGGAGGTGATGACCATGTGGTCGTCGGTGCTGTGTTGCTCGGCGATTTCCCGGGCGGCCACCACCAGCGAGGAGGCCCCCAGCAAGGCGTCGTGGCGGTCGGCGATAACGGTGGCACCGGTGTGGGCCTGCTCGCCGTGCACCACGAACTCGTACTTGTTGGCGCCCCAGGTCGATTCGACCAGCCCGATGGTCAGTCCGGCATCCTCCAGCGACCGGCCCTGTTCGATGTGGATCTCCGCGTAGCATGCGATATCCAGGGTGAAGTCGCCGTGGGTGCCGATATCCTCAAGGGCCTGCTGGACCGTCACTCCGTGCGGGTCGGTGGTCTGCAGCGCCTGTTCGGCGGGCAGTTTTCCGGTAAACACCGAGCTGCCCATCATTGAGGGTTTGAACCGGCATCCTTCCTCGTTGAACCAGTTGGCCACTGCGATGTTGAGCGCCGGCGTCCGGCCCTCGGCCGCCAGCCGCCCGGCAAGCCGGAGTGCCGCGTGCGCGCCGGCCAGCACCCCGTAGGCCCCGTCGAATCGTCCGCCGAGAGGCTGCGAGTCCAGATGGGAGCCGAGCACCAGGTACGGCGCACCGGGGACCAACTGAAGCAGCGCAAATTGGTTCCCCACCTCGTCGTAGTGGACGTCGAAGCCGTGCCCTTCCATCAGCCCGCGGAACCAGGTGCGGGATTGGCCGTCCACGGGCGTCGCCGCCTGCCGGTCCACGCCGCCTCCGGCGGTGGCACCGATCGTGCTCAGCGACCTGAAGTCTGCAAGGAATGCGTCGTCCGGGGGCGTTTCATATGCCATTTCTTCTCCTTTGGCTGCTGTCTTTAAGTTCGTGGCGCTTCACTGCGGCCGTCGTAACTGATCTCGCCGCCGACGATGGTGGCGAGGACATCGAGGTCACCAATATCGGGCGCGGTCAGCGGCGAGCCGGAGAGCATGGCGAAGTCGGCCAGCTTCCCGGGCTGCAGGGTGCCGCGGTCGACGTCGTTGCCGGTCGCCTTCGCAGCCCAGTCGGTATAGGTGCGCAGCGCTTCCTCCGGAGTCAGCCCTTCGGCCGCCCCGCCGAGCACCAGGCCGTTGTCGGTCGTCCGGTCCACCCAGGACTGCATTCCGCGGCGCACATTGTTGTCCGCGACCGGCAGATCCGAGCTGCCCGCCACCACGATGCCGGCGTCGACCAGTGAACGGCCGCGGTAGAGCCATCCTTCGCGGTCAGGACCGACAAGGGTGGCGAACTGGTCACCCAGCGGTCCGATGAAGGCGGCCTGCGGTGTGACGGCGATACCTTCGGCGGCCGCACGTTCGACCTGGTCGGGCCGGGCAATGCCGAAGTGCTCGATGCGGTTGGGCAGCGCATTGCGTCCGTAGCGGCGTTGGCAGTCGGCGATGATGTCCTCGGCCAAGTCGATGGCCGCATCGCCAATCGCGTGCAGCGCGATCGGCCATCCCGCCCGGTACGCCGCAGCCACCCGCTGCTTGTACGAATCGGCGTCGTCGAGCAGGTAACCGGTGTTATGCCGGTGCCCGCAGTATTCTTCGGTGACCGCCGCCGTCGCTCCCAGCAGCGAGCCGTCCATGAACACTTTGGTCGGTCCCAGCGCCACCCATTCGTCCCCAAACCCGGCCATCGCGCCCAGGTCAAGCCCAAGCCCGGCGCCTTCACCGTGCATATCGTCGTCGTTGCCCGAGACCGGACGGAGCGCGTCCAGCGCAGGCATCAACTGCGCGCGGGCGTGCAGCCGTCCGGTGCGGCGCGCGGTCTGGTAGGCCTGCACTTCGATGGGGCTGTGTCCGATCCAGCCGCCGCCGATGCCGGCCTCGGTGAAACTGGTGATCCCCTGGGCGGCGTAGCGAGTGGTGGCTTGATCCAGCGCGTCGACAATCTGCGATACCGGATAGGGCATCAGCATGTCCTGGATCAACGCCTGGGCCGCTTCCTCCACGACGCCGGTCGGATACCCCTCCGCGTCACGGAGCACTGCTCCCCCGGTCGGGTCCTCGAAATCCGGTTCAAAGACGCCGGCCAGCCGCAGCGTGGCGGTATTGGTGATGGACGAATGCCCGGAGACGTGGCGCAGGTACAACGGGCGGTCGCCCGTGATGGCATCGAGCCGGGCGATGTCCGGGTGCCGGCCGTCGTGGTGCTTGTGGTTGAAGCCGGTGCCGTTCACCCACGCATCCGGTTGCCCAGCCAACCGCTCCGTCTCCGCTTCCAGCAGCGCGTACAGTTCCTCGAGCCCGCGGGCCTGCCCCAGATCGACCGCCTGCAGGCCAAGCCCCCACCACGTGGTGTGGCAATGCGCGTCGATAAATCCCGGGACCACTGTGGCGCCATCCAGATGCTCGACCCGCTCGGCAGTGCACTCGTCCAGCTCTTCATCGAATCCCGCGATGCGCCCGTCCAGCACGCCCACGCTGTGCGCCGTCGGCCGATCGTCGTCGAGCGTGATGATCTCCGCGTCACGCAAAATCAGATCCAGCAACATTGGCCGCCCCCAATCTTTCCGTCAAGTATCAGTGCTTGAACCCGGGCAGGTCCACGCTCATCCGCGGAGCGATAATGCCCGCGACCGTGGTGAACAGTGACAGGAAGACCAGCATAGCCGCCGCCGGCCACCAATGGTTTGCCGCGGACGCGACCAAGGCCGTGGCCATCAGGGGGACGAATCCGCTGATCATCCCCGCAACGTTCTGGCAGAAACCAACCCCGGTATAACGGGTGCTGGCCGGGAACAATCCCGTCAGCACGGTTCCCGATGCGGCGTAGGGGAAGGACAGTGCAGCAACGGCCACCGTCATCCCAAACACCACCAGGAAGCTGTTGCCGCTTTCAATCAACAGGAAGGCCGGAACGGCGACGACGGCGGAGAGCAGCCCGCCATAAATGATCACCTTGCTCGCGCCGAACCGCTCGGCCAGCCGCCCGCCGGCGATCAGCACCGGAATCTCGAACGCGGCAGCGACGAGACCGCCGAGGAGCATCAGCGACGCCGAATAGTCCAGAATGGCTTTGCCGTAGTACACCACGAAGGCGGTCACCAGGTAGAACCCGCCGACGCCGAGCAGGGCGGCGGCCATCCCGACGATAATCTGTCCCCAGTGCTTGGACACCACCGCACGGATGGGCGCCTTCTCGGTGGCGTCGCGTTCCTTCAGTTCGGTGAAGACCGGTGACTCATCAAGCCTGCTGCGGATGTAGAGCGCGACCAGCACGATGGGGAACGCGGCCAGGAACGGGATGCGCCAGCCGAAGGCGGCGAAGTTTTCCTGGGAGAAGAAGAGCGTCATCAGGTAGAAGCCGCCGGAGGAAAAGATGGTCCCGATGGGCGAACCGATCTGGGGCAGTGCAGCGTAGCGGGCGCGGCGTTTCAGCGGCGCGTTCTCCACCACAATCGTCATCGCCCCGGACCATTCGCCGCCCACAAACAGGCCCTGGAATACGCGCAGCAGCACCAGCAGGATGGGCGCAGCAATGCCGATGGCCGCGTAGGAGGGCAGCAGGCCAATCAGGCCGGTGATCACGCCGATCCCCACAATGGTGATCATCAGTGTCTTGCGCCGCCCGATCTTGTCACCCATGGCGCCGAAGAACATGCCACCCAGGGGACGGGCGACCAGCCCGACACCGAACGTCGCAAAAGACGCCAGAATGGCCGCTGTCGCGTTCTCGGAGACGAAGTACTGGATATTGAAGACCAGTGCGGCGGCAGCGCTGAACAGGAAGAAGTCGTACCATTCCATCGCGGTACCGACCAGCGCACCTATGGCGACCTTTGTCGCTTCCTTGTCGGTCAGGGTCCGGGTGGTCCCGGCCTCGACGTTTGCTGTTTGAGCCATCGGCAGCCTCCGCAATCGCATTGAAGCCGGACCCATAGGGGTGGACCCGGCTTATTGTTCCTGGTTAACAGCCTGCATCTGTGAGCCAGCTCATTGCCTCACGGAAAGGCACTGGATTCTTGCCCCAACTTGTGCAAAAGCACATATTATGAGGCATATGCAGCCCATCCCGCCTCCGCAAAACATCGATTCCGTTACCGCCGCCGATACCGCAGCCACCGATGCCGGCGATACCGCCCGCTGGCACACCCTCCTTGACCGCCTCTCCGTACCGCGGCTCACGGACATCTTCATCTCGAAATTGCTGAAGCTGCCGGATTACAACGATGCCCCACTACCGCTTAGCGAACTCCGCCGCACCGGCGCGGCGTCGTTCCAGCTGCTGATCCAGAGCCTCAGGCACGACGTCGACACCCAAGAGTTGGCGGCCCAACGGTTCCGCATCGCTGCCGACGTCGGCGTCTCCCGCGCCCGCGCCGAAGTGCCGGTCGAGTCGCTGATGACAGCCGTGCGACAGGACTTTTCGGTGCTCTGGACTGAGCTGCGCGCCCTGGCCGACAACACGGATTCTGACCTGCTGGTCCGCCATACCGAGAGCGTCTGGTTGACCGTCGACTCCTACGCCGGCCAGGTGCAGACAACGTACGTTGCCGAACGGCAGCGGATGCAGAACGAGGCGTCCTCCGTGCGGCAGGGATACATCGCAGGCATCTTCGGCCCCACGACCCCCACCGCGGAGCGGTTGGCACAGATCTCCGGGGCGCTGGGCGTCGAGCAGGATGAGCCGATGAACGTGGCGGTCGCCGCCGGCGAGGAAGTTCCCGGCCTTCGCGTTGCGGTAACGTTCGCGTCCCAGCACGGGCAGGAGATCTTCACCCACCCGCTGCCGGATGGGTTGGTGGCCTTCTGGCCCGCGGTGGAAGCACCAGGATCCATCCTGCGCGAGGCAGCGGGCAAGATCCGCCAACTGCGCTGCGGCCTGGTGGAGGGCGCCGGCGGGCTGGCATCGCTGGCGCCGGCGGCACGCATCGCCCGGGAATTGGCGGATCAACTGCACGACGGCGAGCAAGGTGCCCTCACGCTCAAGGCAGCGTGGGCGCGGATCGCCCGCACCAGGCTCGCCGAGACCGGCATTCCGGTTGCTGCCGACGTCGATACTGCCTTGGCCGGCTGCGGTGGCGCTGAGCGGACACGGCTGGTCGAGGCTGTGCAAGCCTACCTGGCGACCGGCAGTGTGGCGGATTCTTCGCGCCGGCTGTTCTGCCACCGCAATACGGTGATGAACCGGCTCCGCCGATTCGGCGACCTCACCGGCATTGACGTGCTGGTCCCTGAACAGGCCGCCCGGCTGGTGGTCGCCTGGTCATGAGCGGCGCGCGGTGCTGATAGGTCCGCCACCTCCGCCGGCGCTGTATTCGAGACTCGGTCCCCTACGGGTGGCGAAACGAGCAGCTGCGAGCGTCAGACTTCGGCGGGGAGGTGGCCCTGCCCGTTACCCCCGGACTCAGAATCGCCGGTTAGCTAAAGAACAGCCGGTCCCCTGAGCAGAATCGGGCTTAGCCTAAGGAATCGCCGATTGCAACCGGCGATTCCTTAGGGAAGGGCATACTCTGCGGCATTCCGGGTCGGGATGGCGGGCCCGGGGTGCGCCCGGGGCGGGACGGCGGGCCCAGCGAGCGTCCGGGTCGGGACGGCGGGCCCAGCGAGCGTCCGGGTCGGGACGGCGGGCCCAGCGAGCGTCCGGGTCGGGATGGTACGCCCGGGGTGCGCCCGGGACGGTGCCCTATTGATACGAGACGAACCACGGCTTCGGATTCACCTGCGTGTATGTCCGCTCGGGCGTGAACATCGGGGTGTCTTCGTCAATGAAGTTCTTCCACCCCATCCATGTCTGTGGATCCAGCCCGTTCTGCAGCACCGAGTACGTCTGCTGCTTCGAGCCCGGCAGGCCGTGACCGTCGGCATGAATGACGGTGGCCAATTCGTCGTGCCCGAGGTTGAGCGCTTCCCGGTTGGTGATCATGTACGGACTGAACTGATGCAATAAGAACACCTTCTGGGGCAGGTTGTTCTTCCGCGTCAGTTTCGCGAGCCAGTCGCTGACCTGGTTCACCTCGGCAGCATCGACGGAGCCGATCTGCACCATGTGCTGCTGGCCGGGTTCCAGCCGCCATTCCGGGTCGAGTGCCAGTCCGACGTTCGGGCGTTTCAGCAACTCTTTGTACCGCTTCGCCTGCGTCAGGAAATCGGTCCTGCCCGGCTGCAGGTCGAGGACCACGTAGACCCCGGCGTCAGCCGCCGCGTCGACCCATGGCTTGAGCTCGTCGACACTGGCTTCCTTCGAGTAGTCGCCGTCCGGTCCGGCCGCGGCGCTGGCGACCGTGGCGATGATCTCGAAGGCGGGAATCACCGGCTCGTCACTGTATGGCTGGTACTGCGCTGCCAGGGATGTGGCGCGCTCGACGGCGGCATCGGCCCCTTGCTCTCCAAGTGCGCCAAGTGACGACGTCCCCGGGTGGCCGTAGAGCGCGACCATCCGGCGGCCGGGAAATACCAACTGCCCTCCGCCCGGCAATTGTGGAGCATGGCGCGCCACCTCCACCCGGTCGGTGAAGGTCGATGTGCTGCTGAAGCCCTCACCTATGGCCAGAACAGGCTTGCCGCGGTGTTTCTTGAGCAACTCAATGGTTGTCGACGATGCCCGCGGATCGGCTTTCCCGACCGGATGAATCACCGCTCCCGCCGCTTCAGCGGTGGCCAAGGCCGCCGTCGTCGCCGTGGTTTCCGCCCCGGTGGTCAGCACTACCGCTGGAGCTTCGCCGGATGCCGGTTCAAAGTCGGGAAGCTGGTCAATATTGTCCCCGCCCCGCACTACTTCAAGCGACTCCTTCGGCTGCCACCCGGCGTCGTTTCCGAACACCAGCACGGTCTGCACGCCCAGCCGCTCGAGTTCCTGGCTCATTCCGTCCCGGCCGGCCACGAGCATGGGCGCACCCAGTTCGGCAGCGGCCTTGCGGGCTTCCCGGGAAGACTTTTTGTGATTGGATGCCGGCTCTCCGGACTTCTTGTCGGGGTTCTGAGCGGGTGGCGGCGCGACGACGACGGCCACGGGACTTGAGTCGAACAGCGCCCGGCTGGTCTCGATCGCCGGACCGGGAGCGTCCTGCTGCGCCGCGACAACCTTCGGAGCGGCGCTGGTCGAGGCCAGCTGCACCGCCGGAACGCCTGATTCCGAATCCGCCTCGATGCTCTGCGCTCCCCGCCTGCCGGCACCTTCCGGGTCCATCATGCACCCGGTCAGCGCGAGCACAGCGGCGAGCCCCGACGCCATCGCCGCCCGTCGGGGGCCTGGACCAAAGGCTGCTTGCCCTCTCATCCACCCAGCCTCCGCGCAGCACGCGCACGGGTCAAGACGCCGCACCGCCGGGATCGAATGTGTCGCGCCCCGGGCCGCCAGGCACCCTCGGCGAGCCGCCGGAGACCGTCAGTGGGCCATCGAGGTCGCAAACGGTGGATGATGCAGAAGTTCGTTCCCCTCTCCCGCCCGGACCGCCAGTTCAACGGCGCCGTCCAGCGCAGTGCCGGCCGGATCCACCAGTTCGATCTCCGGCCGGGCGGCCGTCAGTTCGTCGACCAGCCCCTCCCTGAGCAGCGGCGAGGCATTGAACAGTCCGCCCGTCAGTGCCAGTCTCGGTGGCAGCCCGCCGGCGAGCGCGGCCTGCCCGGTGGAGGCCAGTTCGGCTCCGGCGTGGTGGAGAATCGAGGTGGCGACGCGGTCCCCGGCGGCGGCCAGCTCCGCAATGTCGGGCACGAACGTGGCCAGCAGCCCGGCCCGGTCGTCGCGAGTGTAGACGTCGTGGACCACCTGTTCCGGCGAACCGAACCGCGCCCGCAGCCGGTCCAGCAGGTCGGCCGACCCGCCCGGCCGCCCGTCCAAGGCACGGAACGCCGCGTCGAGCCCCGCCGCGCCAATCCAGGCTCCGGATCCGGCATCGCCCAACACATGCCCCCAGCCATCGACCCGGTTCCACACCTGGTCGAAATCGGTGCCCAGGGCCACCGCCCCGGTGCCGGCTGCCAGCACGCCGCCGGATCCCATCCCGAGCGCACCGATGTGTGAGGTGACCATGTCCGAGGCCAGCACCGTCACCCGGGCCTCCACCCGTGCGGCAAGCATCCGGTGCATGGCGCCCTTGTCCGGCAGCAACTCCAACAGCCCGGCCGAACCGAGCACCACCGATTCGATCCGTTCCACGCCGGCGTCTGCAGCGGCGCGGCCGGCGAGTTGTTCAATCTGGTCGAGCAGTGAAGCGACCTGCAGCCCGCCGTCGCCAATCCGGACGCCGGCGCCCTCCAGCACCACCGGCGTCGTCCGCGGAAGCAGGGCCACCACGGCGACCCGGCATCCGCTGCCGCCGATATCCACCCCGCACGCGCCGACAGTACCGCTGCCGGTCATCGCCCCAGCCCGTCATACATGGCCTCGATGGTCTGGCGGGTCAGCTGGATCGAGGCGCTGGCGGTGTCGAAGGTCTTCTGCGCCACCGAGACGAACAGGCAGTCGACGACGAACAATTGCCCGATGCGGCTGGACAGCGCTCCCGGCCGCAGCCCTCGTTCATGCCCGGCCGCGATCAGCAGCTGGTCGGCCCGCGTGGCCAGCGAGGACTGCTCGGACCCGGTCAGCACCACGGTGACCGCCCCGGCTCCGGCAGCCACCTCGAGCACCTGCAGCGCTTCGCGCGTCTCACCGGAATGGGAGACGACGACGGCGACATCGCCCTGCTGCAGCAGCGCCGCCTCGGTGACGGCCAGGTGAATATCCGTGGGGCAGTGGCAGATGAACCCGGCCCGGGTGAGCTTCTGCTGGAAATCGTCTGCCACCAGCCCGGAGGCGGCGATGCCGAAACAGATGATCCGCCGGGCGCCTACGATGGCGTCGGCCACCGCTTCCAGCGCCTGCGGATCCAGATGTGCCGCGGTCTCACGCAGCGCCTGCTGCGTGGCGCCGGCCAGCTTGCCGACGACGACGTCGACAGGGTCGTCCTGCGACACGTTCCCGGTCAGTGCCTGCGGGCCGGGACGCCCGCCGGAGGCCGCAGCCAGCGCCAGCCGCAGCTGCGGATATCCGTCGAACCCCATGCTGCGGGCCGCTCGCACAATAGTGGCTTCGCTGACGCCTGTCACCGCCTTGATGTCCAGCACCGTGGAGCGGGTGATGACCTCGGGCTGTTCCAGCACCAGCCGGGCGACCTTCGCCGCGGCAGGCGACAACGAAGGCAGGGTGGCACGGATGCGTGCGGAGATCTTATCGGAGTCGAAGCTCGGCTGATCCTCTACCTCGTGCGTCACCTGCAGGTCCTTTCGTAGCCGGTGGTCGGTCTCGTCAGCTATCCCTTCAGGGCGCCTTCGGTCATCCCCTTGGTGATGTTCCGCTGGAAGATCGCGTAGATCACCATGATCGGAATGATCGCGATGGTCAGCCCGGCGAACAAAGCGCCCCACGCGTTGGTGTATTCAGCCTCGTTGGCCAGCAGGTCCATCGCCACGCCGAGGGTGTTCTTTTCATCCGACTGAAGGAAGATCAGCGCCATAAAGTATTCGTTCCAATACATCACCGCGTTCATAATGGAGGCGGTGATGATGCCGGTGGTGACCAGCGGGGCGACAATCTTGAACAGGATGCCGTACTGCGACATGCCGTCGATCGCGGCTGCCTCTTCGAGATCCCTCGGCACCCCGGACAGGAAACTGCACAGGATGAAAACGGTGAACGGAACCTGCGTCACGGCGTAGATCAGCGACAGCGCCAGCAGGTTGTTCAGCAGGTTCAGCTGCAGCAACAGGAAGAACAGCGGGATCCAGCCCAGCACCATCGGAATCATCATCGACGCCAGGTAGACGTTGAACAATACCTTGCTGCCACGGAACCGTATCCGCTCGATGGCGTACGCCGTCGGCAGCGAGAACAACATGCACAATGTGCACCCGAGCACGGTGACCAGCAGGCTGTTGACGAAGCTGCGTCCGATACCGTGGTCGTTCCACGCCTGGACAAAGTTGTCGAATTCGAAGGCTTCCGGCAGCGCCCATGGCGAGCGGAAGATCTCGCCATAGTCCTTGAACGACCCGAGGAACATCCAGATGATCGGGTAGATGACGATGACGGCCCACACCACCAGCGGGATACGGGACACCGTCTGCATCAGTGCTTTTCTCATATCAGAGCTCCACCCGTTCACGCCGCAGCACCAGTTGCAGCACGGCCACCGTCGCCAGCGACAGCACGAGGATCATCATGCCGATGGCGGCGCCGTAGCCGAAGTGGAATTGCTCAAAGGCTTGTTCGTAGAGGTACGAACCCATCACTTCGGTGGAGCTGCTGGGGCCGCCGCGGGTCATGATCTGCACGATAATGAAAGATCCGTTCAGCGTGGTGATGACAATGTAGATAATGGATACCCGGATTTGCGGCCAGATCATCGGCACGGTGATCCGCCAGAACTGCTGCCACTCCGTTGCACCGTCCAGGTCTGCTGCCTCATACAGGCTCTTGGGAACGCTCATGATCCCGCCCATCAGCAGCAGCATGAACAACCCGATACCGGCCCACACCGATGGCAGCACCAGGCTCGGTAACGCCCAGTTCAGGTCGCCAAGCCATGGCTGGGTCCATTCCTCCAGCCCAATGGCTTCCAATCCCGAGTTCACCAGACCGGCGTCGGGGTTGTAGATGAACTGCCACAGGATGCCGATGATGACCACGGACATGATGTTCGGGAAGAAGAAGACGATCCGGTAGAACGGTGCCTCTTTGATCCGGAACTGCGTCAGCGCCACCGCGAAATAGGTCGCCAGCACCATAATGCCGATGACCTTGGTGACCACCAGGAAGTAGTCATGCCAGATGGTCTGAGGAATGATCGGGTCGTTGAACAGCTTCTCGTAATTGGCCAGCCCGACGAATGTCTTTTCGATGCTCATCCCGGACCACTCGAAGAACGAGAGGTATAACCCGTTCACCAGCGGGTACAGGGTGATGACCGAAAAGACGAGCAGCGTGGGGCCCAAACAAAAAGCAAGGAACAGGAACCGTTGCTTTTTCGACTGGACCATCCGTGCCTTCCTTTATGGGTGGGCAGGCGGAGGACGGGCAGGGCCGCCCTCCGCCTGGTGCTGACTAGTTGCTGCTGCGGTAATCCTTGGCGATGGATGCCGCCTTATCGGTGAACTGCTCGACGGTGGTCTTGCCCAGCAGGAACTTCACCAGAGCATCCCCGATGGGCAGTTCCATCTCGGAGCTCATCGGGTGTTGCTTGTGGTGGATGGCCACATCGCCCGAGTTGATCAGTTGGTTGGCCTGCTTCAGGTAACCGGGAACATTCTTGTTCCCCGACAGGTCAACACCCTGCATATTGAGCAGCGCACCGGTCATTTCAGCAAACTGTGTGGCGTACTTCTTCTGGAAGGCGAACTCCACAAAGGCTTTGGCCGCCGCCGGGTTCTCCGCCTGGTCCGCGATCGCCAGGGAGCGCAAGTCCGGAACCAGCACCTGCTTCTCCCCTTCGGCATTCATCGGAGTAGGCATGAAGCCGTATTCGAATCCTTCCGGGGTGTCCTTGGCCATCTCGTTGGGCAGCCAGAACCCGACCGGAATGTAGGCGTTTTGGTGCTGCAGGAAGTTCGACTGCGATTGCGTATGGCTGATGCCGGCGAAGCCAGGATCAACGTAGCCGGCCTCGACCATCTTCTTGACCCGTTCCATCACCGCGATCGCGCCGTCGCTCTTCCAGGCTCCCTCTTCGCCGTCGATGATGGCGTTGAGCAACTCGTCGCCGCCTTCAGCAGCGAATGCGGGGTAGAGCACGCCCCGGGAGAAGTAGTACGGATACTGGCCGGCAGTGGTAAACGGTGCAATGTTGGCGTCCTGCTTGATCCGGCCCATGGAGTCCATCCAGGACGGGAAGTCCGTGGGAACCTCCCAGCCGTTCTCCTCGAACCAGGCCTGGTCGTACCAAGTGCCCCAGGTGTCGAAGATCAGCGGCAGACTGTAGATCTTGCCGTCGTATTCATTGGGCGGCACGATGAAGCTGTCCATCATCGGTGTGCCGTCGGGCAGCTTGACGCCCTTCATCCACTCGGTGAGGTCCATCAACTGGCCGTCGTCGACCATCTGGGTCTGGCTGATGCCCGCGCCGTCAATGTAGACAACGTCCGGCGGATTGCCGGAGATCCAGCGGGTCTGCATCTCCTTATTAATATTCGGCCCCGCATGCTGCTTCACGGTGACGTCCGGATATTCCTTCTTGAAGTCCGAGATCACCGACTTCCACCACTCGTCGCCGTAGCCGCCGACGAAGTACTGGATTTCCAAAGTGCCGGAGACTTCGCCGCCGGCGCTGCCGCCGGCGCTGCCGCCGTCGCCGCCTCCGCTGTCGCCCCCGTCAGAGCCTGAGCCGCACCCTGCCACCATGCCGAGTACTGCGATAGATGCAACCGCGGAGGTTATCCAGCGGTTTCTTGTTCCCCTCACGTTTTCCACTCCCTTGTGAAGTACCTAATGAAGATTCGTGCGAACCATCAGATGAAATTCCATTTCTCGCTTGCCCTATAGTTTGAAAAACTATTAGCACCCCGCGCGAGTGTCAAGGGTGCAGCAGGTCACGATTTCATAAGGCGGCCCGGACATATCCGTCCGCGGCGTCCAGTCGGCGTCGGGCCTCTCCAGTCGGCACTGCCGCCAGCAGTGCGACGACGGCCGTCTTCAGATGGCCGTCCGCCTCGTTCAAGGCATCGGCGGCCTGCTCGTCACTCACCCCGGTCGCCTCGGCCACAATGCGCCGCGCCCGCACCTTGAGCTTCTCGTTGCTCGCCTTCACATCAACCATGAGGTTGCCGTACGTCTTGCCGAGCCGGACCATTGAAGCCGTCGACAGCGTGTTGAGCACCAGCTTTTGCGCGGTGCCGGCCTTCATCCTGGTCGACCCGGCGACAACCTCCGGACCGGTTGGAACCTCAATCGGGACATCGACGACGGCGGATAACGCAGCGTCGCGGTTATTGGACATGCCGATGGTCGCCGCTCCGGCCGCTGAAGCATATTCCAGCGCCGCCAGTACATACGGGGTGCGCCCGGAGGCCGTAATGCCGACCACCGCGTCGTTGGCCCCGAGGTGGATGGACTGCATATCGGCGGTGCCGGCGCCTGAACTGTCCTCTGCGCCCTCCGTCGACAGGGTCATCGCCTCCGCTCCCCCGGCGATAACTGCGACGACGAGCCCATCGGGGGTGCCGAACGTCGGAATGCATTCGGCGGCGTCCACCACGCCCAATCTGCCGGGGGTGCCGGCGCCAACATAAATCAGCCTGCCGCCGCCGCGCAGCCGATCAACGATCGCGTCCACGGCGGAGCTGATGGCATCGCCTGCGGCGTCGACGGCGGCGGGCACCGTGGCGTCTTCAGCCGCGATCCGCTCCACCAGGGTGCGGGTGCCGAGCACATCGAGGTCCGCCAGATCGGCACGGGAGCGCTCGGTTTCGAGCTCGCCCAACTCCCGGCTGAGGTCTTTCATCGCCATCGATACCGCCGATATTTTGTGGGTCACTGTGGGTGCACCCTCCCGCGTCATGCACTGCACTGGAACGGGATGGCACGACAAGACATAAACACACGGCGGATCAGAGTGTCAAGGATATTCACGCATAGATGCTTAAGTGAAACTGTTTTTCATCGCCGGCGATCATGCCTGGTGCGGGAACAGAGCTCTGCGGAGGGCGGAGACCTGGGATTGCCGGAAACTCTTCGAGACGTCTTTGCGCGGAAAGACGCCGTTGAATCCGTGGAAGGCGCCCTGAACTTCTTCGATGTCGCAGGCAACTCCACTCTCCTGCAGCCGGCGCGCGTACGCGAGGTCCTCGTCGTGGAAGAGATCGAGGGTCCCGACGCCGATCCAGGCAGGAGGCAGCCCGCTCAAGTCGGACCGTCTGGCCGGCGCTGCGTAGGGTGACACGTTCGGGTTGCCCGGTTCCCCGGCGAGGTACGCGGTCCACCCCCACCTGTTGTTAGACCTCGACCACATCCGGTGCCCCCTGGTGTCCATATCGGAGCGCAGCACTGTGCGGTCGTCGAGCATCGGATAGACCAGAAGCTGGAACACGGGCGTAACCTCTGCCCGATCATGCGCGAGAAGCGCGAGGGCGGCTGCGAGACCGCCACCGGCGCTGCCGCCGCCGATTGCGATCCGGCTCGAGTCGATCCCCCGTTCGGTGGCGTGCGCGAACAGCCAGGTCAATGCCGCATAGGAGTCTTCGACCGCGGCAGGAGCCGGATGCCTGGGGGCCAGCCGGTATTCCACCGAGACGATCGTGATGCCCAAGGTCCGGGCCAGGGCAATGTTTGCCTCTTCGTCCACACCGCAGTTACCGCTCACCATCCCGCCTCCGTGCAGCCAGAGCAGCGCGGGCATCGGGCTTCGTCCGGCGCGTGGACGATACGAGCGGAGCAGCACATCGGGTGCACCCGCAGGACCCGGAACACGGATGTCCTCGACGATGAGGTCTTCGGGCGTAACGGTGCGCTTCGCTGGCAGCTTCTGCACCACCTGTGTGAGCAGCGGTCCGATCGGCAGAGGGGGAAGGAAGCGGCCGGCCTTCAGCTCAGGGTGGAATGCCGGCCGGACGGAGCGAGCGGACTTCGGGGGCGTGGAGATTGTCGTCCCTTCTTTGGGCAGGATCGCCGGCCCCGGGCGTGACCGGCTTGAACCCCGCAAGTTCGCGCTTCGGAACGTCATCCGCGTTGAACCGCGCGTACCACTGTACAACGTGCCGCCGGCTTTCCACCGTAAGCTGAATCCAGCAGATGATGGACAGGAGGGCTGCAGTGGCTCAGACGACGCTGACCGACACGACGGTGGCCGAAGTCATGGCCGAGCTCGCGGAGCTCGAGGACCCGAAGACACGCAAAGTGAACGAGAAACACGGTGACGATCACGGCGTGAACCTCAGCAAGCTGCGCGCACTTGCGAAGCGGCTGAAGACGCAGCAGGAACTCGCGCGCCGGCTCTGGGAGACGGATGACAGCGCCGCCAGGCTGCTGGCGCTGCTGATCTGCCGACCGAAGGGGTTCGAGCGTGACGAACTGGACACCATGCTGCGGCAGGCCCGCACACCCAAGGTGCACGACTGGCTGGTGAACTACGTGGTGAAGAAGAACCCGCACGCCGAAGAGCTGCGCCGGGCCTGGTCCGCCGATCCGGATCCCGTGGTCGCCAGCGCCGGGTGGGCGCTGACCACTGAACGCGTCATGAAGAAGCCCGAAGGCCTCGACCTCACTGCACTGCTCGATGTCGTCGAGGCGCAGATGAAGGATGCGCCGGAGCGCCTGCAGTGGTCGATGAACGAATGCCTGGGCCAGATCGGCATCAAGCATCCGGAGCACCGTGCCCGCGCAATCGACATCGGCGAGCGCCTGGAGGTGCTCAAGGACTACCCGACTCCTCCGGGCTGCACCTCCCCGTTCGTGCCGCTGTGGATCGGTGAGATGGTGCGCCGCGAGGACGATGGCATCTAACGAGGCGCTGGCACCTGTTGAGTTCCCGCCCATGATCGGCCACCGGCACATCATAGGATGAACACCATGACCGAAATGCCTACTGCCCTGATCACCGGCGCCTCACGTGGAATCGGCCTGGCGATCGCCGAGGAACTCTCTTCCACCCACCACCTGCTGCTGGGTGGGCGGGACAGCGAACGTCTGGTGCCTCTGGCCGGGCGCTTCCCCTCCGCCGAGCCCTTCGCCGCCGACGTCCGTGACGCGCACGCGGTCGAATCCGCCGCTGCAAGCATCAGCTCCCTGGACGTGCTGGTTCATTCGGCCGGCATCCTGAAGATGGGAACCGTTGCCGAGCTCACCGCCGAAGACTGGCAGGAAAACTTCGACGTCAACGTCTTCGCAGTGGCCCGGCTGACCCGCATCCTGTTGCCCGCGTTGCGGAACACACGCGGACAAGTAATCGCCATCAACTCCGGCTCCGGTTACAGCTCCGGCGCAGGAGGGGCGATTTACAGCGGTACGAAGTTCGCCCTGCGGGCCTTCACCGACGCCCTCCGGCAGGAGGAACGGTCCAACGGCGTGCGCGTCAGCTCCATACACCCCGGTCGGGTTGCAACCGACATGCAGCAGCAACTGCACGACTGGGAAGGCAAGGACTATAACCCCGGCGCCTGGATCCGCCCGGCACAGGTGGCCAAGGGCGTCCGGATGGCAGTCGACACCACCGAAGAGTCAGTCATCGAGTCGCTGAACATCCGACCCTCCGGAATCGATCTTGGCTGACCGCCGCCCGAGGTAGCGCCTTACCGCCGAGTCAGCGGGTTGCAACGGGCTACCTCGCCGGCAACCCCCTACCTCGGCGGCAACCCGGCACCTCCCCCGCCGTCGGACGCGTAGTTACTGGCTGTACTCAACCGCGGCCAGTCTCACGCCTCGGAAACCTGCCAGCAGCTCAGCCTGATGTTCGACGGCGGTACTCAGCCAGGGGCCGGCCGTCGCCATGGAACCAAAGTCCTCGATCCGAACGGTGAGCTTCTTTCCGGCCATCCTGGGGCGCCAGGCGCCGACGACGTCGCCCCCGGCCAGCACCGCTCCGGGCCTGCCGAGTGTAGGCCATAACGTTTTGCGCTGCGCCGCATCCGGCACCAGCAGTTCCCTGTCCCTTACCTGGAGGTAGGGATCGTACGGTCCAAGCAGACGGACAGCCGGCCGGCCATTTTCCGGATCGCTGGCCCCGCCGTCCTGTCCTGCAGCTTCCAACGCCGCCACGTCGTCGGCCAGCATCCAGCGAACCTGGCCGTCCACCTCCACTTCGACGGCGTCGTCCGGCCAGCGCGCCTTGACATCGGCCAGTGCCCCGTCGAGGAAACCGGTCACCTGCGTGGGCGTTGCCGGCCCGTTGAAATGCAGATAATTCCGGATCACGTCCACCCGTTCGGACGCCTCGGCAGGAGGCGCATCCGGCCACCCCGGAATCCGCTGCAGGACCGGCGGCGAGCTCCCCGGCTGCAGCTCCAGGCCGGCCTGTAACGCTGAGATGCGAAACGGCACCTCATACACATGCGTGGCATGACAGGGACGGCAAAATCGCTGGTACGGCTCGTCCAGGACCTCGTTCAACCGTCCGGACAGCTCGCCCTTGACGGTCGGCGATTCCACGATCTTCCGTTCCGCGGCGGCGACCTCATCGAGCGCATCCAGCGGCTCGATCCCCGCAGCCTTCAACGGCTTGACCGCATCGATGATCCGCTTGCCGGCGTCGGCGTTCGAGAAGGGGCGCACCGCGGCGGCTACCTGCGGAAGATCCTGGCGCCGATAGAGATGCGGTGCGCTGCGCAGGGTCCACGCCAGTGCCGTGTCCGGATCGTCCAAGGGCAGCTGCGGATCGGCGCCGCGGTTCACCAGCGCCCAGCGGGCACCATCGACTCCGGTGTCCTGCACCCCGGAGTCCAGGATCGGAATGTCACTGACGGCGAGGGCACCGGGTTCGCTGCGCAGTCCCTGCACCTCCCACCGGTAAGCGAGAACCTGGGAACGGCTGGCGGCTGTCATGTTCCCGTTGTACCGCCCGGCAGCCGGCATTACCAGCGCACGACGGACAACAATTGTCCTGATGGACCGGATTCAACGGGTCACAACGATCGCACTGTCCACATGTGTCATCTTGCCGGGATTGCGCACGGCGTAGAGTCCAGTCACGAGGCCGCCTTCGATCCGCACCGACACGACCGTGTCGATCCCGCCGTCGAACCTGATGATCAGCGCCGGATTGCCGTTGACTTCCACCGGCTCGAACGTCGCTTGGAGACGGACCGATTCCAATCCAATGGTCGCCAGGCGAGCCACCTTTCCGGCGCCGACGACGGGGCGCGGCATAGCCTTCTTGACCCCGCCACCATCGGCGAGCACGACGACGTCGGGTGCGAGGACATCGAGCAATCCCTGCAAGTCGCCCGTTTCGACCGCACGCTGGAACGCCCCGAACACTGCCCGGGTCTCGGCTGGAGAAACGATCTCCCGGGGCCGGCGGGCCGCAACATGGGCCTGCGCGCGGTGGGCGATCTGCCGGACCGCAGCGGCAGACTTCCCGACGGCGTCGGCCACCTCGTCGTATCCCAGATCGAACACCTCACGCAGCACGAACACCGCCCGCTCGGTCGGCTTGAGCGTCTCCAGCACCAGCAGCATCGCCATCGAGACGCTGTCAGCCAACTCGACGTCGTCGGCCACATCCGGCGTGGTCAGCAGCGGTTCGGGGAGCCAGGTGCCGACGTATGATTCCTTGCGCCGGCCCAGCGTTCGCATCAGGTTGAGGGCCTGGCGGGTGGTGATCCGGACCAGGTAGGCGCGCTGGTCCCGCACCGTGTCGAGATCGACGTCGGCCCACCGCATCCACGTTTCCTGGAGCACGTCCTCCGCGTCCGCCGCCGAGCCAAGCATCTCGTACGCCACGGTGAACAGCAGGTTGCGGTGGGCGACGAACGCCTCTGTCGCGGGATCCGGACGCCTGTCCTCGCTCATTTCCTGCTCCTGTCTCTTCGCCCCGGCTTCCATGAATTCTTCCATGTCACACGCAACCGGTCACCGGTGTCTTGTGGGCAGTCAGTTACTGACAGCCAGTTTTCCAACAAGGAGGCAGACATGAAGGTCGTAGTAATAGGCGCCGGTTACGCGGGCACGCTCGCCGCGAACCGTCTGGCCCGGAAGGTCAAATCTGCGCAGATCACGATGATCAGTCCCCGTCCCGACTTTGTGGAGCGTATACGACTGCACCAGCACATCGCAGGAACCGGAACAGCCGCGACGCCTCTGGCGTCAATGTTGCACCGCAGCATCACGGCCCGGATCGGCACCGTAGAGAAGATCGGTGACGGCACCGTGGCACTTGACGACGGCGGGAGCATCGACTTTGACTACGCGTTGCTGGCGGTGGGCAGCACGGTCACACCAATGCACCGAACCGTCCCGGTGGGCACCTGGGAAAGCGCCGAACGGGCACGGGCGGCGCTGGCTTCCCTGCCCTCCGGTGCCACGGTCACGGTGATCGGAGGTGGCCCGACCGGCATCGAGACTGCGGCCGAAGTCGCCGGCGCCCGGCCGGATCTCCGGGTTCGCCTGGTGGGAACTTCCGTTGCCGGAAGCTTCTCCGATGCGGCGCGGCAGCGGATCCGAGCCGGACTGCAACGGCTCAACGCCGAGGTTATCGACGACGACGTGACGGAGGTTTCCGCGGGCGCAGGGCAATTCGAAGGAACCGTACACCTGCAATCGGGGGCGGAGTTCACTTCGGACCTGACCCTGTGGGCTGTCGTTTCAGGCACCCCTGATCTCGCCACACGCAGCGGTCTCGAGGTCAATCCGGAAGGACGTGCCGTGGTGGACGAATTCCTGCGCAGCGTCAGCGACAACCGGATTTTCGTCATCGGCGACTGCGCCGCAGTGCCCGGGGCACGGCCCGCCTGCCAGACGGCGACTCCGCAGGCCTCGCACGCGGCCAATGCCTTGGTGCGCCTTGCCCAGGGCCGCACGCCGAAGCCGCACTCCACGCGGTACGTCGCCCGGGCCATCAGCCTCGGACGAAGGGACGCGGTAGTCCAATTCACCCGGCGCGACGACAGTGTGCGGCGGTCCTTCGCATCCGGAGCCGCCGCCGTCGTGCTCAAGGAGGTGGCATCCGGCGGCGCGAAGTGGGTTGCCCGCATCGGCCCCAACATCTGAGGCGGGCAACGACGCGGCAGGACCATGACGTGCGAGGACGCCAACAACGTGGCGTTCCATGCGCATGCCGACCGCTGCCGGCTCTTGTGCTGGTCCATACCCAACCGGCATGATCAGCTCATGAACTTCCGCCGCATTGAGTACTTCCTGGCCGTCGTCGACGCCGGCACAGTCACCGCTGCGGCAGAGCTGCTGCACATGGCACAACCCGCATTGAGCCGGCAGATCAGGACATTGGAACGCGAACTGAAGATCCCGCTGTTCGAGGCCCGCGGCAACCGGCTGGTGCTGACGGCCGCGGGCCGGGCCTATGTGCCGATGGCCCGGCGGTTGCTGGTACAGACTCAAGGAATGGCCGACGCCGTCGAGGTGCTGCGGGCGGGCCGGGTGTCCAGCCTCGTGGCGGCAGCTACGGCGGCCTCCGTTCGAAGTTTCCTGGCCCCCTTTATCGCCACTACGACGGGTGACGATCCACTGATCATCACCCGGGAAACCGGGCACTTCGAAATCAGCGATTCGCTGTTGCACGGCGCCGATTTCATCGTCTCGCCCGCCCCTCCGGAGGAAGGTCTGCACAGGGTTCCGCTGGGCAATGTCTCGCTGATGGCCCACGTCCATACCGCTCATCAATGGGCCAAGGAGCAACGCACCGAACTGCCCTTGACCGAACTCTGCGCAGCAGGGCTGATCCTTCCCTCGCATCACAGCGTGAGCCGTTACATTCTGGATAATGCGATGAGCGCGGCCGGACTATCGGCCCGGAAATTGGCCGAGTGCGACGACGGACCGACCATTTTCGCCCTCGCCGCGGCTGGTCAGGGTGTCGGTGTCAGTACCGAGCTGTCGGACTATGGCACATATTCCATACCCATTACGACGTCGGCCACGGAGCAGCAGGTGCTGCAGCTCCCCTTGCATGCGGCTTGGTTCCCGGACCACTTCGCGGCGGGCATCATCGAGGACCTGTCCCTGAGATTGCAGGAGTTCCTGACGACTCGTAGAGGAGCAAGGGTTGCTGATCAATGAGTGGACGGACTATGCCCCCAACGTCTTGTGACCGGGTCGGCGGGGAAACCCTGCGGCCTCGAGCACGGCTTCGATGTAGGCCTTCGGGGCGGCATCCGTGGCCAGGTCTCCCCAGAGCAGCAGCCGGTGGATCAGGGCGCCGGCGAGCAGGTCCTGCATGAGATCGGGATCGAGGGCGGGATCGATCTGACCGTCATCCTGGGCCTCGCGGATCTTTGCCGAGAAGGCATCGCGTCTGGGAGCGAACATCTCCACGAGATAGGTCTGCGTGATCGCGCCGCCATCCGGACCCAGCGCAACCAGCTGACGCAGAAGATCCCGGGCGAACTGATCTTCCAGCGCGGCGGCGGCGCGTTCGACGAACAGATCGAGGACCTCCTCGAGCGGTCGGTCGGCCCAATCCTCCAGTCCCGTTTCGGACTCGGCGCGGAAGGCGCGCAGAGCGGAGGCGACCAGCGCCTCACGAGTGTCCCACCGGCGGTAGATCGCGGTCCGGCTGGCCCCCGCCCGTCGTGCGACCTGGTCGAAACTCACCGCCGCCCGGCCGCCGTCGGCGAAGAGCATCAGGGCGGCGCGCTCGAGCCGGCGATCGACGTCAGTACTACGGGGTCGGCCAGCCATATCCCGATCGTCTCACACCTCTTTACCATTCCGATACAGCACTGTATCGTAAATGGGAGGGGCGACAGCCCACTATCCCGACACAAGGAGATATCCGATGCAGACCGTTTCTGACAGCACCGTCTTCATCACCGGCGGAGCCAGCGGTATAGGCCTTGGCATGGCGCGCGCCTTCGCCGCCGAGGGGGCGAAACTGGCTCTGGCCGATCTCGACGCAGATGGCCTTCGTGAGGTCAAGCGCGAGCTGGATACCGTCACCGAGGTGATCACCATGACCCTCGACGTCCGTGATCGCGATGCGATGGCGGCAGCGGCCGATCGTACAGAGCGGGAGCTCGGTCCGGTCCGCGTGCTGTGCAACAACGCCGGAGTCGGCAGCGGAATGGGCGGGATGAATCTCGAGACGATGAGCTATGCGCACTGGGACCATACGCTGGGAGTCAACCTCGGCGGCGTCGTCAACGGCGTGCAAACCTTCGTGCCACGCATGGTCGAGCGGGGCGGGCCGGCGCATGTCGTCAACACGTCTTCGGGCTCCGGGCTCGCTGTGACCGGCGGGGCCCAGTTCATGTACTGCGCCTCGAAGTACGCCGTGACCGGCCTCTCCGAGGCCATCGCCAACCTGCTGAAGCTGTACGGGATTGGTTTGACCCTGGTGAGTCCGGGTTTCGTCGACACCCGGATCGCCGAGACGACCCGCCGGCTCGACCCGGCAGAAGCTCAAGCTGAGTCGATGGATCCGGAGTACAAGGAGAAGCTGGAGCGATTCGAGGCGCTCTTCGAACCATTGGGTCAAGACCCCGACGAAGTCGGCACGATGGTGCTGGACGCCATCCACAACGACCGGCTCTACTGCCAGCCCGATCGCCTCATGGCAGAACCCATCCAGGCCCGCTGCAAAGCCCTGCTCGAAGCCATGCCCCCGGAAACCGAGCGGGATCGCAAGATGGCCGAGATGATCGAGAAAGCCCGTCAGTAGCATGCAGTGCACCAGACCGGGTTCTCGACCCCGTACCAGTGGGCGGGCCACCCAGGGCCCGGCCCTGCGGACAGCGGCGGTGCTCACGTTCGGCGGACTCATGCATTTCACCGCGCCCGACTTCTTCGACCGAATCATCCCACGGCTACTGCCCGGCAAGGCGCGGGCGTATACGCGTGCCTCCGGTGCCATGGCGCTCGGCACCGCGGCAGCGATTGTGATGCCGCGAACACGGCGGCTGGGTGGAACGCTCGCCGCGATCTTCTTCGTGGCTGTGACGCCTGCGAAGGTCCAGCTCGCGCTCAACTGGTGGCGCAGAGACCCACCTTCAGCACTCCTGAAGACCGCGGCGATCGTCCAGCTGCCCGGGCAGATCCCGCTGGTCATCGAGGCGCTGAAAGCCCGGCACGACGCACCCGAAAACACCACAGGCAACCACGCGCAGCGAGGTACGGCATGAGCGGAGCGATGCTGGTGCGCGGCGGGCTGCCGTCAATTCTCGGCCTGGGTGCCGCGCTCCCCGTCCTGCTGCTCATTCTCACCTTCACTGTTAAGGAGCCGCATTGAACCCACCTGTAGGCACGGTGACCTGCTCCCCCTGGAGTGGTCTCGATGCCTGAACTCGATGTTGAAGTCCGCGCGCTGCTAGATCGTTGGGCGGCCACGCCAGGTACGCCGGCCAGCGAGCTGACCGCGGCAGAAGTGCGCGCGGACGACCTGGCCGTGTTGGATCTGCAACGGGATCCCGGGGAACTGCACTCGGTGGCGGACGTTGACGCGACAGGTCCGGCGGGCGGCGTGCCGGTGCGGGTGTATCGGCCCCATCCAGGACCGCTGGATCCGATCTTGTTCTTCCATGGCGGTGGCTTCGTGATCGGCCGCGACGGCTTCTCCGGCGAGAAGTCGCGGTGGTACTTCGACCAGTACCTGCCGCCTGGCCTCGACCGGCGCGCGCCGGCAGTTTCACCGCTGTACGGACGCAGCCTGGAGCACCTGCCGCGCACACTCATCGTGACCGCAGAGTGTGACCCCTTACGCGACGACGGCGAACACCACGCCGAGGCTCTGCACCAGGCCGGGGTACCTGTGGAGCTACGTCGCTATCGAGGGATGATCCACGGGTTCTTCCAAATGACCGGCGCGCTCGAGAGATCCCGGCGACTGCAGCGCCAACTCGGTGACTGGATGCGCGACGCCACTGACAGGCACGGCGATCACCGTGCCGGCAGCACGCACAGCTCGTTGCCTGACGGGTCGGTGTAGATCCGCCAGGGCAGTTCGCCCCAGTCCGGATGGAGCTCGCGACCGCCGCGCTCGGCGATGCCTGCCGCGGCTCCATCGGGATCGTCGCCGCTCTCAAGCCGGATGTCGAGGTGCAGCCGGTTCTTCGTCGTACCCTTTGGCGCAGGCTCAGGACACAACTCAAGAAGCGGGCCCCGCTGTGACCGATGGCGCAGGGCCCGAGGCGATCCGGGCATCGGCGTCCAGCCGGTCAGCCAGGACCAGAACTTCGCGTCGCGGTCCGGGTCGGCGGAGTCGAGCGGAAACGCCGCGATCGGTCCGGTGTCGGTGTATGCGGCCCGGTCTTCCATCACGCAGCAGGGATTACCTTCCGGATCGGCGAGCACCACCCAGGGCACGTCCCCCTGGCCAATGTCGAGGTGCCGTGCCCCCAGCCCAAGCAGCCGGTCGACTTCGTCGTCCTGGCGGGCCCCGCCGCGAAGGTCAATGTGGAGCCGGGACCCGGTCGACGGCGGCTCGGTGACGCGCTGGAAGCACAGGTCGAGCTCCGGTCCGCCGTCAATGGCGAGCCGGGTCTCGACGATGTCCATCTCGTCGGTGAGCCGCTCACCGCCGACCACTTCCTCCCAGAACCTGCCCAGCCGTTGGGGCTCGACTGCGTCGATGATGAGATTCTCCAAATACATGAACCACACCGTAGGCCAGCCGACAACGGCATCAAAAGCATGAGTGCCGCCGGCCGAGCCGGACAACTCGGCCGGCGGCATGGCCCACACCGTGCGCTCAGTGGCCAGTCACCAGCTGACGCGGCCGTTGTCGTCGATGAAGGTTCCCGAGTCGGCGTCGGCTGGCAGGGTGGCAGCTGTAACGATGATCCTGGCAGCCTGTTCGGGGGTAAGTGGTGCCTGTTCCTTGTTAACCGGGGTCAAGTCGGTCTGGACGAACCCGGGGCAAACGGAAGTGACCTTGATGTCGGTGTCGGCCAGGGACTTCGCGAGGCTGATAGTGACGCTGTTCAGGGCGGCCTTCGAGCTCTGATAAGCGGGCACGACCATACCGTAGTAAGGCGAGTCGGGATCAGCCTGGTCGTTAAGCGACCCCATCGTGGTGGAAACATTGACGATGCGGCCGGCCGTGCTATGACGTAGCAGCGGGAGGAAAGCCTCGGTCACGGCAACCGTTCCGAACAGGTTGGTCGCGAACGTCGGTTGAAATAAGTCGGGGTTGGCGAATTGGCGTTCGGCCGCGTCGGTGGCCTCGGGGAGAATTCCCGCGTTGTTGACCAGCACGTCGATATACCCTTGGCGCTGCTCGACCTCCCTGGCGGCGGCCCGGACGCTGGAGGGGGATGTGACGTCGAGTTCGAGGGCCTGGACGTCGAGCCCTTCCCGGCGCAGCGAGTCTTCGGCACGTTCGGTGTCGGCGGACGTGCGGCCGGTGAGCAATACGCGGTTCCCGGCTTCGGCCAGGGCACGCGACGCGGCCATTCCGAGTCCGCGGGTGGCGCCGGTGACGAGTGCGGTGGACATATGTCTCCAATCTGGAAGGTGCCCGGGCACGGACTCCCGGCCCGGGGGATCGCAATGCGTTCCACTTCGCAGACGTTCGACCGGTTCCGAATGTGAGATGGCCACGGGCAAACGCTCGAAGACGCCGTTTGGGCCTGTAAACGAGCAACAATGCCGTGCGGATATGGGCCAGAGACTTAATCCGTATTAGACAGCATGGCTGCGCAGGCCAATACTGAGAGGCAAGCCCCACAATCCCGAATCAGGAGCGCACCCTTGAGTAACAGCCACGCCGGACAGGTAATAGTCGACTCGCTCGCCCTCCACGGCGTCGAACGCGTCTTCGCGGTCCCGGGCGAGAGCTACCTCGCCGTCCTGGACGGACTGCACCAGGCCGCGATCGACACCGTCGTCTGCCGGCAGGAGGGCGGCGCGGCATACATGGCCGAGGCGCACGGCAAGTTCACCGGCGAGCCGGGCGTGGCCATGGTGACCCGCGGCCCGGGCGCCGCGAACGCGTTCGTGGCCGTGCATTCGGCCTGGCAGGACGCCACTCCCATGGTGCTGTTCGTCGGGCTCATCCCGGTCAACGACCGGCAGCGTGAGTCCTTCCAGGAATTCGATCCCAATGCCTGGTTCGGCACCCAATCCAAGCGGGTCTTCGTGCTGGAGGAAGCGTCCCGGGCCTCCGAGGTCGTGGCCGAAGCCTTCTTCGCGGCCCGTTCCGGCCGGCCGGGACCCGTCGTCGTCGGCCTGCCCGAAGATGTCATCACCCAGGCGGCCGACGGCGGACTGCACCCGGTGCTGCCCGTCACCGACGGAGCCGTTTCGGCAGACCAGCTCGACCGGCTGAAGCTGGCCCTGCAGTCGGCCGAGAAGCCGATGATCTTCACCGGCGGGCCCCGCTGGACCCCGGAGTCGGCGGCCGCCATCACCCGCTTTGCCGAAACCAACGGCATCCCCGTGATCCAGGATTGGCGGGCCTCCGACCGGGTTCCGTTCCGCTCCCCGGTGAACGCAGGCTGGCTCGGCTACGGGCGCGCGGATCACGCTGCGGACATGTTCGCCGAGGCCGACGTGCTGCTGGCGATCGGGGCGCTGCCCACGGATGTACCCACCGACGGATACACCCTCCGGCAGTCGATGGAGGCCACCAATATCCTGGTCAACATCGACCCCGCACTGCGTGGACGCAGCGGAGCGGTCAGCGACCATATCCTCGCCACCCCGGGCGCCTTCGCCGACGCCATCGCAGACCTCGACCTGGGCAAGGCGCCCGAGTGGGACTCCTGGCGGGCAGCCGGCCGTGACGCGCAGGCCGCCGTCCAGACCCCGCGTGCTATCGATGAGCTGGCACCCACTGCCGCCGGCACCGCCCATATGACCGCCGTCGTCGGCGAAGTTGCGGCCAGGATGCCCGACAACGCCGTCTACACCTTCGGCGCCGGCAACCACTGCCTGTGGGCCCAGCGCTACCTGCCCACCAACGTTTTCCCCAGCCAGCTGAGCACCCGCAACGGATCCATGGGCTACAGCATCCCCGCCGCCGTCAGCACCTCACTGCAGGAACCGGAGCGGCTGGTCGTCTCTGTAGCCGGCGACGGTGAATTCCTGATGAACGGCCAGGAACTGGCGACGGCGGTACAGTACGGGGCTGCCATGCTGGTGATTGTGATGGACAACAGCCAGTACGGCACCATCCGGGCCCACCAGGAGGTGCACTTTCCCGGCCGGGTCAGCGGCACCCAGCTGGCGAACCCCGATTTCGCCGCGTATATGCAGGCCTTCGGCGGGCACGGCGAGACGGTGACCGGTGACGAACAGGCAGCCGACGCCGTCGAACGCGCCTTGAAAACGGTGACCGAACAGCGCCGTCCGGCCCTGATCCATGTTGTGACTGATCAGAAGATCGCCTTACCGTAGAGCCAGACCCAACACTTCTGAAAGTGAGATCGCCATGACGCAGTACGCCGTAACCAACCCAGCCACTGGTGAGGTGCTCAAGACCTACCCCACCGCCACGGACGAACAGATCCAGCAGGCACTGTCCAGCGCGGATTCGGCATTCGGTACGTGGAAGAACAGTTCCCGGCAGGGCCGTGTCGACCTGCTCAACCGGGTCGCCGCTATCTACGCCGAGCGCCGTGACGAACTGGCGGCCATCATCACCCGGGAAATGGGCAAGCCGGTCAAGCAGGCCGAGGGCGAGATCGACATTGTGGTCTCGATTTACCGCTACTACGCGGACAACGGCCCCACCTACTTGGCGGATGAAGAGCTGGACGTGGTCTCCGGCGGGACCGCCAAAGTCGTCAAGGAAGGCCTCGGCCCGCTGCTGGGGATCATGCCGTGGAACTTCCCGTACTACCAGGTGGCTCGGTTCGCCGCGCCTAACCTGATGAACGGCAACACCATCCTGCTCAAGCACGCTCCGCAGTGCCCTGAGTCGGCGCTGGCGATGGAGCAGATCTTCCTCGACGCCGGTGCTCCCGAGGGTGCCTACGTCAACGTCTTTGCCACCAATGAGCAGGCCGCCGACATCATCGCCGACCCGCGGGTGCAGGGCGTTTCGCTGACCGGTTCCGAGCGCGCGGGTGCCTCGGTGGCCGAGACCGCCGGGCGGAACCTGAAGAAGGTTGTACTGGAGCTCGGCGGTTCCGACCCGTTCCTGGTGCTGGACTCGGCCGATACCAAGAAGGCGGCGAAGCTGGCCATGATCGGGCGCTTCGGCAACACGGGGCAAGCCTGCAACGCCGCGAAGCGGATCATCGTGGACGAGAAGGTCTACGACGAATTCGCCGAAAATTTCACCTCGGCCGTCAAGGGCATTTCCGTAGGCGATCCGTCCGAGGGCTCCACCTTCGTGGGCCCGCTGTCCTCCGTGGCTGCACGCGACGGACTTGCCGCCCAGGTGCAGGACGCCGTCGACAAGGGGGCCACGGTGCTGGCGGGCGGTGAACCGATTGAACGCGACGGCGCCTGGTACCAGCCGACCATCCTGACCGGAGTCACCGAGGAAATGCGCGCCTACACCGAAGAGCTGTTCGGCCCCGTCGCCGTGCTGTACAAGGTGTCCGGACCGGACCATGCCGTGGAGATGGCCAACAACACTGCCTACGGGCTCAGCGCGTCGGTGCAGACCGCCGATCCCAAGCAGGCCGAGGAAATCGCCTCCCGCCTGGAGACCGGCATGGTGTTCATCAACGAACCGGCCGGCACCGCCGCCGAGCTACCTTTCGGCGGCGTGAAACGCTCCGGCATTGGCCGCGAGCTCGGCAAGTACGGCATGGACGAGTTCGTGAACAAGAAGATGGTCAAGACCGCTCCGCCGAAGAAGTAGCGTATGCGGCGCGGCGTGGCACCTCACCCGCGGGGAGGGGCCCGAGCCGTGCCGAAGTAGGGTCCGAGCCGTGCCGAAGTAGCGCCCGAGCCGCGAAATAGCCCCTTGCAACCCGCTACCTCGGCGGGGAGGGACTATTTCGCGTTCTCGGGGCCCTGCCGCATCGCGTTGCCGAGGACTTCCGCATACAGGCGAGGGGCTATCTCGGTGAACGGACGCGCTAGGGCGTGTCTCCTAAACTGATGTGGCTTTGGCGGGCAGGCTGGGAGTATGGCTTCTCGTAGTGTTCTCAGTGATGATCAGTGGTCGTTGATTCAGCCGTTGTTGCCTTCTTCTGATGGGCGGCCGGGTCGTCCGTTTGGTGATGACCGGAAGGTGGTGGAGGGCATTATTTACCGGTTTCGGTGCGGTATTGCCTGGCGGGATCTGCCAGCGGAGTTCGGACCGTGGCAGACGGTGTGGAAGCGTCATCGACGCTACAGCGGTGATGGCACGTGGGACCGCGTGCTGGGTTCGCTGCTGGGAGATGCTGACCAGCTCGGTT
>NZ_AUMN01000032.1 GCF_000430705.1 Arthrobacter castelli DSM 16402
GGTGCGGGTGCGGGTGCGGGTGCGGGTGCGGGTGCGGTGCCGGTTGCGTTGTTCATGTGTGTTCCTTCCCGTTTGTCCGTGTGCAATATATCCAGGGTATCGCCCCTAGATACAACAAGACAAGGGGGCCTAGATAATTATAACTATGGAGGTGCAACGGAGGATGGGGTGCGGATCGGTGCATCCGCGTCTCCCTCTGGACACGATGAACGGGTGATCGGTCAGAGAAATATCGGGCGGGACACGTACGATCGAGGCATGTGTCGATCCCAAGCCGCCGGCGGTCGGCGATGCGTTCAATCCGAGCGACTGGAAAAACTCACCACCGCCGATCTGACACCATCCACACCAGGCGCCCCCGCGCTGGACTGGGCAGACCAGGAAATTGCCACCGTCTGGACCGAACACGACCGGCCCACAGTGTGCGCAGCCATAGCAAAAATCGAGACCGCAGCAGCACACGACAGGCGCACATTCGAAGACATGAACACTGCCGCCGCATCGACCGGCGCCACACTGCACGGTGCAGCGTTTCGCCTGAAATCACCAGCGTCGATGGCCCGGAAAATCACCACCAAACTCGACGCCGCCGAGGCGGCCGGCAGGCGATTCGAAGCGGCCGATATAGCCCACTCGATGACCGACGTGACCCGCTACACCGCCCTGTCGGCCGACCATGACGACATCGTGCCCACCGCCAAGACGACCGTCGCCGAGCTGACCACCCGAGGATGGACCGTCATCGAAGCCGAGCAATCCTACGTATCAGGAAACCCCTACAAGGGACTGCACCTGCTCATGCAGCACAACGATGGCCAAATAGCCGAGCTACAGATCCAGTCCCAGCGCTCGCAGAACCTCAAAGACCGAGCCCACGTGCTCTATGAAATCTCCCGCGACAACAGCCGTTCATGGGCAGAACGCCGAAAATCAGCCGAGGACAACAAAGCCCTCTATAAGGGGCTGCCCACCCCCCACGGGCTGAACAACCTAACCCAGCTTGGCGATTGTGCCGTCAGGGAAAAACGATATACTTAACCTAGAACCAGGCGAAAGGAGGCGATGAATCATGACCCAGTTCTATCGCCTGCGCGCCCCAGGGCAGCCGCCCGGCACGACGATCGTCGTCGCAGCCGACGAACAAGCCGAGCTATTGCTGCGCTGGGTGCCCAACACCGGACTGTGGATGCACACAGCATCGCTGGAAAACGACTACCTGTTCGGCGACGAAGACGGCATCTACGAACCGATCACCGCCGACCAGGCAGCACACCTAATCCACCAAATGGAGCCATTCGACGAACGCCGCGACACCGCACGCCGAATCATGGCACGATACCGCGCCCTACCAACGGCACAGCAGCGCACCAACGCCGAAATGGGCCTAACTCAAACACAAACAGGCATGAAGCCCATGAGCGCCCCCGGACTACCCGAACTACTACGCCGCGGCCGCCGCTGGCGCACCATCAAGCTCTACAACAAAAACGCCGGCAGCGCACCACGACAATTCATCAGCGAATGGTCCAGGCGCTCGCAGCCGCTGGGCCTGCCCGGCATGAAGCTGCGTGTCAGTTCGCACGGACAGCGATCCGTAGTAGAAGCCAAGGCAACGCAAAAGACAAAGGCCAGGAACGGCAACGACACAAACTTCGACAAGCGGCGCTCCGAGGACGAGCAACAGAGCACCACACCCGCAGCACTTACAACTACTGCGTCAGCAAAAATGGACCAAGGGGACAAGATATGAGCGCCATGGAACAAAAAGCCATCACAATCGCCACCCGCGCCCACCAAGGCCAAACAGACAAAACCGGCCACCCCTACATCGAACACCCCGCCCGCGTCGCCAAAAACGTGACCCACCACGCAAGCGCGGCGGATCTGGAAACAGCCCGCACAGTCGCCTGGCTCCACGACGTAATTGAAGACACCCACATGGCGCTAAAAGAACTCGCCACCATGTTCCCACCCGAAGTCGTGACCAGCATCGACGCAATCACCAAACGCCACAACGAAAACCCAGACAGCTACTACACCCGAATACGATCAAACCGCATCGCGCTCGCGGTCAAGCATGCCGACATCGACGACAACACCGACCCCATCCGAGTCGCACGGCTCGATGAAAAGACCCGCAAACGTCTGGCAGTAAAGTACGCTCGAGCCCGCGCGTCCCTGTCAGGAGAACTTTGACAGGGACGGCAGGCCATGAGCCATTCGACTCTCTCGCTCATCTGATGCGCGTGCACTCAGTTCTCTGTGGGGCGAAAGGGGAGCGTTGGAAATCTGTGGCCACCCGCGTCTGTGAACTCCTTTCCTTGTACACAATTCACGAGGAAAGTGTTGCTGCCCAACGCCTGCCGAACCGGAGCTAATGAGCCAATGAACTGTAGGAGTTTGGCACATAGACGTGGCCGTCGCTGGCTATCTCCTGGGAATCCGCCGTGGGCCGTGATCGTGGTTGCTATCGTCCGGAATTTCCAGTTCGGCACCCAACGCCTGGACACTGCCACTTATGGTCACATCGACATCTCCCCACATTGGCTCAGCGGCGTCGGTATTGTTCTCTGTTGCATCGGGTGACGCATAACAGCAGGCAAAATTGCCGAGCATACCGCGTTCCGGGCATTCGTCCACGCCAGCGACTTGGACTATTTTGCCCAACCGATATTGTGCGCGGGTTCGAGGGAGCCGCCATGGCCACTGACCGTGAAGCAAATGTGGAAGAGGAGAGGACGCCGTACCTCTCGCTCGTATCCAATCCGTTACTTCGTGAGATCGCCGATGAAGCCTTCCGGGTGCTGGGGCATGACTCCGCGCACCCCTACCGCGAGAAAGCCCCGATAGTCAGTCAGGCTATTACTTGGCCGTTATATAGAACTAGTCGCCCGCCGATGAGGACGTGTTGAACCCCCACGGACATTTGCCACGGATCGGTATAGGTGGAGCGGTCGTTTATAGCCAGTGGGTCAAAGATGGTGAGATCAGCGGCCAGCCCGCCGGCGATGCGCCCCCGGTCTGTCAAACCGGCCCGTGACGCCGGTAAAGAAGTCATTTTGCGAATCGCGTCTTCTAAGGAGAGGAGATGGCGTTCTCGAACATAGTGTCCGAGCACCCGGGGGAAGGTTCCGAAACTACGCGGGTGTGGGCTGCCAGCACCTCTTGCTGTCAAGATTCCACCATCGCTTGCCACCGCCGTATGCGGATAACGTAGGACGGTTTCGACATCGGTATCTGACATGGCGTGGTTAATGATTCCGACTGATGCCTGGTGAGCGGCGAGTACATCAAGGGCACCATCATGGGCGGTGGTGGCGAGAGCTTTCGCGATATCGACGAGCGAGCGCCCGATCCACCCTGAATATGGTCCATCTGGAAGCTCGGCTAATACGATGCCGGCCGGGTCTATTTCGCCGTCGAATCGCTTCGACAATGCCGAACTGATGTGTTGGCGCTGCTCCGGATCGTTAAGGCGTTGGAGCAGGGCGGCGATGCCGCCATCAAGTGCCCACCCCGGTAAACGGGACGTCAAAGTGGTGCTGGAGGCTGCGTAAGGGTAAACATCTGTCGCCACGTCCACTCCATCGTCGCGTGCCTCGTCTATCAGCTGTAGTGCTTGATTCACTTTCCCATGGTTCCGAGGGCCCATCGCTTTGAGGTGGGATATTTCCAAGCGCACGCCGGTGGTGCGGGCAACGGAGATGGCTTCGGCAACTGCTTCGAGAACGGTGTCGCTCTCGTTACGCATGTGCGTTGAGTACAGCAAGTCGTACTCGGCGGCCACCTGCGCCAATGTTTCAATCTCGGCGGAGGCTGCATATGAACCGGGGGAGTAGATCAGCCCGGTGGAGAAGCCCCGTATATCTTGCTCAGCCGCTTCAGCCAGTAGGTCGCACATGCGACTCAGCTCGCTCTTGGTCGGCGCCCGTTGAGCGGTGCCCATGGTTGCGATCCGTAGCGCACCGTGTCCTACTTGCAATACTGCACTAACTGTCGGGGCTTTGTGGTGCAAGGCGGCGGTAAAACCGTTAGCCGTTCGCCAGCTCCAATCCAGATCTGAACCAAGGAAAGCAGTTGCTGTCTGCAACGTGGCGGGATCTTCGACCGGGAACGGGCTGAATCCGCAGTTGCCGGTCAGTAGTGTGGTGACACCTTGGGTGATTTGGGTGATGGCTTCGGGGTTTGTCGGGAGGGAGAAATCTGCGTGGGAGTGCAGGTCCACGAACCCGGGAGAGAGGACGTTGCCGCCGACGTCGATCACGTCCGTGGCCGTAAGTGGGTCATGATGATGTAGAACGTTGACAATGGTCCCGTTCTGTATGCCGACGGAACCAAGTACCGGAGCCGATCCGGTTCCGTCTATGATCAACGCGTTATTGATCGCCAGATCGTAGTTCATCGACTAGCCGGTCCTTTGGCTTCGAAGCGTTCCGCGAGAAGGACGCTTCATGTAGGGTTGGCGCGGCTTCCTGCACACCTTGTGCGACCAGCTCACCTGTAGCAGGGGCAAGCACCAGCCCCCACATTCCGTGACCCGCGGCGATGACAAGGTTGGATAGGGGGCACTGCGGCCCAGCACGGGGGCTTCATCCGCAGTGCATAGACGTTGTCCCGCCCATGTTTGGAAAGCCCGCTGGGTGTCCAGATGTGGTAATCCGCGTATTCCCGCCTCGCGGATGGCCCGGATCCTTCCGGTACTCTTGGTTTTTGCTCCGCTGCCAAGTTCAAGGTTTCCTGAAGGTCGCAACCGGTCCGGGTAGGGCGTGGCTACGACTTTCAATTCCTTGAACAGGATTGGAAGTTGCGGAGCTCCGTGGGGAGCGTGGAGGTCGACGACGTATCCCTTGGCACCCTGCAGCGGCATGCGGAGACCGGCGCTGCGGCACAACCGTTGCGATCCGAGTCCTGCAGCTACGACATAGGTCTCGGCCGTGAATTGTCCATTAACCGTCTCAGGGGCGGTGATGCGTCGAGTGGTTACATGAAGTCGCTGGACTTGTGTATTCCAGACAATCGTTGGGCCATGGCGCTCGGCCGCTGCAAGGGTTGCCCGGACGAATTCCTGGGTGCCACATTGGGCCTCGTCCGGGCGATGAATGGCGCCTGCCACTTCTCCCAGTCTGGGTTCAAGGGCCCGTGCTTCATCGGCCGGCCGTACTTGTTCCCTGATGTTGTCGGCCAGCATATTCCGGATGGATTGGTCGAACTCTTTCCGGTCAGGAATACATCCATGGAACCGTTTCTTTGGAATCCGGTGTCTAAGCCTGTCTTGGCATATTGGGAGTGTAGATTGAGGTTGCGGTGGGCCAGTTCCTGTAATCGCCTGGTCAGGATACGGGCCTTTCGGGGGTGTGATGCAGCGGTGAAGCGTTGCCAGCCACGACAAAAGGCGGAAGTCTGGGTGCATATAGAAGGAGCTACCCGGCGTGAGCATGTACCGCAGCACGGCTGAGACGTTGGCCGGCGTCGCAAGCGGCTCCACATGACTGGGGTGCCAGGAGCCCGGCGTTCGCGTAGGAGCATCCTTGACCAATGTCGCCGCCAGCCTCCAGCTCTGTTACCAGAGCCGCTTGTCGGGCCAGTTCGTAGACCGTGGCGGCTCCCACTGCCCCTGCACCAATAATAACGACTTCTGTAGAACTGTCCGTGCTACCCATAACTGCTTTTCTTCCGGTCTGGTCTTAGCAGACAGACGAATTCTGTGGATGAGTCGCAAACCGCATCATTTGGATCTTTGGCGGGTTTAATGGGTGCAGCCTGATCTCGCACTCCAGCTTCCCGCGTTCGGCCGGGATGGTCCACCTCAAGTGCGCCGGCGAAGCGCTGAAAGAGCTGTCGGGCAGGGAGTCACTTGATGCCATGACTGGACCGGTTTCTTCCAGCAATTCTGCGAGTCTTTCCCTACGCCGCTCCAGCGGTTCGTCCAGTCGCGCGTTGTCAGCAAGAATGCGTGCCGCCAAACCGTCGTCCCATTTTTTCACCAGGGCCTCCACGTCGGTGCGCGCGGTGCGGGTCTCCGACCAGAGCTCCTCAAGTTGGAACCGCGACGCATCGGATGGGTGGTCTTCCAAGAGTATCTCCAGCGTCTTGGCTGCTGGATGAGCAACGTTGGCATAAGTTGCGTTGGCCAAGGCGATGATGGCAAGGCCGCTGCTCGGATGCCAGCGCATGTGGGAACCGAAACCAGGATAGCCGCCGGAATGGGAAATAATGGGCCCGTGCCGAGGGTGCAGGTGCACCACGAGCCCGTAGCCGTATCCTTGTGGCGCCCAGGTGGAGGTGGTCGGCATACTATTGGTAGTGGAACCGGTGAGGCGATGTGACTGTTGCATTTCACGGCGGGAGGCACGGCTGAGCACTGCTGTTTCATCCGCACTCTCCGAGAATCCGCCTGACAGCCATTGGCCCCAACGGCTGAGGTCAGCGGCTGTGCTAAAGACTCCTCCAATGGGGGAGAAGGCGCCCGGCCTGCTGAAAGGCTCTGGCTGCCATCGATTAGCGCTACGCCGAAACCCCGTAGCGATGCCACCTCTTGCCCGCACATCAACGTCGAAACCGGTTGATGTCAGCGCCAATGGTCCGAGCAGCTCGCTGTGGATCACCTGACGAAAGGGGGTACCAGTGACTGCTTCAATCACTTGGCCGAGTAGAGCATAGCCCAGGTTGGAGTATTCGAACCTCGTGCCTGGAGTCGAGACGAATCGGATTCCGGCTGCCAGCATGTTTCGAAACTCGGAGTTGCTGAGTGATTCCTGCCGGTCCGCCCAGGCATCGTCGGTTCCCAGGCCGCCGGCCATCGTCAGCAACATCCGTATTGTTAGTACCGGCTGGTGCCCTGCCCGGCGAGTTACGACTAATTCCGGAACGAAACCTGCCATGTCGTCGTCGAGACTGAGCAGCCCCCGGTCGCGGAGCATCAGGATGGCAGCTGCCGTGAAGCTCTTGGTGCAGGATGCGATGCGGAAAGCAGTGTCGTGGCGTGGGCGGTTTCCGTGGTCGTCGTACCGACCAAAGTCTCCTTCTGCGAGGATGCCGTCCGGGCTGGACACCGTATAGAACGCTCCTGGGGCATGGTCTTCGGTGAACCAGTTACTAAAGAGTCGGCGTGCACAAGCCGATGCAAATGCTGATGATGTCATGCCAGAGGTCCGCCGGCGGTGCGGAAGCCGCAGTTGCCGCTGGCTGAGTCTGGGGTGTTGGCACTGCGGGCAGCGACCCGGTAGCGGTTGCAATAGGATTCGTGGCAAAGGTAGGAGCCGCCGCGCATCACTCTGCCTTCGCCGATGGTGGGACCGGGCGGATTGCGGTCAGGAGAGTTGCGGTAGTACTTCGGCAGGAACCAGTCGTTACACCATTCCCAGACATTGCCGCTGGCTTCGAACAGTCCGTGGCCGTTCGGCGGGAAACTGCGTACTGGCGAAGTGGTTAGGTAACCGTCGTCGAGGAGATTCTGAGTTGGGAAGGTCCCCTGCCAGATATTGCATTGGTGGTGGCCATCTGCGTCGAGCAGTTCATCACCCCATGGATAGCGGCGGTTATGGAGTCTGCCCCGGGCTGCATATTCCCATTCGGCTTCCGTGAGTAACCGGCGGCTGGCCCATCTGCAGTATGCCTGTGCATCGTTCCAGGACACCTGTACGACCGGGTGGTCGGGGATGTCTGACCAGTGTGAGTCCGGGCCGGAGGGATGGGCCCAGTCGGCGCCTCGGACGTTGAACCACCAAGGCGCGCCTTGCGCCGGCCCGAGAATGTCCGATGGGTGCGCCCGAACCGCGAGATAGAACACCGCTGAAGATCCGAAGATTTCTGACTCTGTGCGGTAACCGGTGGTTTCAGTGAACTCCGCGAATTGGGCATTGGTCACTGCAGTCACGTCGATCCGGAATGAGTCTAGAAAGACCGGGTGCACCGGCTGCTCACCATCGGAGGGGTAGCCTTCACTGAAGGAATCACCCATTTCGAAAGTGCCAGCCGGGATCAATACATCGTCATTGGCCCTACTGGATGACGGCTGGAAATCCATGGCAGCAGACCCACGAATATCGGGGCGCGGTGTTGCCTGTCCACAGGTACACACTGGTCGTTCCCCTTGTCTGTCCTTGCACTAAGTGGACCATTGTTCCTGGAAAATAAACAAAGTTGTGTTGTACATCATATTACAATCGACATAATGATGTTCAGGAAAGCACACAAAAAGCCGGCCATCCATGGAATGTGCCATCGACATCGACCGGCTCTCCTGCCCCACCGTCACAGACCGTTTTCTGGGAACGGGCTCTTTCTCAGCGTTGTCAGCAACGATCCAACTGCCCGACAGGTGCCGGGGGCGACACTCTACTGGCACGGGCAACATCGCAAAAGGTGCCTTGCTATACGCCGAGCCACGAACCCCCGATCATGCGGACGCCATCATCAAGCGGTTCAGCGCGACCATACAGGAGGGCAATAAATGAGCGACGTCGTGCTGGGTGTCGACATCGGTACCAGCAGCAGCAAGGGTGTGCTGGTCGATCCGGCGGGTAAAGTGCTGGCCAGCGAGACCCGCGAACATCACGTGGACCGTCCCCATCCGGGCTGGGTGGAAATGGACGGCGGCATCTGGTGGGAGGAATTCGCGGCCATCAGCCGCGCTTTAGTGCATGACGGCGACAACGTCACCGCAGTGGGGGTCAGCGGGATGGGGCCCTGCGTGTTGTTGACCGACGACGGCGGTGAGCCGCTGCGTCCGGCGATCCTCTACGGGGTGGACACCCGGGCCACCGCCGAAATCGCGGAACTGACCAGACGGTTCGGCGGCGATGAGGCGATTCTCGACCGGTGCGGATCGGCGCTGTCCACGCAGGCGGTGGGCCCGAAGCTGGCCTGGGTGGATGGGCATGAACCGGACGCAATGGCCAAGGCCCGCAGGCTGTTCATGCCCTCGTCGTGGCTGGTCTACCGGCTCACCGGCAGCTACGTGCTCGACCACCATTCGGCCAGCCAGTGCACACCGCTCTATGACACCGACGCCCGCCAGTGGTACGAACCGTGGGCCGGCGACATCGCCCCGCACCTGGACCTGCCGCCCTTGGTATGGCCCACCGATATTGCCGGGAACGTAACGGCGGAAGCGGCAGACGAAACGGGCCTGCCCGAAGGCATCCCGGTGATCGCCGGGACCATTGATGCCTGGAGCGAAGCGGTCAGCGTGGATGCGCAGAACCCGGGCGACCTGATGCTGATGTACGGCACGACCATGTTCCTGGTGCACACCGTTGAACAGCGGGTGAGCACTGCCAATCTGTGGGGCACGAACGGGGCGTTCGAAGGGACCCGCAGCCTGGCCGGCGGCATGGCCACCTCCGGAGGGATTACCGGCTGGCTGAAGGAGTTGTTCGGGTCCGCCGACTATCCGGAATTGCTCTTGGAAGCCGGCCAATCCGGTCCCGGGGCGCAGGGCCTGCTGATGCTTCCCTACTTCGCCGGCGAACGCACCCCCATCGCCGACCCGGACGCCCGCGGGGTAGTGGCCGGGCTGACGCTGTCCCATGGCCGCGGCGACATCTACCGGGCGGCTTTGGAAGCGACAGCATTGGGAGTGCGGCACAATATCGAATCCATGGAAGCGGCCGGCGGGTCCATCGAACGGATCGTGGCCGTCGGCGGCGGCACCCAGGGGGATCTGTGGACGCAGATCGTCTCCGACATCACCGGCCGGGAGCAACTGGTTCCTTCGAAAACTATTGGTGCCAGCTACGGCGCCGCCTATCTGGCCGGCCGCGCAGCAGACGCATCGTGCGCAGCGGACGCGCCGACGGGGTCCAGCGTCCCGTACGCAGCGTCGGGACCCGGCGTCGACATTGCCACCTGGAACCCGCCCTCACACACCGTCACGCCCAACCCGGGCCTGCGGCAGGACTATGACGAGCTGTACGACCTCTACCGGCAGCTTTATCCAAACACCCAGGCGGTGCAGCACACCTTGGCCCGCCGCCAGCACAGACTATCCAATGCGACAGACACCAGGAGTACTGCATGAGACGCTACGTCTTCCCCGAACGGCTGAAACGCCCGCAGCTGAAGGAAAACACCATCTACACCGTGGCCAGCGGAGATCTACGCCCCAGTGCCAATGAAGAGGGCTGGCCCACCCAGGAAAAACTAGAGAAAGACTTTGGCGCCGCCGTCGAACACCGCGGCTACGGCGTCGAACGAGCCCACGGCATTGACCCGGTGACCGGGCACGGGTTCACCACCAGCCAGCGGGCCGGTATGGACGTGTTCAAGAACATTCCCGCCGATGCGCCGCTGGTGGTGGTTAACGCCATCTGGCAGTACAGCCACCATCTGCTGGCCGGTCTGCGCTCGCACCGGGGACCTGTCCTCATCGTTGGCAACTTCGCCGGCGATTTCCCCGGCCTGGTGGGTCTGCTGAACCTGACGGCATCACTGACGAAGGCCGCAGTGGGGCACTCCATTCTGTGGAGCAAGGACTTCACCGACGCATGGGCACTGGAAAAGCTCGATGAATGGCTGGCCACCGGCAGCATTAAGCACGATGTGTCCCATGTGCGGGACCTGCCGGCTCTGCCCGCCTCTCAGGAGAAGCGGCTGGGAACCGCGCTGGCGGACCAGCTCAAGGACGAAAAGGCCATCATCGGCATCTTCGATGAAGGCTGCATGGGAATGTACAACGCCATCTTCGACGACGAGATGCTCAACCAGCTGGGCATCTACAAGGAACGGCTCTCCCAGTCCGCGCTGCTGGCCGAAATGGGCCGGGTGCCGGACGAAGCAGCGGCGGCCGCGCGGCGATGGCTGGAAGAGGCAGGATTCACCTTCAATTTCGGCACCGATGAGGCCAGCGACCTGACCGAGTCCCAGGTTCACGCACAAATGAAGATGTACATTGCAGCGGTGCGCATCGCCGATGATTTCGGGGCCGACGCCATCGGTATCCAATATCAGCAAGGGCTCAAGGACATGGCTCCGGCCTCGGACCTGCCCGAGGGGCTGCTGAACAACGTGGAACGACCGGCGGTGTTCTCCCGTGACGGTTCCCGCGAACTCTATGCCGGAACCTCGCTGCCGCACTTCAATGAAGTCGACGAGGGCGTCGCCGTTGACACGCTGATCACCACCCGTCTGTTCAACGCGATGGGCCTGGACCCGGCCAACACCCTCCACGACATCCGCTGGGGCGAGGAGTACGACGGCGAATTCGTCTGGGTCTTCGAGATTTCCGGATCGGTCCCGGCCTCGCACAACGGCGGTTACGGCAAGTCCTACGGGATGCGCCAGCCACCGATGTTCTTCCCCAAGGGCGGATCCACCCTGTCCGGTGTGTCGAAACCCGGTGAAATCGTCTTCTCCAGGATCTTCATCATGGACGGGGCGCTGCACGCCGACATCGGGCGCGGACACGTCGTCGAACTGCCGGAGGAAGAGACCCGGCGCAGGCTCGAAGCCACCGACCCCCAATGGCCCATCATGCACGCGGTACTGAACGGGGTGGGCCGGGATCAATTGATGGCCCGCCACAAGGCCAACCACGTCCAGGTCGTCTACGCCCCCGACGCGACCACCGCCGATAAGGCATTGACCGCCAAGGCCGCCATGATGGATGAGCTGGGCATCACGGTTCACCTGTGCGGAGACGTGACACTCTAATAAGCGTCGACAGTTTAAACACTCCGGGTTTCGGTCCCCGGTCAAGCGAGGAGTATATGAATAATCCGAATATTTTGGTTCTGTGCAGCGACGAACACCACCCATTCATGTCCGGTTACCGAAACCATCCGTATGTGCAGACACCGAACCTCGATGCGCTGGCCGCCTCAGGCACGCACTTCACGGACGCCTACTGCAATTCACCGGTGTGTGTGCCGTCCCGGATGAGCTTCATGACCGGCAAATACGCCAGTGACGTCGGCAGCTGGTTTCTGCACGTGCCGCTGGATCGGTCGGAAATGACATGGTCACGCCGGCTGCACGAAGCAGGAATTCCTTCGACCATGATCGGCAAGCTGGATATGTGCGGACCCTATCAGGATGCGGGCTTCAGTGAGCACCGGATTCTGAAGTACCGACCCGCGTGGTCAGAGTATCCCCGGCAAACCCCCTTCGCGCCACGGCTGGAGGGATATGTCCGGCCGGACAAGCTGGCACACATCAAAAACTCGGGGATCCGGGAGCCCGCGGTCACGGACGGCAGCGACTTCAACGACCGCTACGGGTTCTGGGATCACGACCGGATCATCACCGACTGGGCCGTCGACTGGATCAGAAACAAGGGCGGCTCCGAGTCCGCCGCGCCCTGGGCACTGTACGTGGGCCTAATCTTTCCCCACTGGCCTTTCTGCGTGCCGGAGGAATACTTCGAACAGTACTATCCGGACAAGGTACAAATGCCCTTCGACGCTTCATTCCCGAACGAAGATTTACACCCGGCCCTTCGGCACTTCCAGAAAGGGCAGGGAACCGAGGGCATCACCGATGAGGATGTACGACGGACGGTGGCAGCCTACTACGGCATGATCACCGCCACTGACGCGATGATCGGCCGCATCATCGATGAGCTGAAGGCGCAAGGCCTGTACGAGAACACCTACATCATCTACACCTCCGACCACGGCGAGAGCGCAGGCGAGCACGGGTTGTTCTATAAACAGTGTTCCTACGAAGGCTCGGTCGGCGTGCCATTGATCGTCAGCGGGCCCGGACTGCCCACAGGCCAGCAGCGCACTGAACCGGTGTCGCTGGTCGATCTCTACCCCACCGTGCTGGACATGGCAGGGCTCGAGACTGAACCTGACCGCCGCGGGCACAGCTGGCTTCCGCTGATCCAGGGCAGCGTGACCGACCGGCCGAACTGGGTAGTCTCCGAACATCACGGCAACTTTTTCAAAGACAGCTGGTACATGATCCGGATGGGGAACTACAAATACACCTACTACTGCAACGACCGTCCCACGCTCTATGACCTGGCGAACGACCCCCGGGAGATGACTGACCTCGCACCGGAGCCCGACTACGCAGACGTCCTCGGTGAATGCGAACAGGCACTGCGGTCAGTCCTGGACCCGGAAGCGGTCGCCCTGCAGGCAAAGCGCGACCTGGGACTGATCGGACCGGACGGCGAGGATTACACCCGCACGCTCACCGTCGACGACCTGCGAGCCGGACGGCAAAACGGACGGTTCAAACCCGAACCGGACCTCATCTAAGCGTTGAGACCGGATAACCACCCCCGCAACTACAGCGAAAAGGAACCCCATTGACTGACGAACCCACCACTTCCTTGCGGCCCAACATTGTGCTCATCTTCATGGACGACATGGGGTACGGCGACCTGGGGTGCACCGGCAACCAGCTGATCAAAACACCCCGAATGGATCAGCTGGCCGCCGACGGCATGATGTTCGACCACATGTACTCCGCTGCGCCCACTTGCACGCCGTCCAGGGCGGCACTGATGAGCGGCCGCTACGCTCAGCGGGTCGGGTTGCCAAGGGTGATCTTCCCGCAGGAGCCACAAGGTCTCTCATCGTGGGAAGTGACGGTCGCGGACATTCTCAGCGAAACCGGATATGCCTGCGGCATTTACGGAAAATGGCATCTGGGCGCCCAGGAGCAGCATCATCCCCTGCGTCACGGGTTCAAGGAGTTTGTCGGGCTGCCCTATAGCAATGACATGGATCCGCTGAGCCTGTACGTCAATGACCAGCCCGAGGACGGACCCGTTGACCAGACCTCGCTGACCCGCCGCTACACGGACTCCGCGATGGACTTCATCGAACGCCACCGGGACGAACCATTCTTCGTCTACCTTCCCCACACCATGCCGCACATTCCGCTGCACGTGGAAGAAGACTTCCGGGGCACCTCGGCCGCCGGGACCTACGGAGATGTCATCGAATGCCTCGATCACCACGTCGGCCGGCTGATTGATCACTTGGACCAGCTCGGATTGGCGGAAAATACACTGGTGATGGTCACCAGCGACAACGGCCCTTGGTACGAGGGCAGCACCGGCGGATTCCGCGGCCGGAAAATCGACACCTATGAAGGAGGAATACGAATGCCCTTCATCGCCCGGTGGCCACAAACCATTCACCCCGGGTCCCGCTCGCAGGAACCGGCCTGCTTCATCGACATGCTGCCCACCCTGGCGGGTCTGACCGGCGCGCAGGTTCCGCAGGACCGTCCGATTGATGGGATCGACATCAGCGGCCTCTTCTCCGGTGATGCGGGGCTGGAACGCGAAGCGCTGTACTTCTATGCCGGCTGGCACCTCAACGCTATCCGCCAGGGACGCTGGAAGCTCCACGTGGACCGCTTCCCGAATACCGATCTCAGCGAACTGCCCCAGTTGTTCGATGTGGTGGCCGATCCGCAGGAAAGCTACAACCTCGCCGACCTTCATCCCGGCGTACTCGAGCAACTGAATACATTGCTCACCGACTTTGGCGATCACATCGACAGTACCCGGCAGCAGGCCGAAGAGCGCGCCCACAGCTAAGGAGATTTCAAGTGGTGAAACAGCGATCCCGGGAGCTCGGTATCGTGATCGGCCAATACGAGCCCGGCCGGTACAACGCGATCACCGACGTCGATGGCGTGAAAGTCGGACATACCACGCGTGTCAGCGGAGAGGGGAGCCGGGTCGTGGGGGAGGGACCGGTGCGCACGGGCGTCACCGTCGTCATGCCCCGCACCGACCCCTGGAAGGAACCGCTGTTCTCGGCGCCCCACCGGCTCAACGGCAATGGCGAGCTAACCGGCTTGGAGTGGATACGCGAGTCAGGCATGCTGACCAGCCACATCGGCCTGACGAATACCCACAGCGTCGGAGTAGTGCGGGACGCGCTGGTGGCTCATGAGGCCTCGCAACGCGATGCCGGCGAGTCCTTCTTCGCGCTGCCTGTCGTGGGCGAAACCTGGGACGGGGTCCTCAACGACATCAATGGCTTCCATGTGCGGCAACAAGATGTCCTCGCAGCCATCGACTCGGCCGGCGGCGGACCTGTCACCGAAGGCAGCGTCGGCGGCGGCACCGGCATGATCTGCCACGGATTTAAGGGCGGCATTGGCACCGCATCGCGGCTGATTCCGGCAGGCGAATCGGAATACACCATCGGGGTGCTCGTGCAAGCCAATCACGGCACCCGAAGCCGTTTCACGGTCAATGGCGTCCCCATCGGACACCTGATCGGACCCGAGACCATTCCCACCCCCCGGACACCTTCTCCGCTCAGGGCCGGCACCGGGTCAATCATCATTGTGGTGGCCACTGATGCTCCCCTCATTCCCACGCAGTGTGCCCGGCTGGCCCAACGGGCCGGGCTTGGAATGGCGCGCACCGGCGGCGCGGGGGAGAACGGCAGCGGCGACATCTTCCTGTGCTTCTCCACAGGCAATGACGAACTACCCGCAGGTTTCAGCACGGACGACAAGCGGACCACCGCGAACATCTCCATGCTCACCAACCGGCACATCGACGATTTGTTCTACGCCACGATCGAAGCCACTGAAGAGGCAATCCTCAATGCCATGCTCGCGGCCGAGACCATGACAGGTGCCGACGGCGTCACGGCCCACGCGCTCCCTGCCGGTACGGTGTCCAAGCATCTGGGCGGGGTTGGCGCTGAAACCGGTCGCTCAAACGGGCGGGCCAAGGCGTGAAACCCGGTCGCCGGACCTGAAATTCGGAACACGGTGCCCGTCCGGATGCCGCAACAACTGCTTGCCGGATAACAATGACAGCCTCCTCTTCCGTGTCTGGAGGCCGCCGGTCTGTCATCAGATTTCTTCGGAGCATTGATGGTTCAACCAGCGCTTCACGCATGGGGACCTGTCCCTCTGACCTTTAGTCCGAAGTTACGTGGGCTGATCGCTCTGGTTCCTTGTGGTTCCGGGCGTTCAGCTCTCTTTTTGGCCTTGCAATGTAGCCACTAAATTACGGCGTGTCGGTTGCCACGCCTCCGGTGTGCGGGAGTAGAGTCGGGCCATGGCGAAGTCGCAGCAGGCAGTGCATGTAGCCCGGACGAAGTCGCGGCGGGTGAACAAGGCCGGCGAAACGGTGGAGTACGAGTCGGTACTGTTGCGCCGCTCGTACCGCGATGGGGCCAAGGTCAGACACGAGACCTTGGCCAACCTCGCCGCTTTGCCCGAGCATGCGGTCGAGGATCTGCGCGCGTCGTTGACCGGTAAGACCCTCGTCGAGGCGGCTGCCGGGTTCGAGGTCACCCGGTCGCTGCCGGCCGGGCATATCGATGCCGTGGCCCGGATGGCACACGGGCTTCGGTTCGAAGCGATGCTGGGCCCGGCGTGCCGGGCCCGCGACGTCGCGATGGGGTTGATCATCGCCAGGGTGTGTGCCCCGTCCTCGAAACTGGCGTCGTTGCGCTGGTTCGAAGACACCACCCTGGCCGCCGATCTGGGCCCGGTCACCTCGGACGAAGCGTATGCGGCGATGGACTGGCTGGCCGGCCGGCAGGAGAAGATTGAGAAGAAGCTGGCCCTCCGGTACTTGGGTGAGGGGCCGAACCCGGATCGGCTGGCATTATTCGACCTGTCCTCGTCGTGGGTGACCGGCCACCACAACCGGCTGGCCGCCCGTGGCTACTCCCGTGACCGGAAGAAAGGCCTCGAGCAGATCGAGTACGGCATGCTCGCCTCCCGCGACGGGGTTCCCGTCGCGGTGCGCGTGGTGCCGGGCAATACCGCGGATCCGACCGCGTTCACGGCCATCGCCGCACAGATCAAGGACCTCGCCGGCGTCGACGAGATGGTCATGGTCGGTGACCGGGGGATGATCACCTCCGCCCGCATCAAGGCGTTGAAGAAAGCCGGCTCGCTGGGCTGGGTGACCTGCCTGCGGGCCCCGGCCATCAAAGCGCTGGCCGCCGATGACGGGCCGCTGCAGATGAGCCTGTTCGATGAGCAGGACCTGGCCGAAATCAGCCACCCCGACTACCCCGGCGAGCGATTGATCGCCTGCCGCAACCCCGACCTGGCCGCCGAACGGGCACGTAAACGCAGTGAGTTACTCGCCGCCACCGAAGCCGAACTCGCCTCCGTAGCCGCCGCCGTCACCGCCGGGCGGCTGACCGGAGCCGGCAAAATCGGCGTCAAGGTCGGCAAGATCATCGACCAGTACAAGATGGCCAAACACTTCGATCCGGACATCACCGACACGAGCCTGACCTACACTCGCAGGCAGGACCAGATTGACGCCGAAACAGCCCTGGACGGCATCTACGTCATCCGCACCAGCGTGCCAGCCGAGGCGATGGGCGCCGCTGAAACCGTGCGCGTCTACAAGTCACTGGCGAACGTGGAGAAAATCTTCAAATCCCTCAAATCCGTTGACCTGCTCATCCGGCCGATTCAGCACCACACCGAGACCCGAACCCGTGCCCACGTCTTCCTCTGCATGCTCGCCGGACACCTCACCTGGCACCTGCGCCAAGCCCTCAAACCCCTGACCTACACCGACGAAGACAGGCCTACACCGGATAACCCCGTCACCACCGCCACCCGGTCCAGCCGAGCCCAAGCCAAGGCCTCCACCCGCACCCTCGCCGACGGCACCGCCGCCTACAGCTTCCAAAGCCTGCTCGCTCACCTGGGAACACGCACCCGCAACACCCTACGGGCCGCCGGCACGGACGCGGCCTTCGACCTCACAGCACTGCCAACGACCACCCAACGCCAAGCGACCGAACTCATCGACAAGCACCTCACCGAATCGAGACCGTAGCCAGAAAGCAAGCCAGCAAAAGATGCTGGGGCCCCCGCAAACACGGGGGTCCCAGCATCTTTAATAGACGTAACTTCGGTTTAGTTGACGATGCCCGCAGCAGATCCAAAGGATCCATTCACAGGCTGCCGTCACACACGTCGATTCGAGCGTTGTCGATGTATGGCTTGGCACCTTCGGGATGAAAACTGAAGGATATGGGCGACGCCTTCAGGTGCACCGGGGCCGCAACCAATCCGCGACGGAACGGCCACCCGAAGCGCCACGGGGCCAACCGCACCCGATCGATGTGTCCGCGTGAGTGGCAAGTGGTGTTGAGGTCTAGACCGACGTCAAAAAGTCATCCAGGATCCGCTGCCCGGATCGTACAAAAGCCACCGGGATCCGCTCATCGATACCGTGGACCCCTTGAAAGGTGCGTCCCTCGGGGTCTGGCCCGTGGGGGGCAAAGCCGTAACATTGCACCCCCAAGGGGGCGAAGGCCTTGGCATCAGTACTGGCACCGAGGCACTGCGGAACCACGACGGCTTCGGGGTCATGCCGCAGCAGCACCTCCCGCATTGCAGCGAACCAGGGGGAGTCCATCGGCGCTTCCAACGGTGGCCGTGGCCCGTCTGGCGAGAGAAATTCCCGCGTGACCTTATCGCCGAGCAGTTCGTCGATGATAGCCAGGGCCTGCACCTCGCCGCCGGGCACGGACCTGATGTCCAGTTTCGCCTCCGCCAGCCCGGGTATGACGTTGACCTTGTACCCTGCATGAACCATGGTCGGGGTGACTGAGCAACGTATCGTTGCGCGTGCCATGAATCCGGCCTTGCCCAGTGCGTCCACAGCCGCTTCCACTCCAGCATCGGACTGTAAATCCACCGTCTTGCCTAAGGCTTGGTTTGCCTCCTCCAAAAAGGAGCGGACCGCCGCCGACAGGACGAGCGGCCACTTGTAGGTGTTGATTCGATGCAGAGCTGCCAGCAAGTGTCCCAGGGCACTATCTTCTGTAGGGTATGAGCCGTGCCCGGACGTTGCGGTCGCGCACAGCCGCATGTGCGCGGTGCCGCGCTCAGCCGTGGAAACCGGATACAGCCGTATCGACGAGCCGTCTGCGGCCCCGAGCTCTTTCGGAGAGCCGCCGGCCTCTCCAATGGCCGCTTCAACACCGTGGAAGAGATCGCGGTGTTGTTCGGCCAGCCAGACAGCGCCGTAATCGCCCCGGTCTTCTTCATCGGCGACGAAGGCAAAGACGATATCGCGTTTGGGGGTGGTGCCGTCGACGGCCCAGTTCAACAGTGTAGCCAGCATCATCGCGACCATATCTTTCATATCTGCAGCGCCGCGGCCGTGAATGTACCCGTCCTGGATTGTGCCTGCGAACGGATCAATCGACCATTGTTCCGGCTCGGCCGGGACCACATCGAGATGACCGTGAACCAGCAGTCCAGGCAAGTCACGGTCCGATCCACGAACCCTCAGAACCACCGATGCCCGCTCGGGACACGGCCCCAGGACGTGCGGATGGTAGCCGCTGTCGGTGAGCATGCGGGCGATGAACTCGGCAATCACCCGCTCGCCTTTGCAGTCGCCTTCCCCATAGTTGGTGGTATCAAAGCGAATGAGCCGGGCGCATAATTCGGCCACGTCGACGCGGTGCACTGCATTTCCTTCCGGGAAGTCCATTGGCCAGGTGCCGGTGTCAGCCTGCTGGGTGCCGGTCACGTGCGCAGGGCGCCGTCGTCGTAGACGCTCTGGCCGCCAATGACAGTGGCACCGACGGTGACATCGCGAATTGTTGCCGGGTCAACTTCGAGTAGATCGTCGGACAGGACGACGAAGTCAGCGAGTTTTCCGGCCGAGAGGGTGCCCTTGTTGTGTTCCTCGCCTGCGGCGTAAGCGGATCCATAGGTGTAGGCCCGGACAGCCTGCCGCGCCGAGAGCCGCTCGTCCGGGGCCAACTCCTGGCCTGAGTGCGTCAACCGGTTCACCATGTCGTGGATGCTGTGCAGTGGATTGCCGTCGGCGACGGGTGAATCCGTCGATCCCGGCAGTTCGATGCCGGCCTTTAACAGCGACTTCATGCGATAGCAGTGTTCAACCCGCTCGGCGCCCAGGGCTTCAATCATCCCATCGCCGAAAGCCGAAATGAAACGCCCCTGCGGTACCGGAACGATACCTAAACCGGCGGCCCGTTTGACTTGTTCGGCGTTGGCGACCGCAAAGTGCTCAATGCGGTGGCGGACCCCGGGTCGCGGCGCTTCCCGCTGGGCCTGCTCCACGCTGTCCATTACATGGTCGATTGCCTCATCACCGATGGCGTGGGTTGCGATGGTCCAACCGGCCTTGTGCGCGTCGACGATGATGCGCATCAGGGCCACGGCGTCCAGTTGCAGGAAACCCTTGTTGTCGGGTTCACCGTGATAACACTGATGCATCGCGGCGGATTTTCCGATCAGGGAGCCGTCCGAAAAAATCTTCACCGGGCCCACCCGGATCCGGTCATCACCGAAACCGGTGCGAATTCCCAGATCAAGTCCGAACCAGCCTTGATCCGGGAAACCTTCAAGATAGTGAAAGGCACCGATGGAGGGCATCAGGGTCATGCGGGGCTTGAGGGCACCGTTCTCGACAGCGGCCTGATAGCTGTGGAAGTCGGCGGCGGTGTTGCCGATCGTTTGGCCGCCGCCAAGGCCGGGTTCGGTCAGGCTGGTCAGCCCGTAGGCAACAGCTTGCTCCGAAGCGGCTGCGAGGTTTCGTTGCACATCGTCCAATCCCGGCCCCGGCACGGCCTCTTGGATAAGGCCCATGGCTTTTTCCTGCAGCAACCCCTGGGCGCGTCCGTCATCGTCGCGCACGACATAACCGCCGTCGACGTCGGGAACACCTTCGCGGCGGTGGTAGCCGGCCCGTTCGAAGGCGGCCGTGTTGGCCACGTGCATGTGCCCCGAGACGTGTTGCAGCAGTACGGGACGGCCGCCGGCCACGCGGTCGAGCGCATCAGCAACCGGGTGGGACCCGAGGATGTTCTGGTCGTAGCCGGCTCCGAGGAGCCAACCGTCCGGCGGCACCTTCTTCGCACGCTCACGGACCGCCTCCAACAGTGGCCCCATACTGCTGAAGGAGCCAAGATCCAGCGACTGGAGCCGCCGTCCGGTCATGGACAGGTGGTAGTGGGCGTCGTGAAATCCGGGTAACGCCGGAGCCCCGTTCAGATCCACGGTACGGTGTGCATAAACATTGGCCAGTTCTTCATCCACTCCGACGATGCGCCCGCCATGCACGCCGATGCTGGTCGCCGCGGGCCGGGCCGGGTCCATCGTGCGGAATCTGCCGTTGGTGTAGATTGCGTCAATGCGCATCAGGGGACTTCCTCTTTCCGTACTCGGCGGCTGTGCGGTGGAGTGGGCGCGGTTGGCGCAAACCGGGCTGTGAGTGACGCAGTCAGCGTGCACTTTCAAGGATGGCGTCCCACATGACTTCTGCGGCGAGGGCACCGACAGCGGTGGACACTTCCGGCGCCCGCCGATCCTGGTTCGACTCAGCCGGTGTCAGGTCGACTTCGTCGGTCGTCATCGCAAACAGGACGTCACCGTCGCTCATCGTCTGGAACGGCTGAATCGCCCGGCCCATCGAGGTGTGTACCTGCTTTCCGAACTGGTTGAGTTGGTGGTCATCCATTCGGGCGTTGGTGAGCACGATACTCAGCGTGGTGTTGCCGCCCTCGACCTGTGGCGGTTGCCCGGATGCCAAGGCGTCCTGATAATCCTCTGCCAGGTGACGCCGCCGACCGGATTCGTGATTATAGTTGCCGCGGACGATGCTGCCATCACGGCTGACGATAACCCCGACAGGGTTGGTGACGACGGCGGCGAGAACCTTTACTCCGCCGAACCGCTCGAAGGCCGCTCCCTGACCACAAAATTCCGTCCGCGCCCAGGTGACCTTTCCCGCCGACGCGCTGGCTCCGGCTCCTGCCCTGCCGATCGGAAAATAGCCTGGCTTGGCATTCTCCAGCGCTGCCCGGCCCAAAGCCGCGTCCGGCGTGACCGCGTTGGCCCGGGCAGACATGTCATAAATGACAGCCGAGGGAACTGGCTTCACCTCCCCGAAACCGGCTTTGTTTCCGTTTCGGCGCAGTAATTCAGCAGCGACGCCCCCGCCCGCAGACAGCCCAAAGATGGAGCCGCCGGCAAGACAGATAGCGTAGTTGACACTTCCACCGCCGCTGATCGCGTACGAGCCTCCCCGGGCGTCCACGGCTGTCTTCACACCGGCCGGCATGTCGATCACCGTGACGCCGGTTGGCCCCTCGGAATACTCAGCGGTTCCCACGGATATGCCGGGAAAGTCGAATTCCATACCTCCCCGCCCCTGGCTCGGCCGCGGCGTCAGCTGCATGTCATCATTGCCGGGACCTCCAAAAGCCGGCTCCGGAATCAGCCGTGGCGGGCCAAATAGTCTGTTGTCGCGAATATCTGTAGCAACAGCTCCAGGCTGCATCATGCCTCCAGTAGTAGGAAAAGAAGTCCTGCCGATGGATTGATTTGTTTCCACACCGTGCTCCACAGCTCTGTTACTTGTGATCTGGTCAGTTCTGCACTGTCGTGCAGAACCGAAAGCAGAGTTTGAACTCGTCCGATGTTTGGTAATCAAACGTACCGGGGACCCGGCCCGGTGTCCTGAGCACCGGGCCGGGTCACCATACGTCGCAGGTTGTGGGGATTGGCTTAGCTTTCCTTCTCCCAGCCAATGTTTTCGGCGGGTACGGTTTTGAACCCTGCGGGGCCGTAGTTGGCCAGCCCCGTCTTTACTGCGACCATGTCTGGTCCGGTGTACCAGGGGAAAACGCCGTAGTTGTGCAATGCTGCCGATTCGGCTTCCTTGGACGTTGCTTTTGCCTTCTGCACGTCGCTGATGGTGGAGATCTTTTTGAGCTGTTGATCAAGTTCCTTATGGACCATGTTGGTGTAGTATGTCCCTTCGTCTCCGCCGCAGTAGATCTGGCACGCGGAGTCTGAATAGGCGTTGGGTGCACCGCCGAAACCCCAGACCATGGAGAGCATGTCATAGGTTCCTTCAGAGGCGGTTGTGGCGAATTCGCTGCCTGGGCGGTTGTCAATCACCAATTTGACACCGATGGCTTTCATCATCTGCTGGTAGGCACGTGCCACGGCAGCGTTGAGCTGTGAGTCGGTGAAGTCGACGTACTGGAACGTGGCCCGCTCACCGTTTTTAGTGCGGATGCCATCTTCGCCTTTGACCCAGCCGGCCTCTTCCAGAGTTTGTCGGGCTGCTTCGGCGTCGTAGTGCAGATCAGCGATCAGGTCTTCGTAACCGTCCTGGAACGGGCGCCACAGTAGAGAGCCGGGCGGTTCTTCTTCCCAGTCGAGGCCACGGGACATAATCTGAGCGAGTTGCCTGCGGTCGGTGCCAAGCATGACAGCCTTACGGGCCATGGGATCGGAGAAGAAACCCTCCTCCTGTTCCTGCATCATGAAAGTGCGGGTGCCGGTTCCGATTCCGCGGCGAATCATTGCTTCGTCGCCCATGCCGCGCACCTGCTCAAGCCGATCCGCCGAACCTACCTCGGTCGCATCGACCTCTCCGTTGACGAAGGCGTTGATACTCGCACTGGGTTCCATGACTGTGTAGGAAATTCGGTCCAGTTTTGGTTCGGCTCCCCACCAGTTGGGGTTGGGCACCATCACGATCCGGCCGGCGGTCTTGTCGTATTTCTTTACCGTATAGGGGCCGGCAAGCATTTCTGTGGGGATCTGGTCCACCCAGCCCTTGTTGAAGACCTGCGGGTCCGCATTGTCGGGGTGCAGCAGCCGGCCAAAGAGTGAGGTGTAGGGGTAGAACGGCTTATCGAAGGTCACCACGACGTGTTTGGGATTATCGCCTTGTTCGACGCTCTCAATGTTGCTGTAGCCGTCCGTGCTGTATGGCTGGAATTTCTCGTTCTCGCCATTCATGGCGGTCCAGGTGGCTTCGAATGCGGTCCAGTCAATCGGCGTGCCGTCGTTCCACACCGCGTCGGGATTGATCTCATACTCCACCACCATCGGATCTTTGCTGGTGACTTCGGCTGAGAGCAGGTACTCCTCGTTAGGAGTGATCTTGCCACCGACGGTGACATCCCAGATCTGCGGGCCGATTTTGTGCATCAGTTCCCCGTTGGAAATGGTATTGCCATTGACGTGGGCGTTGTTGAACTGCGGTCCGAGGCTGCCGATGGGCAACTGCAACTTTCCACCATCCTGGATGCTCTCCCGATCGGTGGGGTTGTTATATGCCTGATCGGCCTCCGGCAGCGGTAGTTCACCTTGATATGAGGCCGGCACGCCTTCGGCCGGCTGGGTCTCCATAGTGCTGCCGCCGCCAGCGGTGTTGCTTGTCGCGTCACCCCCGCTGCATCCGGCAAGGGCAAGCATCGATGCCAGAGCGATGCCCAAAGTCTTCCTGGTTGATCTCATCGGTTTCCTCTCAGTCCGCGCATCCTCAGCGAATGTGAACGAACTCACGGTACGGGTGCTTTCCACATTGAGGGGTGTCTGCTCCAACGTCCAATACCGATGAGTGTCGAATGCTATAACGTATAGTCATAATGGAACTGCGCATCCTTGACTACTTCTTAGCTGTAGCTGAATTGGGCACGGTAAGTGCTGCCGCTTCCCGCTGCTATGTGAGCCAGCCGGCCATCTCCCGCCAACTCGCGGCACTGGAGCAGGACTTGAGTGTACAGCTGTTTGATCGGACGAATACCGGGCTGCGGCTCAATGCTGCTGGTCAGCAGTTTTATCCGATCGCCCGAGACATTCGGCGCCGCCTTGATCGTGGTACGGATCTGATGCGCTCATTGGAGTCGGGGTCACTTGGATTGGTCGTGGCCTGCCCGTTGACCACAATGGAGTACGTCATCGCACCTTTTATCGCTTCGGGGCCGTCATCAATCGCCGACGTGCAGGCGTTCAGCCCTGTTTCGGTCTATGAGCAGTTGGAGCACGGTTCGGCTGATTTTGCCGTGGGGACCACCCGCCCGCCGGCCCGATTTTTCAGTGAGCCCCTGATCGACTCAGAACTGATGTTGCAATTCCGACCAGGACACCCCCGGTTTGCGGCAGGCGGGAGGGTCGAATTGGCGCAACTTGAGGACGATGAACTGCTCATTCCAGGGGCGGGCAGCGCGATTGGGCAGGTGGTGTCTGCCGCTGAGGTCGAACACGAACTGTCTTTACGGCATCGAAGAACGGTCAGTTCCGCAACGGTTGCACAGTCACATGCCGCTTCGGGGACAGGGACGGCCATCGTCGTTGAGCCGCCCCTGTTTGGGCTTGAAGCAGCTCATTTGTGTGTCAATGGCCGGCAACTTGTCATCCGGTTATATGCTGCCTGGGAGGCTGAGCATTACGCGGCGTCGGAGATTTCCGCGGTGGTGGCTAAGCTGAGGCATTGGGCTGAGAGTGGGCCCACCAATATGGAACTCGACGTACCCTCGCTGCTGTTGACAGCCGATCACTTTTCTCACTAAGTTTTCGTTCCGTCCACTGTGACTCATCACACCCCTCCGGAATGAGGTAGCTGCACCATGACAAGGCCACTCCCGCTCGCGCTCGTCCAGGCGCCCGCCCATCCGGCAAATGACCTCGCGTCATTTGCTTCCCGCCTCGAACAGCTGACCCGCTTTTATGCAACTACGCAACTGTTCGTCTACCCGGAAATGCACCTGTGCGGAGCCGGCGTGGTCGACTCCAGTGAAGCTGAGCCCGGGAAGGAGTTGGCGGCAGAGCCGATCGACGGACCGCGTGACGATTTTCTTGCCGGGTTGGCAGGGGATTTGAAGATATGGCTGGCACCGGGAAGCTTTTATGAACGCGGCGATGACGGCCGCCTCTACAACACGGCCGCAGTGTATTCGCCCGCGGGCCAACGAGTTGCCGCTTATCGTAAAGTCTTCCCGTGGCGTCCGATCGAGACGCTAACTCCGGGGGCAGACTTTGTCGTCTTTGACATGGATGACATCGGCCGGGTGGGACTTTCCATCTGCTACGACGCCTGGTTTCCCGAGAGCAGCCGGCACCTGGCATGGATGGGTGCCGAGTTGATCCTCAATTTCGTTCAGACCCCGACGGCGGACCGCCCTCAAGAACTGACGCTGGCGCGTGCCAACGCCATTGTGAATCAGGTCTACGTGGCAAGCGTGAATGCGGCCGCACCACAGGGTGTGGGCCAAAGTCTGTTGGTGGATCCGCAGGGGCGAGCGATGGCCGTGGCCCCTGGTGCCGAGTCGACGGTTTTGACCGATGTGATCGACCTGGATGAAGTCGCCAATGTACGGGAGTTCGGCACGGCAGGCGTTTCCCGTCCATGGCAGCAGTTCAGCCCCGATGACGAACCTGTCGAGTTGCCGCTCTACTCCGGCCGGATCAACCCCGCAGCTTGGCAAGTCGGCGCAGAATCCGAGGCCGGCAGGGAACTTCCAGCGTGACTCGAGACACGCATCCGCCCCGTGGTCAGCACTTGCTGACTTCGTTACTGTCCAGTCTCTGACCACACAAAGTATCGATTGACATGGATCACAGTGGTGTATAACGTCTGTCACTACAAAACGGGCATACGATCCAAGGCACCCAAGGCACTCGGTGACACCGCAACCGGTGCCACTTACTGAGCGCCGCCAACCAGGGACAACACGAGGCTCGAGAGGGATACATCCCGTGCAACAACTTCGGCAAAGGGTCATTCATACGATCTTCGGCGAACGCATATGCTGAAATTTTCACTTTTCAGGACGATCAACTATGCATTGATGCTGTTCATCGCAACCAGCTTGGCATATTTCATGGCGTCGGCGTTCCTCAACCCGCGGAGCAACTACGTCAACCAGAATCCCACACCTCCGCCGGAAGCCATAGATGCAGCCCTGAGCGCCGCCAACATGAACGACAAAACCCCACTTCTGGAGCGATACTGGACCTGGCTGCAAAATGTGGTGTTGAGCTGGAATTGGGGACTGAGCCCGGAGGGTGCCTCGATCAACGGCGAGATGGCCCGCCGGATGCTCGTCAGCACACAACTGGTCTTTCTGGCCACCTTCCTCAGCATTATCATCGGTGTGGGATTGGGAATCTGGGCGGCAATCCATCATTACAAGCTGCGGGACCGGATAATTAACGTTTTTAGCGTTGCTTCCATGGTGATGCCGGTGTTTGTCCTAGCGCTGCTCATCGTCTTGGTCGCTGTCAGCTTCAATGACACCATTGGCATCACCGCTTTCTACGTCACAGGCTTGAGCGAGTCGGGCGTCAACGGGTTCTTCCCCTCGCTGCTCGATTGGCTGCGGCACATCACCCTGCCCACCATCGCGATGACGGGTGCCGGCTGGTACTTCTATCACCAAACGCAACGGACTTACCTGCTGGACACGATGAATGCTGACTATGTGCGCACCGCCCGGGCCAAGGGGCTGGAAAAGTCCAAGGCCATCCGCCGCCATGCCCTGCGGCCGTCGCTGATTCCGACGGCGACCGGCGTTGCCTTCAGCATCACCACCATTTTCACCGGCGCGGTGTTCATTGAGCAGATCTTCGCCATCCCCGGACTCGGACAGTATTTCATTCAGACCATCAATCAAAACAACGTCAATGGCGCCGTCGCAGTGGCTGCCTTCGGCGGGGCGTGCACCCTCGCCGGCGCTTTGCTGGCTGACATTGTCATTGCGTGGCTGGACCCGCGGATCCGGATCAATTAGAGCAGGTGACATTATGACGAACACGAGCACAGCGTCGACGCCGGTCATTGAGCAGGACGCTCGAACCAAACAGCGGCCGATGTCCAAGCGGCGGCTCGTTCTGCGTCGTTTTATACGCAATGTGCCGGCCGATATTGGCGTAGTGATCTTCACGCTCCTGGTGCTGCTGGCAGTATTCGGTCCATACATCAGTCCCTGGGAGTATGACGAGCTGGACTTTATGTCGCTCACAGAGCCGCCCAGCGCGGAACACTGGCTCGGCACGGATGTGGCCGGGGCCGACATGTTTGCCCTGGCCGTCCGCGGACTCGGCAAGTCGCTGATGATCGGGGTCATCGCCTCGTTGGGTACCTCCGTCATTGCCGCGATCGTCGGTACTTCTATTGCTTACTTCAGGGGATGGGTGGAGCGGGTCGGCATGTGGCTGATCGATATGCTTCTGGCGATTCCGAGCTTCCTGCTGTTGGCCATGATCGTCAGTGCGTTCGGCAGCGGCGCCAATGGCTGGTTGGCTCTGACCTTCGCCCTGATGATCTTCGGCTGGTTCGGTTACGCCAGGGTGTTGCGCTCGATGACACTGTCCCTGCGGGAGCGCGAATATGTTCAAGCAGCCAAATACATGGGTGTACCCTCAGCCAAGGTCATCACCCGGCACCTCATCCCGAATCTGGGTTCCATCCTGATTATTCAGTTCGTGCTCGGCGTAGTGGTCTCAGTGCTGGCCGAAACCGGTCTGTCGTTCCTGGGCTTTGGCATCCAACCCCCTGACACTTCACTCGGGGTGCTCATTCAGGAGGGGTCAGGCACTCTTTTGACCGCCCCGTGGATGCTCCTTGTACCGATGGCCCTGCTGGTGGCTCTAACCTTCAGCATGACGTTGATCGGCGACGGTCTGCGGGACGCCCTGGATCCCACTTCACAATCTGGAGGCAAAGCATGAGCAGCATTATTACCGCCGATTCCGCAGTGAACGACAGGGCGCCCGACCACCCCGCAGCTCTTAGCGTGCGGGATCTGACAGTTACCTTCCCCAGCGAGAGTGGGCTGGTACATGCGGTGCGTGAGGTATCTTTCGACATCAAACCCGGCCAGACCCTTGGGATCGTAGGCGAGTCCGGTTCCGGAAAATCGGTCACGTCCACCGCTGTCATGGGTTTGCTGGACGAAGCCGCGAAAGTCTCCGGGTCGATCCGCCTCAACAACCGTGAACTCGTGGGTCTCACCGATGCCCGGATGTCGAAGGTCCGGGGCAATGAGATCGGAATGATCTTTCAGGATCCCCTTTCGGCGCTGACTCCGGTCTTTAGTATTGGGGAGCAGCTTGGCGAGGCCCTGGCGATCCATCAGGACCTGTCGCGCGCGCAGATACGAAAACGCTCCATCGAATTATTGGCGCTGGTAGGGATTCCGAACGCCGAGTCGCGGCTGAAATCGTATCCTCACGAATTTTCCGGCGGTATGAGGCAAAGGGTGATGATTGCCATTGCCATCGCCAACGACCCGGACGTGATCATCGCAGATGAGCCCACCACGGCACTTGACGTCACTATTCAGGCTCAAGTACTGGATGTGCTCAAGGTCGCTCAACGGGAAACCGGTGCGGCCGTCATCATGATTACCCACGACCTTGGGGTCGTCGCCGGGATGGCTGACGAAGTACTGGTAATGTACGCTGGCCGGCCGGTGGAACAGGGGACGGTGGACGACATCTTCTACCGCCCTCAAATGCCCTACACCATGGGACTGCTCGGGGCGGTTCCCCGACCCCATGAGACCGATTCCGCCCGGCTTGTGCCGGTGCAAGGCAACCCTCCTTCGATGGTGGACCTGCCACCCGGCTGCCCCTTCGCCCCGCGCTGTCCGCTGGTGGAAGACCGGTGCCGTGAAGCCGAACCCCCGCTGACCGGTACATCGGCCGACGACAAACACCTGGTAGCCTGTGTACGCTCCGAGGAAATCGTACAACGGGAACTGAGCTACAAGGATATCTATCCAGTCCCGGAAACGCTTCCGTCGATCCTGGCGGACACGCAGCGCCTGGAACGGGATCCCATACTCGAAGTCAGAAACCTGAAGCGGCATTTCCCACTGACCAGCGGACGGTTCCTCCGGCGCCGCACCGGCACAGTGCGGGCCGTCGACGGCGTAACCTTCGATATCCACCAAGGCGAAACTCTGGCGCTGGTGGGCGAATCAGGCTGCGGCAAGACAACCACCTTGCATTCGATCATGGAACTGATGCCGCCGGAGGCAGGCAGCATCCAGGTGATGGGCAAGGACGTGCAAGAGCTTAAGAGTCGCAGGGAAAGGCTGCAGATCCGCAATGACCTGCAGATCGTCTTCCAGGACCCTGTTGCGTCCCTGGACCCCCGGATGACCGTGTACGAGATTCTTGCCGAGCCACTGGCCACCCAGGGGCGGAAGAAGGAGCAGGTCTCAGCACGCGTCGATGAATTGATGGAGCTGGTCGGGTTGGAATCCGGTCATGCTGACCGTTTTCCGCAGCATTTCTCGGGCGGGCAGCGGCAGCGCATCGGGATCGCGCGGGCGTTGGCAGTCGAGCCGAAGCTCGTGGTGCTGGATGAGCCCGTCTCAGCCCTGGACGTGTCAATTCAAGCCGGCATCATTAACCTGCTCGAAGATCTGCAAGCCGGGTTGGGTGTTTCCTTCCTCTTCGTTGCCCATGACCTCTCGGTAGTGCGGCACCTGACCAATCGTATTGCCGTGATGTACCTGGGACAGGTCATTGAGCTCGGCGAGGTTGAGCAGGTGTTCAACCATCCGACCCACCCCTACACCCACGCACTGCTCTCCGCAGCGCCGATTCCGGACCCCGAGGTGGAGCGAAACCGGGAGCGGGTGATGCTCAGCGGAGACCTTCCCAGTCCGAGTGAACCGAATGTGGGGTGCCCGTTCACCAGCCGCTGCCCGAAATACCGCGATGTGCTCGCAGACGAGGACCGGAAGCAGTGCGATGAGGTGGAACCACAGCTGGTCGGTACCGAAGCCGAACACAGACAGGCATGTCACTACCCCTTGTAGAGCCCAATATCAGCGCAAACAGCAACGAAGCCTGAACGAGTTTCAACCCCGCGCCGGCCCGGTAACTTTGGGGTGCCGGGCCGCAGGACGTAGGGCTGGCTGCCTTTTTCCACCCCCTCGACAAATCGCTCATAACAATCAGGTAACAGGACTATGAAGTGTGTGATTTGTAACACTGCGCTGCTGCCCGGAGCCGCGATCTCAATTCGACTATCGCTGGCAAATAGACCACACAAAGTAGTTATTGACACGGGGCAAACTGGTATATAGCGTCCGACACTAAGACTTTCGCCGGAGGGGACAACGAGAGAGGTAGCGGTCAGATGAAAATCACTCGGAGGATTGTCGGCGTCGTGATGGCGTCGGCACTTGCCCTTACCGGCTGTAGCGGCGGTGAGGCTACGAATACCGGACCCACGGGCGAAGCGATCAAAGAGCAGCCGCCGGACGGCGTGCCTGCCTCGTATCAAGGTAAGCTTCCGATGCCGGAAGCGGGCGAGGCCTACAATAATCCCACTGACCGGGAAGACATTCGGGACGGAGGAGAACTTCGGCTGGCAATCGGTGACCTTGGCCCACAATTCAACGTCAATCACGTGGCCGGCAACACCGTCTACACTGGTACGCTGATGAATTACCTGGCTCCGCAGCCATGGATGTTGACCGTTGACGGGAAACCGTCTCTCAACGAGGACTACCTGCTCTCAGCCGAAGTCACCAGCGAAGAACCTATGGTGGTTGAGTATGAGATCAATCCGAATGCGGTGTGGAACGACGGCACGCCGATTGATTGGACCGCGTTCGAAGCCACCTGGACCGCCATGAATGGCGAGAACGAGAAATTCCAGCCATACAGCACGGACGGCTACAGCAATATTGAGAGCGTCGAACAGGGCGAAACCCCCAAGCACGTGGTTGTGACCTTCGAGACCCCGTTCTATCCATTTGAATCGCTCTTCAGCAATTCCCGGCTGCTGCACCCCGACAACGCGGATCCCAAGGTATTCAATGAGGCCTGGGTGGAAGAGATCCCGACCGATATGCTCTCCGGCCCGTATATTGTGAAGAACTACAACAAAACCAGCGAGACCATCACCCTGGTTCCCAACCCCAACTGGTGGGGGGACCCACCGAAGCTGGACCGAATTACCTTCACCGTGATGGACCCGTCCGCCAGCATCAACGCATTCGTCAACGGAGAACTGGATTCCACGAGCGTCGCTACGGCCGACCGGCTGGAACAAGTGCAAGGAATGGACCCCGGCGAAGCGATGATTCGCCGTGGAATCAATACCAATACCAATGTCTATGTACTGCGTAAAAAGGATGAGGGTTTTTTTGCTGATGATGCGGCGCGCAAGGCGGTATTTCTCGGCACCAACCGCCAGCAACTGTCCGAGATTGAGTTCCGAGGGCTCGACTGGGAGGAAGAGCCACCTGGCTCCGTGTTAATGCGTCCATTCCAGGCCGGCTACGAAGACAATATTGCAGACTTGCACTTCGACCCGAAAGCGGCGAAACAGACCCTGGAGGAGGCTGGCTGGGTCGAAGGCGAGGACGGCATCCGCACCAAAGAGGGCGAACGAGCCACCTTTGATCTCGTCAACTTCGGTGACTCTGCTTTGACTGCTGCCCTGGCTCGTGCCCAACAGCAGATGATGAAAGAGATCGGTATCGATATGGTTATTGACAATCGGCCGGGTACCGAATTCAGCACTACGCTTTCCGAAGGCAGGTACGACATGCTTTCCATGTACTGGGCCTTTGGGGGCGCTCCTTTCGGATACGCGGACTCTGCTTGCCAACTCTATTGCTCAGACAGCGCCAGTAACTATCCGGGCGTGGGAAATGAAGAGCTCGATAAGGAGCTGAAAGCGATCTCGACCATCAAGGATCCGGAAAAAGCAAAAGCGGCTGCAAACGAAGCTGAGTCGGAGGCGTTACATCTGTTTGGCACCTTCCCACGGTCCACCGGACCGCTCATGACCGCAGTGCGAACCGGTCTGGCCAACTGGGGCCCCGCGGGATTTTTGACTGTTCCTGCCGAAGACATTGGCTGGGAGAAGGAAAGCTAAGAGCTTCATCACTCCCTGTCGGAAGGCCAGGAATGTTGGGCGCAGCGGGTCATCGGTGCAGTTCACCCACGCCGCGACCCGCGCTTGTACCGGCGTGAGAACGTCACTGTAATGTAGCCCTAATCCCCCTTCTGCAGCGCATTTCATATCTTCGCTTGACGGCGGTCTCGTGGAAGATGGTAATAACTCCGAACGGTGAGTGATGGTTTGTCACAGCAGGAGCGGCAGCAGAGACCGTCCGTCGATGCCGTCCAGGGCACCGATCGCGGCGACGTCGCAGAATTGGGAATAGATCGAGCATGCTGGCGAAAGCGTTCGTCTGCACCGACCCGGGCCACCGCGTGATTAGCGGCGTCATTATGCTATGCGTAGATAGCAGTTGGCTTTCGCAATGGGGAACGACATGCCATTGTCGGCGGACTTGGGGCTCCTCTCGCACGGTCAGCACGCCGTCGGCGCAACGCCGCGAGGAATTGAGGTATTCGGCATACTCGAGCCGTATGTCTTCGAGGAACCCTGGAGAATCGACTTCGTCTTCGGGCCCCGATTCCCGGGATGGAGCGGGAATTTCGGCCCGCAAGGCTGCACGAAACTCCTCCTGTTCCTGCTCACTGCCGTGGAATCGGTGGTGCGTGTCATGGTGCATTGACCATGAAGAACCAAGGCGCGCCCGGGGTTGGCGCTTCCCGAAAAAAGCCAGTGCCGCATCCTTGTATCGTTGAGCGTCGCGGCCCAGTCTGAGCTCCGCGCATGTCACGGCGGAAGGTCCAGTTGAACCGCTCAACGGGTTGGTGCTGTAACCGCGCAGCTTGAGAAGCTCCGTCAGCACCGGCACATCATCCCGGTTGATCCGAAGCACCCAGCTTCATTCCGATGCGGCCATCTGCAGGTCATGATGGCCGATCTGCCCGGTTGGCATACTCTGTGGCGCCCACATGTGTACGCCGGAAGTCATTCCTTCGGCAGCCAATTGGTCGCCCGTATCATCGGCCGTGAGGACCAGAATATTCACTGGTGAGAGCGCTCGTTCCACTCTTCTTGCTGATCATTCATCCGTTTGTGCCCTTAATCGAAGCCATTAGTCGTATATGCGTGCCAGCTCTTGCTCAACCTGCACTATTTGCTCAGCGTTGTAGAATGCCTTCGTCCCGGGAAGGTAGCGAACGGTCTGCAAGGCACCGGTGTAGGCGAAGCTGCCGTGGCGCTCGTGGAGATTCCAGTCCACCGGGCTGCCGCGGTCTACGCCTATGCTTATTCCGGTGAAGGGAGCCATGCCCACCAACTGCAGCACCGCCTTCAGCTCGCCGATGGGAGCGCCGTCCAACTCTGCGACTACGCGCCACTTGACCTCAGGAAGCGCATTAAACTGTAGAAGCACCGACCGCTGACCAGGTGTAAGGCTGCTGGAAAACCGATGCATGACACCGTACTGGTTATAGGCGAAGCAGACACAGCCGTGCTCAACGTATAACGCGTAACCGCCACCCTGATCGCCGTGCGAGACCAAGACGCCGGCGTCCCCCTCGAACCAGGAAAAGTCAATGGCAACGTCAAACGAGCGAAGCTTGGTCAGCTTGGCTGACCGGAAGCGCTCCAAAGTGGGAGTTCCTGGGTACAAGGTCACCGGCTCCTCCAGCACCAGTTCAGTGGAGGGCCGGTTCCGGGAAAGCGAGCCGTCGTCGTTCAACGGGAAGACGGTATTGCGCCACGCGGCTGCCCGCCACTTCTCGGCCAGCTCGGCCGTCTTATCCGGATGGTCCGCGGCGCGGTCGTGGGTCTCCGCCGGGTCCTTACCCAGATGGTAAAGCTGCCACTCGAGATCGGAAAATTCCGTACCCGGGCGGTGCTGGGTCACGATCTTCCATGGGCCGGCCACGTATGCGCGGTGGCCAGCATACTCGCTGTACTGCTCCCGATGGCTGGCGGAGGAACCGGACTCGCGGAGCGAGGCGTCGAAAGACACTCCATCGACGGCCGGCGCCATGTGCCCGTGCCGTTCAGGCAAGGCGGTGACGTCGGCCAGCTTTAGCAGGGTGGGGCCCAAGTCGGTCATATACGCATAGTGCTCCCGGACCCCGTCATCGTTATCGGCCCGTGGTAGACCGGCCGGCCAGGAAACCATCAGCGGCACCCGAACGCCGCCTTCGAAAGTGTGGAACTTAAAGAGCCGGAACGGGGTATTGGAAGCGTAGGCCCAGCCACGGGGGTAGTGCACAAATGCGCGTGGCCCACCGATATCGTCAGGGTCCCGGGCTACATCCCGCTGCCAGTCCCCAGGGATCCCGGCAAGGCTGACAAACTGGCTGAAGTAGCTGCGGGTGCCCCCGGGGCCGCCTTCCCCAGTGCCACCGTTATCCGAGGTGAAGGCAATAATGGTGTTCTCATACTCCCCGCTCGCCTTGAGGTGCTCGATCAGCCGTCCGAGATTCTGGTCCACGTTATCGACAGCGGCCGCATAAACTTCCATGTACCGGGCGAAGAGCTGCTGCTGTTTATTGGTCAGGCTTTCCCAGGCTGGCACCCCTACGTCGGCGTCTTGGGTATTGTCCGCCGGCACTGTTCCGGGGGGAAAGAGCTTGTTCTGCAACTGTCGCGCGAAGCGCTGAGCGCGGATGGAATCCCAGCCCTCTTTGTAGCGTCCCCGGTACTTCTTCAGGTCGTCAGTTTTGGCCTGCAGCGGACCGTGCACTGCCTGATGTGCGAAGTACAAAAAGAACGGCTTTTCGGGTTCGCTGGCGCGCAATCCCTTCATCATCCGCAGGGCCTGATCCGTTAGATCATCGGTCAGGTAATAGTCCGGCGGAAATTCGTTCACAACCAGTGCCGTGTTGTCGCGTATGAGCCGGTGCGGATGGAACAGGGTAGTAAAGCCGTCCATCGAGCCGTAATAGCTGTCAAAACCGCGTTGCAGTGGCCACGAGCTTTTGTCTGCCCCGTCGTGGAGTTGTGACTCCTTGGTCAGATGCCACTTGCCCACCATGAAGGTGGTGTAACCGCCGGCGCGGAAGGACTCAGCGATGGTGGGCACGTTCTCGGCAATTTCCATGCTATAACCCGGGTAGCCAGGATCACTGTGCGCAACGTTGCCAAAGCCGGCCCGGTGAGGGTTGAGTCCGGTGAGCAGTGCGGCCCGAGCCGGCGAACAGACCGGTGCGCTGTGAAAGTTGGTCAGGCAGTAGCCAGCATCCGCCAGGGCCTGCGCATGTGGGGTATCGATCTCGCTGCCATAGGGGGAGACATCGCTGAAACCCATGTCGTCCAGCAGCACGACGATCACGTTCGGGGCGCCGGAGGCTGCTCGGCGCTCCGGTGGCCACGACGGTGTCGATTCCGAGGCTAATTCACGGGCAATGCCCCGAAAATTTTCATAACCTCGGCTCGCCTGGTTGCTGTCTCTGACCGAATCCACCGTCAGCGGCCGCCGACCCACCCGCCGGCGCGGGAGGCTTGTGCGATCATCTCGGCCAGTTCGGTGTGCGAATGGGCCACCGCTCCAACTGTCACCCGGATGTGTCCGGGGGAGTCAGCCAGAACTGTGAACGGGGCCCCGGGCGTAACGCCTATCCCTTGACTGGCCAGTCGAACAATGGCGGCAGACTCATCGGCGACCGGAACCCAAATGTTAATGCCGTCATTTCCTCCCACTTCGACGCCCCGTTCGGCCAGTGCTGTGATGACCGACTGCCGACGGCGTTGGTATTCCTCGCGGGCGTGCGCCACCTGGGCGACGGGCTCCTCTTCGATCAACAGGCCAAGCAGGATCCGTTGGAGGAACCGGCTGCTCCAACCCTGGCCGAGCTGGCGGCGCGAGACGATCGCATCGATTACCGTCTCTGGTCCGCTCATCGCGGCCAGACGCAAATCTGGACCGTGAGATTTCGAGAAGCTGCGTATATGCAGTGTCTGCTGAGGGATCCAGGAACCAAGGCTGATCGCTTCGGTTACGGCGACTGAGCCGGCCGAGTCGTCCTCTATGACTGTTGAGCCAGCAGCGCGGATGATGTCTGCCAGCTTTTGGGCCCGCGTGGTCGTGAGTGACACCCCGGTGGGGTTGTGTGCCCGAGGTTGTACCAGTACGGCTGCGGCCGATACGGAGAGGGCCTCCGCCAGCGGTCCAGGCAGCATGCCCTGATCATCAAGGGGGACCCCGACAACGTCGGCTCCCGCTGCCTCCAACTGATCGAGCAACAGCGGAAAGGTGGGATGTTCGACGACGACGCGGTCGCCGAAGCGCACCATGGCGCGACTGACCATCTCGATGGCGTCCATCGCACCGTCGACGATCGTGAACTGTTCGGCTGGATACGGCCAGTCCTGCCGAAGGAGTGCAAGTAATTCCGGCACTACCGGTTCGTCTAAATATCCCCCGGGGGTGGCAGCCGTGGTTAGCGTTTGCAGGGCCGTCGACAGATCCGGCAGCAGCGAGGGATCGGGCACACCGGTAGACAAATCCTGTGTGAAAAAACTGTGCCGATCCATGGCCTTCCGGTATCGCGCCGAACCGGGATGGATCTCTGCAATAGTGGTCCCGCGTCGACCATCGGTCTGGATCGCTCCGGACCTGGCCAATAGCGACCAGCCGGCACTAATGGTGGTGGGCGACAGCCTGAGTTCTGCGGCTACTGATCGAATCGGGGGCAGCTTCATGCCCGGTTTCAAGGTACCTTCACGTATTGCCCGGCTGACCGCGTTGGCTACGCCTCGAGCCGTCGGCTCTTCCGGTGACCATCCCAGTGTGGTCGCGGTCGTCACTTCACTCATCATTGTAATGTAACAATAGGGATATTGTATTGGCAATTATTGGCACTTATGATCTTTTGTGTGGTCATGTCCAGCACATGGCTTAATAAAGAAAATCCAGACAGTGCCTGCGGGCAACCAAGCAGAGGCGATAATCGGCCGGGAGAAGTCATAGCGCCCGCTGACAGGAAGCCGCTCCATGCCTCCGGCCTTCAAATGAGCTGACGGCACGGGCGTTCAGCGGCCGGAGCGGCAGGACCACCAAAGGAACCGATGACGCAACCAAACATACTAGTGATTTGCAGCGATGAGCATCATCCGTTGATGTCCGGCTACCGCCGGCACCCCTACGTCGAGACACCCAATCTTGACGCGTTAGCGGACGCCGGCACGTACTTCACCAACGCATACTGCAACTCTCCGGTGTGCGTGCCGTCCCGAATGAGCTTCATGACTGGTAAATATGCGCACGAGGTGGGCAGTTGGTTCTTGTACATTCCGCTGGAGCGAAGCGAGACGACTTGGTCGCGAAGGCTGCGGGAAGCCGGCATTCCTTCCACCATGCTGGGCAAACTCGATATGTGCGGCGACTACCAGGATGCCGGTTTTAACGAGCATAAGATTCTCGAATACCGGCCGGCCTGGACCGAGTATCCCCGGCAGACACCGTTCGCGCCTCGTTTGGAGGGTTATGTTCGACCGGACAAGCTGGCACACATCAAAAATTCCGGTATTCGTCAGCCGCACCTAACTGATGGCCGAACCGGCCATGACGATCGGGATGGCTTCTGGGACCATGACCGCATTGTGATGGACTGGGCAGTCGACTATCTACGGGAAAAGGGAAAAGCCGGCGGTGAAGAGCCATGGGCGCTGTACGTCGGATTGCTGTATCCGCATTGGCCATACTGCGTACCCGAGGAGTATTTCGATCAGTACTACCCCGACGAGGTCGAGATGCCGTTCGATGCTTCGTTCCCCAATGAGAACCTGCACCCGGCGTTGCGGCATTTCCAGCGTGCCCAAGGTACCGATGGCATCACGGAGGAGGATGTTCGGCGGACGGTAGCCGCCTATTACGGCATGGTTACCGCAATGGACGCGATGATTGGCCGCATCATTGATGAGCTGAAGGCGCAAGGCCTGTACGACAACACCTACATCATCTACACCTCCGACCACGGCGAGAGTCTTGGCGAGCACGGGTTATTCTATAAACAGTGTTCCTACGAGGGCTCCGTCGGTATCCCATTGATCGTCAGTGGGCCGGAGTTGCCGGCCGGGCAGGTGCGCGATGAACCAGTGTCGCTGGTGGACCTCTACCCAACCGTGTTGGGTATGGCCGGCCTGGATGTCGAGCCTGACCGGCGGGGAACAAGCTGGCTGTCGTTGATCCGGGACGAGGCCACGGCTCGCCCCGAGTGGGTGTTCTCCGAACACCACGGCAACTTCTTCAAGGACAGCTGGTACATGATCCGGCTCCGAGACTATAAGTACACCTATTACTGCAATGAGCGTCCCACTCTTTACAATATCCACCAAGATCCGCAGGAGCTGCAGGATCTGGCAGGCGAAGCCCGATACATACCGGTGCTGGCAGAATGCGAGACGGCTCTGCGTTCAGTGCTGGATCCGGAAGCCGTCGCGCTACGAGCCAAATGCGACCTTGGATTAATCGGGCCGGATGGCGAGGACTACACCATCTTCCTCACCGTTGAAGACCTGCGGAAAGGACGAAACGACGGGCGCTTCAAGCCAGAACCGGAACTGCGCTAACCGCAACGACTACACCACCATCAGAGACGGGATAAGCACGCCACATGGCAACAGGACAAAAGCAAGTGCAGCAAGAATACGGAGATTTTGGCTCGAGTTTGAGAGACTTACCCCGGTTGCGAAGTTCCCGCCGGCGCAGGGAATCCAGCTGGGACCGCACCGGAGGTAATCGGGACCGGCTCCAAGTGGCTCCCGGAGCAACCGTGCAGCTCGCAGACATCAGCGGGCCCGGCTCAGTGCAGCACATCTGGACAACTGTTGCACCGGTGGCCGGATCACCGGACAGGGAGCCGGACTACCTGCGCAAACTCTGGTTAAAAGTCACGTGGGACGACGAACCGTCCGCCAGCGTGCTCGCTCCGCTGTCGGACTTCTTCGGCATGGGTCACGGGCGGACAGTGAACTTCATCTCCGTGCCCCTGCAAATGAGCCCGGAGGACGGGCAGGGGCTGAACTGCTTCTTCCACATGCCCTTTGCCCAGCGCGCGAGGTTTGAATTGATCAGCGAGCTGACCGAGACCGAGGTTTACTTCTACTACTACATTGACTGGGAAGAACTTGATGCTCTCAACGCCGAGCTTGGCTACTTCCATGCGCAATACCGGGAGCAGACTTTCACCCCCGCTGACCAAGGTGATGAGACCAATCATCAGTTCCAAACGACCGGCACCAATCTGGATGGCCGGAATAATTACACGATTCTTGAGGCCCGTGGTCGCGGGCACTATGTCGGGTGTATGTTGTCGATCAAGAACCTGCGCGAGACTGATGAATGGAACTGGTATGGCGAGGGTGATGACATGATCTTCATCGATGGCGAGCCGTTTCCTCCAAGCCTGCACGGCACCGGAACCGAGGACTACTTCAACACGGCGTGGTGCCCTACCCAGTCCTATGCCGCGCCGTATCACGGCCTGACTCTACCCGGGGGAGAGAACTGGAGTGGGGAGATTTCGATGTACCGGTTCCATGTCGAGGACCCAGTGACCTTCAGTACCGAAATCAGGGTGAGCATTGAACACGGGCACGCCAACAAGCGTGGAGACGCATACTCGTCTGTGGCGTATTGGTACCAGACACTGCCCCACCTGCCGTTTGCCCCCAACCGTCTCTAGGCTGGAAGGAATCCATGCCAGTCCTCTCTGACTACAGCGACGGAGTTCCCGCCATTTCCTATTGTCTGTTGGATCCTGCCGGCAACATACTGGCGTCGCGGAACGCAGGGACGGGCTTTTATGCAGCCAGCACCATGAAACTCGCCGTCCTGGTGGCCGCGGTACAGGAAGTGGAACGAGGCGGCCTCCGCCTGGACCAGCAGTTGATTTCCCAGGACACCTTCACCAGCGCGATCGGCGGCGCCGGTGATTTCGCTTTCGATCCGGAGGAGGCAGATCCGGGAATGCCCCCGCCCGGAGCGAAAGTCAGCCTGAACGAGGTGCTGCGTCGCATGATCACCGTCTCGTCGAACGAGGCGACCAACATGGTGGTGGAACTGGTCGGTCTGGACTCAATCAACGCTGCGCTGCGAAACTGCGGAGCGTCAGATTCCAAAATGGAACGGCTGATTGGGGACTTGCCGGCCCGCGGAGCCGGCCGCACCTGCGATGTCACCGCACGTGATCTCACCGCTGTCCTTCATTCCATAATCACCGGAGCGGCAGCAGGACCTGTTGGAACTGAACTGATGTTGGAGCTACTGCGGGCGCAACAGATCGGCATTATCGGTCCAGCGTTTCCGCCAGGCACGGAATGGGGAAGCAAATCCGGCTGGGTGGACGGCATCCGGCACGATGTGGCATTCTTTCAGCCTGCCAACGGCAGCGCCGTCGGCAGCTATGTGCTTGCGGTCTGTACCCGCGCTTACCAGCAGGACGAAGCCGACGAGGCCATTCAGAGCATTGCCGCACTCAGCGCTGACGTCCTGCTCGTCGACTAAACAGCGGTGAGAAAGTCGTGCAGGATCCGCTGCCCGGTCCGTACGAAACTCACCGGAATTCGCTCGTCGATGCCATGTACTCCCTGGTATGTCCGTCCCTCGGGATCGGCCCCGTGGGGGACGAAGCCGTAGCACTGGATTCCTAAGGGGGCAAACGCCTTGGCATCCGTTCCGCCGCCCAGACAATGTGGAACGACGACAGCTTCCGGGTCGTGCCGCAGTAGAGCATCCCGTATCGCAGCGAACCACTGTGAGTCAACTGGAGACTCCAGGGGCGGCTGATGGGAGAGGAAGACGCGGGACACCTTTTCGCCGAGTAATTGGTCGATGGTCGCCAGCGTTTCCGCTTCGCTGTCAGGCACGCAGCGCACATCAACTTCGGCTTCAGCAACACTTGGAATGACGTTGACCTTGTAGCCGGCTTTAAGCACTGTCGGGGTGGCAGAGCAGCGAATGGTCGCCCTGGCCACCTCGCCGGCTTCACCGATATGCTCCACAGCAGCATCGACTCCGGCCTCGGTACTAAGGTCAACTGAGTACCCCAGGGCCTCGTTGCTCTGCTCCAAATAGCTCTGCACTGTTTTCGACAAGGCGAGCGGCCAATTATGGTTGCTGATCCGCTGCAGCGCGTCCAGCAAATGCTTGACCGGATTATCTTCATTCGGCCGGGAGCCATGGCCTGAGGTGCCGGTTGCGCGCAGCTGTATGTGTGCGGTGCCGCGCTCTCCAGTGGCCACCGGATACAGGCGCACGGTTGAACCATCTGCCGCTTCCAACAGTGTCGCCGTGCCACCGGATTCACCGATGGCTGCTTCTACGCCTTCGAAGAGTTCCGGATGCTTTTCGGCCAGCCACACGGCACCGTAGTCACCTTTGTCTTCTTCGTCGGCGACGAAGGCGAAGACGACATTGCGCTGGGGCCGGACACCGGCGGCGGCCCAGTTTAGCAGAGTGGCCAAAGACATAGCGACCATGTCTTTCATATCCGCGGCACCACGGCCGTTAATGTAGCCGTCTTCAATTGTGCCAGCAAACGGGTCGGCACTCCATTGGTCCGGTTCAGCCGGAACCACGTCGAGGTGGCCGTGCACCAGCAGGCCGGGCAGATCCGGGTTTGTGCCTGGTACCCGGAGCATGACCGAGGCCCGTTCGTAGGTGGGACCGAGGACGGTCGGCTGATATCCGGCCTCAATCAGCAGCCCGGCGATGTACTCGACAATACCCCGTTCCCCCTGGCTGCTGCCCCCGCCGTAGTTCGTGGTATCGAAACGAATCAGCCGGGAACACAACTGAGCAGCATCGGTATACGGCATCACACGCCTCCTTGGTCTTGACTCCACCTCACCCGAAAAAGTGTAGCGGGACTGTGTGAATAACGGTGTATCCGGCCCAACACGAAGAGCGACAAATCCGAGGCCGAGACTGCCCGTGAGTTGGTCAAAATGGCCAAGGAACAGTTCCTGTCCCGGTCTTGCCTATCTATTGGCCGGGGGGGGACAGGACCGGGGTTTGTTTGGGGTTAGTCCTCGTCGGGGAGGGTGATGGTTAGTACCGGCTCGGAGTGGTCACCGGGGCAGAGCTGGAGGATGAGGTCGAGGGGTTCTGGTTCCTCTGCTGCGGGGTGGTTGGGGATCCGATAGACGGTGAAGGCGCATTGCGTTCCTTGCTCGCGGTTCCGGCTCTTGGCGCGGGCTGCATGGTGGGCGGTGGTGAGTACGTCCCACAGTCGGCCGGTTTCGTCCTGGAGGCCGCTCTGCCCTTCGTCCCAGGCGATGGCCTCGTACCAGGTGCCGGCAGTAACGGCGACGGGCATGCGGAAGCCGGACTCCACCGCGGCCGCGCTGACATCTACGAGCTGTCCATCCGCGATGGCTTGCTCGCGGGTGTAGGTGTGAATGTAGTTCCGTTCCATGGCGTTTCGTTGTCCTTTCTTATCCGTTCCCTCGCGGTCGCCGGGAGAGCGGCCGCGAGGGAACGGAGCGGGGGTGGTTCTTAGCGGTGGGCCTGAGAAGTGGGCTGGTGCTTTCCCATCCAGTGGTGAATCACGGCACGGATCGCGGCTCTTTTGGCTGCCTCTGCGGCAGTGGAGTAGGAGCCCGGCTGGAAACCTTCACGCTATATAAAACAACGCAAGCAGGGCTAGGTAAAAAAGGGTGGGGTGTGGGGACACCTGAGAAGGGGGTGGGGGTGTTGTTGTTTCGGTGTGTCTGTATTTCCTTCTTTATTTCTGGAAAGAAATAAAGAAGGGTTTGAATTTGGCGGTGGCACGTGGGGCAAGGCAGAGCAACGCGTTAAAAGCTCCTTGCCAATGAACGCCAACAAGGGGATCGCGCCGCCCGTCAGCCCGGCCACAAGGGCCCGGCCACCGACAGGCAGCGCGACAGCGTCTGCCACCG
>NZ_AUMN01000033.1 GCF_000430705.1 Arthrobacter castelli DSM 16402
GGCGGGCCAGGGCGATGAGGGCTTGGTTGTGGCGTTTACCTTCGGCGCGTTTGCGGTCGTAATAGGCCCGGGACTGGTCGTGCTTGAGGGCGGCGAAGGCGGAGAGGAACAGGGCTCGTTTGAGGACTTTATTGCCCTTGCGTGAGGGGTGGTCGCCGCGGATCGAGGTTCCTGATCGCCAGGTGACCGGGGCGAGTCCGGCGTAGGATGCCAGGTGCCCGGCGGTCTTGAAGTCCTTGCCGACGACCTCGGTGAGGATGCGGGCTTCGGTCCTGACGCCGACCGCCGGTAGGGACGTCAGGAGCTCGTGAAGAGGGTGGGCCTCCACGATGGCCTCAACCCTGGCCAGGGCCTCGGCACGGGAAGCGCGGAACTGAGACAGCTGCGCGGCCAGTTGGTCCAGTACGATGGCCGCCGCGTCGGTGCCCGCCACCACCACGCTCTGTTCGGACAGGGCGGCGAAGACCTCGCCCGCCCAGCGCTTGCCGGCCCGCGGAGCCGACTTTCGCAGGTGCGCAGCAACACGCGCCTGTCCGGCACGGCGCAGGGCTGCTGGACTCGGATACTTCTGTAGCAGGGCGGCCATGGCGGGGTGGTCCAGATGCGGGCCGATGACCCGCTCCAGCGCCGGATGGATCTGGGTCAACAGCCCGCGGATGCGATTGGAGGCGGCGGTGGCCTGCTTGGCCAGATCGTCGTCGAAACCACAGAGCATCGACAGCTCGGCTGACTGCTCGTCGGCGACCTTGATGGAGCGCAGCGTGTGCGGCATGGTGCGGGCGGCTTCAGCAATAATGAAGGCATCTCGGGCGTCCGTTTTGGACTCACCCGGATGCAGGTCCGCGATCCGGCGCACCGCCAGCCCGGGCAGGTAGCCCACCACGATGCCGGCGGCTTCAGCGACCGCGACCGGCAGCGCGCCGATCGTCGCCGGCTGATCCACCACCAGCAGCACGGTGCCGTGTGTGGCGAGTTTGTCGATGATGGCCCGCAGCTTCGTCTCGTCCTGCGGCAGTGCCTTATCGAGTAGTTTCTTGCCGTACCGGTTCAGAGCGACGGCGTGGTGATCTGTTTTGCCGACATCGACGCCGATGAACACATCGATGTGTTGGTGATCGTCGATCACGCTACCTCCAGAATGTAGACCAAGTGAGACACGGCTGGCATGTCCTGCGGCTCCAGAGTTCGACATCCACGTTACGGTCCGACCTTGCCCCGGTGGTGTCTGCGGCTGGTCCGGTTCCCATTAGCGATCCCCTGGTGCCTATCGAATCCCGGTGACGGCACCCCCCGGATCATGCTTACGACTGGGGGGACAGAGTCATGCCGAGACCGACAGGCCAGCAACCCCAACTCTTCCTTAACTCGGGGCTACTAAAAAGGTAACGGGGGAATCGCTGCCGCCCGCCGGACGTTGAGAACGGCATGAGCAACCGCTCCTCCGAAGACCGGTGGTGGACGATACCGAACGCCATCACCATGCTCCGGCTCGTGCTGATCGTGCCGGTGGTCGCCCTGGTCCTCGCCGAAGATCAGCCACTGCGGGCCGCCATTCTGGCGGTGCTCTTCGGAGCCACGGATTGGGTGGACGGATTCCTGGCCCGATTGTGGGGCCAGGCAAGCCACGTCGGGGCAATCCTGGATGTGCTGGCCGATCGACTGGGCATCGTATGTATTGCCGCCGCATTGGCGGCCACCGGGGCGATTCCGTGGCTGGTGATGATTGTGCTGGTCGCCGTTGACGCCGTCGTCGCCGTGTTCACCGCCCGCACCTCCACCAGTGACCGCCAACTGACTGTCTCCTGGATTGGCAAAATCCGCACCGCGATCATGATGGCAGGCACCGCGGCGGTGATGTTCGGGCTGGCCCCCGCGGCGGAGTGGCTGCTGCCGGTGGGGCAGGTCTTGCTGGTGATTGGAGTGGCCCTCCATGTGGTGGCCGGCGCGGGATACCTGCAGCAACTGCGCGGCTCCCGAGCGGCTCGGCGGCAGGGCTGATTCCGGGCAGGCGGTTCAGCCGGTTCGCCCATTCCGTTCCGTGCCGAGGTGGCGCAGTCCTTCGCTCAACGCATCGGTCAACAGCAGGGCATACCTGCCGTCGGTGTCGAGGTGGGGGTCGAACACCGTCACCTGCGCCCCGGCAGCGCCCGGCGCCAGTGCCTGCAACAGGGTGATGAGTTCGGCAGGGTTCAGGCCGCCGGCGTCGAGACTCCACCGGCCGCGGCCGCAATCTGTCCCATGGAGGTTCGCTCGTAACCGCTCTCCCTGAACAAACGCAGCGCCTCGTCGATAAAGCGCTGTCGGGTGGCAAGGCTCTAGGGCGTTGCTTCGCTCATGCAGCGGTGCTCCCCTTCGGCGCGGTCGACGATTGATTCTGCTTGTGCAGTATAGCCGCCGGCGCACGTGACAATAGCCGCCGCACACGCCACTTCCGGATAGTGTTCTTCAAACCATGCAGTGCTATTGACGATAATGTGTGAGACACACTATTGTGTCAGACATGGACGATGAAGAGGCAGTACTGGCCGGGCACATCCAGGAGATCCGCAGAGGCTCCGTTGTGCTGGCGTGCCTGAGCGTGCTGCGCAACCAGCACTACGGATACTCACTGCTGAGCACCCTCGAAGATGCGGGTTTTGCGGTGGATGCCAACACCCTTTACCCCTTGCTGCGCAGGCTCGAAAAACAAGGGCTGCTGACCAGTCAGTGGAACACGGAGGAGCCGCGTCCGCGGAAGTTCTACGCCGTCAGCGAGACGGGCACCCGCTTCCTGGACCGCCTGGCCGCCGAGTGGGCCGAGCTGAACGGCAATATCGAAACCTTGCTACGGGAGAAGTCATGAAAACAAGTCAAAGCAGCCTCGAGGAGCGCTACATCTGGCAGGTGGAGCGGCGGCTGCCCGAATCCATGAGGGACGACGTCGGACAGGAGCTGCGCGGCGCCATCGCCGACATGGTGGAGGCCAGGGGAGGGTCGGACGACGCGGTCGGCGACGCGCTGACCGAACTGGGCAATCCGAGGGCGCTCGCCGAGAGCTATGCCCCGCCGCGCCGTTATCTGATCGGCCCGGACGTGTTTGAAGCGTATCTGCACATCCTCAAGCTGATCCTGGGCATCGTGGTGCCGCTGGTGCTGGTCGTTCGACTGGTGATTGGGCTGTGGGACCCCGGGGCCAACGTCATCGAAACGATTATTGAGTCCGTCGGACACGCTATAGGTGTAGGGATTCAGATCTTTTTCTGGCTGACCATCCTCTTCACCTTCGTCGACCGGATGAACGAACTGTCTGGCAATAGGAGCCTGAAGCCCGGCCCCGGGGGCTGGAGCGTTGACGACCTGCCTCCGGTGCCGGTCAAGCGCCAGATCACGGCAGTCGACAGCGCCGTCGGAATTGTGCTGCTGATCTTCGCGGCGGTCGCCATCGTCTGGCAGCAGTTCCGGTCGGTGTTCAGCAATGCCGACGGCGCCATTCCGCTGCTGGAGCCGGAGCTGTGGAATGCCTGGATCCCCGCCTTCATGGTGCTGTTGGCGCTGGGGATCGGGATGGAGCTCTGGAAGTATCTCGCCGGACGGTGGAAGATGTCTGTCGTCGTCGCCAATGCGGTGCTCGATGTGGTGACTGTGGGCTTCGTAGTGCTGCTGGTCAGCACGCAGCAATGGATGAACCCTCAGTTCGCCTCGGCATACGCAGCCGCCACCGGCAACCCGTTCAACGAGGCCGTGCTCGGCAGCATCGTGATCGCCGGGACTGTGATCATCGGTATCTGGGAGATTGTGGACAGCCTGATCAAGCACCGCCGCGCGGCCGGCGGCAATATCTAACCGGGCCAACAGTAACGACGACGGCGGCACTCACCCGGGTGCCGCCGTCGTCGCCGGGTCGTCGTTATTGGTCATTCAGCCAAGAAGTTTGCCCCACTGGCTCTCGAGTTTCGGCAGTTTCAGTAAGTCCAGGCATCTCCACAAAGTAACGGCGACAGAGTCGAGGGCTGGAACGCCTGTCTCGCCTTCGACCGGCTTTACCATCGGTGCACCATACAGATTGGTGCATAAGTAAATGATCGTATCGGGTCGTGAGGCAGCCATCTCGAGTGAAGGTGCAAGCAGTTCGTTTGGCGCAACACTGGCGAACGATTCGTTGACGCTCAAGCCGAGATGGTGCTCGGCCACGACTTCCAGACCCTCTGCGGCATAGTTGCGTACGATAGCCTCATTCACGTCCTTGGTGTAGGGGCTGATCAATCCCACGCGTGAAAGTCCGAATCTTGCGAAAGCTTCCAGATAGGCGAGTGTTGATGTGGTGGCTGCTAGTCCCGTAGCCGCGGTGATGCTTTCCGCTATGGCTTGGTCGTGCTTCGATCCAAGCCATGACCCCGACGTACCATTCCACGCCACCACATCCACATCAGCCGTCTTGAGCTGTTTGGCCGCCGACGTCATCGTTGCAGCATCGAATTGCTGTTTCGAACCCCCATCGAGTGCAATCCTGGTGACGTCAATGCGGGCAAAATGAATTGTGACGTCGGTGCGCTGACCGAGAACGCGATACGTCTGGGGTTCCAGGCAAGTATTGGATGAAGGGACGATCATGCCAATTCGTGCTGAACGTTCAATCATGGGAAGCTCCTTCGGTCGCCGGTTCCTGCATGGCCCGTACTCCGAGCCGGCTCTGGAATAGGCCGGTAGGTCCTGGATCTGAGAAGACACCCTCGTCTAACACCACTGTCCCTCGTCTGACGACGATGGATGGCCACCCGACCAGTTCCATCCCCTCGAAAGGTGAGAAGTCGGTGCCCATGTGCAGGGCTGTCCCGTCCACTGTTTGTTTTTGCAGTGGATCGAAAATGACTAGGTCGGCATCATAGCCGGGGGCGATTACTCCTTTTGAAGGCAAACCGTTGATTCGGGCGGGACCGGCAGAGAAGAGTTCCACAAACTGCTGCAGAGTCATCCCGCCTTCGACCACCAGACTGGTGAAGGCTGAGGGCATGCGCGTTTCCGCCCCGGGCAGCCCATGTGGCATGAAACGGATGTCGTCCTTGCGCGATTGTTTTTGCTCAAGGTCATAGCACGAGTGGTCGGATGCGATGGTGTGTACCTGGCCGAATACCGTGCGTTCAAGCAGTGCTTGAACTGTTTCACGACTCCGCATGGGAGGACAGCAGGCATAGCGTTCGGGGGCTGATCCGGCGTAAACACTTTCGTCCAGCGCCAAATAGTGCGGACAAGTTTCAGAATAGGCCGTTAGCCCGCGGTTCCGGGCGGCAGTGATCAGATCCACGGCCTCGGGAGTTGTTTGATGGACAAAATACACCGGCGCTCCAGTGTATTCGGCCATGGCGAGAGTTTCCTGCACCGACGTGGATTCCGCCAGCTCCGGCCGGGTGTGATGCAAGTGCTCGATTCCGGTCGCCCCGCTGTTCACATGCCTGGAGGTGCAGTCGGCGATGATTGGGTCATGTTCGGCATGTATGTAGGTCAGTCCATCCAACCGCACCATTTCCTTCATTACGTTAACAACTGTGTCGTCATCGGCCATGGTTGAACCGCGGTTGGTCATGTACAGCTTCACCGAACTGATTCCGTAAGCAGCCAACTTTTCCAGCTGTGCGGGGACCGTCTCGTCCCATTGGATGACGCTGCCGTGCAACGCGACATCGCACCGTGCCTGCTCGGCCAGGCGCATCTTATTGTCGGCCGCTTCCAGCGGCGATTCGGCGGTACTCGCGGGTATTCCGAAGTCGATAATGGTTGTTGTACCGCCCCAAAGAGCAGCGATGGAAGCTGTCTCAAAGGAATCGAGGGACTTATACGATCCGGTTACCTGTTCAACATGACAGTGAGCGTCAACTCCTCCCGGGATGACGGTGCGACCGGCAGCGTCGATGACACGGCATCCGGCCGGAAGACTGTCGGGTGATTGTGCTTGATCGTAAATAGCAGTAATGCGGCCGCCAGCGGCGGCGATGTGACCTTTTGTAGTGATTCCTGCATTAACGATCACGGCATTGGTGATCAGCAGGTCGGGCTCGGTGTTCATGACAATTCCTTTGTGGTTCGGCTGCGCGGGCAGGCCATGGCAGAACAGCCGGAATCAGCGTTGGGGGCGGGTGTTGAGGGCACGCAGGATTTCGGGGGACAGGCCTATGTTGTTCTTTTGAGGCGGCCGGCTGAGACTGCCCTTTTGGTGCGTTCCCGTAGTAAGGGCGACGAGAGCTTCGCATTGTTTGACGCCTGCCGATATTCCATCCACTACAGGTACCGGGATCCGACCCCCCAAGGACCGTGCCAAACCAGCCAGCGGCGCCCCGGCGAGGATGACGACATCCGCTGCATCCTCATCGACGACCTTGTTGGCCAGACGAAGCAATGGGTCGGAAAAATCGTCTTGCACAGTGCCGATGTCGTTAAGCGGGTCCTCGAGAGAACGAATCGATGCCAGGCGTGACCCAAGTCCGTAGGTTCCAACGCACTCCCGGTACCAAGCCTGGATGCGATTGGAAATCGCGACTATGGAGAAGCGGGTGCCTTGCAGCACTGCAGTACAGAGGGCTGCCTCGGTGATACCCACGACCGGGATATCCACCAGCTCCTTGAGCGCTGGTAAACCAGGATCGCCAAATGCGGCGATTACGATGCCGTCGACGTCTGCATGATCTTCGGCAATAAGCTGTGCGATGGCACCGGCGGCAATCAGTGACTCGAAACGGGTTTCAATATATTCCACCCCGTACGGCGCGGTGCGCACGACGATTTCGGTGTCGCCGTACGCAGCACGCCGCGCTTCAGACCGAATGAGATCAGAGACGCTTTCGCTGGTGTTCGGGTTGATGACCAAGAGCTTCATTATTATCGTCCTGTCTCTGCGGTCCGATGTGGAGCCGGGGTGAGTTCGCGGTTTATTTAGACTGGGAGGCGGCGGCTGTAATCGAGGGTCAGCACTGAAGTCGCCATGACGATTGCCGCTCCTACGAAGTACAAAAGTGCCCATGTATAGCCGCCGGTGGCACCGACGATCAGGCCGATGGCGATCGGCGTGATGAAGCCGTTTACGTTGCCGCTCAGGTTCATTGCGCCGCCGAGCACGCCGGCGTTGGCCCTGCCACCGAGCAACGCGGGGATGCTCCAGAAGAGACCGACCCAGCGGAGGAAGAACAGTACGACGGACAGCAGTGCGACGGCGGCGAACGGGTTGTTGACGAGGGTGACACCGAGGAGTCCTGCGACGACCATGGCGCTGGAGATGCCCAGTAGAGTGCGCATCACCGTATTGGCGGCGGCACCACGTGCCCGCCACCAGTCCGAAATGTATCCCCCCAGCAGTTCTCCGACGAAGCCGGCTCCGAAGATCACGAATGTGCCCCAGCCGACGGCGGCGAGGTCGAATCCCTTGGCCTCCGACAAATAGAGCGGTCCCCACGTCAGCAAGCCATAGAACACGCCATTGAAACCAAACCAGCCAAAACACATGGCCCAGAAAGAGCGGAATTTCAGGTACGGGAGCAAAGCCCGCCGTCCGGTGCCCGCTTCATCCTTGGCTGCTTCCGCATCTTCTGCGGCATGTGAAGCTTCGATGTACTCGATTTCGGCCTGATTAGTGCCCTTGTGCTGTTTAGGGGAGTCCCTGATGTACCACCATGCCAGGAAGCCAAATGCCGCCGTTGCAAGGCCAGCAGCAATAAACGCACCACGCCAACCTCCCGTAAGGGCAATCAATCCAGCGATCGCGATGCCACCGATACCCGCACCCAGTGGTGCTCCGGCGTCCAAAATAGTGGCTCCGCGTCCGCGTTCCTCCCGTGGCATCCACGCACCGTTAAGTTTGCCGCCCGAGGGCATGATGGCAGCCTCCGCGACACCGATAGCGGCGCGGGCGGTGAAGAGGCTCGCAAAGCTCCAAGCCAACCCCGACAGGGCGGTGGCGGCTCCCCAGCCAAAGCAGGAGCCGGCGACCATCTTTCGCGGCCCCAATCGATCGATAAGCCAACCTCCTGGCACCTGCATCAGCGCGTAGGCGAAGAAGAAGGCCGACATCAGCGAGCCGATCGCCTCTGGCGAGAGGTTGAATTCCTCCTTGATGAGCGGCATGGCGACCGATATTGAGCCACGGTCTATGTAATTGATAGTGACTAGTGCCAGTAGCAGTACGAAGAGTTTCCAACGCACCTTGGTCGGTTTGTCATGCAGGTCTGGGGTGGCCAGTTTCGTGTCTGCTGAGCTGGTTGAATCACCAACGGTCGACACGGATGGTTCATGGCTCGTCATTTGCGGTGTCCTTAGAACAGGTAGATGGATCTACGTTCGACGATTTTGGGATCCCAAATCGAGTGTATGAGTGATGACAATCACGCGTCAATGACAAATCGGTAGGTTTTGAAATTCAGCTTCCGCGATACGAAAAGACATGTAGTCATGGTGGTGAACTCGAACGCTGAACGTCGCTAGGCTTGGAGGAGAAGAAACAAACGGACCAACACGGCTGATCGGTGGGGTTGTCTGCGACAGGATCAGGACAATTGGAGGCCAGGGTGACGTCGAACGGCGTGTATCGACACAAGCTTCCCCTGAGGGAGATCGTCAGTGGCGAGATCCGTACCCGGATTCTCAATGGCGTCTATCCGCCGGGTTCCCGGCTGGTTGAGCGGGATCTTGCGGATGAGTTCGAAGTATCGAGGTTTCCGGTGCGGGAAGCTCTACGCATCCTCACTCAAGAAGGCTTCGTAGAAAACCTGCCAACGCGGGGTATCGTGGTCAAGCAGCTCAACCGCCGCGAAGTCGAGGAGATATTCGACCTCCGCGAGGCGTTGGAGGGACTGGCCTCGCGGCTGGCCGCAAAGCGCGTCGCCAGCGGCGAAGTGAATGCATTGGAGTCCTTGGTCGAATCCTCCCGCAAAGCGCTGCTGTCTGGGGATCTCGATACCGCCCACCAGTCAAATTCCGCTTTCCACGACGAAATCATTTCCTTTTCCGGAAACGAAACACTGCAGGACATCTTGGGCCCTTTAATGGGCCGGTTGCACTGGATATTCAGACAAGTATCCGACTTTGAGCGGGTTTGCCGCGAACATGAGACGCTCCGCGAAGCAATCGATTCAGGCGACCCGGACCGGGCCGCTGCCGAGGCGGAGAGACATGTATTGTCCTACAGAACCCGAACACTGGAATATCTATTCAGCTGAACTCGGAACCCTGCTCTTCACAGCATCAGCAAGGCAGGGGATGATTCAAGTATGGATGCGCGCACGGCCTTCACCGACACCGAGCTGGTGTATGTCTCGTTCACCCGCGCCTGGGCGCTGCTGACCGACTGGGACGCGGCACCGGTGTGGATGCCCGGCGTTGACCATATGTATGCCGAAGGCCGGCCGGAGCTTGGGATGGCGATCGACTTCACCGCCGGCGGGCACGAACGGACGGCGACGATCACGGCGCTCGAGCCGGAGGACAGCCTGACCCTGACCATGAGCAGCGGCGATGTGCGCACCGACTACCGCTATGAGCTGGCCCAGGACGGGGACAACGTGCGGGTCTCGCTGACGGTCGACGTCGTCGTCGATGATGACCTGGCCTCGATGGCCGCGGAGATCCGTGAGTCAGTGGCGGACGCGGACGGCGGCCAATTGCAGCAGTTCAAGGAATATGCCGAAGCATCACCGTAACCCGGCGTAGGGTTGGAAGACGTGATAGTTGCCTTCGGAGGTGCAGATGTTCGTGCTGTTTGGCCTCAACACGCAAGTCCGTACGCTGACCGCGACGGCGGGAGTGTGCCGGCACTGCAACCGTGAGGCGATGCAGCGCCTGCAGCAGCGCGCCACCCGGTTCTCGCTGTTCTTCATCCCGCTGTTCACCTTCCGCCGGAAGTACCAGGTCAACTGCGCCTACTGCGGATCGCTGACTGAGGTATCGCGCCAGCACAAGGAAGCGATGACCTCGTAGGCGTTTCGATGGCGGACAATGAAGCGAAGGACGCAAAGGCCCGACCGGCGCCCTGGACCTATCTGGTCGGCGGCGTCGCTGGTAGCGGCCGCAGATAGGTTCCGCGCAGCCTGGGAAGCCGGCAGGGGACCGCCGGATGCTTGACATTGCGCCGCGCTGAGGATGCGATAGGCCCCAATAGTTTCGGCGCGCGTATTTCGATGAAAGGCGGGAACCAGTGGCTGCAGATTCAGGGGACGGACAGGATGTTCAGTCGCAGACTGGACGAGCCACACCGGGAATGTGGAAGTTCTTCCTCTACAGCTTCATTGGCGCCTTCATGTTCTTTGTGCCGGTGACGATCAACGGTTCCAGCTCGATCATGCTCGACCACATCGTCACGTTCCTTGAGGAGACTGTGACGCCGGTGCTGCCGTACTTCGCTTTGGCGATCCTGCTCGCCGGGGCGGCGTATCCGTTCATCTCCGGCAGCTGGAAGAAGAGACCGGTGGATATCGCCTTCTCCTTCTTCAAGGTGGTCGGTCTGGTTGTCGGGCTGATGCTGGTGTTCGACTTCGGGCCGGCCTGGCTGTTTCAGGAGGATATGGGCCCGTTCCTGTTCAACGCGCTGGTCATCCCCGTGGGGCTGCTGGTTCCGATTGGCGCCGTTTTCCTTGCGCTGCTGGTCGGTTACGGGTTGCTCGAATTCATCGGTGTGATGGTGCAGCCGATCATGCGTCCGGTCTGGAAAACCCCGGCAGGTCCGCCATCGACGCCGTGGCATCTTTCGTGGGCAGCTACTCCCTGGGGCTGTTGATCACCAACCGGGTCTATAAGGAGGGAAAGTATTCATCCCGGGAGGCGGCGATTATTGCCACCGGCTTCTCCACCGTCTCCGCCACCTTCATGATTGTGGTCGCCCAGACGTTGGGTCTGATGAGCATGTGGAACCTCTACTTCTGGTCCACCCTGGTGGTGACCTTCCTGGTGACCGCGGTGACCGTCAGGTTGTGGCCGCTTTCCAGGATCCGGGACGAGTACCACGAACAAGCGGAGCCGCAGCCTGAGGAGAAGGTGCGCCATAACCGGGTGGCCACCGCCTGGCAGGAAGCGAAGGAAACGGTGGCGGTAGCGCCGGGACTGGGCAGGAATATCGTCATCAATGTCCGCGACGGCTTGCTGATGGCGATGGCGATCCTGCCCTCGATTCTCTCGATCGGCCTGCTCGGGCTGGTGCTGGCCAGGTACACGCCGGTCTTTGACTGGCTCGGCTACATCTTCTATCCGTTCACCTGGCTGCTGCAGCTGCCGGAGCCGATGCTGATTGCCAAGGCCAGCGCCGTCGGCATCGCCGAAATGTTCCTGCCCGCCCTGCTGGTCGCCGAGGCCGGCATCATGGTGAAGTTCATCATCGCGATTGTCTCGGTGTCGATGATCATCTTCTTCTCGGCGCTGGTTCCGTGCATCGTGGCAACGGACATTCCGATCTCCATCACCCAGATGGGGGTGATCTGGGTGGAACGGGTGATCCTGACGCTGATTTTCGCGACGCCGATCGCGTTCCTGTTGTTATAGCGGCCGCCTGATGTCAATTTTGCAGGGACACTTGAGAGCAGCGTCACGGCGCGGAACGCGCGGCTATTGACATTTTTCTCAACAATGCGGTGCGGGCAGAGCGCGCCGAATACGGTATCTAAGTCGATGGCGCCGGCGCTGTGGCGCCACTGTTGCCGTCGGACTTTTTGGACCGATGAGAGAAAGACCTGCCATGCCGCTCACGAAGAAAGTTGCCACCGCCACCATTGTCATTGCGATGGCCCTGTCCGTATCCAGCTGTGGAGCCGCCAGCGGTTCTGACGATGACGTGGTCCAGATCGGCGTCGTCAGTTCCGGTGAGCCGTACTGGGAGAAATACACCAAGGCTGCCGCGGAGGCAGGAATCGACGTCGAAATTGTCGGCTTCAGCGATTACGCCCAGCCAAATCCCGCCCTGAGCGCCGGGGAATTGGACCTGAACCAGTTCCAGCACATCGTTTACCTCGCACAGTACAACGTGGCAAGTAGCAGCAACCTGACTCCCATCGGCTCGACGGCGATCTATCCGCTGGGGTTGTACTCGACGAAATATGATTCGGTGGAACAGATCCCGGAAGGGGCGACGGTTGCCGTGCCCAACGACGAGAGCAACCAGGCACGGGGCCTGCTGGTCCTGCAATCGGCGGGGTTGGTCACGTTGAAGGACGGTGGTGGAATCTTCTCCAACGTCAATGACGTGGTGGAGTCCGAGTCGAAGGTCAAAGTCATCTCGCTCAATGCCGCAGTGACCGCGACGTCGCTGCCGGATGTGGCGGCGGCCATTATCAATAACGATTTTATCGCCGACGCCGGACTCGATGCCGAAGATACTCTGGCTCAGGATGATCCTTCCGATCCAAACGCTCTGCCGTACGTGAACATCTTCGCGGCCGACGAAGGCGAAGAAGACAACAAGACGTACCAGAAGCTGGTGGACATTTATCACAACACGCCCGCAGTGGTGAAGGGCGTAAAGAAGGCATCCGGCGGCACGGCCGAGATTCTTAATGTGCCGGTCAAGGACCTGAAGAAGTCGCTGGCCGACGTCGAGGCGGATATCGAGGCCAATGACGGATAGCGGCATCATTTCGCTGCGGAATGTCTCGAAAGTCTATCCAGCTGCCCGCTCCGGCCGCGCGGTGGCAGCGGTGGACAATCTGAACCTGGACATCGCCACCGGGGAAATATTCGGGATCATCGGCTACTCCGGAGCCGGTAAGAGTACGGTTGCACGCCTGATCAACGCGCTGGAGCCAGCCTCTTCCGGGGAGATCGTGGTGGATGGCCGGCAGGTGACCGGGGTGTCCGAACGCCAGCTGAGAAAGCTCCGGCTCGATGTCGGAATGATCTTCCAGCAGTTCAACCTGTTCAATTCCAAGACGGTGCGCAATAATGTCGCTTTCCCGTTGCGGGTTGCCGGAACCAACCGGGCCGACGCCGAGCGGCGTGTCGAAGAAATGCTTCGCTTTGTCGGTCTGGGGGACAAGGCAGGAGCCTTCCCGGAGCAGCTCTCCGGCGGGCAGAAGCAGCGCGTGGGTATTGCCCGGGCACTGGCGTCGTCGCCCCGGATCCTGCTGGCGGACGAGGCGACTTCGGCGCTGGACCCGGAGACCACCTACGAGGTGCTGGAGCTGCTGCAGCGCGTCAACGCGGAGCTCGGCGTCACTATTGTGACCATCACCCACGAAATGGACGTGATTAAGGCGCTCGCCACCAAGGTGGCGGTGATGGAGCAGGGCTGCATCGTGGAGCAGGGCGACGTGTTCGACGTCTTCTCCCGGCCCCGGCAAGCATCTTCGCAGCGGTTCGTTTCCACCGTGATCCGCGACATTCCCTCCGACAAGGACCTGGAACTACTGCGCAGGCGGCATCCCGGACGGCTCGTCACGGTGTCGTTCCGTGAAGGGGAGGCCTCGCAGAACGAGGTCTTTGTCCAGCTCGCCAACGCCGGCATCAATTTCGAGCTGATTTATGGCGGCATCAACGATATCCGCGGACGGACCTTCGGCCATCTCACCCTGGCCCTGGAAGGTCCGGCTGAGTCGATTGATCCGGTGCTCGCCCGGATTGCACAGTACAGCGACGTGAAAGAGGTGACGACACGTGGATGAGCTGGTGGGGCTGTTGCCCGAGCTATGGACCTCGACGTATGAGACCCTCTACATCGTGTCCCTGAGCCTGATCTTTGGCGGGGCGGCCGGACTCGTGCTCGGACTCGGACTCTACACGACCCGGTCCGGCAGCCTGCTGGCCAACAAGCCGGTATTCGGCGCCCTGAACGTGCTGGTCAACATATTCCGGCCGATTCCGTTCATCATTTTCCTCGCCGCTGCGCAGCCCTTGGCCCGTGCGGTGACGGGAAGCGGGATTGGCAACAACGCGATCATCTTTACGTTGTCGCTGGCCGCGGCGTTTGGGATCAGCCGGATCGTGGAGCAGAACCTGCTGACCGTGCAACCCGGCGTTATCGAGGCCGCACGGTCCGTCGGCGCCGGCAGACTGCGGATCATCCTGACGATTGTGATTCCCGAAGCGCTGGGGCCGCTCATCCTCGGGTACACGTTCATTGTCGTCGCTTTGGTCGATATGTCGGCCGTCGCGGGATATGTGGGTGGCGGCGGTCTGGGCAATTTCGCCATTCAATATGGTTACCGGCAGTTCAACCCGATCGTGACGTGGGCCGCCGTCGTCGTCATTATCATCATGGTCCAGGCCGTGCAGTTCCTCGGTAACTGGTTGGCACGCCGGACACTGCGCCGCTGACCGACCAGTTCAACGCCAGCTCAGCTGTACCTGTATAGACAGTGAGTCGTCGAAGGCAACATGTTGAGGAATAAGGAAGAGCTTCGCATCAGGACGGCCTCAGCTATTTTGGAGATAACGGCCGCATAGACGCTTTCCCCCAGCCGCGCATGGTGGGGGGAACGTTTCCGAATTCACTGAATCAATACCTGGAGGAACTGTTGACTTTCACTGACGATAAGCCGGACTTGCCCACGTCCCATTTTAGAACAACCCGGGGGGCCAAGGTTAGCTTCTCTATTCTCGGATTGGCGGCTATGGCGGTGCTCTTTCTCCTGGACTTGCTGCTTGCTCAGACCACCCACTGGGCGGGAACTATTGGCCTGGCATCGTTCTTCCTTCTGGTGGCCGGGCTAGGGGTAATGTATTCAACTTGGGACCTTCGACGTCTTGCCGCAAGCCGTTCGGTCAGCGGCCCTGGAGGCGAGCGTATCCTGACATTCGCGGTGCTCCCAATTATCACGCTCGTTGCCGGACCATTAGCTTCCATCGCAGTGGCACGAATCATAGAGCATGGTCAACTGGCGGATACGTTCGCACCACTGACAATTCTTTCCCTGCTGGCTCTGTTCTATTGCTCTTGGTTGTTTCCAGTGTGGCGACATTGGACTGGACGCTCGATCGATCCATTTGAAAGTACTCACCCGGCGACGAAACGTCTGGAAGTGGCCCTCGAGCGGCTGAGTAGTATCCCAGCAAGCGACTTTACACGCGTGGCATCATTGGAGATCGATCGGTGGACGTCCCATGTAGCATTATCGGGGAACTCGTCGAGCCTTTATCAATTAGCCGCGCGGGGTGGGCGATTGCTCGTGAAGAGGATTCGGTGGAGACATGGCGCATTCGTCTTGGCCGTTTCGGGGGTTGCAGTAGTATCGACCGCCTTTGTGACGGAGGTTTCGCCAGAGCGGTACCTCCTGCTAGTGGCAGTCAACATCTGCCTCTTGGTGTTGTTAATCAGCATCGAACCAGTCAGTAACGCATACTACGTTCTTCGACTGAAGCAACGATATTTGGAGCTCGAGAGTGAGCGCCTACACGAAGGGGCTCCGACCGTGCTACTGGAAACGATGGTGACGCGGCTGGACACTCTCCACAAGCAAATGGACCGGATCGAGCGACGCCTCCAAGCGAGCGATACCGTGTAAAGCAGAAGCGATTTGCTTGACAAAGAGGCGGGTCTCGATCTGTCTCGAACGATGCGCAAGAAAACTCTCAGCATCGCCACCGGAGGTCAGGGGACAGATCTGTCAGCCAGTGGTGTCCGGGCGGGTCTCGTGCGCCTGATTCTGGAAGGGCTGTTCCTCAACCTCGTATGGGTGGCCTCCGCTCGGGCCGGTGACGTCGGCCGTCGCGTCAATGGTCTGCGGCTCTTCCCTGTGCTGGCCGTTGCCGCTGGTTTTGTGTTGAACCTTCTTGACGGCCTCTTCGGCGCGGTTGGAAATGCCTGGGGCCTTCTCCTTCACCGTGCCGGTGGTGCTGGAGACGGTGTCCTGGACCTTCGGATTGTGCCATAACTGATCGGTTTTAGCCATCAACTTGTCGTATGTTTGGCGGCCGGAACGCGAGCCCAGCAGAAAACCGATGGCGATGCCTGTACCGAATACGATCTTGTTCTTCATGTGCTGCTCCTGTCGTCGTGCGACTGCGTCCCCAATGACAACCCCTGGGTCGAATCTATCCGGGCGAGGTCCTGTATGTCACCAGCGGGCAAGGATCTGGCAGCTGATCACCGCATGCCGCGGAGCTTCTCCATCTCCCGCCGGTCCTTTTTGGTCGGCCGTCCCGCGCCGCGGTCACGTTGCGGGAGTCCCAGCGAGGGCATCAATGGTCGCGGCGGGGTGTGGTCCCGGTAGCAGCGCGCAGCCGCCTCGGCGCCGACGCGTTTGGCGATGAGCTGGGTGACCTCCAGGACCCGTTCGAATCCCGACATCCGGATCCGGATGGTGTCTCCCGGCACGATGGTTTGCGAGGGCTTGACCGGGTCATCGTTGAGGCGCACGTGGTGGGCCCGGCAGGCAGCGGTTGCTGCCGAGCGGGTCTTGTAGGCACGGATGGCCCACAGCCACGCGTCAACGCGGACGGTGCTCAAGGTCTTATTCGGAGTGCTCATGCTGGGACCAATTCTAGTCCGGTCACGGGCTTTGGCGTCGAAACGCGGACTATATACCGGCGCTACACCAGCGACGGAGCGTTCAACCGGTGGAAGGCCGAGCGGTGGTAGACCAGCGGATCCTCACCATATTCGTTGGCCGAGGCACCATGGACCCTGAGCAGCACCACCTCATGATCGCCGGCGGGCATCTCCCGCTCCACCGAGCAATCCAGCCACAGGGCGGCGTCGTTGAGCAGGATGGACCCGCCGTCGGTGGTGTGCAGGTCGAGGCCGGCAAACCGGTCCGCTGACTTGGACGCGATCTGCAGGCAGGCGTCCTCATGCCCGGTCCCCAGGATCGAGACGCCGATCCGGGCCGACGTGCGCAGCACCGGCCAGGTCTTGGATGTCCGCTGTATCGCGAACATCACCAGCGGCGGATCCAGGGAAACGCCAACCGTGAAGGAGGAGGCGACGATCCCCTCGGGTTGCCCGCCGACCGTGGAGCACAGCGCCGCGACCCCCGAGGGGAAGCCGCTGAAGGCACGGCGAAGTGATTCCGGGTTCAGATCGTAGTTCACGGATACGCTCTCTTCCTGCTCACGCGGGGCGAATCCGGCCACATTGGTTGCCGTGGCGGAATCGCCGTACTTGCCGGTCAGGATTTCCTGATGGCCGAATCATCACCTGGAGCACCCCACTACGGCGAGAGGGTTGCTGCCCAACCGGCCAGGGCCTTGTGGTTGAGTCTCTTGATTGCTCTAAACGTTATGCGCCGATGGCGTGGATCGTCAAAGCACGTGACACGTTTCGTAATGGTCACGCCGAGGCGACGCCGGCGGACCGGAATTGTGCTCCGCGATGGTCCTCGGCCAGCCGGGAGCCCTTGCCCAGCACCGCTTCGCGGAAGGTCTGCCCCTTGACCGGTTCGGGCAGCAGCCCGCGGCGGCGCAGTTCGGGCGAGACCAGCCGGGTGAAGCTTTGCTGGTCGGCCGGACGGACAGCAGAGGACAGGTTGAAACCGTCGACGTCGGCCTCGTCCATCCACCGCTCCAACTCATCGGCCACGGTCTCCGGCGAGCCCACGATGACCGGGCCGCGTCCGCCGATGCTGATGAACTTCGCCAGCTCCCGGACCGTCCACACCCGCGAAGGATCCAGCTTGGTGAAGGACGCCAGCGCCGACTGGTTGGCCTCGGACTCGACGTGTTCGAGCGGACTGTCCAGATCCGCGCCCTTGAGGTCGACGCCGGTCCAGCCGCCAAACAGCGCCAGCGCGGCTTCCGGATCCACATACTGTGTGTAGTCCTCGAGTTTGGCCTGGGCTTCGGCATCGGTTTCGGCAACAATTACGGTAACCATGGCGAAGATCTTGACCGAGTCGGCAGACCGATCGCGGGAGACCAACTCCCCGCGTACGTTGTCCACCCACCCGCGGACCATCTGCGGGGAATAGCCAATGAAGAAGATCGCCTCGGCGTGGTTGGCGGCAAAGGCCTGGCCCCGGGGCGATGCGCCGGCCTGGAACAGCAGGGGAGTGCGCTGTGGGGACGGCTCGACCAGCGACGGGCCGGGCACCGTGAAGTGTTCGCCGTCGTGGCCAATGCCCTGGACCTTCTCCGGATCCACATAGACGCCGGACTCACGGTCGGCGGCGACGGCGTCGTCGTCCATCGACCCTTCCCAGAGCTTATAGACCACGTCCATATACTCCTCCGCCCGGTCGTACCGCTTGTCATGCGGGATCTGGCCGGACAGGCCGAGGTTGCGGGCCGCGGAGTCCTGGTAGGAGGTGACGATGTTCCAGCCGACCCGCCCGCCGGTGAGGTGGTCCAGGGTGCTGAACCGCCGGGCGAGCAAGTAAGGCTGCTCGTAGGTGACCGAGGCAGTGACGCCAAAACCAATCCGTTCCGTGGCGGCGGCCAGCGCCGAAGTGATCAGCGTCGGGTCCAGCATCGGATACTGCACGCCTCCGCGCAGTGCCGCATCCGCGTTGCCACCGTAAACATCGTACTGGCCCAGGACATCGGCCAGGAAGATGCCGCTGAAACCGCCGCCCTCCAGGGTCTGCGCCAGTTCCGTCCAGAAGGAAAGGTCAGTGTAGCGGTTACTCTCATCGTCCGGGTGGCGCCACAAACCCGGCGACTGGAACGCGGGAACCAGCATTTCGAAGGCGTTGAGCAGGATCGGGCGGGTCATGAAATCTCCTCGAAGGTGTCGGCTGGTTGATTGCTGCCGCGTGTCTTAATGGCGTCCGACGTCGGATCCTTGGCCGCGAGGGCCGAGAACAAGGACAGCCCGCACAGCAGCGTGACGTAGGCGCAGATCAGCCACGGTTCATTGCCGCCAAACTCCAGCAGTGCGGCGGCGATCATCGGAGTCAGCCCGCCGGAGAGCACGGTCCCGAGCTGGTAGCCGAGGGAGACACCGGTGTAGCGCAGATGCACGGGGAACTGTTCGGCGAACCAGGCAGCCTGGGATCCGTAAATCGAGTCGTGCAGCACGTTCATCGCCAGGATCATCACCAACGGCAGCAGTACGAGCGCCCCGTTATCCAGATACCAGAAGAACGGCCAGATGAAGATCGCGATACCGATGATGGCGGCGAAGGCAATGGGGCGGCGTCCCCAGCGGTCCGAGGCCCACCCCCACAGCGGTCCCGAGGCGAGCCCGATGGCCGAACCGATCATCACTGAGGTGACTCCGATCGATTCGTCGCCGCGCCTGGTGGCGATGTAGTCGACGATGTACACCGTCAGCAGATAGAACAACGCCGGTTGGGCCATCCTCATGCCCATGGTGATCAGCAGGCCGCGCTTGTGGCCCCGGAGCACCTCCCAGACCGGTGCCTTGGCGGTTTTCTCTTCCTGCTTCAACCGCTTGAAGTTGGGAGCATCGTCCACGCCGATCCGGATGTAGAGGCCGACGATCACGAGCACCGCGCTGGCCAGGAACGGAATTCGCCAGCCGTAAGCCTGGAACTGTTCCGCCGTCGTAAATGACTGCACGATGAAGAAGGCGCTGGTGGCCAGCAGCATCCCCGCGGCGGAACCGATCTGGGTGAAGCTGCCGAAGAAACCGCGCAGATGCCGGGGCGCGTGTTCCACTGACAATAAGGCTGAACCGCCCCATTCGGCACCGCAGGCCAGTCCCTGCAGCAGGCGGAGCGCAACCAGCCCGATGACGGCCAGTATGCCGATGCTTTCAAAGTTCGGCAGCAGTCCAATGCCGGTGGAGGCGATGCCCATGGTCACCAAGGAGGCCACCAGCAAGGACTTGCGTCCGATCCGGTCGCCCAGATGACCTGCGATGATGCCGCCCAAAGGCCGGGCAATGAACCCGACGGCGAAGGTGGCGAACGCCGCCATGGTCCCGGCGAAGTCGGAGGCAGCCGGGAAATACTGCGACCCGAAAACCAGCGCTGCGGCCGTGCCATAGAGGTAGAAGTCGTACCATTCGATGGTAGTGCCGACAAAGGCCGAAGTCAGCACCCGCTTCTTGTCGCGGACGCGGACAGGCGGGCCTTCCGGGGCGGCGGTGGCGGATTCCTGGACGGACATAAACACCTTTGCGCGTCAGGCGCAGCCGGAGCAGCAGGCGCCATACTTGCCCGCACGGGTTCGTGCCGGGCCGAATCATCACCTGGGGCACCCCACTACAGCGAGAGGGTTGCCGTCCAACAAACCAGGGTTTGACGTTGGAACTCGTGATTCAGTGAAAACGCTATTGCCGATGGCGGCTTGGAACAAAGCGGCGTACGACACGAAACGTAAAAAACGGGGGCGGACAGGTTCCCGCTGAACATCCCGTTCGCACGTCGTGGCACATATTCATTTTCCATGCCATCTTTAGGTATGGATGCCACGTTGAAGGTCGGGCCGCAGGGGCGGATAGTAATACCGTCCGACGTAAGGAAGGCTCTCAAGCTTGTTCCAGGCGACCGCCTGCACCTGCACCTGTCCGGCCGGCGATTGACCTTGGAGCGTCAACAGGACGCGGTCGCTGAATTACGCGGACTGGGCGCCGCTGTACCTGACTCACGCTCCCTCGTCGATGAGTTGCTTGACGAACGTCGTCGGGCGGCGGCTCACGAGTGACAGTCCTCGACGCATTGGCCATTCTTGCCCTCGTCCATGACGAGTCGGGTGCCGACATTGTTGCCTCCGAGCTCGCTTCCGGAGTTCTGGGAACCGCGAACCTCGCCGAAGTTGTGTCTAAATTGGTCGACGCCGATATTGAAATCAACCGCATTCGCCAATTGCTGGCAGCCGCTGGCGTCAGCATTGAACCTGTTTCAGAGGAAGACGCCGAACTTGCGGGTGCCATGCGGACACTCGACGGCGGCCGTACTTTGTCGCTGGGGGGCCGCTGCTGTCTGGCGCTGGCCGCGCGCAGCGACCCTCCCGAGGTGCTGACCGCGGACCGGGCCTGGGCAGACCTCGACCTGCCCATCCGGGTGCGGCTGATTCGATAGGGTCTCCGCCGGGGTCGCCGCGGCGTCTCCGCCGGGGTCTCCACGCGGCGCTGAGCGCCTTGGTCGACCACCGTGGCTGGGCGCCTTGGTCGATCACCGGGTGGGCGCCTTGGTCGACCACCGGGCTATTCGAACAGGTTGTTGATCCGCTTGTTCACCTTCGTCAGGGAGGAGGCGTCGCGGTCTCCGATGTAGATCCCGTCCATCACTGGGCTCATGATCGAGGTGATGGTGGCGCCATGGTCGGTCACCGGGAACAATATCGTGTTGTCGTTCTCCACCAGTTCGATGAACGGACTCGCGTCGATTCCTTGTGACTTGAACGTCTCCATTGCCGCCTTGGTGCCCGCCGGCCGTGCCGGAAGGACGACGCCTTCCTTGCCGATGATGACCTGGCATTGGTCGGATCCGAGGAAGTCGACCAGCTCGGCGGCTTCCTCCGGGTGTTCGGTCTGGGCGCTGATCGAGTCCCCGAGGCCGTTGAACATGGAGACCGGGTGTCCGACCGGTCCGGAGGGCAACTTGGCGATGCCCATGTCGACCCCTTCCAATGCGGCGTAGATGCGGATCATCCAGGAGCCATCGGCTGCTATTGCGGCACTGCCGGATCCGAGCTGCTGCGAAGCGTTGGGGGAGGAGCCCACCTTTTGAAACGGGGGTAAATACCCCTTGTCGACCAACCCGAAGTACCAATCGATGGTCTTTTGAAGGCGCGGATCATCGTAGTTGTACTCGGTGCCCCAGGTCTTCTGGTCGTTGAACCGCCACCCGGTGGAGCCGGCCAGCCAGGACCATTGTGTCTGTCCGTCGTAGCCACCGGACCCTGCAGAGGCCAGCCCGTAGACCTTTACATTGTTCGGGTCGAAGCCGGGTTCGTCGCCGCGGACGCCGTTCTTGTCGATGGTCAGGTGGGCGATGACGTCTTCGAATGTTCCCCCGTTGCGCGGGTTCCACGTCAGGCCTTCGAGGTCTTCGGCGGTCATCCCTGCTTTGCGGAGCATTTTCTTGTTGAAGAACAGGGCGACGGTGTCGAAGTCCTTCGGCATTCCATACTGCTTGCCGTCCGGCCCTTGCCACAGTTTGGCCAGTCCGTCCTGGAATTCGTCGGCGTCGAAATCGCTTGTCGCTTCCAGCGACTTGAGCGGCAGCAGCACACCGCGGCGGACGAACTCAGGATACTTGCTCACATGGTTGGTGAAGACATCCGGTCCTGCTTCCGCGACGAAGCTTGCGGTCAGCTTGGACCAGTAGTCGTCCCACCCGTACTGGGTGATGCGTACATCAATGTCTGAGTGTTCCTCTTCGAATGCGTCCACGCATTTTTGGTAGCCGGGCAGTTGGGCCGAGTCCCAGAGCCAGTAATCGAGAGTAACGCTGCCGTCGGTGCTGACGGGGGTGCCGCAGGCGGCAAGCCCCACTGTCAGGCCCGCTGTTGCTGCTGCGGCGGCAATACGGCGTCGGAACTTTGTCATGGAGTACCTCACTTGATTCCGCTGAATCCGATGGAGTTGACGATTTTCTTCGCGAAGCAGGCGAACAGCACGATCATCGGCAGCGCAGCGACAAGGGTAGCCGCCATCAACCCTGCCCAGTCCGGCCCGGTCTGCGGCGTTTGGGCGCTGAAGGACCCCAGGGCCACCGTCAGCACCCGGGACTGGTCCGTGTAGGAGACCATCAGGGGCCAGAAGTAATCGTTCCACGCGGTGATGTAGGTCAGGATGGAGACGGTGGCGATGGGAGCCCACGACATCGGGATGATCAAGGTAAAGAACACCCGGATCTTGCTCGCGCCGTCGATCAGCGCGGCTTCTTCAACCTCCAACGGGACATTGAGGAAGAACTGTCGCAGGAAGAAGATGGCGAATGGGGCCATGAACAGGCCAGGCAGCATGATCCCGAGCAGTGTGTCCACCAGGCCGAGCTGCTTGATCAGCAGGAAGTTGGGCAGCAGGGTAAAGATCAGCGGGACCATCAGCGACAGCAGGAACAGGCTGAATACCGGACCACGGAACCTCCAGCGCAGTCGCGAGAAGGCGTAGGCTGCCATGGCGGAGAAGAAGATCTGGCACACCGTGATGCCGGTGGCCACGATGACTGAGTTGCCCAGATAGCGCCAGAAATTCATATCCGCGCCGGAACCGCCTTGGGCGATTGCCTCCTCAGTGGATTGGAGACCGAAGACGCGTGCGAATCCTCCCCAACTGAAATCGACCGGCAGCAGGGACGTGGCGTTGGCGTACAAAGCGTCATTGCTCGACAGCGCGGTCCGCAGCATCCAGTAGAACGGAAATATGCTGATCACCAGCAGCACCACCATGGCGGTCCAGGCGAGGATCCGGCCAATGGTGGGACGCCGCCGCCTGCGTTTGTTGCGTTTGCCCAGGGTGGAAGAGGGCGCTCCCGGCGAAACAACAGCGGTGTCCGGCTGTGCTTCTGCAGTTGGTTGTGACACGGTGCTTGCTCCTTTAACTCAAACCGGTGAGGCTGCTAGTTCAGGTCGGTCTGGCCGGCCCGGGTCACCCGGTACTGGATGAAGGTGACGATCATCAGGATCACCAGCATTGCCACGCTCAGCGCTGCTGCGTAGCCAAAGTCGAACTGGCCGAACGCGTTGTCGTAGATGTAGAGCTGCAGCACGCGGCTGGCATTGACCGGCCCGCCGCCGGTGGTCACGGATACGGTGTCGAAGACCTGGAATGAGCCAATGACCGAAATGATCAGCACCAGCCCGAGAATCGGCCGGAGCAGCGGCAGCGTGATGCCGAAAAACATCCTCGGCTCGGAGGCGCCATCCACTCTTGCCGACTCGTACAGGTTCCCGGGAATGGCCTGCAACCCGGCGAAGATCAGCAGCGCCGTATACCCCATATGACGCCAGACGTTGACCAGCGCGATGGTGGGAATGGCCCACGCTTCGGTGGTGAAGAACCCGATGCGGTCAAGGCCGATCCACTCCAGGAACTGGTTCCCGATGCCCAACTGGAAGTCCAGGATCCAGAGGAACACCAGCGCAGCGACAACGTTGGATACCAGGTACGGGGCAAGGATCAGCGACCGCACCAGGGTGGATTGGGTCAGCCGCTGCATCAGGACGGCGATCACCAGCGCCACCGCCGTCTGGATCGTGATGTTGACGACGACGTAATACAGCGTGACCCGTATGGCATTCCAGAACACCGGGTCGGCGAACATCCGCTCGTAGTTGGCCAGTCCGACGAATTCTGCCGCCGAGAGCAGGTCCCAGGAGGTGAAACTCAGCCAGATCCCGCGCAGCAGCGGCCAGAAGTAGAACGTCACCAGCCCGATGCTGGCCGGCAGGATGAAGATCATCGCCAGCTTGGTGTCGTCACGACGACGGCGCCGTTGTCCGGGTTGCTGCCGTCGGGCAGCATTTTCGCTGGTCAGCGTAGCCATTTGTGTACCCTTCGCCTGCTGCACCGCATCGCGAGTGCTTTGTCTTGACTTGCCGGTTTCAGCCCAAGCCGCATGTGACTTGGCCAACACATTGCAAAGAATCTACACGTGTATCTATCCACTGGCAAGGGTTATTTCTGATCTTGGACCGAGGATGATCTTCTCTTGCGTGGCGGAAGCCACACGAGTAGATTTATCGGAAACCGGTCCGACCGGATAGGAAACTGCAGAGAGGAACGGATCATGGCCGTGTCGATCGGCATTCTTGGAGCCGGCCAGTTTGCCGGAACGTTTGCGAAGCTGTTCAGGCTGCATCCGGGTGTGGGGAAGATGCTGGTCAGTGATATCGAACCTGGCCGGGCGGAGGAACTGCGCCAAAGCGCCGGTCTTGATGGTGCGGTTGCCGATTTTGAGGCGTTGTTGGCCAGTGATGTGGAGGCTGTCGCCATCTTCACCCAGCGGTGGACGCATGGGCCGTTGGTGGTGCGGGCGCTGCGGGCGGGTAAGCATGTGTATTCGGCGGTGCCGATGGCGGTGACCGAGGCAGAGATCGCCGACATTATCGCCGCGGTGGAAGAGACCGGTCTGACGTACATGATGGGCGAGACCAGCTATTACAATCCGGCGACGGTGTATGCCCGGAAGAAGCTTGGCACCGGTGAGTTCGGGCGGGTGTTCTATTCGGAGGGCGATTATGTCCACGATATGGATCTGGGTTTTTATGCGGCGTATCAGTACAGCGGCGGCGAGAATTGGAAGGAAACGGCGAGTTATCCGCCGATGCTGTATCCGACCCATGCCATTGGTGGTGTGCTCGGTGCGTTGGATGCCCATGCGGTGAGTGTCAGTTGTATCGGGGTGGCCGATGAGCGCGGCGACGGGGTCTTCGACCGGGATGTGAGTATGTTCGATAACGATTTTTCCAATGCCACGGCGATGTTTGAGCTCTCCGATGGCGGGGTGATGCGCACCAACGAGATGCGCCGGGTGGGGTATCCGTCGCATATTCGTGAGTCGCGGTTCCGGTATTTCGGTAC
>NZ_AUMN01000034.1 GCF_000430705.1 Arthrobacter castelli DSM 16402
AGCCTGGACGCCTCGTCCAGCAGATTCACCGCCTGCCGATAATCCAGATCTTCCGATTCAATGCAGGCCAGCCCATCCACGATCCCCCGGGCCAGCACCGGCACCTCCTTGAACCCGGCAGCGCGGGCAATATCGACCCGCAGATCCAGCTCGACGCCCAGGCCCTGCCACCCATCTTGAACATCGGACATCGACCACCCCGACAACCAAAACCACCCGCCCGCACCGGCACCCGCAGCACCGGAAGCACCGGCACCCGGGCGCCTGCCGTCGTCGTCAACACTCCTATGAACCGTCATAAAAATAGTCAACCACCCGGGTACGACATTATTAGAAGAATCAGGCCCCGGTATGTAACAAATGTATAACAACGCTGAATAAATCTTCGAACGCTCACTGTTGGACTTCCACCCGGATTCCATCCAGTTTCCACCCGGGCGTCCACCCGGCGTCACCAGACCAGATTTCAGATTCCTAACGAAAAGACGGCAAGGAGCCAGGTTCGAACTCACCCGTGGACCAAAGCTCATAGACTGTCAGAATGACCGATGCCACTGAACGCCAGGAAATGATCGCCAACACTCTCGTTGATGCGTTTGAAGCGCTCATGAAAGTCGACCCGTACGCATTCCGCGCCAAGTTCCGCAAGATGGCTGCGGATCCGTTCGCCTTCTACCGCGGCAGCGCCTGCCTCTTCTTCGCGGATATGAACGAAATGGAGGACCGTTGGGCCGATGAGCGCACCAGCCGTGTCTGGATCCACGGCGATCTGCATGCAGAAAACTTTGGCACGTATATGAGCAGCAACGGCCTGCTGACCTTCGATATCAACGACTTCGACGAGGCCTACCTCGGCCACTTCTCCTGGGACCTCCGACGTTTCGTGACATCGCTGGCCTTGCTTTGCTGGCGGAAGGCGCTCCCTGAGCGGGCCATCCGCGACCTGGCCCGCACCTACCTCACCTCCTATCTCGATCAGGTCGAGTACTATGCCAGCTCAGGACAGGACGATTTCGCGCTGCATCTGGACAACACCGAAGGAACCATCCACGAGATTCTGCAGGATGCCCGCACCGGCCGCCGATCGGACATGCTCGACTCGATGACCATCGTTGAAAACCATGAGCGGCACTTCCGCGATGATGGTAAGAACCGTCGCCTGGACGAGACTGAGCGCGCTGAAGTGGAGCGCGCTTTCGAACAGTATTTGACGACTATTCCGGAGTCCAAGAAGTCCGGCCGCGAGGTCTACTACACCATCAAAGACATCGTCGGCCGGAAGGGATTCGGAATTGGCAGCGCCGGCCTCCCTGCCTACAACGTCCTGATCGAAGGGTTCAACGAAGCGCAGGAAAACGACATCGTCTTGTCCCTGAAACAGGGCAACGTCGCGGCGCCGAGCCGGATCGTCACTGACGAAGACATCCGCAACTTCTTCGAGCACGACGGCCACCGGACTGTGATCAGCCAACGGTCCCTGCAGGTGCACACGGACCGCTTCCTCGGTTACACCTCGATCAATGGTGTCGGATTCGTCGTCGACGAGCTATCGCCGTACAAGCAGGACCTCGGCTGGGAGAACATCACCGAGCCGGACGAGATCGACCCGTTGCTGGTGGACTTGGGACGGGCGACGGCGAAGGTCCACTGCGCTTCGGACCAGGACAGCGACCATAGTCTGGTTCCGTTCCAAACGGAGGAAGCGATCGTTGACGTGATCGGGGACCGCCGCGAAGAGTTCATCGAGGACATCACCGATTTCGCAATCGAGTATTCGGCGAAGGTGCGGCGGGACCGCGCACTGTTCGTGGAGGCTTTCCGGGAAAACAAGATCCCCGGAGTGCCATCGACATAGGCACAGGGCGAGCATCTACTTGGTCCCCCGCGTCCCCCGCGTCCCCCGGCCACCCAACGGCTACTCGATGACCACCGGGCGCCGGCCCGCAGGCACCCGTCTACTGCAACGACGCCGACAGCCGCGCCACGTTGTCGACGAACCGTGCCAGCGGCGGCCGGTCCTGCCAGTCCTCCAGTAAGAGTTCGCTGGAGCGGGCATGATATCCCGCCTCCACGCGATGCATCGACTGCACCATTTTCGTGCCCAGCAACATTAGCGAGACCTCGAGGTTCAGTTCGAAGGAACGCATGTCCATGTTGCTGGATCCGACCACGGCCACCCGGTCGTCGATGGCCATGTGCTTGGAATGCAGCACGAACGGCCGCTCGTACAGGAAGATCCGGACGCCGGCTTGCAGCAACGACGTGTAGTACGACCGCTGGGCGTGGTGGACGAGGAATTGGTCCCCGCTCTGTGAAACGAACAGCTCCACGGCCACTCCGCGCTGTGCCGCCGTCGTGACCGCCCGCAGCAGCGACTCATCCGGCACGAAATACGGGCTGGTGATGGTTACCCGCCGCTGCGCCGAATAGATCAGGGTGTTGAACAGCTGCAGGTTGTTCTCCGTGACAAACCCGGGTCCGCTGGGCACCACCTGGGCCGTGATATTCCCTGCTGGCTTATCACGCGGAGCGGGATCAAGCTCCTCGAACAGGATTTCCTCGGTCTCGTTGTACCAGTCGGTCACAAAGAGGGAGTTCAACGCTGTCACGACGTCGCCCTCCACCCGCGTCATCAGGTCCACCCACTCACGGTTGCCCCGCCGGTGATAACCGGGGTCGACGACGTTTTGGGAGCCCATGAACGCCACCCGCCCGTCGACGATGAGGATTTTCCTGTGGTTGCGCAGATCCGGGCGGCGCCACCGCCCGCGCAGCGGCAGGATCGGGAGCATCCGGTGCCAGTCCAGTCCGATCTCGTTGAGCCGATTCAGCATCTGGCGGTATCCACTCGTCCGCAGCGAGCCGATGTGATCGAACAGCACCCTCACTTTCACCCCGCGCCGGTGGGCATCCTCCAAAGCCTGGTAGAAGCCCTTGGTGAATTCGTCGTAGCCCATAATGTAGAACTCGACGTTGACAATGCGCTCCGCCTTATCGATCTCGGCGGTCATCGCGTCGATAGACTCACGGTAGCCATTGACCAGTTCGGCGCTGTTGCCGCTCTGGCTGGGCAGGGCTCCCAGGGTACGGTTTAGTTCGACGACGGAACGCAGCCATTCCGCCCCCTTGTAGTCTTCTTCCCGCAGCTCGGCAGCAGTCGTGTTCTCACGGATCGTCTGGTTGGCTTGCTCCTGGTTCCGGATCCGGCGTCGCCCGATACTGGTGCTGCCAATCAGCAGGAAAAGCACAACCCCGACATATGGGAGGAAGAGGATCAGCAGGATCCATGCCATGGCCGACGACGGCCGACGGTTGCCTGGAATAGTTCCAAGCGCGACGACGGCGATGATCCCGTAGGCAACGCCCAGCAGCACCGTCAGCCAATCAGGAAAAGCAGGCAGGAAACCCCCGGACGCTTCGCCTTGAACCGAAGCAAGAGTCATAGTTCCCTACCCTATCGCCGCCGGGCAGGGAACATCACGATCCGGCGTCTACTTGACCGCCCCGGAGGTAAGCCCGGCCACGAAGTACCGCTGCAGAACCAGGAATCCAATCACCACGGGGATGCTGACCACCAGCGACGCAGCCATGATCTGGTTCCAATAGATGTTGGTCTGCGTCGAGTACAGGGTCAGCCCGACTGCGATCGTTCTATTGGCGCTCGTCGTCATCACCGAGGCGAACAACACTTCGCCCCAGGCAGTCATGAAGCTGTAAATGGCGACGGCGACCAGCCCCGGCTTGGCGGCGGGCAACACTACGCGAAGCAGCGCATTCATCGGCGAGCAACCGTCCACCTTGGCGGCTTCGTCCAGTTCGTGCGGGATCCCGTCGAAATAGCCTGCGAGCATCCAGATGGAAAATGGCAGCGAGAACGTCAGATACGTGATGATCAGACCGATTCTGGTACCCACCAGCTGGATGCCCAGCACCTGGTCGATATTGACGAAGATCAGGAACAGCGGCAGCAGGAACAGAATCCCCGGGAACATCTGGGTCGTCAGGATGGACGTGCTGAAGACATTGCGTCCCCGGAAGCGGTACCGCGAGAGCGCGTACGCCGCGAATATGGCGATGACCAGGCTGATCAGGGTTGCCGAAACGGAGACGATAATGCTGTTGATGAAGTAATCGGCCAGCGGCACCGTTTCCCACATTTCGATAAACGGGGCAATGGTGAACGTTTCCGGCCACCAGCTGAACGCTCCCTGCACATCACCAAGCGGCTTCAGCGAAGAACTCACCATCACATAGATGGGCACCGCAGTGAACACCGTCAGGACGGCGAGAACGGCTATCCGGAAGAGCTTGGCGGATCTAGTTTCCTGCACGCTTGTTCCTCCCATTCAGGACCATTAGGTAAATGCCGCTCACCAGCAGCAGGAACAGCATCAACAACACCGACATGGCGGCGCCCAGGCCGAAGTTCCACGTCAGGAAGGACGCGTTGTAAATATGGAACGAAATAATGTCGCCCGCCGGGGGCTGGGAAGATCCGAACAGAATGTACGGAACGTTGAAATCATTGAATGTCCACAAGAACATCACCAGCACCAGCACCAGGTTCACCGGCCGCATCATCGGCAGGGTGATGCTCCTCCATTGACGGAAGGGCTTTGCGCCGTCGACCGCTGAAGCTTCGTAGACGTCGGTGGGGATGCTTTGCAGCCCGGCCATCAGCATCAAAAAGGCGAAAGGCCACAGCCGCCAGGCCGCAACGACGACCAGGGAAATAAAGGCGTTGTCCCCGATCAGCCAGAACGGTTTCTCATCGATCAAGCCAAGATTGTCCGACAACAGGTGGTTGACCGCCCCGCTGTCCTTCTGGAGCATGAATTTCCAGGCAATGACACTTGCGAATACGGGCAGCGCGTAGGGCACGAGGAAGAACGTGCGGAACAAGCTGCGGCCCCGGAATTGGCGCTGCAGCGCCACGGCCGCCGCCATTCCCATAACCCACGCGATTCCGACCACCAGGATGGTGAAGGCACAGGTGACGGCGAACGAACGTAGCAGCGCCGAGCCAATAACTCCGTTGAAGTCCAGCGAAATTTGGTAGTTCCCGAGTCCGGCAAACGGCGCGGCGCCCCAATTGGCGATGTAGGCCTGGGTCAGCTCCAGGAAACTGACCCAGATCCCGGTGATCATCGGGATGATATGGACCAGCAACTCGAAGAAAACCGCCGGCACCAGCAAGGCGTACGGCAGCCACCACCCCTTTCGGCGTTTCCGCCGGGGTGCGGGCGGGTCGGGCGCCGGCCCGTCCTTGGGGTCCACGTGATCCGGGACCTTGGTACTTGTCGTCACAGTAACTCTCGCTCTCTGAGGTAGCGGGCGTCTGATGCGCCAGGAGCGCAGTCCTGGCGCACCAGGTGCCCGTTTCTGTCGACTAGGATCCGCTGGACGCCGCCACCTGTTGTTCGGCGGTTTCCATGGCGACCCTGACGTCCTCGAGAGTCACAGTGCCTCCGGTGGCGATGGTGGCGAACATCTTGTTCATCGCTTGTCCCACCGAGCTTTCGAACTGATCTTCCGCCGGTACCAGCGGCAAGGGTGCTGACATGTTGTTGTAGATGTTCTGGAACATCTTGGATGCTTCCTCCTTCTTGGAGAAGGTCGGTTCTGCATCCTTCAGCACCGGCAGTGTCTTGAACTCGGAGCTCACAGCCTTTTGAACCTCCGGGCTCGTCATGAACTTCACGAACTTCAACGCGCCCTCTTTGTTTTCCGTGTTCTTGAAGATGGAGAGATTGATGCCCGCCACGTGGCTCGCGATCTCTTCACCACCGGCCGGGGCAGGGTAAGGAACCACGCCCCACTGGTCGGGTTTCATGCCCTGAGCCTCAATGCTGCTTCCGGCATTGTTCTGGCTGATCACCATGGCGACCTTGCCCTTGGCAAAGTCGTTCACCGCCTGCACCCCGTTGGTGTATTGGGCGTTGCTGGTATCGGCCACTTCGTGCTTCTGCATCAAATCGAGGTACCGGTGAATGCCCTTGACCACACCATCCGAGCTGAAGGTCGGCTGGCCTTGGTCATCGAACAGCTCCGCCCCGTTTTGAACGGCATTGATAAATGCGAAATGCGAATTCTCGGTATAGCTTCCGGCCGCCAGAGCCAGTCCGTGAACGCCGGCCTTCGTGTCGGTCAGCTTTTCGGCGGCGGCCACCATGTCCTTGTAAGTCGAGGGCGGTTCGATGCCTGCCTCTTCGAACATCGCCTTGTTGTAGAACAACCCGTACGCCAGCCCATAGAGCGGTACTGATGTCACCGGCTGTCCCTCGGCGCCGCCGGTGGCCAGCGCCGGCTCGACAAACTTGTCCGCTCCCCCGATTGCTGACATGGCGTTGTCGTCGAAGGGGAGGAATGCGCCGGTCGCCTGGAGGGAAGCGGCCCAGGTGTTGCCAATATTGACGACGTCGGGGGCCTGGCCGGACGTGATCGCAGTCTGGATACGGGTCTGGAGGCTATCCCACCCAATCACCTCAAGCTCCACCGAAATGCCCGTCTTCTCTTCAAACTTTTTCAGCTGCGGGGTCAGCACTTCCTTATCGTGCTTAATGCTGGTGCCCTGGTTGCTGGCCCAGTAGGTCAGGGTCTGGGAGCCAGAGCCACCTCCTGCCGCATCCGAGTCACCACCTCCCCCGCCGCTGCCGCACCCACTGACTGTCAGTGCCAGTGCTCCTGTTGCTATTGCTGCCACTACTGACCGAATCTTCACGACTTGGCTCCTTTGTCCATAGCTCCGTTTTGTTCATAGCTCAGTACGCCCCAAATTGTTGGCTAGCTCACAACATATGGGAACTTCTATCGGAGGTCAAGCAAAAGTTGCGCGTTTAATGTTGCTTTTCGGTATCGATACGTGCAGGAAGCGCACGACGGCGACGAAGATAACGGGCAGCAGCGCGGTGTGCCAGGCATGAGACGGTGACCGGCCCTGGTGGGGGCCGGGCGGGAGCCCCCTCATGGGGAAGACCGGCCCAGCAGGACGGGCAAGAGGGATGACCGGCGACGGGAACGCCCGGCGCCACAGCGCCGAATACCTGGCGCGGAAACAGGCCAAGCCTGCCGGGTGCCGCCGGAGCAGCGCCGCTGAGCAGCTATGCGCCGGCGACTATGGCTTCAATCGAAGCCGGCGACAGGACGTGCTCGATCACCATGCGGCTGGCGCCCAGCACGCCGGCCTGAGTCCCGGCTTTGGACAGCACGACATTCAGTTGCGCCGTGGCCAACGGCATGGAACGCCGGTACACCACCTCGCGGATACCGGCCATCACGTTCTCGCCCTCATTGGCCACGCTGCCGCCGATGACGATCATTGACGGATTCAGCAGGGACACACACGTGGCCAGCACGTCCCCGATGTCCCGTCCCGCCTGCCTTAAGGCATCGCGGGCCGCCTCGTTGCCGTTGCGTGCCAGCTGGAGCACATCCGCGCCGTCATGAACCGCTGCGCCGGTCCGGGACAGTGCGGTGGCCACGGCGGGGCCGGAGGCGAGTGCTTCGAGGCAGCCGTAGTTGCCGCACCGGCACCGCACGGCATCCCCGCGGGGCACGCGCACATGGCCCAGGTCGCCGGCAGTGCCTACCGCGCCGCGCTGCAGCGCCCCGCTGCTGATGATTCCGGCACCGATACCGGTGGCCACCTTGACGAAGATCAGGTTCTGCTCGTCCGGCCAGTAACTGGCCTGCTCACCCAGCGCCATGATGTTGACGTCATTGTCGACGAGCACTTGCGTATCCCAGAAACGCTGGATGAAGGCCGGCACATCGAAGCCGTCCCAACCAGGCATGATGGGCGGATTGGTCGGCTTGCCGGTTGAATGTTCAACGGGGCCGGGCAGTCCGATACCGACGCCGGCCAAGGCGGACACATCACGTCCGATCTTCTCCAGCAGATTCTGCCCATGAGTGACGATCCAGCTGAGGACTTCCGTGGGGCCGTCCGCTATGTCGACGTCGTGACGCTCCGTGGCCAGCACATCTCCGGTGAGGTCACTGGCCGCGACGATGACGTGGGTCGCGCCGACGTCGACGCCCAGGACGGTCCTCGCCGACGGATTGAACGCGAAACGCGACGGCGGCCGCCCTCCCGATGATGCGGCTTCGCCGGCGGGGCCCACCATCCCGGACTCGAGAAGGGCGTCTATCCGGGCCGCCACAGTCGACCGCGCCAGGCCGGTACTGGCAGCCAGCTCCGATCTGGTCCTGGCACGGCCATCGCGCAGCAGCTGGAAGATTTCGCCCGCGCGCGACAAATTTCCTGCACCGGCCGGCGCAGGCGTCCCGGCATACGAGGCAATCACCATGCACTAAGGAATAGCACGTCGACTTCTTTGCTGTCACCTTCGACAACTCGTTGTTCATAATCAACTTTTGCTTGACCGTCGTCAAAAGCTGCTCTAGGTTGAAAGGTGTTGCAATGTCCTGCCGCGGCAGGGCGATTCATCCCTTTACCGGCAGGAGAAGTTGTGACTTATTCGCTGCAGCTGTATACCGTCCGCGAGGCGCTCAACCGCGACCTACACGGCACCATCAGACAGATCGCCGCCCTGGGCTACGAGGCCGTTGAGCCCTTCAACTTCGTGGCCCTGGCCAACGAATTATCCGATGCGCTGGCCAGTTCCGGGCTTTCGGCCCCGTCCGGCCATGCGCCCCTGTTGCAGGCAGACCAGGATGAAATTTTCGCCGCGGCCAAACGCCTGGGCATCTCGACCGTGATCGATCCGCATGTGCCAGCCGAAAACTGGCAGTCCGAGGACAACATCGTCGCCACGGCCCGGTCGCTCAACGACGCGGCCCGGCGGGCCGCACCGCATGGCATCCGGGTGGGATACCACAATCACGCCTTCGAGCTCGAAGCCCGTATCGGCGGCCGCTCCGGGCTGGAGGTACTGGCCGAGAACCTGGATCCTGAGGTGGTCCTTGAAGTTGACACCTACTGGGCGGCCGTCGGCGGCGAGGACGTACCCGCACTGCTCGGCCGGTTGGGAGACCGGGTGAAGCTGCTCCATATTAAGGACGGGCCGCTGACCAAGGACGACAAGGAGCAGACAGCCGTCGGTGCGGGGCGGATGCCGGTCTGGGACTGCATTGACGCCGCCGGCTCACTGGAGACCGCCGTCGTCGAACTGGACGATTTCTCCGGTGACGTCTTCGACGCCATCGCCGACAGCTACACCTATCTCAAGGCAGGGAAGTAATGAGCACAGCGAGCGCACATCCCGCAGGCAACGGCCCTGTCGGCGTCGGCATTATCGGCGCCGGGACCATCAGCAACGAATACCTCGACAACCTGACACGCTTTCCCGACGTGACGGTCCATGCGATCGGTGACATCTTCCCGGAGGCGGCCAAGGCCCAGGCAGACAAGTACAAGATCGATGCCCATGGCGGAGTCGACGCGGTGCTGCAGCATCCCGACGTGGAGCTGGTGGTGAATCTGACCATCCCGGCCGCCCACGTTGAAGTTGCCACGGCAGCGCTGAGGGCCGGAAAGCACGTCTGGTCCGAGAAGCCGTTCTCACTGGACCGGCCCAGCGGCATCCAGCTGCTCAAGGAAGCGGAATCATCAGGGTTGCGGCTTGGATGCGCGCCGGACACGTTCCTCGGAGCGGGGCTGCAGACAGCCAGAAGGATGATCGAGAACGGCGATATCGGCACGCCGCTGACGGCGTTGACGCTGATGCAGTCTCCCGGTCCGGAGTCCTGGCACCCGAATCCCGCGTTCCTGTTCGCCGAAGGCGCCGGGCCGCTGTTCGACATCGGGCCCTATTACCTGACCACCCTGGTGCAAACCTTCGGTCCGATCGCCAAGGTCGCGGCGATGGGCAACAAATCCCGCACCCAGCGCACCATCGGTTCGGGGCCTAAGGCCGGCGAGGTCTTCGACGTGACGGCCCCGACCCACGTCAGCGCATTGGCCGAGTTCGAATCCGGGGCAGCATCGCAGAGCGTGCTCAGTTTCGATTCCCCGCTGCCCCGTGCCGGCTTTGTCGAAGTCACCGGAACCGAGGCAACCATGTCCTTCCCGGATCCCAACATGTTCACCGGCCAGATCAAGATTCACCGGCTCGGTTCGGATGACTGGGTGACCGTCGACGCGACAGGCGCCGAATCCGGCAGGGGCACCGGGGCGCTGGAGATGGCCCGCGCGATCCGCAGCGGCGAACCCCACCGGGCTCCGGGAACCCTGGCCTACCACGTGCTTGACGCCATGGTGTCCGTCAACGAGTCGTTGCAGTCCAGCGAATTCATCGACGTGGAGAGCACCACCGAACCGGTGCGGCCGCTGCCCGAAACCTGGGACCCGTTCGCGGCGACCGTGTAGCCGCCCGGCGGTGTGCCGCTGCCGGCGCGCCGCCTCAAGAACCATCACCTTATCCCCCAAGGAGAGATTCCATGGCAGCCGATCACAGCGCAGAGGACGGCACGGACACACTGGGTGTCGCCGTCGTCGGCTATTCCTTTATGGGCAAGGCCCATTCGAACGCCTGGCGGAACGTCAATGCGTTCTACCCCGGCCCCAAGGTCGCCCAGCGGGTGCTGGTGGGACGCGACGGCGGCCAGGTCGCCCAGGCTGCGGGCCGGTACGGGTGGGAGGACAGCTCCACCGACTGGCGGGCCGTATTGGAGCGGGACGACGTGCAGATCGTCGATATCTGCGCACCGGGGCATATGCACGCAGAGCTGGCGGTCGCGGCGCTCCAGGCCGGCAAACACGTCATCGTCGAGAAGCCGCTGGCCAACTCGCTGGCCGAAGCAGAGGATATGGCGGCCGCGGCCAGGAAGGCGCGGGCCGGCGGAATACATTCCATGGTGGGTTTCAACTACCGCCGACTGCCGGCCCTGACCCAGGCGCGCCGGATGATTTCAGACGGCACAGTGGGCACCATCCGGCAATTGAAGATCTCCTACCTGCAGGACTGGCTGGCCGATGCCACGGCTCCCATGAACTGGCGGCTGCGCGCCGACACCGCCGGATCCGGGGCCCTCGGCGACCTCGCATCGCACGCCGTCGACCAGATCCACTACCTGCTCGGCGAACCTGTCACATCCGTCTCAGGGACAGTCGAGACATTCGTCAAGGAACGGCCCTCAGGCAACGGCCTGGAGCCAGTGACCGTCGACGACGCCGCATGGGCCACCGCACGCACCGACTCCGGCACTGTGGCCTCCCTGGAGGTATCCCGCTACGCCACCGGACGGAAAAATGCGCTGCAGATTGAAGTGTACGGTTCAGCCGGGAGCCTCACCTTCGATTTGGAAACACTCAATGAACTGCATTATTACGACGCCGGCGCCCCCGGGGGACGGCAGGGTTTCAACAGGATCCTGATGACCGAACAGGAGCATCCGTACCTGCAGGCGTGGTGGCCGACCGGCCATATCCTGGGCTGGGACCATACCTTCACGTCCCAGGCCGCCGACTTCCTTGCCGCCATCGCCTCCGGAACCGCGCCAAGTCCCTCGTTCGAGGACGGTCTTGCCGTCCAGCGGGTGCTGACTTCGCTGCAGGACAGCGCCGCCAAGTCGAGCGCCGTCGTCGACATCAGCCACTAGAGGACATCAGCCACCAGAGAAGGAGCACAGATGCCACGCAACTTCACCCTTTTTACCGGACAGTGGGCGGATCTGCCCTTCGAGAAGGTCGCCGAACTGGCCGGCCAATGGGGGTACGACGGCCTGGAGATAGCGGTCTCGGGCGACCACCTGGACGCCTGGCGGGCCGATGACGACGACTACATTGCCGAAAAGCTCGACATCCTGGAGCGGAACGGCCTGAGCGTGTGGACGATCTCCAACCATCTGAAGGGCCAGGCCGTCTGCGATGATCCGATCGACTTCCGGCACCGGAACATTGTCGGGCAGAAGGTCTGGGGCGACGGCGATCCCGAGGGCGTGCGGCAGCGTGCGGCCGAGGAAATGAAGATGACGGCCAGGCTGGCGCAGAAGATGGGAGTCGATACCGTCGTCGGCTTCACTGGTTCGTCCATCTGGAAGTACGTGGCCATGTTCCCGCCCGTTCCGGAGGACGTGATCGATGCCGGCTACCAGGACTTCGCCGATCGTTGGAACCCGATTCTGGACGTCTTCGATGAATGCGGCGTGCGCTTCGCCCTCGAAGTCCACCCGTCCGAGATTGCCTACGATTACTGGACCACGGTGCGGACGCTGGAAGCGATAGGACACCGCGAAGCATTCGGCATCAACTGGGACCCAAGCCATATGATGTGGCAGGATATCGACCCGGTCTCGCTGATCTGGGACTTCAAGGACCGGATCTACCACGTCGACTGCAAGGACACGAAGCTGCGCGTCACCGGCCGGAACACCCGGCTCGGCTCGCACCTGCCCTGGGGCGACCCCCGCCGCGGCTGGGACTTCGTCTCCACCGGACGCGGTGATGTTCCCTGGGAGGAGAGCTTCCGTGCGCTGACCGCCATCGGCTATGACGGGCCGATCTCGGTCGAATGGGAGGACGCGGGCATGGACCGTCTGCAGGGAGCCCCGGAGGCGCTGGCGTTCCTGCGGCAGTTCAACTTCGCGCCGTCGCAGACCTCGTTCGATGCGGCGTTCAAGCAGTAGGCGGCCTTTACGCAGTACTCACCGCATGACGGCAGCGCTGCGGTGCCACGTGCCGCCATATGGCGGCAGCACAAGCCGGGTACCCAATAGGCTTTAGTACATGCGGAACCTGCAAGCACACATCATCTCCGAACTGGGTGCACAACCCTCCATCGACCCGGAAGCCGAACTCCGCCGCCGGATCAGCTTCCTGAAGGGCTACCTCACGTCCTCCGGCGCCAAGGGATTTGTGCTTGGCCTCAGCGGGGGCCAGGATTCCACCCTGGCCGGGCGGCTCTGCCAGCTGGCCGTCGAGGAGCTGGCCGGGGAAGGCCGCGGGGCTGACTTCATCGGGGTCCGGTTGCCGTACAAGGTCCAGCACGACGAGGAGGATGCGCTGCTGGCGTTGGAGTTTGTCGCGCCCACGTCATCGCTGACCTACGACGTCGGCCCGGGAGTGGACGGCTTCCAGCACGAGTACCGCATAGCCACCGGCAGCGGGATGAGCGATTTCAACAAGGGCAATGTCAAGGCCCGGGGCAGAATGATCGCGCAGTACGCCCTGGCCGGCCAGCACGGGCTGCTGGTGGTCGGCACCGATCATGCCGCCGAAGCCGTGACCGGCTTCTACACCAAACATGGCGACGGCGCCGCGGATCTACTGCCGCTGTCCGGGCTGAACAAGCGGCAGGGCAAGGCATTATTGGTTGAGCTCGGCGCGCCGGAACGGCTGTATGAGAAGAAGCCGACGGCGGACCTGCTCGACGAACAGCCGGGACAGAGCGACGAGGACAGCCTCGGGCTGACATACGACCAGATCGACGACTACCTCGAGGGCAATGACATCGGCGAAGACGCGGCCGGCCTACTCGAACACCGGTTCATGTCCAGCCGACACAAGCGCAAACTGCCGGTGGCCGTCGACGACACGTGGTGGCAGTAGGAAAATCCCGGCCAGGCCACTCGTGCGGCCGGCACCGAAACTGTAGCACAATTAGTGCTACACTAGAGCCGTGGAACCCCGACCGCCATGGCCGCCCGGACCGACCCGTACTGTGGGCGTGCGGGAACTGAGACAGAACGCCTCGGGCATTCTGGAGGAACTCTTGCGCTCCGGCGACAGCGTCACCATCACCAATCACGGGCGGCCGATGGCAACGCTGAACCCCTTGACGCCGGATCTTCAGTGGCGCGAACAGCTCATAGCCGAAGGGAGGCTCTCCCCGGGCAAAGGTTCCCTCGCCGATGTTGAGCCACCTGCACCTTCGCCGGAAACGGCAGGATTGTCCGGTCTCGTCGAAGAAGACCGGGCGGAACGCTTGTGATTTACGTCGACACTTCAGCTTTGGCCAAACTCGTGATGGCGGAGCCGGAAACGGAGTCACTGCGGAACTATCTTCGCCAGGCGACACACGAACCCACCGCCAGTTCAGAACTCACCCTCGTGGAATTACGGCGGGCCGCTGTGCGCCGCGGACAAGACACAGCGGAATTGGCTGAGCAAGTTCTCGCGCGCGTGGATACCTGTCCGTTGTACCGCGAAGTCGTCGACAGAGCATCATCCCTGGATCCAAGTGTCCTTCGGACCTTGGACGCCCTGCATGTGGCGACCGCGCTGGAACTCCGCGCCTCCGCCGTCGTCACCTATGACCGGCGCATGCTGGAGGCGTGCGTGTCCCATGGGCTGACGGCCGTCGCGCCGGGCGCGGACTGAGGCAGCTGAGGGACACCGCGACACCGGGCCGGGCCGGGACAGCGGGCCACGCCGGAGCAGCCTGCGCAGGCCTGGGCTCGATGGCTGTCCGGCCGGTGTTGGAAGGCTGTTCTGGCCGGTGCCGGACTCGGCCTGCAATAGTGGCCGGTATGGAGAGTTCCGGAGCACTCAACGCACATACGGTCGACGACGCGCAGCCGTCCCAGGCCAGTATTGACCTCTACCGGACGCTGAGCGCCGACATTGCCTCCGGCGTCGCCGTCGCCTCCACGCTGTGGCGCAAGCGCGACTACGCCGCAACAGTCACCGGGCATATGTCCGTCTCCTACGACCCGCCGACCATGCTGGTCAGCCTGTACGACGGCGGCAGGATCGCCGACGCGGTCAGCGAATCGGGAACGTGGGCCCTGAGCCTGCTGGGCAGCGGCCATCAGAGCACCGCCAATTGGCTCGCCAGCCCCGGAGCACCGCTGGAAGGGCTGCTGACCCAGGTGCCGTTCCGCCGCGGACCGGCCACCGGGGCGGTGATTATCGACGGCGCCCTGGCGTATTTCGAGCTGCGCACCGTCGATATCCATGAGGCCGCCACTCACCTGCTGGTGGTGGGAGAGGTATTGTCCATGGGCCGCGATGCTTCCGGGCGCGAGGTGCAGGATCCGCTGATTCACCACTCAAGCTCCTACCGCCGCCTGGCCCCCTGACCCTCCACCGGTGGACGCGAACATGGGCCAAAGGACGGTAACGTAGCCGGTGTGAAGATTGCTACCTGGAATGTGAACTCGATCCGTGCCCGCGCAGACCGTGTCGAAGCCTGGCTGCAGCGATCCGACGTCGACGTCGTCGCCCTCCAGGAGACCAAGTCGACCGACGAGAAGTTTCCCTGGGACCTGTTCGAGAAGAACGGCTACCAAGTGGCGCACTTCGGTGTGAACCAGTGGAACGGTGTCGCGATCGCCTCCCGTGTGGGGCTGGAGGACGTCGAGCGCACCTTTGAGGACCAGCCCACCTTCGGCAAGGGCGAGGAGGAAGCCACCGCCGAGGCCAGGGCTATCGGCGCCACCTGCGCCGGCGTGCGGGTCTGGAGCCTCTACGTGCCCAACGGCCGGGCCATCGGCGACCCGCACATGCCGTACAAGCTGTCCTGGCTCGGCGAGCTGGCCGACCGCGCCGAAAAGTGGCTGGCCGACGATTCCCGCCGCCAGATCGCCTTGATGGGCGACTTCAATATCGCCCCCTTCGACGAGGACGTGTGGGACATGGAGGCATTCGAAGGTGCCACCCACGTCAGCGAACCGGAACGCGCCGCATTCCACGCCTTCGCCGAGGCCGGATACACCGACGTCGTCCGCCCCCACACTCCCGGACCGGGCGTCTACACCTACTGGGACTACAAGCAGCTGAGCTTCCCCAAGAAGATGGGGATGCGCATTGACTTCGTGCTTGCTTCCCCTGCACTGGCCAGCCGGGTCACAGGCGCCATGATCGACCGCGAAGAGCGCAAGGGCAAGGGGCCTTCGGATCACGCACCGGTCATCGTGGAGCTGAGTTAAGGCGGTGGCAGGCAATAACGACGGCGGCCCGGCCGGCTTCACAGGTTTTCCTTTCGTCTCGCATCTGCGCATATTCGAACCATTGGAGGCGTTCAGTGACGAGGACCAGTTGGCCTTCACCGCCCAGCGCCACCGCAACCGTTCCGACATCGACGCTGCCGAAGCCGCGGATTCGCTGCAACGCATCGGCCGGGTGGTGGCGGACCCATACCCGCACACTTCGTCACAGAACGTACGGGTGCTGCACTACCCGTCCGCGCAGGGCGTGACCTCTTCCTTCTACTGCCCCAGCCAGCTCATGGTCAGGTGCACGCTCGCCGCGGAGACCCTGATCGAGAACATGAAGGGACCGTTGTCCAGCGTGCTGCTCCCGGAGGCGGCCCGCGAGGCACACCAAAACCGTCTCGATCCGGACGAACTGGCCGACTCCATCGACAAGATCCACACCCGCGCGGCCACCTGGGGTGTGCCGTTCAGCTGGTTCGCGCTGATCCATGAAGACGACCACTCGGAAGTGGTTGAAACCGATGGCCGGGTGCAGACCGTGCGGATAGCCGCTCCCCTGACCCAAGCAGTCGAGCGGGCGGCCGAGGCGTCCCGCAACCTGGCGACGGCGGCACCGGACCTGGATCTGCTGGCGGATTTGAGCGAACTGTCCACTTGGATGGAGAACTTCCACGAGAATGCCATCATCGAGCTGGACTACGGCGCCGTGGCCGATGTGGTTTTCCCGGACGAATCGCCCTTCGACGTACGGCAGGGGATTGAGGCGCTGGCCGAGGGCGATATGACAGGCGCCGCGGCCGCTTACCGGCGGCTGGCCAGCCGTTGGATACCGGTCCGCCAGCTCGGCCGCGCTTCCTAGCAGAAAGGACTCCTTCCATGTCATCGACATCAAAGAACACCGGCGGCCCGGCCCGGGGATCTGTCACCGGAGCGGGTTCACCGGCAGGAGGCAACAGCGCCGTCCAGGTGGAGCCGGCTTTCGCAGCCTCCACCGGGCGCAGCCCCTGGTGGTCGACGGCGGTGATCTACCAGATCTACCCACGTTCGTTCTCGGACGCGGACGGCAACGGCATGGGCGACCTCAAGGGCGTCACTGACCGTTTGCCCTACCTGTCCCGGTTGGGAATCGACGCGGTCTGGATTTCGCCGTTCTACGTCTCCCCGCAAGCAGACGCCGGGTACGACGTCGCCGATTATCGGGATGTCGACCCCCGCTTCGGCACGCTCACGGACTTCGACCAGATGCTCGCCGCCGCCCATGAACGCGGCATCAGGGTCATTGTGGACCTCGTCCCCAACCACACTTCCGACCAGCATGCCTGGTTCCGTCAGGCGCTGGAATCAGGCCCCGGCTCGGCGGCACGGGACCGCTACATGTTCCGTGATGGTCGAGGCGAACACGGCGAGCTGCCGCCCAACAACTGGCAGTCCGTCTTCGGCGGGCCGGCGTGGACCCGGCTGGAGGAGGCCGACGACGGCGCTGCCACGGGGCCGCAGTGGTACCTGCATTTGTTTGACGCCAGACAGCCGGACCTGAATTGGCAAAACGAGGAAGTCCGCCAGGAGATGGTGTCAATCCTCCGCTTCTGGCTGGACCGGGGCGTGGACGGATTCCGGATCGACGTGGCCCACGGTCTCGTGAAGGCCGAGGGACTTCCCGATTGGGCCGGGCAGGCGGCAATGGTGAGCGGCGAAAGCTCCACCGCCGAGGCCACGAACGTCGAGGACGAGGAAGAGGTCAGGATGGGCGGTTCCGCTCAGCAGGAGCCGCCCCGCTCCCCCATGTTCGACCAGGAGGGCGTCCACGACATTTACCGCCAGTGGAATGAGGTCCTCGCCGAATACCACGGCGACAGGATGCTGGTGGCTGAGGCGTGGGTGGAGCCCGCCGAACGGCTGGCCCGCTACATCCGGCCGGGCGAAATGCACCAGGCCTTCAACTTCGACTTCCTGCTGGCCGGCTGGAATGCCCGCAGGATGGCCAAGAGCATTGACGAATCGCTGACGGCCGCTGCGTCCGTTGGTGCACCCAGCACCTGGGTGCTGTCCAACCATGACACCATCCGGCACCCCACCCGCTTCGGCCTGGCCGATCCAACGTCCGTCCCCAAAGGCATCGGCCGCCAGGACGAGCAGCCCGATGAATCCCTCGGCCTCGCGCGGGCCCGTGCAGCGACCTTGATTATGCTGGCGCTGCCCGGTTCGGCCTACCTGTATCAAGGTGAAGAACTCGGCCTGCCCGAGCACACGGAGCTGGACCACGCCGCACGGCAGGATCCGGCATACTTCCGCACCGGAGGCGAAGAACGCGGGCGGGACGGATGCCGGGTGCCGCTGCCGTGGAACTCGCAGTCAGCCGGCTTTGGCTTCGGTCCCGACGACGCCGCCGAGCCGTGGCTGCCGCAGCCGGAGAGTTTCGGACGGTACGCCGTTGACCGGCAGGACGGGGTTCCGGGCTCCACCTTGGAGTTCTACCGCTCTGCGCTGTCGCACCGGGCGCGGTTTCAACTCGGTACAGGCGTTCTTGTCTGGTCGCCGGCGAACAAACCTGGCTCTGGCGTGCTGTCCTTCACCAATGGCCAAGTACTGATGGTGGCCAACCTGTCGACAGATAGCATCGACCTGCCCCCGGAGCACCAGGTGATCATTTCCAGCGGGCCGGACGCCCTTGACGGTTCGCACCTGTCCCCCAACGCCGCCGTCTGGATGACACCCCGAAGCTAATACGCCAACCGGTGGTCAAGCGGGCTGACGAGGGGCCCGCCGCGGGCGCTTTTTCCGCGGTGGGAAGTCAGACCCCGCAAGCGAGCGCGGTCTCGATGCGGCGCGGAGCGCCTTACTCGACCACCCGAGCCGGTGGTCGACCAAGCGAGCGTCAGCGAGCGCGTGGAGACCCTCGTGGAGACCCGCTCATCGCACCCGCTCGGCGCGGAAGAACCTACTCCGTGCACCGGCGCTCATGCTGATCAATACGGGGGTGTCCAGCCCCACCGCCATATCGAGAGCCAGCACCACTTCCGTGACGTCTTCGGCCAACGTGTACGGCGCGACCCCGGATCGCGGAAACAGCCGGATCCGCAGCGTGCTGATGCCCTTGGCCCGGTATGTTGCGGTGATCGAATTGACCAGATCGGTTCGTTCGGCCAGCGCGGTCTTGATGGCCTGTTCCGGCACGGATCCGTTAATCAGGACCCTGCCGCCCTCGCGGTCGGTGCCGAAGTCACCGGCGAAGTCGCTCGACCTGCCCTTGCCTTGGTTGGCCGCCCAGGCGATCATGGCGATCACCAACAGGACTGTCAGGAACGCCAGCACAATCCACAGCCAGCTGTCCCGCTGGCCCTGAAGCGTCGTGCTCTCGAACAACGGGTGCAGTTGGGCCTGAATCCACCCGGCCGCGTCATACCACCAGCGAGCGACCGCCGGAATCATTGCCAGCGCCATGGCCAAGGCACCGACCCCCAATAAGATCAATCCAATGATAGCCAGCAGGACCCTGTTCCATGTCCGCGGAGTGCCGTTCATACACCGATCACCCCTATCGGAGCGAGCTTGACCCGCACATCGGGCATCGGCTCCACCGAGGTGCGGCGTAGCTCATCCTCCACAGCCTCGGCGATAGCGGCTTCGTCCACCGGGATCCCCGACGTCGGGCGCACATTCACTTCCACCAGCCGGCGGGACACGCTGACCACCACCTGTTCCCGCGTCACCCCCGCTTCGGTCCGCGCCCGCCTGGCCAGCGACGAGGCAACAACCTCGTGATCGACGATGACGGCGGCACGGGGATTGGGTATCACGTGCCGGGAGCGCCGGCCGGGCAGCACGCCGTTGAGGAAAAAGAAGAGACCAAGCAGGACAATCAGCGCACCGGATGCACCCAGCAGCAACGAGTCGGCACTGTCGGGCAAATTGCGTATCCATTGCCAGCTCAGATCAGGGTCGACCAGCCACGGCTCCTGGCCAAAGACCTTTAAGGAGGCCTCGAACAACACATACACTGCCACAATGCAGACCAGGATGGCTGCGAATATGGACGCCACGGCCCGGGAAGCATGGGTCTCCCTGCGGATGATCCGGGCCTTGGCCTTGTCCGGTTTCGTCGCGTTGTGCCTGCCGGATTCGTCGTCGTGGCTCATCGCACCCGTCCCCCTTCCTGGATTCGGATCCCCGTAATCCGGATATCAACCCGGCTCAACTGCGAGCCGGTCAGACTTTCCACCCGGTCGAGGATCAAGTCGCGCGCCAGCAACGCCCGGTCCCAGATCGGCCCGCCTGTCCGGGTCATGAGCGACGGATCACGGACAATGCGGTTCAGGGACGGGATTCCCAACGGAAGCACCAGCGACAAAGCAAGCAGTCCGCCGTCGTCGTTCCAGTCCGCCTTTACGTGCTCTGCCGGCACCTGCAAGGCCTCGGATGCCGCTGCCTTGGCCACGCTGGTCAAGGCCTGGGTGTTGACACGCGTATGCCCGGACAGCGCCGGCTGCCCGCCGTCTGACCCGGCTGCCGTTGACGCCGGCATCGTGGATGGAACCGGGTCCGTCACGACGAGGAACGCCGCCCGGTCAGCGCATCCCGAACCCCGCGCAGGTCCAGCTTGCCCTCGGCTGCGCGACCCAGCAGGGCTCCGATAGCCATGAAGACAACCATCAGCAGGAAGCCCCAGAACTGAAACACCAGGGCGGTAAAGGCCAGGACCGCGCCGATGCCGATCCCCACTATGGTGAGATTCATCCGAATCCCTCACTTCCTTCTTGAGTCTGCCCGCGCCGTCTTCCATGAAGGCCGGGCGGCATGGCCGTTAACTGGCGGCCTGCTTGGGATCATTCACGCCCGGAACATGGACGTCATTAACTTCCACATTCACTTCGATGACGTCGAGTCCCACCAGATCCTGCACGGCCGTGTAGACAGCTGCCCTCACCTGGCTGGCCACGTCCTGTAACGGGTTGCCGTAAGACGCCACCAGATTGATGTCCACGGCCACTTGGGTCTCGCCGACCTCGACGTGCACCCCCTGCGCCAGGTCGCTGCTGCCCACCGCGTCCCGCAAGGCTCCCAACGCCCGCGAAGTCCCCGAGCCGAGGGCGAAGACACCGGCCACCTTCCGCGCCGCGATACCGGCGACCTTGGCCACTGCTATATCCGATATCGTCGTACGCCCGGTGGCATCCTGCGCCGCCGCCTGCTGGGCGCGGGCCGTTTCGGGGCTGTTCTTGGGTATTTCACCAACCGGTTCGTCAGATCCATTGGAACCGGAACCGATGACCGGGGTACTTTCCGTCCGGGCATTTTCGTCGACCATCACCAGACCCTTTCTGTTAGCTTCCACACTAGCGGCGATACCGGTAGTGCACAGCCTGGCGCCGCCGGTTCGGGCCAACCGGGCCTCATCGAGGGCAGCAGGAAGGCACAGACAAGGCCACAGCAAGGAAGCAACAACGCAGAAAATGAGCCCTACAGACAAAACAACGGCCGGACGCGAAGTGCATCCAGCCGCTTTCAGGCAAACAGAGCAGCGAAGCTGCTGATGGTGGCTCCGAGCGGGGTCGAACCGCTGACCTTTCGATTTTCAGTCGAACGCTCTACCAACTGAGCTACAGAGCCTGGCACCATCTTTCGATGATCACCGTGGCTTCCCAAACGGATCCGGGAAGCCAGTGCGACCCTGACGGGACTTGAACCCGCGACCTCCGCCGTGACAGGGCGGCGCGCTAACCAGCTGCGCTACAGGGCCTTGCTTGATTGGACTGACTAATACTATCAGCCAGATTCACAGGTTTTCACACCTGCGGTACCCCCAACGGGATTCGAACCCGTGCCGCCGCCGTGAAAGGGCGGTGTCCTAGGCCGCTAGACGATGGGGGCATCGGACACACCAGAGAAGAACCTCCCCGACCGACTCGGCGAATCTTCCCCCTGTGGACCTATAAAAGCATAGAGGTTATGAGTGAATAAGACAAAATGAGCCGTACGGCACCAAATACGCATCAGCACCAGTGGTGGCCTCAACTCCTGCTGGATACGACTTCCGGCTTCTTCGGCTCAGGCTCCACCTCCTTCACGGCACGGCGCACCGGACGTCTAAGCCGCCGCAAAACCGGCTCACACTTCCGCCCCAGCCACCCGGCAATAACGACCCATGTCGCGCTGCTGACCAAGACTGCGTCAGCCGAAACCATTATGCCGGAGAAGAAGGTCAAGCCCATCACAACCGCAATACTGACGTGCATGAGCAATATCCCAATCAGCGCCACCCGCCTTGTAATGCGATTGAACAACATGAAAGGGAAAGCGATTTGGATTACCACCGTAAAATATGTGGCGAGGACGGTTAACCACGTGGAAGCCGTCAACAAATCCGATAAGAATGGAAACACCCCATACATCTCGGAATTGATCGGATAATAGATCGCCGTGCCGTTCTGCCACAAGGTCCCCTGGACCTTGTACATACCCGCCTCGAAATACACCAGACAGAGCTGGGCAACAACGAGACACAGCCCCAGATTATGCAGAATCGTAGCGGTCTCCCGCTCGGGCACCTGCTTCCTGGTCCGTCGTCGTGAATCCAAGGACCATCGACGGGATATATCCACAAAAATCAGATATATCAGCATGATCCGAATGAAGTAGTTCCCCCCGTCTGAAATCGGGGTGTTTTGGGCATTAATCGCAGTGTAAAAAACGAAAAGCAACGGCGTCACGAACCGTGTCCGCCACCCAAGCACGAATGCCACGACCAGCCCAATGGTGATTATGTACCACAACCAGAAGAAGCCTGGGCCTGCGTCTCTAAGGATGTTGAAGGGCCACGTGTAGCCGAGGATCTCCCGGTACCCATCCCAATAGAAGGACCCCGGGCCCCAGAGTCGGGCGGCAGCCCCGATGTTCACCAGCAGCCATTTCAGCAGGCATATGCCTGAGACGATACGCATGACCGCGAAGCCGTAATCCGCATGCCTATTGCCAATAAACCAGCCAACAAGGTGGTCTAGAATCCGACGGGGCTCATTCTGTTGCCGGCGCAGCCAGTTCCGGATGCTCTTGTCATTGCCAGTCGTACTCATCGCCATGCCGCCAACACATCGTCCTCGAATTCGGTTACATCCCGCCAACCAATGTTGATGAAGTTTGACGAGGTTTCGGGTGGAGGGTCAGCGTGCCGCTGCTGAAAAGGCGTCACAGGATCCCGCCGCATCTTCACTTCGACAATAGATGCTTCGCCGCCCCATTCCCGGTACGCGTACAGGGAGCCGAACCCGACCGCGACGTCTTCAAGACGCTTGTAGCTGCGTAATTCATGCAGTTCGGCGTCAGTGAATTTCTCAGTGGCATCCGCGGAATAGAGATCGACCCCAAACACCGATTCCCCCATGATGTGGTTGGCTTCCGCCATCTTCTCGAATTCAGGTTCCAGATCGCTGGCCGCTGACCAGAACCGGCCGTGAATGGCCTTGGATTGCCGGGTTACCCGGCTGGCCAAAAGATTGTACGGAAGCGAGTCCATCTCCCGGGCAGTGACGTTATGCCACTCGGTGAACTCTGCGCCGGCCTCCGCGCCTCCGGCACACACTTCTATCGGGCTTAGGCAGGCACGCACAAGCACGTACTCGTTCAGCGAATAAGGCCCCGGGGCGAAGAATCCCCATCCCTGATCCAGCGGCCCCAGGAAGTATCTGTCCAGAGCCGGCTGGAGTGACTGTTTCAGTGGCGTCTGCGGCCCGGTGAATACCAATGTCGCCGCCATGTGGCTGGCTGCCAGAATTCCGCCAATAAGTAGCACAACGGCGGGGAAGCGTTTGATCCGTTTAGTTGTCACGTTTCTTCTCTTATTTCATGCAGAACGGGTCTGCGCGTGAGATGTCTTTGGACAGCCGGAAAGGGTGGCATCGCCTGCTCACGATGCCACCCTTCCTATGCCTGAAGGCGTTCTATGCTGCTGAACCCCTCCGGCCAATAACTACACCGGCGACGCCGAGCACCAGCAAGACAAGCGCACCGGCAATGATTCCGGTTGAACTCGCTCCTGTGCTGGCCAAGTCCCCGCTGGATGCCGGAACGTAGTTTCCGTTCCCGGAATCACCAGCACTGGCAGTATCGGAAGCGTTAGCCGCAGCATTCACATCCGAGTCGTTGTTGCCACCGCCACCAGTGTTATCGGCAACGTTGTCACCCGAGTTATCAGCATTGTTGCCACTGGCACCGGTGTTGTCAGTGACATTGTCACCCGAGTTGTCGGCATCGTTGTCACTGGCACCAGTGTTGTCAGTGACATTGTCACCCGAGTTGTCGGCATCGTTGTCACCAGTGTTGTCGCCCGTACCATCGGTCGGTTCAACAACAGTAAACGTTGCGATGTCGAGCGCACCTGTCGCGTTATCGACCGCCACCAACTCGTAGTCTCCCAATGCAAGGTCGGAAGAATCGACCCGCAATTCGAAGGTACCGGCGCTGGTGATAGCGAGATCATCAGTGATAGCGGTTGCTGCCATGGGTTTGGGCTTTGCCATGAGTTGTGGCGCTACCACCTCAGCATCCTCCCCTATCGTGGACAAGGTGACACTTGCTGTGCCATCCGCGGTGAAGTTCCAGCCGGTCAGAAGCGTCGACTTTCCTTTTTCCACGGTTTTGGGAGTGGTTTCCACGCCAACAGAAATCACGGTTTCTTCCTCCGTGACGACGAAATAGGCTCGAGACTTCTTGCCCGTTTCATTGTCAACAACTTCGACGGTATAGACGCCTGGAGCCAGATCACTGGTTTCGACGTCATAAGAGAACTCTCCCTCGCTATCGATGGGTACCTCTGTAGCGAGTTCGGTCGTTTCGCCACCTTCATCGGCGAGGCTCACGGAAACAGTTCCATCTTCCGTGAAGTTCCATCCCTCGACGTTCACTGGCTCGCCCTTTTCGACCTCGCCAGGAACAATATCGATTTCCGGATGAACGGTGTTGTCGGCGGTGTTATCAGCCGTATTCACCTCAGTGTTCACGTCCGTGTTGTCAGCAGTGTTATCCGCCGTATTCACCTCGGTATTCACGTCCGTGTTGTCAGCACTGTTATCCGCCGTGTTCACGTCGGTGTTATCAGCCGTGTTCACCTCGGTATTCACGTCCGTGTTATCAGCACTGTTATCCGCGGTATTCACCTCGGTATTCACGTCGGTGTTCACGTCCGTGTTGTCCGCCGTGTTCACCTCGGTATTCACGTCGGTGTTCACGTCGGTGTTGTCAGC
>NZ_AUMN01000035.1 GCF_000430705.1 Arthrobacter castelli DSM 16402
CAACTATGCCACTCATAAGCACGCCGACGTCCGGCAGTGGGTTAAGAAGCATCCCCGGTTCCACTTCCACTTCACGCCGACCTCGTCGTCGTGGCTGAATCAGGTCGAACGCTGGTTCCGGGACCTTACCGAGAAGAACCTGCGCCGCGGGATCTTCCGATCAGTACCCGACCTCGTCGACAGTATCGGCCAGTACATGGAAGCGAACAACGAGGATCCGAAGCCATACGTATGGACCGCCACCGCAGAGTCAATCCTCGCGAAAGTCGCCCGCGCACGAGCCACGCTCACCGAACAGGCAAACCAAAACTGAGACGGACCACTAGTTGCTTAAACGTATCCGCCGGACCCGACATTTTTCCTGTGCGTCGTCTGTCCGCCCTGCGTGACTTGCTATTTTCACTGGTACGCTCCATGACTCAAACCGCTGCCGATATCAGCGTCTCAGCGTCCGCAATTCGGAGCCTGCCGGACATGAGGTGCGGGAGCAAGGCGTCACGGGCGCCTACTAACATGTTGTTCTCCATTCTGCGAGCTTCGGCGGCCTCGCCGACTCCCGTAATCTCGGCTCTCGTCCGATCATCCACAGCCCTCGGATCAATAACATGAGTTTCCAATAGATCAGCTGGCCGTACCCGTTGATGGCTTCCGGATGTGCCAGCAACTTTTGATTCAAGCGAGTGACCGAACACTGGCTGTCGCAACATCGACCAAAGGACCGACGTAGATGAGCAGGAAGGCTCCAATACCAAAAATTCTGTGGAAGCAAGCGCCGGGACATTAGGAACATCAGCTATATTCCAGACGCGAGGGAACCGCGGATTGAGCTTCGAGATAAGGACTGAAGGTTTATGTACTGCGAACTTGGAGCTCTTGATGTCCCCCGGCGCGGTGGTTTCCGGCCTGCGGTTCAAATCGTAGGCCGGCAAGCTATAGTGTGCGACGGCCGGGACGTCGGTATCCTTCGGCCTAATCGACTCTTTGTAATAGTTGCTGACCTCATTTAACGGCACAGTAATGGAGAAGGGCTGGAGTCTAGCAATGCAGAAGTCCTCAGCGATTGTTATCAATTTTGCATTGGCGGCGATCTTGTCGTCGATGGCACCGAGGATCTCAGCAATAGCTCGCTGTGTGTGGAGATCGGGAATCGAAAATACCCAAGAGCCCATAGTGGACAAGCTGATTCGATTAACCGTAGCGCCATGGATTGTATGTTGCTCTATGAGCCTTTGAAACTGAGGGCTCAGGTAGAAATAGAGCAAAAAGCGTGGATCCACAACATCACGATTTGGGCGGAGTAGTGCCATCCGGCGGCCTAAGCATGCTTCGACACCCGGCGGCATGAGGGCGGCTTCACCTAAGCGCGTTTCATAAGAGAACAGGAGATCGCCCTCCTCTGGAGTTACTCTCCGCGTCCACTTGGCGAAGTCGCCGCCGGATACGTGATCAGACTGGCTCAGATTGAGACGTCCGTTGCTGAGGCTCGAGATGTTTAGAAAGTAAGGTCCGTTATCAGTCCTCGTGGGTGTTGCATGAGGGCCGTCGAACAATTGCCCAAGGTCACTCCAAGAAACGTCCCTGTATTGAGTCATGACACCCTCCCCAACTGTTCACGCACCACGGTCGCCAGCCGCTCGGACTCGTCGAACTGCTCATACAGTTCTTTCTTCAACCGCTCGATCTTGTCCTCGATGGGTTCGCCATCGTCCTCAATCTCAGCAGCGCCAACGTAGCGGCCAGGCGTGAGTGCGTAGTCGGCAGCCTTGATCTCCGCGAGGGTGGCTGACTTGCAGAAGCCGGGGACGTCGTCGTAGGTCTCGGCAGGCTCGTGGTCTCGATGCGCTCGTTCCTCGCTTACTCGACCACCGGTTCCGCGCCAGGCGTGATAAGTGTTGGCGATCTTGGCGATGTCGTCGTCGGACAGGGCGCGTTCGGCGCGGTCCACCATGTAGCCGAGGTTTCGGGCGTCGATGAAGAGCACCTGCCCGGTCCGGTCGTGGGCGCCGCCGTCGCCCGCGGTTTTGTCCTTGGCGAAGAACCAGGTGCAGACGGGGATGCCGGTGGAGCGGAAGAGCTGGGTGGGCAGGGCGACCATGCAGGAGACGAGGTCGGCTTCGACGATTTCGGCACGGATCTGGCCTTCGCCGCTGGAGTTGGAGGACATGGAACCATTGGCCATCACGACGCCTGCGGAGCCTCCGGGTGCGAGCTTGGAGAGGATGTGCTGGATCCAGGCGTAGTTGGCGTTGCCGGCTGGTGGGACGCCGAATTTCCAGCGCGGGTCGGACTCGGAGCGGGACCAGTCCTTGATGTTGAACGGCGGGTTGGCCATGATGAAGTCGGCCTGCATCTCGGGGTGCTGGTCGCGGGCGAAGGTGTCGCCCCAGCGGGATGCGAGGTTGGCGTTGAGGCCGTGGATGGCGAGGTTCATTTTCGCCATGCGCCAGGTGCGCTCGTTGAGCTCCTGCCCGTAGACGGAGATGTCCGAGCCTTCCTTGTTGTGCGACTCGAGGAATTTCTCGGTCTGCACGAACATGCCGCCGGAGCCGCAGCAGGGGTCGTAGACGCGACCGTGGTCCGGCTCGAGCACCTCGACCAGCACGCGGACGACGCCGGCGGGGGTGTAGAACTCGCCGCCGCGCTTGCCTTCGGCGCGGGCGAACTTCTCCAGGAAGTATTCGTAGACCTCGCCGAGCAGGTCGCGGGCCTTCTTCGCGCCGTCGCCGGTGAATCGGGCGGAGTTGAACAGGTCCATCAGCTCGCCGAGCCTGCGCTGGTCCACGTTGTCCCGGTTATACAGCCGCGGCAGGGTGGCGGCCAGCGACGGGTTGGCGCCCATCAGCAGGTCCATCGCTTCGTCGATCAGCTGACCGATCGACTTGGCCGGCTGCCCGTCGGCGGCGGGCAGGCCCTTGGCGTTCTGCGCGAGGTAGGGCCAGCGGGCGTGCTCGGGAACCCAGAAGACGCCGCGGCCGGTGTACTCGTCGACGTCGTCAATCAGCTGGCCGATCTGCTCCTCGCTCAGCCCTTCGTCGGCGAGTTCGGCCTGGATCTGCTCGCGGCGTTCGTCGAACGCGTCCGAGACGTATTTAAGGAACACCAGCCCGAGGATCACGTCCTTGTACTGGGAGGCGTCCATGGAGCCGCGCAGTTTGTCGGCGGCCTTCCACAGCGTGTCCTTGAGTTCCTTCATGGTCGACGGCGCCGTGGCAGTCTTGGCTTGCGGCGGCATTAGCGGGTTCCTTCCGTTGGTGCATCTTGGTCGGTGGCGGCCGGGCTCCGGGGCAGCCGCAGGCCGCGCCCCGCCACGCCGTCTGTGATCAGCGTAGCGAGTTCGGCGAGCGAGTTGAGCCGGGATTGGGCCTGGGCACGTTGCGTTTCAATATCTTTCAGGGTTTCGGCCAGCGCGGTGCGTTCCCCGTCGGGGATGGTGCGCAGTGGCCAGCGCTTCCAGTCGTCGCCGGTGGCAGTGTTGATGTCGGCGGCGACGACGGCGGGGAGCAGCCCGCCGGGATCGGTCTGGTTGATCCGCAGCACCCGGGCGGGATAGACGACGACGGCGGACCCTTCCGGATCGACGACAGCGGCGGGTCGCGGGCCGGTGCAGAAGACGACGTCGCCGGGTTCGGTGCGACGCGCGGAGGGATAGTTGGCGGCGAGCAGCAGCTGGTCGATGTGCCGGGCGGTCGCTCCTTCGAGCAGTTCCGGCAACCCGATCACAGGCGCGCCGGCGGCGTTATTCAAGTCCGTATCCGCGATCCGGTTGCCGGGTAGGTACTTCAGTTGCCCTACTGCGAGTGCGCCGCCGACGGTGGTCAGCGGATTGCGGGCAGCTGGTGCGCCGGACTCCACCTCGAGTGCAAGCGGATCGGGCCTGTGGTTGTTCAGACTATCGGTGAGTTTTTCTATGCGGACGATGTCCCGGCCATCTGCGGCCGCTTGCGAAGCGGAAGGTGCAGAGGCCAGAGCACCGCGGGACGCGAGCAGTGACCGGGTGTGCACCAGCCGGGCGAAGCGGAACGAGTGGGCCCGGATCATACTGATCTCGCCCATCGAAGCGGCTAGGTCGCTGACCAGGTCGCTGACGACGTCGGGCGTTAGCTCGGTGCTGGACAGGTCCGCGACCATGGTCCACCGGTCCGCCGCGGGAACCGCCTCATATGCCGGGCCGAGGACCCACAGGGCCTGCGCCTGCCGGGGACGGCCCTTGACCAGCCCGCGGCTGAGCCGGACGACCGCGCGGACGCGGCCCATCCGCAGCAGGCCCGAGCGCAGCTCGTCCACCTCGCGGGTGGTAGCGTCGTCCACCAGCACGCCGGCCGGAGCGATGATCACCGCCCGTTGCGCGTCGTCCATCTGCAGCGCGGTGGTCTCGACGGCCGCGAGGATCTGCGGCGCGGACATCTCCGTATCGCCGGGCGGCGGGTACTGCGCGACGTGAACCACCGGACCCTCGAGCTCGAACTGCCCGGAATCGTCCACCCGCAGGGCCTGCCGCTGCACGTCGTGGACCCGCAGCCGGCGCCGCACCAGACGGGACGCACCGCCGTCGTCGTTCCTGGTCACCAGGGTGAGCGGCGCTGCCTCCTGCACCGCGGAGACGATCCCCATCAGCAGGTCGCTGCCACCTTCGGTGGTGTCGGCGAACAGCCGGCCCTCCGGTGTTTCGGTGGACAGTTCGACGGCGGCCGCGGCCACCAGTTCGATCGCTGTGTCCGTGAGGGCGACGTCGGATTGCTCGCGGATGCCGGCGCGGAAGCGGTTGCCCATCAGGTTCTCGAACGCGGCCTCCGTGCTGTAGGCGCCTTCGGCGAGCAGGTCGGCGTAGATGGCCAGGCTGCACAGGTCTTCGCCGAGGGCTTCGAGCTCGCTGTAGAGGAAGGTGTCGTCCGGGTCCGATTCGTCCGCCGCGTCCATCAGCTCGTCGGTGCTCATCATGCCGATCGGACTGCCCAGCAGCTGGCGCAGCATGAGCAGGGACGTGACGCCGTCGAACATCCTGGCCGAATTCGGACGGAAGTTCTCCATGAACGCGAAGGCGGAGACATCCTCGGCGGCGTGCGGGTTGTTGCCGCGGCCGGTGGCGGTGAGCCAGTCCAGGATGTGGGCGGCGTCGAAGAGTTCCTGGCCGTTTTCGACGGCGACAGGTCCCGGGAAGGGGGTGTCCGTTTCCTTGCTGCGGGAGCGCCACATCGACACCACCGGGCGCTGGACCTTGGTCAACAGCGCGATGTCGGCGAGGCCGATGCGCAGCTGGTTGCTGTTTACTGTCATGACCTCACCCCCAAATGGCTGTGCGTTGAATGCGCTCCAGCCTAGCCAGTAGCCAGTGTAGCTGGTCGGACACGCTGATAACCCGGGTTATCAGCTAATTCAGGTTGGGTGCCGGTCTGCCGGTTCTAAGTTTTGTGATGTCGGCCGGCACTTCAGGGGCCATCCGGCAGGTGAGGAACGGGAGACAAGTTGGGGGTGTTTCCCGCTCCTCACATTCAATCATCCGCATCAGCATCAAGGGGAAGCCCAATGACAACGCCAGACCAGCAACCTCCACACCAGCCTGGCCAGGGCCACGGGGAGGTGGCGGCAGCGGGGGCGATGCCGTCCCGCCCCGGCAAGGCCAGCGGGCGCTCGCAGCTGGCGTTCGCCGCCGTCGGACTTGGCGTTGGCCTGATTACCGGGCTGGCGCTGGGGCAGCTCGAGTTCGCCCAACCATCCAACGCCATCCCCGAGGCGGTTGAATCATGCGGGGTGCAGGACACCGCCGGCATCAATGTGGGCGACGGGGGACAGAGTATCTCCATGCAGTCCGAAGGCACGGAATCCGCGGGCGCTGCATACGTCGACGTCGCGTGCGTGCTGATGGAGCTGGAAACGACCGACAGCGTTATCTCGAAGATCGACAGCACCAGGGCTCTCGACGGGCGGATGACCGGACAGTGGGGTGAGTTCTCCGCCTCCTGGGGATACCACCCGGACAGCGGACTCGACATTGTCATTGAAGTTGTCGAAACCGACTGAACAACTCGCACGAAGGAAATCATGCTGAACCGAACCGAAACAGATCCGTTCGATGCTCCACCGGCCGGGAAGCGGTCGCGCACACCAATCTGGACGGCTGCCGCCGTCGCCGCCGCACTTGTGCTCTTTGCCGGTGGGGCAGTTACCGGCGCCAACGCCGTCGACCCGACCTCAAGCGAGGCCTACGTGGCGCTGGAGAAGGAACGCGGCGAAACCGCGGCCGACTTGAAGGCGCTGCAGGAGGAATACGACACCCTGGCCGGCGGCATCGGTGAACGCGAATCCGATGTCGCGCAGCGTGAAGTGGACGTGGCCAAATCCGAGGGTGAACTCGAGGAAGCTCAGGCCAAGCTGGAGAAGGCTCAAGCCAAGCTGAAGGAACGCGAAAAGGCGGTCGCCGGCGCCGAAGCCGAGAAGGCAGCCAACACCATCAGCGAAGGCACCTGGACGGTCGGGGTCGACGTTGAACCCGGAACCTACCGCACCACCGACGACGTCCGTTCGTCCTGCTACTGGGGTATCTACGTCAGCGGAACCAACAGCGAAGACATCGTCTCCAACGGGATTCCCGGGGGAGGGCGGCCCAGCGTGACCCTGTCCAAGGGGCAGGACTTCACCACCAGCCGGTGCGGCACCTGGGCCAAGCAGTAAGCAGCACCGCCGGCTATGTCGGGCACATTTCGAAGGGGAACATCATGAAGAAGTCACTCAGCACTTTCGCCATTGGCTGCGGGCTCGTCCTGGCTGCCACCGGTTGTTCGGTTGGCACCGAATCGGCCAGCTCCACTCCGGAGGTTACGCAGTCTTCGACCGCTCCTTCGGCGTCAGAAGCACCGGCATCGCCGGCGTCAGGACCATCGTCGCCCGCTCCATCGACATCGGCACCTGCTGCACCCGCGCCGTCGACATCGGCACCTGCTGCACCCGCGCCGTCGACATCGGCACCTGCTGCACCCGCGTCATCGCCCACCTCAGAGGTGGAGGAATCGCTCGCCGACTTTGGTCAAACCTGGGAATACGAGGACGGCATTGCCGTGACGGTCACCCATGAGGGCGAGGCGAAAGCGTCCCAGTATGCTGCCGGGGCGAAAGAAACCGGCGGACAGATGCAGGTTTTCAAGATCACCATCATGAACGGCACCGATGCGATTTTCGACCCGGTTGGCGCCTACACGACGGTCAACTATGGCGACAGTGGGCAAGTCGCCGAGCGGGTATTCGACATGGACCAAGGATACGGGGATATGTGGCAGGGAAAGATCCTGCCCGGCAAGAAGCAGTCACTGACCATGGCCTTCGCGGTCCCCACAGACGTCGCATCCGACGTGCTCCTGTCCGTTGCCCCGGGCTTTGACTACAAGGATTCGCTGTTCCACGGGACGGTGGGGAAGTAGGTGTGAGCGCACGGCCAATTGCGCCTACACGGGTATGATGAGTCAAGCATTCGCATCTTATTTGGGGGATTTACGTTGAACTTTCAGTACATCAAGCCTGCCGCTTACATCACTATTTGGGGAGCCGTTCTCTTTGGGGGAGGGGGAGCATGAGCGGGTTTCTTAGTTCCATGGCAATATCGGAACAAATATCGGCTGCCAGTTCTGCATTCAGAACATCGGACGCTGGCTCCATTTTTGGATTGGCGGCGTTGTTCGGGTTGGCGAGTATTGCCGGCTTCATACTGATGCTGGTCGGCGGACAGCGCATGGTCAGCCGTATCGACCAGCGATATGACGCATGGTTCTCCCAAATCCGGCCGATGGCTCCAGGAGGACCGCAGGGACAGCCCGCACGATACCCGATGCCCCAGCCAATGGCTCAGGCAACGCATCCGCAGCCAGCGCACCAGGACCTGCCGACGGAGGCTCCTCAGTACCGCCCTGGTTATCAACCCTCGCAGCAACCGCCTCGGAGCGGTCCTCAGTCCTAGCTTCCTCTCCGAGGGGATGTTTCCATGCCAATCGTCAGACGGCAGCGCGTCGAAAGACTGCGGGTTGAGTGAGCTTTACAGTGACCGATCCGCCGGATCCCGCAGGGCGGAGTAGACCGGGCGCAGGACCTCGACGAGCGGGCGCGAGCGGACGGTGATATCCACCGGCGGTAGCTGCTCCAACAGCGATGCACCGCCAGCAGGGCGCTTCAGCGCGGGGGCCGGCGTCGGCGATTCGAAGAAGCTATCAAGCACCTCGGTCAGGGGCGCGCCGGCACGCCCGTCATCGCCGCCGTCGTCGGCCGCGTTCATTCTGCCCAGCAAGTCCTCGCGTTCGCGGCCACGCCAGGCGAGAATCCGGAACGGGTCGTCATCGAATTGCTCGGCCAGCAGGTAAAACACGGCCGCCAGATGCTTGCACGGCACTTCCCAGTCGGGACAGCTGCAGTCAAGACTCAACTCATCGGCATTCCGAGGGAAGAGCGAGAGCCCGACGCCGGTGAAGATATCTTCGATGTCGGCGGGCATCTGCCCGGCCAGCAGGGAAGCCACAAACCAGGCGTTCGACGCGAGGGATTCCTCCACTGCGGCCCACTCAGCCTTGCCATATGCGGCGATTCCGATGCGCACCCGGTATGGCTTCGCACGGGATCCCTGTATCTTCGCGGTGACGGCACCGGCATCGATCTCGAGCGAGATGACCTGACCTCGGCGGGCGCAGCCGCGGCCGCGCTGCAGCCGCCCGCCAACGCCAAGGCCCTCCAATACTTCGATGAACCGTCCGGACCACCAGCTGGTTCCGATGGCACCGCGGACGCTGCGCGCCTTGACGCCCCCATCGACGCTGCGCGGCGTTGATGACGGGAAGAACGGCGAATCGTAGCGACGTTTACTCACCGACGGCCTCCTTGGATAGCGCGAACAGGTCGCGCAGACTGGCGGTCGACAGCTCCGTCAGCCACCCCTCGCCGTCGCCGACGACCAGATCCGCCAGCGCGGATTTCTCCTTGATCATGGTGTCGATCCGCTCTTCGAGCGTCCCCCGGCAAATGAACTTTCGCACCTGGACCCGACGTCCGACGTAGCACCGTATGGATGAGGGCCCGTCCGGTTCGGCCGTTGCCGTCGATGAATGGGTGGATGGTTTCAAACTGGACATGCGCGCCGGCCCGCACCGCGGGGGTTCCCTCAGTGGCTGAAATGAACCGTGCCAGATCTTCAACAAGCCGCCCGCCCTCTGATTCCGGTGGCGGCACAAATTCGGAGCGGAGGGGACTCCAGCCGGAACCGCCCACCCTGTTCTGCTTGGTGCGGAGCCCCTGTTCATGGGAGGGTTCGATGACATGCTGCAGGTGCTCGATGTCGGTAGTAGTGACGATGCGGTTCAGGTCAGCGAGTTCAGTTATTGAGTCCTCCGTCGCGCGAACATTAGCTACGACGTCGAGTGCGAGCCGACTGCCCTGCTGCAGTAGTTCCCCGACTGCCAACCTCTTCGGGGTGACACGGTTGCCCTCGATCCAGGACGAGGAGAGACTCTCCGAACGAATCAACAAATGACATGGTACGTACCCGTTTGGCGGTCCCGTCTGCTGAGGTGCGCGGCATCTTCTGGAGCCCAGAGCCGCTCAACATAGTAAGCCAGGCCGACACCTTCTAACCTCAACTCGGTACCCGGCTAATTAACTTTAGACTCCCTAGCCGTGATTGAGAGCGCCATGGACTGCTGTCGCTCGTCGCAAGCCTTGTGCTCTTTGCCGGGAGGGGCGTGACACCACAAATCACTTGCACCCGTTCAAGGTCACCATTCGGTATCAGAAACCTGCAGTGGCGGGAAATGTCGGCCCCGGCGTATAGGCTGAATCCAAAGCACAATGATTTGGGGATCATGATGAATACTCGGTACATAAAACCCGCCGCTCAGATGATGGTTTGGGGTCTCGTTTTGTTTGTCGGAGGGGCAGCTGTGAGCGGGTATCTCGGCATTTCGGGTTTGACCGGGATGGCCGCCCCAGGTTCTTTGGATCCCGGGATCTATTTCGTCGGGACAGTCATCCTTGGGGTAATCGGCCTGCTGGGATTCATCCTGCTGCTCGCCGGTGGATGGCGAATCGCCCATCGCATCGACGAGCGGTACGAGGCTTGGTACTCCAAGGCCCCGCAGATTGTTCCGGCCCACGAGGGGTCGGAAGAGGAGCTATCGCAGGCTGATCGGCTTCCGATGGGGGAGTTGCAGCGGCTTCCGCTGAAGCAGGCTCCGCAAATTTGGCCGGCACCGCCGTTGTCGCGGCTCCCGGAGCGGCGCTTGATCATCGTCATTTCCTGAGCGGCGAATTTAGGAAGGGGCGGCGTTGTGCGGTCGCCAGACTTCGAACGTGACGTTGGCATCTGCGAATTCATCTGGCGGTATCCATCATCGCGCCTGATCAGTGTTGACGCCGTCATGAGCATCAGAAATTGATGGCGGCTTATCGCCGCGTGGTCTCGGGATAGCCTGGAGAGGTAGCAGCCCGGATGTTCCGGGCCGGGAAGGAGCAACATGTCCGTCGTCGTTATCAATGCACTGAAGGTCCCCGCTGATGCCGGTTCAGAACTGGAATCCCGGTTCGCGGCTCGTAAGCATTCTGTGGACGGCTCTCCCGGCTTCGAGGGCTTCCAGCTGTTGCGGCCTGTCGCGGGCGATGACCGCTACTTCGTGTACACGCAGTGGGCCACCCGCGAGGACTTCGAAAACTGGCGCGACCAGCGCGCACCGCATGACCACTCAGCCAAGGAGCCGGTTGCCACCGGGATGGACCTGCTCGAATTCGAGGTCGTCGACCTAGGCGAATGAAGCCTTGGCTTGGGGGATACGGTGAGCGAATCACGTTGATTTGGGGGATCAGTTGAACAGTCGGTACACCAAACCGGCCGCACGGATTATGCTCTGGGGCGTACTCCTCTTCATCGTTGGCGTGATGGCGAGCGGTTACCTGAGTTACATGGGCCTCGTCGAACAAGTCTCGTCTCCGTTCGGACGCTCTGAGGCTGGCTCGTTCTTCGCCGCAGCGGCTGCTTCCGCCCTGGCCGGTTTGGTCGGGGTGATATTGGCGGTTCTTGGTGGTTGGAGGGCGGTTAGTCGCGCCGACCAGCGGTACGAGGCTTGGTTCTCCAACGATCGGGAAGAGGTGGCGGACCCACAAGGTGATCCGTCGGCGCAGTCTCTACCGGAACAGGTGGAGCCTTTGCAGGACCCACAACCCGTGCAACAGCAACAAGGGTATGCGGAGCAGTATCGCATTGCCCCGCCGGCACCGCAGTTGCCGCCCCGGCGCGACCCCCAGTCCTAACCCCTTCTTCAGCGGTCAGGAGACACTTCATCTCATGGCTTCCATGACTTCCTGCTCGATGCCTCCAGGACGAGAGGGTTTTCTATGGGTCAACGCGGTGCCTGATCATTCACGAGTCAAAGTGATAGCATTAGATATCAGAGGTGACTTCCATGACAGATGTACTGATCCGGAACGTGTCTGATGACGATCTGGCCCGCGTCGATAAGCATGCAGCCAAACTGGGCCTGTCGCGTGGCGAGTATCTTCGGCGGCGCATCGCCCAGGACGCCGGGCGGACTTCCGAGGCGGCGACCATGGCGGATCTCGAACGGTTCGCTTCCTTGAGTCAAGATCTTCGTGATGACGACGTCATGCGGGACGCTTGGACGTGAACGCCGGAGAAGAGTGGTTGATCGACAAGTCGGCGCTCGCGCGTATTCATGCGAGTCCCGATGCCGCTGCGTGGACCGGCAGAATTCAACGCGGCCTTGTGCGCATCACGGCGCCTACCCTTCTGGAAGTCGGATTTTCGGCGCGTTCAGAAGATGACTGGCGGACTCTGATTGACAGACCTCCAGTGGCACTTATGCCACTGGAGAGCGCCACGCCGCTTATTGAGCGACGGGCACTCGAAGTTCAACAACTCCTTGCTCATCGAGGGGCGCATCGAGCGCCCTCTGTTCCGGACCTGCTTATCGCTGCCACGGCAGAACTTGTCGGACTTACGATTCTGCATGTGGACAAGGACTTTGAGCTCATCGCTACTGTAACCGGGCAAAGCGCCGAAAGGCTGCGCGTGGAATAAGCTCCACGGGGCGGATTCCGCTCGGCGGCCCTTCGCTCCAGTAAGACTCGGCGCGCGTGCAATGACCACGCTGCCTTCTGGCGCGGACCTGATCAGGTATCCCGTTCTGTCCGGATCGCCAGGGTCAAATTTTCCTCCCTTCTGCGGGCTGAGGCCCAGGCAATGATTCGTCAGTCGTCGGCTGCGGCCGAGCCGTCTTTCGCCGGGCCGTCTTCGACCGGAGTGCTCGGGTACGAGGTAGTCACGGTGAAGCGATCGCCTCTGATCAGCGTCTCGCGCCATTCCACCGGTTTTCCTCCGGCGGTGCCGAGGCGTTCGATAAAGAACACGGCCGCCCCGGGGTCGCAATCGAGCAGTCGGGATTGTTCGTTGTTAGTTGTGGTCGCATGCAAGGTTTCTTGCCCTGCATTGAGGGTGATGCCGCATTGGTCGCGAAGTACTTGGTAGAGCGCCGTATGTCCCAGATCCGCTTCGAGCGCTGGGGAAGCCACTCCGGCTGGCAGCCAAACGTCGTCGACGGCTATGACATCGGCATCAGCGAACCGGGTGCGGCGGATAAATACGAGTTCGGTGTCGGCGCTCAGGCCCAGCCGCGCGGAGACATCTCCATCGGTGCGGAGTTCGGCTGTGTTCACTTTGCTGCGTTGCGTCATTCCGGTGTTTTCAACGGCCGCGAACAGGCTGTAGACGGGGCCGTAACGCTGTTCGTCGGAGACATTGACGACCGTCGACATACGCCCGCGGTGGGCCGAAATGATGCCGGCGCGACGCAGCGGGGCCAACGCAGCCCGTATGGTTGACCGGCTGACGTTGTAGTCGCGTGCCAACGCCATCTCGCCGGGAACCCCGGAGGGGAATTCGTCCCGTTCGATCCGGAGGCGCAGGTCATTCTGCACCGTCTGCCATAGGGACAGCTCGCTGTCCCTTACTACGTGTGGTGTACCTTCCACATTTCCCCTTATTCGTCTCGTCGCTAAGTCTCAACGCGAGAGTCCCGCAGGGACGCTACGTCCTCCCTGTCATCTTCTCGGGGCACAGACTCGGCCCTGCGGTGCACGGCGAGTCTCTTCCTTGTCTTGGCCTCGCTCTTATCAATGATATGGGTTCCGGCCAAGTCGCTGGTGACATTGAGCATCGTGGCCCCCATGCCCAGGATGACGTCGACGCCGGCGACGAGCGCCACGATGTCGATAGGCAGCCCGGCCTGAGTCAGCAGGATGGTCAGCCCGATGAGGCCGGCACCGGGCACACCAGCCGTACCGATCGAGACCAGGGTTGCGGTCAGCACGATGCCGATCAACTCTGGTACCGACATCTCGCGTCCGACGATGTTGGCGGCCAGCACCACCGATGCGCCGAGCCTGACCACCGCGCCATCCATATTCAATGTTGCCCCGACCGGGACCACGAACCCTGCGACGTCCTGGCGGACGCCGGCTTTCCGAGCGCAGTTGAGGGTAACGGGGATGGTCCCGGAGCTGCTCTGGGTGGTAAATGCAGTGAGCATGGCGTCGCGCGAGGTCCGGAAGAACCGCAGGATGCGCACCCGGTATATCAGCAGCAGGGGTATATACACCACCAGGATCTGCACCGCCAACGCCGCGTAGACGACGATGGTGAGCTTGCCGAGTGCAAGCAACGCTTCTCCGCCCTGGCTGCCGATCTTGTTGGCCACCAGTGCAAAGACTCCGATCGGCGCGTACTGCAGAATGGCACCGAGGATGCGGAATGTCAGCTCCTTGGCCGCCAGCACGATCTTCCGGAGTGTGGTTCCCAGGTCCGCGATGTCCTCGTCTTCGGAACGGGACATCTTTGCCATGGTCAGCCCAATGATCAGGGCGACGAAGATCAGCGCGAGGATCTTCCCCTCCGCGAGGGCGGCAAACGCGTTCTCGGGAACTATTCCCAGCAATTGTTCGACGAACGACGGTGCCTCCGGTGCCTCCGTGTCCGCATTCGGGAGGTCGAGTCCGCTCCCTGGTGCGACGGGCAAGGCTATCGCGAGGCTGATCGCCACAGCGCCGACCGTGGTGATGATGTAGTAAACGAAGGCCTTTGAGGCGATGCGGGCGACACTACCGGACCGGGTTGTGCTGACGGCGTCGATCAGGGTCACCATGATGATGGGCACGACGATCATCTGCAGTAAGCGAAGCAGCAGCTCCCCGGCCGGGGCGAGCACCGAGGCGTCATCGCCGAAGGTGAGTGCCACGATCAGACCGAGGACGAATCCGAGTGACATTTTAATGATGAGCGAAGCATCTCGGTAATACCGCCATGAGGCGCTCAGAACTCGTGTCATGCCGACTCCGCGTTCACCGTAGGCCTGGCTCCAGCGTCGGGCTCCGGCGCGGAGCCGGGCCTACGCCGCAGTGCGTCGCCCATGTTTTCCACAGCCTGCTTGAGGATCGGCGACGGCATAGCGAGGTTGAACCGAATATGGCCCGACGCGTTATCGCCGAAGAGCGCACCATCCGAGCATGCCACCGCCGCATGTTCCAGGAAGAATTCCGATGGGTGGTCACCGAGGCCGAGGTACCGGCAGTCGAGCCAGGCCAGATAGCTGCCTTCGGGCGGACGATAGCGGACTCGGGGTAGGTGCTCGGCAAGTAGGCCGGCCAGCTGCCGACGGTTGTCGTCCAGGTATGCGAGGACATCGTTGAGCCATGGGCGTCCCTCTCGGAAGGCCGCCGTCGAGGCGACAACACCCAAGTGGCCGACGCCGTGTTCGGCCATGAAGTTCACTTCGTCCCATTTTTGTCTGTCGGCGTCGTTGGTGAAGATCATCTGGGCACATTTCAACCCGGACATGTTCCAGGCCTTGGTGGCCGAGGTCAGCGTCACGGTATGAGCCGCAGCCACCGTGGACACTGACGCGTACGGGATATGGCGGTTCCCGGCGAAGACGATGGGGGCGTGGATCTCGTCGGAATAGACCCGCGCACCGTTCCTCTCCACGACGGCGGCGACATCGTGCATTTCCTCGCTGGAGTACACCTTGCCGATCGGATTGTGGGGGTTGCAGAAGACCAGGAGCCCGCCGCCGGACTTGAATGCAGCGTCGAGTCCGTCAAGGTCCAGTTTCCAGTCGTGGCCGTCGTCGATCATGGGGACCTGGATGATTTCCCGGCCCAGGGTAGCCGGCAGTTTCAGGAACGGCATGTGCGCCGGCGTGGGAAGCACGACGGCGGATCCGGGAGCCGAATAGTGGGTGATCGCCATGACCAGCCCGGTCAGTACGTCCGGGACCGGACGGATATCGGATGCGGGGACCTGCCATTTGTATGATTCATCAAGCCAGGTGGAGCAGGCCTGGGACATCGCTTCGACGGTCGTGGACGGTATGTATCCCAAACGTGCGGCATCCGACATCTCCTGCAGAACCGTCGATACCGGGGGTGCGGTGCCGAAGTCCATCTCGGCTACGAAGGCGCTGATCGTGTCGGGGTAGGCGCTCCACTTCTTGCTTCCGGCCTGGCGCAGCGCGTCTTCGGTGATGGCATCGAAGCCATGTTCCAGATTCATATGAATACCTCCGCATGTGTTGCTGATGAGCCAATGTGAATGTAAATGTACGTACGTTTAGAAGGGGAGACTACCCGGGTGATGGCGCTCACGTAAACACCCGACTTGTCATCGTCCCGAAAATGTACGTACATTATCTCGTAGCGTTGGCGGCCAAGGATGGTTGTCGTGGGCCGCAGCCCGGCCGCTGATGGCTTAACGCAGGCTCTACTGATCAGAAAGGCGCCGGAACTTAACCTGATGAAAATGCTGAACCGGATCGGTGAGAAGATTCATGTGTGTCGGCGGGGCAGCACACTGCGGCGCCGGTGGCGCTGATGGGGGCAACGCTCGGATTTGGCCTGGTGGTCGGCCTACTGCTGGGTCTGGTGGGCGGTGGGGGGTCCATTCTGGCGGTCCCCGCGCTCGTCTATGGCGTGGGCATGCCGATGGCCGGGGCTGTGCCCAGTTCCCTGGTGGTCGTTGGCGCGTCGTCGGCCGTGGGTGTATTGCCCCGCATCCGCCGCAGTGTTGACTGGCAGCTGGCGCTGATCATTGGTGTCACCGGAGCCCTCGCCGCGTTCGCCGGGGCCGCAGTGAACCGGCTGCTGGAGCAGCGAACCTTGTTATTGATCTTTGCCGTGATCATGGTGGCGGCTGGTATTCGCATGTTCCTACCCGTAAAGGCAGGACAGGCTGCGGATCGTTGCCACCCGGACGATATAGTCCAGTGGGGCCGCTTTCTGCCCAAATCCATTGCGACTGGTGTAGTTGTCGGCTTTCTAACCGGAATGCTTGGTGTCGGCGGCGGCTTTTTGATCGTGCCGGCATTAACTTTGGTGCTCGGTGTTTCCATGTCCGTCGCCGTGGGCACATCGCTGGTGATCATCGTCATCAACTCCATAGGTGGAGTCATTGCCCACGCTGGAGACTTCACGGTGGACTGGTCCCTGACCATTCTCTTCGCGATTGCAGCCATGGCCGCTTCCCTGGTGGGAAGCAGGATTGGACGATCACTGCCCGATAAGGTGCTCAAACGCGGATTCGCGACATTGATTATGGTCGTGGCTATCTTCGTGACCCTGAAGGTACTGCTGGGCGGATAGCGGTAGGGGAACAGCCCCAACTACTGCACTATGGCGAGCACTTTCTGGCGGCCCCAAAGGCAATGTTGCAGCAATAGGAGTGGGTAGCGACAAGCTCCTGGTTGGCTGCCGCAATCGCATTGGTGCGACGGGTGCTCACCCTTAAACGCCAGCGCTTGCGCATGTTCGAAGACTTTCAGCGTCGGGGTCTCCGCCGTCAATAATGCTGTGCGCATGTGCCGCGGCCAGGGGCGATAGCAGGCGGTGGGCGGAGAGGAAGACGTCCCTGGCCGCTGGGCAACGTTCTCGCTCATCGGCTCGTTGACGAGGTGGTCGCCGCGGAAGAAGTTCACGAACCCATCCAAACCTGCCGCTATGAGTCGCCTGCGAGCTGGTTCCAGAACCGAGGCTGGAGCGATCCAAACGCCCGAGACCCCTTACGCGGACAACATCAGGCAGGAAGTGGCCGAGCCAACCGGCGCTGCGGCCATCGCCGTCGGAACGATCTCCACCTACGACGACGTCAATTCCATTCTGCTGGCGGGCCGTGCGGACCTCATCGCGATGGGACGTACGTATCTCTACGATCCGCAGTGGACCTTGCACGCCGCCGCCGAGCAGGAATATCAGGGCGACGGTGCTCAGTGGATCCCGCAATTTCGCGCCGGCGGGGCAAGGCGATTTCGATCTGCCCTGTGCCCTTGGGTATAGGCCTGCTTCCCCGATTTCGGCTCAGTGCCTGAGCGACCGGGAGCGCCTACAGCTGGCAGTTGGAAGAGGATTCACCCCGGTTTTCGCCGGAAGCAACCGGAGTGTCACTTTCGGGTGAATGGATGGGACGCGTTGACTCGCATCTTTCGTCCATCCCAGGGGAACACGTCATGTCACTCTTTCACCGCCGCATGCTGGCCGCCGGGTTCGTCATTGCCGGCGTCGCCGTTACTAGCCCCGCCGTCGCCGCACCAATCGATCCGACGTCGTCTCCGGCCTCGCAGAACGGAAAATTTGAGCTGCTGAACCTTGGCGCCTCCGGCCTGACAGAGGTCCGCACGCAAACAGAGATTGTCGACGGCGTTACCCACACCCTCATCAAACGTGGCGACGAGCCTGCCGAAAAATCCGAGATCGGCACCACCCAGCAAGGCCCGTGGCGCATTAATGTGCTGACCATTGATCCTCGAGTGGCCAAGGGCAAGCTCGTCGCCACGCATGGCGAAGACATGGCCACTGCCGAGCGTACTCCGACGTTGTCGGAGTACGTGGCAGGCGTTGCCGGGGTCAATGCTGGATTCTTCACCTTCTCGGGCAAGTACCCGGGCGAGGCGGTCGGCTTGTACATCCACGAGGGCGAAGTGCTCTCGAAGCCCACCTTGGACTGGCGCGAAACCAGCCTCATCCTGTCCTCCCAGAACGACAAGGTCCGGATCACGAAGACCACGTGGGACGGCATCCTCACCAACAAGCGGACCGGTATGTCGCGCCCGATTCAGAACCTGAACCATCCGCCGCTCACGCCGGACGCGGGACCGAAGGCGATTTGAGCTTCTTCACCGACGAATTCTCCAACACGACGCCTGCACTTAAAGGCGGTTTCGAGGCTGTACTGAACAAGCAATATTGCGTCATTGGAACGAATACCAGCGGCCGTACGGCGCTTGCGGAAGACGAGTATGCGGTCCAAGCGACCGGTTCGGAAGCCGCTGCGCTCCGGGCGTTGGTCGATGGCGGCAACAGGTGCCCCGATTACGATAGCGAGCTGATTGACGAGAACGGCAAGCGGATCACGCTGAATAAGCACACCTACGCCGTCAACGGGCGCGTGAACCTGATCGACGACGGGGCAATTGTTGCTGAGCACCGCCCGGAGGATCCCTTCTATGTCCGCCACCCCCGCACTATTGCCGGAACTACAGAAGACGGCACGATCAAGTTCATCGTTATTGACGGTCGCTCAACGAGCAGCGTCGGCGCCACGATTCAAGAGAGTGCGCAGACTGCCCAGGATCTCGGGCTGGTGGACGCGATCAATCTCGACGGCGGGGGCTCTTCGACCATGTCGATCAAAGGAGACGTCGCAAACGAGCCGAGCGGTGAAACGCCCCGCAGTGTCGGTGACGCCTTGGTCTGGGTGCCGAAGAAGAACGAATAGCGAAGTTGGTTCTCTGCATCACTGGACAGCCAGCCGATAGTACAACTGCACATACCCTTTTGAGCGGTATGCACATAGTGTTCTTTTGAACCAGCGTCAGGCAGGAACCTCGGATGGCCCTGTCACCGATGCTGAATCATAGACGCGCCAGCTGTGAAAGGAGTCAGTGTTGACTATCGCCCAAATGACCACAGACCACCACGCTGCCAGGCAGGCCGAGGGGACGGCCGACGTCGTCGTGCTGGAAGATCTTTGCGGCGATGATTGGAGCTCTTTTCGTTGTCCCTACTGCCGGGGACCTGAAACCGACTGACCACTGGCACTGGCCGAATGAAGCCTTCGCGACTACGAGGCAAGCGAATCACTTGATTTGGGCTCGCTGTACGGGCAATGGCGCGCGGACTGAATCTCAACAAATGTCGAAGGCTTGTTGCCAGATGGCGTACTGACGTCCCCGCCCGTCCACGCTGCGGTCGTCGCCGGGCGAATCGAAATCCTCAGTGGGAGGATACGGATGCCAACCGCCGTCGTCCTGAAGCGCCTGCGAGAAGCCCTCTGTCCGGAGTCGCTCCCGTAGGCCGGTGCCCAGCTTTTCACCGCGGCCGAATAGGGGATCTGTTGGCAGCAGGGCAGTGAGATCGCCCTCGTCACGGTCCATTGCGTAGATGGCTTCACGATCGTCGCCGGCGCTGTAGGTGTATTTCACCGTTCCATCCATCGCTGCGTAAATTGAGCGGTCGCCGTGGCCGAAGAGACCAATCCAAGGCTCGGTCGATGCTGCAGCGTCACTGCGCGCAGCCGATAGCAGACTGTCTGAGCTGCCGCCCAATGATGGCAATCCCGCCGTCTCCAGAATGGTGGAGGACAGGTTGGCCAGGCCCGTCATGGAGTTCACCTCGGTGCTCTCCGGCAACGTTCCGGGCCGGGACAGAACCATTGGAACCTTCGCCGCAGAATCGTGGAAGCCGCGTTTGCCGTAAGCCCAATGATCGCCTAGATATTCGCCGTGGTCTGCGGTAAACACGATGAGTGTGTTGGACCGTTCACCGGAGCTTTCCAGCTCGTCGAGGATGGCTCCGATCCAGTGATCGACGAATGAAACGCTGGCGTAGTAGTAGGCGCGCATGGTGCGGATCAGGGTGGTGGGGATGTCCGGACTGGTCCATTTGAACCTGTGTTGGAGGCGGACATTGCGTTCCAGCCGGTTCAACTCTGGCTCGGCGCGCTTGGGGTCGCGCATCTCCAGCGGGTCGTACCGGTCGTACCAATTGGACGGTGGGTCGAAGGGCGGGTGCGGTTTGATAAACGAGGTCCAGCAAAGCCAGGGTTCGGGCTCGGACTTGCGTTCCCTGAGGAACTCGACGGTCTGCCGGCCGGTCCAGGCAGTGGTGTGCCGGTCGGGCGGCAATTGCGATACCTGCGGTTGGTAATAGAGCTCGTGACGGATGCCGTGCGGCTCTTTGACGTGCCCGTAACCGCCTTCGAGGAGATAGGTCAGGTAATCATCGTCCTGCGGTGATTCGGGGATCTCCTCGGAGAGCAGCATTTGATCCAGCCCATGATGCTGTCGGGGCGGCGAGAAGTGCATTTTGCCAATGGCCTGGGTGCGGTAGCCCGCTTGGCTCAGAGCTTTCGCGAAGGTTTCCGAACAGGGGTCGAGGGAGTCCTGGTTGTCCAGCACGCCCGTCTGGTGTCCGAGGCGGCCGGTCAGCATCGTGGCACGCGCGGGCACGCAGACTGGCGTTTCCGTGTAGCAATTCCGGAAGGAGACTCCACTTCGTACCAGCCGGTCAAGGTTGGGCGTGTAAATAGCCGGGTCGCCGTGGGCCGCGATGGCATCCCAACGGAATTGATCGGCCATCAGGACCAGGACGTTTGGCTTATCGGTCGTTGTCACTTCACGGCTCCTTGGGTCATTCCGCTGACCAGTTGCTTCTGCAAGAAGAAGAAAATGATGACGGCGGGGATGCTCACTAATACTGACGCCGCCATGACCAGTCCCCAGTCTGCCCCGTATTCGCCGAACAGGCCGGACAAGCCGACGGGCGCGGTCTGGAGCTGTTTCTGCGTCAACAGTGTCAAGGCCAGCAGGAACTCATTCCACGCGATCATGAACGCGAAAATTGATGCCGCTCCAACGCCGGGGAGCACCGCTGGAAGGATGATGCGGAACAGGATGTGCAAGGTTCCGGCGCCGTCGATTGATGCAGCTTCATCGAGTTCACGCGGGATGGAGTCCAGGAAACCAAGCAGGATATAGACACACAGTGGCAGCGATATAGCGGTATAGGCGATCACGATGCCGATTCTGGAGTTCAGCAATCCAAGCTGGGCGAAGATGGCGTACAGCGGTGTGACCAGGACGACGAAGGGAAATATCTGCGTCATGATAACCGTGACCAGTAATGCGCCACGACCGCGGAACCGCATCCGGGAAAAGGCGTAGGCGGCGGGCAACGCCAGGACCACCGCCATGAAGATGGCCGGCAGGGATACGATCACGCTGTTCATCAAGAAGGTGAGGAACTCGCTGTCCAAGGCCGCCGCATAGTTCACCAACGTCGGGTCTGAGGGCCAGAACCGTATCTCGTCCGTAAACAAGTCCGAACTGGTCTGCAGAGATGTGAAGATGATCCACCAGATTGGAAACAACACGATTGCCAGCGTGATGACGACCAGCGCCAGAACAATGACGTTCTTCGCCCTCTGAGCCGGCGTCGAACGCCGTGCTCTGGGGGTTCCTGCGGAAACCTTGAGTGCTTCAGCCATTTGTATCCGCACCTTTCCGGACGACGAACCGGTAATACGCCAGGGCAATCAGCGACATCACCAGGCTCATGATCACGCCGAACGCCGCTGCGCTGCCTATCTCGAAATTCAGGAACCCTTCTGCGTAGAGCTGGGTGGTCATCACCTGGGTGCTGTTGCCCGGGCCGCCTCTGGTCATCAGCCACACGAATACGAAGTTGTTGTACGTCCATATCGTCGTCAGCAGGGCAACCACGATGATGATGGACCTCAGCATGGGAAGCGTGATGTAGCGGAAGAGCTGGAAACCGGCGGCGCCGTCGATCCTGGCTGCTTCATACAGATCCTTCGGCACCATCTGGAGACCGGCGGTGAACATCAAGACGGCAAACGGCAGCTCGTTCCAGACAACGACAGAGATGATCGCCAACCATACGAATCCGGGCTCGGTCAGGAAACTGATTGGCTCGTCGATGAGTCCCGTGGCCACCAGCAGCTTGTTGATAATGCCGTATTGCGGTTCATACAACCAGGTGAAGATAGCGACGGCCACCACAGGTGGGATAACCCATGGGACCAGCACCAAGGAACGAACCAGTCCCACCAGACGCAGGCGATGCAGGATATCGGAGTTGTAGAGCACTGCCAGGCCCAGGCCGAACACGATGCGCAGTGCCACGGTAATGCCAGTGAGGATCACAATGGTGCGGAACAGTGTCTGATAGACGGCCGGGCGCGCGAGCCAATCGGCATAGTTGGCCAACCCGACAAAGGTGCCGCCCTGCATCATGGAAGCAAGTGCCACATCATGGAAACTGAGCCAAATGTTGTAGAGGGTGGGCCACAGGAAGACCAAGGCGAGCAACAGCAGGGCCGGTGCTATGAGCAGGTATGGCTCGAGCGCCTTACGCCGCCGATAGCTTTGGTCCGTACGTTGTTTGGCAGGCACCAGTGGCGCTTTCCGGGTCTGGGGAACAGAGGTCCTCAGCGTCATCGTCGTCGTACTCCAATGCTTAGCAATGTGTCCGAGTGCTCCCCGGCTGCACGCCCGAATAGACGAGTGTGCAGCCGGAATCAGGATCACACGTCGGCGATGGCCTCTTCCAGGATGCGGAGTATGTTCTCGGCCGCTTGTTCCGGCGTGGCCCTGTCGCTGAAGACGCCGGAGAGTTCCTGATTGAGGTTCTCGCTGACTCCGTCAACCGGGATTCCGGTCTTGACGTATTCAGCAAAGGTGCGTGCGTTGGGGAGCACTTCCTTGTATCCCTGCTCGGCGGGACTGAATTTCATCGCCTCGATCTTTGAATCCTGCGCCGGCCACCACGGGTATCCGAGTTCCTGGAAGAGCTTCTTATTCGTCATCCATTTGGCGAATTTGTACGCTGCCTCGGGATGTTCGGAGGCCGCGCTGACCGCAAGTGCTCGGCCGCCGAGGAAAGACGCCATGCCCGCCTCGCCTGCCGGCATCGGCGCCGACCTCATCTTCAGGTCGGGATTTTCACTGAGCAGGCTGCGATACGGGGCAATGGGGAGGAACGAAGCTGCGCAGTCGCCGCGCTGCAAGCCGCCGAGGAGCACCGGGCTGCCGTACTCAAGAACTGCCGCATTTGATTTTGGCGTCGCACCGCTGTCAAAAAATCCGTTGAAGTACTTGATCGATTCGGCGAGCTCCTGCTTCGTCATACCAGGTACCGGCTTGCCGTCTTCCATCTTGACGAAAGTGTCCCCGTTCGACCAGATATATGCATTCCATTGGAACCATGCGTTGGCTGCGTTGAAGCAGTACCCGGAAACATCGCCCTGGCTCTGCTTCGAGACTTGAGCGACCGACTTTTGGAAGCTTGCCCAGTCGGTTGTGTCCATCTTCACGCCGGCTTCCTTGAACACGTCGGGCCGATAAACGATGGTGCCGGTGTCCACCGTCCACGGCAACGCGTAGAGGGAGTCGTCGACGGTAGCCAAATCAGTGCCGATAAAATCGTCTATACCCTGTCCAGGAGGGTTCTTCTTGACGTATTCGTCCAGGGGAGCGAGTAAGCCAGCTTCCGCCAGGGAGGACGTCCACACGAACCCTACCTGGAGCACATCCGGCCCTTCCTGTGCCTGTGCCTCACGAGTGAATTGCGCGCGGGCGTCTTCCCATGACGCCTTTTGCAGCGTGACCTGAATGTCGGGATGGTTCTTGTTCCACAGCTTGACCATCTCCTTGACCCCGGTCGATTCATTGGCGGGATCCTGCTGCCGGAATACGAGTTCGACCGGCCCATCGCCCTCTGAATCCGATCCGCCGCCGTCCGAGCCCGAACACGCCGTCAAGGCCAGCAGTGGTACGACGGCCAGCGCAATGCCGCCGCGGCGCAGCCGTCCGACGCCGTTTCGTCTGGGTGCCGGCCGTGAACCCGACTGTGAACCTGGCTGCGAACCCGGCTGTGAACCTGGTCGGGGTTCCGGATTTGGTGGAAATGCCGAGATATTCATCTTCTCTCCTCGTTTGCGTTGGGAGTCGCCCGGCTGATCCGCAGGTTTTCGCTCATCTGATAGGTGCTTCAGTTCGGCCCGGCCGGACGAATGGGCTGATCGCGGTGTGATCCAGCCGACATTGAACGTAAATTTACACGTGAAACATAACCCTCGCAAGGGTCACAATTAGAGTTTTTACCGACATTGCTTTGGCTATTGTGGCCTCGATGTTTCTCGAGTAAATTGTGACCCTAACCGGCGGATGGTTGAAGCATGCGTCGAGATGCGGCCTGTGCTGCGATCCGGGCCAGGCCGGAACCACTTCAGAGAGGAACAGATCATGGCCGTGTCGATCGGCATTCTTGGAGCCGGCCAGTTTGCCGGAACGTTTGCGAAGCTGTTCAGGCTGCATCCGGGTGTGGGGAAGATGCTGGTCAGTGATATCGAACCTGGCCGGGCGGAGGAACTGCGCCAAAGCGCCGGTCTTGATGGTGCGGTTGCCGATTTTGAGGCGTTGTTGGCCAGTGATGTGGAGGCTGTCGCCATCTTCACCCAGCGGTGGACGCATGGGCCGTTGGTGGTGCGGGCGCTGCGGGCGGGTAAGCATGTGTATTCGGCGGTGCCGATGGCGGTGACCGAGGCAGA
>NZ_AUMN01000036.1 GCF_000430705.1 Arthrobacter castelli DSM 16402
GCCGGCCGGGCGGGGGTCAAAGGCGGCCGGGATCGTTTTTGCCACGTTTGCGGCCCGGCCGGCCCACCGCTGGTATTCGTCCTCAGCCGGCAGCGGGCGGCGGAAACCGAAGAAGTCAGCGGCGGCCAAAGATGACCGGTGGCTGAACCGCTGCCAGGCGCGGGCAGGGTTAAGCGCATCCATCACCGACGATGCCCCGCCATGGGCCAGGGGAACGATCAAGAAGTAGTGGCGCCGGCCGGCCGGAAACATCTCCAACTCCGAGACGGTCAGCGCCGTTTCCGTGGTCCACTCCGCGGAGGGATTCTCGATGCCGTCCATCATCCGGTCGGCAACCTCATTCGGTGAAGTGGTGCCGGTCAACCCCAACAGCAGGTGTTCACCGGTCAGCCCCTGATACAACGCGGTGTGTTTGGCGTGGGCATCATCTTTGAGTTCGTCGCTGGTCAGCCCGTAGGGCATCCCATTGAGCATGAACAGCGCGAACGGGGCACCGGTGTCGGTGACGAAAATGTGCTGCCGCATCGCGGCGACCGGGTTTTTCATCGCTCTGATCCTTCCTGATTCCTACCGGCCGTACCGCCCGAAACCGCCACGCGGGTGCCTTTTTGGGTGGTGCCGAATCCGCGCAGCGGGTCGGCGTTGACGGCCGGGTTGCGTAAGTCGATCACGGTGGCCTCGGTCAGTTCGCCGGCCACGGTGGCCCAGTCGGCGTTATCGGACGGGTCCACGATCACCGGCCGCCCGCCGCGGTTGTAGGAGTGGACGGCGATGGTTTTCATCAGCACGGCTTTGCCACAGCCGAGTTCGCCTGCCAGCCCTTGATACGGGCCGGTGTGTTTGGTGACCGGGTTTTTCATCGTTGCGACCCTTCCTGACTGTCGCCGGCTGCGGTCAGCACCCGGGCCGTGCCGCCCGAGACCGCCGCACCGGTGCTTGTTGTCTTGTCCCCACCGGTGGCCTGCGCCTGCTTGCGGGTGCGTTTGGCCGCTGCCTGATCTTCCTGGCGGGTTTGGCGGGCTCTTTTCATCCCGGCCCTGACCACCGGGTGAGTGTGCATCTCGCGGCCGGCCACCCGTCCGGCTGTGGTGTGCAGCAGCATCGAGGCCAGCGCATCGACAGTGCTCACCACAGGCCGGCGCGGTGTCGGTATCTTGCCCAGCGCCCAACCGATGGTCGCGCCGATCAGCACCGCATACACCACACGCGCGGCGGTTCCGATCCCTAACACCGACAGCCCGAAAAACAGGGCCAGGGCAACCACCACAGTCGTGACCACCTGGGTGATGGTGTACGGGCCTCCCCATATGGCAGTGCCGTCAGGCATCTTCCCGATCAGCTGCTGGATGCGCCGCGTGGCGCTGTAGAACCGGCCGGTCGTCGCCATAGACACGCGCCTTCCTATTCGACCGGCCCGGCAGGCGAGACCGAAGAGGCCAACGGGTCCACCGCCGCAGCGGCGGCGACCCTCACCTGTACCGTCTCGTCCCCGGCGGCGCGCTTGTTGATTTCCTGCTCGAACAGCGAAGACGTGGACACGATGATCACGCCCAGCGCGGCAATCAGTCCGCCGGTGATGATGCCCATCACCACCGAAGCCACCGAGCCTCTGCCCTTGACTGCCACCAAGATCCCGATGAGCAGGCCGGCAACGACGAACACGCCGCCCAGCAGCGACTGCACATCGGAAATCAGGTTCTCTAAAAACTCGAAGATTCCCATGACTACTTCCTCTTTCCTGGGTCGTTACTGCTTGTGTTGGTCTCCATCACCGGTGTCGCTGACAGGTCTGCCATCTGCCACGTTCCCGACTCATAGGCCAGAGTCAGGTAGTACGTCGCCGGCTGAGCCAGCCCCGACCCGGACAACTCAACAGTTGCTGCCAGATTCAACCGCGTACCGGCGGCCGCCTCCCCATCCACCGGAGCTATCGCCTGCAACGACACCAACGACACCGATTCAAAAGGCGTCGGCGAAATCGGTGCCAGGTTCACACCCGGCACCGTGTACCGGGCCAAGTCCCCCTGACCGGCCGCATAGGCGGCCAACATTTCCTGCACCTCAGTGCGGATCGCATCAGTGACCACCTCGTGCGCATACACACCCGCGCCGGCGGTGGCTGCCTCCGGCGCGGCCACCGGGGTCGGCAGTCCCGCCACGGCCATGCCGGAACCGTCCCGGACCACCGTCACCTGGTAGTGCTGCCGTGTCCACGCCCTCGACTGCTCCGCCGCCGGTGCTGCGCTCGCAGCGGATTCGGGCTTCGGCTCATCGTCTTCTTTGCCTTCGTCCTGCCCGGTGCTCGCCTGTTGGGGGGCGGGCTGTTCTGCGGCCACCGCCGCCGAAACGGTCACCAGCACCCGGCTGCCGCTAATTTGCTCCGTGGACACAACCGCCAGATCCTTATACAGCACCGGCACAGTGTTCTCGATGGAAATATCGACCCCTGACTCGTCGAGATAGCCCAACAGCCTGTCAGGGTTCTGTTCAGTGGCGCTCAACCAGGCGCCGACGAAATCGGCCGCATACCCGCCGGCCTGCTCCTGACGCACCTGGGCATCCTGCAGCGCCCCCACATCAGTTTTCTGTGCAGCCGCCGGCCCGGTCACAGCCACCAGACCGGCACCGGCACCGGCCAATAGGAACACCGCCAGCAATCCACCGATCACACGGCGCGACCACATACCAACACCCGCAGCCGCCGAATCACGGCCCTCAGCGACCGAACCGGCCACCGTTTGCCCTGCCGTCTCACTCGCGCCGTCGTCCCGGTTGCGGTTGCGGCGTTTCATAAACCTCATTTCGTGCCCCGTATCGTCGATTTGATCGCAGCGACCGCCGCGACCGTCTGATGATCGTCAGTATCCAGCGCCTGATCCGAAACGGATTCCAGATGCTCCAGCACCCGGCTACTGATGCGCTCGCGGTGTTTGTCGGCCCATTGGCCGCAGCCGGCCAGCGGGGGGCCGGTGATGATCCGTTTGAGTTCGGCCGGGTTGGTTGATGTTGTTGCTGTCTCGACCGTGGTGGGTAGTTGGTTCGCCACCCAGGCGTCATCGACCTGTTCGATCGGTATGCCGGCGTCTTTGAGTTTTTTCAGCGTGCGGGTGCGGCGTTTGCGGGCGGTTTCTCCACTGGCCGGGTCTGCCGGCCATAATGCTTGGGAAATGTGTTCGACGCCGAGTTGTCCGCCGGCGAATACTACGGCTGCGGCTGCCTCTGCCGGCTGGCCGGTCACACCGTTGACTGAGACCGGCCCGAAGGTGGATAAGGTGCCATCGTCTGCCGTCTCGTCCCCTACCGGGTCTGTGTTGGGTGATTCGGCTTCGGGTGGTTCATCGGCCGCTGCCGGCTGTTCAGGTGCGGGTGGCCTGCCCGTTTGGTCGTCCGGGGTTTCGCCGGATTCTTGCGGCTCTGATGCCTCTTGTGTTTCTGCCGGCTCAGCTTCGGTTTCGTTCGTTGTGTCGTTGGTGCTTCTGCCCATGGCTATCCAGGAGGCGTATTCCTCGGTCTGCTCATGGACCATCACCGGCGTCAGTTCCAGGTTCAGCGGTTCGATGGTGCCCTCAAAGTTGGTTTCGTGGAAAAACGTCAGGGCGTTGCGCACATGTGCCCCGGCCAGCACCCCGACGCGGGGGCCGGTCACTTCCATGTAGGTACTGAACGCTTCATCAGCGGTGATGTTCTGTAAGAACACCAGCGCGGTTTGAGTGCGGATTTCGGCCGCTTCCAGTTCTGCCGGTGTCTCATACAGGTGGATCAGCTCGGGCGCATGCCAATTCACCGACGCGGCTCTTATGGCCCGACCCAACTCACCAAAACCCACCAGGTGTAAATGTGCCGGCGTGTTCCAAGGGGTCGTCGCCGCTTCAATCGCCGTACCTGCAATCAGCCCTTGAGTGAACAGACGGTTGCCGTTGACCCCCATCAATTTGCCGTCGATGAGGTTCTGCATGATCTGCGTGGTGCCGTCCCTCGTGGTGCCCATCGGCACGAGGCCGACAGCGTGCTCAGCCACCAGTTCGCGATGATCCTCAAGCTCAAACGCATCGTCTACGTGGATCACGTAGATTCCGGCACGCCCGTCATCAGACTGATTGGGGTCATCCACAACGAAGGGTTCCGACAAAATGCGATGTTGACGGAACCCGAGACGAATCAGCTCATTCGTGAAGCCACCCGCCAAAGGTGCGGACACGTCCTCGACCGGCCCCGCCTCAACATAGCGGAGCACACGATCAAGCGCCTCAATGGCCCGATCCGAGGTTCCCACATCCTGCCTGCTGGTGTGCATGTACACCCTTTCTGTTAGGTACAACTTGAAACGCTGAGGCGGGTACAATAACCCTCACTGTATCATTTATATGCACAGTCAAAATGGGTCAGCCCACTTTTTGGCAGAATCAGGGGATGCCGAAATATGTTTATTCGACTCCTCCGCCCCCTCACAGGGCGGCACAAGTGATCGAGCTTTTTGGCATGACCCCACTGCGGGCCGACATACTCCGTTACCTGTGGCAACACCGGGAAGGCGGCACGTCCGGCGAAATCGGCAGGTCTCTCGATGCCAACTACCGCACGGTTGCCAAGCATCTCGTCACGCTTGAAGACCTCGGGGCGGTCGAATCCGACGCTGATGCTCAACGCCAGGGCGTTCGCGTTGTTTATAGAATCGACGCCCACGGCTTTGACGCCGCGGCGTCCCAGCTTCTGCACTATCTCAAAGGCAAATAAGACCAGCGCCATCCCAGCTATGGGGTTTGCCTTTTCGCCCTCCCCCTGGCAAACGGCCCCATGGCACCAGACCCCCTCCCCGTCGCTTAATACAGACGCAATGCTGTGGACGTCGGAGTAGGCGGGGCAGGCAGTCACACGTCGAGGCTACCGCCGGGGACAAGATAGCTCAAACATGCTCCGGGCATGTTTCGGTCTCTCAGTCATACCTTTCTGAGTCTTCAAGCAGCTCAGCGATTGCGCTGAGCGTGTCGTTGTCCACGTCGGACAATGTTCTCGTAGCGAAGTCTTTTACCTTGGCCCTGCGCATTGCAGCCAGAAGCTCCAGCTCGTGTTGTATACGCTCCGGTGTTTCGCCGTCCGGCTCCAAGAGGTAACTCTGGTCCACCCCGAAAAAATCGGCCAACCCGGTAAGAACTTCTTGTGGTTGGCGCACAGTAGCTGTGCCCTGTTTGATGTGTTGCCAGCGGGTGCGTGACAGTTGGATCCCCTGCTCCGCCAGTGCGCCTTGAATTTCCTTGAATTCATACCGATCACCACCTCCGCGCTGAGGCACGACGACATCAAGTAGCAGGTTGATTTTGTGGCTGAGAATCTGAGATTCCCTCAGATTCCGCTGCACTTCACTTTCACTCGGCACTCCGGTTCCCTCCCATAGTTGCGGCATTATCGTGGTCGTTCCCCCGACGACTGGCTAGCCAGCCGCCTACAGACCTCTCCCAAAGGCTTCGGTCTGCGTTCCATTCCAGGGTGTGGGACGCAAATTCGAATTCCACCAAGTCGGTTTCCCCCCTATGATGTGCTGCCAGTTGTCGAGAATGTTCTATGGGAACAGTCCGATCAGCCATCCCATGCAGTATTAGAAGGGGAATAGCTGGCATTTGAGACTCTGGATGCCCCGGCATCTCTTTCCAGCGGATGGCCGGCCGGTTGCCCAGATGTATGTGGTTAAACCTTCGCAGCACGGCCTTGGCCAGCCATCCAGGCAGGCCCCTATGTGTCATGCCATGAAGGATCACGTTTTTCCAGTCGAGGGCCGGTGATACCAAAACGGCGCCCGCCACCGGGCCCGGAGAAGCTGCCGCTGCACGGAGGGCCAGCGAGGCACCCAAGGACCAGCCAACATAGATGATCTGCCGCGCGCCCTGACTCATTGCATATTCCTGCGCGGCCGCGATCGACTTCCATTCGGTAGTCCCGAGATTACTTGTCCTGGCAGCGCCTTCATTATCCAATGATGTCTCGTAGCTGGGGACTAGAGAAGTAAGTCCCGAATTATTGAACAGAGGCAAGCCCCTCAGCACTTGACTGCGCGAGCTGCCCAAACCATGTATATGAATGGCCCATACATCGCTTCGTCCACTTTCCCGGCCGGGAACGATCCATGCAGGGAAATTTCCAATAGTGACTGATGAGTATTCCAAGGCGAACGAGGCCGGTGTCTTACCGAGATGACCGCTACATCGTCCTTCTCCCGCAGAGACCAGGGGTTCAACATCGCCCGCTTTCACATACCGGCGAACCGTCGAATCTGTCGGCTGTCCAACTTCGAGATCCAACGTCTGGCCAGCAGCGTTTGACGTAGTGGGAGCGGACAAGCTTAGTGGTCCGGGGTGGGAAGCGAAGCTCTCCGCATCGAAGTCCAGGAAGACTCCACCATCATCCTGTCCGTGGCCTAGAATTCGCACATATCGTTCACCCGGTGTCGTTTCGGTGGCAATCCGACGAACCACGACAGCTGCTATCTCCACAATCGTCAATACGCCGAGGATTCCGGTCGCGCTCACAAGTGCCGGCCTCATCAACTTCGCCGCCCAGGTTGCATACATAGCTCTTCCGCCGCCGCCAACGTGCGACGGTCACGCTCACTCAGCGAGCGCTTATGGAAGGTTACCCAATCATGAATTTCAACGACCATGCGATGTACACGAACAATCGTACGTGCCATCCGTTCAGGTTCTGAGTCCTCCATTGATGCAGTGCCGGACACCAGACTTAGCGATGACTGTTCAGCAACCGTTCTTGCCCAAATACGGCGGATACGGGGTTCGATCTTTTGTGCCTTGCGCGCACGTGCTAATGAGTGCCATAGGCGACCTGCTGGAGGGATGCCGAGGCCGATACACAACAGCCCGATGGTCACCGCGTACAGCACGTTATATAGAACGCCGAGGCCAAGCATGAGACCTATATTTCCGGCCAGATGGGCAATATCCATGCCAATTACTGCCGTGCACAGGCCCAGGGCAGATGTGCATCCAATCGCCAGAAAGGAGAATCCAACTTTGAAGCGGCCGTGACGCATCCTGGGGACGTTCCTGATGCATGTCACCAGCACACCAGTCATCACCACGAAAATGTAGGTGTATTGCGCGATGGAATAGAGTGCCGCCGGCAGCTGGTTGCCGTACGTCAGCATGAAAGTGGTGGACGCTGACGGAGCGTCGATCAAGACGAAGAAGATCACCATTGCGGTGACGGCGCAAATAACGGCGATCCTTATCCATCGTTCGCTGAACTCACCCGACGATCCCAGCCCTGTTGCGCCCCTGCCTATAGAGCGCGACAGGTAGTAGATACCCACCATGAGCAGAATGTTGGCGGCAAGGTCGAAACCATTCGGCCAGGGGCCGATGTCGGTGAGGGTGAGATACACCGAATCGATGTTTGTCGTGAACGAGGTAGCGATGGCAATTGCCGCCCACAGGACGCTGTTGTCCGGGCGGGTTCGCGCACGAAGCGAAAGTACGGCCACCAGAGCCCACATGAACCCTGTAACGAGGACGTTCGTCATTCGAAGAAGGCCTCATAGTTGAATATTTCGGCTTCTTCAGCTCGCAGGGCTGAAGCCAAGTGATCTGCCAGGTATTCCGCGGTCACCTCAGCTTCCGTGCGGAAGTCTCCGCGAGCGAGCGCACGCTCCACTATCTCACCAGAGAGCTCTTTGAACATGGCCACGCCCTGCCCGGAGACCTGGAGATTTCCTTCATGACCAAGCACCATATGAGACAGCTCGTGAAGGATCATCTGCTGGCGGTGCAATGGGCCGGAAGTTTCGGCGTGATAGATCAAGTCGTAGTTCTCTTTCGGCACCCAAAGTCCACAAGTCGACTTGCCTACCAGCGAAGCTGTTTCAACAATGACGATCCGGCGGCCCCGGAGAGAGCTAATCCAATCAATCAACCCTTGGAGTGTCATATGGGGCGGAAGACTCAAGGCCAGGAACGCTTCTCGGGCTGTCCGGCTCAAATCTTCTTCCACGGCACCTCCTTTAGGACCAAACGGACTCGATGTCGGCTCTCCCCAAGTCTAGTCCCACACATGACCCGATCATGTATCATGACAAAATATGGTTACCGAGCCCATCGACTCCCCAATGTTCCACACATCGACGACGACTCACCACCCAAATACGCCCGAAATTCTCACGCGGAATAATCGCGACACGCTACGAGAATCCGAAGTTTTCCTTAATCTTAAGGCTAGATTTCAAGGCATGGGACAGACTCTGCGCCGCGCTCGCGGCACCAGCATCGGAAACATACAGGTTGGTTATACCATCCCGCCCGAGCACAAGCAGCTACTGGCTGACATTTCCCAAAGACTCGGAGTCAGCGCATCTCAGGGCCTGGAGATGGTCCTTGATCACCTAGAGCTAGAAGACGACGGGCTACCCACATGGGTGGACCGTGACCAACTCCCGGAGGCATTGCCTATCGCAAAAGCCGGTTAAATGAAGAAGGTCCGCCGTAGCGGACCTTCACTCAAGTTATCCAAGCTCTACACCCACTTGCCGACCAAAGCTCCGGGTGAAGAGCTCCACCAAACACACTCAAAATGGAGTCCATCTGTTGTGCCCAACTATACACGCAATAGCTGTTACTGGAAGTAGCCCTCCGGCGCTGCGCCGCAATCAGGCTGACGAAACGCCCATCCGGCATCGTCGTTGGCATGGTGTCGTCGATTCGCCTGCACTCCCCTGCTGGACCACCCCGGAGCAATACCTGTCCGCCTGTTACGTAGCCGCGACGTCCGATGAGGGCAAGCGGCAGCGCAGACGACTCGGGTGGATTAGCGTTTCCAAGCTCATGCGCGTTGCCGCAGAGGACGCCCAACGAGCTGATAGGCTCACCGGCCGCAACGTGCAAACGTCACACCAGACGGCCGCCAGGAACATGACCGCCGCCGGCACAGTCACCAGTGCCAGCACAGTCAAACGGGCCCGGCAGGTCTTCGAACGTCTTGGCCTGGCCGGCACCGTGGAAGAGGGCCGGCATCTGTCCGAAATCGAACGAATCGACGCCCGCACACGCCACGGCGGCCACCAGATCACCATCGCCTCCACACGTCACCTGCTGGTACCCCGCGAATACGCCACCGCCGAGCAGGACATTCCGCCCGACCACCTACCTACGCTTTTAAGCTTTTTAGATCTTCTTACCTTCCGTAGGACTCACCAAAGCCGCAAAAAGCGGCCGGTGAAGCCGGCACACTCCAAACAATCCAAAAGAGGCAAAAGCCGGACAGCTCCCAGGAACCTCGCCACACAGAAACTAGCCGCCGGTCTTAAAGATCGACTGCCCTGGCTGCGCGACCACACCTGCCATATCGGCTCCATCTGCGACATTCTCACCAACGCCGGTATCGACCCCACCGTATGGAACACCCACAACCTGCTCACCGAACTCGACGCCCAACGCCGCGAGCTAAGCTGGGATACACCCACAACGGTCACCAGCCCCCTAGGCTGGCTAAGGCACCTGCTCACAGCCATCACAGCCGCTCTCACCGAGCGTAGACGAGCAGACAAGGCCCGTAAGGCCTCAGAACACGCTCAACGCTTGCACAGCGCCCTCACCGCTGGAGAACGCTACAACGAACAACTCGCAGCATCGGCAACACAACAGAGAACAAACAACACCGGAGCAGCCAAAGCCAGGGAAGCACTCAAAACTCACCGGCAGAAAGCCGCCCGCGAGCTGAGTATCGCGGTCTGAGCGGAACCCCCGCGAGACGCCAGGCTTAGAGTTCGGAGTCCTCGGTTTTGGGTCCGAATTCGAGATTGACGTCCCTGATCTTGAACAGATGCTCCATACGGGCCGGGGCGTTGTCCGCGCTGGCGTATTCGGATACCGGGCCACTGACCATCACGTCGGCGGCGAATGTGAATTGGCTGCTCTGGGCGGGGACTTGAAACCAGATTTCCAGTCCGCCGGACCAGCCCTGAGCTTCATCACCTATTGTGCCGGTGATCGTGTGGTCATTGAATGTCACGGTTGGAGACTGAACCGTCGAATCGGTGTCATAGTCAGCGGACAGGTAGTTGACCCCGTTCCACTCCATGCCTGCCGCACTTTGATCGAGGGTGACCTTCAACCACACTTTGCCGTTTTTGGGCCACTTGCGCTCTTCGTCATAGGCAAGCCTGACCGCATCAACTGAATAATCCAACGAACCAGACATCGTGTTATCGGCCTCGTCGTCACCAAAGGTCAGTTCCCCGGTTCTGGAATCGGAGTCCTTCGGCTCAGATGCCACGTCACTGTAGAGGCCGGCCGCAACATCAGGGGACTTTCGACTCATATCGGCCAGGTTCAAGCTCTGTTCCAACCCGTCGTAGCCGAGCAACAAAGACGCTTTGTCGAGGTTTCCCGGCAGTGCGATAGCCACCGTTTGACCGTCGATAGCCCCTATCGCATAGGTCTTATCCCCGACGGCGACGGCCAGTGAGGATTTATCCGAGTTCGGGTCGAAGCCCTCCAGCGTCGAGAAATGGATGGTGAGGAATTGGTGCCCGTCCGGGGCCTGCTTGCGGTTTTCGGCGTCCCCTATCCGGTCGCTGATGACAGTATCGGTGACCGCCACTGTGCCAATCGGGGACTTCAACACCCCTTGTTCGGCAACCGGATCGTCAGATCCGGCCGGTGTTTGTCCGGCCGGCAGCCAGATCGGCTCACCGGCGGCGGCAGTCGGAGCCGGCGGCTCAGCCAACTTCGCATCTTTGGGAGGCTCTTTGCCATCGGGCCGGTACAGTTCGGTATTGCCCTTGGGCTGTTGCTCCGATACGAAACCATCACCGGCGGACAGGGCCGAGGCGCCACTGCCACCATGTGGCACCAAGGCCCAATTCGCACTGTCCCAAGTGGTCTTATCATCACCGAGGTAATGGATCGGCCCGCATATGGCGGTCTCGGAGACCACCTGGTCATTGACCTGTAGATAGCAGCGGGATTCGTCCGAGACGTTGGCTTTAACCCCGTCAGTGACGTGCTGCTTCCACGCCTGGTCCAGCTGCTCCAGGGAGCGTTCAATGTCCTCAAGTTCCTGGCCCTGGAAGCTGAGCTGTGGTCCTCCGCATCCGGTAAGTCCGAAGCCCAGCATTACTGTTATGGCAACGGTAGAGACTGATCGTTTCCCCATAAAGTGTTCTCCCAAAATGTGGCATTTATCAAAGCACGCTACCACTCAGCGACCGTGATGCAGGCGCTGTGCAGCCCACCGGACAGCTCAGCAACTCCCCCCATTAGTGCCTTTCTTTCTGTACAGAAAGAAATACAGGCATCATCGACAAAACACCAACGATCTGTAATACTGTAAAACTGTAATGCTGTAAAACTGGCTACGAAAGGCTCACCACCTATGCCACCAAAGGTCCTCGCCTTCGGAAACCAAAAAGGCGGCGTCGGAAAAACCACCATCACCCTGGCCATTGCAGAAGCACTCGCAGAGTCAGGCCAGCGTTTGCTGGTCCTCGACCTGGACCCGCAGGCCAACATCACCCACACCCTGAGCAGCAGCGCACCTGAGCCGCAGTTCGATATGCTCGACGTGCTCTATGCCAACCAGGCCGGCGCGATCGATGACGCGATCATCGCCAGCAGTTGGTCGGGAATAGACCTTGTGCCATCGGCCGCCCGCCTGGCACGGCTGGACGTCGAAGCCATCACCGCACCGGAGACAAGGCTGAAGGTCGCCTGCTGGGATTCTAAAGCCGTGGCCGGCTATGACTTCGTGGTGATCGATCTGCCGCCTTCGCTGGGCCGTCTGGCCCTCAACGGTCTGATGTACGCCGATACGGCACACATCGTCACCGAACCTGAGGCGTTCAGTATCACGGCCGTGCAGGAGTTTTTCAACACCATTGACACGGTCCGGGCCTCACCCATGCTCAACCCGGATCTGATCAACGGCGGCATCATCGTCAACAAACGCGCCCGGCTCTCAGAGCACGATTTCCAGCTGGAACAACTGACGGAGTTCTTTGGCCCGTATCTGATTGAGCCGGTGATTCGCCGCCGTGCTGCCATCGCCGACGTGCACAGCACCGGCGTTCCCGTCCGCCGCGGAACCCACAAGAGCCGGTTAGAGGTACAGGCAGGCCTCGATCAACTGGCCCGCACCATCACAGCCGAAAGGAAGCATCCATGACCGAGCGGAAGACCTCACTGAACAAAGCCCCGGACAAGTCAAGGATCGATGCCCTCACCGACAGCGGCCGGCAACAAGACCAGCCCGCCCAGGAGACGCCACGGCGCGGCCGGCCCAGAAATCGACGCCGGAAAACCCCTGTCTCCACGTCGATGTATATCGACCTGTTGGCGCGCATTGAAGACTACGTGTCCGACAACGACATCACCCTCACTGAGTTTTTCGAACTGGCAGCGGAACGCCAGCTCGAACACCCGATTCAATAAATCATTCTTTCTGTACAGAAAACAAGGCAACAACCACGAAAGGCGGCACGGGCAGATGGCACACAGCTGGGCAGAACTCGAACGCAGAATCAGAGAAGAAGAACACGCGGGCAGAGGCAAAAAAACCACCTACGAACTGCCCCCGACTCTGCGCAGGGAAATGGACATCGAACGCGCCCAATCCGGCCAATCAGCCAAAGCATTTGCCACAGACGCCCTGGTGGCCTGGCTGCGTCACCGCCGCACAGAATAGCCGCGAAGTTCTGTACAGAAAGAAATAATACAAGGCCGCGTCGGATGGCCGCCGGCCCTGGCTGGGGCCGATACCCATTGACCCGGCCACCGAAGTTTTCAAAGGTTTCACCGACGGCTACATGAGCTTATCCACTGAAGAACCATTCATTTGAAGAAGATGCGTTCCTTGGGAAACCCCGACTGGTCTTTGAGTGAATGATGAACTCCGATGCGTGGTTATAACCTCACACCAGAAATCACTTCCACATCGTTTAGAAGTTCATCCCCGACCGGGGAAAGATGAGTTTTGGGCAACGGTATCCCGCCAGCCACGTAGTTGATGGATAGCACCGCGGGTGGTTCGATGCGATGGCCGGTGCACGGCAACCATCGGCACGGTCTGTCATGCCAGCACAGATCACCCGATACGAATCCAGAGGTTGGCCAATGGTCCACGCCGGCTGGATAGTCCAACTGTAGTGAGACGAGGCCAAAGCCTTTAGGAGCCACCAGGACGAGGACAACGCCATGGACAGGCATGGACAATAAGCATGGACGAGTGTTGGTTTATCGCCCCGCTGCTAGCGACTCCGTCGAGACAACGCAGTGCGATACTATCACACGAGACCAAATGCGGGACAAATTATTAGTTGAACCTTCAAGTATAGTGTAGGTTCCGCGTTAACCTGTCAATTTCCGCGTTTCGTGTCAGCGGGGGCAATACTTGGTGCATGAGCCGGGGGTGGCTGGGTGGTATGGCCGGTGCATGCGCTAGCCGGCATGAGAGTCCCTCCACCGCAGCCGGAAGAAGTGGGGTCCATCATGTCCCCCTCGCCGGTGGTGGAGGTAAGGGCTTATTGAGGGACATCCGTGCGTGCTTATTTCATGAAATAAAGATGTATGTATTGCCGTCAGGTTTGCTGTGCAGAGTGTCGTATTTCGAACAGCGTTAGAAACGCGCGCGGTAGAGCAGGACTATTTGCGGCCCTCGGGGGCGTCCGCCCGATTCACTGATGGTTTTTCCGAAGGGGCCTGACGAGCACGTTACGCCGCCAAGTGGAAAGAAAGAACATTCGGCCGCTCACAATGATTCGGCAGCGAGCGCCCCTGGGGTTCCTTTGGGGGAGGAATCTTGAAAATAGACGGACCTTGGTGGTGAGTGAAGTAGGAGAGGTTTGATACCCCGGCGACAGGGCAATAATGCGCCCGAATGGCTATGCTGTTTCGAATGCTGCCCGCCGGGGCCGTTGGTTATTTTTCGGGTTTTTGGTGGAGGTGGCCGTATGTTTGTCGAATCGCGTGGGCGACGGCGTCTTCTTTGGTGAGACGCTCTGCTTGATGGCGTTTGTCTATGACGGCCAGGTTGATCAGTTCGATGGCGTCGAGGGGGAGCCTGTATGTCTTGGGGTGGCGGATCAGGGGCGGGATCTCATGCGCTTGGTTTTCTTCGGTGTGGTTTTGCGTGTTGGCCATTTCTATTGCCTCCAAGGGGTTCGGTGGGGCGGGAGTGGCTTGTATGGGTCCGCGTCGTTAGCGTCTCTTCTTTGACCTGTCTGCCTGGCCGCGTGCGTTGGCTGCTGTGGTGGAGATGTTGGTTATAGACACGCCGGCTTTTTCATATTTCGTTTTGGATAGTTGGTCACGGATGAAGGCGTTCGCGTCGCCGCCGAATTCGTCACGGATGCGGCGTGTGACGTCGGAGATGAAGTAGCCGTTTTTGCCTCCGAGGGTGGCGGTGGTGCCGTCGTCGAGTTGCAGGTGCCAGCTGACGCGTTTGTCGTTGCGGGCCTGGCCGCGTGCTACGTGGAGCAGATCGGCTTTGAGGGATTCGTTGGCCCGCTGACGGCTTTGAGGGTTCTTATGGTGCATCCCAACTTGGGACATGAAGTCGCCGTTTTCGGCGTAGTGGGTTGTGTGCCTGTATCGGCCGGGGCGCTTCTTTGGCCCTCCGGGGTCTTCGGGTACGCGCAGTGTGGGTTCGCCGTCGGTGGCTTTGCCGCGCACGGATATAACCTGTCCGGCCTTGGATCGGCGGCGGGGCGGTAGGGATTCGACCGTTCCGGTATCGCGCAGCGATGTCAGTGCCGGGCGGGTGTTTTCGCCTTTCATTGTCCCGCTGAGGATTTTGCGGATCAGGCGGGGGGACCGGTCGAGTTCGGCGGCGAGTTGTTTTTGCGACAGTTGTCGGCGTTCGATGACCTGGCGGATCAGGTCGGCGACGGATTCGGGTTCCTGGTGGTTGCTCATGCGTTGGCCTGTGTGTAGGCGGCGGCTGGGCCGGCCGCGTCGGCGGCCGTTTTGGCGGTTTCGCGCTCATCGCGGGTCTGCGGTATCGGCATCTTCTCCTGGAGGGTGCCTTTGAGGCGGATGCGGCCGACTTTGCCGTCGTCGCCGCCGTCGTATTCGGTCGGCAGTGACCAGCGGGGGGTGGTGGTGGTGTAGAGGGCGTCGCCTTCGATGGCGAGCAGTGTGCGCGGGTCGGTGTTCAGGGCGCCGGCCCTGAATCCGTTGGCGGCCGGGGCGTCGAGGATTCTGGCCCGGCTTTTGCCCCATACCTGGGCGGCGATTTCGGGGTGGTAGTAGGACTGCTGCATGCGGGACATTTCGGCCGGTGCGCGGTAGGTGAGCTGGTCGCCGATGGTCTCGAGGGTGTGCCTGTATTCGGCCGGCACGTCATCGATGGACGCAGCTTGATACATGGTGTCCCTGGCACCACTGGCCAGGTAGCCGATGCCGTGGATCAGTACCGAGCGCAGAGCGTTGGTCACTGCCTTGATTACGTCGGCCTCGACGCCCTGGGTGGCTGCGGCCGCGTCGCGGGCGCGGATGAGTCGTTGGGCGAACGTGTCGAGCGGGCGGGTCTTTTCGGTGAAAGCCAGTGCTTGAAGTGGTTCGACCTGCCAGCCGTACTTGACCGCCAGATGCACTTCGCTGGCATCGGCCCAGGTCTCCGCGGTGGCTCGGGCGCGGTTGGGGTAGTACCAGCTGTAGTCCTCCTCTGACTGAACTCCGAGTATGCCAACGTGGTTCCAGTCGTCGGGGACGGTGAAGCGGACCAGGTAGCGGGCACGTGCATAGGGGTTCTCACGCAGCAGGTCGGCGGCGGCGTCCCTTCTCAGCTCGTGGACCGGGCCGGTGCCGAGTTCCTTGCACAGCGCCGCATACATGAACCGTCCGTCAACGAGGGTCAGCGAGTCGATCTGCGGCGTCTCAGCAGCACTCATGGTGGGGATGCAGTCGCTGTGGCCGGAGGCGTTCGGCCCATCGACCAGGGTTTCGTAGCGGCCCTGGCCGGCGGTGCCGTGGATGGTCCGTGCGACGTAGTCATCCAGCGGTGCCGGATCGAAGTTCTTACCGAGCCCATAGGCCCAAAACGCCGCGCCGGTCGTGGCCGGGGTGCGGCGCAGCTCAGTCATCTGTGGCTCAGCCCGGTTCAAAAAGTGCCTCACACCGTTGAACGCCTGGCGTGCCTTCGGCGGGTTGAGCGAGAGCTGGCCGAACCAGGCCGAGGCCAGCGAGATTTCGACCTTTTTGCCGGTCAGTTCATGTGCGTACCGTCCGATGGGGCCTTTGAGCCAGTGTTGGCCATGAGCCCATCCCGGTGTCTGGCCGGTGAGGAAATGCGCCCGTCCGGGTTCGGTGGCGGGTATGCGCCCGGTGAGCATGATCCAATCCGCGCCCTGACTCAGTGCCGTCTCCAGCAGGTCATCGAGGCGGGGTCGTTTCCGCCGCGTCTTGAGCACCGGGGCGACGGTGTAACCGTCGTGGTTAATGCCCCTGCCGGTCTCATAATCCAGCCACACAATGCGTGACGGTCGGACGTTGATGGTCATCGGACGCATAAACTTCCTTTCAAAGAATGCCTATAACAAGCATATTACAATCTGCAATCATTCACAACGAAATGGGCGGAGATCCCCCGAATCAGCTTCTTCTTTCCGTCTTCCATTGGGGATTCTGTTGGGTTGCGGTTGCCGTGGGGTGTCGGGTCAAGTGGTCTTTATGACGCTCAGTGACCTGCTCGGTAATCACGACGCGGAATATGTGCAGGTGGATCGGTGCACGCCGGAGAACACCCGCACGTTCCCGTATCAGCGGGAACCATATGTTCGGGCGTCCATCCCACTCAAAGCAGGCGGTACGGCAACGGTGGACGGGAAGGCTATCCGTTGGTGTCATGCAGCGGTGCTGGTGCATTGGGAGGAAGAGAGCGGCCCCGTACACAACGTCTGGGTGGCTCCAGAGAATCTACGACGGATAGGACGAGATGAGTCGTCCTGGAATGATCCCTACGACATCCTCGATTGAGACAGAGGACAGCCATATTAGTCATCCTTCGTGAAGAAGGTGGCAATCACTAGTTCGTGGGCTTTGGTGATTCTGCCAGGAGTGATCTGTAGATCGCCTTTGGTGGTTTCGTCGTAGCCTTCCTCGGTCAAAACCCACGTCGCGGCCACGGTTTCGGCCTGCGAGTCCCGTGTTACAAGCACATAGTCGTCCTGGCCGCTCTCCCACGGAGTGTTGGGCCGGAAGGATTCGGGCGTGAGCGTGACTTCGACGTTGTTCTCGCTGTTGTTCCAGCTCACCGGGTAATCACGTGGAATGAGCGTGCCGGGCTCGAATCCGGGGACGTAGGGGGGCTGCTGCCGTGGTCGGATGATGGGTTTGACCACCTTGCCGTAGTCGGCGTCCTCGGGGGTGTAGTAGGTGAAGGCTTCGCAATCATAGAAGGTGATGATGAGGCGGGGTTTTGTGATGGAACGGTTGTGGCTGGTGACCCGGATTCCGGCACCGGCAAAGGCGGCACCGAGTAGGTGTTCCCGTCCCTTCTCTATATTCTCCGGCTTCTCACGTTTCCACTTCTTCAGGCTGTCCTTGTGCTTCTCTTGCCTTTTGATCTCATCGGCCTCGATGCGGTCGGAAATCCCACGAGGGAGAATCGCTTCGGTGCGCTCCATCCAGTGATCGGCGTTTGGACCTGCGGGCTTGGTGAAGTTTTCTGCCTTCTTGATGCAATTCTCTTCTTCGAGGTTGTACAGCCGCTCCATCTTTTCGTTGATGTCCACGACCCGGTTGACCGATCCGAGAAGTTCGATGTTCAGGGTGATCGGTGGTCTGCCACTACTACGAGCACGTTCCACCAGGTCGATAACTTGCCTAGATCGTGCCTGCAGTGTGTTGCTGGGGCCACGCACGTAGATCGCGCCATCGAAGAGATTGTCCTTGGTGTCCTTCTTTGAATCGTCCTGGAAATTCTTGTGGCAGGGGAAGATCGGCTGTCCAGCCTCTGGTGGTGGCGCGATGACGAACAATACCTCGCGGGTGTCATTGAGGACGATCCTTCCAAACTCGAAAGCGGGAAAGTGCGGACCAAGGTAGGGACGAAGTTTCTCCGCCAGCTCGTGGGCCTCGGTGCCCCGGGCAACGCCTTCGGGGTGGCCTTTCTGTGCTCCGATAACCAAGACCGCGTAACCCCGGAAATACATCTTTGCTTGTCGGGGAAGGCGGTTCGCCGCGCCGAGAAGGAACTTTGCGATCTTCGCCTTGTCTTTGGTGCTGGTCAGATCGAGGGTGCTCTTTACTTCCAAGTAGCTGGTCTCGGCAGCGTCACCTAATGCACACACGTGAGAGAGAATGTCGCGCTGGGCCAGCTCATCAAGCGGGATGATATCGGTGTCCACGTCGCCAACTGTAGCCGCTTGGGGAAGTTTGCCTTACCTTTAGCACCGCCCCGGTGTCACCTGTGAGCACGCTCCTTACAAGAGGTCAAAGATGTCGAGCTGCACCGGCCGGGGCGTAGTGGTCTCTGCCCGCGGTTGCCATTCTCGGTCGCGCATGAAGCCGTAGTGGGGGTTTCCCAGCCGGGGAAGGCGGGCAGCGGTGCCCCGTCGATGATGTGTCTGGCGTAGAGGCGAGGTGGATAGGCCCAGGGCGTGTCGTTGGTGCCGGCGGGGCGTGTGGCTGCATCCAGTGGGTCGCCGATGATCCAGTTTCCATCGTTCCGCACCCGTTCAACCTGTGATTCAAGCGTTTGATTGGTCGGCCAGTTCGGGGTGTGCATGGTCCTTCCTTTCTGAGTCGGGGCTTGGAAGCTATTGCTGCTGTTTGGCTTCTTCTGCGGCTTGGGTGAGTCGTGCTGCGGCTGCTTCGGTGCTCGTCGGATTAGTGTGTTCGAGATAGAGCCGTAGTGCTTCGGCCCTGGCCATTTCTGTTCGGCGGAGCCGCTGACGTTGGACGGCGCGTGAGCGTTCCTTTGAGGCTTTGATGGCTTGTTCCCTGCGGGTGGTGCGCTGGCGCTGCTGCTCGGCTCTCTGCGCAGCTTCTGTGGCGCGTTGCTGCTTGTCCCTGGTTGCTCCGTAGACGTAGGCGACCATGGTGGTTTCCTTCTGTGTTTCCTGCCCCGGTCTTGCCCCCTGCGGGTGAGGGGACAAGACCGGGCGGGAGTTGGTTAGTCCTCGCCGTCGAGGGTGATGGTGATGACGGGTTCGGCGTGGTCACCGCCGCTGAGATGGAGGGTGAGGTTGAGCGGTTCGGGCTCCTCGGCGGTGGGGTGATTGGGGATGCGATAAACGGTGTAGGCGCATTGTGTGCCTTCCTCGCGGCTTCGGCCTTTGGCACGGGCTGCGTGGTGGCCGCTGGTGAGTACGTCCCAGAGTCGGCCGGTTTCGTCCTGGATCCCGCTCTGTCCTTCGTCCCAGGCGACGGCTTCGTCCCAGGCGACGGCGGTGACGGCGACGGGGATGCGGAATCCGGCCTCTGCTGCGGTTGCGGTGACGTCTATGAGCTGGCCGTCGGTGATGGCCTGTTCGCGGGTGTAGCTGTGAATGAAGTCCATGATGGTTCGGCTTTCCTATCCCCGTTTCCCTTTACCGGCCGGGCCAGCTGGTAAAGGGAAACGGATTGGGCAGAGTGGGGTGGGTTAGTGGCGTCTTTGGGCCGTGCCCGTCTCCGGCCCCATCCACTGGTGGATCACGGCGCGGATGGCTGCGGCTTCAGCCGCGGCTTCGGTGGTGGGGTACATGCCCGGCTGGAATTCTTCGTCGTAGCGGGCGTCTTTGATGTTGGAGAGCTTGCCGGGCAGCGATTCAATGACGCTTCCGGCGTAGTGGCCGTTGGCGGTAATCGCGGCGGTGGCGGCGTTCAGTGTCCAGTGCACGTCGGGCAGTTGAGCCGCGAGCATCTTCGGTGCGGGTGCGGGTGCGGGTGCGGGTGCGGGTGCGG
>NZ_AUMN01000037.1 GCF_000430705.1 Arthrobacter castelli DSM 16402
GATGATCGGCATTTACACCGCCCTGCTGACCGTCAGCATCGGTGTGGTCAACCTGGTGATCGGCCTGACCGCCGGATTTTTGGCCCGGATCATCTTCGGCATCGTCACCGTCATCCTGGCCGTGATGTTCATCGTCGCCAAGAAACGCGGCACGAAACTGCGCGATGCCATCGCCGGCAAGCTCGGGGCGCTGGGACACAACCAGGACGCGCCGAAACGCGAACCGGGCAAAATCCAGCAGGCCGCCAAGCACACCGCCGGCAAGGCAGCGGGCCGGCTGGCGCTCAAAGCCGGCACTGCCGTGCTCGGCGGCATGGCCGGCACCGCAGTAACCACCGCCGCCCGCCACCGGAAGAAAGACAACACCACCGATGACCACCGGGCACAGGAAAACACCCGCCCGGCCGGACAACCCGTCCCACGCTCCAGAGCGCCGATACCGAACCCGCGCAAAGCACTGGCCACTGCAAACACCGGCCAGAGGGGACTGCCCGCGGCCGCACCCGGCACCGGCGCAGAGAGGCCCCCAGCCCCGGCCTCCGGCCCGCCGGCCATCGACGGGCCGCAGACGGCCGCACCCGAGACCGGCAGCGACGACGTTGACACCACCACACCGGCGCCCGGACCAGCGCCGGCCGGGGCCACCACCATCGACCCGGACACCACGGCTCCACAGCCACCGGCCACAGCCCCCGCGGCGGCCGATGGCCCCAACCCCGCCGGCGACAGCCGCCGGCCACAGGCACACACAGGGGCAGCAGAGACCCACAGCACCGGCGCCACACCACAGCAGCCGCCGACGGCCACCACAGAACCCACAGGCACAACCACACCGACCGGCCCACCGCCGTCGGCAGCCGGCATCGACCCCGCCGGCCAACCCACCACCGGCGACGGCCGGACGGCCGCAGCCGCGGCAGCGGCCACCACGGGCACAGCCGCAGCGGCAGGGACCGTACCGGGACGGCACCGCAACACCGGAACCAGACCGGCCCCCGGACGCCGCGGCGAGCGCCTGCGTTTCGATGACGCCGGCCAACCATCGCCGATCGAAGGGACCGTCGTGCCCGACGACACCCCCGTCAATGCCACAAAAATCGGTTCCAGTTCGTCGTTGAACGGACGGAACGTATATCGCATTTCGAGCCGCAATGTCAGGAAGTCCAAAGCATGAAAACGCGCGTTCCGGCCCTGGCAGTCATCGCCGCAGTCGTTGTCATTATTGCCGCAGCGGCGGTGTGGTGGCTGTCCACCGCACCGGCCGACCAATCGAGTGCCACCACTGAACCTGTCTCGGGGCCGGCGACGACCGAACCCACACCATCACCGACAGGGGACGAGACCATGACACCGCCGGCCGATGAGCAACCCATCGACGGATACGGCCCCCAGGCAGCGACCCCGGCACCGGCACCGACGTACACACACCGGCACGTCAGCCCGACCGGCGACGACTGGAAAGACACCGACCGGGCCGAACCGCAACAAGTGGCGACGGCGTTTCTGACTGTCTATGGCACCCGCGCGGCCGACACTGACGACACGTGGACGGAGACGGCCGGCACCCTGGCCACCACGGCACTGATCAATGAGCTGACCGACTCTGGGCATCTGGCCATCGAGGGTAAGGCACCGACCGAAGTCGTGGACGTGTCCTACAGTGACTCCCCGGTGCCCGAATTCGGCCCCGACACACCGATCCGGTGGTCACGGACGGCGACGGTGACCATCAACACCGAACATTCGGGCCGGATCGAGGCACAGTACCGCGTCGCTGCCGGTAAAACGGGCGACGGGTGGATTCTCACCGACGTGGCCGCGGACTTCTACCAGGTAGTTGCCCGGTGACCACCACCAACACACAACCGTCAGCGACACCACCGGCCGGTGGTGGCGGTTCATCCTGGGGTAAATGGGTGGCAGCGGCGGTGGCTGTGGCCCTGCTCGTACCAATGATCTTCATCGTGCTGCTGGTGGGACTGCTCGGCGGCGGCAGTGCCTCCAACGCGGCCTGCCTGCCGGCGTGGTCCGAAACCGCCGACGGCATCACCGGAGGTGGATTCGAACCGTCCGGCACCACCCGGCAAAAACAAATCGCCAACGCCAAAGCGATCAACGCCGCCGTCAAAGACGCCGGTCTTGGTGGCCTCGCGGCCGAAATCGCGATCATCGCGGCCATGGGCGAATCGTCACTGCTGAACATCTCCTACGGCGATGCCCGCCACGGTGTCACCAACCCGGACGGAACCCCAACCAGCTCCATCGGACTCTTCCAGCAGCAAAAATGGTGGGGCACCAAGGCCCAGCGCATGGATCCCGCCTACGCCACCACCTCGTTTTTGACCGGCATCGGCCATGACGGTACCGGCGGTCTCGTGTCCGTGAATAACTGGCGCAACCGGCCCATCACCCAGGTCATCCACGACGTGCAGAAAAATGCCGTCGCCACCCACTACATTCGCTCCTACGCACCGGCCAGGGACATCATCGCCGCCGCCGGCATCGACATCAACCGCCCATCCGAAAACGGCCCCGCCACCACCGACAACACCGAAAGCAACGGCGGCAACGTCGCAGCCTCGAACGAATGCAACCCCGGTGCCACGTCCGGCCAAGCCTCCGACGTGAAGAACGCCGGGCCGGCCACCAACGACTACCCCTGGCAATCCCGCACCCCCGGCCCCGGCATTTACAACGCGGACCCGCTGGGCTTCTTCTATGGCGAATGCACCTCCTTCGTCGCCTGGCGGCTCAACCGCGACGCCGGCGGGACAGCACAGTCGCCCTACGAGTTCACCAACTCCACAGGCGGCGTCATCAAAGGAAACGGCGCGCAATGGCGGGCGGCCTGGGAACAGTTGGGCTGGAAAGTCTCACAAAAGCCGGTCGAAGGCGCCGTCGCCTGGTGGGGATCGAACGGTGCCCCCGGCATCGGCCCGGCCGGGCACGTCGCCTACGTCCACTCCGTGGACGGCTCCAAAGTCCACATTGAGGAATACAACAATGTGGCTCTGGCCCCGCCGGGCCACAAATACTCACAAAGGACCATTGAAGCGTCCGACGTGAACGCCTTCCTATACCCGCCGCCGTTGAAGGACTGAGGATGAGAAAACCACTACGTATCCGCAACATCATCATCGTGGCGCTGTTGGCGGTCGATGCGGTCATTCTCGGCACCCTCGCCGCGGCCCCCGCCGCCGGCTGGGCCGCGGCCGTGCTGTTACTAGCTGCAACCGCGGCCACCGCCGTACTTAAGATACGCCGCTGGCACGTACGCACCGCCCGCCCCGCCCTGATTGTTGCCGCCGCCGACGACGAACGGCTCGCCGGGATCGACCCGGACGACATCAGACTGCAAAAAAACGCCCGCGGCACACTACTCACCCCCGGAAAAGCAGCACGGGTACGACTTGACACGCACCGTGCCGGGGTGATGAACCCCAAGACGGTCGAGAAACTGACCACAGCGGTCAGCCGGGGCACCGGCACCGCCATGACCATCGATGAATCGGCCAGCAAACCAGGCAAGCGCCTCATCTTCACCCCCAAACCGGCCGCGACGGCTGAGAAAGACCACGAGCCTAAAGACACAGCATCACGACTCGAAAAGGCAGCAACCGACTTGCTCTCCGACGGGGCCACCGTAACCACCACCGATGACGAAAGCGGGGAACTGGCGGGCGCACAGATCACCGGATTCAACTCGATGGCGTTGGCGATGCCCAACAAACGCAAAACCACCCTGTTGCAACTGCGCAGCCGGCTACCCCACAACGGGGCAGACTTCGAGGCCAGCATCGACACCGACAACGACGCCATCAACTTCACCAAACGCCGGCCGCTGCCCACCTGGGTGGCTTCCCCGGCAGAGCACCCGCAACCGGTGGCCACCCGCGCCGATTATAAAAACCTGGCCATTCCCTACGCAGTCGGCGACAACGGCCAAATCGCGTCCTGGCGACCTGGAATCGCCGACCCGCACATGCTGGTCGCCGGTGAGACCGGAGGCGGCAAAACCATCACCCTGAACACACTGATTCAAGCTTTGACGCAGGCCGGTGTGCGGGTGTGGCTGCTCGACGGTAAAGGCATCGAATTCATGGGCTACGAAAACTGGCCCAACGTCGAAGTCATCGCCCAAACCACCGAAGAACACGCCCGCGCCCTGTTGGCCCTCAACGAGATCTCCCGCGCCCGCTACGAACTCATCCGCGAGCGCAAGGCCAAAGAGACGGATTTCGCGCCGATTGTCATGATTGCTGACGAGATCACGCAGATTCTCAGTGACGTTGACAAGCTGTATGCGGCCCATCGCAGCCGGGAAGATGAGAAGAAGCTCCTGCCGGCTAAGAGCGGGATCATGGAAAGCTTGAAGTCGTTTGTGAGGCTGGCAAGGTCGTCGTCCTGTCATGGCGTGTTTGGCATCCAGCAGCCCAACGCAAATGATTTGTCGGGCACGGAGTTCCGCCAGAACGTCACTGCCCGCGTCTCTCTCGGTTCACTGGAGGCAGCCAGCGCCGACATGGTGTGGGGCGCACAGATAGGCCGGTTCGTTCCGCAGATTAAAGGTCGCGGGTGGACGAAGTTCAATGGCGTCCCGGCCCCGGCGCAGATGATTTTCACGCCCAGCCCCGAGCCGGGCAGTAATTCGTATGTGCCTGGCATGGTTGCCCAGGCGTGGCCGCACCCTGAACGGGTGGTGACGAGCCGCAAATACATCAAGAAGCTCGACGGGTCCGCACCGGACACCACATGGGCCGACATCATCAGCGCCCCGTTCCTGACTGAGGATGGGCAACGGTATGAGTTCGATCCGCTTGAGGCCACTTTCACCGGCCGGCAAAGCGCCGCCGCACCAGCCAAGACCGGTGATCGTCAGCCCATTACACTCGCGGACGGCCAGCAGGTCGCGGATCTCTACCCGCCGGCCGACTCCGTCACCATTGGCCGTGACGCCGCCGAGGCCCTGGCGCGGATCATCACCACATCCATTGATGCCCCGGCATCGGCAACCGCCGAACCGGTAGCGCCTGCCGTGCCCGCGGCGGTCGTCGTCGATGACAGTACTGCCGCTCAAATACACCCCGGCGAACTGAGCCAGGGTGACGTGGTGCTCACTGAAGCCGGTCAAGTCGTGGTCGAACGCATTGACCCGGCCGGTGAGAGTATCCACGTCACCGGATACACCCCCGGCGGCAACCACACCAGCATCGAGCTGATAGCAGACGAACCGGTACCAGCTGTCCAATCCGACCGCGAAAAGGAGTTCGCATGAGCCAAAAACCAGCGTCATCGCTCAGTGACAATGACCTCATCGCCATCATCGTTCTCGCCGTCGTCGCCGTCGCCGCGTTCGGCGGCGCGATCGCCGCCTTCGCCGCTGGACTGTTCAACACAGCCACCGAGTGGGCCATCGACCACGGCCTGATGGTTGCCGCCAATGATGCACTCGTGCCCATCGGCACCGGCGGACTCGACGCACCCCGAATCTTTGTCGCCGCCTCCGCAGTGGTGATCTTCATCCTCGCAGCGACCCAACTTAAACACCGCACACATCACGACTGAGCAGCCTGCCCGTACTGCCCCGACCATCCGGGGACGAGACAGACGACAGGCACTAACCAACAGGGAGGGAACATCGAATGTGCAGGCCACTGGCACAAGGCGGACGGCGGTGCCCGTATCACTCCGACCCGGCCATAGCAGCCCTGGCGAACGCGAAAACCTCCGTCCGCCGCTGGGATCACAAGCTCAACGCCGCCGAAACCAACGATGACGACACCAAAATGCGCCACGCCATCGACAAATACGGTGCAGCCCTGACCAGGCTGAACCACCGCGAACAGGCATGCGCCGGCAAACACACTGCGAGCGCGGCAGCCGATGACGCCGCCCGTCCGCCGCTGCCCGCCCCGCAACGGTCGAAAGCAGGTCAGTATTCACAGGAGACTGTGGCGGCGATGTCGTGGGACGAGCTGGCCGATGAATACGCAGCGCTGAATCACGACCCGAAAGCGCAGGAGCGGCTGGAAGAGCTGATTGAGGACCGCGACAGCGCTGAAACCGGGCAGGTGTACCGTTCATCGGCCGAGACGTTTTCAGAGGACGTACAGGGCACCTACGATGCGGTGGGGTGGCATGATGCGGGGGATGAATTGACCAACCCGACGCGGCGGGCATCCCGTAACCTCAGCAAGCTTGAAATGGCCCGTGAAGAATACGACAACTACGTTTATGCGCAGTTCGATGCGGCGATGGAACACACCAACGGCAACTTCCTCAACCGTGAAGGGGCCGCCAAGGGTGTCGATGCGTTGTCGTTATTCAGTGGCCCGGTGAGCCGGGCTAAGAAATACGGGTCCGAAGAATTGCAGGCGTTCTTTGGGATGAAAGGGCGGCACACCCTGGCCAGCTTCCGGTACGGTCTGTTCCAGTGGCGCACAGACCAGAAGGCAGCGGTCAGCGCTAAAACCGAGGGATTTGAGGACGTTGCCCATGTCTGAATCAGACCGTAAGGCCTTCATTGACACTCAGCTGGACGGATACCGGGCCTACCTGGCCGGCACCCCGGCTACAGAGAACCCGCAGCCACGCGATGACCCGAACCAGCGGCAGGCCTGGTACCGCGGGTACGCCTCCGCCCGCACCGACCGCGCCAGGGCAAACCGAGAAAGCGGGAAGTGAGTGCGACACTAGCCTTTCTAGTCGGCTTTCCGCCCGTTTGTTCCCAATCCATGCGGTGGTTGTTCTTGGAGGTCGCGTATGGCATCCATGATGTCTTGGTTGGTGGGAGTCCTGTCATAGAAGCGGGCATGTCTTCGGAGGTAGGAACGGCAGGAAGTGGCCATGATGATGACGGCAGCTGCGGTCATGGGCCTTCCGTAAGGGTTTGTGAATTCACCAGCTGTGGCAAGGAGACCACCGATGGATATCAGAGCGACCATGAATTCTCCGCCGAATGAGTTCCGGTCGATGTCCTTGTAGCGACGAATCATCCGTATGAATGTAACTGCGGCAGTACCAAAGCTGATGATCGCGATAACTTCAAAAAATACGATGTAGCCACTGGCATAGCCCCACCCGCCCAACCAGCCTAAAACGGAGAGCCCAATCCAGCCCAGGAAGCCTCCCCAGCGCTCATTCCAAATGTTTCGCGGTTTGAAGTCATCATCAGTGGCTTGAGCCTGTTTCGACCCTTTAAACTGCATTGCTTCCATTCCCTTCTACCGAATAACAGCGCCGGTCCGGGGGACTCACGTTTCGGGGTCGATGAAGGCGGCTTTCACCAATTGGCGGGCTTCGGTGGGTTCGCCGAGAGGGATATCCAGCTCATCGGCGGTGGTTTTGTCGCTACCTTCTTCGGTCAATGTCCATGTTGCCGTCACGGACTGCGCGCTGGGGTCGCGAGCTAGGAGCACGTAGTCGTTTTGATCGCTTTCCCATGGGCTGTTGGGGCGAAACGATTCAGGCCTCAGGATGACTTCGACGTTGCTGCCCCGGTTGCTCCAACTGACCGGGTAATCACGTGGTGCCAGCCGCTGGGCGAGATTCCTCATCCCGTACGGCTGTTGCTGGGGCATGATTGGTTCGACCAGGGTGTCCCACTCAGCGTCGTCGATGTCGTAATGATCAAAAGCCTCGCATTGGTGGAAGGTGATGGTCAGGTGGGGTTTGTTTATGAAGCGGTCACTAGTGACCCGGATTCCGGCGCCGGGGAGAGCGACGCCGAGCAGGTGCTCACGCCCCTGCGCCATATTCTCTGTCTTCTTGCGCTTCCACGCCTCCAGCAGTTCCGCACGCCTTTCGGCTGATACAGGCCGTGACGCCGGAGGGCCGGGTGGGAAAAGAACAGATGATGTTGCCGATTGCTGACTGGATGGTGGAGATTCCTTGGTGAACTTATCTTCTCTGAGTTCGTAAAGTTTCTCCATCGTGAAGTCGATGTGCTCGACCCGGTTGATAGAGCCCAGGACAGCAATGTCCAAGTCGATTGGTGGTTTACCTCCACCTCGCGCCCGTTCCACAAGAGCGAGAACGTCGCCGGCTTTTGCCGTTTCGGTATTGCTGAGACCGCGCACGTAGATCGCGCCGTCATCGAGCCGCTCCTGTCCTTTTTCTCCATGGAAGTTCTTGTGGCAGGCGAAGATCGCCTGCCCGTCCTGCGGCGGCAAAGCAATGACGAACAACACCTCGCGGTCGTCATCGACGGTGATCCGACCGAACTCAAAACCGGGGAAGTGCTGCCCCAGGTACTTATCAAGCCGGCCTTTCAACTCGTGGGCCTCAACGCCGCGGGCAACACCATCCACACTGCCTTGCTGCGCGCCAATCACCATGACCGCGTATCCCTGAAAATGCCGTGCCGCATCTCGCGGGCGACGATTTGCCGCGCCGAGAAGAAACTTGGCGACCTTTGCCACGTCCGGGGTGCTGGCCAGGTTGAGGGCGCTCTTCACTTCCAGGTAGTTGGTCTCTGCTTCATCGCCCATTTCGCGGATATGGGTCAGGATCTTGCCCCAGGCGCCCTCCCCAAGTGGGGTGATGTCGGTATCCATTCCGCCAACTCTATCGGGGTGTTTGAAAAGTCCTGCGCTCGCGGGGGAGCGTTCAGTCGGGGTAGCTGTGTTTTCTTTAGATGATATTGCCGGCCAAGGCTGCGAATCGCGGTGTGGAGGCTCCGCTACAGCGATAACGTCATGGGCGGCAGCGTGTGGTCAGCCGGATTCGTCACCGTCAGTGTCTGCACCATTGCCGCTTTCCACATGCTTGTCTGTTTGGGCGTATTGGGTGGCGATGTAGTCCTCCAAAACGGTTCTCTCCACACGCCAGATCCCCCTGGGGCCGATCTGTATCGCCGGGAGGCTGCCCGTGGTGATTAGACCTTTGACGGTTGGTTCCCCGACAGCCAACTCTTCGGCAACGTCCTTGAGCGACAAGAAGCGTGGCCCCTGGTCGCCGTTCATTCGTCTGTTCCAACGTGCTGGGAGCCGGCAGCGAGTTGCTGTGCACGACCGGGGGAGACGCCGAGCATGCGGCCGATGTCGCCGAAGGTGAACCCGTCGTCTTTGAGAGCGGCCACGGTGCGGCGGCTGGCCGCCGAAGCAGCCTTGGAAGCCTCGTCAGCAATCTGTCGCTGCTTCTGCGCCTCTACCCACAGCCCGGCCGCGTCCTCGGGCAGAGCGACAGTCAGCTTCAGGTCGATTTCCTCGGCAGGCAGGTCATACAAGGTGGCGGCGGAGACGTGCGCGTCACGCTCGGCACTGTCCAAGGAACGGCAGAACAGGGTGCCTGCTTCATCATCGATGGTGACTTTCCATTGGCCGTTTTCACGTGTTGCCGTGGCCCGTACCTTCTTCGCGCCGGCGGTCGGTTCCGCTGCGGCCGGGCTGGGTTTACCTTCCTCGATCCACTGATCCAACAGACCCAGGTCGTATTTACGCGGCCCCTTCTCAGTGCGCGGAGCACGCAGATCGCGGCCCGAACGGTTCAACACGGCCATCCGATTCTTGAAATAGGACAGGGACAGGCCCGCACGCCTGGCCGCCTGCTCGGCCGTTAGATCCGTTTCGGTCCCTTCAACGGGAACGCTGGTATAGCTCATATGGGTTATCCTCCGGTATCTTCCTGGTCTTCGATCTGCGCCGAGCGCCCGGCCCCGTCCACGCCGGTGCCAACATACGGGCCACGATGGACATTCATGATTGCCCCGGCACTACCAATCCCCAGGCGCTCGCGGATCAGTTCGAGGACGGCGGGGCCTTCGTTATGGCCAACTGGCAGCGGGTCCAAGTAGTGCAGCAAGTTTGCCGTGCGCTGCTCGTAGGCGAGCGCCGTGAGGGCTTCGGCTGTGCTGATTTCTGCCGTTGTCGTCATCGGTGTTTACCTTTCGGGGGGACAAGACGGGGATTTCGCTAGTAGTCGCCGGCGAGGACACGGCGGGCGTATTTGATCTGTGCTGTGGATCGGATGGCGGGAATACCGCCGGGGCAATCCTGATGGTGGGCTGCTGCTACCCGGTCCGCTTCGCGATCAGTCAGCGGCCGTCCCGGTGTCCATAGACAATCGCGGCAGACCATCAGAGATAAACCGGGCTGTGGCGTGGCAGCAAGAGTGATCGAAGCCATCGCCGGTCATCCCTCGCCTGTGGTGGCCTGGTGTCGGTCAAGGCCCACCTGCGCCCCGTTGCGGGCGCACTGGGCCGCTTCTGCGGCTTTGCCGGCCGCTAGAGCCAGGGCGGCGGCTTCGTCCTCTGTGGCGGCGCTCTGGCCGTCCCGGAGGGCGGTAAGCGCCGCGGCAATGTAGTCGAGACTGGCCGCGAGCTTATAACCCGCGCTCGCGGCGTCGGCCGGTGCTGCATCCGGTGCGGCCGCGGTGACGGTGCGGCTCATCCCGTAGACTGCACGGTTGGCTGTGTCGGTGGCCTCATCGAGCGGCCCTGCATAAATCATGTAACCATATTGTCACAGTATATAAAACTAGACAATAGCCCCTAGATGACACGCCCAGTGCGGGATTTCATGCCCCTCACCGGGACCTCCACGATGGCGGTTTCCCCATAGGGTCCAGACCCCGCAGGTGGTTAATAAGTTGTTGGCAATTCCTGCTTGTCGGGTATTTCAGATGGCGGCGGCAAGCCGGTCATACTGCTCAAACAGGTTCTCCTGCCGTTGACGTTCTGTGGTGAGTCGTCGAGGGGCCCCGAACGCTCGGTCGATGGACTGGTCGAGCTTGTCGTGTGCCTTGATCAAGGCAGGATCCATGGCTAGCGGGTTGTAGTGTTCGGCCAACGTCCGTTCCGGATGCAAGGCTCTAGCATCGAGTATTCCCTTGCCGGCCCTGGCGATTGCGGCCCGGTTCACCAGGCCGAGTTCGGGAACGGGGAACGTGTTCCACGTCAGCGTGTTGGAGAAGCGGAGGTCTGATTTCAGCCGTCCGCCAACGGTCTTCTGCCAGGTGATGAACATCGATGACGAGGCCAGGGCAAATTGAAGACCATCCGGGTCCTGCACATGGAAAGCCAGGTTCGAGACGATGACGTTGGGAGGATACGGCTGTGCTGTGAAGTAGCGCCGTGACTCACTGACCACACTCGGAATGCATAGGTAGTTCGTATCGGGCTGTGATCGTTGTCCGAACAGGTAGGGAGTCGCAGCCATGGCTCTGGTACTGGCGGCCTTGCTGCTCTCTCGGAAGGCGGCAACGGCTGCCAAGCGCTCCCGTAGAATTGGGCTCTTGGTGACATCGGCGGGGTCAAGGTCGACCAGCCAGAGGCACCACCGATCTCGGCTGTGCAGCAGTTCTCTGCTTCCTCGAAATGGCCGGACATATTGGGCGGCAACTGGGTCGGCCATGATGCGATCGTGTTCGTCCACTTCCACAATGAGGTTGCCGTCGTCGCGAGCCATGTTGCCGAACGTCGCTGGCGCGATTTCAGGCGACAGCGGTTTGACGGCTTTATCGACGAGGACTCGCGGCCCATCGACAAGATAAGCGTTGATCCGATTGGCCACCGCTTTCTGAACGGGTGCTTCGTGGACAGCAGGATAGTCCCAAAGCCGAGCCCTGGGTGAGTGGTCCTTATCGAACCCGATGATGACGCAGTGAACGGCCGCCTTTCCAGGCGCTTCGGAGTCCCACGCAAAGGTGCGGTGAGCAAACCGAATCCTCCAATCGGCATCGAAGATGGGTCCAAACAAACGTGGGACTTGATCACCTTGGGTAACTGAGTTCGTGGTCACAAAGGCGAAGGCTCCTGAACGTTGATCAGCGAACAGGTCTAAGCTCTTGGCATGCCAGGCGGTCACATAGTCCAGTCGGGAAATATCTTTAGTGCCCCATAGTTGACGCAGTTCCGCAGCCTGCTGGTTCGTCCGGGTCGCGTGGCCGAGGAATGGTGGATTGCCGAAGACATATGTGTATTTCGACGCTTCCTTAAATGGGTCCTTGACGTCATTGATTGCTTTGGAGACCTGTTTGTTCCAGTCGAGGCTTAGGGCGTTGTCGTGAGTGATGTGCGCGGTGATCGTGATTGGCAGGCGTTCGGGGGCTTGCCCAACTTTGGCGGCTAGCTCTCGGTTTGTCTGGTGGTCGATGAGGAACATCGCGGTTTCGGCGATCTTCGCCGGCCACCAGTTAAGTTCGAAACCGTGGAACTGATCGATCGACAACCGCTGGTCCAAGGACACGTCTAGAGAGGAAGTCGTCTGCCCCTCTTTGGCCAGCAAGGCAACAATGATTTCAGTCTCGATGGCCCGCAGCTCCCGGTAAGCCACAACGAGGAAGTTACCGCATCCGCAGGCGGGATCGAGGAATACCCGGCCGGCGAGTTTGTCGAGAAATTTACGGTAGTCAGCCGCACTAGTGGTTTTATTCTGGATGAGCCTGGTGGCTTCGTCGCGAAACTGGTCTAGGAACAGCGGTTCCAGGACTTTGAGGATGTTCGTTTCGGACGTGTAATGTTCCCCGTCTCCGCGGCGCGCTTCTTTGGACTTGACCAGCTGGAACATGGCCCCGAACACGGCAGGGCTGATGCGCGTCCAACGAAACCGGCAGGCGTCCAGAAGAGCCTCGCGCATGTCAGGGTTGAAGAACTCTTGGGGCATCTGCTCGGCAAAGATTGACCCATTGACGTAGGGGAACTTCGCCAAGTCCTCTGGAACGTTCCGCCGCCTATTTTCCGGTGTATTGAGGACTTGGAATAGGGTATTGAGCCGGGCTCCGAGACTGTCAGCAGTCGTGTCAAAAGTAATGAATCGGTAGAAGAGGTCTTCTTCCCACAGGCCGGCGTCATCGCCGTAGAGGAGGAAGAGAACGCGAGTCATAAAGATCGATGTCCGTTGAACGATCTCGTCTTCTTCGCCAGGATTCGTGGGGGCCTCATCGCCGACAGCTTCATCGGTTTCCTCGTCACCAACCATGGCGGTGTATAGTCCAGCCATGATTTGTGAAGCGTGGATGGACGCCTGTTCCTCTTCACGCTTGGAGACAGTCTCCTGCCCGGCTAAGAACATGAGCTGGTCGATGTGATCGACCACATCGTCGATGGTGAAGCGTAGCGTCCAGCCATTATCGCCCAGGCAAGTGAGGTGGAGGCGTTCGAAGTCAGAGACAAGGATGTACTTTGGCCACTCATGCTGACTGATCGATCCACCAGCCAAGTAGTCCATAGCCTGTGTGAACGCGGCGTCCAAATCACGCCCCAGTGACTTTGCTTCCCCGAGAATTACGCTGGACCAGAACAGGTCGATGGCCCCGCGGCCCCCGGTGGACGCACGTGCGGCGTCGCGCTCGAATAGATCAATTCGCTCTGGAATGACCCCGAAACAACGCAGTAGATGCGACCAAAAGGACTGAGCAGCGGTTGACTCTGTGCCTGTTTTATTGGCCTGTCGCCAGTCAGCGATCCGGGCATGCCACGTAGAAGAAAACTCCATGAGTCGGTTACGAATAGTTCCGCGATCCAACTGGAACGGTGAGGTAGCAACCATTCCGTAGAGTCTACGGGCTTGAGGCGTTCTATCTTTGCCTTCCTTTGGTGCCGATGGTGCAGTTGGTGAGTAAGTCTGTGATTTTGGCGTGTTCCGCGGCGGTCATCCATAGATCGTATTTGGCTTTGACCATGGTTTGTTTGGTGACGTAGGTGCAGCGGTATGCCTTGTTTGGCGGCAGCCAGGTCGCGGCATCGGCGGCGCCTTTGGCGCGGTTCAGTGATGGGTCCACCATCATGAGGTTGGCCGGGTCGTTGGCGAACTGTTCGCGGCGGGTTTCGGTCCACTGCTGGGCGCCTTTCTGCCACGCATCGCCCAGGGCAGCGATGTGCTCGGTGTCCAGGGCCAGGTCGTAGCCGCCGTCAGCGTCGAACTTGATGTTTTCTTCTCCTGTGTAGGGGCCGTAGGGCAGCACGCCGGAGGCGACTTCACACTTCTCAGCGCCCTCATACTCGACGCTGACAAGATCGCGGGCCAGAATGTCCTGCCTCGTTCCGCAACCGTTGTCGTTGGTGTCTGTCCAGCCGGAACCGAACTTATCGCGGTCATAGCCGGTCTCAGGTGCCCTGCCCTTGACCGGGATGGTGTCGAGCAGATCCAGGGCCTTCGTCGGGCTCGCTGCTGCTGTCGCCTGAGCGGGCGGTGGTTCGACCGTTTGGGCCGTTCCGGTCGTGGCGGGCAGCTGCCCGCAGCCAGCCAGTGCCAGGGCGAGAGACGCGCCTGCGAGCGCGGTGGTCGGTGTCTTGCGTGTGTGCATGGGCGGGGCTTCTTTCCGGTGGGTGTGGTTGGTGTTGGTCGGTGCCTCTAGTGGGGCAGGTTCAGGGATAGGCGCTCGCGGATGGTGTGCAGTATGTCCGCGGCGTGCTGTCTGTCGTGGTAGGGCGTTCTGGTGATGTGGGCGAGGTAGGCGAGCATGTTGGCGGTGTGCTGTTCGTGGGCGGCTGCGAGCGCTGCGCGTGTGGTTGCTTTGCCGTTTTCCTGTTCGTCGGTGTCGTCGGAGTCGGCGGCGGCGAGCGCGTGAGGGTTTTCGGTCTCCGGCTGTGTCATGTCTGCCTTCTTTCTTGTCGTACGGCTGGTTAGGCAGCTGTGCGCTTGTCGTGGTGGCTGCTGGTGGCCTCGGGGGTGAATGATGTTCGGCGGGCGTGGTGCAGGAACATGGATTCTGTGTGGTTGGTGACGAGGACATCGACGCGGCGGTCGGGGTTGTGATGGTCGAGCAGGATGCAGTCGGAGCAGCTGCAATCTGTCAGCCAGCCAGCGGTATATCCGTGGTAGCGGGTGAGGCTGCCGGTGTAGGTGGCACCTGTGATGCAGATCTGCGGTTCCATGGGGGCTTCTTTCCGCCCCGGTGGCGTGTCGGTGGCCGGGGGCTGTTGCTTTGTTAGATGGCGCTGGCTGTCCACGCTTCGGTGTCGCGGCAGCGGTGGCATTCGGTCAGTGCCGGGTTGGTGTCGCCGTGGTGGCGGCGTCCTACTGCGTCGGCTCCGCAGGCGTAGGTAGAGGCGATTGGGTGGGGGAGGTAGTGCTTCATGCGGTTAGTCCTTCCGTTTCGTCGTCGCCATGCCAGTAATTCAAGGGTAGCCGGGCTAGCTAGAACAACACAAGGGGGGCTAGCGCGAAAAAGTGGGTGTGGTGTTTCCGGTCGTCGTCTTTGGCGGCCTTTTGCGCTGTCGTCCGGCCGTTGGGGACAAGACGGGCCTGCGGGGTGTGTCGGCGGTGCCCTAGTTGCGGGTCGAGTCGTCAGGCCGGTAGCGGCGCATCCGCGCGTAGATGGCCCCTGGTTCCATGTCTGCTGCGCGCGCTATCGCGTGCACGGATAGTCCTTGGCTGCGTAGCTGCCATGCTCGGAGCGTCCAGTCGGGCACGTCGTAGGGGTCTCCGAGATAGTGGGCTTCGTCGTCGGTGAGGTCGCGGCCCTTTCGTGTGGCGGCGCTCCGGGATCGTTTCGCGTGTGTCTCCGGTGCCCATTGTTGCCGTCGCATGTACTCCGCGTGAGCCTTTTCGGGATCGCGGGACTGCTCCAGTGCGCTCATGTGCACCGCGCTGTTTCGCTCCCATGCGGTGCTCAGCGCCTCGCTGACGTCGGGGGCAATGAGCCGGGTCGTCGCCCCGAGGCCGTGGGCCTGCCTGTACTCGGCCGGGTGTATGCCGTGAGTCTGCTTTACGTGGGTGGCCAGCTGTCGGTAGGTGTGCCCGCATTCGTGGCAGACGAGACGGCCGTTTTCGTCGGTCAGCGACGCATATACGCCCCAGCCGTCCGGGTCTCCAACTCTCACTGTTTGGCCATGTGGTAGATGCGGCCGCGTGAGACGCCGAGGGTATCGGCCAGATGTACGGCCCCGGCACCGGCTGCGAGCGCCTGACGGATGAGGTCGGCGCGGCGTCCGGCTTCGGCTTCGAGGTCGGCTTGTATGGCCTTGCAGCGTTCGTGGGACTTGATCACTTCGTCGGCCAGCTCGTCGGGGTTCATCGTGCTGCCTGCTCGACTGCGGCCCAGAACTCGTCGCCATCGACTGTCGGGACGAACTTCTGTAGCTCGGTGCTGTATTCGTAGCAGGCGGTGAAGATCGCCTCGATGTCGAACTCGTCGCGAGTGGCGTCTCCGGATTCGATGACGGCGATGATGTGCGCTTTGGCGTCGTCTGCGGTGGTGAACATACGGGATTCTCCTTCCCAGGTCCCGGCTGGCCGCACCTGAATGGAGTGGCCAGCCGGGGGCGTGGGGTGTTGGACTAGTCGATGTTTGCGGATACGAGAGCGCGGGTGTTGCTGTCGATGCCGGCGGATCCAAGCTCGGATTCGCTTTGGGCTTTCTTGGCTTTCATCTTGTCGATGTAGTCGCTCTGGGCGTCGCCTTTGGCGGCCAGTTCCTCGCTGGGGTTGTTCTCGTAGTTGGTGCAGAGTTCGGTGTGTATGGCTGTGGCTATCATGATGGCGTCATCGAGCTGAGCGATGTCTTTGGCTGTCTGGTGCTTGTCCATGTGAAGGGCTCCTTCCCTGTGCCTCGTGATGTATATAGCCTATGCACACTAAAGGGTAATGTCAATAGGGTGTATACAGTTTCTTGTGGGGTGGCCCTGATGAGGGTGGGTGTCCGACCCCCACCCACACGGAGCCGGACGATAGACGGTTATCGGTTTTCGAGGACCGCGCGGATGGCTCCTTGTTCGGAGGCTTTCGCCGGGGTGGGGAACATGCCCCAGTGGGAGTCGCGGCGGTGTGTCTGGTCTTTGACGGTCTCGAAAGCGAACAGTCCGGGCACGATTTCGATCACGGTGCCCGCGTGGGTGTCGTTGGCGGTTACGGCGCCGGTGTGGGTGTCCAGTTCCCAGCGCACGGGCAGTTTCGTCAAGATCGTGGGTGCGGTGGCGTGACCCGCGGTGGTGGTTTCGTCTGCCAGTGATATGCGCTCCATGATGTGTCCTTTGCCTCGGCGTGATCGCGGGGATTTCCGGGGGGGCCGTGGTTCTGGCCCCCAATGGGTTAGTGGGTGCTTATCCGGTTCAGTTCGGTTTCGAGCCGGTACTTTCTGCCTGACAGTTCGCTGATGTAGTCGGCGCGGCTGTCGATCCTGTCGGCCAGCTCGTCGGTGGGGTTGTCCTGGTAGCGCTGGTGGAGCCGGTTCTGATCGGCGACAACGAGGGCGATCGAGTGATCGTAGTTGGCGATTTCTTCCTTGATGGCCTGTTTCGTGTTCATGCGGGGCGTCTCCTTCCGGTGGCTGGTCAAAATGCGTGGGTTGTGTGGGTCGGTCATGGCGGTGTCCTTTCTGCGGTGTCGTTTGGTGCGGGTGCTGGCGGGGGTTAGTGCTGGTCGGGCGGTATGCCGTGCTGGTGGGCGGCGTCGATCCATGCGGAGCGTACTTCGGCGCGGGCGGGCCTCATCTGGTGTGCCTCGTAGTTGGCTCTTTCGGCTGTGGCCGCTGGCGGGCGGTTGTTCCAGGTTTCTTCGAGGGTGGCGATGGCGGCCTTGTAGCGGTCTGTGGTGACCGGGGTGCGGGTGGCGTCGGGTTCGATGATGTAGGGGCCGTGCTCGGAGTTGTAGACGACGCAGCGGCCTGTTTGGCGGGTGGTGTCGGTGGTCATGGCTGGGCTGTCCTTTCCGGTGGTGCCGCTGTCCCTGTGGCGGGGGACAAGACGGGTTAGATGGCGACTGCGGGGATGATGGTTTCGAGTCGATCCCGTTCGGGGCCGCTGAGCAGGTGGGGCATGGATCGCAGTATGTCGTCGCCGTCGAGCAGGTAGTTGTATGCGGTGTCGGCGTCGGCGCGTTCCCATGTGCCGGGGCCGTAGACCAGTTCGTGAAGGAATACGGCCAGTTGGGCTTGTTTGTGGGCGTATTCGGTGCCGTCGCCGGTGGCTTCTTTGCTGGTGTTCGCCTTGGCGGTGGCTTTGGTCGAGCGCATGACGATGGTGCGGATCGCGCTGGTGATGAGGGCGTGCTCGACTTCGCCGCCGGATTCGATGTGGTGCCGGTAGAGCATGCCGCCAAGTCCGATGCGGTCGCCGGTGTGCAGTTCGCCGTCATCTGCGATGGCGGGAAACAGCGAGATGGTGGAGTCGGTCAGTTCTGTGATGGTCAGGGCGGCGGTGGCGCGGCCGCGTGCGTCCACCACGACAATGCCGACGCGGTAGCGTCCGCTGCCGGGCAGTGCTGCGGGGTCGTGGTGCAGGTGGTCGGCGATGGAGGCGGCTGTGGCCCGGTGCGACGAAGCGGCTTTGATGACGTGGCAGGCGGTGCTCATGGTGTGGTTCCTTTCCGTGGCCGGACTGGTGTGTGATGACCGGTTCGGCGGTCTGCCCCGTCCGGTGAGGGTGCAGACCGCCGGTTGTCGGTTAGTCTTCGCCGGGCAGGAGGATGGTAAGGACCGGTTCGGCGGTGTCGCCGGGACCGATATGCAGCACCAGCTCCCGCTCGGTGGGATCTGCCGCGCCGTCGATGTTGGGCACGCGGACGATGGTGTAGGTGCGCCGGTTCGCGTCTTCCTCGCTGGCCGGGGAGCGGCGGGCCTCGATGGCGGCCATGAATACCACGTCCCACAGTCGCCCGTCCTCATCCTGGCCCGCTCCGTTGTGAGGGTTCCAAGCCACCGCATCGGCCCATGCGGCGGCGGTGAGCGCGACCGGGAACTGGAAGCCTGCCTCGGTTGCGGTTTCGGTTACATCTCTCAGCACGCCGTCATTGATGGCCTGTTCGCGGGTGTAGCGGTGGATGATCTCTGCATCATCAAAGAGTCCCATGTGGTTTTTTTCCTTTCGTTCTCCGTGTGCAGTAGTTCCAGTATATACACGCTATATAAAACTATGCAAGGGGGGCTAGATAAAGAAAAGGTGTCGGATGTCTGACACTTTGGGGGTGGGGGTTGGCGTTGTTGGTGGCCCCGTGGTGATGCCGGGGGTGTGGTGCTTCTGTGTTTCTGTCTTTATTTCTGTCCAGAAATAAAGATGTTGGCCGGGGGTGGTGTGGTGTGCCGCGTGGTGTTGTGGGTGGCAGGGCCGGGCCGCCAGCAGCCGGTGGCCGGGGCGTGTAACTGGTGCGAAGCGGTGGAGAGGGGGGAGTGTCGCCCCCGGTGCGGGCCGGGGTATCCGTTGTCCCGGCATCAGGGGCCAGCGCCGCCGGCGCTGGCCTGCAAGGGGCGTCGCCGCTTCCTTGTCAAGGAGCTTTTGCGCGTTGCTCTGCCCGGCCCCGCGTGCCAAGGGGATCGCGCCACGCTGTCTAGCCGGGCCACAAGCGCCGGCCACGCCGCAGGCAGCGCGACAGCGCCTGCCACCGCACCCGCCACG
>NZ_AUMN01000038.1 GCF_000430705.1 Arthrobacter castelli DSM 16402
GGGCCCAGCCGGCGGGTACGGTGCCGTAGCCGGTCAGGTGGGCTGGTTCGTGGTCTCCGGTCAGCAGGGTGCGGTCGGTGATGACGAGTTGGATTTCGATGTCGGCGCCGGCGGTGGTGCCCGGCTTCTTATCCTTGGGGTGTTCGGCTCTGGTGACGCGGTCGACGAGGGTGTCGGCCATGATTTGGCCGCGGCAGCGGTCGTCGCCGGTGGCGCGGAGCCGGTCGGCGGCTCGTTCGAGGGCTGCTTGGACGGCGATGCCGTGGGCGACGGGCAGCAGCCCGGTCACGTAGGTCATGGTGTCCGGCGCCGGTCGGGTGGTCACGGTCCGTTCGGTGGCGGCTTTCGCGGCCCGGCGGACCACTGAGTGCGGGTCGAGGCGGTAGGCCTCCTTTTTCGCGGCGGCGATCAGGCGTTTATCGCCGAGGCCTTCCAGGTTGGCGGGGTCGGCGGCGAGGGCCTCGTCGACCCGGGCCCGGTCCGCGGCCTCGAGGCAGGCGGTTTCGCGGACCAGCACGGTGGCGCGCCATTCGCTGAGTACCCCGGTGGTCAGGGCGGCCAGGGTGTGGGGCATTTCCTTGACCAAGGCGCCGGCCAGGCCCAGGTGGCGGCTGCCGCGGGTGGGACTGTCCCGCCGGGCCAGCCCGATCTGGGAGGCGATGCCTTCGCCTTGTTTGTCCTTGGCCACCCCGGCGTCGGCTTGGGCGGCGCGTTGGGAGGCGTCGAAGACGGCGGTGGCCCGGGCCTGAGCGGCCGCGGCGGCGGCTTTCAGGTCCTCCAGTTTCCGGATTCGATCCACCAGGTCCGTATCCGGCACGTCGCCGGGAAGCTCCGCCAGCAGTGCCGCGAAATCCGCTATCGGACACGAGCCGGACGCGTCCGCCCGGACAGCGCCCCGTTGCGGCTCCACCACCTGGCCGCCCGCCGGGGCGGCAGGGGTGACCCGAGCGGTGGGTGGCCCCTGGCTCTGGGCGGGCTCCCCGCTCGTATCGGATGATGGTTTGTCGAACATGTATTCGACACTACGGGCCCCTGGTCAGCCCCTCAATGGCTCAACCACCCTATGTGGACAAACTCCACCCCGACCACACCTGTGGAGGAGGAGCGAAACAGATTGCAACTGGGATGCCGGGAGCGTGTGCCCGCCGTCGATCAAGGATTAAGTTGGGCCGCTGCAGCGGCGGCATGTTCAGGGTCACCCGTGGTCAACGCATATACCCCGTAATTGATCGGAGAGGCGGATGCCAGCGCTTCGCAGCGTTCTTCGAGCCGTACTGGTACGTGCCCACCGGCCGCAGCGTAGGCCTCGACGGATAACTGGAATGTCTCCGGCGTCGACACCATATGATGCAGGGCGAAATCCGAAACAGGATCGCCGACCTTCGCCGTCGTCCAGTCAAGCACCGACTCAATGGTGCCATCACCGGCAAGCAGTAAATGCGCCGGGTAAAGCTCACCATGGGTAAACGAAGAACGCTCCGGCCACAGCTCATCATCCGCCAGCCATGCATCCCATGCAGCGAGCAGATCGTCACTGATCGTGAATTCGGAGCGGACGTGATCCAGATTGGTGCTCCACTCCTCACGCACCTCCGCCGGTGATTGCACAGGAGTGCCCGAAGTCTCCGCCGCGCGGGTGTCGATCTGGTGAAGTTCGGCGATCAGCCGGCCCAGCGAGCGGGCATAGACGGGCGATTCGCGGTCGAAGTGCCACACTGGTTCGCCTGTCCCGGCGTCCAGGGTCAAGCCCGGGTCACCCGGCAATAGCGGGTAAGCGATCAGCTCATCGCTCCGGATCCGCCAATCGGGCACGGCCACGGACAGCTCATGCTTTACGAAGTCGAGAATCCGCGCCTCGTCTGCGATTTTCGCAGAGACATCGGTGCGGCGGGGGATGCGCAATACCCAGCCTGCGCCGTCGTCGTCCCTGGCGAAGGCCACACGGTAGTCAAGCCCTGCCTCGTTGAATGTCACGCTGGACTTATCGATGATGAGCCCGTGGGAGGCGGCCAGGGCGGCGACTTCACTTGGCTGGGAAGTATCGGTTTGCTGCATCGGAGCCTCCCTCTTGTGCCCGCTCGTGGTCGACGACGGCGGGATGCCAGTCACGATAGCAAAGTACGGAGCGCCCTATTTGAGGGGCCGTCAGCGGGGCGACGGGACAATGCCGAACAGGTTCTCGCGTAATGATGGAGTCGGGACATCCCGTCCGCCTGCCGGGTGAGAATAGGCTGGACCGTGGCCGCACCCAGTCGCGCGCCCGTCTGCCAGCCCTGAGGAGCCTGATTGTCCACGAAGCCGCCAGCCGGACTGCTCTTCGTGCTTTGGTGCGCTATCGGCGTCGGCCCGCTGCTCAGCTACGGCTTGAGTACCACCAGTTCACTGGTGATCGAGGACCTGGGGATCAGCGAATCCCAGTTCGGCCTGCTGGCAACTGTCACGTTTTTCACCGCCAGCCTCACCGCACTATGGCTCGGCAAGCTGGCCGACCGGGTCTCCGAGCGGACCGCGCTGCTGATCATTTTCGGCGGAGCCGCGGCCTCCATGCTGGTCGCGGCCCTCTCGCACAGCTACGTCGTGCTGATCGCGGCGATGATTGTTTCCGGCGGGGCGCAGGCGATGGCCAACCCGGGCACCAACCGGGTGGTGATGCGGCTGGATCCGCCGCACAAGCGCCCGGGCCGGCTTGGCCTGAAACAGTCAGGCGTCCAGGGAGCCCAGCTGTTCGCCGGAATCTTCTTCCCGGCGGTGGCGTTGCTGGCGGGCTGGCAGGGCGCCGCGGCGGCTGCCGCCGTCGTCATTATGATTCTGGCGTTCTTTGCTGCACGGCAGGTGCCTGCGCCGGCGGTCGATGCACGACGACGGTCGACGACGACGGCGGGCACCGGCAGTGACGGGGTCAAGGAGAATCCCGGCCGGCTGCCGGGTGTGGTGTGGGCCTACGCGGCCACGGCGTTTGCCACGGGTGTGGGAATCCAGGCCACCAATGTCTATTTGCCGTTGTTCGCGCAGCGGGATCTCGGTTTCTCCCTGTTGCTGGCGGGGCTGACTGCTGCACTGGCCGGCAGCGTGGGGATGGTGTCGCGGGTTTCCTGGGGTCGGGCGATGTCCCTGCGCCGAAACGGGTTTTCGGTATTGCTGATCCTGGCCTGCGGCGCGGCCGCCGGTGCGCTGCTGCTGCTGTCATCTGCCCCGGCTGGACAGGCGTGGATGCTCTGGGTGGGGACTTTCCTGCACGGCGCCACCGCCTTGGCCGTCAATGTCGTCGTCATGGCCGGGGCCATCCGGGAGGTGCCCAAGGCCCGGGTCGGGGCCACGTCGGGGGTCGTCTCAATGGGGATGTACGTCGGTTTTGGCATCGGACCGCTGGCGATGGGGCTGCTGCTGCAACTCTTCGGCGGATTCCAGGCCGGCTGGTCGCTGGTGCTGGCCGCGTATCTGTTGTGTGCGGTGATCTGCTTCGTTGCCCGGTTGAGTGGCAAGGGCAGCAGCCCGGCGCACGCGTAGCCCGGCGGCCGCGGCACGGGAACCAGGCATAAACGCCACAAATAGCTGCTATCCACAATTCCCTCTTCCGCAAATATCGACGCGGCGGCAGTCTGGTGATGACGCGCACAGTACGAACGACCTATTCATCACCGCAGAAGGAAACACATCGTGGAAAAGCTCCTCTCCCACCTCGCCCATCTGGAGATCTCCAGTCCCGACGTGGAGGCCTCAGCCGCCTTCTACGAGCAGAAGTTCGGCATGCGGATTGTCGACCGCATCGACGGCACCATCTACCTCCGCTGCTGGGGCGACTACTACCGCTACAGCCTGGTGGTGACCGACGGCGACGAGCCTGGACTGGTCCGAATGGCCTGGCGCACCGCCAGCGAAGCCGCGCTGGAAACTGCCGCGAAGAACATAGCAGCAGCCGGCACGGAAGGGCACTGGACCGATGGCGGCAACGGGTACGGCAAGGCCTACGAATTCGTCGGGCCGTATGGTCATCCGATGCGCCTGGTCTATGAGCTGGAGAAATTCGAGGCCGAGCCGGGATTCGCCTCCATCTACCCGGACCGTCCGGAAAAGCGCAGCAGGCACGCATGCGCCCCGCGATTCCTGGACCACGTGACCGTTGCGGCGTCCGACGTCCGGGGGTTCGCCAAGTGGTACAACGAAGTCCTCGGATTCCGCATCATGGCCTTCACCGACCTGGACGAGGCGCCGATCACCGTCTTCTCCGTGCTGACCACCAACGAGAAGTCCCACGATCTGGGGGTTGTACTCGACACATCGGATCGGGCCGGCCGCGTCAACCACATTGCGTTCTGGACGGACACGCACGAGGAACTGCTGATCACGGCCGACGTATTGATGGAAAACGGCACCCCGATGGAATATGGCCCCTCCATTCACGGCATCGGCGAGCAGAACTTCCTCTACTTCCGCGAGGCCAGCGGCCTGCGCGTGGAACTGAACTCCGGCGGGTACCGCAACTACGTGCCGGACTGGGAGCCTACAACGTGGAAACCGTCCGACGGGTCGGCCAACTTCTATCGCAACGGCGCCATGCCGGACTCGATGACCGAATCCTTCCCCGCCGCGGACGGCCTCACGGCCACCGAAGAGGGGGCTTCAGAGGACATGAAGGCCGATCTGCTCAACCCTTATGCCCGGCAGGGACGGGGCTGAATCATGGCCTACTCCTTCATCCGATTCAGGGCACCCGGCGAATCCGGAACACGCGCCGGCCTGGTGTCCGGCCATCACGTGCTGCCGCTCGAGCAGCGGATTGACGACGTCGTCGCCGGCTGGCGGGACATCGAAGCACGGTGCGATGCACTGGCCGCGGACGCGGGCGGACACGGGTGGCTGAACTATGACGACGTCGAGGTGCTGGCCCCGGTCGAACCTCGCCAGGTGATTCAGGCCGGTGCGAACTACCGGACGCATGTGATTGACCTCAGCCTCGCCCACCGACCGGCGGACGACCCGCGCAGCGAGGAACAGATCGCCGAAGAAACCGCCGCGATGATGGACAAGCGGGCCGCCGAAGGCCTGGCCTACTTCTTTATTGGACTGCCGACGGCGATTGCCTCGGCCGCCGACGAGCTCGTGCTGCCGGGCTACAGCCGCAAACACGACTGGGAACTGGAACTGGCCGCCGTCATCGGCACCGAGGCATTCCGCCTCAGCCCGGAAGAGGCGCTTGACCATGTCTTCGGCTACACGATGGTCAATGACATCACCACCCGCGACCTGGTCTTCCGCAAGGACATGCCGGAGATCGGTACGGACTGGTACCGGGCCAAGAACGCCCCGGGCTTCCTGCCCACCGGCCCGCTGCTGCTTCCGGCGAAATTCGTCGACGACCCGCAGGATCTGAAGGTGACCCTGAAGCTCAACGGCGAAACCATGCAGGACGAATCGACCTCCGACATGATCTTCACGGTGGCCCAGTTGGTCTCCCAGGCGTCGCAGAACATGCCCCTGCTGCCCGGGGACCTGGTGCTGACCGGAAGTCCCGCAGGAAACGGGGCGCATTGGGGACGCCTGCTCCGCGACGGAGACGTGATGGAAGGCAGCATCAGCGGACTTGGCACTCAAATTGTCCGTTGCCGGGACGAGGGGACATCATGACAGACCAGCAGATCGACGAGAGCATCCGCCGCCACGACGCATTGGCCAGCATCACCGCGATGGCGCAGCGCCACAACAATTGGGGACGGTGGGGTGCCGACGACCGGCTGGGCACGCTGAACTTCATCGACGCCGCCAAGCGGGTGGAAGCGGCCGGACTCGTGCAGACCGGCCGCACGTTTTCACTGTCCCAGCCGTTCGACACCAACGGCCCGCAAAAAGGATGGCGCCGCCGCACCAACCCGGTCCACACCATGACTGACACCGGCGTCGATGCCGAACGCGGCAATCAGGGGTTCCCGCATGGCATCGGAGGAGCGGACGACGTGATCTCGATGCCGCTGCAGTGCTCCACCCAGTGGGACGGACTCGGGCACATCTTCGACCGCGGCAAGGCGTGGAACGGCCGGGCGGCCGGCGACGTCGTCACCTCCGAGGGCGACTTGGTCACCGGCATCGAGACAGCGGCGGCGCACATCGTCAGCAGGGGAGTGCTGCTGGATGTGGGGCGGGCTCTCGGTCCCGAGCTGGGACGGGACGACGGCGAGCTGCCGGATGGCTTCGCCATCACCGAGGAGCATCTGGAGCTGGCCATCGAACGCCAGGGCGATAGCTCTTCCGTCAGGCGAGGCGACGTCGTCGTGCTTAGAACCGGCCAATACACCCGGACCCGGCGTGAGGGGTGGGGCGATTATGCGGGAGGCCCGGCACCGGGATTGTCTTTCACCTCGGCCGGCTGGCTGCACCGGACCGAGATCGCCGGCATCGCCACGGACACCTGGGGCTTCGAAGTGCGCCCCAACGAATTCGACACTGCCTTTCAGCCGTTGCACCAGATCGCCATCCCGAATCTTGGCCTGTTTATCGGTGAGATGTGGGACCTGGACGAACTGGCCGCAAGCTGCGCCGAGGACGGCCGGTACGACTTCATGCTGACGGCGGCGCCGCTGCCCATCACCGGCGCGGTCGGTTCACCGGTCAACCCCATCGCCCTCAAGTAATACAGCCAATCCACGCAGCAGCCGCAGCAAAGGAGCACACCATGGCAGCCGTTGAGAAGGTCGGAATCGTCGGATCGGGGGCCTCAGGACTGACCGCAGCAGTTCTTCTTGCCGATGCCGGTATCGACGTCGAAATCCTGGAAAAGACGGATGGCCCGTCCACGCTGGGATCCGGAATCACGCTGCAGGGAAACGCCCTGCGCATCTTCAAACAGCTCGGCATCCGGGACCAGATGGAGGCCAAGGGCTTCGCCTTCAGCACACTGGGGCTGCGCGCGCCGGATCCGGACGGCACGGTGCTCGCCGTCATCGACGATATCCGCACCGGCGGCGAGGACCTTCCATCGACGCTGGGCATGAACCGGCCGGAACTGGCGGACATCGTCCGCGGCCGGGCCGTCGACGCTGGCGTACGGATCCGCTACTCCAGCCATGTCACAGGCGTGAAGGACGACGGCGAGAGTGTGGCGGCGGTGCTGTCGGATGGCGCCACCCGGCACTACGACGTGTTGATCGGTGCGGACGGCATCCACTCGAGGGTGCGGCGGGAGATCGGCATCGAAACGGAACCGGAATCCACCGGAATGGGAATCTGGAGGGCTTTCGTGGACAGGCCGGAAGAGGTCGTCCGCACGGACCTGACCTACGGCGGGCGCTGCTACATCGCCGGCTACTGCCCCACCGGTGAGCACAGCATGTATGCCTACCTGGTGGAGGACGCCCAGGACCGCCACGACGTCGACGGGTCAAGGATAATGACGGAGCTGGCCACCTCCTATGGCGGTCCATGGAACGAGATCCGCAAGAGCCTGGAGGCCGGGGCCCGCGTCAACTACACGCACTTCACCGCCCATCTTGTCGATGGTCCGTGGAACCGCGGCCGGACGGTTATCATCGGCGATGCTGCGCACAGCTGTCCGCCGACCATCGCCCAAGGGGCGGCGATGGCGGTGGAAGATGCGGCGGTGCTCGCCGAGCTGCTGATCGAATCCGACCAACTCGATGACGCCGTGTGGCAGGCGTTCAGCGCACGCCGGCTGGAGCGGGCCAGGGAGGTGGTGGAGGCCTCGGTGCAGCTGGGGCAGTGGATGCTCGACGGCGTCACCGACGCCGATGTGCCGGGGCTGCTGAACCGCATTTCCAACCGGGTGAAGGAGCCTGCGTGATCCCGTCCGCGCCGGTGGCCGATATCCACGCCCATGTGCTGCTTCCGGAGCTGGGCGACTACGTGGCCCGGGCGGACCCGTCGGGATTCGCGGCGCATCAGGACCTCGAGCGGCGGCGGCACGGGGAAGCATCGCTGCAAAACTCGGCAACCATGATCCGTCAACGCTGGCCGCAGCTGACCGACCCGGAACGCCGACTGGCGGACATGGATACCGCCGGCGTGGAGGTGCAAGTGGTTTCTCCCTCTCCGTCGCACTACTACTACTTCGCGGATCAGGCACTCGCGATGGAAGTGGCGCCCCGGACCAACATGGCGATCCGTACCCTCGTGGACCGGGCGCCGCAGCGACTGCACGGATTCGGGCTGGTGCCGCTGCAGCATCCCGGACTCATGGTCGGCGCGCTGGAGCATGCCGTCGTTGAATGCGGGCTGCTGGGGGTGGAAATCGGCTCCTTTGCACCGTCCCCGGAGGCCGGGGCCGGCACCGTGGAGCTCTCCGATGCACGGCTGGAACCCTTCTGGGCCCGCGCCGAAGAGTTGGGTGCCATCGTGTTCCTGCATCCCTTTGGATGTTCCCTGGACGAACGGCTGGACCATTTCTATCTGTCCAACACGGTGTCCCAGCCGGCCGAAAATGCCGTGGCGCTGTCCCATCTGATCTTCGCCGGAGTATTGGACCGGCACCCTGAACTGAAGCTGCTGGCCGCCCATGGCGGCGGGTATCTGCCAACCACACTCGGCCGATCCGACCACGCCTGGAAGGTGCGCTCCGAAGCACATGGCTGCGCGGACCCGCCGTCGTCGTACATCAAGCGCATCTGGTTCGATTCGCTGCTGCACAGTCCAACCGAACTCCGCGCGCTGGTGGCCGCCGCCGGAGCGGATCACGTGCTGCTCGGCTCGGACTACCCTTTCGACATGGGTTCCGATGATCCGGTCGCCGACGTCCGCGACGCGGGACTTTCGGCGACGGACGAAGACAATATCCTCAGACATAACGCGGCGGCGCTCGGACTCCGGGTGCACGCCCGACGAGAGTAAGGACAAAGATGGTCAAGCTTGCCCGCTGGATGCAGCCCGATAAAACGCACGACGGCGGAGCGGCCCGGTCCGGTTTCATCAGCCGGGACCGCTGTTACGCGCTGACCGATGACCGCAGCACCAACGACCTGCTGGCGCTCGGCCTGGACGAAACATTGCAACTGGCCCAACAACTCATCGGCCGGGCGCCCTCGGTTCCGCTGGCCGACGTCGTACTGCTCGCTCCGCTGCAGCCGGCCTCGATCAGGGACTTCGTGGCCTTCGAGGAACACGTCGAAGGTGTGCGGAAGAGCATCGACGGCGTCGGCACGGTGGTGGCCGAATGGTACGAGGCACCCACCTTCTACTTCACGAATCCGCACACGGTCAGTGCCACCGGCGAGGAGATCGGCATCCCGGCCGGCTGCGACCAACTGGACTTTGAAACCGAGGTGGCCGCCGTCGTCGGGTACGTCGGCGGCAGCAGCGGCCGCAACCTCACGGCCGACGAGGCCCACCGGCACATCTTCGGCTACACCGTCTTCAACGACTGGTCCGCCCGGGACCTGCAGCGCCGGGAGATGAAAGTGAGCCTGGGCCCGTGCAAGGGCAAGGACTTTGCCAACACCCTTGGACCGTGGATTGTCACAGCCGACGAGTTCGCACCCAGGCACGACGACGACGGCTTCCTGCCCATCGCCATGACCGTTCAGGTCAACGGCGAGGCGGTCGGGCAGGATCGGTTGTCGAACATGGGGTGGCCCTTTGCCGAACTGGTGGCGTATGCCTCGCAGGACTCGGTGGTGGTTCCCGGCGATGTGCTGGGATCGGGCACCTGCGGCAGCGGATGCCTGGCGGAGCTGTGGGGGCGGCACGGCGGCATGGTTCCCCCGCCGCTGACGACGGGCGACACGGTACGGATGAGCGTCGAGGGGATTGGCAGTATCGAAAACAGGGTCGGGCCGCGGCGCGAGGCGGAAACCCTGGTCCGGGCACGGGCACGTCCCGGAACTAGCCCGAATCGGTCCGCTGGATAGTGACCGGGTGAGCGTCGGGCGCGTGCAGGTGATGAAGCTGCGAACATGCCCGCTGTACCGCGGAGCGGAGCCACACATTGGCCGGATCCTCGTCCCGGGACGGGTGCCAAAACATTGCCTCGACCAGAGACGTCTCCAGGTCGTCGGAGAAGTCGATGACGGCGATGCCGGCACCGCGCTGAGCCCGGGCGGCCAGCATCCGCGGCACCATCGCCAGCAGGTCGGTGCCTTCGACGAGCCATGGCAGCGGCAGGAATCCGGTGGCGACGGCGGCAACATTGCGGTGGAGGCCATGGGCCTCAAAGAGCCGGTCGGGCGGAGTGTGGATATCCTCGCCGAAGAAACCCACCGCATGCGGAGACGTGGCAAGATCCTCAAGGTTGACCGCCGGCCGTTCCAGAATCGGATGCTCCGCATCCACGACCGCGGCGAACGTGTCACGGAAGACATGCCGGCTGGCGCCCTGCAGTCGGTACCCGGTTGGGCCAACGAGCAGGTCCATCCGCGAGAATTCGGACAGTTCGCCGTGCACCGAGGAATTCGGGATGAAATCCACCGTGACGCCGGGCGCTTCCGTGCGCAGGTAGCGCCGCAGCGGGACCACCATCAGCGTGGTGGCATAGTCGGATGCTGCGATGACAAAGGTTCGTTCGCTGGATGCGGGATCGAAGCCGGAGCGGACACGCGTCGCGCGCTGCACATACTGCATCGCCTCCTCGACGAGGGGAACGAGAGCCTGGGCGAACGGCGTCAATTCATAGACCCGGCCAACTCTGACCAGCAGTTCGTCGTCGAAATGGCGGCGGAGCCGGGCCAGTGCGGCACTGGTCGCCGGTTGGCTGAGCTGCAGGCGCTCTGCCGCGCGGGAGACATTGCGCAGTTCCAGCAACACCTGAAGCTGTGGCAACAAGTTCAGGTCCAGATGCTTCATGGCTCCACGTTATCCAACCTGCTTGCCGCCACCCGGATCTTCTTGGACTGTTGGTGCTCCGCGCTGGCCTGTCGTCCGGGCTAGCATGAGATCAAGTGGAGGCACCGGGAATGAGGGGTAAGCACATGGAGACCAGAGCAGCAGTGGCAACAGCTCCTGACACCGATCTCGATATCCGGGACGTCCAGGTCGATGACCCCGGTCCGGACGAGATCCGGGTGAAGATTGCCGCATCCGGCGTCTGTCACACCGATGCCATCATCCGGGACCAGTGGTACCCGGTTCCGTTGCCCGTTGTCCTGGGGCACGAGGGTGCTGGAACCGTCGAGGCTGTGGGATCGGCCGTGGAAGGATTCTCCACAGGTGACAAGGTTGTTATCGGTCCGGCTTTCTGCGGCCACTGCGAGCAGTGCATCTCCGGACATCCCATGTATTGCGCGAACTTCTACGATCGCAACTTCGGGGTGCAGCGCCAGGACGGCTCGAAGGCCTTTTTTGACGACGAGGGTGCCATCGGCTCCCACTTCTTCGGCCAGTCCTCCTTCGCCGAGTACACCAACGTGGTGGCCCATGGTGCGGTTAAGGTCCCCGCAGACGCACCGCTGGACATTCTCGGGCCGCTAGGTTGTGGCATCATGACCGGTTCCGGCGCTGTCCTCAATGTCCTGGAGCCCAAGCCAGGTTCGACCATTGCAGTATTCGGCACCGGGGCCGTTGGCATGGCGGCAATGCTGGCCGCCAAGGCCGCCGGGGCCACCACCATCATCATGGTCGATATCGTCGAGGAGCGCCTGGAATTCGCCAAGGAACTCGGCGCCACCCACACCGTCAACTCCAGGGAGACGGACCCGGTCGAGGCGATAAAGGAGATCACCGGCGGCGTGCACTACGCACTCGACACCACGGGCGTCCCCGCGGTCTTCTCGCAAATGACGAAGTCGCTGGCCACCAGGGGCCACGGGGCCCTGGTGGGAGCTGCGAAACTGGGGACGGAGGCGCCCTTCGACATCGGTACGCTGTTGCTTAATGGCATCCACGTCAGCCTCGTCATCGAAGGAGACGCAGTACCGAAGGAGTTCATCCCCCGACTGATCAATCTCCACGCCCAGGGTAAGTTCCCCTTCGACAAGCTCATCAAGAAGTACTCCTACGAGGACATCAATCAAGCCTTCGCCGATTCCGCCGACGGTTCGACGATCAAGCCGGTCATCGTGTTCTGAGCGCACGCCGGTCCCCGGGTGGGCGATACCGATGGGAGCGGCAGCGTTGTCAGCCGGCGACGAGGCTGTTCCTCAATAACGTGCTGATGTTTTGTGCGTACTGTTTCGCTGTCCATCCCCGCTGTTCGGTCAGTTCCCGCCACATTTCCGGCAGTGTAATCGAGTAAGAGATATCGGCCGCGGTGTCAACGGTCCAACCCTTCGCGAGCCGGCCTTCCTCGGCAATCCGTTCCATGATGGCCCGATGAACGGCGCGGCGGCCATGGACTCGGTTCCGCCATGCGGCTGCCAGTGCATCGTCCTCGAACTGCGCAGCCTGGAGAACCCGCACGACAGATTCGACCTTCGGTGAGTAAATTGCATGCAACTCCACCATGCGGTCCAGTGCTTCGGCCCCGGGGAGCGCGTCGAACACGTGGGCCGCGAGTTCTTCGAGCCCGAGCTTCTCGTCCATGTGTTCCACCAGTGCAGTGAGCAGCCCGGACCTGTCCCCGAAGTGCAGGTAGACAGCCTGCCGTGACACCCCGGCCCGCTCCGCGGCGTCGGCCAGTCGCGTCTTCGACCCGAGCTCCTCAATCGCCTCCCAGGCAGCTTGGAGAATGCGATGCCGCGTGGTCGGTTGGCCGTAGATAAAATCAGCACTTGGCAAAAACTTAGCAGTAAAATCAGTTTACACGGCGTCAACTGCGAGGAAAGGAGGCCGACGTCGGCGGCCAGTGGCCGCTCATCAGGGACCATAAGCGGAGCATTGGGAGGGAACTTCTGCCGCCGTCGGGCCTTCAAATCTGAAGAGAAAAGAACATGTCATGGCCGGGCCATTTATCTTTATCGGCACTCACGCCCTCAAGGAGGGGCAACTCGATAACTTCAAGCAGTATCTACCCGAGTTCATCGCAACCGTCGAGGCGCACGAGCCGCGCCTGATCCACTTTGGTGCTTACTTCAACGAGGAAGGCACCGAGGTTTCATTTGTCCAAGTTCACCCTGACTCGGACTCAATGGAGTTCCACATGCAAGTGGTGAAGGAGCACGTTGAGAACGCCTATGTCGACTATCTCGCTGAGACGAAGAATATTCAGATTTACGGGTCTCCGAGCGGGGCGGCATTGGGGATGATGCGCCAACTCGCTGGATCGGGTGTTTCTGTGGGTATCAAAAACGAAGACAAGGGCTTCAGCCGCCTGCCCGAAGGTGAACTTGCCTGACGCGGCCAGGTTTTGACCCCGGCGGGTTTCCGCCACGAGCGCCCCGGGGCGATGAAAGGGGCGGGTCATCGAACGCGATGACCCCCCTTCTTCGTGGCAACGGACCTATGCTGGGGAAGTGAGTTTCACGGCGGCGGACGGCAGATACGAACCCTACATTCGGTCGATTGCTCCTACTGTCGAGCGTGTGGCGGAGATTTGGAGATGGCGCCGCTGGGACGTTCATCTTGAACACGTCGGCCCATCCAAAGCTCCCGTCCGTATGCTGCTGGTTCACGGGGCAGGAGGCAACGCCGCGGCAATGTGGCCCTTTGCCGCACATCTATCGCAGCTTGGAGCCCTCGTAACTGTCGTGGACCTTCCTGGCTATGGGCGCACGCGTTCGCGGGGAAGCGGGCCGGTATCGTACCAGGATTGGCAGCGGTTGTTGGTCGACATCTCGGCGCGGATTGATGACAACAGGCCGCTACTGCTGATGGGCGCCAGTATGGGAGGGATGTTGGCGCTGGATACAGCTGTGTTGAGTGGCAGGGGCGATCGGGTCATCGCAACTTGTCTTCTCGATGTCGCAGACCTTGCTGTCCGCTCGGCGATCGTGCGGGCGCCGTGGATGGCACGTCTTTCTGTGCCGTTCCTGAAGATCATCAGGGGACCGGTTCGACGGATCCCCCTTCCCATGCGATGGATCGCCCCTATGCAGAAGATCTCCAATGACTCTGGGCTGTCCGCTCAAGCCACCCGGGACCCACGTGGTGGGGGTGGTTCGATGCCGTTGAACTGGTTCCGATCGTTCCTCGAGGCCGGCCCCGCGGTGCCGCCGGAATCGTACAGCGGGCCGCCTGTCATTCTGGTCCATCCGGACAACGACCAATGGACTCCCACGCGGATCAGTAGCCAGTATCTCAACAGGCTTGCCGGCAGCCATCGCTTAATAGAGCTCGCAGGATGCGGGCACTTTCCCATTGAGGAACCGGGTTTCCAGCAGTTCCTCGACGTAGTGGGTATGGAAATTGAATCCGTGACCCGCAGGTGAGCCGTCCTTCACGGCCGTTGTTCAGTTGATGGCCCTCACATTGAGGACCCGGTCGATGAAGGTTGTGACGTCGTCGAGCACGTCATCCTTGTTGGTTTCATTGAAGATTTCGTGACGGGCGCCGGGGTAGGACTTCGCCTCGGTGGCAGGGCCGCGGATTGTTTCGATGCCGGCACGGCTCGGTTCCATGGGCACCACCTCATCGTCTTCCCCGTGCAGATACAGCAGCGGAATGTCGCCAACCGAACCGTGGGCGTCGATGCGGTCCAGGCATCCTTGCAGCGCCTCCAGCGTCGGCCGCTTGAAGTCGCCGTGCCACACCAACGGGTCATTGGTATAGGCGTCCGCAACTGCCGGGTCGCGGGACAGCGCCGAAGGGTCGATGGGCGTGGGCGGAATTTCCTCCAGCGGCAGCAGGTCGTCGAGCACTGCCCAGCTGCCAAGCACCGGTCCGGAAAGCACGACGGCGGCCAGGTCGTCCGCGTGCAATTGGCTGTAGCGTGCGGCAATCATCCCGCCCATGGAGTGGCCGATGAGCACCACGGGCATTCCCGGGTTCCTCTCCGTGGCCAGCCGGACCAGGCGGTGGAAATCGTCGACGACGAGGTCGAAGTCGGTGATGAGTACCCGTTCGCCTTCGCTGCGGCCGTGGCCGGCGTGGTCGACGCCGTAGACACTGGCGCCGTGCGTGTTCAGCTGGTCGGCAACCCATTCATAGCGGCCGATGTGCTCGCCGTATCCGTGGCACAGCACCGCCACGTACCGTGGTTGGTCGATCTCCCACGAGGCTGTGGCCAGGTCGCCTGCATGTCCTGGAATCATCTCGGTCCGGGCCACTGTGTCTCCTTCGACAGTCGTTGGCGGCTTTGTCTATTTATAGCAGCCGCCGGCTACCGGCCGGCGTCTTCCCGCAAGCACTGCACTGCGAAGCCTCGGCGGTTCCGTGGAAAAGTCACATCAGTCTCGTCAGTAACTACCGTTTACCGCACGAGAGGCACCGTTCGTCTCACCACGTGGCTGCTGCCGTCGTCGGCGCCGGTGATCTATAGCACGATGGTCGCGGTTCGGCTGTGCCGGGACGAAACGATCAAAGGAGTTCGGCGATGGGTTGGCTCGATCGCGAAAGAACGATTGCACCTGCCGGTTATAACCGCTGGCTGATCCCACCGGCGGCGCTGGCCGTGCACCTGTGCATCGGCCAGGCGTACGCGACCAGCGTGTATAAAACCGCGCTGGTCAAGCACTTCGATGCCAGCCTGACGCAGATCGGGATCATCTTCTCGATAGCCATTGTGATGCTGGGGCTGTCTGCTGCGGTGATGGGAACGTGGGTCGACAGGAATGGCCCGCGCAAGGCGATGTTCACCTCTGCCCTCTTCTGGTCCGGCGGATTCATCGTCGGCGCGCTGGGCATCTTCAGCAACCAGCTCTGGCTCGTCTATCTCGGGTACGGCTTTATTGGCGGTATCGGCCTCGGAATCGGCTACATTTCCCCGGTGTCCACGTTGATCAAGTGGTTCCCCGACCGTCCCGGGCTTGCCACAGGCATGGCGATCATGGGATTCGGCGGGGGAGCGTTGATTGCCTCGCCACTATCGGCGGCGCTGCTGGCCGCTTACGACCCGGAATCAGGAACCGACGGATGGGTCGCCAGTGGCGAAGCCGTCGGAATGCTCTTCATGACGCTGGCCGTGGTCTACCTGGCGTACATGCTGTTCGGCGCGCTGACCATCAAGGTGCCGGCGCCCGGCTGGAAGCCGGCGGGATTCAACCCGGAGAAGGTCAAGGCCAAGACGCTCGTCACGGACGGACAGGTCTCGGCGTCGAACGCCACCAAGACGAAGCAATTCTGGCTGGTCTGGATAGCACTGTTCTGCAATGTTACGGCCGGCATCGGCATCCTGGAGCAGGCCTCACCGATGATCCAGGACTTCTTCCGCCAGTCCGACGGCGGCTCGCTGGTCAGCGTGGGTGTGGCCAGCGGCTTCGTGGGGCTATTGTCGATCGCCAATATGGCCGGCCGCTTCGGCTGGTCTGCCACTTCGGATGTCATTGGCCGCAAGCGGATCTACATGATGTACCTGGGCGTCGGCGCCGTGCTGTATGTACTGCTCGCGCTCACCGGCGCCAGTACGACGGCGCTGTATGTGGCGCTGGCGTTCGTGATCATTTCCTTCTACGGCGGCGGGTTCTCCACGCTGCCCGCCTACCTGCGCGACCTGTACGGCACCTTCCAGGTGGGCGCGATCCATGGCCGGATGCTCACCGCCTGGTCGGCGGCGGGTATTGCCGGACCGCTGATCGTCAATGCCTTCCTGGACGCACAGGGCACGCCGGGCGAATTGACCGCGCAGGCGTACCAGCCGGCGCTGCTGACCATGGTCGGCCTGTTGGTCGTCGGGTTTATTGCCAACCTGATGATCAAGCCCGTCGCGTCCAAGCACCACGAACCTGCTCAGTCCCTCGACCGCGAATCTGCAATGGAGCCCTGATATGGAAACCGCAAAAGTCACTGTCGCCTGGGCGCTGGTCGGACTGCCGCTGTGCTATGGGCTGTTCATCACGCTGACCAAGGTGACGGCACTGTTCAACTGAGTACCGGCGTCGTCGCCTGGACCGCCGGCGGGATCAGTCGCAGCAGTCGCATTCGCCGCTGCAATTGCAGCTCACTTCCCCGTCGGGTTCTTCGTCCGTGCCGATCCGGGTGATGGGCATGGCGCAGCAGGCGTCGCCCTTCCACGCTTCGCGTCCTTCCTTGACCGCCCACGCGGCGATGACCAGTGCGGCAAGGGGGTCGGCCCAGGACCAGCCGAGCAGACTGTTCAGCAGCAGCCCGGCCAGCAGGACCCCGGACAGGTAGGCACAGAGCAGCGTCTGCTTGGAATCGGCGACGGCGGAACGTGAGCCGAGTTCGCGTCCGGCCCGGCGCTCGGCCAGGGACAGTGCCGGCATTACGGCCAGGCTGACTGCCGCCAGCACAATTCCCACGGTGGAGTGGGCGGGTTCCGTGCCGCTGATCAGTGCGCGGACAGCGTCGATGGCGACAAAGGCCGCCAGGGCGAAGAAGGAAAACGCGATGAAACGCAGCGCGGTTCTCTCCCGGGCTTCGGGATCGCGTCCGGCAAACTGCCACGCAACGGCCGCGGCGGATGTCACCTCGATAATCGAATCCAGGCCGAAGGCAATCAACGCGCTGGAGGAGGCGGCCGCGCCGGCACTGACTGCCACCACGGCTTCAATGATGTTGTAGGTGATGGTGGCAGCGACAAAGAGCTGGATGCGCCGGGACAATACGGCCCGGCGGTCGGTGTCCGGCCGTCCGTGTGCGTCGAGGAACGCCATCAGCAGCAACCGTCCCGGACGCTGTTGGCACAGTGGTCGGGATCAGTGGTCAGGACGACGGCGAGCAGTTCCGTCAGTGCGTTGCCGAGCTTTGAGTCCGCCAATTCGTATCGCGTCCGCCGGCCCTCCGGGACCGCCACCACCAATCCGCAGCCGCGCAGGCAGGCCAGGTGATTGGACAGCGACTGCCTGCTGACCGTCAGAATCCCGGCAAGGTCGCTGGGGTAGGACGGGCTGTCCCGCAGTGCCAGCAGAATTTGGGTCCTGGTCGGGTCCGAGAGGGCGTGCCCGAACCGGCTCAGCACGGAAGAATGGGTCAAGGCCTCCATATTTCCAAGAGTACAGCCCATGCTGAATACACGAAAGAATGTACTCTCGTCCCGGGGGGGGGGGTGTCCCTATGTTCTTCGTCAAGGGGTTGGGCTTGGGTTTTTCGAGAATGCGCGGCATGGCGTTTTGGGCAGGGGTTAGCGGCCGGCGGCGTGGTGCTCGCCGGCTGTGGGGCTGGTCTGGTCAGGCTGCCTTGATGGTCGGTGTGTCGTAGAGGGCGCCGTCGCGGAGCATGGCGAAGAGGACGTCGCAGCGGCGGCGGGCCAGGGCGATGAGGGCTTGGTTGTGGCGTTTACCTTCGGCGCGTTTGCGGTCGTAATAGGCCCGGGACTGGTCGTGCTTGAGGGCGGCGAAGGCGGA
>NZ_AUMN01000039.1 GCF_000430705.1 Arthrobacter castelli DSM 16402
AGTCCGGCGATGCGCCCATGTTTCCGCACCTGATGGATCACCTGAAGGTCTCCCGGCCAGGGTCGGGACCGGCCCGCGCCCGACCGGAGAAAGTCCGCGGCGATAAGGCCTACTCATCACGGGCCATCCGGACCAGCCTGCGAAACCGCAACATCAAAGCCGTCATAGCCGAACCGGCCGATCAGGCCGGCCACCGCCGCCGTAAAGGCCGCAAAGGAGGTCGACCTCCCGCCTTCGATGCCGAGGACTACAAGCGCCGCAACGTCGTCGAACGAGCCTTCAACGTCTACAAACAATGGCGCGGATTAGCCACTCGCTACGACAAACTCGCCCTGACCTACCGCGGCGGCACCATACTCAGAGCCATCACCATGTGGACCAACTTATTGGGAGACACGCCCTAGCTCCATGGGCCGTGGTGTGAGTGAAGCTCAACAGCGCGTAACGCTGCGAACGGCGGGACGCTGACGAAAGGTTGTACCTGTGACAGATGCAACTCCTGACTCCGGCCAGACTGTCAATACGGTCCTTGGTCCCATCCCCGCCCATGAGTTGGGGGTGGTCGCAGTCCACGAGGCCTTGCTCTCGGTGGTACCCGGAGCGGAACACGCCCCGGACATCCCCATGGACCGGGCGGAGATCTTCGAGACCCTGGCTCCAAAGCTGAGGGACTTCCGCGACCACGGCGGACAAACCATCGTGGACAGCACCGGGATGTTCCACGGTCGAGACCTGAAAATGTACGAAGCACTCTCAGGCGCCACCGGTGTGCACATCGTCGCCTCAACAGGCATGGGTCCCGAAGAGATGCTTGGCGGCTACTTCCTGACGCCGCAAACCAACCCTCCAACCCCATGGCCCGCCGACAAGTTCGCCGACCTCTTCTCCAGGGAAGTCACCGAGGGCATGGTGGTTCCGCGTCTCGAGCGGCGCGGCGCGGCCGGACTCGTGACCACTGCGGCTGACCGCAACGGTATGACGGCAACCGAGGAGAGCCTGTTCCGGGGCTCGGCCCGCACAGCCCTGGCCACCGGCACCCCGGTCTCCATCCGTTTCGGCGCCGATGCACTGGCCGAGCTCGACATCGTGCTGGACGAGGATCTCCCGGCCAACCGGGTGCTCGTCGGCGGGCTGGACCGCAAAGACGCCGCCGGCGTCGCCGCCGAGGTTGCGAGCCGCGGGGCATTCGTCGGCATCGACCACGTGGGTTTGAACGACGACGACGGCCACCTCACCGACGACGAACGCGCCACGCTGGTGCTGGAGCTGGTCGGAGCCGGCCACGGCGACAAGGTCATCCTCTCCTCCAACGCGATTGGCGTGGCCAAGGGTCTGGACGCCTACGACCTGCCCTACAGCCACGTGGTGTCGACGTTCGTTCCCCTGCTGGTGTCCCGGGGCTTGGCCGAGGCCGACGCGACCCGGCTGCTCGTGGATAACCCTCGCGCCTTGCTTGCGCCGAGCAGATCGGCCGGGGCAACCAACAGCTTTCCGTTCCAGAGGTGATTCAGTAATGAGCAAGGTAAACACTGTGCTGGGAACCATCCCGGCCGAAGAACTCAAGATCGTGGCCGTCCACGAACACATCGGATACGGCATGCCCGGCTCCGAGCTGGACAGCAAGTGGTGGAAGACTCCCGAGGAACGGTACGAGGAGACGGTGCCGAAGCTGCGCCGGTTCGCTGAGTACGGCGGCGGCACCTTCGTGGACGCCACCGGCATCTGCAATGGCCGCGACGTCGACTACTACAAAACCCTGTCCGCCAAGACCGGCGTCAACATCGTGGCCTGCACCGGCTTCGTCGGCGGCGATACCGCCCTGCCCCACTTCGCAAAGGCCTCCGTGGGCTATCTCGCCCAGGTCTTCATCCACGAGATCACCGTGGGCATCGGTAACACCGGGGCCAAGGCCGGCGTCATCAAGGTCGGGGTGAGCCGTGGCGGCCGGATGACTGAGCTGGACAAGCGTATCTACCGTGCTGCCGCCCGCGCCGCGGTGGCCACCGGGGTGCCGATCCTCACCCATCTGGCGATCGACCCGGAGCCGGCCGTCGCCATCTTCGCCGAGGAGGGCCTGCCACTTGACCGCGTACTGTTCGGCCACGCCGACGACGGCCTGAACGCCCCCAAGACCCCGCACGAGTGGATCTATGAACAAGGTGGCCGCATCGGCTTCGACACCTTCGGCTACGACCTCGAGCTGGAAGACCCGCCGTTCTGGGGCCGCAAGCGCGCCGAACGCATGCAGCACTTCGTCGAGCTCGTACAAAAGGGCTATACGAACAAACTGCTGGTCTCCGCCGACGCCAACTGCAGCCCGCTGGGCTGGCCTGGCGTCAAGGGCCACACCGTCAATTACATCTTCGAGGACATGATTCCGGACATGCGCGCCGCCGGCATCGACGGCGCCACGATCAAGGTCCTGCTCGAAGACAACCCCGCCGACTTCCTGACGATCCGCAACTGAGAGAAACAACCATGAAGACTTCAGAACTGACAGACCTGAATATTGCCGTCGTCGGCGCGGGCTATGGCGGAGCTGCGGCCGCCAAAGCGCTGAGCCTGCTCGGCGCCACTGTGAATGTGTATGAGCAGGCGAGCCAGGTCCGGGAGGTCGGCGCCGGTATCGGCCTGCGCCCTTCCACCATGGACCGCTTCCGGCAGTGGGGAAGCTTCAACGCTGTCGCCAAGGTGAGCTCGCCCAGCGACTACTTCGAGATCCTCACCGCGACCGGCGAGCCGATCATGAAGGAGGCGTGGCCGGGCATCAACGACTTTGCCGAAGAGACGAAGACCCACCTGATCCACCGAGGTGACTTCATCGAGGCGCTGCTGGGCGTCCTCCCCGAGGGCATGGTGCATCTCGGCCACAAGCTGGAGGCCATCGAGGACAAGGGCGGGCGCGCCGTACTCACCTTCGCCAACGGCAATACAGCCGAGGCCGACCTGGTCATCGGCGCCGACGGGATCAAGTCGGTGGTGCGCAAGCAACTGTTCAGCGATAAGGAACCGGTGTTCTCCGGTGAGCATGCCTACCGCGCCGTGGCCTCCACCGACCACGCCTACGGAATGGTCGTCGACGACAATTTCCGGATGTACATCGGCTCCCGCACCAAGATCTACCTGTTGCCGCTGCGCCACCGGAACCAGATGTCGTTCGACATCACCACCCTGTCTGGTGACAGCTCCTGGAACCCGGCGATGACGAAAGACGACCTGCTGGAGGTGGTGGAAGGCTTCGACGAGCGGATCGTGAACATCGTGCGCGACCTCGACCTGGACACCGTGAACTGCCGGGCGGTCTATGATATCGATCCGATCGACGTCTGGCACTCGGATTCGGTGGTGCTGCTCGGGGACGCGGCCCATTCGATGCTGCATCACCAGGGGCAGGGGGCGAACTCGGCCATCATGGATGCCGGCGCCCTCGCGGATGCCCTGCAGGATGCCGAATCCGTCGCCGTAGCGCTGGCGAAGTACCAGTCCACGCGCAAGCCGGAGACCGACGAACTGCAGCGCATCTCGCGGCAAGGGTGGGCAGAGGACGAGGTCGACGACGTCTTCCCCGGCCAGAAGACTTCCACGAACAACCAGGAGAAATAGAACTATGCCCGTGCACCCCGAAATCGCCAAGCTACTCGCCACCCTGCCGGCCCCGGATCACAGCGCATCGCCCGACCCGAAGCAGATGCGCGACGCCGAGACCGGGCAGATTCCGCCACGTGAGGAGCGCCAGCCCCAGCTTCATGCCGTCAAGGACGTTAGTGCCGCGACCTCATCGGGCGACGTGCCCGTACGGATCTATACACCGGCCGAGGCCGATTCGTACGGTTTGCTGGTGTACTTCCACGGCGGAGCCTTCTTCTCCGGCAGTCTGGACACCCATGACCATGTGGCACGTGCCCTGGCCAACGAGACCGGGCATAAGGTCATCTCCGTCGGCTATCGACTGGCTCCCGAAGCCGCCTTCCCGGCCGGGCTGCAGGACTGCTACGGGGTAGTCCGCTGGGCGGCCGAACAGGGTGCGGACCTGGCCTGGGACGGGAGGAACCTCGCCATCGCCGGCGACAGTTCCGGCGGCAACTTTGTGGCCGCCGTCGTCGCAATGGCCCGTGACGACGGGTTCGAGGCCATCACGCACCAGGTCCTGTACTACCCGTCACTCGATCTGGACTTCGATACCGGCCGTTACGCATCGTTGCGGGAGAATGCCGAGGGCTATGGCCTGGAAACGGCAGGCCTGGCGCCCTTCAACGCACACTATTTTGCCAGCGGCGCAGATCCGGCGGACCCCCGCGTCTCCCCCATCAAGCGCGAGGACTTCTCCGGACTGCCTCCCGCGCTGATTCTCACGGCAGAGTATGACCCTATGCGCGACGAAGGCGAGCTGTATGGCCACAAGCTGACACAAGCCGGCGTCGACGCGACGATCCATCGGTATGCGGGGGCAAACCATGGTTTCGTCCAGAATTTCTCCTGGATCCCGGAGTACCACCAGGCCTTCACCGAAACGGCCGAATTCCTGGGCGCCCCGTCTCAGCACAGCTAGCCGCCCCTCCAACCCACTGTGTCCCTGAGAGGTCACCATGCTCGCACAAACCAAGTTTTGGACCTACGAGAACAAAATCGTAGCCATGTTCTTCTTCGCCGTCGGCTTCGTGTTCTTCGACCGGCTGATCATCAACTTCCTCATGCCCTTCATCCAGGAGGACCTGAGCCTGGACAACTCCCAGATCGGCCTGCTCGCGTCCGCGCTGGCCATCACGTGGGCAATTGCCTCGGTCATCGGCGGGCGCATTTCCGACAAGGTCGGCAGCAAGCGGCTGTATCTGGTCGTGCTGATCCTCGCGTTTTCGGTCGCTTCCTTCTTCCAGGGATTCGCATCGACCTTCGCGATGCTGATCATCATGCGGCTGATGATGGGCCTGTTTGAAGGTCCCATCATCCCGGTGACCCAGTCCGTGCTGGCGATGGAGTCGTCGAAGCACCGGCGCGGGTTCAACCTCGGGCTGACCATGAACACAGCCAACGGGCTGTTCGGCAGCATCCTTGCGCCCCTGGTCATCGTGGCCGTCGCGGCGGCATTCGGCTGGCGAACGGCCTTCTTCCTGACGATCATTCCCGGTCTCATCCTGTGCCTGTTCGTCTTCAAGGTGATGCGCGAGCCGAAGCCGGCGGGACAGTTCTCAGGGCCGGCGCACCTGCCCGACGACGGCGGCGCGGCAGCAGCCGTCGACAGCACCACCGGCACCAAGGGGAAGCTCAAAGACGTATTGAAGAACCGCAACATTATCCTGTCGATCATCATGTTCAGCGGATTCATGGTCTACCTGATGGCGCTGCAGGTCTTCGGGCCGATATACCTGACCAACGTCAAGGGATTCACGCCAGGGTCAATGAGCATCGTGCTGGCCGCCTTCGGGCTGGGCACGGCGTTGTGGGGATTCGTCGTTCCGCTGATCTCCGACCGGATTGGGCGCAAGCCCTCCGCTGCCATGTTCGGGCTGCTCTCCATTCTGGCTCCCCTGTCGTTGCTCTTCTTCGACAGCCCGGTGTTCATGGCTATAGCCGTCTTCATCTTCGCGGCCGGCATGGGTGTTGGCGGTCTGGCGATGTCGGTCATCCCAACGGAGTCGGTGTCGCCGCTGTACGCCGGACTTGCGGTGGGGTTACCGACGGGTATCGGGGAGCTCATCGGCGGATTCCTGAACCCAATGCTCACCGGGATAGCCGCCGACCAATTCGGCCTCTATGTGGCGCTGATCGTCAGCAGCGCCGGTGCACTCGTGGCCACGTTCTTCGCCCTGTTCCTCAAGGAAACCGCACCCCGGGTGCTCGAGCGGCGGACCAACGTCCCTCTGGCGGCGCAGGCGTAGGACTGGTCGCCGGAAAACCAATCGGTCCGGAAAGGAAATCCTTCCCGGGCCTCAGCCTGCTGCGTTTTCGTCTGCTTCATTTCTACAGGTTCTCCGATTCGCTGTCAGTGGCTTGTCAGTTCTCAAACCGAGTCAGTGGTAGCCCTACTGGTCGCGCGACTGGAACTGTATAAGTATGCGTCCTATCGAGTGGATACTCGTTGGTAATACAGGCGAGTTCTGTTTTCGTCAGGATTAGGGAGGCACGGCGATGTCGGCACCTTGTCATCTTCTGGGCGTCTCAACAGACGTGTCACATAAGGCCCCGTCACCGGACAGACCACCGGACGGGTCAAATGGGACGGTCCCGGCCGCGACACTTCAACGGTGCTGGTCAGCGGCGGGTTTGTCCGGTGGAGGTTCCTATTACGGGACGACCGGTCCACTCATTGTTACCTCGAAGATCCTGGGTGCTGTAGCCTTCGTAAAACACGACGCGAGTGCAGCCGGCGAACGCTGGAGGAGATGTGATGCGTGGCCTGATTCTGCTCGACCTTGACGGGACACTCGTCGATCGAGATGCCGTGTTGCGTGCATGGGCTGACGAGGCTGCCACCGCCGCCGGAGAACCGGATGTCGCTGAATGGTTGATCGCCCATGACCGACAGGACGGCAAGGTCCGCCTGCGCGAATCTTTCCTTAGCGGGGTCGCTGCCCGCCTCGGTTGGGATACCCCGGTTGAAGACCTGCTGGCTGACTGGCCGAACATGTTTGGCTCGCGTTACCGTCTCGAACCGGCGGTCTCAGAGGCGCTCACTGACGCGCGAATGCTGGGCTTTCGGCTCTGCGTGGTCAGCAACGGCGATGCCCAACGACAGTGGGCCAAGATTGAAGCGATGAACCTCGAAAGTTTGGTTCATGCGTGCGTGGTCTCCGGCGAGATCGGCGTGCGGAAGCCGGACCGGAGCATATTCGAGATTGCGGCACAGAAAGCCGGGTGTGCCTTGATCGATAAGGTGTGGGTTATCGGGGATGACCCAGTCGCCGACATTGGAGGTGCGGCTCAGATCGGCGCCAAGGGTTTCTGGGTGAACCGCAACGGTACGGACTGGCCGTCAGAACTACCTCCACCACACGTCACGTTCTCCCATCCCATCGCAGCATTGGAACAGATCACTGCGGGATGAGTTGCGCAACAGCGAATGAAGAATGAAAAGCCACCAACCAAGTTTCAATGCTGTCGTTCAAGAGCCGGGGCCAGCGGGAACCCTGGCACGCGCCATCTCTATGACCGTCCAGTCCTCTTGATCTACCTCAGTGTGTAAGACGACACCGGTTCTGCTGAATCCCAGACCTTCGTAGAGACTGATGGCAGGAGCGTTGTGCGCGTATACGCCCAGTTTCATGACCGGGATATGCGAGGATTCGAAGCCGTATCGGACCATCGACTCGACGAGCTTCCGCCCTATCCCACGCCCTCGACGCTCCGGATCTACGACGATATATCCGATGCGCATCAGGTCTGCCTCCTGGTCTATGAGCAGGGACGCATGGCCGACTAATCTCGGGGAGTCAGAGTCAACTGCCGACCAGTAAACTCTATTGGGATCTTGAAGATAGTTTTGAAGCTGACCGTGATCGAGCGGCCACTTGAAGCTCGGGCCCGACCACATGACCATTTCTTTATTGTTCGTCATCCAATCGAGGATGATTTGCAGGTCATATGCCGTCGTCGAACGCAGTTCCATCCCCAAATATAGGGGTCATCATCTTTAGCAGCCGAGATCGATGCCGATTGGGGATCGGCTTGGGGGGGACACCGTGTGCGATCGTCGGCACTGCCGCCTCACATTTGCGGGCGGCAGGCTGCGAGAACGCCCGACTATGAACGGACGATACGTAGGGTAGATTCGGCATATGTCCGCTCAGAGCCCAACCATCTTGGCCACTTCAGGTGGGTACGCAGTCCCTGACCGTGGAGACTTCGCCTTCAACTCGTTGATACATCATGCGGTCGATCTGGCGAACCCTGTCGGAACGCCAAAGATTTGCCACCTTGGTACCGCATCGGGTGACCAACGGTTCCGCAATGCCATGTTCAATGAAGCAGCCACGCGAGCAGGGTACCTGGCCACGAACCTCAATTTGTTTCCGATGCCCACGGTCGAGGACATCGAAGGCCACATGATGGCTCAAGACGTCGTTTGGGTGCATGGCGGCTCGGTTGTGAACCTCCTGGCGGTTTGGCACGCCCATGGCTTGGTCGACATATTCCGGCGCGTCTGGGAAGCCGGAATAGTCCTCGCGGGCATCAGCGCAGGCTCACTGTGCTGGTATCGCGGAGGAACCACTGACTCATTTGGCCCGCCACTGCGCCCAGTCACGAACGGCCTCGGATTCTTGCCCTACGCCAACGGGGTTCACTACGACGTCGAGCCTGGCCGCCGGCCCCTTATGCACAGCCTCGTCGCCGAAGGCGAACTGCCGACGGCTCATTGCACCGACGATGGAGTTGGCCTCGTCTACCACGGCACTGACCTGGTCGAAGCCGTGGCAGAGAACGACCACGGATTGGCGTACGTCGTGTCTCGCAACTCTGACGGTCAAGCCATCGAAGAGCAGTTGGAACCCCGCCGACTCTCTGCGTGAACCCACACGCTTGTTCCGCAGCGTGCATCAATAGCACTGCTGACCTGACCAGTGATGGATGCCGTTGTGGAACGCCTACTTATGCCTTGACAGGCAAGTACCCACTTGCCTAATGTTGCTGCGTGAGCAGCGTGTATAAGGCGATCGCAGATCCGGTCCGGCGAAGGATTCTCGACGAGCTCATGGAGCGGGATCGGCAGACGCTGTTCGAACTGTGCGGCCGTTTGGCGATGAATCATGGAATCGCCTCGTCGCGTCAGGCCATATCGCAGCACCTCGATGTGCTCGAGGCGGCCGGACTCGTGATCACCGCCAAGGAAGGCCGCTACAAGTACCACTCGATTGACACCAAACCGCTGCAAGCCATCGTCGATCGCTGGCCACAGACACGAAAGGACAGTCCATGACCGAGATAACCGCTTACGGAACCTTGGAGAAACTCGATGGGCGGCCAGCGCTGCGTTTCGAAGTCCCCCTTGCGTATCCGATTGAACGGGTATGGCAGGCGGTCAGCGTGCCGGCGGAGCTTGAGCGCTTCTTTCCGGCAGCTGCCAACTGGACGCCGGCGGAGGGCGAGACCATCGACGTCGGTGGTGCCATGATGGAGGTGACCGAAGTCGACGCACCCCATCGTCTGGCGTGGGCATTCGCCGACCAGCCTCAGAGCTTCGAACTGGTCGCAGACGAGGGCCGCTGCCGGTTGATCTTTACTCACGTCATCGACGACTTGCCGGCAGCGCAGACCGCAACCGGCTGGCAGACCTACCTCTCGCGGCTGGAGCCGCATCTCGCGGGTGGGTATCTATCCGACAAGGAAGCACACAGGGCGTGGAAAGACATCCACGAACTCTACGCCGAGCGCTTCGCCGTCGATCCGGAACCGGGACGACGCTGGGCGGCGGAGAATCTGCCTGCTGATCAAGGCTGAGGACGACCAATGCGCATCAATTTGATCAGTGTCTTTGTCAACGACCAGCCAACTGCCCTGAACTTCTATACCAAAGTTCTCGGCTTCGCAAAGAAGACGGAAGCACCTATAGGCGAGAACCTTTGGCTCACCGTCGTTTCCCCGGAGCAGCCGGACGGTGTCGAGTTGCTGCTCGAACCATCGACCCACCCCGCCGTGCCGCCGTACAAAGAAGCGCTGGTTGCCGATGGCATCCCAGCGGCCCAGTTCGCCGTGGACGACGTACAGATCGAATACGAGCGGCTGCGCGGACAAGGCGTGACGTTCACGCAGCCGCCTGCACAAATGGGCCCTACAACCACAGCAGTGTTCGACGACACCTGCGGAAATCTCATCCAAATCGTCACGGGACACTAGCAGCTTTAAAGCGCCCGGTAGACGATCGCTTACCGGTATGGGGTGCTTTGCGTGCCTTTGATAGCTCTCGGTTCAGAGGCAGAGTTGTCGATGACGAGGTCTGCTCGCTCCCAGGGCCGCGCCATGTCGAAGTAGATGCGTTGCCCTCCGACGTAGCGCCGCATCGAAGGGTGCTCCGGGTCCGGATTTGATCCGTCGCGGGCTGCCATTCGACGGGCTGTCTCATCGAACGGCACATCGAGAAACAGCGAATAATCCCAAACGTCGACGAGTTCGTCTCTGTGCAAGAACATGCCCTCAATAATGACTATGGCCTCCGCCGCGCATTGCTTAGGCGCCGGCTGTATAGCCATATCGCGCGAAGGGTCGAATGATGCCGTCCGGCAGAATCCGTTACCTGACGGGAGTAATGGTTCGACGACGCCTCGATGCAGTGCCTCATAGTCGTAGCTGTCGAGCCAGAACCCTTCCGGCGAATGTCGTCCCCGCCGGTGGCGGATCTCTGAGACATTGAGGAAGTCGTCGACATGAATCAGCACCGTCGCCCAATTCACAAATGAGTGCGCGAGAGCGTTGGCAAAAGTCGTCTTTCCACTTCCGTCAACTCCATCGACCGCCACCAAAGTGCGGCGGCCCGTGGGTAATTCAGCACTGAGGAAATCGGCTATCGCTGGGATCCCTTGGAGCTTCATAGACACAGCTTCCCAGATCAGCTCGGCAGCCCCGATGAAGGATCGGCTATCGCACGCATCGTCGAGGCGTCTCTGCCGGGATTAGGCTGTGGATATGACTGCATGGAGCCGCTACCTGTTCGGGGCCTCGATCGTTTTCGGGGTGGGCGCGATGCTGCTTGCCGAGCAGCTGCCGGAATGGTGTGGGCTCGTGTCGATCATCGTTATGGTTCTGGCTGCTTCTGCGTTCCTCATCTGCTCCGTCCTTGAGTACCGACGCGGGCGCGCGGCGGTCAGCACTTTGGAACAGCAGCTCTTTCTGTAGCTTGGGTCGTCCGACCGGGCGTCGACACGATCGGTGCTTGGTGAAGGATCGGCTACCGGAACGGCTCCCGGGTGGGGCGGGACGTCCCCGTCGTGACTCCGAGGGGAGCAACTATTAGACGTCGAAGCGATGCGGGATGGTGTCGCCGCCCTCCTGGTATGGCGTAAAGCCCATGGCCGAGTAGTACGCCAGGGCAGGCGAGTTGTCGGCGCCGATGGTCGCGTCGAGATGCCTCAACCCGGCAGCCTTTGCAGCTGCCAGAGACTCGACGAAGAGGCGGCGGCCCAATCCGCTTCGACCAGCGTCAGGGTGAATGTGCGTGCCGATAATTCCCCATCCCTCAGCCACGTCGTACGGATTGCCGGGCCACGCCCGCTTGAGCGACTGGAAGCCGACAACCCGATCCTCCTGCTCGGCAACGGTGCATGCTACCTCGTTCTCCGTGTCGAGGTAACGCTCGCGGATCAGCGCGACGTCGACCGGGCTCGCGCGTAGGCCTGCGCGATAGATCGCGTTTTGCACCTCGGACATGTCCTCGGCATCTGTGGGCCGTGCGGGCCGGATTTTAGTCATGCGCCCATCTTGCCGCACGGTCGCGCCCGGGCAGAACTCGATCGTCGTCACAGCCGAAGTGTGCTGTCGGACGGGACGCAGGGAAGAGTCCTCCTGCCGCGATCCTGCCTGGCCGAGCCAGACCACCTGCTGCTGTTCCGCGGGAGGATCGGTCAGCGGCGCACGCGATAGCGCAGGTGAAGCACCCGGTTGCCCTGAATCACCTCGTCAGGATCCTCCAACAGGTGCTGCGCGTGGACCGACCCGAAGTAGCGTTTGCCGGACCCGAACACGACGGGTACGACGTCCATGCGCACCTCGTCGACCAGACCCGCGGCGAGCACCTGGCCACCGACGGCGCCGGCGGCGACGTTGACCGTGCGGTCACCCGCAAGTTCCTGCGCCTTGGCCATGGCTGCCTCGATGCCGTCTACGAAGTGAAACGGCGCCTCGGGGTCCCAGCCGTCGGGCGCCGACCGGTGCGTCACGACGACTGCGTGGTCGACCTCGCCCGGGGGTTTCCCGTCCCAGCCGTTCGTCATGTCGAAGACGTGCCGGCCGAAGATTGACGCCCCGATCTGGTCC
>NZ_AUMN01000040.1 GCF_000430705.1 Arthrobacter castelli DSM 16402
AACACCTGATCACCACCACCGGGATGATCCTTACCCCGAAAGAAATGATTCAACCCCACCTCATACAGGGTCGCCGCACCGGCATACGTCGAAATATGACCCCCCACCCCAATACCGGGCCGCTGCGCACGATGGACCAACACCGCAGCATTCCACCGCAACCACGCCCGATACCGCCGCTCAATCTCCTCATCCCCGGGAAACACCGGCTCCTGATCCACCGGAATCGTATTCACATAATCAGTCGTCGTCACCATCGGCACCCCCACCGACTGCGCACCAGCACGCTGCAACAACGACCGCATAATAAACTGCGCCCGCTCCGTCCCCTGAACAGCAACCAACTCATCCCACGACTGAACCCACTCAGCCGTCTCCTCCGGATCCCGGTCGGGCAGCTGATTGGTCAATCCGCTCAGGATGTGCGTCTCTTCTTCGCCTGCGGCCACGTCAACCTCTCTTATGTGCAGTAGCTATCCGTGCTTTGTCAGCAGTGGCACCGGTTCCGGCGGCTTGTGCCGCATCCGGCATGGTGGCGGACCTGCTTGCCGCCGATGTGCGGGCAGTCAACCACATACCAACTCTAGTCCCGCATCCGGCTGCGTGCGTAGCCGGACGAATGCCGGCTGACCGCCGACATCACCTCCGACTCAGCGCAGGCGCGGCGGCGACGCGGGTCCGCGCACGGCGGGGGTGCACGGCGCGGCGCCCGACATCGTAATAAACGCCACACATCAGCCACGGCGAAGATGCCAAGCCCCGCCGGTCCGACGGATTTTAAGGTGTGTCGCCGGTCATGGCTTGATGCGCCGCGCTTAAAGGTGTTGGCTTGTAGGTAGGTGCATCACCGCTGGCGATCAACGGTGATGCCGGGTAAACGGTCAAAGTCAGTAACAGGAGGAATACGTGAGCGAGGCCGACGCCGCCGCGTTGAAGAACGTGGCGAGCAAGTTGGGTTTCAAAAATGGGGACCTGATTCAGGAATTCGGCTATGACGAGGATGTCGATTTCGACCTGCGTGCTGACATAGAAGACCTAACCGACTCTGAAATCCTTACCGAAGAGGATCAGGAGGTCGTGGACGCGGTCATGCTGTGGTGGCGTGAGGACGACGGCGACTTGGTAGACGCCCTGATGGACTCCTTGGCCACCCTCGACGAGGGTGGCGAAGTGTGGGTTCTCACCCCGAAGGCCGGCCGGGACGGCTACGTCCAGCCGGCGGATTTGCAGGAAGCAGCGCCAACGGCGGGATTGCACGTGACCACCCAGGCTGCCGGAGTATCGACGGACTGGACGGCCACCCGGCTGGTCAGCAAGCGCAATAAGGGCTGAAGCCGGGCGCGTACGTTGAATGAGTCTGTGGCTCGGGGTGAGCCGGACCTGCCCGTGCATGGCCACGCAGCGCCAAGCTTCGAGCTGCCCAATCAGTACGGGGAACCTGTCGGGCCTGCTCCCGGCCGGGCCGCCGTCGTCGTGTTTTATCCTTTTGCGTTTTCCGGTATCTGCACGTCTGAACTTGATGCCCTGCGCGACAATCTGGATGTCTTCACCAGCAGGGGAGTGCGTGTGCTGGCGGTCTCGGTGGATTCCAAATACACCCTGCGAGCGTTCGCCCGGGCCAACAGCTACCCATTCGACCTGCTCAGCGACTTCTGGCCGCACGGAGAGGTGGCCCGCTGCTACGGGGTGTTCAATGGAGCGCGTGGGATGGCCGAACGCGGCAGCTTCCTGCTCGACGGGCGGGGAACGCTTCGTTCGAGCATCGTCACCGGCGTTGGAGAGCCGAGGCCCCTGCACTGGTACCTGGAGGCGCTCGACGAACTTGAGTGATTCGGCGAAACTGGCCAAGTGACTGAACAAAAACCGACCGGCCTGGGTATGACGGCGTTCGCCAGCGGTGCCCCTGCCGGCAGGATGCCACCGTTAATCACCAGTGAACAGCAGAACCTTGCCGAGGCCGCCGGCCTTCTCGCCGGGCACCGGCTGGCCGTGCTCACCGGCGCCGGCCTGAGCACAGACTCGGGAATCCCGGACTACCGCGGCCCCAACTCCGCTCCGCGGAACCCGTTGACGTACCAGCAGTTCGTCGGCGATGAGCAACTGCGCCGCAAATATTGGGCGCGCAATCACGTCGGTTGGCGCTTTATGGGCCATGCCGGGCCCAATGCCGGGCATATCGCTGTCGCCCGGATGGAACGGCGCCAACTGCTCTCGGGACTGATCACGCAGAATGTGGACCGGTTGCATGAACAGGCCGGCAGCTGCAACGTGGTGGACCTGCACGGCCGGTTCGACCGTGTCATCTGCCTCGATTGCAACACCATCGTGTCCAGGGCGGATCTTGCTGTGCGGCTGGAGGAGCTCAACCCGGGCTTCGCGGAGCGGGTGGGCCGCGAGGGACTAATCGAGCAGGCTCCCGATGCCGACGCCGTCGTCGACAATACAGCGGAGTTTGTGGTGGCTCCATGCGAGGTGTGTGGCGGAATGTTGAAGCCCGACTTTGTCTTCTTCGGCGAGACAGTCCCCAAGGACAAGGTGGCTGCGGCATATCAGATGGTTGACGACGCCGGTGCGCTGCTGGTGGCCGGATCATCGCTGGCGGTGATGAGCGGGCTGCGTTTCGTCAGGCACGCCCATCAGCAGGACAAGCCGGTGGTGATCATTAACCGCGGGGGGACCCGAGGCGACGACCGGGCAGCATTGACGGTCAACGCAGGAGTTTCGCAGGCGCTGACGATGCTCGCGGAGGAACTGCCGGACCTGCCCGGCGACGACGGTTCGCAGTAGGGAAGCCGATCCGGTAAAGTATTTCCGGCGTGCACTGCAACGATCAGTCACACGGGTCTTTAGCTCAGCTGGTAGAGCGCCACGTTTACACCGTGGATGTCATCGGTTCGATCCCGGTAGGACCCACCACTGCGGCACCTTCACCCCCACCATAAAGTGCGGCCGTATCGTCGACGGCGCGGCGTTGTGGCCCCCTGACGCACACTAGGCACACTCAGACCCGGACCAGTGATGAGTCACGTATTTGGGTAACAGATGTGTAACGATTAGGCTTCGTCGATGGCCACCTCTACACGGCGCGACCAGCGATTGGATTCGGCGAAAGGGATCCTCATCAGCCTGGTTGTTCTCGGGCACCTGCTGGAAGCCACCAGTGCCTGGAATGCCGACGTCATCCGGTTGCCGCTGACCATCATCTACATGTTCCACATGCCGGCCTTCATTTTCCTGTCCGGTATGACCGCTAAGCGGGACAACCTGAGCAGACGGATCGGGGTGTTCCTGGTCCTGCTGCTGACGTTTCAAGGCCTCTACTACGTGGCCGTGTGGCTGTCGCCCCTGGAGCGCGATTTCTCCCCGTTCATGCCGTTCTGGCTGCTGTGGTTCCTGCTGTCAATGATCTGGTGGCTGTTGCTGCTGCCACTGGTCTGGAGGATGCCCAGGACCGCCGTCGCGGTTTCGGTCGTGATAGCCATTTCGGCAGGTGCTATCGACGAAATGGGATACGCCTTCAGCATCTCCCGGGTACTGGTCTTTCTCCCGTTCTTCATCACCGGCACGGTCTACGGTCGGCAGATACTGGACGTGGCCGGAAGAATCCCATTCCGGGTCAAGCTCTGCGCCGCGGTGCTCTGCCTGGCGCTGGGCTGGATCCTGTTCGCCGCGGACATCCATCAGGGCTGGCTGTACGGCAGTTACAGTTTCGACCGTCTCGACACAGGAACGGTTGAGGGGCTGGCGGTCCGTGCGGGTTTGCTGGCCGTTGCCGGGTTCACCACCGTCACCGTGTTGTCCCTGATGCCACGGCACCAGAACCCTGTCACAGCCATCGGCAAGCGAAGCCTGGGGATCTTCCTGGTGCATGGCTTCGTCGTGCTGGCTCTGACCCCGTTGCTCCCGCCCGGGCACTCCGGCGCCAATACCGCTATCGCCTTGGCCGCCTGCGTCGCTATCGCTGTAGTTGTCGTCAAGGTCCTCGGCGCTGCCCCGATCGACCGTTCAGTGCGCCAGTACGGATCGAAAGTAGTGGATCTGGCGTCCGGGCTGTTGAAACGGAATGCGGACCGGCAGGTGGCAGGCAGGTAACGATGCGCCGGCGGCATCTGGAATTAGTCTGCATGCCGTCAATAGAGTGGGATGAAATCGTGCTGACGGCACTGACTGCGCTGGACGGCACTGATGGCACCGACAAGGAGCGTGAATGGCCCATTCCAAACTGCATGGACGCAGGTTGCCGCCGATGGTGCTGATGGGAGTATCCGGCTCCGGGAAATCAACCATCGGATCTTTGCTGTCCGAATCGCTCCAGGTGCCTTATGTCGAAGGCGATGACCTGCACACCGAAGCAGCGGTGCTGAAAATGCGCGACGGCATTCCGCTGCACGATGCCGAACGGCTGCCCTGGCTCGATCGGGTCGGTGATGTGCTGTGGCACAAGCACGACGACGGCGCGTCGGTGGTGCTGGGCTGCTCGGCCCTGAAACGCAGTTACCGGGACCGGCTGGCCGGCATCGTTCCCGAGACCGTCTTTATCCACCTGGACGGCGACCGGGACGTCATCGCTGCGCGGTTGAGCCAGCGCGAACACGCGTATATGCCCCCGGGCCTGCTCGCTTCGCAGATCGAAGAACTGGAGTCAGTGGCCGACGAGGAACGCGCCATCGTCGTCGACATCGACCAAAGCCCCAACGGTGTGGTGAGGGATATCGAGGAGCTGCTGGTGACCATGACAGACACCTCCGGCGGGTCGCCTGACGGACACTAGGTGTCCTTAGAAGCCGGCATCTGACCGCGGGGTTCCGGCCCATTCCTGATGGATCTCGTCGATCGTCGCGCGCATGATTTCGTTCATGGTCTCCCGCGCCTCGGCCGGTCGACGCAGCGCAATCGCCTCGGCGACGTCCAGATGCAGCTCGATGGCTTCTTCATGCGGATGGGCGGGGATCAGCCCCATTTCCTGGCGGCCCGTCAGTACTTCCGCCACCGCGTCGTGCAGCCCGGCGAACATTTCATTTCCGGAGCCGGCCAGCACCACGGCGTGGAACCGTACGTCCAGCTGTTGGAACCGTCGGGCGTCCTGTCCCGTTGCGCGCATCTTGTTGGCAATATCGTGAAGTTGTTCGCCAACCCACTCCGGCGCGTGGTCCGCGGCGAGTTCGGCGGCCATCGGTTCAACGGCGACCCTCATCTCGGTCAACGACCGTAGTTGCGCCCCTCGGCCGCTGCTGCGCAACCGCCAGCGGATCACCAGTGGATCGTAGGGGTTCCACGTGGGCCGGGGAAGCACCTTGATACCCACCCGCTTGGTCGATTGCACCAGGCCGGCCGACTGCAGCACCCGCACCGCTTCCCGGACCACCGACCGGGAGACACCCAGTTCGCTCTCCAGGTCCTCGGCCAGCATGATATGTCCGGCGGGCAGCACGCCGTCGACGATCCTGGTTCCCAGGCTTTCCAGCGCCTTTTGGTGCAGTCTGCTTGGCATCTTCCATCCCCGCGGTCGGCAACGTCGACCACCTTAGGCCACAACGTGGGTCACAACTGAGGTCACAACGTCCCCGAGTCTAACGTTCGCCCGTCGCCGGGCCCGCGCGGCCGTCACAGAGGGCGTCACAAAGGAGCGCCAAAGTAGCAGCAATATGCCGCTGGCTCTTAGGGTTGAACACGGCGGCCGGTAAACAGCCGGTGCCGAACCAGGCGGCGCCCGGGCTGCCCACCGAAGCTAAGGAGTACTAATGTCTGCACAGATCGGCGTCACCGGCCTGGCCGTGATGGGGGCCAACCTGGCACGGAACCTGGCCCGGAACGGATTCACCGTCGCCCTGCACAACCGCAGCGTCGAGAAGACCGATGCCCTGCTTCAGCGCTACGGCGACGAGGGCGAGTTCGTCCGCACCGAATCGCTGGCCGAACTCGTCGACTCCCTGGAGAAGCCACGCCGCATCCTGATGATGGTCAAGGCCGGTCCGGCGGTCGACGCCGTGATCGAACAGTTGGAACCGCTGCTGGACCCCGGCGACATTATTATCGACGCCGGCAACTCCCACTATGAAGACACCCGCCGCCGGGAAGCCGAGCTGGCCACCAAGGACCTGGACTTTGTGGGCATCGGGGTCTCCGGCGGTGAAGAAGGTGCGCTCAACGGGCCTTCGATCATGCCGGGAGGCTCCAAGCGCTCCTACGACGCGCTCGGGCCGCTGCTGGAGAAGATCTCGGCGCATGTCGACGGCGAACCGTGCTGCCACTGGATCGGCACCGATGGCGCCGGCCACTTCGTGAAGATGGTCCACAACGGCATCGAGTACGCCGACATGCAGGTGATTGGCGAGGCCTACGATCTGCTGCGCAGCGGCGCCGGACTGGAACCGGCCGAGCAGGCCAAGATCTTCGAAGAATGGAACAAGGGCGACCTGGCATCGTTCCTGATTGAAATCACCGCCGAGGTGCTGGCCCACGAAGATGCAAAGACCGGCAAGCCGTTTGTCGACGTCGTCGTTGACGCGGCCGGCCAGAAGGGCACCGGCCGCTGGACCGTCGTGTCCGCGCTGGAACTGGGTCTGCCGACGTCGGGCATCGCTGAATCGGTGTTTGCCCGTGCCCTGTCGTCCCAGGCCGGCCAGCGGGCTGCTGCCGGGCAGCAGCTCGCGGCAGGGGAGCAGAGCGTGACCATCCCCGAAACCTTCGTCGACGACGTCCGCCAGGCACTCTACGCCTCCAAGCTGGTCAGCTATGCGCAGGGCCTCGACATGCTCAGCGCAGGAGCCGAAGAATACAACTGGGACCTGAAACTCGACCAGATCGCCTCGCTGTGGCGCGGCGGGTGCATCATCCGCGCGGAACTGCTCGCGGAAATCACCAAGGCCTACGAGGCCGAAGACAAGCCGCTCAATCTGCTGCTGGCTCCGGCCTTCCGCGACGCGATCGCCCAAACGCTGCCGGCGTGGCGCCGCGTGGTGTCCACCGCCGTGCAGCTGGGCATCCCCACACCGGTCTTTGCCTCGTCGCTGGCGTACTACGACGGGCTGCGCCGCGATCGGCTGCCGGCGGCCCTGACGCAGGGGCTGCGGGACCTGTTTGGCGCCCACACCTACCAGCGCACAGACGTCGACGGCACCTTCCACACGCTGTGGGGCGAGGACAAATCCGAGGTGGAAGCCGGCTGATAGCCGGAAGGGACACCACGTGTCCTGGCCAAAGATATGCGCCCTGAACGCCTTCCCTGTATCCATGGACTGCGACCAGGAACACATGAGACTCAGTAGTAACATGAGTAACAATAGTGCTACTCTCGGTGTGTCACTCGTCTCCGTACCCGGTTAAGTGGTACACAGCAGTCCCTCCGGAGAACCACTATGAGCATCATCCGTTCGCACTTCCACCGTGCTTTGCATCAGAACACTCCACCATCGAATAAGCAGTCAGCCGTTTTCCGTCCGGTGCTGGGGTGCATCGTGTCGTGCCTTATGGTTGGATCGCTTGTCGCACCTGCAGCGGCCGATACGTCCGCCAACGGCTCTCAAGCAGACCCGGCGACGGTCGAAGAAACCACCGCTCCAGCACCAGGCGGCGCGGTGGACAGCACTGACACCACAACGGCCACGCCCGCCCCCGAAACCAGCGAACCGACGGCACCGCAAACGCCGGCTGCGTCTCCGGAACAAGCACCAAAACCGGAACCAACCGATGATTCAGCCGTCGAATTGGGTGAGGGGCCGGGTGCCTTCATGGGCCAGGGACTGGCTCGGATCGAGGAGCACGGCGATCCGGCTGCCCCGCTTACCACCGGGCAAGAGTTGCAGGACGCAGGTGCACAGGCCAGAAGTCCGCTGTCCGCCACCGCGGCGTCAACCTGGCGGCCGTCCTTTGGGGTCCACGGTATTGATGTCAGCGGGTGGCAACCGGATGTGAACTGGAACGCCCAATGGAATCAGGGTGCACGATTCGCCTACGTCAAGGCCACGGAGGGCAATTACAGCCTGAATTCGCACTTTTCCGAGCAATACATCGGTTCGTACAACGTCGGCATGATCAGGGGCGCCTACCACTTCGCGATTCCAAGCCGTACCTCCGGCAAGGTACAGGCGAACTACTTCATCAACCACGGGGGCGGCTGGTCCCCGGACGGCAGGACCTTGCCACCGCTGCTGGACATTGAGTACAACCCGTACAGCGCCGAAGTATTGCCTTCGGGTGAAGGCGATGTTTGCTATGGCATGAGCCCGGCACAGATGGTGAATTGGATCCGGGACTTCTCCAACACCATCAAGAATCGCACTGGCCGGGTGCCTGCCATCTACACGACGGCCGGTTGGTGGAACCACTGTACGGATTCGAGCACGGCATTCAGCGACCATCCGCTTCATGTGGCGCATTACACTCACGATCGGCCGACTATTCCCGCCGGCTGGAACACCTTCAGCTTCTGGCAGTACAGCGCCACCGGACCCTATGCGGGCGACTCCAATATCTGGAACGGGTCTATGTCGGCCCTGAGGAAATTCGCCGCTGGAGGTTCGGGCGCGAGGACGTATGAGTCGTTGTTTAGTTTTGCGAATTCTCCGACGATTTATGGGGTGTTGGCTGATGGTTCGTTTCGGTCGTTGAGTTGGTCTGAGTGGACTGGTTTGGGTCGGCCTGATTATACGGAGCGTGCTGCTGCTTTTTTTGTGAAGAATCGTTGGAGTCCGGCTATTTATTTGGTGGGTCGTGATGGTCAGGGGCAGAAGCTGAGTTTTGCTCAGTGGGTTGCCTATGGGAGGCCGTCGGCGGATGCGTCGAGGTTGTTGGATGGTACGCATTTCTTTACGAAGTTCGAGAATGATCGGCTTTATTATTCGAGTCCGGCCGGTGATGTGCGTGCCACTGGGGATCAGTGGAGGTCGGCTGGTTCTCCTGATGTTGTCCATGAGCGTCGGTATGTCAGGTATGCGTGGGATTCGAAGGTTTATCGTGTGACGTCGACGCTGGGTCCGTCGACGGTGGTTGGT
>NZ_AUMN01000041.1 GCF_000430705.1 Arthrobacter castelli DSM 16402
CATCGTTGAGGATGTTGTCCAGCGACAGGTTGCCGCTGTCAGCGATGCGGTTGTCGTTGACCTGGTTTGTGGTCTCGTTCATGGTTGATTCGACGCTGTCACCCGAGTCGGCGCTGGCCATTCCGGCCCCGCCGACCAATGCCACACCTGTGACCGCGCTGACTGCCAGAGACTTCGTGAAAAAGTTCCGCATTGTTATTGCCTCCATCATTTTCCTATCGGTGTTTGAAGGACATCAGGGGTTCGGTGCGATCCCGTTACCGGATTGGTATAAATTCGAAAAAATTAATTATCCGCGCCGTCCGCGCCGTCCGCGCCGTCCGCGCCGTCCGCGCCGTCCGCGCCGTCCGCGCCGTCTGTGCCGTCTGTGCCGTCTGTGCCGTCTGTGCCGTCTGTGCCGTCCGTGCCGTCACGTCACATGGCCATCGGATAGCCGGGGCGGCCTTCAGGCCGGCCGGTGCTCATGGTCAAGAGTGCAATGATTGTGGTCGGCGGCGGGGGAGAAAAGCAGGTCGAGGTAGTGGCGGTGCAAGCAGAGGAATTCGGCGACGATGGGGCATTCGGGTTGTATGGATACCCGCCGGCGGCGCATCTCATCGAGCACCCGCCCGACCAAAAGGAACACCAACCCACGGCCGCGGTGCCCCGGCCTGAATGGTCCTGGTGGCACTGTGCGGGCTGATGGTGTGGGCTGCCGTGCCGGCTCTGGTGGGATGGCAGCCCACCGTGGTGATGGGCGGATCCATGGAACCGCGCATCCACTGCTGGCACGGCCCGCGACGACCGAACCCTCGGCTGGTGGCCAAAACCGTCCGCCCGTTAGGGGCGAAGCCGATGCAACGCGAACATTGGTCGCGTACGCCCTCGCCTGTGCCAAGGAAGCAGATGCGCCCAAAGGGCAGGGCAGACGTCCCGCGTGCGGATCCTTTGATGGGGCGGTGGGCCATCGAAGCGGCTGAGCGTAATCTACGGGGTTGTCAGCGCGCGTAGTAACCAGTAGCCGAATGCCGCCCCGCCAGTCCCAGGATAATGGAGACGATGGTGTAGCCCATGGCTGCGATGATGTGGCCTGTGCGCAGGAGAACGAGCTGAATAAGAAGCGGCCGGGCGGGTGCATGTCCGTTCAGCCGGATCCCAGTCGGCAGGTGAGTTGGAACCGTCGGTCGTGGCGGCCATGGCCGAAACCGGCGTGGACCTGGCCGAGGCATGCAGCGCGTCCCTAAGCATATTGTCGCAAGTCCCGCCAATGATTTATCTAAGGGCTGGGTCAGCGTAAGGATTTCAATACATATTCGGCTGTCTCGTCTGGTTTGTCCCAATGCGGAAAGTGGCCGCAAGAATCGAACCAGTGCAGTGAGGCGTCGGGAAATTTGGTTCTCGCGGTGAGGACCTGGCTGGGTAAGGTGACCAGATCCTTCCGGCCCCATCCGATTGCTACACGACCAGGGGTCGATCCGGCCGCTGCGCCTTCCTGCACGGGCCCATTGACCAGCGCATCCAGGGCCTCGTCCAGCCGTGTTGCCTGATTGAAACTGCGCATCTCATTCAATACCAGATCGGGTGGCAGTGCCCACGGACGTGCACTGAACTGTGATAACAGCAGAGTCCTTCCCACGGGACTCGAGGCGATGGCGGGCATCGGACTTTGCAGAGCCCGCACCAGTTTCACAGAAAGGCCAACAGATGCGCCGAACACGCGGCGTTGTTTCTTGTTCCAAAAGCCGCCGGGATCCAGTGCGACGACATTTCCACCAACGCCCCGGCGTGTCAGTTCGAGAACCATTCGTGCTCCCATGGAGCTGCCCACCAGGTCAACCTTCGGTATACCAGTGTCGTGCATATACTGCTGGACGGCGTCTGTCATCGAGGCCATGGTGACCGCTCCCGGGAACGGCGGGCTTTGTCCGAATCCCGGCAGATCTATCAGGATCACTTCCCGCTCGGTGGACAGACGGTCCAGGATCGGCTCCCAGTTCCGCCAAGATGAACCTAGACCGTGCACCATGAGCACAGGATTGCCGCTTCCGCGCCGGATGGTGTGAATTGTTGAGGTATCCATATATTGACGCTACGGCTTTCGGCCTTCTACGTGAAGGTGGCCGGCGGCAGACTGACTCCAAGTAGCAACTCACAAGGTATTGGCGAGTTTAGCGTAGACGACCAGGTTTTTGCACGAACTGGCCGGAGGATGGTGTGAAGCCATCGCAGGTGATGAGTCCTATTTCTGCTCCGGGGGTGGGTGAGTAGAGGGCTTTGGTGGGGAATTCGGCTTTTAAGTAGATCTCGCTTTTGTATACCTCGAAGACTGCTGTGGAACCGTTATCGTGGGTGACGGTGATGCTGTCGCCTGGGATCAAGCCGCCGAAGTTCTCTGGAGAATTCATCTTGAATCCATTGCCCGGGGATTATCTCCGGCCTAATCTTAAACAGCTGGCTCCCCTTCCGATCCTCCTCCATGGATTGGGCAGGGGAGTCTTCCCAAGGATCCTTCAGCCCGCCGTTCAGCCGGAAAAGATACTATGAACTTCTTGACCGATAACCTTATTGCCGATGGGCTGCGCATTGCGTATCGTGATCGTGGCCGGGGTGAGCCGGTGATCTTTATCCATGGCACGCCTTCGCATTCCTATGAATGGCGAAACATCGTGCCATCGGTCGAGGCGGCCGGCTATCGGGTGATCACTTACGATTTGCCGGGGTTTGGGCTCTCCGAGCGGCCTGTGGATCAAGATACTTCCGTCGCTGCTCAAACCGGCATTCTTAAAGCTATCCTCGACCAGTTGGCTATCGAGACCGTTTCTATCATTTCCCATGACATCGGTGGCGCCATTGGTTTGCGGTTTGCTACTGCTCACCCCGAACGTGTGCGACGACTGATGGTCATCGACACGGTCAGTTATGATTCATGGCCGTCGTCGACTTGGCGGAAGATTATCGAAGAAGAGCTGGATGACTACACCAATCTGTCGCAGGAAGCGTTCAATGCCCTGCTGACCCGGCAACTGAAGATGACCGTCAAGGACGAAGCGACAATGGCCGGCGACATTCTCCACGGCTATTTGGCACCCAATCAATCGGCGTTGGGACGCGCCTCCTTTTTCGAGCACCAGATGCGGCATTACGACTCGAAGTACACCGAGGACATCAGCGGCAAACTCGGCGCTCTAACGATGCCGGTCCGTATCCTTTGGGACGAGGGCGACCGGTGGGAGCCTTTACACTATGCAGAACGGCTCGCCGGCGACATTCCAGGCACCGGCCTCATAGTCGTCCCCGAGGCGGGTCACTTCGTTATGGAAGACGCTCCAAAACAGGTCACTGGCGAGATCGCGGACTTTCTCACTGTTCTTTGATATCTTCCACTTCTTCGGCAGCGGGACAAGGTTCTGAAGGCTTGCCGGTTATGAAAGCTGTCTGGCGAGCGACGGAAGGCTTTGTGCTTCGAACGTGGGTTGTGTGAAATAGCCGGGGTAGCGGCTGCCGGAGCGGTTGATCCAGGCGGTCTGCATTCCTGCGGCATCGGCGCCATGGATGTCCCAAGGGTGTACCGCTACCAGCAACATATCGTGTAGCGCCTCTCCGCAGGCTGCCGCAGCTGTGTTGTAGGCGGATTGTGACGGCTTCCAAGCCGGCGCGTCATCAACGCTCAACAACTGGAAGAAATGTTCGCGAACGGCGCTGCTGCTTGCGGGAGCGGTCCCGTTCCGGACCGGCAGTACGCCCGCGCGCCGAGCACGAGCGGCAGCAAGCCCACGATGTTGCGGACCTTGAAGCTGCCGATAGCCAAGGACGTGGGAAGCCCAGCGACGACGCCGTTGACCGACCCAAAGCTGGACTCGTTCAACGGGATAGCTCCTATGGCCATGACGGCCAGCCACTGGAGCCAGATAGGCAGGGGAGCAGTGAAGTCTTGCAGGGACTCAATCATGGGGCATGGCATGGATTGACGTTCTCGGACGGGAAACAGGAACCCCTCGCGGAATTGAACTCACGGCTGCCACTTGGACTCAGCTAGCGGAGCTTGATGATGTCGAAGCCAAGAAAAGACAACTGCTGTTTGCGCGGCGTGTTCAGAACACGGGACCGCCGCGAGGGTCAACGCGGACTACTGGTCGGCGAAAATTCAACAGCACCAGCGACGACACGGAACCCCTGTCACTGCAATCGCTGGCTGAACAGCCGCCTGCCCGGCTCATTCAGAGGTTCCTCCCTCGCAGCTCTGCTCCCTTTTCACCGTTGTATTGGGCGCGACAGGGACAGTAGCAATCGTTGCGACGAGCATCCGGTCGAACCTGGCCGGAGCCAGCGGAACTGTGATTTCTGCTGAATGACCCGTCCTGAACTGGAAAACTTCTCCTCCATTTCTGCCGCCCTCCGATGCCAGTGCCCCACGCTGTCAGAGGCTGAATCCGCACTAGAATCGACGGGGGTCATGTTGTCGGCCACCGCCGGGCAAGCAGCTCCGGGTGCCGATCTGCCCGCTGGCCAAGGGGTGCCTCTTCTCCACTGGAGGAAGCACTTTCAGGTCTTGATCTCAACGTCTCAGGGAGCAATTTCCTGAGACGTTGAGATCAGGAGGACCAGAGGTCGAGCGACTCCCAGCACTGCGGGACCCCCAGCGACTCGATCGATAGAGCGTGCGACGGCGGGAAAGTTCCCAGCAGCGCGGCGAGCTGCTGGGGCCACTCGATGTCGGTTTCGATCGAGGGGAGGAGGTAGGCAATCACCGCGAGGGCGTTGTAGGTGCCCAGGCCATGCTTTGGAACTGTCTCCGCCCGGAGATGATCGAGGAGAGGGACTTGCCCTGCCTTCGGTCGTGACGGGGCGTTCTGGAGCTTCCGGTTGAACAGCCGGGCGTGGTGCGCCGCAACGTTCCGCACGTAGTTGAGGCTGGCGAGCCAACTGGACATGATCTTCTTGGTCGGGACGCCGAACGCCTTCGCGATCTCTTCGGCGTCCTGCTGGTTCATTCCCCTGTAGAGGACGGAGAGGTGGCCGAGCTCGAGGAGCTCGGTGAGTGCCCAGACCGGCATCCGATCCTCGTACTTCTGGCGGAAGTGCTCGACGAACTGCTCGTCGGAGCTGGCCTTCCGAGCGTTGACCCGCTCCAACCACTGCACATGCTTGCTCGGCGCGGGAATGCGAGTGTCGGTGGATTCCATGGTGAACGCCGGGGTGAAGCAGGAAGGATCTTCGTGAGCAAAGGCTGATCTGCGGCCGAGCACGTACCCGACCCGCATCCGCACGGCGACCTCGATGCGCTCGACGCCGTCCATGACGAGCATGCGCAGCCGCCGATCGAAGTCGATCACCGCCTCGGCATGGTCCAGTGATGTGCCTGGCCGATAGCCGCTGAGCACCCGGGTGCGCGTGCGGCCCTCGTCGTCCACGTACTGCTCGGACTCCCGAAACGGGTAGAGATAGCCGGTGAGCCGGTAGTAGCCGACCGACTTCAGAACAGCAACGGCACGGGTTCGGTCGCCAACGTCGACTCCGCGGCTGGCCAGCTGCTCGACCTGCTGCTCAAGAGACAGCCAGGGCTTCGTGTATTCGACCATCAGACCCCCATGACAGAAAATCAGCCCGCGCCTTGCGGCAACGGGCTGATCATGATGTCAACAATCGTAGCACAGGCTTCCGGAGACTGTCCTCGCGCGAAGGACGTCGCCGTCGGCGACCGAACCCAGGGGGAGTGCCCTCGGTTCTGGAGATCTCCGGTCAAGGTTCTTCCTGAACTCCGCTGACGCCGCGTTCCAATCCTCGGGGTGCGAGATGGCAGCAGCCTGTGCTGCTAAGCGCACGTGCTGTCGTACGGGGTCGTGGCGTCGAGCTTCATCCGGCTGCGGTCCTTGATGAGGAGAACCTCGACCACCTGAGCTGCGGTCTGGAAGTCTTCGGCGATGGTTCACAGTGCGATGTCGACGGGGGGAGAGGACCTTCTCGCCGTACTCGTCGAGGTTCACGTAGACGTTCGGACTCTGACTTCGCAGAAGGCCAACGGCCTCTTGATCGTCAGACTGACGGCGACGTGGAACCCGGACGGAGCCGCAGAACTGTGATTTCTGCATTGTGATACACTTTTAGTGCTCGTACTGCATGCAAAGAGAAGCAGCCGAATGATCCGTCCTGAGCTGGAAATCTTCTCCTCCAATTTGCGGCCCTTCCGATGTCAGTGTCCCGCCCTTTCAGAGGGTTATGTCGCTCTCACGTTGCCAGGGCCGTGCCTTCGGTCCGTGCGGCTGAGAGCCCCTTTCGCCGAGGGCTGCGGCAAGAACCCGGCGATGGCCCAACAGGGCGGCGGTATGGCCCCAGCAGGAATCCGCTGAGGCCGATCAGGAGTACGCAGCCTGCGACCCACGCGGCGAGTGTCTATCCGAGATAGCTAAGCGCGGGCCCCTTGCGCCGGCCGATGCGGATCACCTGCAACGCGAGGAGGGCGAGCGGAACGACGAAGGCCGGGAGCGCCCAGAACGTTGCCACCGAGGTTTATGCCGCGGTAACTTGGTGGTACTGCGTGGCTTGGCCGTGAGCTCACCGAACAATTGCTGGCAAGCGGCGATGACGTGACCTGTTTGGCTTGCGGGGAGTCGGGACGCCCGCCCGCCGAAGCCGATTTTATACAGTCCGAGCGGACGGCGGCCGGTGCTTACACAGCTGTGGCAAGCCAACAATGGGGTGAGGTTATAGAGCTCGCCTATGAGCCCGCCCTCGTCGCCGGCGCGCTGGAAGCATTGGCGGGGAAGGCCAAGCATTGGACTTTGGTCTCGTCCGTCTCCGTATATGCGAGCAACTCTGAACCCAATGCTGACGAATCTGCTGATCTGCTCGATCCAGTGGATCTGGAGGACTACGGTCAAGCGAAAGTGGCTGCCGAACGCGTTTCAAGGGAAGCCTTGGGGGATCGGCTCCTTATTGTCCGGCCGGAGTTGATTGCCGGCGCGGGTGATGGAAGCGACAGATTCAGCTACTGGGTCAGCCGTTTTCCCCTTGCTGAGAACGATCCAATACTGACTCCAGTGACAGACGAGCGCTCGATCGCTGTCCCCAACACCGCAGTCCTTGCGGAATCGGCCAACTCCGCGGCTTCAGCAAGGAGCGCGACAGGCACGAGAATGCAGATCCTCAAACCTATACTAAGCAGCCTTATGTTTTGTAATGTGGTTACTGGCCTCTCTCATGGGGGCCGTTAAGAAGCGAGCGGTCCTCTGTGAGAGGGGTCCTCATGACGGCTGGATGCCGGCCCCGGCTGGGCCTGACAATGAGCATTCAGCGCGGGTGGAGGTCACAATGCCGATGTCGGGGGAAGAACGACGGCGTCTGGCTGAAATGGAGCAGAAACTTACCAGAGAAGACCCGATGCTGGCGGAGGAGTTGGCAGCCGGAACGGAGGACCGACGTCCAGGGGGTTCGTTCGACTGGTGGCTGCTCATGCTCGGTGGACTACTGCTGCTCGTCATGGGATTTTTGAACCAAGAGATCATCATGGGAGCCATCGGCTTCACGCTGATCGGTGCGGGGATTTACGGTCTGTGCAAAAACCAGAGAAGAAGACAGGCCCGGCGCGACGAATAGTTTCATCGAGGGCCGGCCGAGGCAGATGCCATTTTCGGTGCTAATCGCGGGGCATTTGACTGGCTGAGCAAACACTAGGGTCATTAGCACCAACTCCGGATGCCCCAGCTACTGTTTTTCGGTCCCGCTTTCTTTGGTGGGCCAGTCTTTTACCGCCGCGGCCAAGGTGTTGGTTGTCCACGAAACGGCCAAGGCTGTGCTGGAGACCGTCGGTTATTGCCTCTGGAGATGGGTGGGGCACCCGCCCCGGGAGACTGGGGGAGCGGGTGCCACACGTGCAGCCTTGGGCGGGCTGCTGCTTTGCGGGTGCTTAGAGCAGTCCGCCCAGCAGGGACTCGTTGTCTTCGACGCGGTCAGTGTTGCTCTGTGAGGAGCTGTCGGCGTCGACGGTGGAGTCGACATCGGGGTTGGCGTTGGCCTCAGTGTCGTTGCCGCTGAGGATGCCGTCCAGGTTGTC
>NZ_AUMN01000042.1 GCF_000430705.1 Arthrobacter castelli DSM 16402
CACTAGGGCGTGTCTGACAATGAGTCCAGGGGCCGGCTGGCACCTTGGAAGGCATGTCCCGGTTCCACATCCTCTCTGATGCTCAGTGGGAGCTGATCGCCCCGATGCTGCCTACTCGCACGGGCCGGCAGGGCAGGTCGTTCTCGGATGCGCGGATGATGGTCGAGGCCATCATCTACCGGTACCGGTGCGGGATCGCCTGGCGCGATCTGCCCAAGGTCTTCGGTCCGTGGCAGACCGTGTGGACCTGGCATCGACGCATGGCCGAAGAAGGCACCTGGGACACGGTGCTGGCAACACTGACCGCCGCCGCGGACGCGGAAGGCTTGATCGACTGGTCGGTGGCGGTGGACTCCACGATCGCCCGGGCACATCAGCACGCCACGAACACCACCCGCCACACAGGGGGATGGATCGAACTACAAGAATCCGCGTGAAGAGCCGGCCGATCACGGCATCGGACGTTCTCGCGGCGGGCTGAGCACGAAGATCCATCAGCTCGTCGACGGTGAAGGGCTGCCACTGGTCAGCCTGATCACCCCTGGCCAAGCAGGAGACTCGCCCATGCTGCTGCCGCTGCTGGAACAGCTGCGTGTGACCCGGCCGGCAGGTCGGCCCCACACCCGCCCGGACGCGGTCCTGGGCGACAAGGCGTACTCATCACGGGCGATCCGCACCCATCTGCGCACTCGTGGCATCAAGACCGTGATCCCCGAGCCGGCGGACCAACAGGGCCACCGGAAACGCCGGGGCTCCCACGATGGGCGGCCCGTGGGCCTCGACGCGGCCGCCTACAAAGGGCCGCAACGTCATCGAGCGCCAGTACGCCCAACTCAAGCAGTGGCGCGGGCTGGCAACCCGGTACGACAAGTACTCCACCGTCTACTCACCGAGCGCGGTGAGGTCTTCCGTGCCGGGGTGAAGGTCGCCGCACTGGACCCCTTCCAGGGCTACAAGAGCTCGATCGATGACAAGCTCGAGGACGCCGTCGCGGTCCTGGACGCCTTCCACGTAGTCAAACTCGGCACCGCTGCCGTCGATGAATGCCGGCGCCGGATCCAGCAGGAAACCCTGGGCCACCGAGGCCGCAAGGGCGACCCGCTCTACGGGATCCAGAACCTCCTGCGCGCCGGCTCCGAGAAACTCACCGAGAAGCAATGGGAACGCTTCGAAACGGCGATCGCTGCCAACGAGGACGCACATCTGCCCGTCTATATCGCGTGGTCCTGCGCCCAGCAGCTCCGCTCCGCGTACCGCCACCCCAACACTGGTGAGGGACGCAAGATCGCCGAGCAGATCCTCGATTCGTTCCCGAGCTGCCCAATCCCCGAAATCGCCCGCCTCGGACGCACGTTGAAACGGTGGCGGGAAGCGTTCCTGGCCTACTTCGACACCGACCGCTCCAACAACGGCGGCACAGAAGCCGTGAACGGACTCATCGAACTTCACCGCCGAGTCGCCCGAGGATTCCGCAACCGCCACAACTACCGACTTCGCATGCTCCTCATCGGCGGCGGACCCACCCACCCCCACCTCAAGTAAGAAGAGCCCGTTTATGCGGTGAGGCTGCTCAGCTTGGCGATCAGCACGTCGGCTGCTTCGGCCGATGACTGGGGGTTCTGGCCGGTAATCAGCAGACCGTCCGCAATGACATACGACTCCCAATCGCTGCGCTTGGAGTAGTCCCCACCGAGCTTGATCAGTTCGTCCTCAACGAGGAAGGGCACGATGTCGGTCAACTGCACTCCCTCCTCCTCCGAGTTGGTAAACCCGGTGACCTTCAGCCCTTTCACGAGGGGGGTGCCGTCCTCGTTGCGGACGTGACGCAGGACGCCGGGAGCGTGGCAGACCAGGGCGACCGGCTTCCCTGAGCGGAGCGTCGATTCGATCAGACGGATCGAGTCCTGGTCCTCGGCAAGGTCCCACAGTGGGCCGTGACCACCGGGATAGAAGATGCCGTCGAAATCACCGGCGGTGACCGTGTCCAGCCGCACTGTGTTGGCGAGGGCCTGCTGCGCCGAGGCATCGGCTTCGAAGCGGTGCGTGTCCGTGGTCTGGGAATCTGGTTCGTTGCTCTTCGGATCCAGAGGTGGCTGCCCACCCTTGGGGGAAGCCAGGGTGATGTCCGCGCCAGCCTCGATGAGGCGGTAGTACGGTGCGGCGAGTTCCTCGAGCCAGAAACCGGTCTTCTTACCGGTGTCGCCGAGCTGATCGTGTGATGTGAGAACCATGAGAATTTTCATGATGATTTTCCTTTAGTAGACCGGTCGGCTATAGACGACGATAAAACTTGTGCTGCCGGTGAGGCACAAGAAACTTTCTATGCGTGAAGTATCTGGCTGCTCAATGTGAGTGCGTTATCCATCGGGGCTGGGGTCCGCTGAATCTTCGCCATAACACTGGATCCGAGCCACAAGTTGTACAGAGTCTGCGCGGTGACCGGCACGGAACTCTTCAATGACATGGACCCGTCGCCGAGGCCGGCCTCAAGAATCGTTTCGAGGCGCCCGGTGATTGCTGTCGTGCCGTGTTCGAGTGCGACCCGGAGTGGTTCGGAGAGGTCGGCGATTTCGGCACCGAGCTTTACCGCAAGACATCTGCCCTCGCAGTCGTCCAGGCTTTGGGTCGCCCGCCAGGTTCTCCAGTAGTCCATCAACCGTTCGGCTGCGGGGACATCCGGGCGGGCAAACATGGCGTCCATGTCAGCGAGGTACTCGTTGAAGTACCTGGCGAGCATGGCCTCCCCGAATGCCTCCTTGGAGTTGAAGTAGTAGTAGAAGGAGCCCTTGGGCACACCAGCAGCAGTCAGGATCTCGGTGAGACCCACAGCAGACCAACCCTTGTGTGCAATCGTGCGCTGACCAGCATTCAGAATGCTCTGACGACTGTCCGTCTTCGACTCCATGCTGCAACCATACGCACTAGTTGACCAGTCGTCTAGTCGACGGCTACAGTTGCTTTCGAACGATGCAATAGATGCTGTATGCCGCCGTTATGACAGCCAGAAACATGAAGAGCACGAATACCCACCGTCCGCGCGGATCAGCCTTGCTCGCCATAGGACGGAGCGCACTCAGACAGACACGCTCCGTCCTCACCGTCGGCAGGGCGCATGAGCAAGCCACCGGTGAGGACGAAAGGATCGCGCCGCTTGCATCCGCAGATCGTGATCCCGTAGCGGATCAGATCCGACTCGAACGTCCCTGGTCGATGTGCGCCCCTCACGGGGTGATGAACTGAGATCTGGACGACCATTCACCGGCAGGAGACCCTTTGACCGACGAACCAACCAATCCTCGCGTTGCCACCAGCCTGGGCCTGCTCCAGCAGGAGCTTGCCGGAGCGGTGGACGGCCTGCAGGACGACCAGCTCGCCGCACTCGTGACCGAGATCCGGCAGGCCGGTCGCGTCTTCGTGGCCGGTGGCGGACGCAGCGGCCTCGCTCTTCGAATGCACGCCATGCGCCTCATGCATCTCGGCCTGACCGTTCACGTGGTGGGCGAGACGACGACGCCGGCGATTGCCCGAGGCGATCTCCTGATCGTCGCCTCGGGATCTGGGACGACGCCTGGGGCGGTTGCCGCCGCCGGAACCGCACGGGACGTCGGTGCCCGCGTCGCAGCCCTGACCACCGACGGCGCTTCGGATCTCGCGGACCTGGCCCACGTGATCGTGGTGGTCCCCGCGGCGCAGAAGACGGACCACGGCGGCACCGCGTCCCGGCAGTACTCCGGCAGCCTCTTCGAGCAGGCGCTGCTCATGGTGCTCGACGCCATCTTCCACACCCTGTGGCAGGCCGACGGCACACCGGCCGAAGACCTCTGGCCCCGGCACGCGAACCTCGAGTAGCGCGCTCCCCCCTCTTTCCCATCCCCAGCAATCGAAGGACACATCATGAAACTACAACTCGCCATGGACGTACTGACCCTCGAAGCCGCACTGGAGCTCTCCGGCAAGGTGGCCGAGTACGTCGACATCATCGAACTCGGCACCCCGCTGGTAAAGAACGCCGGCCTCTCCGCCGTCACCGCCATCAAGCAAGCCCACCCGGACAAGATCGTCTTCGCGGACCTGAAGACGATGGACGCCGGCGAACTTGAAGCAGACATCGCGTTCAAGGCCGGCGCCGATCTCGTGACGGTGCTCGGCGTCGCCGACAACTCCACCATCACCGGAGCCATCAAGGCCGGTAAGGCGCACGGCAAGGGCGTCGTCGTCGACCTCATCGGCGTGGAGGACAAGGCTGCCCGCGCCAAGGAGGTCACCGAACTCGGCGCCACGTTCGTCGAGATGCACTCCGGACTCGACGAGCAGGCCCAGGAGGGCTACGACCTCAACGCCCTGCTGACCGCCGGCAAGGAATCCGGCGTCTCCTTCTCCGTGGCCGGCGGCGTGAAGCTCGCCACCATCAAGGACGTGCAGGCATCTGGCGCGGACGTCGCCGTCATCGGCGGCGGCATCTACAGCGCAGACGATCCCGCGCAGGCCGCGAAAGAACTCCGCGACGCCATCAGCTGAGCCGCCAGTTCCACGAGTATCAGCGAAGGCCGGTCCGGAAGGGCCGGCCATCCTCGTCGGATCGCCCGCCAGGATCTTACGGTTCGTCACCGACTGAACTGTCCGACCGACAGGAACAGAGAGAACATGCTCGATGCGTGCACAGTAAGATCACCGTCGCCATCGTGATCCCGAGTTCGGTCACTCGGAGCCGCATCGCGGAGAACTTCGGTGTGTTCGACCCGCTCAGCTTCGGCCCCGATATCCCCGAAGCCTGACCCGCACGTCCACCATCCACAGCACCGTCCCTCATAGGAGAACCATGCGCACCGTCAACGCCATCGCGGCACCGTCCGCCACCGAACCGCTGATCAGGACCACCATCGAGCGCCGCGACGTCGGTCCGAAGGACGTCATGATCGACATCGCCTACTCCGGCGTCTGCCATTCCGACATCCACACCGTCCGCGGCGAGTGGGGCGACATCCAGTACCCGCAGGTCGTCGGCCACGAGATCGTCGGCACCGTGAGCGAAGTCGGCGCCGAGGTCACCAAGCACAAGGTCGGCGACCGCGTCGGCGTGGGCTGCATGGTCAACTCCTGCGGCGAGTGCGAGTACTGCGTGCGCGGCGACGAGCAGTACTGCGCTGAAGGCAACGTCCAGACGTACGGCGGCGTCGATCCCGCTGACGGCACCATCACCCAGGGCGGCTACTCGCAGGCCGTCGTGGTCACCGAAGACTTCGTGCTCCGCGTCCCCGAGAGCCTGGACTTCGAGAAGGTCGCCCCGCTGCTCTGCGCCGGGATCACGCTCTACTCGCCGCTGCACCACTGGAAGGCAGGGCCGGACACGAAGGTGGCCATCGTGGGCCTCGGCGGTCTCGGTCACATGGGCGTGAAGATCGCCGCTGCCCTCGGCGCCGAGGTCACGGTGCTCTCGCAGACGACCTCCAAGAAGGAGGACTCCCTGCGGTTCGGCGCGAAGGCCCACTACGCGACGAAGGAGCCGGAGACCTTCACGGAGCTCGCGAACTCGTTCGATCTCATCATCAACACGGTTTCGGCGAAGGTGGACATGGGTGCCTATCTCGGCCTCCTCAAGGTCGATGGCACCCTCGTGAACGTAGGGGCTCCTTCCGAGCCGCTCGGTGTCCCCGCGTTCGCTCTCATCCCGGGCCGCCGCAGCTGGGCAGGTTCGATGATCGGCGGAATCCGCGAGACGCAGGAGATGCTCGACTTCTGCGCTGAGCACGGCATCCACCCCGAGACCGAGCTCATCGGCGCCGACGACATCAACGACGCCTATGAGCGTGTGCTGGCCTCCGATGTCCGCTACCGCTTCGTCATCGACGCCGCCACCTTCGCCTGACCCGTACGAAACATGAACAGGCCACCCCTACCGTGCCCGGTAGGGGTGGCCTGTTCCGTACTGACCCCTTCGGGTCCGTAACGCGGCTCATCCCAATCCAGGGTGTAGTCGGGGTCTGAACCCGCCGGTCTCGAGCAGGCTCCTGGCGATGTAGTTGGTCAGGTTGCGGAAGCCCAGAGCCGAGCCGCGGAGATGCTCGAGGCGTCCGTTCATGGCCTCGGTCGGGCCGTTGCTGGTGCCGGGGCGGTCGAAGTAGGCCAGCACGTCCTCGGCCCGCTTCGTCAACGTTCGCCCGAGCGTGCGGAGCTCGATGAGAGGGGTCGGGACGCCGGCGGTGACGGACTCGATCAGCTTGGTCATGAGCTGCTTGCCGCGGCTGCGGTCGGGCTCTCGGTAGGCGCCGATCATGCGCTGGTAGATGCCCCAGGTGGCCTCGACCTGGACGTGGTCCTCGACTCCGAACAGCGCCGTGAGCCGCTGGCGCTGCCGGTCGGTGAGCAGGTCGTGGCCGGTGTGCAGGGTCCGGCGGGCCCGGTAGAGCGGGTCGTCCTTGCGGCCGCGGTGACCATGCAGGTCCTGCTGGACCCGACGCCGGCAACGGTCCAGCGCGTCGCCCGCGAGACGGACCACGTGGAACGGATCCATCACCGCCACGGCCTCGGGCAGCTCTTCGGTGGTGGCTGTCTTGAAGCCGGTGAACCCGTCCATGGCGGCTACCTCCAGGCCGTCGCGCCAGGCCTTCGGACGCTCGGCGAGCCAGGTCTTGAACGCCTGCTTGGAGCGGCCCTCGACCATGGCCAGCAGCCGCGACGGGCCCGTCCTGTCGCGCACGGGCGTGAGGTCGATGACGACGGTCACGAACTTGTCGCCGCGGCGGGTATGTCGCCAGACGTGCTCATCGACGCCAATGACAGCGACGCCGTCAAAGCGGTCGGGTATGTCGATGAGGACCCGCTGGCCTTCGGCGAGGACGGCGTCGTTGGCGGTGTCCCAGGACACTGCAAGTGCCTCGGCGAGGCGGGCGACGGTGAGGTGCTGGCAGACCAGCCCAACCAGGGCCCAGCGCAGCGCGGTCCGGGACAGCTTGGTGCGCGGTTCGGCGGCGCGGCTGGTGTCTTGGCGCCAGACGTGGCCGCAGCCGGTGCACCTGTAGCGGCGGATCGTGATCAATAGCGTCGTGGGGCGCCAGCCCAACAGCTCGTGCGCCAACCGTCGGGTCACGCTGTCCCGCGGGCTGCCTTCGCATCCGTACAACCAGAGATGCCAAGCACCTACATCTAAGCACTCTTAGCAACGGGGCGACAGGGGGGTGTCCCTATGTTCTTCGTCAAGGGGTTGGGCTTGGGTTTTTCGAGAATGCGCGGCATGGCGTTTTGGGCAGGGGTTAGCGGCCGGCGGCGTGGTGCTCGCCGGCTGTGGGGCTGGTCTGGTCAGGCTGCCTTGATGGTCGGTGTGTCGTAGAGGGCGCCGTCGCGGAGCATGGCGAAGAGGACGTCGCAGCGGCGGCGGGCCAGGGCGATGAGGGCTTGGTTGTGGCGTTTACCTTCGGCGCGTTTGCGGTCGTAATAGGCCCGGGACTGGTCGTGCTTGAGGGCGGCGAAGGCGGAGAGGAACAGGGCTCGTTTGAGGACTTTATTGCCC
>NZ_AUMN01000043.1 GCF_000430705.1 Arthrobacter castelli DSM 16402
GACCGAGACCGCCCAGTCAATCAAACCGAGCTGGTCAGCATCTCCCAGCAGCGAACCCAGCACGCGGTCCCACGTGCCATCACCGCTGTAGCGTCGATGACGCTTCCACACCGTCTGCCACGGTCCGAACTCCGCTGGCAGATCCCGCCAGGCAATACCGCACCGAAACCGGTAAATAATGCCCTCCACCACCTTCCGGTCATCACCAAACGGACGACCCGGCCGCCCATCAGAAGAAGGCAACAACGGCTGAATCAACGACCACTGATCATCACTGAGAACACTACGAGAAGCCATACTCCCAGCCTGCCCGCCAAAGCCACATCAGTTTAGGAGACACGCCCTAGTTCCACGGTCCTCGGTGCGGGCGGTACTAATAAGCAGAGCAGCGCACCGGGGGACTCGACGTCCGCCTGACGAGTCGTAGTCCGCTGTCTCGCGAGTGTGACCTTCCTTACCTGAGGCTCAGTTTGCATATTATCATAATAAAGTTCGATAACGAGTGCCCTCCCGGCGTTCGTGACCCGGTGGGTCTCGGCGGCAGATTGGCGGTGCCTGGGTCAGTCAGGCCTGGCTTACAGGGCGAGCTGAGAGGCGGGCTTACCGACTCGTGACGAAGTGATACTTGAACTCTTCGGCCCGATGCATGGCGGAACGCCATCCCGCGGGCAGGCCACCGGTGGTGAAAAAGATCGTCTCGATGGCGAGCAGTGGGCTGCCAACAGGCACCCCCAGGGCCGCCGCGTGGTCGGCGGTCGCCGCCGTCGCCCACGCCTCGTGCTCAGCCCGGTCGAGCGTGATGCCAAAGTCCCTGGCCAGCAGGTCGAAGGCAGAGCCGGTCTCTTCCAGCTCAGCCGCCGTCGGCGTGAAGTCCTCAGGCGCCCTCATGTAGATGGTGTTGTCGGCGAACGGCTCACCCTGGGCCGAGAATAAACGAGTGAAGTGCAGGAGGTGCTCGTGCGCTTCGATTCCCAGGCGATGCCCGACCCGCGCAGGCGGCTCCACCCGTTCGATTCCGGACACCTTCGACGTTGGCTGCAGCCCCCGGTCAGCCAGGTATTGATGCAGGCCACCCGACCTGACATCGGCCGGGCGGTCCACCCGCGCACCGGTGACCGGAAAGGTTCCCTTGCCTTGTTGCCGGTATACGTATCCCTCGGTGGTCAGCTCCTGGAGTGCCTGACGAATGGGCGCCCGGCTCACATCGAAGCGCTCGAGTAACTGCGCCTCGGTCATCGGCCTGGTCGGATCCGAGATTCCCCCGGAGATTTCAGTGCGCAGAATGTCCTTGATCTGCCGGTACAGCGGAATTCCGGACGAGAGGTCGAGCTCGCCAGATGTCATGGGTCTTCGGTCCCTCCGCTTCGTTGGCCCCCCGGGTTTGTTCCGGAGACAGTTAATCACAAGTTGTCATAAGAATATGCATTATCGCGGCCTTTGCCCCTTGCCACTAAGCTCATCATCCATGACGACGATGGCTCAGTTGCGCAAGGCAGCCTTGGGATTACCTGAGGTCGAGGAGGGCACGCACTTCGGGAAGCCCGCCTTCACGGTGCGGGGCAAGGGCTTCGTGTCGGTGACCAAGGACAACCACGTGCAGTTGCCGTTGCCCGATGACGCCGTCGAGAAGGCCATGGCGGACCATCCGACGGGGGAACGCATGGAGCGGATGGGCAGGCCGATCGGATTCCGGATCCCGTTGGCCGACATCAACGGCAAGGAACTCACGCAATTGGTCCGGGCATCATGGAGCAGCCGGGCGCCGAAACGGCTCGCCGCGTCACTGGCCGACGTCGACGGCGGCGGCGTCCCAACTGTCAGTGACCTTCCGCCCGGCATTGGTAAACCGGCGACCCGCGCCCTGCTTACTGTCGGAATAACTACTCTGGACGAGGCAGCCGGATGGTCCAAAGCTGAACTGTTGTCCCTCCACGGCGTCGGGCCCAAGGCAGTTCGAATTTTAGGCGAGGCACTGGAAGGGCGCGGAGAGCCCTCCGCCGGATAATTTGGTGACCATGGCGCCCGCAACTGCGGTGGGCCGGGTTGGAGATTATCGACGCTTCCGGAGAGTGGGTCGCCGAGCTAAGCCGCGGGTTCCACGCGGCGCAAGGTCGAGGACAGATGATGCGTCATCGGCAGGCCGACAGCCGCCATGGCGAAGTCAACCGAGAGCTCATCATTGGCTAATGAATACTTCCGCTGTGTCTGGTCGACCTGCTTGGCCGTCGCCGAGTTCACGATTCGTGACCGTAGTTCCATTCCGAAGCCCGAAGCTGCTTCGATCAAGTGCCCTTCCGCCAATTCCGTTTGCCCAGTCGGTTGCGCGATAGTGAATTCGATGGTCTCCGCATCCGGGGCCCGCATGAAGCCGGTCTCCGTGTGCATTGGACTGCCCTCAGGCGACCACGTTCGCTGCAGGTACGTCAGGAACGGTTTGCCCACATCGGTGAAGGTGAGCTCCTCGGTGTACGTGAACGAGCTGATCGTCGGGTACTCACCCCGTCCGGGCCCGCGCCAGGTGCCGATGAGTGAGGCAATCGGTTTCAAATTCGGATGCAACGCCATGCCTCGATCATAGATTAGGGTTCGTCTATGGATCAGCAACGGCAAGCGCGGCTTCAGGTGATCAGCGGCCCGATGTTCGCCGGAAAGTCCGAAGAGCTGCTGCGGCGGGTCAGGCGCGCACATCTTGCCGGTCTTGCGGTGGAAGTGGTCAACCATGCGCTGGATGACCGCCACGGCTCTTCTCAGGTCGCCTCGCACGCCGGTCCGAGCATCCCCTCGCAGGCTGCAGCCGACGTCCGTACGGTGCGCGGTTTGGTTGAAGCCCGGGAGCTGGACCTGGTCGCTATTGATGAGGCACAGTTCTTCGGCGCCGAGCTCATCACAGCAGTCAACGATCTTGTGCTTCGGGGCACGACAATTGTGGTGGCCGGGCTTTCGGTGACATTCGACGGGTGCCCGTTCGAGCCACTGCCTTCTCTCATGGCGCTGGCCGACGACGTCACGAAGCTGACGGCTGTCTGTACGGTCTGCGGCGGGGACGCTGCATTCCACCAACGTGTCCGGGCCGACGACGTCGCGGACGCCCGGCTGCTGAGCAAGGCCCATATCGGCGGCATTGAGGAATATCAGGCCCGGTGCCGGCGCCACTTTGCTGTGCCGGATGCGCCGCCACGTGATGCTCGCGCCACGTGATGGCAGACTGGCTGCATGGACAAGAAGCCTGAGACCGTGGACGAGTATCTTGCATCCTTTGCCGGCCCGGCGCAGGCTCTTTTGCGGCAGCTGCGTGAGATCAGCCGGACCGGCGTTCCCCGTGCAACGGAAGAACTCAAGTGGGGGAACCCGGCTTATTCGTTGGACACGATTCTCTTCGTATTCAGCGGGCATAAGAACCATGCAAACTTCGTGTTCACCCCCAGCACCCGCGAAGCCTTCGCTGGAGAACTCGCCGACTTCAAGACCGGCAAAGGGTCGGTGCAGCTGCCATATTCGGCAAAAGTACCCTCGGAACTGCTGGGCAGGATGATCCAGCACCGGCTCAAGGAGTTCGAAACCGACGGCGTCAAGTGGATGTAACCCAGGCGTGGATGTAGCCCGCGGCGGTCAGCCGCTTGTGGCCGCTTTTGCCTTGGCTTTCTGCTCCTTCTTATAGGCGCGGACCTGGAGCAGGGTGTCCTCGTCGGTGACGTCGGCAATCGACATGTGTGCGTCGTCGTCGCCGTATGCGCCTGCCGCCTCACGCCACCCGGCGGCGTCGAGGCCGAACTGCTTGCCCAGCAGCGCGAGGAAGATCTTAGCCTTCTGCTCGCCGAAACCGGGCAGCGCCTTCAGCCTCTTGAGGATCTGCTTTCCATCCGGATCGCCGTCGGTCCAGAGCCGGCTGGCGACGCCGTCATAGTCGGACGCGATCGCTTCAGCCAGCTTGTGCACGCGCTTGGCCATTGAGGACGGAAAGCGGTGGACAGCGGGTTTCTCGGCGAAGACGGCAGTGAGTTCGTCGGCGTCCATGGCCGCGATGTGGCCGGGATCGACATCGCCGAGCCGCTCGTTTACCTTGGCGGGCCCGGAGAAGGCGACCTCCATGGGGATTTGCTGGTCGAGCAGCATTCCCATCAGCAGGGCAAAAGGGTTATCCGCAAGCAGCCGGTCGGCGTCTTCATCACCGGCAAGATGAAGTATATGGGGCATGAACCTAATCGTCTCAGACCTGCACTGTCTGGTCGATATGCGCAGGCAGCCGGTTTCAGGTTCCGACAGTGGCGCACTTTGCCCGTCCCGGGAACCGGTTCTATCCGGCTTTGTGCCGGGCAGGAATCACCGGCTTCCAGATCAATCCCTCCGACGGCTACAGCGAAGAGGAAGTTGCCGAGCTGGTCAATCGTGGTATCGGGATCAGCAATCTCTGTCCGCGGGCCACGGCACGCGCGGATGAGTTGACTGCCGAAGAACTGCGGACCGGTGCGTCACGTGTGCAAAGTCGACCGACGCCGTCCACCAGTTGTTGCCCTGCTGGGGGTCACCGCCTTCCGGTCCGCTTTCGGACAACCGCGGGCACAGATGGGATGGCAGGAGAGCCCCTGGCCCAATACCGCGCTATACGTTGCCCCGAATCCGAGTGGGCTCAACGCCCACTCCAGCCTGGATGACCTGGCGGGCCACTACCGCGCCATTGCCTTGGCGGCCGGCGTGGTCGTGGATGTGCACTGACGATCGCGAGTGTCCACTGCGGATTACGGGCCCTTCGCATTTGAGCGTGGTTAGGGTGTCCTCAGGAATTTGAGATGGCGGGATGTTCTGCGGCTGCTGCGGCGTGGCGCGCACGGAACGGGGTCAGGGTCTCTTTGAATTGGTAGCGACCAAACTTCCAACCTCAAAAGAGACCCTGACTTGTCTAATTCTACGTCCTGTCCCGGTGGGCGCTGGTGCGAACGCGCTGACACTCTGCTCGGTATCACTGGAGTGCACATCACCTCCGTCACCGGATCTGCCGAGAGCCTGCTCCTTCGCATTGAAACGGATCAGTCCCTGGCTGGTTGCCCGGCCTGCGGCGTCGTTGCCATCGGGCACGGAC
>NZ_AUMN01000044.1 GCF_000430705.1 Arthrobacter castelli DSM 16402
AGATGATCCGGGCCAAAAATCCGGCGGTCAGGCCGATCACCAGGTTGACCACACCGATGCTGACGGTCAGCAGGGCGGTGTAAATGCCGATCATCGCCACGCACAGGGCGATGTTCAGCGCTGATCTGACGAACGCTGTCGCGGCGGTGACGCCTGGGCCGAGAGCGATGATGCCGTTGATGATGGCCCCAAGGACGCTGAGTAGCGCCAGCACGGTGTCTTTGAGGATGAAGAATGTGAATACGGCCAGGATGGCCAGCACGCCGGCCGATGAGAGCCAGAACATCATCAACGCGCCGAGCGCGACCCAGGAGTCGGTTTCGTTGGCTGCTTTGGCGTCCGGGTCGCAGTCTGTCACTGCCTGTCGGATTGCCTCATCGTCGCCGGTCGATTTTGCTGTGTCATCGAAAACGTCCAGGCATTGGGCGCTGACGTTGGAGCCGAAGGAGATGGCCAGGGCGGGGGTGCGCAGAAGCAGGTCCACCAGCGGCCCCGAGACCGGGTTCGTGTCCGGGTCTTCGGGGATCTTACCGTCTTCGCTGACCAGCCCGGAGCCGAGTTGAGACCCGTAGCTGCTCGACGTGGCGAACGGGTCATCACTACCGGCGGTGAGCGCACTGATGGGGGCGACGAAAAACACCGCGAGGATGGCGAAGATCGTGGAGGCCTTGACCAGTTGGATGACCCCGGAGGCGTACCGGCCGGTGGCGGCGGCGATGGCGATGGAGACGCCGGTGAGCATCAGCAACGTGGTGGGCAGCCCGACTTGGAAAGCGAAATCGTGCAGGGACGAGGCGACGAGGGTGAACGGGGCGGTGAGCCAATCGACCCACTCGAATCCGACGATGAAATCGACGCAGGCAATCAGCAGGAAGGCGCCGAACGCGTAAATCGTCCACAGAATCGCCAGGATCGCCGAACGGACCATCCGCGGCAGATGTGTCGCGTTGCCGTAGTCCAGTGGCAGTGACGAGTAAGATTCGATCGGCACGCCATGGGTGTCGGTGATGCCCAGCACCGGCATTAAGAAGGTTCGCATCGAGGCGTTCTGCCCGCCGTCGTCGGCGTAGGCCTGCTCGATCAGGATCAGGTGCGAACAGGTACACACCACGGCGAACAGCACTGCGGCTTTCAGCCATGGTCGTTGGTCGAGCAGCACCCACACCCTCAGGCTCAGGTCGGCGGCCGGTGAAGTCAGCGCCATCGCTTATCCCCTTTGTGCTGTGGCGGTTTCGCTGGTTTTTTTCGGTGGTGAGGTCAGCACCGCTGCGGCCATGGTCGGGTCCATGGGCACCTGGACTTTGATTTTGCCGATCCGGTTACGGTGGTCGCGGTAGAGGGCTTCACCGCGGCGTTCTTCGGGCACCCGGTCGTTCTCGTCCATCGGTGAGAGGTCTTTCATCACCAGGTCGCGCATCTGTTCGTCGGCCGCGTAGGCCGGATCGAGCCATCCCAGGTTGGACTTGACCAATCCTGCCCCGCGCGTGCGCATCACCACCCGTTGGGGAATCAAGTCACGCAGTGACTCGTCGCCGAATTCGGCCGAGTCGTGGCCGCCGAGCAGCTGACCGAACTTGTGTTTACGACCGATTTTGATGGCGTCTTTGATGATGTCGTGTCCTTCATCCGAGCCGGTCATCCGGTGGACCTCATCGACAATGAACAGCACTTCCTGGGAATCGTCGGCGGTGCCGATTTTGAATCCGACTTCGGCCAGGTACGCATATGCGGCCCGGCCGACAATCTTGTCCAGGCTCATGTCCTTGCGGGCCGACTCCGAGGCCATCTCATCCGGTGAGGGCAGCTTCAATCCGTGGGTGCAGAACACCAGCGCCGGCGTCTGAAGGTCCACCGGTTCCAGATCCGGGTTGAAAAACGCCTGACCGGCATCAATCTCCGCGTATACGGCCAATTTCCGGGCTATCGACCGGGCCAGTGCCCTGTAGTCGTCCTCATCGAACTCGCCGCTGGCCAGGTGCTCACGCAGCCCGGCCAGCGAGGTGATATCAAGCTCCTCATCCGATACCCGGCTCAACTCATGAAACAGCAGGGCGCCGGTATCCGAGGCTGCGCGTTCACCGAGCAGCACTGTGAGGAAGTTCAGGGCCACGCGGGTGCCGGTTTGGGTGGTGCCGAACACGCGCAGCGGGTCGGCGCTGACGGCCGGGTTGAGGAAATCGAGGACGGTGGCCTCGGTCAGTTGGCCGGACATCACCGCCCATTCGGTGTTGTCGGACGGGTCCACAATCACCAGCCGCGCGCCGCGGTTGTAGGAATGGACGGCGATTGTTTTCATCAGCACTGACTTGCCCGAGCCGAGTTCACCGGCCACGGCCAACGCCGCGGACACGTCCGCTTCGGCCAGATCGCCGATGGCCTGGAACACCGGCGAGCCGATACCGGTGGTGATGTTGGTGGCGATCCGGTATCCGGACCGTGAGCCCAGCTCGTCGGAGGCCAGCGGGATGCCCATGGCGAAGCACCGGCCGGAGGTTACTTGCAGGTAGTCCGAGCAGGTGCGCGAGCGGCGCACGCCCGGCCATCCGTCCCAAAACAGGTGTTCCTGGCCGCCGAAAGGCACATCAATAATCCATTCGGCCGGCGCGTACAGTTCCTGTACGGCTTCCATCTTCGACCGTGCGGTTTCAGCATCGGGCCCTGATGTGGTGAACACGGTGGTGGCGGCCACTTCGACGGCCTGTTCGGAGCCGGTCAGTTCTTCGTGGTATCCCGAGAGCTGTTCGGCGGTGCGGTCAAGTTCGCTGGACCCGCCGACGATGGAGCTGGACGTGGCCGACCGCTGATCATACTGCTCCTTCAAGTTCCGTTCGGCTTTCCGGTTGCGCGAGACCACCTTCGCCGCCGGTGTCACTTTGGCGTGGATCATGAAATCGACATCGAACGGCAGTGAGGTCACGGAGTTGACGAATTCGGCGCCGGGGAACACGAATCCGGCGTGCGGTGCGGCGCCAATCGCGCCATGGCACTGATACGACGGTGCGGTGGTGTCGTCCTGTTTGACCTTGACCACGCGGGTCGAAAACGCTTCCTGGCGGCTCAGCCCGTCTGTGTAGCAGCCTTCATCGACCAGCGGTTCCGGCAGGCCGGGCAGGTTCTGCCATCCCGCATCGACCGGGGCGCGGTGGGCGAGGTGGCCGGGCGATTCGGCCCCCCGCACGCATAGTTGTTTGAGAATCCACCGCAATGTGGCTT
>NZ_AUMN01000045.1 GCF_000430705.1 Arthrobacter castelli DSM 16402
TCATGCTTACGACTGGGGGGACAGAGTCATGCCGAGACCGACAGGCCAGCAACCCCAACTCTTCCTTAACTCGGGGCTACTAAAAAGGTAACGGGCGACAAGACTCAGCTAAGCACCCGCGAAACACCCTCGGTCAAGTACGCCCATAACACCAAAACATGGAAGCATCAGATCTCTCTGACTCGGCAGCGCCTTGGAATCGTCCTGAACACTGCGCAGTTCCGGCAGCCGATCCTCCAATCGCAAGGCGCGCGGACAGGGCGTCAGCGCATCTCGGCCAGTGACCCATGGAAGTCTTGCCCACAGACCCTTCTCGACTCGGTCAAAGCTGCGGCGTAGCGTCGATTGCTTTCGGGTGTGAGTCGTGATTGCGCGTGGGGATCCTAGACACCGGGTCTCGGCTGGTAAGGAGGACCCTGGCCACCATCGCGTGCGGCATCCGGCTCGGCCCATCACCGGGTGCCACGCGAGCAGCTGGTCTGAGTACGGTGGCCTTGCGGTGGACGTTCTCGTTGTCTCTGTTGTGACAGGTCAGGTCCCAGTCGTCGTAGTCGTACATGCCCTCGGCACCCTCGATGGCGTCCCCGATGAGGGAGTGACCGACCCGTTGCTCGCGGCCGTCCACCAAATTTTCGTTGGTGATGTCAGTTCCTCCGATACAAGCATCTGCAACTGGTGTAGTGAAGGGCCGCTGCGGCGTCGCCGCTCGGGCTGCGTGAGCCGGACGTCGGCGCATTCGTGCAGCGGCCCTTCTGCTCCTAGGCCCCGCAACCGGGTGTCGTGATTCAGGTGGGGAGCTTGGAGGCCTGTACGTCGAGCTTGTCGATCGTGGGTTCGGAGAACAACGTGCCGGTCTGCTCGCCGAGGGCCGCCGCGACCGGACCCGACAAGTGCGTCTCGCGGCCGGCCTCGTCGGGAAACACGTCGAAGATCCCGAACGAGGAAGGCCCGAGCCGGATCCCGAACCACGCGATGGTTGCCGGCTCCTGGTTCACCAGCGTGAGGCCTGCGTCGAGGAACTCCTTCACCTCGTCCTCCTTGCCGGGGAGGGCGTCGAAGCGGACCAATAAGCCCTTGGTCACGGTCATGATGTCACCTTTCTTCGGTCGTGCTGTACGCGAACTCGTACACGATGGTATCGCAGAACGCGGGCAGGTCATCGGGTGAGCGGCTGGTGGTCAGGTTGCCCTCGACCACCAGCTCCTGGTCGAGGACCTCTGCGCCAGCGTTGCGCAGGTTGGTGCGGATGCTCGGGAAGGACGTCAGGGCGCGTCCGGCGACCACGCCGACCTCGATCAACGTCCAGTGTCACTTTCAGAAGTCGACTGCACGGCCAACCGCATAAATCCGGGCCTTGTGCAGCCGACTCTTGACGGTCAGATTTCAGAAGTCCCGTTCACAACCCTGCACTTTTTCAGAACCCGGCTGCACAATGCTGCAATTGTCCGAAGCCGTCTGCACACAAGGACGCGCCATAGGCTGTTTCAGTTGGGGATCGTCAATCGGGCGGTACTTCTCGGACCATAGGAGCGCCGTCATTGTTCCATTCAAAGAGGGTCAGGTGCCATAGCTGAGGCTGCTTGCGTGAGGGGTCGATCAGTCCGTGAGCACCTAAACGCTCCAGCGTTTCGCGAACTCTCCATGAGGAAGGCGAACGACCCGCTGCAAACACGTCCTGCCAATCCGCTGTAGCGTCCAATGGATCGATCCCCACCGATTTCAATGCCTCATGATCACGAAGATCAACAATTCGATCTGCCTCCACATCGAACTGCATCACCTCAAGATCGGTAGTGCGATCGGCTGTGTGAGCGATCATTGCAGCAGCGACACCAGCACGCGACGAACTGAGATACAGCGTCGGCACGTCCGGCGGCGAATACCGGCCGGCCGAACGGGACCCCCCAAGAGCAACATCACGGTAGGCGGGATCGACAGCCCGGAAGAATGATCCCGTCACAGCGCGCATAAGCGCGCCATCAGGTCTGACAGTTGGTTCGTCATGTTGCATGGCCACGGCTCCCTTACCCCTACGGCTCAACTAAAGAATGATAGCTTCCTGCGTCCGGCGGTGGATCCCTCAGCGGCATGTGAGCCCCGCTTCGCGGCAAGAACGAGAGTGCGATTAGGGCAGCAGGTCCCAGTATTGTCTTCTGGCGGGCATAACGTGGATCACCATTTCCTCGCCACTTTTAATGATCAGCACAACGGTCTCAAGCAAGCGGGCCTCGATGGTGACGGTCTTCTCGTTGTCGGTGAGCACATAGGTCGGGACCCCGCCTATGAGCCGGAAGCACCGGTCCAGGGCGGCGAACACGTTCGGCATCGTTTTATCCAACAACGGAATCACGATCCGGAACCGGCAGAACGCCAGCCAGGCGCAAAACAATACCGTCTTCGCCCCGTCGACGACCGGCCCGTCGCCGTAGTCGAACTGCAACCAAAGACCAGGACCCGGAGTCCAGGGCCGGTGCACCCGCGCATTCTCCTGCCGGTAGGCCTGCTTCAAATCAGCCAGCACGTACCGGGTGGTGCGGATCGAGCCGTCATAGCCCAGCGCGAGCAGTTTCTCGTGGACCACGTCCCCGCGGATCTTGCCGCGGGAGGCCTCCACCCAGGACCGCATCTGCTCCAGATACAGATCGGTCTTACGACCGCGCCTCACAACGGCCGGTTCCTCTCCGCCCGCTTCGCGGGCCTGCACGTACGCCTTCACCGTATTATGCGAAACACCACACATCTCGGCGGTGTCGCGATACGAGCGGGTCAAATCATAAGCCGCTAAAATTTCCATGAATTCTCCCGGAGATTTCACAACTGGCCCCTTCCTTCCCAACAGGGTGAAAACAACGATTGGCATCGCTATTTCACCCCGGAAGGAAGGGGCTGGCCTCGTTACAACACGAGGGCATGGACAGGGAAGTCCCCAGCAAGTCCGGCCGATCAACCACAGAATGTCCACAGTCTCGGCCGTTCAATTTCTTGCCGCCACCGGTCAAAACCATTGCCGCTACCGGTCAGCTCAACTTGCCGTCTCCGGTCACTTTAGAGTTGCCGCTTACACGCCGGCTCGGGGATCACGGTCTTGATGCCACGAGTGCGCAGATGGGTGCGGATCGCCCGTGATGAGTACGCCTTGTCGCCCAGGACCGCGTCCG
>NZ_AUMN01000046.1 GCF_000430705.1 Arthrobacter castelli DSM 16402
CAGCTCCCACTGAGCATCAGAGAGGATGTGGAACCGGGACATGCCTTCCAAGGTGCCAGCCGGCCCCTGGACTCATTGTCAGACACGCCCTAGTGTTTCCGTACAGCCCGTGACCGGGACTCCCCCTCGGGTTCGCCCCTCCTCCCGCCCCGTCAAGGGCCTCGCTAGAGACCGAAAGGCAACAGTTTCCATGACCACCAAGAACCGCGCCGTGGCATTCCACGGCATCAAGGACGTGCGCGTCGACGAGCTGGACTTCCCCAAGCTGGAGATGCCCGACGGCTCCGCCGCCCCGCACGGCGTCATCCTCAAGATCGTCGCCACCAACATCTGCGGCAGCGACCTGCACATCTACCGCGGGTCCTTCCCCGTGCCCGAGGGCATGGTGCTGGGTCACGAGATGACCGGCCAGGTGCTGGAGGTCGGCAGCGACGTCCAGTTCCTGAAGGAGGGTGACCTCGTCTCCGTGCCGTTCAACGTGGCCTGCGGCCGCTGCCGCAACTGCCGCGCCGGCCGCACCGAGGTGTGTGAGACCGCCAACCCGGAGCAGGCGTGCGCCGCCTACGGCTTCAACCTGGGCGATTTCCAGGGCGGACAGGCCGAGTACCTGTTCGTGCCGTACGCCGACTTCCAGCTGCTGCGCTTCCCGGACCAGGAGCAGGCTATGGAGAAGATCCTGGATCTGGCCGTGCTCTCGGACATCCTCCCCACGGCGTTCCACGGTCTCATGGCGGCCGGCGCCAAGCCCGGCTCCACCGTCTACATCGCCGGTGCCGGCCCCGTGGGCCGGTGCGCCGCGGCTGCCGCTCGGCTGCTGGGCGCCTCGTGCATCATCGTGGGCGACCAGGACGCCTCGCGGCTGGAGCTGGTACGCAAGCACGGCTGCGAGACTATCGACCTCTCCGCCACGGAGAACCTGCAGGACGCCGTGAACGACATCCTCGGCGAGCCGATGGTGGACTGCGCGGTGGACTACGTCGGCTCCGAGGCCCACGGCCTGGGCTCCGCGGCCGATGAGATGCAGCCGATCGCCGCCGTGAACCAGGTCCTGGACATCACCCGTCCGGGCGGAGCCACGGGCATCATCGGCATCTACGGGCCGGACCCGATCGCGGAGACGAAGGCCGAGCAGGAGGGCACCTTCCCGGTGGACTTCGGCAAGGCCTGGATCAAGTCGCCCCACATCATCGGCGGCCAGGCGCCCATCATGCGCTACAACCGCCAGCTGATGATGTCGATCCTGTGGGACCGGATGCCGTACCTGACGGAGATGGTCAACCCGCGCGTGATCAGCCTGGACGAGGCACCCCAGGCCTACGCGGAGTTCGACCAGGGCTCCGTGGAGAAGTTCGTCATCGACCCCCACGGGATGATCGCCCGCTGAGCGACGCCGCCTGTTTCGTCAGGCTCAGTCTGGGTGGTTCTCCACCGCACCGCGCACTCCGCCAAAGTGGGGTGCGCGGTGCCGCATGGGTGCCCGGTCCGCTCTGGCGGCGTCGTCACGATGCCCAACAATAGCGCGATGCCCAGGATGCACCGGGCCGAGATGGGCATGCCGTTGCCGATGACGGTGTGACATCCCCGCCGTCTCGACCGTAGAGGATCAGTGCGACCGGCCATCCTGCGTGATGGGGAGGACACCCTCGTCGTCATGCGTCTGGACCGGTTGGCCGGTCCCTGCCGGATGCGTTGCGCACCGTGCAGGCCCTGGCTGATCGGGGGATCGGCTTGCAGGCGTTGGACGTGGACCTGGACACCTCCACGGCCTCGGGACGGCTGATGCTGAACATGCTGTTGATGCTGGCCGAGTGGGAACGGGATCTGCTGCGTGAGCGCACCTTCGAGGGCGTGGCCCGGGCCCGTGCGGCCGGACGGCGTCCGGGGCCGAAGCCGAAGTTGGATGAGGAGAAGACCGCCGCGGTCCGGGCCGCGGTGGCCGGAGGGCAGCCCGTGGCCGCTGTGACACGCTCGTTCGGAGTTTCTCGGCCCACGATCTACAAGGCACTTGACACCACCAAGGCCGGCCAGCCCTGAACGGCCCGCGCCCTGTGGATGTCCGCGGTTCGGGTCGGTTCTTCCCCGTAGGGTGAGACCCGTCGCGATGTCCTTCTTTAAGGGCCGCGACAGTGAGTGAGCCGCCTGTTCTCCCGTTCTAGTGTGGGCGCCCCCGCCCTTGTCTTGATCGATATAGGGGGCGGGGGCATTTCACTTCCGCCCGGGCCGCGCGCGGCCACCCGGTAGCCCCCACCGGGCATCACCCTTGCTCAGACCGGGGTAGCAGTGCAACTACCGCAGTACCGCATTCACGCTTGCGTTACTGCGGTAGTGCGGTCACTGTTCGGGGTGCTGGGCTTCGATGGCCTGGATGATCAGCTGGGACATGGGTACCCCGGCCTCGACGCTGTGCCGGCGCAGGTGCTTGTGCAGGCGTTCGGCAGGCGGATGGAGGTGGCCTTGATGGGCTCGGTGGCGGCCTGGGCGTGGGCGGCGTAGGCCAGGGTCATGTCCGGGCCGTCGGTCGGAGTGGCCGGGGCGGGGGTGTGACGGCCGCGGGCGGCGCCGGGGGTGGGCTTGGTGCTCACGGGCGGGTTATCTCCTGGATCTCCTCGGCGACCTGGATCCAGGGGCCGAGCGCGGTGCGGGTGGGGTAGGTGCCGTGGGTGTGCTTGAAGCTCTCGCGGGTGGGGATCGTGGTCGCCAGCTGCGGGACGTTCTCGGCGGCCAGCAGGTCCACGACCTAGTGGTGTGTCACGCAAATAGTTAGAGCGTGAGTTGATAGAATGGAGTATGTCCGCTCCAGCAACCCCTCTGATGATGTCCCCGGCCGACC
>NZ_AUMN01000047.1 GCF_000430705.1 Arthrobacter castelli DSM 16402
CGACCGGCTCTATTACGCCAGCCCGGCCGGGCAGGTACCGGCCACAGGCGGCCAGTGGAAGAAAGCCGGCTCCCCACCCATCACCCACACATAAAAACCCAACGGCGGCTGCCATCAATTGTTGATGGCCAATGGGGACCGCCGTCCGGGACAGCCCATAACAGAAGTACCAGGACTCACTCGTATTATTCGCACCATATGGAGTATGTATGTCATTGATTTCGCGCTCTCAATGGGTGTGCGGCGCTACGTTGTCGTTGATGCTGATAGCCGGCACATTGCCTGCAGCGGCAGAGAATCCCGGATCACCGGATGCCCGTTCAACCTCGACGTCCACGGCGACCCCGTCTATGTCGCCGACCAAAAGTCCGGGCCAGCCGGCGAAAGCCCCCCTGGAGCAGACAGCCACACCTGATCCACAGCCCGGGGGAACCGGCGATGGCGGAGGCACAGAGCAGCCGGCACCGACGGAGACGGAAGAATCCGAAGCCGCGGCCGACCCCACCCAGTCCTCATCGGACCCGGCTGAGTCGAATCCGGAAGCCACCACGTCCTTCGTTCCTGATCCCGATTGGAATCCGCTGCTGGAACCCGGTATGAATCCCCGGCTCGGCGAACACCATATCGGCCCCGACCAGCCCGCACGGCAACGACGGTCGGCCCCTGACCAGCCAGGAATGGCGGCGGCCGGAGCGCGTACCGCTCATTTCGAAGTGACGCTGGTGACGGCCCGTCTGGCCGGCAAGAGCAAAGCCGATGTCGCCGCTATCGACCTGGGAACTGCCAACGCAGCGATTCGGAAAGCGGACGCCTACTGGAGCTCGGTATCAAACGGCCGCATGTCCATGGACAAGGTCAAAACCATCAAGGACTTCAGGTCGAAAGCCCGCATCACCGATTCCTACGACCAGATCATGGCCACGGTCACGAATGAGCTGGCCAACAGGGGCAAATGGAGCCAGAGCGCCAACGAAATCCTTGTGGTGTTCGTCCCGCATTCGAACCTCAATTCCTATGGCCAGTGGGGGATACTTGGTGGCGGATTCACCAACGGCCGCATGAATGGGAACGCCAGCGGCCGCGTGATCATGCCATACCCCTCGGCGCTGACCAACAATGTCGTGACTCATGAGTTTGGACACGTACTTGGTATGCACCATGCCAATTCGCTGCATTGCACCGACGGGAGCAGTGACGTCGGGAGCGCACGTGGAACCTGGAAAGACCCGGATTGCAGCAGCTACGAGTACGGCGACACCTTGGACATCATGGGGTTCGCGCAGATCCCGATACCGATGATCAATTCATTCATGTACGACTACGGCAGATTCGGCACCGGCCGTGCGATCCGCAATACGGGAGTGGTCAAGGGAACCGAACGCTACACCCTGAGGGCATGGGCCGGTTCTGCGAAGAACCGGGCGATAAAATTCGAGGACCCCATCAGCGGCGAAGTGTATTACGTGGAGCTGCGCCTGCCGGTGGGGCACGACCGGGGCAAAGCAGTCGGCGGCAATCGCGGCGTGAAGATTGTGAAGCAAGGCGTGCTCGGCTGGAACGGCAACGCATCCATCGCGCTGATTCCAAACACGAAGTGGGCCGGATTGTATAACTCGAATCAGGCCTGGAAGGCCAATGAAACGTTCACGACGCATACCGGGACCACTGTGACCGTGAACTCCATCTCCAGCAGCCGTGCCAGGGTAACGATTCACGCTGCGAGGACGTATGAGTCGTTGTTTAGTTTTGCGAATTCTCCGACGATTTATGGGGTGTTGGCTGATGGTTCGTTTCGGTCGTTGAGTTGGTCTGA
>NZ_AUMN01000048.1 GCF_000430705.1 Arthrobacter castelli DSM 16402
GGCCCTTCGCATTTGAGCGTGGTTAGGGTGTCCTCAGGAATTTGAGATGGCGGGATGTTCTGCGGCTGCTGCGGCGTGGCGCGCACGGAACGGGGTCAGGGTCTCTTTGAATTGGTAGCGACCAAACTTCCAACCTCAAAAGAGACCCTGACTTGTCTAATTCTACGTCCTGTCCCGGTGGGCGCTGGTGCGAACGCGCTGACACTCTGCTCGGTATCACTGGAGTGCACATCACCTCCGTCACCGGATCTGCCGAGAGCCTGCTCCTTCGCATTGAAACGGATCAGTCCCTGGCTGGTTGCCCGGCCTGCGGCGTCGTTGCCATCGGGCACGGACGCAGGCGGATCCGTCTGCACGACATCCCGTGTTTCGGCCGCCCGGTGCGCCTTCTGTGGGCCAAACGAGTATGGCGCTGCCCCGACTCCGGCTGTCCGACCGGCACGTTCACTGAAGAGCACCCGCTGGCCGGGCCCCGGGCGAAGCTGACCGCTCGGGCGGTGCGCTGGGCCACGAACGCGCTGGAGCGATTCGATACCTCGGTGGCCGCGCTGGCCTACCAGCTCGGCGTGTCCTGGCACACTGCCTGGGACGGGATCGAGGCCGAGGCCAGGAGGCGGATCGCCGATGAGGGCCGGCTCAAGGATGTCGATGCCCTCGGCGTGGACGAGCATGTCTGGACTCATACAGGTCTGCCCGGCTCCGGCATGATCACCGGAATTGTCGATCACACCCGGGACGAGGAGGGCAAGGTCCACGCCCGTTTACTGGACCTCGTTCCGGGACGTTCGGGGAAGGCTTACGCCGATTGGCTCAAAGAACAGGGCAAAGATTTCGCCGCCGGAATCAAAGTCGCAACCTTGGATCCGTTCCGCGGCTACGCCAATGCTGTCCGCGACGAACTGCCCGAATCCATCACTGTCCTCGACGCGTTTCACGTCGTCAAACTTGGTGGCGCCGCCGTTGACGACGTCCGCCGCCGCGTCCAGCAGGACACCCTGGGACACCGCGGACGAAAAGGCGATCCCCTCTACGGAATCCGCAGGACCCTGCAGATCGGCGCCGAGCACCTCACCGAAAAACAAGCCGCCCGGCTGGAGAAGAAGCTGACCACCGGCGATCCCAAAGACGAGGTCACGCTGGCCTGGCACTGCTACCAGAAGCTGCGGGCCGTCTACCACGCCAGCCCTGCCCGGGGCCGGCAACTGGTCACCGAAATACTGACCTCGTTCCCCACGTGCCCGATCCCTGAGATCGCCCGCCTCGGACGGAGCCTGCGGGCGTGGAAGAGTGCGATACTGGCCTACTTCGATACCGGAGGAGCATCAAACGGTCCCACCGAAGCGATTAACGGCGTCATCGAAACCACCCGCCGTATCGCCCGCGGATTCCGCAACTTCGCCAACTACAGGCTCAGATGCCTACTGGCCGCCGGCGGCCACCGCCCCTACCGGCGAAAAACCGCTAACCATGCCTAAATGCGAAGAGCC
>NZ_AUMN01000049.1 GCF_000430705.1 Arthrobacter castelli DSM 16402
GCTAACCAGTCCTCTTAACCTTCCAGCACCGGGCAGGAGTCAGTCCGTATACATCGTCTTGCGACTTCGCACGGACCTGTGTTTTTAGTAAACAGTCGCTTCCCCCTGGTCTCTGCGGCCCACACCCGCTCATAGGAGAGCACAGTCTCCGTCACGGGGCAGGCCCCCCTTCTCCCGAAGTTACGGGGGCATTTTGCCGAGTTCCTTAACCATAATTCTCTCGATCGCCTTGGTATTCTCTACCTGATCACCTGTGTCGGTTTCGGGTACGGGCAACTCGAACCTCGCGTCGATGCTTTTCTCGGCAGCATAGGATCACCGGATCCCCCCAATACGGGGGTCCCATCAGATCTCAGGCACGTGATCCAACACACGCAGACGGATTTGCCAATCTGCGACCCTACATCCTTAGACCGGGACAACCATCGCCCGGCCCGGCTACCTTCCTGCGTCACACCTGTTAATACGCTTACCTCCCCGGATCGGATCCCGCGCACACCACCACCAGCGACCCAAAAGGCCACCGGCAACAGCGCGGACGGTTAGCATCACCAGATCAGTATGGACGGTCCTTCGCCGGTACGGGAATATCAACCCGTTATCCATCGACTACGCCTGTCGGCCTCGCCTTAGGCCCCGACTTACCCAGGGCAGATTAGCTTGACCCTGGAACCCTTGATCATTCGGCGGACGGGTTTCCCACCCGTCTTTCGCTACTCATGCCTGCATTCTCACTCGTGCCGCCTCCACCACTGGTTTACACCGCGGCTTCACTGCCGGCACGACGCTCCCCTACCCATCCACACCCCTGAACACGAAGAAACAAAGCCTCCATGCTTGGGTCTTATGTGAATGCCACAACTTCGGCGGTGTACTTGAGCCCCGCTACATTATCGGCGCGGAATCACTTGACCAGTGAGCTATTACGCACTCTTTCAAGGATGGCTGCTTCTAAGCCAACCTCCTGGTTGTCTTCGCAACTCCACATCCTTTCCCACTTAGCACACGCTTAGGGGCCTTAGTTGGTGGTCTGGGCTGTTTCCCTCTCGACTATGAAGCTTATCCCCCATAGACTCACTGCTGCGCTCTCACTTACCGGCATTCGGAGTTTGGCTGACGTCAGTAACCTGGTAGGGCCCATCTGCCATCCAGTAGCTCTACCTCCAGCAAGAAACACGCAACGCTGCACCTAAATGCATTTCGGGGAGAACCAGCTATCACGGAGTTTGATTGGCCTTTCACCCCTACCCACAGCTCATCCCCCCAGTTTTCAACCTAGGTGGGTTCGGTCCTCCACGACGTCTTACCGTCGCTTCAACCTGGCCATGGGTAGATCACTCCGCTTCGGGTCTAGATCACGCCACT
>NZ_AUMN01000050.1 GCF_000430705.1 Arthrobacter castelli DSM 16402
AATTCCTCGGCCATCAGGACGTCCTGATCGAAGGGCAAAAGATCTCCTTCATAGGCGAGCTTCAGGCGGACTTGCTCAACGATTTACCCGGATCACAAATTCTTGAAGCTGGTGGTCTTGTCGCCACACCGGGCTTCATTGATCCTCACGTTCACATCATGGGCGGCGGCGGCGAAGGTGGATTTGCCAACCGGACCCCAGAGATCAATGTGACAGATATCGTGGCCGCCGGTGTTACTACGGTGGTTGGATGTCTCGGCACAGACGGAATCACTAGGGATACCTCAGGATTACTGGCCAAGGCACGAGGCTTAGAGGGAATCTCTACCTACATTTTTACCGGGAATTATCAATTGCCAGCTCGCACGCTCACCGGTTCGGTCATTGACGACATTGTACTCATTGACAAAATCATCGGTGCCGGTGAAATCGCGATTTCGGATCCCAGGTCGTTCCAACCCGGCGTTGAGGATCTCGCCCACTTAACGAGCCAATGCCATGTGGGTGGATTACTCAGTAAGAAGGCCGGAGTGACACACTTCCATGTGGGTCCTCATTCGGATCGTTTGTCTCTGCTTCATAAGCTCATCGATGGCTATCCCGTTCCCGCAAGCTCTGTATACGCGACGCATATAACGCGCAGTGAAGAACTCCTTAAGGATGCAGTAAGTCTTGCTTCCAAAGGTGCCTTCGTCGATATGACTGCCGAAGATGACACCGTCGACTGGGTAAGACAATACGCGAGCTTCGGCGGTGATTTACGCAGGATCACTCTGTCTTCCGATGGCAACGGCAGCCTTCCAAAATTCGATGAGCATAATAAGCTCGTAGGGCTAAGCCTGGCGAAACAGGAGACTCTTTATCAGCAAGTGTGGGCTTGTGCTGAAATTCCCGAGTTGGGCTTCTCCGATGCATTGGCTCTCGCCACTTCGAACACAGCTGATGCGCTGAAGCTCCATCATAAGGGGCGGCTAGCCGCAGGCAATGACGCCGACATCGTCCTAACAGACGAGAACCAACAAATTCAACACGCATTTTCCTGCGGGAAGCAGGTCTACTGTGACGGAAACATCCTCATTCAAGGAGCATTCGGTTGAAAAATCAAAAGAACCTGGCACAAGAGAGCACACCCCAAACTTCTCAATCCCGCTCTCCTTCGCTCTTCCTGTCGCTGATTCCACTAGTGGCGATGCTGCTTTTACTAGCTGGGGGATACGGAATACTGGGTCTAGCACCTGAACCTCTACTAATCCTTTCGGCGGTGTTTGCCGGGTTGGTCGCGCGACGCCTCGGGCTCTCGTGGGAAACCATGCTGGCAGGCATTCGAGAGAAACTCGATACGGCAATGCCCGCACTTCTG
>NZ_AUMN01000051.1 GCF_000430705.1 Arthrobacter castelli DSM 16402
GGGTGGTTTAGCTGCTTTCTGCGGAGAGTTGGTTAGTTATGGGTTCAGCTCGGGTGAAGTTTACTGATGAGTATAAGAAGCACGCGGTAGAATTGGTGAACAATGATGGAGCAACGATTGCCGGTGTTGCTGAGGATCTCGGTATAGGGTCGACGACTCTTGGTAACTGGGTGAAGAAATGGAGGCAGAGTTTGCCTGAACCGGATGAAGACGAGCCGTTGAACGAAAGTGAGCGGCGGGAATTGATTCGTTTACGCGCAGAGGCTAAGGATAAAGACAAGCGGCTTTCCCATCAGGAGATGGAATTGCGGTTCGCAAAAAAAGTCGCAGCCTGGCTGGCGAAGGACGAACAGTGATTTACACTGCCATTGCCGGCTGGGCTGACGAAGGCGAATTTTCCATCCGTTTCATGTGCGAATACTTGGGGGTCTCGAAATCCGGGTACTACCGGTGGTTCAGCGGCGAAGAGTCCGACCATGACCGGTGGGACCGGCAGTTGACGGTGATGATCAGTGACTACTTCACTCGGCAGAAAGGCCGGGTGGGGGCTCGTGCGGTGCAGGCCTGGCTGGCCCGCTCTGAAGTGGCCACCAGCGTCAAGCGGGTCTGGCGGCTGATGCGTCAGGCGGGACTGGTATGTTGCCACCCACGCCCACGCAGACAGACCACGATCGCCGACCCCGATGCACCGAAGGTGGCGGATCTGATCGGGCGGGACTTCACCGCCGGGGCACCGGATCAACGGTGGGTTGGAGATATCACCTATATCCGGGTCGGCACCGGCTGGGTGTACCTGGCCACGGTCATTGATTTGTTCTCCCGGAAGGTCGTGGGCTACTCGGTGGCTGATCATATGCGTGAATCTTTGGTCGAGGCCGCGTTATCGAACGCCCTGAAAACCCGGCGGCCTGCTGCGGGTGTTATCTTCCATTCCGACCGTGGATCTGTATACACCTCCAACGATTTCGCTAAATTCTGCAGGAAGAATAACGTGACCCGGTCTATGGGCAGAACCGGGTCTTGCTACGATAATGCTGCGGCGGAATCGTTTTTTGCCACGATCAAGAAGGAACTGATTTATCGTAAACCCTGGACGCGGCTGAATGAGGTACGCAAAGAGGTTTTCGAATACGTCGAGATCTACTACAATAGAAAACGCCTTCATTCGACTCTCGACTATGTGACACCGAATGAATACGAAATAGCATATAAAAACAATGGGAAAATCGCAGCCTAAATACACCGGTGTCCCACAAACTGGAAACGGTTCA
>NZ_AUMN01000052.1 GCF_000430705.1 Arthrobacter castelli DSM 16402
ATCAATATTCGTTTATCAAGTGTGTTCCCGGCCGGGTTTGTTGGTCGGGAACCACATAGTGGACGCATGAGCATACTTGGGTTTGAACACCACCAACCCACAAAGAGAGGGGGGTGGTGTGGTGTAAGTTGTCGGCCTATTAGTACCGGTCAGCTTCACAAGTCTTTAGTCCTTGCTTCCACGTCCGGCCTATCAACCCAGTGGTCTGGCTGGGGGCCTCCCAGGCACAATGCCTGTGGAAATCTCATCTTGAAGCCGGCTTCCCACTTAGATGCTTTCAGCGGTTATCCATCCCGAACGTAGCTAATCAGCGGTGCACTTGGCAGTACAACTGACACACCAGAGGTTCGTCCGTCCCGGTCCTCTCGTACTAAGGACAGACCTTCTCAAATTTCCTACGCGCGCAGCGGATAGGGACCGAACTGTCTCACGACGTTCTAAACCCAGCTCGCGTACCGCTTTAATGGGCGAACAGCCCAACCCTTGGGACCAACTCCAGCCCCAGGATGCGACGAGCCGACATCGAGGTGCCAAACCATGCCGTCGATATGGACTCTTGGGCAAGATCAGCCTGTTATCCCCGAGGTACCTTTTATCCGTTGAGCGACGGCCATTCCACAATGTGCCGCCGGATCACTAGTCCCGACTTTCGTCCCTGCTCGAGCTGCCACTCTCACAGTCAAGCCCCCTTGTGCACTTACACTCGCCACCTGATTGCCAACCAGGCTGAGGGAACCTTTGGGCGCCTCCGTTACTCTTTAGGAGGCAACCGCCCCAGTTAAACTACCCATCAGGCACTGTCCCTGACCCGGATTACGGGCCGAAGTTAGATATCCAGTATGACCAGAGTGGTATTTCAACGATGACTCCACCCACACTAGCGTGTGAATATCGACGTCTCCCACCTATCCTACACAAGCCACACCGAACACCAATACCAAACTATAGTAAAGGTCTCGGGGTCTTTCCGTCCTGCTGCGCGTAACGAGCATCTTTACTCGTAATGCAATTTCGCCGAGTTTATGGTTGAGACAGCGGGGAAGTCGTTGCTCCATTCGTGCAGGTCGGAACTTACCCGACAAGGAATTTCGCTACCTTAGGATGGTTATAGTTACCACCGCCGTTTACTGGGGCTTAAATTCCCAGCTTCGCCC